>CAJUAB010000006.1:0-82087 GCA_910583845.1 uncultured Acetatifactor sp.
AGCCTGGTGCGGATTGGCGGGATTTTTTTGAGGATAGGCTGTCAAACTCCCGTGAGATGATCGCGGAGATCAACAGAAGTCAGCTCCGGGAGGAAGAAGTGCTGTCTGATTATGCGTATCGCTATGATGCCGTGACGGGGAAAATCAAGGAAGTTCTTTAAATTCGGCGGTCTGACTTCAAAAATCTGAAGTTTTCGGAGAAATTTTAAATTTCCTTCAAAAAGTTATAGACAAACAGAGTTTTTTGTGTTACTATGATCAAGGTGATGTAATAAATTTGTAACATTTGCGTCCGTAGTCTAATGGATAGAACGAAGGCCTCCGACGCCTTTAATGCAGGTTCGATTCCTGTCGGACGCACTTTACATCACCTTGATTATTTTTATGTGGCATTTTCGTAGAGACCACAGTTGGTGTTTTGTTCCTGACAATAGAATCCACGCTCTGCGGGGATTCTATTGTTTTTACCCGGACAATTGCGAAACGCTTCTATACTGGAACAGGAATTGAGCAATACAGACAGGTCAGGGCAGCCCTGCCCCCGCATTTGACACCCGTTTTCGCAATTGGCTGTTGTTTTACCGGAATGAAAGGATATGAGATATGATAAAGGATCAATTGAGAGAGGTCCGGGATTTTGCCGTGAGAAACGGCAAGCTGGTATTTCCCGTGATTTTGATTGTCGCTGTGGCGGCCACCGTGACGCTGGCTTTGAAGGCGGGAAATGTGGACGAATTACAGCAGCCGCTGCCAACTTCGGAGGAAATGCCATTGGAAGCGTCACCGACGCCCGAACCGGGGGCGGACCCGAAGGATGCCGCGATGGAGAAGAACACGGACGGTGATTTGTATTCTCTGATTGCCACATATTATAACGCGTTTGCCACAGGGGACGTGGATACCATCAAAAGCATCTCCACCTATATGGAGGAGACAGAGGAAATCCGGATTCCGGAGATGGCGAAATATGTGGAAAGCTATCCGTTGATTGATATTTATACCAAGCCGGGCCCCAGAGAAAATTCCTATCTGGCCTATGTGTACTTCCATATGACAGTATCGGGGTTCGAGGAGGAAGTTCCGGGCATGGATACCTTCTATGTCTGCACCAATGAAGACGGAACCCTGTATCTGAACACGGACGAGGTGGTGCCGGACGCGGAACTGGAGTATATCCGGGAAATGAATCTACAGGATGATGTAGTGGAATTGAACAATCAGACCAATGTGGAATGCAATGAAATCTTTTTGAACAACGCGGACCTCTTCTACTATGTGCAGGAGCTGGTGGCGGATGTGAAAAAGACCACAGGCGAGACCCTGGCCGCCCAGAATATCGAAGGGGAAGAGCCGTCGCCGCCGGAGGGCGAGGCGGCATCCCCGGAGGGCGGCGGAGAGGGAGAGCCGCCGCAGCAGACAGCGCCGCAGCCTACTTCCGGAACTGCCACTACCACCGTCAATGTCCGCATCTCTGACAGCGAACAGGCGGAGAAAATCGGCAAGGTGTCCGGCGGCACGGAAGTGCCCATCGTAGAACAGCTGCTGAACGGTTGGACCCACATTCTGTACGAGGGGAAGGACGGATATATCAAATCGGAATTTTTAAGAGTGGCGGAGACGGCGGACAACAGTCAGGTCATCGGCCAGGTGACGGCCAGTACCAATATCAATGTGCGGCTTGCTCCCAGCCAGGAAGCGGCGAAAATGGGAGTCCTCACAGGCGGAGATCAGGCGGATCTGCTGGAGAGGGCGGATGGCTGGTGCAAGGTAATCTACAACGGCCAGGTGGGCTATGTGAAAGAAGAATATGTGGAATAATTCTGTATAGATTTTATGTTATGCCATATACTAGGAGAGGAAGGATGCTGTCTCAGGACAGCATCCTTTTATCGTACAGGAAGGGATTCTTTCCGGAGACGGAAAACTAGGTCTTTACCCTTTGGAGCCATCGCCACGCGGCGGCGCGGCGAGTAATACAGGAGGTTTGCGATGAGATCACAGGAAATTGCGGTATATAAGGAAATTCAGAAAAATACGGAGATGGCCATGCGGGCTCTGGACATTATCAACGACAAGATCTATGATGAGGACCTGGCCAGGCAGATGTCCCGCCAGTCTCTGAAATACTCGGAGATCCACAATCAGGCAGTGTCGCAGCTGCTGCAGGCAAAGGCGGAGCCCTATCATGAGAGCCATGTGGAGAATCTGATGCTGGCAGGAACCATTCACTACAATACCCTGCTCAACACCAGCACCAGCCATATAGCGGAGATGCTGATCAAGAACAGTAACCAGGGGATCATGGATATGAACCGGATTCTGAATCGCAATGAGGAAGCCGGTGAGAAACCTACCATGCTGGCCCAGCAGCTGATATCCTTCGAGGAAAAGAATGTGGAGCGACTGACGAAATATCTCTGACAGATACGCGCGGACGGCTCCCGCGTCAGAGCATTGTACCGGCCCGGCTCTTCCCGGGGCGTCAGGGATTTTTGGAGTTGCCGGAATCGCATAATTGTATACATGTATAATTTCTTGTGCAATTTGTATAAAAAAGTCAAGAAAACTTCTCAAATTCAGCGTGATAAAGCATGTTGCCTGATTGGAAAAACAGCGATATAATAGTGCAGGAAGTTGCTTTTGTTTCCTGTATTGCAGGACATGGGAAAATACATTAAAAGGAGGACATGTACATGTCATATGTTGATGAGGTACTGGAAGTAGTACAGAAGAAAAATGCGGACCAGCCGGAATTTTTGCAGGCGGTTACAGAGGTTCTGGACTCATTGAGACCCGTGATTGACGCCAATGAGGAGCTTTACAGAAAGAACGCGATTCTGGAGAGAATCACCGAGCCTGACCGTCAGTTCATCTTCCGTGTTCCCTGGGTGGATGACAAGGGACAGGTACAGGTGAACAGAGGATTCCGCGTACAGTTCAACAACGCGATCGGACCCTACAAGGGCGGCCTGCGTCTGCATCCTTCCGTAAACTTGGGGATCATCAAGTTCCTGGGCTTTGAGCAGATTTTCAAAAATTCCCTGACTACGCTTCCCATCGGCGGCGGGAAAGGCGGCTCGGATTTTGATCCGAAGGGCAAGTCCGACAGGGAGATTATGGCATTCTGCCAGAGCTTTATGACCGAGCTGAGCAAATATATCGGCGCGGATGTGGATGTCCCCGCCGGTGATATCGGAACCGGCGCAAGAGAGATTGGATTTATGTTCGGACAATACAAGAGAATCCGCGGTACCTTTGAGGGGGTTCTCACCGGCAAGGGCCTGACCTATGGCGGTTCTCTGGCCCGTACCGAGGCAACGGGCTACGGTCTGTTATACTTAACCCAGGAGATGCTGAAATGCCATGGACAGTCTATGGAGGGCAAGACAGTCTGTGTGTCCGGCGCCGGCAATGTGGCGATTTACGCGATCCAGAAAGCGCATCAGATGGGGGCAAAGGTGGTGACCTGCTCCGACTCCACCGGCTGGATCTATGATCCCGAGGGAATTGATGTGGAATTGCTCAAGGAGATCAAGGAAGTAAAGAGGGCGCGTCTGACAGAGTATGCTGCCGCAAGAAAGAGCGCGGAGTATCATGAGAAAAAGAACGGTGAGCACGGTGTCTGGAGCGTCAAGTGCGATATCGCGCTGCCCTGCGCTACCCAGAATGAGCTGGATATCGAGGACGCCAAAATGCTGGTGGCGAACGGCGTAACGGCGGTCTGTGAAGGCGCGAACATGCCTACCACTCTGGACGCAACCAAGTATCTGCAGCAGAACAAGGTGATGTTTGTTGGCGGCAAGGCCGCCAATGCGGGCGGTGTAGCCACTTCCGCGCTGGAGATGAGCCAGAACAGTGAGAGGCTGTCCTGGACCTTCGAGGAGGTGGACTCCAAACTCCAGAATATCATGGTTACTATCTACCACAACATTGATGATGCCGCAAAGCGCTACGGCGTGGAGGGCGACTATGTGGCAGGCGCCAACATTGCGGGCTTCGAGAAAGTGGTGGTCGCCATGTTGGCCCAGGGTGTGTGTTAGTACCAAAACGGGAATGATTATATCTGAAAGCCCTGGTCCGTGAGAGTACGGGACCGGGGCTTTTATATGATGACTGGACAAAGAGGCCGTCTGCATCTGGACAATTTCGCAAAAATATAGTAGCATGAGTAGGAAAGGCCGAAGAATATCAGCGGCCGCAGACCGCAGAGGCAGGTTTGGAACGGATTGGAGTGACGGAGGATGCGGCAGGGCAGGATCGCCATTGTGGAGGATGAGGCTTCACATGCGGATTTACTGACACGACATATAGAGAGCTGGCAGAGGCAGCAGGACATGGTAAAACTCCATGTGCGGCGCTTCCGCCATTCTGCCGAGTTTTTCTTTTCCTGGGAGGAAGAGAGTTTTGACATGATCTTTCTGGATATACAGATGCCGGGCATAAACGGCATGGAGACGGCGCGCAGAATCCGGGAGACGGACAGCAGTGTAAAGCTGGTATTTACCACGGGCATAACGGACTATCTCCAGGAAGGGTACGAGGTGGAGGCGATCCGGTATCTGCTCAAGCCCATCACCCGGGAAAAGGTGTGGCAGTGCCTGGATAAGCTGTTACAGGAGCCGGTCAGGACGCCGCTTTTGATGTTTCAGAGCATGGAGGGCGTGGTGAAGATCCCCGAGCAGGAGGTAGAGTATCTGGAGGCCAGAGGGCATTATACCATATGTCATCTGCGGCCAGGGGGACGCAAGGTGAGCCGGAGCGGGAGAGAGCAGGGCCGGGAAGTGGCAGAGCAGACCCGGAGCGGGGTAAAAAGGAGCCAGGGGACGTCAGAGCAATATCGGGAGTGTGCAGAAGAGATTCAGCTGAAGGAGAGTTTTAACGCTCTGTGTGAGAAGCTGTCCCCAAGGCCCTTTGTCCGCTGTCATCGCTCCTACCTGTGCAGTATCGCGCGGATCTATCGGGTGGAGCGGACGGAGATTTTGCTGGAGAGCGGAGAAAGCATCCCCCTGAGCCGCCGGATGTATGAACCGGTGACAAAGGCGTTTATCTCCTACTTTCGAAGAGAGGGGGAAGTCTCCGGTGATTTCTCAGAAGGGGAAGAGAGAGAAACGGAGCGTGGAAAACATGCGGATCAGTAAAAAGATGGAGCGCAGGATGGCGGCCTATCAGCAGGATCTGATGGAAAAGCACTGCGAGGAAGTGGAGAATATGTACCGCCAGACGAGAGGCTGGCGTCACGATTACCGTAACCATATACAGACCATGAAGGCGTATCTTTCCATGGGGCGCTATGAGGAGCTGGCGGATTATCTGGATCAGCTGGATGAGGACCTACAGGCGGTGGACATGGTGGTCAAGACCGGCAATGTGATGGTGGACGCGGTTTTAAACAGCAAGATCTCGGTGGCCAGAGCCCGGCAGATCACCGTGGAGGCCAAGGCCAGGGTGCCCCGGCAGCTGTCCATTGCCGAAGTGGATCTCTGCGTGATTCTGGGCAATCTTCTGGACAACGCCATTGAGGCCTGTATGCGCGTTGCTCCAGAGAAGGATCGCTTTATCCGCGTTTACATAGATATATTGCGGGGACAGCTCTACATCTATGTGATCAACGCCGTCAAAGAGAAGCCGCGGAGGCAGGGCGGCAGATATCTGTCCGCGAAATCCGCCCGGGGACATGGCTACGGCCTGGTGCGGATGGACCAGGTAGTGGAAAAGTATCAAGGCTATCTGGACCGGCAGGACGAGGACGGTGTGTTTGCCACGGAGGTGCTGCTGCCGCTGGATACGCCGGAGTGAGCCGCGGAGCGGGACAGGATGTCAGAATATAACGGAATTTCCATTCGTGCGTGAATCAGACCATTCGTGCACGATTTTTTTTTGCCCGGAAAACCATGCTATAATACAGGTGATTCTACAGGATGGAGCTGATACGGAAAAAGGAGATGGTATGTGAGATGAGAACGAAGGGACAGAAAGGTCAGGCAGAGAGCGGCCGGGTAGTGCGCCACAGTATTCCCGGCAATATTCTTTTCTGGCTGGGAATTTATTGGAAGTGGGCGCCGGGGGTGGTATTGCTGGGGGCGCTGGAATTGGTTCTGGGGGCGCTGGTTCCTCTGGTGGGCATCTATCTGCCCAAGCTGGTGCTGGATCTGCTGGCGGGACATGTCACGGCGGCAGCGCTGATCCGCGTTCTGGGGCTGTGGGGGTTGATGGCGGCAGTATTATACGGAGTGAAGGGCGGTCTGAACGGCAAATATTTTGTGCAGAATTCTGTGCGCAGTTACCTTATGCCGGAACTTTTTCTCAAGAGCCTGCGGGTTTCCTATGAGATCCCTGAGTCCGAGTGGGGGAAAAAGGCCTATCAGGAGGCTCTGGGAGTAGCGGCAGGCGGAGACTGGAGTGCGAGCACCAGAACCTTTGACGGCACTCTGGCGATTTTGCAGAATATTCTGTGCTTTGTACTGTACTCCACCGTGCTCGGTGTGCTGAGCCCCTGGATTGTTCTGGGGCTGGTGGCATTATCCATGCTGAATATTCTGGTGATTGAGAAGGGGCTGCGTTTTGAGGATTCCATGCGGGAGAGGGAGGCGGTGCATGGCAGACACTGGAATTACATCCTCTCCGCCATGGGCAATATGACGGCGGCCAAAGATGTGCGGATCTTCGGCATGCACTCCTGGCTCGGCAGTATCCGGGACCGGGTGGTGGGGGAGATGGAAGAGGACAAGAAGGCATACCAGCGTCTGCACAACTGGCAGCAGGTCATGAACGGACTGATCGGTCTGGCACGGGATGTGGCGGCTTATGGCTGCCTGATTTACAGCGTGTCCACAGGGCGGATCGGCGTGAGCGATTTTGTGTTGTACTTTGGGGCTGTGACCGGATTCTCCGGTTTTGTCACAGGGATACTGTACCAGGTGGGCGATCTGAAATCCGCCCGCAATGCCACCGACTACTTTCGGGCTTATATGGCGCTTCCGGAGGAGGTCTCCGGGGAGGAAGAAAAGAGCATGGGGCAAGCGGGGCAGGAGAGCCCTGTGGGAACGGGGGCTCCCGAAATTGTCTTTGAGGATGTGAGTTTTGCCTATAAGAAGGAGGACGGCACTTCCGGGGAGATGGTCCTGGAACATTTTAATCTGACCATCGCGTCCGGGGAGAAGCTGGCGCTGGTGGGGGTAAACGGCGCGGGCAAGACCACGCTGGTAAAGCTATTGTGCGGCCTGTACCAGCCTGACCGGGGGCGCATTCTGATAAACGGCCGCAGCCGGAAGGAGATGACGCCCGGGGAGTGGTACCGGATGCTCTCCGTGGTGTTTCAGGAACAGCTGATCCTTCCCATAACCATAGCGGAGAATCTGTCCTTGCAGCGCCGGGAGGAAACGGATGACGAAAGGGCCTGGGCGGCGCTGGAAAAGGCGGGGCTTTCGGAGACTTTCGCGCGGCAGAAGCTCACGCTGGACACTTTTATGGAGAAAACCATATCCCGCAGGGGCATCGAGTTTTCCGGCGGGCAGCAGCAGCGGCTGATGCTGGCAAGGGCCCTGTATAAGGATGCCCCGCTGCTGGTGCTGGATGAGCCCACGGCGGCTCTGGACCCCATAGCGGAGAGTGAGGTGTATGAGAGCTATCTGCGGCACAGCGAGGGCAAGACGGCTGTCTTTATCTCCCACAGACTGGCAAGCACCCGTTTCTCGGACCGGATTATTCTGCTGGACCGGGGGCGGATTCAGGAGGAGGGCACCCACGAACAGCTGATGGAGCTGGGCGGCGCGTACGCCCATATGTATCAGGTGCAGAGCAGCTATTATGAGAAAGAAGCCGGGACGGAGATACCGGGAGAAGCGGCGGGATACGGCAAACGCTGAATCAGGAGGATGGGTTTATGGAGACAGATCTGACAAGCAGGCTCCCCCTGCGGGAGCATATCAGAAATATCAGGAGCATATGGAAGGTGATCCGGGAATTGGACAGAACGTTTTTCCTGCACACAGGGATGAAGGCTCTGCTGGATACCGCAGGGTCCTACATGGGCCTGCTGCTGTCCGTATATGTTCTGGACCGGCTGGAGGAGGGAGCGGATTTACGGCGCAGCTTTATGGTGGCGGCTGTGACCTGCATCCTGCTGTTTTTCATGCAGCTCTGGGGCGGCATGCTGCGAAACCGCCTGAATGTGCGGTGGGAGATTGTTTACCGGAAATGGGACTGTATGACGGAAGAAAAGATTCTGAAGATGGATTTTTCCAGAATTGATGATCCGCAGACCCGCAGAATGCGGGAACGCATCTGGCAGGACAACAACTGGGGGGCGGGCATCAACACCATTCGCTGGTTCGCGGAGGAGATTATGGGCAGCCTGTGCAGACTGTTGGGCGCTCTGCTTGTGGGCGCTCCGGTTTTTCTCTACATGGTGTCAGCCCGAAATTGGACAATTCCGGTTATTCTGGCGGTTATGGCGGCTGTTCTGGCGGCGGGCTGCATTCTGGGAACCTTTTATGAAAAGAGACTGCAGCAGTTTATGATGGGGAAGGAAGAGTCGGATGAGGAGCGGATCAAAAACGCGTCTCTGGCCTGGGATCTGGCCATGAACTATGGACACAGTTACCGGGATGGCAAGGACATCCGGCTGTATCAGGGATATGGGCTGCTGCGCTATTGGACGCTGGAGAAGATGCTGAAAGGAAAGCCCAGGGTGCGGGAGGCTTCGCTGAACAGCGGAAAAAGCAATTTTTTCGGCAGTTTTCCCTCCGGGATTGTGGAGTGCGGGGCCTATCTGATCGTGGCTCTGCTGTTCCTGGCCGGAGAGATGACCATAGGGAATGTGGTCCGCTTTGCCGGATGCCTGCGGAATATTTTCAGCGAGACAGCGGGCCTGGCCTATAAACTGCCCCAGCTGGCTCTGGGGGCCCGCAGACAGGCCAGCACTCTGGAATTTCTGAATATTGAGGACGAGATGCACAAGGGGAAACTGCCGCTGGAAAAGCGAAACGATCATCTGTACCGGATTGAGTTCCGGGATGTTTCGTTTAAGTATCCCAATACGGAGCAGTATGCCCTGCGACATTTTTCCATGGAGCTCAAGGTGGGGGAAAAGCTGGCGATCGTGGGCATGAACGGCTCCGGCAAGACAACTATGATAAAGCTCCTGTGCCGCCTGTATGATCCCCAGGAGGGGGAGATTCTGTTAAACGGGGTGGATATCCGTAAGTTCAGACAGGAGGAGTACAGCAGACTTTTCTCGGTGGTGTTCCAGGACTACCAGCTTTTTTCCTTTATGCTGGGGGAGAATGTGGCGGTCTGCGGCGAATATGACGAGGCGAGGGTGAAAAAGTGCCTGGAGGGCGCGGGGCTGGGGCGGAGACTGACGGAGCTGGAGCAGGGGATGCGCACATGGCTTTACAAGGATTACGAGGACGGGGTGGAGCTTTCCGGAGGAGAGGCCCAGAAAGTGGCCATCGCCAGGGCCGTCTATAAGACGGCACCCTTTGTGCTGCTGGATGAGCCCACGGCGGCTCTGGACCCTCTGGCGGAGTTCGAGATCTACAGGCGCTTTGACGAGATCGTGGAGGATAAGACGGCCATCTATATCTCCCACAGGCTGTCCTCCTGCCGGTTCTGTGACAGGATCGCGGTGTTTCACGAAGGCAGGCTGATCCAGCAGGGAACGCATGAGGAGCTGGTGAGGGACCGGGCGGGAAAATATTACGAAATGTGGAACGCCCAGGCGCAGTACTATGTGGAGGCATAGAGACAGTTTTTCTGCCATGAATAAAGAAGGGTCTGACGCAGCTGTCGCGTCAGACCCTTCTTGCGGAGCGTGGATTCCCTTGCCGCAGCGGCGGATTTACCGCTGATCCATGGGGATATAGGTCCGGTCTTCGCCGATGGACTTGTAGGCGGGGCGGATGATCTTGCCGTTGTTGGCAAGCTCTTCCAGGCGATGGGCGCTCCAGCCGGAGATTCGGGCAATGGCGAAAATGGGGGTGTACAGTTCCAGCGGCAGCCCCAGCATGTCGTATACAAAGCCGGAGTAGAAGTCCACATTGATGCTGACGCCCTTGTACATCTGCCTTTCCTGCTCGATGATCCGGGGAGCCAGCCGCTCCACCAGGGAGTAGAGCGCAAATTCCTTTTCCAGTCCCTTTTCCTGGGACAGTTTTTCCACAAAGCTCTTAAAGACCACGGCGCGGGGGTCGGACTTGGAATATACCGCATGGCCCACGCCGTAGATCAGGCCCGCATGGTCGAAGGCCTCTTTATGGAGAAGCTGTCTTAAGTAGACGGCCACTTCCTCCTCGTCGGTCCAGTCCTTTACGGTCTGCTTCATCTCCTCAAACATCTTGACCACCTTGATATTGGCACCGCCGTGACGGGGCCCTTTCAGAGATCCGATGGCGGCCGCGATGGTGGAGTAGGTGTCCGTCAGCGAGGAGGTCACCACATGGGTGGTGAATGAGGAATTGTTGCCGCCGCCGTGCTCCATGTGCAGGATCAGCGCGATATCCAGGATCTTGGCCTCCAGCGGCGTGTAGGAGCTGTCCGGACGCAGGATATGTAGGATATTCTCGGCGGTGGAAAGCTCCTCCACGGGCTGATGGATATACAGGCTGTTGCCGTCATGGTAATGGCTGTAGGCCTGATAGCCATAGATGCTGAGAAGCGGGAACAGACTGATCAGCTGCAGGCATTGGCGCAGCACGTTGGGCAGGGAGGTATCATCCGCCCTGTCATCGTAGGAGTAGAGGGTCAGTACGCTCCGGGCCAAGGTATTCATCATATCCCTGCTGGGGGCTTTCATGATGATGTCCCGCACAAAGCTGGTGGGCAGGGTGCGGTATCCCGCCAGCATTTTCTTGAAACTTTCCAGCTCGTCATGATCGGGCAGCTTGTCGAACAGCAGCAGGTAAGTGGCCTCCTCAAAGCCGAAGGCCTCGTTCCTTGGCAGACCGCCCACCAGATCCTTCACATCGTAGCCCCGGTAGAACAGACGGCCATGGTCCGGCACCGACACACCGTTTTCTATCTTTGTGGCCCGCACGTCGGAAATATTGGTCAGACCGGCCAGCACCCCTTTGCCGTTCAGATCCCGAAGTCCCCGCTTTACTTCATATTTTGTGAACAGTTCCGTGTCGATGATGCCGGCTTTTTCCGTCATGGCGGCGAGCTTCAATATTTCGGGGGTGATTTCGCAGTAGCTGTTATGATCCATATGGAATCCTCCTTTTCTGGTTTCTTCTCTGCGCAGGAATGCCCTTTCGGGGCATCCCGGCGCAGGGACGTTTTCTATTTCTGATTGATATTTACTGGCTGGACTTTCAAAAAGGGACGGGGAAGCAATTCCGCGCAGGACTTCTGACCGAACAAAACCGCGGTCGGGACAAAAGCCCGGATGTTTTGCGCACAAATGCGCATAAACGCCATAACACGGGCACTACAGGAGTCTGGCCTGAGTCAGATTCCAGTTATACAGGCAGAGGAAAGTAAGGCAGATACTTGCTGTCATGAGGCGGCCGCATCCGAATGAGAATGTCCCGCGGCTAGAGCGTACTTGAAATGCTTTCCCCGAGATGTGCGTCACAATTTGCGAGAGATTTGCGACAGATTCAGGAGGCGCGAAGGGCCGCGCTTACGGAATTTATTGCGGATATCATGCAAAGCGGGGTGTGCGGGCCGGGAGAATCATTTTCGGGCACACTCCAGTGACGGGCAACGAAATATATTTACAGTGTAGCATGAGGGAGGGGGAAAATGCAAGAAAAAATATGCAGTTTAGGTTTTTTTTATATTTATGTCGTGTTTATGCCGGGCTGTCCGTTGCGAGTGAATAAATATACAGATTGTGGGATTTGCGTTCTCTTAAAATCATTTCATGAGGCATCTGGCTTATTTGGGAAAAAGTGGAAAGAACAGAAATTTTCGAAACAATAAGTGACAATTCGAAAAATCGCTCAAAATACATTGGAAACAAGATTGTTTTCGAAAGTTTCGAGAAAACCCTTCCCAAATGTAAAAGTTTATGCTACAATCAACCTACCAGAGATTACCAGGAGGGCGGTATGGCCGTTCTCCAATATTGCAGAAGGAGGGCTTTTACAAAATGGAGGGAAAAGCGACAAAGAAACTGGGGCTCAGGCGTGTCTGGGCGGTATTTATGGCATCTGTGCTGCTTTTTCTGGCAACGGCAGACTGGATTGCGGGCATGCCGACAGTGCATGCGGCGGAGGATCTGATCCTGAAGCTCCACTACCACAGAGAGGACGGCAATTATGAGGGCTGGGATGTATGGCTGTGGGAAATCGGCGGAGATGGGGGCGGTTTTGCCTTCGCGGAGGAAGACGGCGAGATGGTGGCCACAAAGGTGGTGACGCCGGGAGTGACTTCCATCGGATTTATCGTTCGGACGGCGGACTGGGCGAAGGATGTGGACAAGGATCAGTTTATTGATCTCTCCGAGATGGTGTCGGGCACGGTACATATCTATGTGGAGTCCGGCGTGGAGGGATATACGAAGGAATACGGCGAGGATGCCGTCACCGGGGTGAAGCTGTCAAAGGCCAGATATGATCAGGAGACCGGCACCGTCACCGTGGAGATGACCGGCGAGGTGGAAGGGGACCTGGACTCGGTCTTTGAAATTCTCGGCAGCCAGGGCGGGGTGGCCATAGCGAAGGGAGAAGAGGCCGCGGGAGAGCAGTGGCATTATATACTGACGCCGGAAGAGCCGCTGGAGCTTACGAGAGAATACAGCATTACCTTTGACGGGAACACCTATAAGGTAACGATGCCCAATATCTATTCCACCGACGCGTTTGAGGCGGAATATACATATGAGGGCGATGACCTGGGCGCACAGTACTCCCCTGAGAGCACCCGCTTCCGGGTGTGGGCGCCCACGGCGGACGAAGTGCTTTTGAATCTGTACGGCAGCGGCACGGAAGGGACGGAGGACCTGCTGGAGCAGATCCCCATGACGGCGGATGTAAACGGGACCTGGATGGCTGAAAAGGAAGGGGATTTAAACGGTACTTATTATACGTATACGGCGGTGATAAACGGGGAGGAGCGGGAGGCCTGCGACCCTTATGCCAGAACCACCGGCGTGAACGGAAAGAGGGCCATGGTCCTTGATCTGGACGCCACCGATCCCCAGGGCTGGGAGTCGGACGCGGACCCCAATGAGGGAGGCACTTACAACGACGCCATTATCTATGAGCTGCATGTGCGGGATCTTTCCGCAGACCCCGGTTCCGGCATTGAAAATGTGGGCAAGTTCCTGGGGCTTACGGAGACGGGCACCCAGACGCCCGGGGGAATGGCCACGGGACTGGATCACATCAAGGAGCTGGGGGTCACTCATCTGCACCTTCTGCCGGTGTACGACTACGGCTCCGTGGATGAGGCCAATCTGGAGAAACCCCAGTTCAACTGGGGATATGATCCGGTAAACTACAATGTGCCGGAGGGTTCCTACTCCACGGACCCCTATAACGGGGAAGTGCGGGTGCGGGAGATGAAACAGATGGTGAAAGCGCTCCATGACAACGGCATCAGCGTCATCATGGATGTGGTGTACAACCATGTGCAGAGCGCCGGGGATTTCTGTGTCAACAGGCTGGTGCCGGGATATTTTTCCCGCATGGATGAGAACGGCGCGTATTCCAACGGTTCCGGCTGCGGAAACGACACGGCCTCCGAGCGGAGCATGGTGCGCAAATATATTGTGGATTCCGTGAAATACTGGGCGGACGAGTACCATATCGACGGTTTCCGCTTTGACCTGGTGGGACTGTTGGATACGGAGACGGTGAATCAGATTGTGGAAGAGGTCCATAAGGATCATCCCCATGTGATCTTCTACGGGGAGGGCTGGACCATGGATACCGCGGTGACCAAAGAGGGAATTTTGATGGCCACGCAGGTAAATTCCACGGAGACGCCCGGTTTCGCGTACTTCAGCGACACCATCCGGGACGCCCTGAAAGGGAGCGTGTTCGATACATCCCTGGGGTATGTTTCCGGGGCGGAGGGCCTGGAGGATACCATCCGGCAGTGCTTTATGGGACTGACCGACTGGTGTACCACTCCGGCGCAGACCGTCAATTACGCGTCCTGCCATGACAATCTGACCATGATGGACCGGATCACTAGGTCCGCCCTGAGTTCTCCCAGAGTGGATAAGATCCGGATGAACAATCTGGCGGCGGCCATCTATATGACCTCCCAGGGGATTCCCTTTATGCAGGCCGGAGAGGAAATGCTCCGCACCAAGTTAAAGCCCGACGGCACCTTCGACGAAAACAGCTACGCGTCAAAGGATTCCGTCAACAGCTTAAAATGGGAAACCCTGGACGAGGAGGAGTACCAGCAGGTCTTCGCGTATTACAAGGGGCTGATCGCGTTCAGGAAAGCCCATGGGGCGCTGCGGCTGACCAACGCCTCGGATGTGGAGCAGCATGTGAAACCGGTGGAGGGACTGCCGGCCAACGTAGTGGCATTCCAGGTGGGCGGAGGCGTGAACGGAGAGACTTCCGAAGGGATGTTCCTGATTTTCAATCCCAACAATCAGGTCCAGGAGATCACTCTGCCCGACGGTGTGTGGGATGTGTATGTGGACGGCGAGAGGGCCGGGACGGAGGTGCTCTCCACCATCACCAACGGAAAGGCTACAGTGGAGCCCATCTCCGCGCTGGTGCTGGTAAAAGGAACCGGCACCATGATCCGGGAGGAGGAAAGCCCCGTGGAAAGCGGGGAGACACCCGCGGACGTGGAGAGTCCGGAGGCTTCGGAAACGGCAGGGGAGGACGGTTCCGGTAACGGTGGGCTGATTGCGGCGCTGTGCGCCGTGGCAGTGGTTGCGGCCGCAGCAATCGGACTGTTTGTGATGCGGAAAAAGAAGAACGGAAAATAATTTTCTCATAGGGCAAGGCCCTCTTTGTGACGGAGCAGGTGTAAACCCGATTGCGTCGCAAAGGGGGCCTGTGCTTTTTGCCAAAACACGCTCCAGGCCTATAGCGGGAAGAAATGGATTGATTTCAGAGCAGAAACCGGATATATTATAACTGTAGAAAGGGCTCTGTCAGAAAGAGGTGAAATATGGCCAGGACAATAGGAATCGGGAATCAGGATTTTGAAACGATCCGGAAAGAGGGATATTTTTATGTGGATAAAACGCACTTTATACGGGAATGGTGGGAGAGCGGGGACAATGCGACGCTGATTACCCGCCCCCGGCGCTTTGGCAAGACGTTGAACATGAGCATGCTGGAGCAGTTTTTCTCGGTGGATTACGCAGGGCGCGGCGATCTGTTTGAGGGGCTTTCTATCTGGCAGGAGGAGAAATACCGTAAACTCCAGGGGACATACCCGGTGATTGCGCTCAGCTTTGCGAATGTGAAGGAAACCACTTTCCGTGATGCCAGAAAGAGGATCAGCCAGATCATTACGGAACTGTATAACCGATTTGATTTCCTTTCGGGCAGCGACAGCCTGAATGAGAATGAAAAAGAGCTGTTTCGGAAGATATCTGCGGGGGAGGCCCGGGATGAGGAGACAAATTCCCTGAAAACGCTGTCAAATTATCTGATGCAGCATTATGGGAAAAAAGTGATCATCCTGCTGGATGAGTACGACACGCCCATGCAGGAGGCTTATGTGGGCGGATATTGGGAGGAGTTAGTGGCATTTACCAGGAGCCTGTTTGGCGCAACATGCAAGACCAACCCTTATATGGAACGAGCCCTGATGACCGGAATCACCCGTGTAAGTAAAGAGTCCATGTTTTCTGACCTGAACAATCTGAAAGTAGTGACAATTACAACAGAAAAATATACAGATTGTTTTGGCTTTACGGAAGAGGAGGTATTTACTGCCCTTGATGAGTTTGGATTGTCCGATCAGAAACAGCAGGTCAAAGACTGGTATGACGGGTTTACTTTTGGCAACAGAAAGGATATTTATAATCCCTGGTCTATCATAAATTTTCTGGATGAAAGAAAGGTGGGGGCATACTGGGTCAATACCAGCTCTAACAGGCTGGCCAGCAAGCTGCTCCGGGAGAGTACTCCTGAGATCAAGCAGACTTTTGAAGAGCTGTTATGTGGAAAAACGCTGAAAATGGAGCTGGACGAGCAGATCGTTTATCATCAGTTATCCACTAAGAAGAACGCTATATGGAGTCTGCTGTTGGCCAGCGGATATCTGAAGGTGAAGAACTATAAGGCATATGTTGCAGAGTATGGGAAGTGGAGGCAGGATTATGAGCTGGAGCTGACCAACTTTGAGGTACGGGTCATGTTTCAGGATATGGTACATGACTGGTTTGACGGCCCCTCTTCCAATTATAATGATTTTATCAAGGCGCTGCTGCTGGGGGACATAGAGGCGATGAATGTCTACATGAACCGTGTGACGCAGGAGATGTTCAGCTATTTTGACACGGGCCGGAACCCATACAGCGAGCCGGAGAGGTTCTACCACGGTTTCGTGCTGGGTCTGATGGTGGAGCTGTGTGACCGGTATACGGTGACATCCAACCGGGAGAGCGGTTTTGGCAGGTATGACGTGATGCTGGAGCCCAGGGATACGGCAAAGGATGACGCCATGATCCTGGAATTCAAGGTCCAGGGGCGGAAGGAAAAGGAACTGTCCGACACTGTGGCCGAGGCGCTGCGGCAGATCGGGGAAAAGGATTACCAGGCGTCGCTGACAGCAAAGGGGATACCGGGGGAACGCATCCGGAAGTATGGATTTGCCTTTTGCGGGAAAGAAGTGCTGATCGGTACGGAGGAGGCATAAATATACGTGCTGTTACTCGTTTTATAAAGCAGACGGAAAAAACGGAAAAACAGCCGGATTTGTTTTGCACGAGGTATGGATTTTTGTGGTAAAATGAGTTAAAATAAATCTTAATGCGCGTGTGGAGCCACGGAAAAAGCACAGTCCATGTAAAAGCGGCACTTTTTTCCCGGGATAGTTGCCCGGGGAAAATCCGCGGATGGTACTGCGGCGCGCGGTGAGGAGACAGGATTATGACGGATGTACAGACAATGTTAGGCAAAGTGGACCATACCCAGCTCAAGGCTTTCTGCACCTGGGAGGACATTGAGAAACTGTGCCGGGAAGCGGCGGCGTATCACACGGCCAGCGTGTGTATTCCCCCCTGCTATGTGGGACGTGTGCATGAGGCCTTCGGCGGGCAGGTGAAGATCTGTACCGTGGTGGGATTTCCCCTGGGATACCAGGTGACGGAGGCCAAGGTCTGCGAGGCCAGGCAGGCCATTGCCCAGGGCTGCGACGAGGTGGATATGGTGATCAACCTTACGGATGTGAAAAACGGGCGCTACGACCTGGTGGAGGAGGAGATCCGGCAGATGAAAGCCGTCTGCGGGGAGCATGTGCTGAAAGTGATTGTGGAGGCCTGCTATCTGACCCGGGAGGAGAAGATCGCCATGTGCAGGGCCGTGACGGCGGCGGGGGCAGACTATATCAAGACCTCCACCGGTTTTGGCACCGGCGGCGCCACCAGAGAGGACGTGCAGCTTTTCCGGGAGCATATCGGTCCTGACGTGAAAATCAAGGCGGCGGGAGGCATATCCACCCTGGAAGATCTTGCGGACTTTGTCCGGCTGGGCTGCGAACGGGTGGGAACTTCCCGGGCTGTGGGACTGGTTCGGGAGTCTGATACCGCCGCTGGGGTCTGAGAGAAGGGCGAATCATCAAGCAGGAGAAAAATCAAGGAGATAAAAATCATGGAAAACAAAGTGATTATGCAGCGGCTTGAGGCGCTGCGCCAGAAGCTGTGCCAGGAGGGGATCGACTACTATCTGATTCCCACGGCGGACTTTCATAACTCGGAATATGTGAACGCTTACTTCACCGTGCGGGAGCATTTCTGCGGCTTCACCGGCTCCAACGGCACACTGGTGGTGTGGCAGGAGGGCGCGGCTCTGTGGACCGACGGACGGTATTTTATCCAGGCGGAACATGAACTGGAGGGAACCACGGTGGAGCTGATGCGGATGCAGCAGGAGGGTGTGCCCACCATCGAGGAATTTTTGAAGAGGGAAATGCGGCAGGGGCAGACGCTGGGCTTTGACGGCAGAGTGGTGCCCGTCAGCGAGGGACAGCGCTACGAGAAAGCGCTGAAGGACAAGGAAATCCGCATTGTCTATGACAGGGATATCGCAGGCGGTCTCTGGGAGGACCGGCCCCCTTTGCCCGCGGGGCCTGTGACCGTGCTGCCGGTGGAGATTGCCGGGCGCTCCACGGCGGAAAAACTGGCGGATGTGCGGAAAAAGATGGCGCAGGAGGGGGCGTCCGGCTTCCTTCTGAGCAAGCTGGACGATCTGATGTGGCTTTTCAACATCCGGGGGTGCGATGTGGAGTGCAATCCGGTGGCTCTGTGCCATGCCTATATTACGATGGAAGAGGCGCATCTGTTTATTCAGGAAAAGGCTTTGAGCGACGAAGTCAGATCTGATCTGGCGGATAAAAAGGTGACGGTCCATCCCTATGAATCGGTGGTGGATTTCCTGAAAGAGCTGCCGGAGAAAGCGGCGGTGCTGGTGGACCGCAGACAGGTCAGCTATGCCCTGTACAAGGCCGTCAGCAAGCAGCAGAGGCCGGTGGAGGCCTCCAACCCCACGGAATTGCTTAAGGCGGTCAAAAATCCGGTGGAGCTGGCCAATATGGAGAAGATTTATCTGAAAGACAGCGTGGCTCTGACCAAATTTATCTACTGGGTAAAAACCAACATCGGAAAGACAGAGATCACGGAGATCAGCGCCGCGGACTATCTGGAGAAGCTGCGCAGGGCGATTCCGGAGTTTCTGGACCTGTCCTTCCCCACCATATCCGCCTACGGGCCCAACGCGGCCATGATGCACTATGAGCCCACGCCGGAAAACCATGCCATATGCAGACCGGAGGGAATGCTGCTGGTGGACAGCGGCGGCCAGTACATGGGGGGCACCACGGATGTGACCCGCACCATTGTGCTGGGACCTGTCACCGGGGAACAGAAGATGCATTATACGTTGGTGGCCGGAGCCATGCTGCAGATGACGGCGGCCAGATGGCTTTATGGCTGTACCGGGCGGAATCTGGATATTCTGGCCAGACAGCGCCTGTGGAACGCGGGACTGGATTATCAGTGCGGCACGGGACACGGAGTGGGGTATATCCTGAACGTGCATGAGGGGCCCCAGAGTCTGCGCTGGCAGTATGTAAAGGGTCTGGAGGAAACCCCCTTTGAGGAGGGAATGGACGTGACCAACGAGCCCGGAGTCTACGTGCAGGACAGCCATGGCATCCGCATTGAGAATGTGATGGTGGCGAAAAAAGACGTGAAGAACGAGTACGGCCAGTTCATGCATTTTGAGACGCTGACCTGGGTGCCCATCGACATGGACGCCATTGACGAGGAATATCTGACCGAGGAGCAGCGCGTGTTTCTGTATGCTTACCAGAGGCAGGTGTACGAAAAGGTATCTCCCTATCTGACGGAGGAGGAGGCGCAGTGGCTGCGCCGGGAGACCAGGGCGGACAGTACGGTTTTGCTCGCGCATGAATCCGCGCAGGCATCACGGACGGAGGGGTGACAGAGGCTTTCCCCGCGGCGGGGAGAATTGATACCCGTGCGGTTGCATACGGCACGGCTTTGTGCAAAACGGCAACGTCCGGAGGAAATCCGCCCACAGGCCGGGGGAATATAATTATAAAAACGGTATTAAATTTCCGCGGGTTTATTGACTTTTACCCAAAGGTTTGAGATAATAGACAGGACTATTGAGGTTGTACCGGACATCCGGTAAAAATACACTATTAAGGAGGACATCATATATGTCGACAAAAGCTTATTATCCGATCAGTGAAATCGGCGCTGGCAAGCCTGGTTTCAGCAAGACCCGATCCATCATTGAGGCTGCGTTCTATACCAACAATGTGGTGAAGGTCAATACCGTGAGAGAGGCCTATGAACTGGCAAAGAATTCGCCGGGCACCATCGTTACCGATATGCCGGTGTACAGAGCCGAGGAGCAGGGGCTGGAGAAGGATACCAAGGTGCTGCTGTTCAATGACGGCGCGGTTACCGGCCGTTATGCCGCCGCCCGCCGCATCAAGGGCGAGCCGGGCGTGGACGCAGCCAAGCTCGACAAAGTGGTGATGGATGCCATCTACAGGACACGCTGGATGACCATGTATCACGCGGAGTGCTTCATCGGCCTGGACCCTGAATTTATGGTAAAGGCTCATCTGCTGATCCCCGAAGGAGAAGAGAATCTGCTGTACAACTGGATGCTGAACTTCCAGTATATGTCCGACAAATATGTGCAGATGTACAAAAATTCCGTTCCCGTGGGCGGCGGCAAGGAGCCGGATATCTACATCTTTTCCAATCCGCAGTGGACTCCCGAGGAAGCTCCCGACGTGGACTACAGCTGCTTAAGCGACCCTCTGACCCTGTGCTATTTTGACACGGACCAGAACTGTGCAGCCATTCTGGGCATGAAGTATTTTGGAGAGCATAAGAAAGGCACTCTGACCATGGCCTGGGCGCTGGCCAACAGAAACGGCTATGCTTCCTGCCACGGCGGACAGAAGGAGTACAGCCTGGAGGGCGGCAGGAAGTTCGTTGCCTCCGTATACGGCCTGTCAGGCTCCGGCAAATCCACGCTGACCCATGCGAAGCATGACGGCAAGTATGACGCTTTCGGCGGTATCAAGGTTCTGCATGACGATGCTTTCATCATCAATACGGATACATGTGCCTCCGTTGCGCTGGAGCCCACCTACTTTGACAAGACTGCGGACTATCCCACAGGATGTCCTGACAACAAGTTCCTGCTCACCGCTCAGAACTGTTCCGCTACGCTGGACGATGAGGGACATATCCAGCTGGTGACCGAGGATATCAGAAACGGCAACGGCCGCGCCATCAAGTCCAAGCTCTGGAGCCCCAACCGTGTGGATAAGATTGACGCGCCTGTAAACGCAATCTTCTGGATCATGAAAGATCCCACCATTCCCCCTGTGGTGAAGCTTAAAGGCGCTGCCCTGGCTTCCGTAATGGGCGCTACCCTGGCCACCAAGACCTCCACCGCGGAGCGTGTGGCCGCAGGTACGGATATGAACGCGCTGCGCATCGTTCCTTATGCCAATCCGTTCAGAACCTATCCTCTGGTGAACGACTACGAGAAGTTCAAGAAGCTGGTGGACGAGAAGAACGTGGACTGCTACATTGTGAACACCGGTGATTTCATGGGAACCAAGTGTAAGCCCGCGGATACCCTGGGCATCCTGGAGACCATTGTGGAAGGAAAGGCGAAGTTTGAGCAGTGGGGACCTTTCGAGGATATCGAGATCATGTACGACTGGTCCGGCAAGACCTCCGATGCCTTCAAACCCGACCTGTCCGACAAGACATACACGGAGGCTCTGAAGAACGCCATGCAGAACCGTGTGGACGCGGTGGAAGGCTTCGCCACCAAGAAGGAAGGCTACGACAAGCTGCCTGACGAGGCGCTGGCCGCTTTGAAGAAGATCGTTGAGGAGGCCGCTTCCCTGTAAGATCCGGGAATGTGTTCTCGTATGTCCGGTTTTTCTTCCTGTGGGGAGACTGCCCGGAACCGTTACAGAATCAATGAAACAGGCTATATGGAGAGGGAGTCAGCCGAAAGGGGCTGGCTCCTTCTGCTCTCCGGAGTTCCCGGTCGGCTTCTCTCGACAAGTTTGTCGACAAATTTGATGTCGACAAATTTTTTCGCAATGGCAAAAATTTCTGTTGCCAAAACGCGCTGTATTGGATATAATAAGGTTACCTGGAATGTTCGATAACTCTTGTTGTTTTTGAACCTACATTTACTTTAAAAGGGATTCCTATATTGCCAAGCGGCTGTCAAGCCTCCACTCGCACGAGGATTGCAGGGGAAGGCAAAAGTTTGGTTGCGGTTGCCCACCTAGCGCTGCTAGGAGTCAAAAGGCAAGAGCCGGCATTTCGGGGTACTACGAAGGAAAAGGGCAGTCCATAGGACTGCTCTTTATGTTGCTTCCAAAAACATTTGCATACCTGCGGAGGGTCAGATTTTCCTTCCTGCCCGGCGCGGGCTGCCCGATTACACGACATGCGACGGGCAGGAATTGGATCATCTCAGGGTTCGTAAAGATCGTATGGGGGAAACAGGGGATTGAAGGGATTACTGGATTTCTGGAGGGGGATGGACCGGAGGGAGCAGATGCAGTTCAAGGCATTTGTGTGCCTGCTGGGAATTTTTTTGCTGCTTTTGCTGGCAGTTGCAGGTATTTTGTGCGCGGAGGATGACGGGGAAGAAGGAGAACCTTCGCCCCCTGAAAGCGGCCAGGAAGAAAAACCGGTTCCGGTGGTGGAGCATTTTTCCAATATCTGGATCATGGAGGCCGGTACAGAAGGAATCTTGTGCTACATAGAGGGGGAAGAGCGGCTGCTGCGTGTGTCGGCTTCGGCATACCCGCAGGACGGTCAGTCCCGGGACGGGGAATCAAATCCGGAGAGCAGTGGCAGTCGGCCGGATGACAGGGGGCAGACCGAGGACGGCGGTGAACCGGTCTATATGACCGACGGGCAAAACGGCGCGGAGGACGGCGGCTGGGGTACGGATGCCTGGCTGCTGAGTCTGCGGGAACAGGTGGCGGATCTGGAACTGACGGACGGCTTGGTCACAGGGGTCAGCGTCAAAGCCCGGAAAGTGAGCGGCAGAGTGTTGGCGGCGGATCAGGACGGCATCTGGCTGGAGGGCCAGGGCAGACTGGAGTTTACGGAGGACGCGCAGGGATACCGGCTGTACCGGGAACTGGCGCCCGCCACCTACCGGGATCTGCGGATCGGCTATGATTTCGCGGATTTCTGCCTGGAGGAGGGACGGATCTGCGCCATCCTGCTGGCCCGTGAGGAGGCCATGGAGAACATCAGAGTGTTGCTCAGAGACAGCGATTACCAGGGCATTACCCATGAGCGGGTGGAACTGACCTGCGATACGGATTATACCGTGCAGCTGTTATCGGCGGGCGGTTCTCTGGAGAGGGTTGCCACTTATCCTGCGGGGGAGAGCCTGGAAATCGTTTACCCGGACAGCGGCCGGGAGGGCGGTGCCGCATTTGGGGACGATACGCGGGCGGGGGAGGAGCTGGCGGCTTCCCCGCAGGGCGCCAGGCTGGTGGTGACGCCTGCGGCCAGGACCGGTAAGATCATTTTACAGAGCATTCACCGCAGCCAGGGCATACCGGCTTATCGGGGCAGCCTGGAAATGCTGTGGACGGGGGAGGGGCTGATCCTGATCAATGAGCTGCCGTTGGAGGAATATCTCTACAGTGTGGTGCCCAGCGAGATGCCGGCCTCCTATCCCCCGGAGGCGCTGATGGCCCAGGCCATCTGTGCCCGCACTTACGCGTATACCCATATGCGGCAGGCAGGGTATGAAGAACTGGGGGCTCATGTGGACGACAGCTCTTCCTATCAGGTATATAATAATATTCTGGAGCAGGAGACAGCCACCGCGGCGGTGAAGGCCACCTACGGACAGATGCTGATGCGGGAGGACGGGGTGACGCCGGCACAGACCTATTATTACTCCACCTCCTGGGGCTATGGGAGCGATGCCCATGTGTGGAAGACCAGCGGCGCGGACAGCTATGGCTATATAAAACCCAGGCATCTTAGCCGGGAGGAGACCCGCCGGGTGCTGGCGGGAGAGGCGGAAACCGCCGCGGGCGTGGCGGGAGCGGGAGACCTGACCCGGGAGGAGGTATTTGCCGCGGCCATCCGCAGCACCGATCCGGGGGATTTTGAAGCCGGGGAGGAATGGTACCGCTGGACTTACACGGTGAAGAAGCTGGACCCCGGAAAGATTCTGGAGCGGCTGCAAAGCCGCTATGAGGCCAACGACGCGCTGGTGCTGACCCGGGATGGGGAGGATTATGTGAGCGTTCCCATCGGAGCTTTTCGGGAGATACGAGGGCTTTCCGTTCTGGCCCGGGGAGCCGGGGGTGTGGCGGACGAACTGCTGATAGAGACGGACAGGGATACATATAAAGTGATTTCCGAGTATAATATCAGATATGTGCTGTGCGATGGTGAGACCGGAGCGCAGCGCCAGGACGGCAGCCGGGTGGCCATGAATACCCTGCTGCCCAGCGCGTTTTTTACGATAGAGATTGCCAGGGAGGGGGAGGCTGTGGTAGGATATAATCTGACAGGCGGCGGCTTCGGACACGGTGTGGGCATGAGCCAGAACGGTGCCCGCTCCATGGCGGCGGAAGGGTATAGCGCCGGAGATATCCTGCGTTTTTTCTATGCGGGATGCAGTGTGAAGGAGATCTATGATGATGCGTAAGCTGATCAAGATAGGTATACATTTCAACAATAAGATGAGTGAGAAAAATATCAGCGCCTACGCGGCCAGCACGGCGTTCTTTATCTTTCTGTCCCTGGTGCCCATGCTGATGGTGATCTGTACCATGATCCCCTACACGCCGCTGACGGAGGAGAATCTGACCAGGGCCATCACGGAGGTGACGCCGGACCAGCTGGACTCCATGGTGACGCAGCTGATCCGGGATGTGTACCAGAGGGCTTCCACCATCCTGCCTCTGGCGGCGCTGGTCATGATCTGGACCGCGGCCAAGGGCCTGATGGCTCTGATGGGGGGATTGAACGCCATCAATGATGTACAGGAGAGACGGAACTACTTCGTGGTGCGCTTTATCGCCGCCTTTTATACGGTGGTGATGCTGATTGCCACGGTGATCTCTCTGGTGATCATGGTGCTGGGCAGCAAGCTCGTGGATGTGGTGCTGGCGAGAATCCCCCAGCTGGAGCTGCTTTTTTCCCTGATTGTGAATCTGCGTTTTATTTTTTCCTGGGTGGTGCTGACCCTGCTGTTCGCAGCTGTGTACGCCTATGTGCCCAGCAAGAAGCTCCGTTTTCGGGAACAGATTCCGGGAGCCAGCTTCACGGCGGTGGTGTGGAGTATTTTTTCCTGGGGATTTTCCGTGTATCTGAATTACAGCAATTCTTTCAGCATTTACGGAAGTCTGTCCCTGATCATCATCGCCATGATCTGGATGTATTTCTGCATGTATATCATTCTGGTGGGAGCTTATCTGAACTGTTTTTTCAACCCGGTGAACAAGGTGCTGCTGGGGCGCATGGGAAGACAGCTGGAGAGCCTGGAAGAGTAAAGAGGAAACCATCCGGCTGTGCTTTCGCTTTGTGGCAGAGGCGGAACGGAAAGGGTGCAAAAAGGGGCTTGACATTTTGGGAAGAAGCCTCTACAATAGGCACAGTGACAGATAGAAAGGCGATGAGGGTGCATAGTAGGGCGTCATTTCCGCACAGAGAGGGGGAGCCACCGGCTGTAAGTTCTCCTGCGTTCAGATGACAGCATGAATTTCCCACCGGAGCCGCCGGGGTGATTCCTGCCGCAGTATGGCAGGCGGTAGCTTTGGCCGTAGGCGTGCGTTAGACGTAATGGAGAGTCCCGTCCGCGCCGGATGGGGAAAATGGGTGGTACCGCGGAGAGTATATTTCGTCCCATGTGCAGGAGACTGCGCATGGGGCTTTTTACATGCGCAGATTGTGTTTCCCGACTTTGCGCCGGGCTGCTTTGGCGGCAGCGCGCGGATCACTGGTCCTGCGTCAGCGCGTTCCGTGGTACAGGCGCTTTGGCGTCAGCGCATGGATCACTGGTCCTGCGTCAGCGCGTTCCGTGGTACGGGCGCTTTGGCGTCAGCGCGGATCACTGGTCCTGCGTCAGCGCGTTCTGTGGTACAGGTGCTTTGGCGTTCATGCGCGGACTACCGGGTCCGTGCCGCGGCGGGGAACAGAAGAAATTTGGATATCAGGAGGACATGGAAATGAGCGACAGGTTAGCGAACATCAGACAGGAAATTCTGGATGGCATGAAAGAGCGCGCGAACTCCAGAGCGGAGGCATTTGAGCTGCGCAAACAGTTTTTGGATTCCAGGACCGGCAAAATTGGCCAGCTGATGAAGGAGATGAAGAGTATTGCGCCCGAGGAGCGGGCCAGCTTCGGCAAGAGCGTAAATGAGTTGAAGGAGTGGGCTCAGCAGAGGTTCATGGAGCTGGACGAGAAGATGAAGGAGAGAGAGCTGCAGAGGCGCTACGAGTCCGAGCGCATTGATGTGACCATGCCCGCCCGGAGCGTGAGAACGGGCAATCTGCATCCCGTCACCCAGATCCGCAATCAGCTTATGGACATCTTTGTGGGCATGGGCTTTGAGGTGGCGCAGACCCGGGAGATCGAGAAAGATTACTACAATTTTGAGGCGCTGAATATCCCTAGGGATCATCCGGCCAGGGACATGCAGGATACCTTTTACCTGTCCCCGGAGCTTCTGCTGGCCACCCAGACCAGCGCGGCCCAGATTCATACCATGGAAAAGAAAAAACCGCCCATCAAGATCGTCGCCGCTCCGGGCAAGGTGTTCCGCTCGGATGATGACGCCACCCATTCCCCCATGTTTCACCAGATGGAGGGACTGGTGGTGGATAAGAAGATTACGCTCTGCGATCTGAAAGGCATGTTGGAGCTCTTTGTGAAAAAGATATTCGGAGAGGATACCACCACCCGGCTGCGTCCCTCCTACTTCCCTTTTACGGAGCCTTCCGTGGAGGTGGACGTGAGCTGCTTTTCCTGCGGCGGCAAGGGCTGCAAGCTGTGCAAGGGCACGGGCTGGATCGAGCTCCTGGGCGCGGGCATTGTGAACAAAAAGGTGCTGGAAAACTGCGGAATTGATTCGGAGCAGTACAGCGGTCTGGCTTTCGGCATCGGTCTGGACCGCACGGCCATGCTGAAATACGGCATCGGCAATGTAAAGCTGCTGTTCGAGTCGGATCTGCGGGTCTTGCAGCAGATTGACGATAACTAGAAGGGATGCGGAGCCATGGCACAGCGCCGGTAAAGTCCCGAAGGCGCAGGAGAGCAAATTTCACGAGAGCCCTATCGAGTGAAATTTGACTCTCAGGAGTGCGGCGAAGGGACATTACCCTTTAGAGCTATCGCGCAGCGCCGGTAAAGTCCCGAAGGCGCAGGAGAGCAAATTTCATGAGGCAGTATCGAATGAAATTTGACTCTCAGGAGTGCGGTGAAGGGACATTACCCTTTAGAGCCATCGCGCAGCGCCGGTAAAGTCCCGAAGGCGCAGGAGAGCAAATTTCATGAGGCAGTATCGAATGAAATTTGACTCTCAGGAGTGCGGCGAAGGGACATTACCCTTTAGAGCCATCGCGCAGCGATTTAAATAGGAGGAATCATATGTTAGTACCGTTGAGTTGGTTAAAGGATTATGTGGAGATTGATGTGACGCCCCAGGAGCTGGAGGAGAAGCTCTTCTCCTGCGGTTTTGAGGTGGAGGAGCTGCATGAAGTGGGAGAGGCCGTCAGCAATGTGGTGGTGGGTCTGGTGGAGACCTGCGACCCCATTCCCGACACCCATCTGCATGTGTGCAGGGTGAATGCCGGAAGCCACGGCACCTTCCAGGTGTGCTGCGGGGCGGACAATGTGCAGGCGGGAGGGAAATATCCTCTGGCGCTGACAGGGGCAACGGTGTATATGACGGCCAAGGATCACAAGACCGTGGAGGGCGTCATGACCATAAAAAAAGGAAAACTGCGGGGTTATGAGTCAGAGGGCATGCTGTGCTCCGGCGTGGAGCTGGGCGTGAGTGAGAATCTGTTTCCCGGCGGGGGGTATAACGGCCTGCTGGTGCTGCCCCCGGACGTGGAGCCAGGGGCGGATGTAAAACCGGTCCTGGGTCTGGACGACTGGATTTTTGACATTTCCATCACCGCCAACAGGCCGGACTGCCAGAGCATCGTGGGCATTGCCAGAGAAGTGGCGGCGGTGCTGGATCGGCCCTTTCACATGCCCGCCCTGGATTATACCGAGACGGCGGTGAAGAAGGAGGGCTTCACGGTGACGGTGGACGCTCCCGACCTGTGTCCCCGTTATATCGGCCACTATGTATACGATGTGGAGATCGGAGAGTCTCCGCAGTGGATGAAGCGCAGGCTGGCGCTGATGGGACAGGACGCCATCTCCAATATTGTGGATATCACCAATTATGTACTGCTGGAGATGGGGCAGCCCATGCATGCCTTTGACTGCGATTATCTGGAGGGCAACGCCATCCATGTGCGCCGGGCCGGGCAGGAGGAGCGGATTACCACGCTGGACGGACAGGAGTATCCCCTGCATCCCGGCAATCTGGTGATCTGCGACGGCGTGAAGCCGGTGGCTCTGGCGGGGGTTATGGGAGGCCTTAATTCCGAGATCCGGGAGAGCACCGCGGAGGTTCTGTTTGAGTCAGCGAAATTTGCCAGGGACAATATCCGCAGGACCTCCCGGGGACTGGGGAAGCGCACGGACGCCAGCGCCAGGTACGAGAAGGGTGTGGATGAGTTCTCCACCGTACATGCCATGGAGCGGGCGCTTCATCTGGTTGAACAGCTGCACTGCGGCAAAATATCTTCCACCCATGTGGATGTGAATACAGGCAACGGCATTACTCCCAGGGAAATGAAAGTCAGTGTAAGAAAGGTGTGGGATGTGCTGGGCATTGAAGTGCCCGCCGGGGAGATTCTGCGGATTATGAAAAATCTGGATTTTGCCCCGGCCCTGGAGGGCGATGAGCTGACGCTGCAGGTTCCCGCCTATCGGGAGGATATGGAGGATTACCCGGATGTGGCGGAGGAGGTGATCCGTATGTACGGCTATGACCATGTGACACCCACCTTCATTCCCCAGGCGCAGGTGACCATGGGAGGCGTACCCCGGAATATGCAAAAGGAGCTGAAAATCAAGAGAGCGCTGTGCAGCGTGGGGGCCTATGAGTGTATTCATTACAGCTTTTTCTCCCCTTCGGATCTGGATCTGCTGCGTCTGCCGGAGGATGCGCCCCAGCGCCAGGCCATCCGCATACTGAACCCGATCAACGAGGAACTGTCCCTGATGCGGACCACTTTGGTTCCTTCCATGTTAAACGCCATCTCCCGGAACCAGAAAAAGGGCATCCTGGAGGGCAGGCTTTACGAGAGCGCCAAAGTGTTTATCCCCCGCTCTCTGCCCCTGAGTGATTATCCGGACGAGCGGGAGACGCTGTGCATAGGGGTGTTCGGGGAGAAAGAGAGCTTCTTTACCCTGAAAGGAATGGCGGAGAAAGTGGCTGACACGCTGTTTGCCCGGTTTGATTACGCGCCTGTGACAGAGCCCTTCCTGCATCCTTATCAGGCGGCGGCTATTTATTTCGAGGGGGAAAAAGTGGGCTTTATGGGCAAGGTGGCCTACGAGGTGGCGGAGAGGCTTGACCTGCGCGAGGATGCCTATGTGCTGGAACTGGATCTGCGCGGCCTGGCGGATGCCTATGACAGACAGGCCAGCTTCACTCCCCTGCCCAGATTCCCCGAGGAGAGCCGGGACCTGGCGCTGGTAATGGACAGGGAGACCACCTGCGGACAGGTGGAGGAAGTGATTCGCAGTTCCTGCGGCCATATCAAGTCTGTCCGTCTGTTTGACGTGTATGAGGGCGGTCAGATTGCGGCGGGTAAGAAGAGCATGGCTTTCACCGTGGAGTTCACTCCCGGAGAAGAGGCCTTTGAGCCGGATTCCGTGGACCGCTTTGTGAAGAAGATCCTGAAAAATCTCAAGAACCGGCTGGATATCGAACTGAGAAGTTAGGGTATGGACCTGTTTTTTTCAATGTATGGAAAGGATGAGAAGTATGCAAAAAAAGTGCGCATGGGAAAATTATGATGAAAAGCAGCTGGGAAAGCTGGAGAAGCTGAGCGCGGAATACAGAGAGTTTCTGGATCAGGGAAAAACCGAGCGGGAGTGCGTTGACACGATTGTCAATATGATTGAAAAAGAGGGGTACCGGGAGCTGGAGGCGCTGGTCAGATCGGGGGAGACCCTGAAAAAGGGAGACAAGGTCTACAGTGTCTGGATGAACAAGTCCATCGCGATGTTCCGGATCGGCAAGACGCCCATGACAGAGGGGATGAATATTCTGGGCGCTCATATCGACAGTCCCAGGCTGGATGTAAAACAGAACCCGCTGTTTGAGGATATCGACCACACTTTTGCCTATATGGATACACATTACTATGGCGGCGTGAAGAAGTACCAGTGGGTGACGCTGCCCCTGGCGATTCATGGCGTGGTGGTCAAGAAGGACGGCACCACCGTCGAACTCAATATCGGAGAAAATGAGGACGATCCGGTGTTTTTCGTCTCCGACCTGTTGATTCATCTGGCCGGGCAGCAGCTGGAGAAGACGGCGGCCAAGGTGATCGAAGGGGAAGCTCTGGATTTGATTGCCGGAACCAGGCCCCTGATTCTGGGTGAGGAGGAAAAGGAGACGGATGAGGGCAAGAAAAAGGCGAAGAATATTGTCAAATCCGGTGTGCTGGATATTCTGAAAAAGACCTATGATATCGAGGAGGCGGACCTGGTCTCCGCGGAACTGGAGGTAGTGCCCGCAGGTAAAGCACGGGAAGCAGGTTTTGACCGCAGCATGATTCTGGCTTACGGGCAGGATGACAGAGTCTGCGCGTTCACTTCCCTGAAAGCCATGCTGGACTTTAAGGGACATGAAAGAACAGTCTGCTGCATTCTGGTGGATAAGGAGGAGATCGGCTCCGTGGGGGCCACGGGCATGCAGTCCCGCTTTTTTGAGAACGCGGTGGCGGAACTGATGAATCTGACGGGAGAGTACAGCGAATTGAATGTGCGCCGCGCTCTGGCCCACAGCGCCATGCTTTCCTCCGATGTGAGCGCGGCCTTTGACCCTGGCTACAGAAGCTGTTTCGAACTACAGAACGCAGCTTTTCTGGGCGCTGGTATGGTGTTCAACAAATTCACCGGTTCCAGAGGCAAATCCGGCTCCAATGATGCCAACGCGGAGTATGTGGCCCATCTGCGCAGGGTTATGGACGAGAGCGGCATACAGTGGCAGACTGCGGAACTGGGCAAAGTGGATGTGGGCGGAGGCGGCACCATCGCCTATATTCTGGCGCTCTATGGTATGAATGTCATCGACAGCGGCGTGCCTGTGCTGAATATGCACGCTCCCTGGGAGGCCACCAGCAAGGCGGACATCTATGAGGCTTACAGAGGATATAAGGCATTCGCGGAAAATGTGAGCATGTGATGGAAATATCCCGGGGCGGACAGCAGCTTTGCGCGCCGCCCCGGCGACAGGTGATTGACCGACTGGGGGCGGTTATGGATGTGGAGAATATTATGGAACTCAGGAAATCGGATTTTTATTTTGAACTGCCGCAGGAATTGATTGCCCAGGACCCTCTGGAGGACCGCTCCGCTTCCAGACTTTTACTGCTGGATAAAAATACCGGGCAGATCCGGCATGAGGTATTCCGCCATATCACCCGGTATCTGCGGCCCGGGGACTGTCTGGTACTGAACAATACCAAGGTGATTCCGGCCAGGCTTCTGGGGGAGCGGGAAGGCACGGGGGCCCATGTGGAGGTGCTGCTTCTCAAGCGCCGGGAGAAGGATGTGTGGGAGACATTGGTGAAACCCGGAAAAAAATGCAGACCCGGCACAGAGCTGATATTCGGCAACGGATTGCTGCGGGCCCGGGTGTTGGAGACCGTGGAGGAGGGCAATCGTCTGATCCGCTTTACTTATGAAGGGATCTGGGAGGAGCTGCTGGACCGGCTGGGGGAGATGCCCCTGCCTCCTTATATTACCCACAGATTACAGGACAAAAACCGGTACCAGACTGTTTATGCCAGGTACGAGGGATCGGCGGCGGCTCCCACCGCGGGGCTGCATTTTACCGGGGAATTGCTGGAGCAGATCGGGCAGATGGGCGTACAGATTGTCTATGTGACACTGCATGTGGGGCTGGGCACCTTCCGTCCGGTGAAGGAGGAGAATGTGCTGGAGCATCATATGCACTCGGAGTACTATCAGGTTACACAGGAGGCGGCGGAGCGGATCAACGCCGTGAAGGCAGCCGGGGGGCGTGTCATCTGTGTGGGCACCACCAGCTGCCGGACGCTGGAGAGCGCTGCCGATGAGAGCGGCCTGGTGCAGCCGGGCTGTGGGGATACGGAAATTTTTATCTATCCGGGCTATCATTTTAAAGTGCTGGACGGTCTGATCACCAATTTCCATCTGCCCGAATCTACGCTGGTGATGCTGGTCAGCGCGCTGGCGGGCCGGGAGCAGGTGCTGGCCGCCTATGAGGAAGCCATACGGGAGCGGTATCGCTTTTTCAGCTTTGGGGATGCCATGTTCGTGGTGTGAGTAAAAATTTCATTGTTCAGCCAGGCAGAAGAGATGCAAAAGCACAGTTTGATTTTGTTCCGCTATCAGTGGTATACTATATCTGAAAAGCCTGGAGGTGCTGACATGAGCGATACCATAACTGTTAAGGAAGCAGCAAAACTTTGGGGAATCACGGAGCGTCGGGTAACCGTCCTGTGTACGGAAGGACGGATTGCGGGAGCATATAAAAAGAGCCGCAGTTGGGCGATTCCAGTTGATGCCGAAAAACCTGCGGACAGCCGGATTAAAACAGGTGCATATAGAAAAAACAAAACATTGTCTGACCTGCCGCTGCCGGTTGGAATTTCGGATTATCGTCTGGCCTCGTCCGAGTACTACTATGTGGATAAAACGATGATGATCAAAGATTTTCTGGATGAGAGACCGATGGTGTCTCTGTTTACCCGTCCGCGCCGTTTTGGCAAGACTCTGAATATGGATATGATCCGCACCTTCTTTGAAAAGACGGACGAAAACACTTCTGTCTATTTCAAAGATAAGAAAATCTGGTCATGCGGTAAAAAATATCGAGACTATCAGGGGAAATACCCGGTGATTTTCATTACCTTTAAGGATGTGAAACGGGACACCTGGGAGGAGTCCTATGATCAGATTTCTAAAATTCTGACCCAGGAGTTTGAACGTCACAGCGAGCTTCTGGAAAGCGGGCAGTGCAGCAAATATGAGAAATCATACTTTCAAAATGTTCTGGAAGAGAAGGCGGACAGCACAGATATGATGATGTCCCTGCAAAGGCTCTCTCAAATGCTGGACGAGCATTATGGAATCCCTCCGATTATCATCATAGATGAGTACGACACGCCGATTCAGCAGGGGCATATGCGGGGATTTTACGATAAAGTGATTCTCTTTATGCGCAACCTCTTTTCAGGCGGCCTGAAAGACAACCGGCACCTTTCTTATGGCTTTTTAACGGGCATTCTTCGTGTGGCCAAAGAGAGTATCTTCAGCGGTCTGAACAATTTAAAAGTGAATTCCATATTGGACAGCCAGTATAGTGAATATTTTGGCTTTACGCCGGAAGAGGTAAAAGAGATTGCCCGCTATTACCATGCGGAGGAGAGGTATGCGGAAATCTGCGACTGGTACGACGGATATCGGTTTGGCGGCTCGGAAATATTTAATCCGTGGTCTGTTATCAGCTATTTTAGCAATGGCTGTCAACCCAGGGCCTTCTGGCAGTCAACCGGCAGCAATGAGATCATCGGTGAAATTCTGGCGTATGCGGGAGAAGACATCTATGAACGTCTTAACGCTTTATTGCAGGGGGATTCTTTCCTGACGTATATTGACGCCGGAGTGATTTATCCCCAGATTCGGAATAATCCTTCCTCTGTATACAGCTTTCTTCTGGTTGCAGGCTATCTGAAAGTCGTAAGGGCAGATCCTGCTTTCAGCGGTGATTATATGTGCGAGGTGGCGCTTCCCAACCGGGAGATTGCGTTTGTCTATCATAAAGAGATTCTGCAAAAATTGACCGATATCATTCCCCAGGCTACTGCAATTTCTATTCAGGAAGCGTTATACGCCCATGATGCAGAAAGGCTGCAAAAGGAGATGCACAGGCTTCTTCTCCAATCGGCAAGCTGCTATGATACTGCCGGAGAAAACTTTTATCACGGCTTTGTTCTGGGACTTTGCGCCATGATGGATAACCGATACTATATCAGTTCGAATGGGGAATCCGGAGAGGGCCGGTATGATATTCAATTATTGCCCAAGTCAGAGACTATGCCGGGTATTCTGATTGAACTGAAAGCTGCCAGAAATCTTTCCGGAGACAGACTCAAACAGCTCTCAGAGACGGCTCTGGCACAAATTCAGGATCGTAGGTACGATACCGATATGATTTCAAAAGGCGTTAAATCCATCGTCAAGTATGGCGTAGCTTTCAGCGGGAAACAGGTGGAGATTGCGGTGGCTATTCAATGAAGATTTTCGGATGCCATGCTGATTTCATGAGATTTCCCATATCGCAGAATTGCCAAAGGGCGAGGCGTTTCACAGACAGAAGCTGTCACAAATGCCGGTGAATTCCATTGGAGGAATTGACAATTTGTGAAAAATCGTGTAAAATTCTGTTTAGAAATACAACTGTTTGGGAGGAATGCCTGAATGGAGGAACGCAGAAAAAGCAAGAGAATGGAGCTGGAGGCCAGGCTGATGGTGAAGCGTCTGGATTCCGCGGAAAAGCACTCGGTTGTCATTAACATATCAGATGTGTCCAGAACCGGCGTGGGGTTCTCCTGCCCGGATCAGCTGGATATCAGGGCGGTATATGAATGCTATCTGACCATATGGACGAAAGAAATAATACATGTATTTATGCAGATTGTGCGTTCGGAGATTGAGAGACCGGGCAGCTTTCACTATGGCGCTGTTTTCATCGGCATGTCCGCGCAGGACGCTTTCCGCATCAGTGTGTATGAGCATTTCTCTGAGATGACTGGCTGAACGATAACTGCCTGAACCCATAGGGATCAGGCAGTTATCTTATAACTTTTTTTCGTGTATGACAAATTGGGGCGTGGAGAGCAGCTTTTTGGCGGCTTCCTGAGAGGCCTCGTCGTAGAACTCAATCCGCAGCACACCCTCCTCATATTCCCGGTTGTGAATGATCCCGATATTTTTGATATTGATATTGTTGAAGGCCAGAGTGGTGGCTACCTGGGCCAGCATGCCGGGGCGGTCGTCGATATCCACGTTAAAGGAGTACACCCGCTTGATGGGACCGCTGGAGGCATTGATAAAGGATTCCCGGTAGATTCTGGCGCTGTCAAAAAGCTGATACAGCGCTTCGCCCTGACGCTTATTCAACTGCTCCCTGATTCTGGACAGGGAAGCAATGTAGCTGTCCAGCAGCCGGGTGATATTCTCCGTATTGGTAAGGCAGATCTGCTGCCACATGGCGGCGGAAGAGGAAGCGATCCGGGTGATATCCTTGAATCCCCCTGCCGCCACCATTTTCATGATGCCTTCCTCGCTGTCCGAGTCCCGCACCAGATTGACCAGGGAAGCGGCGATCACATGGGGCAGATGGCTGATGCCCGCGGTGACATAATCGTGCTGCCGGTAGTCCAGCACCAGCGGTATGGCCCCCATGGCCTCCACCAATATCCGGTAGGCATCCAGCCTCCCGGGAGCGGTCTGCGGGGTGGGGGTCAGGATATAATAGGCGTTCTCCAGCAGCCTGGCCTTGGAATTGGCGTAGCCGAACCGCTCGCTGCCCGCCATGGGGTGCCCTCCGATGAACTGTGCCTCCAGGCCTGCCCGGGAGATATGTTCATGGATGTCCGTCTTGACACTGCCCACATCCGTCAGGGTGCAGGACGGGGAGAGAACTTTTTTTACCGCTTCCAGATTGGTGTCATTTTTCTGTACCGGGGCACACAGGAACAGATAGTCACAGTCTCCGAAGGTATCGTCAATCCGGGCCGCCGCCTGGTCGATGACCCCGTCTTTCAACGCTGCCGACAGAGTGGCGTGATTCACATCATAGGCGGATATTTTTATCTCCGGTATATTTTCCCGCAGGGCCCTGGCGATGGAGCCGCCGATCAGGCCCAGGCCGATAAAGCCGATATGCATATTTCCCATTTTTTCAGTCCTCTCCGATTATTCTTTCTATAGACTATAGCACGTCAACGTGTGAAAATCAAGTCCGGAAAGCGGAGTCACGCTGTAAGCCTCCCATGGCGCCGGGACTTCCAGCTTCCGGATCATATCGTCCAGAACGGACTCGGGGAGCTGTCTGGCTCTGACGCGGTTGCGGCGCAGCAGTTCCCGGTAAGGGACCTCCAAATACAGGATGTGCACTCTGGCTCCGTAGCCCGCGAACAGCCGCACCAGCCTTTGCCGGGTTTCCGTCAGAAGATTGGTGGCGTTCCAGATAAAGGGCCGGCCTTTTCGCAGGTATCCCCGGGCCAGTTCCAGCGCTTCCTGCACGACTTTGCCGGAGGGCCTGGTGGGGGGAATCCCCATTTTTTCCCGGAGATCATCCAGGGAGACCACGGGCATGTCAGACCATTCGCCGCTCTTCTGGGCGATCCAGGTGTCCTTGCCCGACAGAGGGAGTCCCGCCATCATGATTACGTCGAAGGTGGTGTCATCATACAGACAGGCGCCCTGCCACAATTCCTCCTTCTGATAGAAGCGGAACCTTGTATAAGGATTTTCGAAGGGGAAAGGGTGTTCCCAGATGCCCAGCTCCCGGACATATTCCCCGAAAAGCTGTACCTGATCGGAGAGCTGGTCTGGCCGGGCTTCCCGGCGTCCCAGGGTATCCGCCCGGGACAGCAGATCCAAAAACCGCAGAGGGATGCTCTCGGCGGCTTTGCACAGTTCCACATCGGGCTGCTGCCTGGTCCAGAACCACAGAGGCAGGCCGTGGAAGCGAATCAGCTTTGCCACAAGCTCCCGCCGGGCGAAGGACAGCCCGAAGCGCTCGTTCTCCTGCCAGGCGATTCTGCGGAATATTTTTTCCCCCACGATGGTGTGTCTGGGCGATACCCATTTCCCGTCCTCCAGTCTGGTGCAGGCGGGTTTCCCGATATCGTGGAATGCCGCCGTCAGAAACAGGAGCGCTCTTTCCACCTCCGGCAATGTCTGCCAGAGGGGAAGTTTTTTCAGCTCTTCGCATACCATTTCCGTGTGGCGCAGCACATCGCCCTCCCCATGGTGTTCCGGATTTTGCGGCACGTCCCGAAGGGACAGCAGTTCCGGGCAGGAGGCGGTAAGCTCCTGCATGGAAAAGCCGGTTTTCTTTATTGTGTCTAAAATATTGGTTTCCATTTTCTCATCTCCTTTTAAGCGCGGCATTTTACAGAGGATCGGAGGTCTTACGGGAACCGGCGGTTCTCATAAGACGCGAAACCCTGTGTCACATCCAGCCGCATATCTAATTTATGTTCCGTCGGGGGAGAACAGATCCGTCCCCTCCGCCAGCCGGTTTGCCACTATGGGGCGGCTGGCCCAATGACTTTCCGAATCCAGTATGGTATTCAGGAAGGAAGCGCGGACGAATTTCAGGCGGTCTGTGACATAATCCCCATCCTCCACCTTGATATAGATGCCCTCCATGGTTCCGGACAGATCGGTCTGGCGGAGGGCTGTCTCCGGGTTCACACCGCTTTTCTGGCACTGTGAAAAAAAGTGTTTTTCCGCGGCTTCGGAGATAAAGAGGCTGGGGCCGATCAGCGCCGCGATGGCCTCCGGACCGGAATAGTACCCCTCCTCCAGAACCCGGACGGAGTGTACAAAAGGAACCTCCCGCAGGAATTCCCGGCGCTTTTTGGTGGAGAAGAACTTTTTCTCTTTCTTGTCAAAAATATCAAACTCCATGAAGTAATGGGGCAGGCAGTCATAAAATACCGTGTGCTTGGCATAAAGCCATTCTCCGTACATCACATATCGGTCGCCCAGAAGACGGCGCAGTCTCTCCTCAAAACAGCCGGCCCACAGCTTGAACAGGTCGAACTGTTTTTCGCCGTACCCTCCGTTTAAAAAGTGTCCCCGGCTCTGCAGAAACATTTTACCATTGCTGTCGAAGCTGATGCCGCAGTTGGCCCCGTCCACTTTTTCCTCCAGAACCAGGAACTTTCCCTGGATTTCGCGGAAAGCGACATTTTTTAAATCCTCGTCCCCGGACTGCTTCCTGGAACCTTCCAGATGACGGGTGCGGGGATATTTATAAATCTGTTCCATATATTTTCATCCTTTCTTACTGTTACAACGTGATTGAAAAGCATTCCTGCCATCTACGCGTCTGACAGAACGCATTTTTTATACTGCTTGACTGTAAAAATTTCCGAGTAATCCGACTACATAACGCCAGCCATACACGTTTAACCTGTGCAGTACGGTAAATTCTGGCGTTATGTAGTATAACATACTCTGAAACGGGGGATTGTTGAAAGTGTACTATGACTGGCACAGATCAGGCTTCTGGAGGCATTCGCCTCTTGGGCAGCGCGTTTTCCGGAGTTCTCCGGCAACAAAAAATGCTGTGAAGAAAACTTTCACAGCATGCCAAAAAAGACAGTCCGGCGGCGCTTACTCCGCCTGTGGCTGTTCTGGAATCCGGAAGGGAAATCCGAACGGATCAAAAAGTCCCATGCTGCTACAAAGATATCCAACCCAACAGAAGCACTAAAACAGCAGACACTGTGGCCTGTTACTGGCAGTGTCTGTGCTCCTGATCTGTTTGTCTGTCGGATACGTATTACATGGGGTCCTCCAATCTGAAACCAAAACAATGTGTATATTTTTAAATTTAGCATCAGGTCAGGGTTTTGTCAAGGGCATTTGGCACGGAATCATGGCCGCTGTACAAAAATCATAAAAAGACTTGTAAACTTCCAGAATATTTAGTAAAATACCCTTATGGGTGTCAGAATGTGCAAAAACAGTCTCTGGCAGAATACCCAAATCAGACCTTAATTGGAGGAAAGCATATGAATGTTTACACAACTGACAAGATCCGCAATGTATGTCTATTAGGTCATGGCGGCAGCGGTAAGACCAGCCTGGTGGAGGCTATGGCTTATCTGTCCGGCATCACTTCCAGAATGGGTAAAGTAACCGACGGCAACACCGTCAGCGATTATGGCAAAGAAGAGCAGAAGAGACAGTTTTCCATCAGTACGTCCGTCATTCCCATCGAGTGGGAAGGGCATAAGATCAATATTCTGGACACGCCGGGGTATTTTGACTTCGTGGGCGAAGTGGAGGAGGCCCTGAGTGCGGCGGGCGCCGCCATCATTGTGGTGAACGGCAAGGCCGGCATAGAGGTGGGGACGCTGAAGGCGTGGGAGATGTGCGAGAAATATAAGCTGCCCAGGTTTATCTATGTGTCCAACATGGATGTGGACAACGCCTCTTTCCGCCAGGTGGTGGAGGATATGACCAATCTCTTCGGCAAAAAGCTGGCACCCTTTAATCTGCCCATCCGTGAGAACGAGAAGTTTGTGGGCTATGTGAACGTGATCACCGAGTCCGGCAACCGCTGGCAGGGCAAGGAAGTGGTTCCCTGCGAGGTTCCCGAATACAATAAGGCCAATCTGCAGATCTGCCGCGACGCGCTGATGGAGGCGGTGGCGGAGACCAGCGAGGAGATGATGGAGCGCTTCTTCAACGGGGAGACTTTCTCCGAGGCGGAGATCCGCGCCGCGCTGCGCACCAATGTGTGCGATGGCAGCATCGTGCCCATGACCATGGGTTCCAACACTCTGTGTCAGGGCGTGTTCACGCTGCTGGACGATATCGTGAAATATATGCCCAGCCCGGAGAACCGGGAAGTGGCCGGCATCAATATGAAGACCAACGAGATTTATCATGCGGACTATGATTTCTCCAAGGCCAAATCCGCCTATATCTGGAAGACCATCGTAGATCCCTTTATCGGCAAGTACTCTTTGATCAAGGTAAATTCCGGCGTGCTCAAGACCGATGATCTGATCTACAATGTGGATAAGGATATCGAGGAAAAAATCGGCAAGCTGTACATATTGCAGGGCAACAGGCCCATGGAAGTCAGCGAGCTCCACGCGGGGGACATCGGTGCCCTGGCCAAGCTGACGGCGGCCCGCACCGGCAACAGCCTGTCCACCAAAAACACCACCATCAAGTTCGGCAAGTGGGAGATTTCCACACCCTATACCTATATGCGCTACAAGGCCAAAAACAAGGGGGATATCGACAAGATCTCCCAGGCCCTTCAGAAGATTACCCATGAGGACCTGACCGTGAAAGTGGTCAATGATTCCGAAAACCGCCAGCTCCTTCTGTACGGCATGGGAGACCAGCATCTGGAGATTATCGCCAGCCGTCTGAAAAATGAGTACAAGGTGGAGATCGAGCTGGATAAGCCCAAGGTGGCTTACCGTGAGACCATCCGCAAGACCTCGGATGTGGAGGCCAAGCACAAGAAGCAGTCCGGCGGCCACGGCCAGTACGGTCATGTGAAAATGCGTTTCTCCGCGTCCGGCGATCTGGACACTCCCTTTGTGTTCGAGCAGGAGGTGGTGGGAGGCGCCGTGCCCAAGAACTATTTCCCCGCCGTGGAAAAGGGATTGCAGGAGAGTGTGCTGCGGGGGCCTCTGGCGGCTTATCCCGTGGTGGGCGTGAAAGCCGTGCTGTACGACGGTTCCTACCACCCGGTGGACTCCTCCGAGATGGCTTTCAAGATGGCTACCATACAGGCATTCAAGAAAGGCTTCATGGAGGCCGGACCTGTGCTGCTGGAGCCCATCGCCTCCGTAAAGGTTACGGTGCCCGATTCCTTTACCGGCGATATCATGGGGGATCTGAACAAGAGACGCGGCCGTGTGCTGGGAATGAATCCCACGGCGAACGGCAAGCAGATAATCGAGGCGGACGTGCCCATGAGCAATATGTACGGCTATTGCACGGACCTGCGCTCCATGACCGGCGGCCAGGGCGAATACAGTTATGAATTTGCCCGCTACGAGCAGGCTCCCGGCGATGTGCAGGAGAAGGAAGTAGCGGCCAGAGCGGCCAAGGTGGCGGAGAATAATTCGGAAGAATAAGAGAGAAATCTGGCGGGGCAGCTTTCCGGAAGGGAGGCTGCTCTTTTCGCGGGGAAGCAGCGGTCCTGGCAGCTGCGGGGCCGGCAGCTACAGTGCCGGAAATAAAAAACTTGACAGTCCCTTTAAATAGGGCTAAAATGAGCCATAATACGAAAAAACTGGAAGAGGGGTAATATTTATGGCAGTACCGTACAACCACCAAGAGGTGGAACAGAAATGGCAGAAGATCTGGGATGACGAGCAGGCGTTCAAGGTCTCTGAGGATTATTCCAAACCCAAATATTACGCGTTGGTAGAGTTTCCCTATCCTTCGGGGGCGGGACTGCATGTGGGACATCCCAGGCCCTACACGGCACTGGACATCGTGGCCCGCAAACGCCGCATGCAGGGCTATAATGTACTGTATCCCATGGGCTTTGACGCTTTCGGTCTGCCTACGGAGAACTATGCCATCAAGAACCATATTCATCCCAGGATTGTGACCAGAAACAATGTGGCCCGCTTCAAGGAACAGCTCCATGCGCTGGGATATTCCTTTGACTGGGACAGGGAAGTCAACACCACGGATGAGGATTATTATAAATGGACCCAGTGGATTTTCTTAAAGCTGTTCAAGGCGGGACTGGCCTACAAGTCCGAGATGCCCATCAACTGGTGTACCTCCTGTAAGGTGGGGCTGGCCAACGAGGAAGTGGTAAACGGCGTCTGCGAGCGCTGCGGCAGTCCTGTGGTACGCAAGGTCAAAAGTCAGTGGATGCTGAAGATCACGGAGTATGCGGATCGGCTGATTCAGGATCTGGACAGCGTGGACTATGTGGAGCGGGTAAAAGTGTCTCAAAAGAACTGGATCGGCAAGAGCCAGGGCGCGGAGGTGGATTTCTCCATCACCGGTAAGGAGGATAAGCTGCGCATCTACACCACCAGGCCGGATACGCTTTTCGGTGCCACCTATATGGTGGTTTCCCCGGAACACCCTCTGATTGATAAATATAAGGAAGAGATCGGCAATTATGAGGAGCTCTGCGCCTACCGGGAGCAGGCCGCCAAGAAGTCCGATTTTGAGCGCACGGAGCTGGCCAAGGACAAGACCGGCGTACAGATTCAGGGGCTGACCGCCACCAATCCGGTGAACGGCAAAAAGATCCCCATCTGGATCTCGGATTATGTACTGATGACCTACGGGACCGGCGCCATTATGGCCGTGCCCGCTCACGATGAGAGAGACTGGGAGTTTGCCAAAAAATTCGGCCTGCCCATCATCGAGGTGGTGGCGGGGAGTCCGGTGTCCGTGCAGGAGCAGGTCTTTACGGATGTGGCTACCGGCACACTGGTTAATTCCGAGTTTCTGAACGGCCTGTCCGTGGCGGACGCCAAGGAGAGGATCATCGCGTTTCTGGAGGAGAAGGGCATCGGAACCAGCAAGACCAATTTCAAGCTGCGGGACTGGGTGTTCTCCAGACAGCGTTACTGGGGCGAACCCATTCCCATTGTGAAATGTGAAAAATGCGGCTATGTGCCCATGGATGAGAGCGAGCTGCCTCTGACGCTGCCGGAGGTGGAATCCTATGAGCCTACCGACAACGGGGAATCTCCGCTGGCGGCCATGACCGAATGGGTCAATACCACATGTCCCTGCTGCGGCTCCCCGGCCCGGAGGGAGACGGATACCATGCCCCAGTGGGCAGGTTCTTCCTGGTATTTCCTGCGGTACATTGATCCCCATAACAAGGAGGCGCTGGCCAGCCAGGAGGCCCTGAAATACTGGATGCCTGTGGACTGGTATAACGGCGGGATGGAGCACACGACACTGCATCTGTTATATTCCCGCTTCTGGCATAAGTTCCTGTATGACCAGGGGGTCGTTCCCTGTCCGGAGCCCTATCAGAAGAGGACCAGCCACGGCATGATTCTGGGGCTGAATCCCCACAGCTTTGTCAATCAGACCCAGGAGGAGCAGAAGCGTCTGGTGGAGCAGTACGGCAGCGAAAAAGCGGCCCGCGCGGCGCTGGTGGAGGAGTTCGGTGAGATGGCGGAGCATCCCATCGTGAAGATGAGCAAGTCCCTGGGCAATGTGGTGAATCCGGATGAGATCGTGGAGGAGTACGGCGCGGACACCCTGCGCACCTATGAGATGTTTATCGGCGCTTTCGACATGTCCGCCGCCTGGAGCGAGGACGGGGTGAAGGGCTGCCGCAGATTCCTGGAGAGAGTCTGGAAATTACAGGATATTCTGGTGGAAGGAGAGGGCTACAGCGCAGATCTGGAAACCAAAATGCATCAGACCATCAAGAAGGTCAGCGGCGACTATGAGAACCTGAAATACAACACCGCCATCGCGGCCATGATGGCGCTGATCAACGATATGAACAAGAAGGGGGCTGTGACCAGGGGAGAATACAGGACGCTTCTTACCCTGTTAAATCCTGTGGCACCCCATATCACGGAGGAATTGTGGCAGATCTGCGGCTTTGCGGGAAGGATTTATCAGACCAGCTGGCCTGAGTATGAGGAGGACAAGACCGTGGAGGCCACGGTGGAGATTGCCATGCAGATAAATGGCAAGATGCGGGGGACTTTCTCCATTCCCCAGGATCTGGACAAGGAGCAGGTCATCGCCCAGGCTAAGGAGCTATTGGGAGATAAGCTGACGGGCACGGTTGTCAAGGAGATCTATGTGCCGGGCAGACTGGTGAATATTGTGGTGAAGCCATGAAAGGCAAATGAAATGGAAAGATGAAAGCGGGCCGGATTTCCGTGGAGGAATCCGCCCGCTTTTTGCCATCCGATTACTTTTTTTCTTTCGCTTTGCTCATGATCTGATCAATCTGCCGCAGTTCCTCCGGGGTACTGGATTTGCGGATGGCGGCCACGGCGATTTGCAGTTCCCTGGGAGTGAAGGTCAGTCCCTTCTGCTTGGCCTGTGCCATCATGGGCATCAAAAACTTCATCATCTCTTTCTGAGACTTGCCCTGCCCCTGCTGGTAGAGCTGGGAGAGGAAGGCCAGTTTCTCCCGGGGGATATCCTGGACGGAGGGGTCCTCCATCCAATTGGGAATATCAGTGGTTGGTTCCATATTGTTCCTCCTGGTTTCGTTCCGTCTCCGCGCTTTGGCGGAGACTGTTTCTATTTTTTTGACATTTCTGGGCTGGACTGTTGCTGTGCGCAGGCTTAAAAGGGGAAGTCATGGACTGTCGCCCGGCGGTTCATGAGCCGTGGGCTGGGAGTCTGTGGAAGCGGGGGCCTGGGGCTGCATAAAGCTCATCATGGACATAAGCTGTGAGAGGTCGGGCATTCCGCCGCCGAACAGCCCTCCAAGCCCCGCCGCCATCATGTCGGGACTTGCGCCGTCAGCGCCCTCTTCGCTCCCGTCGGTACTGCCGGCTGCCTCCCCGCCGGGGAAGGACATCCCCTCAGGGAACATCTCCTGGAACATTTTAACCGTTTCCATCATTTCCTGATATTGGTTCATGGCCTGGAACATGGAGGCAAACTGATTCAGCTGGCTCTGCTCCTTGGGGCTGCAATAGGGGAGGATCTCCTGACAGAGTCTGGCCAGGTCCGGGGGGCCTTCCCGGGAAGCGGGAGAGACGGTGAGCTGCGGGGAGCGCCGAAACAGCTCCATGGTGTGCTGCAGCTCCAGGAACTTAATATAGATCGCAAGCTGCCGCTGCATAGGGCTGTCCACATATGAAATCAAAATTTTTAATTTCTGAATCTGATTGTTGGTGAATAGGGCGTCAAAGGCGGTTACTTTATCCATAGTTTCCTCTTCCCCGCATATCTGAAGTCTGTGTAAATCAAACTCCGGCTGAACCTGCGATATTGCGTTAATCAGTGTTTGGGAGCTGGGCTTGTTTCACGGCAAGCAGGTCCCCCGAAAGGGACCCGCCTTCTCAAGTTTGCGTCTTAGCAGTGATTGCAGCCGCAGCCACTGTTGCAACCGCAGTTGTTATTGCAGCCACAGCCATTGTTGCCGCCGCCGCAGAAGCAGGACAGCAGCAGAATCCAGATCAGCCACTCGCAGCCGTTATTGCAGTTGTTGTCGCAGCCGCAGCCACAGCCATTGTTGCCAAAGCCGAAGCCATTGCCGTTTCCACAGAATAATAAGAGCAGGATGATCCAGCAGCAGTTGCCGCCGCCAAACAGGCTGTTGCCGCAGCCACAGCCACAGCTATTATTGCAGCTATTGGTGGTGCAGCCGCAGTTAGTAGCAGTTAAGTCACTCATGATAGTGCCTCCGTGTGTTTTTTTATAGTGTATTGTATGCGCATGGGCCTGTCAAAGTTTCATGGATCAGTTATTTTGTTTTTTGCGGCTCGCAAACCGGCAGGGCGGTGTCCGAAAAACAATCTGCTCATTCATAATATGGGATACGGAGGAAAACACTTGAAGTATTTGCGGATTATTGTACAATATAAAAGAATAATCGAAATTGGACAATCATATGCCAATCGGAGAGGAGAATCCGGACATCGGCGGGTATAACAAGGAATTTTGGTTTGTCCGGGGCGGGGAGAACGGATGAGAACAGAAAAAATATTGTGCGCGGGGCTTTTTATACTGATGATGGCAGGACTCGTTTCCTGCGGAAACGCCATGGAGGCAAATCAGGTTCCCCAAGAACCTGTGGATTCTTACAGAGTGGAGAGAGAAGCGGTGGTGGATCTGGACGAGATGTCCCTGCCAGAGTGTTATGTGACAGAGCGGCATATTTACTACATAGAAGAAAATGGCATATGGATGCGGGAGCTGGCGCAGGATACGGAGCCGGTCTGCGTCTGTCCGCCTGCGGAGAATGAAATTTTGCTGACATTCACCATGACCGGGGCGGGAAATGTGATTGCGGCGGTGAGGGACAGGGAGCAGGGGCGTACCTGGCTGAGAAAAACAGATCAAAAAGGAGAAGTGATCTGGGAGAGCGAATTTCCGGAAAGGCAGGAGGATTTTCACATTTCCCATATTCTCGAAGGAAGCGACGGCAGAATCTATGCGGCCTCTTCTCAGGAACTTTTTCTGTGGAGCATGCTGGGAAAATTAGAAAGATGTCTCACAGTCAGGGGGGAACTGATCCAGCAGCTGGCGGATGTCGGTGAGGGAAGACTTGCCGTGCTGCAATACAGGCAGAAAGGGCAGACGCTTACAGTATATCAGGGGGCGGATGGAAAGGAAGTGCTCCAAAAGGATTTCCGGACAGGACGGCAATGGTTTGACGGAGGACTGTATTATCCGGCGGATTCGGTGCTGGCACAATATCATTGGGACAGTGACAGCAGCCAGCCGGTGCTGGATTTTACGGATTGCGGCGTTATTGTTTCGGACATCCGGCTTCTCCGTCCCCTGGGAGAAAAAAGGTTTCTGATCGGCTGCGCGGAGGAGGGGGGAGAGGGTATCCGGTTTGCCTGGCTCACTTCTGACGAAGAAGGCCGTGGGGAGACAGGGAAGGAAGAGAAAAACAGGACACAGCTGGTGATTGCCACATTCAATCCCCAGAATCTGCAGGCCAGCATAGTGAGATTTAATCGCTCGCAGGAAGAATACGAGATGATCACAAAGGACTTCGGTACAGTGGATACAGAGGATCTCTACGCCTATATTGGAGAACTGGACAGATTCAACGCCTGTATCTCGTCCGCCGGCGCCCCGGATCTTATAGATATAAACGGCACAGGGGATTATCATGATTACGCGGACAGGGGGTATCTGTTGGACTTGACAGATTATATCAGGGAAAGCGGGAAAATCCGCAGGGATGATATTCTTCCAAGGGTCTGGGAGGATATGGCCGTGGACGGAAAGCTGTACACCGTGCCCAGAGTGATTCAGATCACAGCCCTGGCTTGTCCCACGGAGCTTCTGGACGGGAAGACCAGCTGGACCATAGAGGATTACCTGGAACTGCTGGAGCGGTATCCCAATGCGCTGTCGGGGAACGGGGCGTCTGTGGAAAGGGTAAAAAAGGATATTCTGCGGAAAGCCCTGTATGATGGAATCAATGGTTTTGTGGACTGGGAAGAGGGAAAAGCCTTTTTGGATGGGGAAGAATTCCGGTCTCTGCTGAGACGCATAGAGGCCTTGGAAATAGAGGAGATCTCCCTGAGCAGGAAAGAGATGGCCCGGGAGGGAGAGACTGTGTTCTGGGAGTTATACCTGCACAGGGTCAATGAACTGTTGCAGGCGGAATACTACAGCGGACAGGAACTGACGCTGATCGGGTTCCCCGTCAGCGGCGGGGTGGAGGGGGAGAGAAGCCGAAACCATATAAGCTACAGTGAGATGCTGGGAATTCACAGCGCTTCCGGGGAAAAGGAGGCGGCCTGGGAGTATGTGGAGGAATATATGACAGGCGCGCTGCAAAAAAGCGATTTTCTCTTCAGGACCGGGAAGGAGGCTTTTGAAGAGAGAATGCGGGAGGATGTGGGGGTTGAGACGTTCACACTTGACGGGCCTCTGCCGCCGTCCACGCAGGAGGAGGCGGACAAAGTGAGGAAGGCTTTTGAAGAGGGAATATACTACTCTGCTCAAAACAAGCCGCTGCTTGACATCATAGAGGAAGAGGCGGGTGCTTATTTTGGCGGGGACAGGGAACTGGATGATGTGGTGAAAATCATACAGAGCCGCATTCAGGTGTATTTAAACGAAAATGGTTAGTATTTCATCCGGTCAGATTTGCACGATAGTTATATACAGCCCGGCCCATTTGATCGGTGCGCCCTGCGTCCTGCACTTTCTACATTACGCCTGCTTGTCCATGCATGAACCTGCTGATGGAAGCTGTCCAAATCCGGCAGGGATTTCCCAGGGGTGTACAGTTGCGGTTTGTTGCAGACACCCCGCGCAGGTGGGCATATTTTGACCATTATCTGATTCGGCAGGGTATATATGAAAAAATTGTTCCGCAGTACCCTGCTGTTTCGCAGGCTTTCCCCTTTTGGCTGAGTTTGTACGGCGAAGCAGGGTATATACAGAATAATTGTGCGTCAGTACCCCGCTGATGGCAAAAAAGTGGATCTGGAGCAACAATTTTTCTGTATATACCCTGATATGCGGAAAAAAATCCCTTTTTCTGCCTTCAGGGACTCCGGGCAGGGTACTGGGATGTAATTTTTTTATATATACCCTGGTCTCTGCCTGAAACAGAGTGTTCCATATCCGTTCGTGGGAAAACGGACCTTTTTGATCATACACACAGGAAGAGAACATAACAGGATTTCCGTTTGGGCTCTGACCTGTCCGGACCTTTTGGGGCAGATTCAGATTACATAGCCCGCTATGCGTTCGTCTTTGGTCCAAATCCCCCACAAATATAGGCGCACATCTGAGGGTAGAGTATATAACCCAAAGTTATGAAAAATATAAACAATATGTATTTGAAGAATATCAGCAGTTGTGCTATACTTTTTAAAATAGTTTTGCCCTATCCCTGAAACCGTAGTACGGAGGGGATGCCGAAAGAAGAAAGGAAGAGGAAGTTATGGAAATGAATATTACCTGCATTCCCGGGGACGGAATCGGCCCGGAGATTGTTGCGGAAGCGAAAAAAGTGCTGGAAAAGGTGGCCGGAAAGTACGGCCATGTGATAAAGTTTACGGATATTCTGATGGGCGGCGCGTCCATTGACGTACACGGCATACCTCTGACGGAGGAGGCGGTGGCGACGGCCAGGGCTGCGGACGCCGTGCTGATGGGGTCCATCGGCGGCAACACCACCACCTCTCCCTGGTACAAGCTGCCCCCCGACAGACGGCCGGAGGCGGGGCTGCTCAAGATCCGCAAAGAGCTGAATCTGTTTGCCAATCTTCGCCCGGCGGTGCTCTATGACGAACTGGCGGCGGCCTGCCCTCTGAAAGAGGAGATCAGCAGAGCGGGGTTTGATATGATGATCATGCGGGAACTCACCGGGGGTCTGTATTTCGGTGAGCGCAGGACCGTGGAGGAAAACGGGGTGCGCAGGGCCGTGGATACTCTGACCTACGATGAAAACGAGATCCGGCGGATTGCCATCAAGGGCTTTGACATCGCCATGAAGCGCCGTAGGAAAGTGACCAGCGTGGACAAGGCCAATGTGCTGGATTCCTCCAGACTTTGGAGAGCGGTGGTGGAAGAGGTGGCCAGGGACTATCCGGAGGTGACGCTGGAGCACATGCTGGTGGACAATTGTGCCATGCAGCTTGTAAAAGATCCCGCCCAGTTTGACGTGATCCTGACGGAGAATATGTTCGGAGATATCTTATCCGACGAGGCCAGCATGGTTACGGGGTCCATTGGGATGTTGGCCAGCGCCAGCTTAAATGACACGAAGTTTGGTCTGTATGAGCCCAGCGGCGGTTCGGCTCCGGATATTGCGGGCAAGGGCATCGCAAATCCCATCGCCACCATTTTAAGCGCTGCCATGATGCTGCGGTATTCCTTTGATCTGGACCGGGAGGCCGACGCGGTGGAGGCCGCGGTGAAACAGGTGCTGGCGGAAGGGTACAGGACCATCGACATTATGCCCAAGGAGGGGGAGAACTCCGGGGGGAATATCACCCAGGTGGGCACTGTCCTGATGGGCGACCTGATCGCGGAGCGAATATAGAAAAAAGGCTGCCAGAACCAGCCTGCAGAGCAGCTGAGTGAAGTGAAATGCCGGTCTGGAGGGATTTGCAATTGGACTTGAAAGACAGGATAAAATATGCAAAGCGCGCGTTGGACGGTATCGCGCTGGGAGATTGTTTTGGACAGAGTTTTTTCATGCCTGACGAAACGGCCCGTGAAAGAATAGAGAAAAGAGAGATTGTGGACGAGCCGTGGCATTTTACCGATGACACCGTGATGGCCATCGGGATTTACCGTGTCCTGGAAAAATATGGTGAGATAGACCAGGATGTGTTGGCCAGGGTTTTCGCGAAGAATTACGCGCTGGACTGGCATCGGGGGTATGGCGGAACGGCACATTCCATTTTGCGGAGCATAGGGGAAGGACAGAATTGGCGGGATGCCGCATCAGGAGCATTTGATGGAATGGGGTCCATGGGGAATGGCGGCGCAATGCGCGCTGCGCCCGTAGGCGCGTATTTTGCGGATGATTTGGACAAGGCTTTGCACTATGCCAGGGCATCCGCTGAAGTGACCCATGCGCATATGGAGGGAATTGCAGGTGCCATGGCTGTTGCCGTGGCGTCGGCGCTTCTTCTGAATAAGAAGCTGGGACGGTATCCGGGAGAGGGAGAAGCCTTTTTGCGCGATGTGGCAGAAGCATTGCCGGAAAGTGATACGAAATATAAAATTTTGTCCGCCGCATCTGTCAAAAAAGAGAGCAGTATGGATTTTGCGGTTTCCATACTTGGAAATGGAATCAGGCTGACGGCCCAGGATACCGTTCCGCTTTGTCTCTGGTGCGCGGCATATTACTATGCTTCGCTGGAGGAGGCATTGTGGACGGCGGTTTCCGCTCTGGGAGACCGGGATACCATATGCGCCATCGTGGGAGGAATGGTTTCTCTTTTTGCGGACGAGCTTCCGAGGCAATGGTCAGGGTATATGGAACATCCTGAAAATTCTGTTTTTTATAATGAACCTGTCTGAAGCTGTTCCGGGCTTAAAACAGGAGGCCGGAAGCCAGGTGACAGGATTTTGTTCCCGGAAGGGATTACTGAGAGGAGGAATATTTTATGATGACAAGTGACAACGCCAGAGCCGGAATGCAGCAGGCACCGGCCAGGAGCCTTTTTAATGCGCTGGGATTTACCCCGGAGGAGATGAAGAAACCCATGGTGGGGATCGTCAGCTCTTACAACGAGATCGTGCCCGGCCATATGAATATTGACAAGATCGTGGATGCCGTGAAGCTGGGTGTGGCGGAGGCGGGCGGCGTGCCTGTGGTGTTCCCCGCCATCGCCGTCTGCGATGGCATCGCCATGGGGCATATCGGCATGAAGTATTCCCTGGTGACCCGGGATCTGATCGCGGACTCCACCGAGTGCATGGCTGTTGCCCATCAGTTTGACGCTTTGGTGATGGTGCCCAACTGCGACAAGAACGTGCCGGGCCTTCTGATGGCGGCGGCCCGCTTGAACCTGCCCACGGTGTTTGTATCCGGAGGTCCCATGCTGGCCGGGCATGTGAAGGGGCAGAAGAGAAGCCTGTCCTCCATGTTTGAGGCGGTGGGTTCCCATGCGGCGGGCACCATGACCGAGGAGGATGTATGTGAATTTGAAAACAAGGTATGTCCCACCTGCGGCTCCTGCTCCGGCATGTATACCGCCAATTCCATGAACTGCCTGACGGAGGCGCTGGGCATGGGGCTCGCGGGCAACGGCACGATCCCGGCAGTGTATTCCGAGCGCATCAAGCTGGCGAAACACGCGGGCATGGCGGTGATGGAGCTGCTGCGGCAGAACATCCGGGCCAGAGACATTATGACCAAAGAGGCGGTTTTAAACGCGCTCACCGTAGACATGGCACTGGGATGCTCCACCAACTCCATGCTGCATCTGCCTGCCATCGCCCATGAGATCGGCTTTGATTTTGACATCAGCTTTGCCAACCCCATCAGCGAGAAGACGCCGAATCTGTGCCACCTGGCCCCAGCAGGCCCCACTTATATGGAAGATCTGAATGAGGCGGGCGGCGTGTACGCCGTGATGAAGGAGCTGGCGGATATCGGCCTGCTGCACACGGACTGTATGACTGTCACCGGCAGGACTATAGGAGAAAATATCGCAGGCGCTGTGAACCGTAATCCCGAGGTCATCCGTCCCGTGGAGAATCCCTACAGCAGGACCGGCGGACTGGCTGTCCTCAAGGGCAACCTGGCTCCCGACGGCTCCGTGGTGAAGCGCTCCGCCGTGGTGGAGGAGATGATGGTGCATGAAGGCCCGGCCCGGGTTTTCGACTGCGAGGAGGATGCCATTGAAGCCATCAAGAGCGGCAGGATCGTGGCAGGGGATGTGGTGGTGATCCGCTATGAGGGTCCCAAGGGCGGCCCCGGTATGCGGGAGATGCTCAATCCCACCTCCGCCATTGCGGGTATGGGCCTGGGCAGCAGTGTGGCGCTGATTACCGACGGCAGATTTTCCGGCGCGTCCCGGGGGGCATCCATCGGCCATGTATCTCCGGAGGCGGCGGTGGGAGGCCCCATCGCCCTGGTGGAGGAGGGAGATATCATCCGCATTGATATCCCCGGCCTGAAGCTGGATATCAGAGTTTCCGATGAGGAGATGGCTGCCAGGAAAGCCAGATGGCAGCCCAGAGCGCCCAAAGTGACCACGGGTTATCTGGCCCGGTATGAGAAGATGGTGACCAGCGGCAACAGGGGAGCCATACTGGAGATCTGACAGAAAAGTAAATGGATACCTCCGGACGGCCTGCGTCCTTAGGGCCGAAAGGAGGTATGTGTATTATCATGATGGAGGAACATACATGCAGCTGACAGGTTCGGAAATAGTAATCGAATGTCTCAAGGAACAGGGCGTGGACACCGTATTCGGTTATCCCGGCGGCACGATCCTGAATATCTATGACGCTTTATATAAGCACAGCGGCGAAATCCGGCATGTGCTCACCAGCCATGAGCAGGGGGCGGCCCACGCGGCGGACGGTTATGCCAGAGCCACGGGAAAAGTGGGTGTCTGTATGGCCACCAGCGGCCCCGGCGCCACCAACCTGGTGACGGGGATCGCCACGGCCTATATGGATTCCGTGCCCCTGGTGGCCATCACCGCCAATGTAAATCTCCCCCTGCTGGGCAAGGACACCTTTCAGGAGGTGGATATCGCCGGAGTGACCATGCCCATCACCAAACATGGCTATATCGTGAAAAATGTGGAGATTCTGGCGGACACCCTGCGCAGGGCGTTTCACATTGCCAGAAGCGGCCGCCCCGGCCCGGTGCTGGTGGATATCACCAAGGATGTGACGGCGGCTCTGTGCGAGTATACGCCGGTGCGGCCCCGGGAAATGGAGAGGATCAATCGCTTCACGCAGCAGGAACTGGACCGGGCGGTGGAACTGATCAGCCAGGCCAGCCGTCCCTACATCTATCTGGGGGGCGGCGCGGTGATCTCCGGCGCGTCTCGGGAGGTGGCCCGCTTTGCGGAGCTGGCGGATGCTCCGGTCTGTGACACGCTGATGGGGAAGGGGGCGTTTGACGGCAACAGTCCCCGCTATACCGGCATGATCGGGATGCACGGCACCAAGACGTCCAATCTGGGCGTGAGCCAGTGCGACCTGCTGATCGCCCTGGGCGCCAGATTCTCCGACCGGGTGACCGGCAATCCCAAAAAATTCGCGGAAGGCGCCAAAATACTTCACATTGACATTGATGTGGCGGAGATCAACAAAAATATACGGGTGGATGCCTCCCTGATCGGAGACCTAAGGAGTGTGCTCTCCGCTGTCAACGAGAAGCTGGAGCCGCAGACGCATCCGGAGTGGATGAAGCAGATTCAGGATTTAAAGAGCAGGTATCCGCTGAAATATGATGGGGAAAAACTGTCCTGCCCCTATGTGATAGAGGAGATTGACCGGATGACAAAGGGGGAGGCTGTCATCACCACCGATGTGGGCCAGCATCAGATGTGGGCGGCCCAGTACTATCATTATACACAGCCCCGCACATTCCTCTCTTCCGGGGGGCTGGGGACTATGGGGTACGGCCTGGGGGCCTGTATCGGCGCGCAGGTGGGCCAGCCGGATAAGATCTGCGTCAATATCGCCGGTGACGGGTGCTTCCGCATGAATATGAATGAGCTTGCCACCGCCAGCCGTTACAATATTCCCATCATACAGGTGGTCATCAACAACCATGTGCTGGGGATGGTGCGCCAGTGGCAGACCCTGTTTTACGGAAAGCGGTATTCCCAGACTGTTTTGAACGATAAAGTGGACTTCTGCAAAGTGGCGGAGGGTCTGGGCTGCAAGGCGATCCGGGTGACGGAAAAGGAGGAGTTCGCTCCCGCGTTCCAGGAGGCGCTGGCCCTGAAAGCCCCGGTGCTGATTGAGTGCGTGATCCCGGAGGACGACAAGGTATTTCCCATGGTGCCCGCAGGAGCGCCGATCAACGAGGTATTTGACGGGGATGACCTGTAGAACCGCATTCTACATTTCAGGTCGGCTGCGGGAGAAAGGGAATCCGGTCCGCAGCCGGGGACGCGCGAAAAACGGGCATGCGTCTGCGGCGTCAGAATGTGAGCAGAATCAATAGAACATGTATGACGAAAAGGGCACCGGTAAGGCGTATGCCGCATATTAATAAGGAATAAAGCTGCGCGCCGCCCACAGGACTGCGCCGCGCGGAGGGGTGCCGGGAAGGGTTGGCCTTTTCGGCGTGATGGTGATTTGCAATGAAGAAAATGCTTCGCATATGCCTGCTGACCGTATTGTGTATGATTTTTGTGACTCTGGGCGGATTTCTGGCCCTGACCTGGTACTATGGCAGAACCTTTGTGGTCAATACCTGGATCAATGGCATATACTGCACCGGCATGACAGTGGAAGAGGTAAACAGCGAGCTGGTGCGCAATATGGAAATGCCGGAGCTGACGATTATAGACGGGGAAGGACAGAGCTGGCCGCTGGATCTGTCTCTGGCGGATTACCGGGTGGATTACACGGACAGCTTACGGACATACCTGCGCAGAAGGCAGAGCTCCTGGCTGAGTCAGGAGGAGATGACGGAACAGCATTTGTTTCCCCAGGCAATCTGGAGCCATGAGAAACTCAGAGAGTTGGTGGCAGACATGGACTGGGTGCGTGAGGAACGGGAGCGGAGCACGGCGGTGGAAATCCGCGCAGGACAGGAAGGGGAATCTCCCTATATCCTTTATGACGGGAAAAGCGGTCGGTTGGATACGGAAAAACTCTGTGAATATGTACAGCAGTGTCTGGAACGCGGAATTTACCAGGTGCAGGTCCGTCAGGGGGATTGCTATGAAGACCTGGAGGATACAGCGGCGGATATGCTGCAAAGAACGCGTTACGGGAAGCTGCAGTCCTTTTTGCAGGGCAATCTGATCTATGACATGGGGGCGCAGCAGATGGAACTGACGCCGGAGACGATGGCCTCTTTTCTGCAAAAAGACAGTGCGGGCTATCCCGTCTGGGAGCGGGAGGAACTTTTGGTCAGCCCGGGCCATATCCGGGAATGGGTGGAGCAGCTGGCGGAGCAATATGACACGGTGGGCACTGCCAGAGATTTTCAGACCACGGAGGGCCGGGTGGTGCAGGTGACATACAAGACTTATGGCACACAGCTGGATGTGGAAGCGGAGGTGCAATTTCTTGCGGAGGAGCTCCTGCGTGAGCGCAGCAGGCCTGTGACGCATCAGCCGGCCTATGTGCAGGAGGGCTTTTGCAGAGGCCTGGACGATATCGGGGATACTTATGTTGAAGTGGATATGGGACAGCAGCGTATGTACTATTACCGGGACGGCGAGTGTCTGATTTCCGTGGATGTGGTCACGGGAAATGCCCGCCGCGGATGGAATACCCCGGAGGGGATCAATTTTGTATATGCAAAACAGAAGAACCGTGTTCTGCGGGGGGAGGGATATGCCAGCCCCGTGAAATACTGGATGCCGGTGGTGGGAAATGTGGGGATTCATGACGCCGACTGGCGCAGGGATTTCGGCGGGGAGATCTACCTGACAAACGGTTCCCATGGCTGCATCAACACCCCTCCGGAGGTGATGGGAGAATTTTACGAACTGGTGGAAAAGGGAACTCCCGTAATTATGTTTTACTGACGGATGCGCAGTATTTTAACAAAGTAGTTGACTAAAGCACAGTTTAGGGATAAAATAAGGGAATCTGTAAAGATCTGAATAAGGAGGAAAAGGAAGTGTCAAGAGTTTACAATTTTTCGGCAGGCCCGGCAGTTTTGCCTGAGGAAGTACTGAAGGAAGCCGCGGAGGAGATGTTGGATTACCGGGGAACCGGCATGTCCGTGATGGAAATGAGTCACCGGTCCAAGGCTTATGAGACGATTATCCGGGAGGCGGAGGCTGATCTGCGGGAGCTGATGAATATTCCCGACAACTACAAAGTGCTGTTTTTGCAGGGCGGCGCCAGCCAGCAGTTCGCCATGATTCCCATGAATCTGATGAAAAACGGGGTGGCTGATTATATTGTGACCGGCCAGTGGGCCAAGAAGGCCTATCAGGAGGCATGTATTTACGGGAAGGCCAACAAGATCGCTTCCTCGGAGGACCAGACCTTTTCCTATATACCCGACTGTTCGGATCTGCCCATCAGCGAGGACGCGGATTACGTGTATATCTGCGAGAACAATACGATTTACGGAACCAAGTTCAAGACACTGCCCAATACCAAGGGCAAGACACTGGTGGCCGATGTGTCCAGCTGTTTTCTGTCCGAGCCTGTGGATGTGACCCAATACGGGGTGATCTATGGCGGTGTGCAGAAGAATATAGGCCCTGCGGGCGTGGTGATCGTGATTATCCGGGAGGATCTGATCACCGAGGATGTGCTTCCCGGCACACCCACCATGCTCCGGTACAAGATTCATGCGGACAATGGCTCTCTGTACAATACGCCGCCCGCGTACGGCATTTATATCTGCGGCAAGGTGTTCAAATGGCTTAAGAAGCAGGGCGGTCTGGAGGCCATGAAAGCTCACAACGAGAAGAAAGCCGCTATTCTGTATGATTTTCTGGACCAGAGCGGACTCTTCAAGGGTACGGTGCGCAAGGAGGACCGCTCCCTGATGAATGTGCCCTTTGTCACCGGCGATGAGGAACTGGACGCGAAATTTGTCAAAGAGGCCAAGGCGGCGGGCTTTGAAAACCTGAAAGGACACAGAACCGTGGGCGGCATGAGGGCCTCCATCTATAACGCCATGCCGATTGAGGGCGTGGAGAAGCTGGTGGAGTTCATGAAAAAGTTTGAGGCAGAAAACAGGTAATGAAAATTGGCTGTTGGACGGTGTGACATATTGCGTTACAGAGTGGGACGCACAATTACGGGGGAAGAGATCTGGGGCTGAGACAAGTGATTTTTACTTGTGCATCAGGTACCATGTCAGATTTCAGAGGCCGTAAGTATAGGTAGAGGAGGAGATTGCCGGATGTATAAGATTAACTGTCTGAATCCCATCGCGGATGTGGGACTTAAGAATTTCAGCGATAAATACCAGATCACGGCGGATGTACAGGAGGCCGACGGCATTCTGGTGCGCAGCGCTTCCATGCATGAGATGGAAATCCCCGAGGGGCTGCTGGCGGTGGCGCGCGCGGGGGCGGGGGTGAACAATATTCCGCTGGAAAAATGCGCGGAGAAGGGCGTAGTGGTATTCAATACCCCCGGTGCCAACGCCAACGGCGTGAAAGAACTGGTGCTGGCCGGAATGCTGCTGGCGGCCAGAGATGTGATCGGCGGCATCGACTGGGTCAGGGATTCCGCGGACAACGCGGAGATCGCCAAGGCTGCGGAGAAGGAGAAGAAAAAATTCGCCGGGACCGAGATTATGGGCAAGAAGCTGGGCGTCATCGGTCTGGGGGCCATCGGCGTGAAGGTTGCCAACGCCGCTGTGGCGCTGGGCATGGAGGTGTACGGATATGACCCTTATCTGTCGGTCAACGCGGCCTGGAATCTGAGCCGTTCCGTAAAACATGTGCTGAATGTGGATGATATTTATGCGGACTGTGACTATATCACCATCCACGTGCCTCTGCTGGATAATACCAGGGGCATGATCAACGCGGTGTCCATCGCCAAGATGAAGGAGGGCGTGGTGATCCTGAATTTTGCAAGAGATCTGCTGGCCAATGAGAAGGATGTGCTGGAGGGCTTGCAGAGCGGTAAGATTGCCCGCTATGTGTCCGATTTCCCCAATCCCACCACGGCGGGACAGAAGGGATGTATCGTGATCCCGCATCTGGGCGCCAGCACGGAGGAATCCGAGGACAACTGCGCGGTGATGGCCGTGGAGGAGATCATGGACTATCTGGAGAACGGCAACATCCGCAACAGTGTGAATTACCCGGCCTGCGATATGGGTATTTGCGCCAAGGCGGGACGCGTGGCTATTTTCCACAAGAATATTCCCAACCTGATTACGCAGTTTACCGCCGCGTTTGGCGTAAAGGGCATCAACATCAGCGATATGACCAACAAGTCCAGGGGAGAGGTGGCTTACACCATGATTGATGTGGAGAGCGCCCCCACAGCGGAGATTATTGAGGCGCTGGAGAAGATTGACGGCGTATTCCGGGTGAGGGTTGTAAAATAGAACAGCCCGGATCTGGCGACGGTTCTGAATTTTACAAAGGATTTCTGGGAGCTGTAAACTGAATTGTGTGAGTTGTAATGAATGAAGGCCATGTACAGGGCAATTGCCCTGTATGTGGCTTTTTCCGCTTGCGCAGCGTGAGCTCTGTTGTTTGGAAAAAGAAGTATGAAAACAGATTATATGCAACTTTACTTACTGAAAGAAGACATCTTTACAAAATGGCTTTTGGGGGGATGTCCATAGGGATCGCGAGTATCGGAGTGCGTCATCCGCAAACACGCTCCAGTACTCCATCCGGCCAGCACAGCCTGGTCCATTTGATCCATGCATCCTGCGTCTTGCACTTTCCACATTACGCCGGATTGTCCCCCCCACGAACCTGCTGATGGAAGCTGTCCCAATCCGGCAGCGATTTTCTCGGGGCGTACAGTTGCGGTTTGTCCCGGAAACCCCCGCAGGTCGGCACAGCAGAGCCTTTGCTTCCCCTGCGCAGGTCGGCACAGCAGAGCCTTTGCTTCCCCTGCGCAGGTCGGCATAGCAGAGCCTTTGCTTCCCCTGCGCAGGTCGGCACAGCAGAGCCTTTGCTTCCCCTGCGCAGGTCGGCATAGCAGAGCCCTTGCTTCTCCTGCACAGGTCGGCACAGCAGAGCCCTTGCTTCTCCTGCGCAGGTCGGCATAGCAGAGCCCTTGCTTCTCCTGCACAGGTTGGCACAGCAGAGCCCTTGCTTCTCCTGCACAGGTTGGCACAGCAGAGCCCTTGCTTCCCCTGCCTAGGTCGGCATATTTTGATCATCCTTTGATCTGGCAGGGTATATATAAAATAATTGTTCCGCAGTACCCCGCCGCTTCGCAAGTTCTCCCCTTGTTGCACAGTTTGTACGGTTAAACAGGGTATATACAGAAAAATTGTCGCTCCATATCCACTTTTTTGCCATCAGCGGGGTACTGGCACACAATTTTTCTGTATATACCCTGATATGCGGGAAAAAGGCTGTTTTTCTGCCCTCAGGGACTCTGGGCAGGGTATTGGGAAGTAATTTTTTCATATATACCCCGACCTCTGTCCGGAACAGAAAATTCCGTATACGTCCATGGGAAAACGGACATTTTTAATAATGTACCCGAGATAAGAATACATCCGGATTTCCAATTCAGGCATACAAGTTCAGGCTGATTCATGCGGGCAGTGGTTTTAGATAAAGATGCTGTCAAATTGTACAAATATGTATCAAATTGCACAACCTACTTGACATAAATCACCTGACAACATAAAATGAAATTGCCAATATTTTTCTCACTTTGTCAAGGAGAGTTTTGCGGATGCCTGTACAGGGCCGCAGCGGACAACTGAGTGAAGAGTTCAAGGAGGATACTATGAGAAAGCGAAGGGGCGGTTTTTGGCGGAAGGTTTTGGCGGTGCTGCTTTCAGCGGTGCTTTGTGTAGGGATGGCAACAGGGGCGAAGGCGGCTGAAACAGGGCAGACGGCACGTATTCGGCTGACGGTTCTGGAAGGCGATATAGAGCAGATAATAACAGATATTGTGCTGGAGGCAAGTTCATCTTTTTCTACTCAGACATGGACCCCCACAAGGACTATAAATGAGAATGTGATGACTTGTGAGGTAGCTGAGGTACAACAGGAGGGACAGGGATATATTTGGAGAATCCGGTTGGATGACAATAGAAGAGTCAATATTCAGGCTCAGTTTAAAGAGGAACCACCGTTATATACATTTTGTCCTGTTTTCTTTATGGATGGGGATAGTCTTTTAGATACAGTGTATGCAATGCGAGGGACAACAATAACGGCGATTGAGCCTCCTCCCAAGACAGGCTACAGGTTTGAGGCATGGACAGACAAGCAGGGAACGGCTATTAAGTTCAGTCAACCAATTATGTCACCTCAATATGTATATGCTTTATGGATCAAGAAAACAGACGAAGTATTACAGGACGAGATAAAACAGCAGCTTCTGAAAATTTTTTCCAAAGCCGCAGAATCAAAGTCAAATGAAATAACAGAAGAATGGCTTGAACAATATATCAAAAAGGAATTGGATGACCATTTTCAGATTGATTTTTCTATAAGTATAGAAAAGTTTGTGCTCAAAAAGGCAGATGTAAATAATAAAGGCTATATGTCTTTTGATATACGTATTGCGTTTGGCAGTCAGTTTTATGCGAAGGACTATATTGTAGACATCCCTCAGCTCTCCATTGAGCAGGTCAGGGGCTGGACATTGGATGAAACAGGCAGCCTTACCATCACCAGCCAGGCGGGGATGGATGACTGGGTGCAAAACGGCAGGACGGAGGAAAATCTTTCCGCGGTGAAAAATATTGTGATCCAGGAGGGGGTAACGGTGCTTCCGGATCATGCTTTCAGCGGCTGCGGCAGTCTGAATTCTGTTTCCTTGCCGGGCACTGTCACGGGTATAGGCAGCTTTGCGTTCGCGGGAGATTCCTCTCTGAGTGGAGTGACCCTGCCGCCCAATCTACAGGCAATAGGAGACGGTGCTTTCTCGGGCTGCGGCTCACTGGATCAGGTGATCATGCAGGGAAGTGTGCCGCCGTCCGTGGGAAATTCTGTCTTTGACGGGTGCAAGTTTGTCACGGATTCTGCCGGCAGCGGGGGAATTGTGGTTCCGCCGGGAAGCGAGGATGCGTATAAAACGGCGGGGGGCGTCTTTGAGGAGTATATCAAGGAGGAGAAACCGCAGATTACACAGGAAGCCCTGGACAGAAAACTACAGGAGATTATCGGCTCGCTGACGGTATCCAACGATACAACCCAGGAAGAGGTAAGGAATGCCGTGAAAAGTGCCATTGACGGTTATTTCAAGAATGACTGCGCTATTACTATAGCCGAGTTTGGCTTTCTGGGAAACGCGACTGCGGACAGTGAAGGGGCCCTCAAGCTGGCGGTCTCGGTCACATGCGGAGGATATACAGCCGGAGCGGAGGGAATCATTCCCATTGCCAAATTGCCGCCGCTGCCGGACCGGGGATGGAGCCTGGACGAGGCCGGGAATCTTACGATTGACAGTCAGGCGGGAATGGATGACTGGACATCAGGCGGTCGGGCGGAGGGAAGATTTCCCGGAGTCAAAAAGATCCTGATTCAGGGAGGCGTCACAAATATTCCGGACGACGCGTTCAGCGGCTGCTGCGATCTGGGGAGCATTGTCATTCCCGACACTGTGACCAGCATAGGAAGTCTGGCATTCAAGCATGCCTCTTCCCTCGCGGAGATCATTCTTCCGCCGCATCTCCAGAGTATAGGAGACGGCGCGTTCTCGGATTGCAGCTCCCTTGAAAAGCTGGTGATGCAGGGGACAACGCCGCCGTCCCTGGGGACCTCGGTATTTGATAACTGCAAGTTTGTGGAAAATTCCTCCAAGGGGATAGTGGTTCCCGGCGGCAGTGAAGATGCATATAAGGCGGCCTGGGGGTCTCTGGGAGCCAATATACTGGAAAAACATGTCCATAGCTACGGTGCGGAGTGGAAAAGTGATGAAAACAGCCACTGGCATGAGTGTTCCTGTGGGGGAAAGAGTGACACAGCGGCCCATACATGGGGAGAAGGAACCGTCACAAAGGAACCCACTGCGTCAGAGCCGGGGGTTATGAGTTATATTTGTTCCGTATGTGGGATGAGTAAATCAGAGTCCATTCCGGCTTCCGGAAGCGGAGGCGGCAATGGAGACGGAGACGAAGGCGGCAACGGAGACGGAGACGAAGGCGGCAACGGAGACGGAGACGGAGACGAAGGCGGCAGTGGAGACGGAAATGAAGGCGGCAGCGGAGATGGAAGTGGAGACGGCAACGGAGATGGAAATGAAGGCGGAAGCGGAGACAGCAACGGAGATGGAAGTGGAGACGGCAACGGAGATGGAAATGGAGGCGGCAACGGCAACCCCGGCGGCGGGACTCCTTCCGTTTCCGGCAATGATCATCCGGGCGGCGGGTCCGTCTCGGGAAACGATGGCCCGGGCGATGTAACCCCTTCTGATCCGGGAGACGGTCATCCGGGCGGAGAGAACGGAGGCGGGGGCAGTCCGTCGGTTCCTGAGAGCGGAAATGGGGACGCTTCTTCCGGCGGAGGCGATTCGCAGCCGCCGACGGACAACATAGACGAGCTGGCGCTGCTGTGGAGTACTCTCACCGCAGAAGTCCCCAAGGATGCGGAGCCCAGGACCGCGGACGGCGTCCGGCTGGAATTATACGCTACAGTTGCCATGATCGCGGGATTTTGCTACCTGCTGCTTCTGTTTTTGGACAGATATGATATTTCGGAGGAGAAGAGAAGGGAATCCCTGGCCAGACTGGTGAGATGGGCAAAATGCGGCGGATGGCCGCGCAGGCTGCCGGTGGTGGCGCTGCTTTTTGTGATGAGAACCTATTATCGCATAGCAGACGGGCAGAAAGTAGAAAAAGAGAAGGCCTGAACCATGGACGGGGTTTTCAAAAAGCAAAACCCCGTCTGTCCGGTCAATATGCTCCGGGGCTTGTCCGATGTGCTGCAGTGGACGGACAAGTCCCGGGCCACATTATCGGATCAGAATCGGCATGCCGTTTCCGTCGTTCAGATCCTGCAATTCCTCCGACAGTTTTTGCTGGGTGGCGCAGGAAGCCTCGGACTGAATATCCATGTACAGGATAAAAACATCTTCCAGAGCCATGTTTTTCTCATCGGCAATTTCCTGCATGATGGGTCTGAGTTTCTCAATCTGCGCGGAGACGGGAACCTTCTGGGGGTCAATATCTCCCATCACCTGCTCCGCGTAATCGTTGATCCTCTTCAAAATAGCGCGATTTTCGTCTGTCATAGCACATCACTCCTCACAAAATTTTTTCTTATTATAACACTTTAACGCTTGTGATGCATAGCTATTTTTGATATGATAAAAAATAAAAGGATTTATCCAAAAGGAGGAATATATGGCAGATATCAGACCATTTCAGGCATACAGGCCAGCTCCCGGGCTGGAGGCGGAAATCGCCGCCCTGCCCTATGATGTATACAACAGGGAAGAAGCGGCGGCAGAGGTAAAAAAACATCCCGGTTCTTTCCTGGCCATTGATCGGGCGGAGTCCCAGTTCCCCCCCGAGGTGGACACTTATGCGGACTGTGTCTATGAGAAAGCCCGCGAAATGCTTTGGCAGTGGATCAGGGAGGGCCGTTTTGTCAGGGAGGACAGGCCCTGCTATTATATCTATGAACAGATCATGGAAGGGCGGAGCCAGAAGGGGATAGTGGCCTGCGCCTCCATCGACGATTATTTAAACCAGGTGATAAAAAAGCATGAGAATACCCGTGAGGATAAGGAGCAGGACCGGATTCGGCATGTGGATACCTGCGATGCCCAGACAGGTCCCATTTTCCTGGCCTATCGCAGTCAGGCCGCGCTGCGGCAGTTGACGGCACAGGTGACAGCAGGGGCCGCCGTCTGTGATTTTACTTCGGAGGACGGTGTCACGCACAGAGTCTGGGTGGTGTCAGAGGAGGGACAGATGCGGACGATCCGGGATGCCTTTGCCGCCATGGAGCAGATCTATATAGCGGACGGCCATCACCGCTGTGCCTCCGCGGTGAAGGTGGGACTGGGGCGCAGGGAAAAGAATCCCTCCCACACCGGGGAGGAAGAGTACAATTTCTTCCTGTCGGTGCTGTTTTCTGCCGATGAATTGGAAATTATGGATTACAATCGGGTGGTGAAGGACTTAAACGGGTATGATAAGGAGTCCTTCCTGGATAAGGTCCAGGAGAAATTCCGTGTGCAGTCCATGGGGGATACCCCGTACAGACCGGAGAGAAAGTATGAATACGGCATGTACCTGGAGGGGGAATGGTATCGCCTTACGGCTCATGAAGACATCCGCAGCCGGGACGAGGTGGAAGGGCTGGATGTGTCCATTTTGCAGGAGCATCTTCTGGCGCCTGTTCTGGGCATCGGTGATCCCAGGACCGACAGACGCATTGATTTTGTGGGGGGAATCCGGGGGCTGGAGGAACTGGAGAGAAGAGCGCACACGGATATGCAGGTTGCCTTTGCGCTGTATCCCACATCCATCTACGAACTGTTCGCCGTGGCGGACGCCGGCAGACTGATGCCGCCGAAATCCACCTGGTTTGAGCCCAAGCTCAGAAGCGGTCTGTTTATACATACACTGTAGGAAGCTGTATTGGTAATAAATGTGAATTAGATGTGATCCTTCCACGGCAGTATGGCATCCGTGGCGCAGGGACATACACTGACAATCACCGGGGTTTTCCCATTACGGCCCGGCACATGCCGCGCAACAGGCAATATGTGCCGGACAGGAAGGAAAATCCAGAGGATTGTGGGTATAATAAAGAACAGAAAAGCCATACAGAAAAGAGGCGATTATGGACAATAAGCTGTATAAATTGATGAATTGGCCGGCGATCGAGGAGATCGTCTACTCCGAGTGCGACCATCCCCACGATTTGCTGGGGCCTCATAAGGTGGGCAGTCAGGTGCTGGTGCAGGCCTTTTATCCGGGGGCGGCAGAGATGACGCTGCAGCTGGTGAAAAGCGGCAGGGAGTATCCCATGGATATGGCCGACGAAGAGGGGTTCTTCGCGGCGCTGATCCCGGAGAAGGAGATGGGAGAGTATCAGTATGCGGTGGTGTACGGGGACGGCAAAGCGGTTCAGGTGAAAGACCCCTACCGGCATGCTCCAAGGATAACCCCAAAAGACACGGAGAAATTTGACGCCGGTATCCATTATACCATTTATGAAAAGCTGGGAGCGCATCCCTGCGTGATGGACGGGGAGGAGGGAACCTGCTTTGCGGTGTGGGCTCCCAACGCCATGCGGGTCAGCGTGGTGGGGGACTTCAATAACTGGGACGGCCGTGCCCACCAGATGCGCCGTCTGTGGGACAGCGGTATCTTTGAACTGTTTATTCCCCAGGTGAACGAGGGCAGCATTTATAAGTTTGAGATCAAGGCCAGAGGAGGACTTACCTTCCTGAAAGCGGACCCCTATGGCAATGCCGCGCAGCTTCGCCCGGACAACGCCTCCGTGGTGGCGGACCTTAACCGCTTCACATGGGAGGACGAGGAATTTGTCAGCGGGCGCGGGGAATTTCAGGGAGGAAACGCCCCTGTCAGCGTTTACGAGATGTATATGGGTTCCTTCCTTGATCCCAAAGAGGGAGAGCCCTATGCCAACTACAGGGATATTGCGCCCAAGGTGGCGGCCTATGTGAAGAAGATGGGCTATACGCATGTGGAACTGATGCCTATTATGGAGCATCCCTTTGACGGTTCCTGGGGTTATCAGGTCATCGGTTATTATGCCCCTACATCCCGGTACGGCACTCCCGAGGATTTTATGTTTTTTGTCAATGAGATGCACAAGGCGGGAATCGGCGTGATCCTGGACTGGGTGCCGGCTCATTTCCCCAGAGATACCCACGGATTGTCCGGCTTTGACGGCACCTGTCTGTATGAGCATCAGGACCCCCGCCAGGGATTCCACCCTCATTGGGGAACGCTGATTTACAATTACGGGAGACCTCAGGTGTCCAACTATCTGATCGCCAACGCGCTGTTCTGGGTGGAAAAGTACCATGCGGACGGCATTCGCATGGACGCGGTGGCCAGTATGCTGTATCTTGACTATGGCAAAAACGACGGGGAATGGGTGGCTAACATGTATGGCGGCAAGGAAAATCTGGAAGCCATGGAAATGATCAAGCACTTGAATTCCGTTCTGAAAAAGCGCGACCCCGGCGTACTGTCCATCGCGGAGGAGAGCACCGCGTTCCCGCTGATCACCGAGGATCTGGACAAGGGCGGTCTGGGCTTTGACTTAAAGTGGAACATGGGCTTTATGAACGACTATCTGGGCTATATCCGGATGGACCCTTATTTCCGCGGCCACCATCACGGGGAACTGACTTTCAGCATGATCTATGCCTACAGTGAGAAATTCCAGCTGGTGTTCTCTCACGATGAAGTGGTGCACGGCAAGGCCACCATGGCGGGCAAGATGCCCGGGAGCAGGGAGGAGAAGCTGGCCAATCTGAGGCTGACCTATGCCTATATGATGACCCATCCCGGTAAGAAGCTCCTGTTCATGGGCCAGGAGCTGGCGGAGTTCGACGAGTGGAACGAGAACAGGAGAGTGCAGTGGGATCTGCTCAAGGTGCCGGAGCACAAGGGGGTGGCGGAGCTGTATAAAGATCTGAATCATCTGTACCGCCGGGAGACCGCTCTGTATGAACTGGACCAGGAGCCCACAGGTTTTGCCTGGCTCAATGCCATCTCCGGCAATGAATGCTATCTGAGTTTTCTGCGCAAGGGAAGTGATGCCGCTGATCTGCTGGTGGTGGTGGCCAACTTCGCGGGTGTGGCCCAGGAGATTCGCACAGGGGTGCCGTTTGACGGCAAATATAAGGAGATCCTGAACACAGATGAAAAGATCTACGGCGGTACGGGGGTGGTGAACAAGAGGGCCCTGGCCGCCACGGACATAGAGTGGGACGAGCAGGCGGTGTCCATCAGTGTGAAGCTGGCCCCCTTGTCTTTGAGCATCCTGCGCTTTGAACCCTATACCGAGGAGGAGCTGAACCGGGTGATTGAGGAGCGGGTGCGCAAGAAACTGGCCCTGATCAAGGAGAATACGCCCAAGAAGGCATCGGGCAGAACCGCTGCCAGAGAGAAGGCTTCTGACCGGGAGGCGGACAGAGAGGATAAGCCCGCTTCGAAAAAGACGGCGAAGAAAGCGGCCTCCGACAGTCTCCAGGGTGCCGCCGGCGGGAAGATAAAGGGGGAAGCGGTGTCCCAGTAGATGGAAAGGAGCAGTATGGTCATGTTTTCAGACAGAATCCTTCCCAGGGTCACACAGGGGCGGGCCTCCCGGATTGATCCCGGAATGATCGAAAAGTTTTGGGGCGAGCTGCCGGAGAAAGTATTGCAGATGGGACTGCGGATTGTGCTGGCGCTGGTGGTATTCCTGCTGGGAACCCAATTGATCCGGCTGCTGCGGGGAATCGTGAAAAAATCCCTGGAACGGAGCAGGGTGGATGTGGGGATCAGGCAGTTTACCGACTCTTTTCTCAAGGCGGTTCTGTATATCCTGCTGATCTTTATGATCGCCGGGGGCTTTGGCGTGGATGCCGCCGGTGTGGCGGCTCTGCTCGGTTCCGCGGGCGTGGCCATCGGCCTGGCGGTGCAGGGAAGCCTGTCCAACCTGGCGGGCGGCGTACTGATCCTGATTCTGAAACCTTTTCTGGTGGGGGATTATATTATAGACGCCAACGGGAAAGAGGGGACGGTGACAGAGATTCAGCTGTTTTATACCAAACTGCTGACCCCGGACAACCGCACCGTCATATTGCCCAACGGGGCGCTGGCCAACGGCAGTCTGGTGAATATCACCACGGACAGATATCGCAGATGCGATATTTCTGTGGGGATTTCCTACGGTTCCGATATCGGGACGGCCCGGGAGGCCCTTATGAAATTGCTGGCAGAGGACCAGGCGGTGCTCAGGGACCGGGAGATGCGGGTGGTGGTGGACTCCCTTGGGGACAGCGCCATACAGCTGATTGTCCGCTGCTGGTTTACCAATGAAGAATACTGGGACGGGCGATACCGTCTCACGGAGGGGATCAAGTATGCCCTGGATCAGGCGGGTATCCTGATTCCCTATCCCCAGATGGATGTGCATGTGCGGCAGGATTTGCCATGAAGCCATGCAGGGCACTCTTATGTGAAAAGGCCTTGGGTGTGCGGCGGGGGGATTTCACGGAAGGCATTGTACGCAAAGAGCAGGAATACAATAGTTCTGACAGTACGGACGGAGGATAAGATCATATGGCAATTGCGGATGTTATAAAATATAACGGGAATCCTGGTCTGCTGGCCTGGAAGTTTCCGGGGGAAGAGCTGGGAACATGGACGCAGCTGATTGTGAACGAGTCACAGGAAGCGGTCCTGTTCAAAGACGGGAGAGCGCTGGACTTATTCGGGGCCGGGAGGCATACTCTGGAGACGCAGAATATTCCCATCCTCAATAAGATTATCAATCTGCCCTTTGGCGGCAGATCTCCATTTGCGGCGGAAGTGTGGTATGTCAATATGCTTTCGACCCTGGATGTCAAATGGGGAACCCCATCTCCCATCCAGATGCAGGATGCCAGGTACGGGATTTTTGTGCCGGTTCGTGCCAACGGCCTGTTCGGTATCCGGGTGGAGGACGCCAGAAAGTTTCTGATCAAGCTGGTGGGGACCATGCCTGCTTTTGACAGAAATATGCTCATGAATCATTTCAGGGGGCTCTGCGTCACAAAGGTCAAGGACGTTCTTTCCTCCTATCTGCTGAAAAAACAGATCAGCGTTCTGGAGATAAACGCTTATATTGATGAACTCTCCGGATATATGAAGGAGAGAATCGAGCCGGATATGGCGGAATACGGTATTCGGCTGATCAACTTTTATGTGAATGAGATCAGTGTTCCGGAGGAGGACCCCTCTGTCAGGAAACTTAAGGACGCGCTGGCGAAAAAAGCGGAGATGGACATCATCGGATTTGACTACCGGCAGGAGAGGTCCTTCAACGCTCTGGAGGGAGCCGCTTCCAACCCCGGATCGGCAGGCGCGCTGTTTATGGGGGCCGGAATCGGAACGGGAATGGGCCTTGGCATGGGCAGCGCCATGGGGGCCGCGTTTGGCGGCATCAGCGGAGAGCTCAGAACGGAGCAGTCCGGAGAGCGCCCGGGGCAGGAACAGCAGCTCCTGTGCCCCGGCTGCGGCAGCAGGATACCTGCAGGAGGGCGTTTCTGCCCGGAGTGCGGGATACCTCTGGCAAAAAAATGCCCCAAATGCAATGCGGCCATAGAGGGTGATCCCCGATTTTGCCCGGAGTGCGGGGAGAGATTGAAGTAACGGGGGAAACGACATGGGAGATACGGTAAAAATAACGGATTTAAAATGTCCCAGCTGCGGAGGCGTCCTGAAAATGCCCGCCGGGAATGCAAAGACAGTCCAGTGTGAATATTGCGGCAATGTGTATGTGGTAGATATGGGGCAGGGAACAGGGCAGAATGTGCCGCCGGGGCAGGGAGCAGGCGGGCGCAGGATTCCGCAGTGGGAGCCCGCTCCCCGGAGAGACACAAGGGAGTCCGTTTCCAGAGGGTCCGTTGTGGGCACCATTGTGGGCGTGATCTGTCTTCTTGTCCTGACAGGCGTCAGGGCGTACTACAGGGCGCAGAACCGGGAGGCGGCCAGACAGGCACAGAGGCAGGAGATCTGGGAATCCCTGGCCACGAACAGTTATACCCGGGAAACTTACAGCGCGGAGCAGGAGCAGGAGGAAGAGGAAAAGGCAGTCCTTTCCGGTATGTTGGAGCAGATGGTGGCAGCCGCCTTCGGGAAGGACGCGGACAGTGTTACTCAGGAGGAACTGGACCGGATTCAGTGGATTGCGGATAAGACGGATCTGGACAATACATATCTGGGCTACAGCTTTGAAAATCCGCTGGAGAATCCGGACGCGCGGCTGGAATGGCTCACTTTCCCGCAGGGGAGTGACAAGGGGTACGGGAGCCTGTATATGTTCGGCGGTCTGAAAAAGCTGGAGACAGGCGGTTCTCTTTCCCAGTGCGATCTGCGGGGGCTTTCCCTGGAGAGCCTTTCCGCCTCATTCAGCAATCTGGAGGACGCGGCGGAGGCTCTGGAGAGTCCTGACACAATCCGCCAGCTTACCATGGGCAGTTCGGTAAAAAGTCTGGAGGGGCTGGAACTTTTTCCCAATCTGGAAAGTCTCACCATAGACGCGGGCAGCCTTGGAGACGTGAGCGCGGTGGTGGCGCTGGACCGGCTGAAATCCCTGACGCTTAAGGATGCGGACGCCATAAACGACTTTGCCGTCTTCGCCTCCATGGAGAATCTGGAGGAGCTGTCTATTGAATCGGAGAATCTGAAGGCGCTGGATTTCCTGCAGCGGATGCCCTGGCTGCAAAGTCTGGGTCTGGCTGGCGGGAAAATTTTGAGTCTTGACGGAATAGAGGCGCTGGAAGATCTCAAGAAACTTTCGGTGACGGATTGCCGGGAACTCAGAAATATGGATGCGGTGAGCGCTCTGGAAGGCCTTGCGGAACTGTCACTGGAGAGGCCCTACGACTGTGAGGAGCCGTCTCTTACGGGACTTGGCGGGCTGCGGAGTCTGACGCTGGACAACTTTGAGACCTGTTCCTTTCTGCCCGCCCTGACGGAACTGGAGGAACTCACCCTGCACGGCTGCGATCTTTCAAGCGGGCTTGACTTGTCGGGACTTACCCGGCTTAAGAGACTTACCTGTACCACTTTCTATCAGGATATGCCCATGGCCTTCGCGGCGGACCTGTCCTCCCTGGAATATGTGAATCTCAGCGGGATCATGACCTTTGATGACATTTCGGGCATATTCCGGCTGCCGCATATCCGGGAGATTGTGTTGAACGGGACGGAGTGCGAGATCGACTTTGACCGGATTCCGGAGAATACTTCCCTGGAATCTCTGGAAATGGCCGGGATCAAGCTGTATGAGAATGTGCAGGTATACAGCTCGGGAGGAATGACGAATATCTATTGGGATGATGTGTTCCTTGCGGACCATCTGGATTTTTTCGGCAATTTTCCCAATCTGAGGAGGCTGGATATAGCGGACAATGAAATCACGGAGCTGGATTTTGCGGAGGGGCTGGCGGAACTGGAAGAAATGGATTTTTCGGATAATTATGTAACGGATATGCGTGTGCTGGCCTCCATTCCAACGCTGCGTCTGGTGAACTGTTCCGGGAATCCCATAAGCAACCTGCGGGTCCTGGATGAAAGCCATGTCCATGTCATAGATTAAGCGGCAGGGAAGAGGGGACGTTTCTGAATAATCATCCCTGCCATATGACACGTATCCGGCAGAAAGCATTTTACAGACGTACTCCCAAACCGCATACGAATTATAATGAATAGGAGAGAAGGGAAGACAATCATGAAAGCGGAGATGACAAAGGATCTACAGAAAAAGGTGGATAAATATGGAAGTGTGCTGGCTGCGTTCAGGTCTCAGGGCGGCGGTGGCAAGGGACTGGCGGCCGGAGGAATCATGCTGATGATCTGCGGCCTGCTGTTTGGGATACCCCTGATGTTTGTGAAAGTGGTCGGGGGGCTTGTGGTGCTTGCCGTTTTTGCCGTGCCCGGACTGGCCATGCTCTTGCCGGGGCTTGCCATGGACAGGAAGAGGCAGGCGGGTTTTATGGAATATTATCAGAAGGAGACGGGATACAGCCCGGAAGAGCTACAGGAGGCGGACCGGGAGCTTTTGCGCGGCGACGCGGTGAAGATTGTCTGTAAGACGGACCGAAACGGCGGACGGCCGGAGACAGCTTTTATGATTACGGAGCACTATTTCCTGTCAATCTGGCCCGTAAAAGGCTGCTATCTGCGAAAGCTGGATGATATTGTGGCGGCTTTCTACTCGGATGAGATCCCGGGGATCGGAGGATACCGGCACAATCTGTTTGTCATCACCAGACAGGACACACGGGAGAACGGTGTGGAGAATGTTTTTACGGGTAAGCGGTATCAGGGATTTGAAAACGGGCAGCTGGTCAATCAGAAGAATTGCCGGGAGATCTGCGATGAGGTGATTGCGGAAATGGTTGCCAGAGCGCCGCACATTATCACCAGCCAGTATATCGCGGTAAAGGGAGTCCGGTATAATCTTCTCAGCATGGATAATTGGCAGAGAGACTGGGAAAATATTCTGGAGGACTGACGGGGCGAAAAGTTCCCTGCAAAAAAGGACACAGTATCGCAGCGTTGTCTGCAATATGTGGGAAAGAGGCAGAAATGCATTATGATTATCTGGTAGTGGGATCTGGTTTATACGGCGCGGTTTTCGCGCGGGAGGCCAATGCCCGGGGGAAGTCGGTGCTGGTGGTGGAGAAGCGCCCTCATGTGGCCGGCAATATCTATACGGAAAAGATCGGGGGAATCCCGGTGCATAAGTATGGCGCTCATATTTTTCACACCAACAATGTGAGAGTGTGGAACTATGTGACGCAGTTTATGCAGTTCAACCGCTTTACCAATTCCCCAGTGGCGAATTACAGGGGGGAATTGTTTTCCCTGCCCTTCAATATGTATACATTCAATAAAATGTGGGGCGTGACGACTCCCCGGGAGGCCATGGACAAGATTGAGGAGCAGAAGCGGGAGGCAGGCATCACAAATCCCCGGAATCTGGAGGAGCAGGCGATTTCCCTGGTGGGGCGGGAACTCTTTGAGAAATTGGTGAAGGGATATACGGAGAAGCAGTGGGGGCGCGACTGCAAGGACCTGCCGGCGTTTATTATCAGGCGTCTGCCGGTGCGGCTTACTTTTGACAACAACTATTTCAATGCTCTATATCAGGGCATACCCATGGGGGGCTATACGCGGCTGGTGGAAAATCTGCTGGAGGGGATCGAGGTCCGGCTGAACACGGACTATCTGGAGCAGCGGGAAGAGCTGGACGCCCTGGCGGACAGGGTGGTGTACACCGGGCCCATAGACGGTTTTTACAATTACAGGCTGGGAGCTCTGGAATACCGCTCTGTGCGCTTTGAGACGGAGGTGCTGGACATACCGAATTTCCAGGGGAACGCAGCGGTGAACTACACGGACAGGGAGACGCCCTGGACCCGGATCATAGAGCATAAGTGGTTTGTGTTTGGCAGAGACGAGGAGGGAAAGGAGTTTCCGGGAACGGTGATCAGCCGGGAGTACAGCCTGGAGTGGAAGCCGGGGCAGGAGCCCTACTATCCGGTGAATGACGAGAAAAACAGCGCGTTGTACGCGGAGTACAGAAAGTTGGCCGATGCCGAGGAAAAGGTACTTTTCGGCGGAAGACTGGGAGAATACAAGTACTACGATATGGACGCGGTGATTGCGGCAGCGCTGGACTTCTGTGACAGGGAGCTGCGCAGGTAAGAACCGCGATGTGACGCGGAGGGCAGCAGAAAACCTCGGAAGGAACTTCCTTCCGAGGTTTTCACAGCTGAAAATGGGACTCGAACCCACGACCCCTTCATTACGAGTGAAGTGCTCTACCAACTGAGCTATTTCAGCACTGCAATTAATTATATCGGGTAATGGGAAAAAAAGCAACCCCTATTTTAAAAAATTTGCGCAGGCATGCCATCAGATGATTTTCGTTGACTTTTTTGCTTTACAGGACTAAAATGTTCAAGTATAATAGAAATGTCGGCGCGTGTAAGCATTCAGTGAGAGTGAGGAAAAACTACATATGAAACAATTGATGTTAGGAAACAAGGCATTGGCCCGGGGCCTCTACGAGGCGGGCTGTTGTGTGGTATCCAGCTATCCCGGCACACCCAGCACGGAGGTGACCGAGGAAGCTGCGAAATATGACGAGATCTACTGCGAGTGGGCGCCCAATGAGAAGGTGGCCATGGAGGTGGCTTTCGGAGCCTGTCTGGCCGGTAAGAGGGCCTTCTGCGGCATGAAGCATGTGGGGCTGAATGTGGCGGCGGACCCTCTTTTCACATGTTCCTATACCGGCGTGAACGCGGGGCTGGTGATCTGCGTGGCGGATGACGCGGGTATGCATTCTTCTCAGAACGAGCAGGACAGCCGCCATCATGCCATCGCGTCCAAGGTCCCCATGCTGGAGCCTGCGGACTCCGACGAGGCATATCGCTTCGCGAAGCTGGCCTTTGCGATCAGCGAGGAATTTGACACTCCTGTCATTATCAAAATGTGTACCAGAGTGGCCCATTCCCAGAGCATAGTGGATACCGGGGAGAGGGTTATGCCGGAGATAAAGCCCTATGAGAAAAATATAGCGAAATATGTCATGATGCCCGGCAATGCCATCAGGCGGCACCCCTTTGTGGAGGAGCGCACCCGCAGACTGACAGCTTACGGGGAGACGGCGGAGGTCAACCGGGAGGAGATGGGGGACACGGCGCTGGGAATCATCACATCCTCCACCAGTTATCAGTATGTCAAGGAGGTCTTCGGTGACAGGGCGTCAGTCTTGAAGCTGGGCATGGTCAATCCCCTGCCCAGGCAGAGGATTCTCGATTTTGCCGCCAAAGTGGATAAGCTGGCCATTGTGGAGGAGCTGGACCCGATTATTGAAAATCATTGCAGGCAGCTGGGGCTGGAAATAACGGGGAAAGATGTGTTCCCCATGGAGGGAGAGTACTCCCAGAATATGGTGGCAGAGAAGCTGGGAGTCTCTCTCCCCCCTGCAAAGCGCCTGGAGGAGACCCTGCCCGGCAGGCCTCCCGTCATGTGCTCCGGCTGTCCCCACAGGGGATTATTCTACACGCTGAAACAGAATAATTGTACGGTGCTGGGAGATATCGGCTGCTACACCCTGGGGGCGGTGGCCCCCTTAAGCGCCATGGACGTCACGCTGTGCATGGGGGCTTCCGTCAGCTCCCTTCACGGATTCAACAAGGCCCTGGGACAGGAGAGCGAGGGCAGGACCGTGGCGGTGATCGGAGATTCCACCTTTATGCACTCCGGCATGACGGGACTGGCCAATATCGCGTACAACCAGAGCAACTCCACGGTGATCATTCTGGACAATTCCATCACGGGCATGACGGGACACCAGCATAATCCCACCACCGGGTACAATATCAAGGGAGACCCGGCGGGCAAAATTAATCTGGAGGAGCTGTGCCGCGCCATGGGCTTCGAACGGGTCACGGTGGTGGACCCCTATGATCTGGCGGAATGTGACAGAGTACTGAAACAGGAGCTGGCGGTGCAGGAGCCCTCTGTGATCATCAGCCGCAGGCCCTGTGTGCTGTTGAAATATGTGAAGCATGAGAAGCCCCTGAAAGTGGACTGCGGGAAATGTGTGGGCTGTAAATCCTGTATGCGTCTGGGCTGCCCGTCTATCAGCATCCGGGACGGCAAGGCCGTGATTGATGAAACGCTTTGCGTGGGATGCGGCGTGTGCAGGCAGCTGTGCAGGTTTGGCGCGCTGGAAGCGCAGGAGTAAGAAAGCTACGGAAAGAGGTCAGTTTGGCGCAATACCGCAGGCACAGCGGCAGTTGAACTGTCAACTACAGGTATGCGGAAAGAGGTAAATATGACGAAAAATATTATGATTGTGGGTGTGGGGGGCCAGGGTTCCCTGCTGGCCAGCAAGCTGCTGGGACATTTGCTTCTGAAAGAGGGGCTGGACGTAAAGGTATCCGAGGTACACGGCATGAGCCAGCGGGGCGGCAGCGTGGTGACATATGTGCGTTTCGGGGAGAAGGTTTATTCCCCGATTATCGACAGGGGGCAGGCGGATTTTATCGTGTCCTTTGAAAAACTGGAGGCCGCCCGCTATGTGGAATATTTGAAACCTGAGGGGCGGATTGTGGTAAATACCCAGGAGATTGATCCTATGCCGGTGATTACCGGGGCGGCGCAGTATCCGGCGGACCTGGTGGAAAAGATGGAAAAACTGGGAATCGCGGTGGACGCCATGGACTGTCTGGCACTGGCGCAGCAGGCAGGTTCCTCCAAAGCGGTGAATATCGTGCTGATGGGCAGACTCTCCAGGTACTTTGACATTCCGGTGGAAAAATGGGAAAAGGCCATAGAAGAGTGTGTTCCGGCCAGATTTCTGGAACTGAACAAAAAGGCTTTTGCCCTGGGACGGGAATATGCGGCATAGAACGGACAGCCGCGGGATCAGGAAGGAAAAACAGCAGAGGGGAGAAAAGAGAGTATGAGAAACTATTATCAGCCGGAGATTGAGACGATGCCGCTGCCGCAGCTGCAGGCCTTGCAGAGTGAGAGGCTTGTGGCACAGGTGAAGCATGTGTATGAGAATGTGGCGTTTTATCGCGCAAGGATGGACGAGGCAGGGGTAAAGCCCGAGGATATTCATGGTATAGAGGACTTGCACAGACTGCCTTTTGTCACCAAGGATGATCTGCGGGATCAGTACCCTTATGGCCTGCTGGCCGTGCCCCTGTCGGAGTGTGTGCGCATCCAGTCCACCAGCGGCACCACGGGGCGCAGAGTGGTGTCCTTCTACACACAGGAGGACATTGATCTGTGGGAGGATTGTTGTGCCCGGGCCATTGTGGCGGCCGGGGGAACCAGAGAGGATGTGTGCCACGTGTGTTACGGTTACGGCCTGTTTACGGGAGGCCCCGGCTTAAACGGCGGTTCTCATAAAGTGGGCTGTCTCACCCTTCCCATGTCCTCCGGCAACACGGAGCGGCAATTGCAGTTTATGACGGATCTGGGGTCCACCATCATCTGCTGTACCCCCTCCTATGCCGCCAATCTGGGAGAGGTTATCAACGAGAGGGGGTTGCGGGATCAGATCAGGTTAAAGGCGGGAATCTTCGGCGCGGAGCCCTGGACGGAGGAGATGCGCCGCGATATCCAGGAGTCTCTGGGCATCAGGGCCTATGACATTTACGGCCTGACGGAGATCTCCGGTCCCGGCGTTTCCTTTGAGTGCGAGGAGCAGGCGGGCATGCACATTCAGGAAGACCATTTCATTCCGGAGATTATAAACCCTGACACAGGGGAGGTGCTGCCGGAGGGAGAAGTGGGCGAGCTGGTATTTACCTGTATTACCAAGAAAGCCTTTCCCCTGCTGCGCTATCGCACCAGGGATCTGTGCTACCTGACCAGAAAGGAATGTTCCTGCGGCCGCACCCATATCCGTATGCACAAGCCCATGGGCAGGAGCGATGATATGATGGTGGTGAAGGGTGTCAATGTATGGCCCTCCCAGATTGAGGCGGTGCTGCTGAACCAGGGCTATCAGGCCAATTATCAGATTCTGGTGGATCGGGTGGGCAACAATGATACCATCGAGGTACAGGTGGAGCTGACTCCGGAGATGGCGGAGAATCCTACCATGCCTGTTGACAAGAGAGAGAAAAAAATCGTGGCCGGACTCAAATCCATGCTGGGTATCAAGGTGGATGTGAAGGTGGTGGAGCCCAAGACCATCACCCGCAGCGAGGGCAAGGCGGTGAGGGTGATTGATAAGAGGAAGCTGTATTGATTCAGCCATGAACGGATTTATATTCGCCGCGAAACTGGACAGGGGTCTTTCCCGTGGCTCTTTTGAAGGCCTGGGAAAAGTATGACTGTGAGGAGAATCCCAGCATGTCTGAGATCTGTGAGACGGAGTAGGCGGTGGATTCCAACAGGGATTTTGCCTCCTGAATCCTTCTTCGCAGAAGATAATTGATGGGAGATAAGCCTGCATATTTGGTGAAGGCATGAGCCATATAGTATTTGTTCATATGCGTAAGCGCGGCCAGGGTGTCCAAAGAAATATTTTCCGCATAGTTTGCGTCCAGATAGTTTTTGATCTGGGCGCATTCTCTGTTCAGAAGGTTCTGGTCCTCCTGCACAATGGACAGATGGTCGTTGCGGAGCATGCAGATCAGCAGAATCTCCAACAGATTCTGACATACAGTCTCGTAATTCTCTTTTTTGGTAGAAATTTCCTCCAGCATGATATTCAGGTAAGCATAGACATTGGGGCTCTGCATGGTGTACTTGTATACGGCCCCGGAACAGGTCTGCATGGACAGCCCGTCCTGGGCCGAGGCGATATCCGCAAAAGAAAAGGAAAGGTTTTCTATTCCCAGGGCGATGTAGTCCAGCGGCGTGTCCGGCAGGGATCTCTCTGTGTGCTGTACCTGGGGATTTATGATGACCATGTCATTTTTACCCACGGGAAATTCGGAGTCTTCGGCCACAAAGGTGCCGACTCCGTTTACTACATAGAACAGTTCGCTGAAAGGGTGGGAGTGCGGGATGCTCTGCCAGTCGCCTTCATATTTGGCAGTGGAGACATACAGCAGTCTGGGGTGGCAGGAAAAAGAAGGTCTGTCGTTTTCCATGCGGTGTCTGGTATTTCCCATAATCTGTTTCCTCCCCTGGCTCTGTCTTATCAGATTCAGTATAACAGACTTTAGATATTTTGTCTATGTGTATGCCGTACCTCAAGATCTATAAAACGGGAAATCACAAAAAAAGAAATCCCAGCCATAGTGCAATATGCATGCAAAAGAGAGCAGAAGAGAAACACATATGTGGATTATTGACAAAACCACAAAATATGTTCTGTAAATTTACAAAAATTTGCACAAAAGCAAGATATATAAAATACCGAGCAATAATCAGATTGAATATTTTCAATTATTTTAATATACTGAATATACAGTTGGAGGACAGCTCCAGAGTCCGAAACCCATGCTGGCAATAGTGCCAGATGGAAACAGAAAAATGGAGGGAGTTATTATGAAAAAGAAAAAGGTAGTTTCGGCTTTATTATTGACAGCCATGGCGGCTTCTCTGCTGGCAGGCTGCGGCAATGAGGGAGGCACCCCCGGGACGGGAGGAGAAAGCAGCCAGCCCGCGGCAGGAGGAGAAAGCAGCCAGCCTGCGGCGGGAGGAGAGAGCAGCCAGCCCGCGGATGAAGGAGAGAGCAGCCAGACACCCGTAGAAGAGCAGGTGCTGAAGGTAGCGGCCTTTGAGGGCGGCTACGGCGCGGATATGTGGTCGGAAGTTGTGGCGGCCTTTGAGGCTTCCCATCCCGGAGTTACCGTGGAGCTTACGATTGACAAGAAGCTGGAGGACGTGATCAGCCCCAGCATGAAAGCGGGTGAATATCCCGATGTAGTGCATCTGGCCACGGGACGTGAGGCGGCTCTGACAGAGACCCTTACCAAGGAAAACGCGCTGCTGCCCCTGACGGATGTGCTGGAAATGAATGTGCCCGGAGAGAGCGTGAAAGTAAAGGATAAGATTATCCCTGGTTTCCTGGATACATTGGCAACCAATCCCTACGGCGACGGCGTGACCTATTACGCGCCCATGTTCTACAGCCCCTGCGGTCTGTTCTACAACGCGGGCCTGTTCAAGGAGAAAGGCTGGGACGTACCCGGCACCTGGGAGGAGATGTGGGCTCTGGGAGACAAGGCGGCGGCAGAGGGGATCGCGCTGTTTACATATCCCACCACAGGATACTTTGACGCTTTTACATACGCAACCCTCTCTTCGGCGGGCGGCTCTGATTTCTTTAACAGCTGCATGACCTATGAGGACGGCATCTGGGAGAGTGAGAATGCGTCCAAGGTATTCAACCTGATCGAGCAGCTGGGCAAGTACACGGAGGCTACCACTGTGGCCAATGCGAACAATGACAACTTTACAAAGAATCAGCAGCTGATCCTGGACAACAAGGCGATCTTCTGTCCCAACGGCACTTGGCTGCCCGGCGAGATGAAGGACGCTCCCAGAGCGGACGGCTTTGAATGGGGCTTCATGGCGATTCCTGCGGTAAACGATGGCGGTGCCGGATGTTCTTTCTGCTGGTTTGAGCAGATGTGGATTCCCGCAGCGGCTCAGAATCAGGATATGGCCAAGGAATTTGTGGCTTATATGTACTCTGACGAGGCGGCTCAGATCTTTGCGAAATCCACAGCTATTCAGCCGATTGCCGGTGTGAGCGATTATCTGGAAGGCGACAACAAGATGTTCTACAGCATCTATGACAATGGCGCCACCGCTGTTATGGGCGGGTTCGCGTCCACCGCGCCGGTGGAAGGCGTCAACATGCTGGATGTTCTGTGCGGAACCGTGAACAGTATTGTAAGCGGAGACAAGACCGTGGCCGAGTGGCAGGCGGCAGTAGAAAACGCGAGCGATAAACTGAGAGCAGCAATGGAATAAGCGCAAGAAGGGTGCTCCGGAGGCTTCTGCCTTTGGAGCACTTTTTAACAGGAGGTGTTAATGTGAAAAGGGGCAGAGCGAGAAGCGCCTTTATCGGAATATGTGTGGCGCCGGCAGTCATTTTGTTCATCATTTTTATGCTGATTCCCACGATCAATGTCTTTAAGATGTCTTTGTACAAATGGGGAGGTTACTCGAACAATAAGACCTTTGTGGGTCTGAATAATTTCAAGATCCTTATGGAGGATATGAACTTTTTCCGCTCTTTCCAGAATACGATCCTCCTGATTATCATTGTCACCATTGTCACCATGGCGCTCTCTTTGATTTTTGCCGCGATTCTTTCCAGGGAGGAAATCAAGGGGCAGAATTTTTACAGAATTGTGTTTTACATTCCCAACATTCTTTCGGTGGTGGTCATTTCAGCCATATTCTCAGCGATCTATGACCCCAACAACGGATTGCTGAACAGCATTATCGGCATTTTCCGGGGGAGCGGCAAGACGCCCGTTCTCTGGCTGGGTGACCAGAAGCTGGTTATATACAGCCTGGCGATCGCCATGATCTGGCAGGCCATCGGCTACTATATGGTCATGTATATGGCAAGCATGGCCAGTGTGCCCCAGAGTCTCTATGAGTCGGCAAATCTGGAGGGGGCAGGCAGGATTCAGCAGTTTTTCTCCATCACTCTGCCGCTGATCTGGACCAATGTCAGAACTACGCTTACTTTCTTTGTGATCAGTTCCATTAACCTGAGCTTCCTGTTTGTCAAGGCTCTGACAGGAGGCGGGCCGGACGGGTCCACCGAAGTGTTCCTGAGTTATATGTATAAGCAGGCATACACCAATTCCTCCTATGGATACGGCATGGCGGTGGGCGTGGTGGTATTTCTGTTCTCCTTCGGCCTGTCGGCGCTGATCAATTTTGTCACCAAGAGGGAGCCCCTGGAGTTCTAGGGGAGGAAACGATTGGTGCAATACCGCGGGCACAGCGATAGTTGAACCGGATTGGTGCAATACCGCAGGCACAGCGGTAGTTGAACCGTCAACTACAGGTATGCGGAAAGAGGAAAATATGAAGAAGAAAAAGGAAATGAGTTTTAATACTCTGTATAAAATTTTTATTTATGTGGCCCTGCTGACGCTGGCTGTCAGCATCGTCGTTCCCGTCGCCTGGGTATTTCTGGCATCCATTAAGGAAAATTCCGAGTTTTACGGGAATCCATGGACCATGCCCAAGGGCTTTTACTTCCAGAACTTTATAGACGCTTTTCAGAAAGCCAGGATGGGAGAGTATTTTCTGAACTCAGTCTTGGTGACGGCCCTGGCCCTGGCTATATTGCTGGTGGTGGCGCTGCCTGCCGCCTATGTGCTGGCAAGATACCGCTTCCGGGGAAGCAAGCTGATCAATATTATGTTTATGGGCGGTCTGTTCATCAATGTAAACTATATTGTCGTGCCCATCTTTCTGATGTTTGTGGATGCGGATAAACTGCTCAGAAGCTGGGGAGGCTCAGGCTTTTTCCTGAACAATCTCTTTGTAGTGGCGCTGGTCTATGCCTCCACGGCGCTGCCTTTCACAATTTACCTGCTGTCAGGCTTTTTCGTCACCATCCCCAAGGACTACGAGGAGGCCGCCTATGTGGACGGCAGCGGCTATTTCCGGACCATGATCCGCATCATGATGCCCATGGCGCTGCCCAGTATCATCACGGTGATTTTGTTTAACTTTTTGTCCTTCTGGAATGAATACATTATCTCCATGACGCTGCTCACTTCGGACGCCAAGACGCTGCCTGTGGGGCTTATGCAGCTGATGCAGGCCCAGAAGGCGGCGGCCAACTACGGGCAGCTGTACGCCGGTCTGGTCATCGTAATGCTGCCCACGCTGATTCTGTATATCATGGTACAGAAGAAACTGACCCAGGGCATGAGCCTTGGAGGATTGAAGGGGTAGGGACGCGGTGCGGCGAAGGGAGTTTGCGCTTTAGAGCCATGGCGCAGCGAACGGGCAAAGTCGCGAAGGCGCACGAGAGCAAATTTCATGAGGGCATTAACGAATGAAATTTGACTCTCAGGGGTGTGCGGCGAAGGGAGTTTGCGCTTTAGAGCCATCGCGCAGCGAACAGGCAAAGTCGCGAAGGCGCATGAGAGCAAATTTCATGAGGGCATTAACGAATGAAATTTGACTCTCAGGGGTGTGC
>CAJUAB010000006.1:82187-187246 GCA_910583845.1 uncultured Acetatifactor sp.
ATGAAATTTGACTCTCAGGGGTGTGCGGCGAAGGGAGTTTGCGCTTTAGAGCCATGGCGCAGCGAACAGGCAAAGTCGCGAAGGCGCACGAGAGCAAATTTCATGAGGGCATTAACGAATGAAATTTGACTCTCAGGGGTGTGCGGCGAAGGGAGTTTGCGCTTTAGAGCCATCACGCAGCGATTTAATTAGGAGGAAAATCATGAAATGGATAATCAGGTTGCTTTCTCTGGCGGTTTTTATAGTGGGTGTGGCCCTGGTGGTAATCGGGCAGCGCATGATCGGGCTTGTGGGCCTGTCCATCATGCTGGTAGGCCTGGCGGGGATACTGCTTCTCCTCTATCTGTATAACCGGAAGTATCAATGACACGCAGTCTTTACCAGTTGAGTGCCTGCGGAAGGCGGGCGGACAGGAGCGGGAATGAATATGGAAAATAAGGGCAGGCTGACCCTGCCAACCGATGTGGATATGGTGGACGAGACAATCCGTCTGAAAAACCTGTTGGGGGCGGACGCCCTGCGGGACTGCGACGGAACCACCATGCCGGAGGAACTTTTGAGCCAGGACGCGAAAATCTATGCCACCTATTACACCACCAGGAAGGATAACGAATGGGCGGAGAATCATCCGGAGGAGATCCAGCAGGAGTATCTGATCAGTGACCGTGTGACGGCCAGGGGCAATGAGCTGCGCATAGAACTTATGAAGGGTTTCCACACGCAGCAGCTCAAGGTGAACACCATTGATTCTCCCAAGCGTTGGTGGGAGGTGGTGGACCGGACCACAGGGGAAGTGGTTCCCACACAGCGGTGGGAGTATGACGGAGAAACCGGAGAAGTGGTGATCCAGTCAATTCCTTATCACCAGTATACGGTGAGTTTTCTGGCTTTCCTGATCTGGGACCCGGTACATATGTACAATTTCATCACCAATGACTGGAAGGACGCCCCTCATCAGCTCACTTTCGACGTGCGTCAGCCCAAGACCCAGGCATATGTGAAGGAAAAACTGCGCAGATGGTGTGAGGAGAATCCTCATGTGGATGTGGTGCGTTTCACGACTTTTTTTCACCAGTTCACACTGACTTTTGACGACCAGAAGCGGGAAAAATTTGTGGAGTGGTTTGGATACAGCGCCAGTGTAAGCCCTTATATTCTGGAGCAGTTTGAAAAATGGGCAGGTTATCCCTTCCGTCCCGAGTACATCGTGGATCAGGGGTATCACAATTCCATTTTCCGTGTGCCTTCCAGGGAGTTTAGGGATTTCATGGAGTTTCAGCAGATAGAGGTGTGCAGGCTGGCCAGGGAACTGGTGGACATCGTACACAGCTTTGGCAAAGAGGCCATGATGTTCCTGGGCGACCATTGGATCGGCACGGAGCCCTACGGAAAATATTTTGAGAGTATAGGACTGGACGCGGTGGTGGGTTCCGTGGGGGACGGCGTCACCATGCGGATGATCTCGGATATCAAGGGGGTTAAATATACGGAGGGACGGCTCCTGCCCTATTTCTTCCCGGATGTGTTTACCGAGGGCGGCGATCCCATCGGGGAGGCGCAGGACAACTGGTTGAAGGCCAGAAGGGCAATTCTGCGCTCGCCTCTGGACAGAATCGGATACGGCGGTTATCTGAAGCTGGCGTCGCAGTGGCCGGGATTTATCGACCAGATCAGCCGGGTGGTGGGAGAATTCCGCCAGATTCATGAGAATATGAAGGGAACCAGAGCCTATACGGCACCTTTCAAAGTGGGGATTCTGAACTGCTGGGGCCATATACGGCGGTGGATGGCCAATCAGGTTCATCATGCCCTGTGGTACAGGGAAATCTATTCCTATGTGGGTGTGATCGAATGTCTGAGCGGGATGCCCATCGACGTGGAGTTTCTGACCTTTGACCAGGTGCGGCAGGGCATTGATCCGGATATCAGGGTCATCATCAATGCGGGAGACGCCTATACTTCCTGGAGCGGCGCCGAGAACTGGAAGGATGAGAGCGTGGTGTGCGCCATCCGCAGATTTGTGGATCAGGGCGGCGGCTTTATCGGTGTGGGTGAACCCAGCGCCTGCCAGTATCAGGGCCGGTACTTCCAGCTCAGTGATGTGCTGGGGGCGGACAGAGAGCTGGGCTTCTCCATGAGCACGGACAAGTATAATCAGGAGGACCGCAGGCACTTCATTCTGGAGGACACGCCGGGCGAGATTGATTTTGGAGAGGGTAAGAGCCGGATTTACGCCCAGGGAGAAAACTGCCAGGTGCTGGATATGGATGGGAAGTATTGCCGTCTGATTGTGAATACCTACGGTGAGGGACGGAGCGTCTATTTTGCCGGACTGCCATATTCTCCCCAGAACTGTCGTATCCTGCTGCGGGCGATCTATTTTGCCGCGCACAGGGAGGAGGAGCTTCACAAATACTATGTCACCCATATGGATACGGAAGTGGCCTGCTTTGAGGAGACGGGAAAGATTGCCGTGATCAACAACTCCAGAGAGCCCAGACAGACGGATCTGTATGTGGACGGACAGATTGTGCGGCATCTCGACATGGCTCCCATGGAGATGATCTGGGTAGATTACGGAAATGTTGAAACCGGTGTTTAGAGCACGTATTGACGCAGTGTCGCAGGCAGGTCCTTCGATATGCGGGAACGAGGGAAGTTTATGAGTGAGGAGCATTTTGACCGGACCGGGGCGAAGAAAGCGCTGGAGCAGTTTGCCATAGACGGCAGTGTGAAGGAGATCAGGCCTTACGGGAACGGACATATTAATGATACCTTTCTGGCTGTATTTCAGTCCGGGGACGGAGAGAAGCGATATATCCTTCAGAGGATGAACCACAATATTTTTAAAAATCCTCCGCTGCTTATGGAGAATGTTGTGGGTGTCACGGATTATCTGCGGAAAGCGATTCTGACCCAGGGCGGTGATCCGGACAGGGAGACTCTGAATGTGGTGAGGACTCTGGAGGGGAAGAGTTATTATGAGGACCAGGGGCACAGCTTCTGGAGGGTTTTTCTGTATGTGGAGGGAACCCTGTGTCTGGAAAAGGTGGAAAGTCCAAAGGATTTTTACAATGGCGGGGCTGCTTTCGGAGATTTTCAGAGAATGCTTGCGGAGTATCCTGCCGGGGAACTACATGAGACGATTCCGAATTTTCACAATACGCCGTCCCGCTTTCAGGACTTCCGGCGGGCGCTGGAGGCGGACCGGGCGGGAAGGGCCGCCCTGGTCCGTCCGGAGATCGAATTTGCCCTGAGCAGGGAAGAAGAGATCTCCGTTCTGACGGATCTGCTGAAAAAGGGGGAATTACCCCTGCGTGTGACGCATAATGACACCAAACTCAACAATATTCTGTTTGACCGGGCCACCGGACGGGCCCTGTGCGTGATTGATCTGGATACGGTGATGCCGGGGCTGTCCCTCTATGACTTTGGCGACTCCATCCGTTTCGGAGCCAGCACCGGTGCGGAGGACGAGAGGGATCTGAGCCGGATTGAACTGGATCTGGAGCTGTTCGAGGCGTTTACGGAGGGCTTTTTGAAGGGCTACGGCGGAAAACTTACCCGCAGGGAAATCGAAATGTTTCCCATGGGCGCGAAGCTGATGACTTACGAGTGCGGCATCCGCTTCCTGGGGGATTTCCTGGAGGGAGATGTGTATTTCAAGGTCCACAGGGAAAACCACAATCTGGACCGGGCCAGAACGCAGTTCAAACTGGTGGCAGACATGGAAAAAAAGTGGGATCAGATGGTTTCCATAGTGGAAAAGCACCGCGCGGGCATTTGCGGCTGAAGCCGCCCCGCAGGCGGATTATATCCGGAGCGGGTCAGAAAGTCCCAGCAGTCTTGCGGCGTTTTCACCCAGCACTGCCTTCTGCTCCACTCCTGTCAGGCCCATGGCCCGTAGCTGTTTCACATATTCGCCCTGGTCCTGCCAGGGCGAGTCGGTGCCGAACAGAATTTTTTGGATGCCATGTCTGCGGCACAGGCGGACAAAGTCTTCGGAAGTCAGTACCGTGTCACTGTGCGGGGAGGGTTCCATGCCGGGATAGGTGTCCATCCTGCCGTAGGTAAAGGCAGTGTCCAGCCACACCGGCGCTCCGGCCAGGTCGCTTTCTACCCGGGGCCAGTTTCCCCAGCCGCCCATGTGGGCCAGCACCAGCTTTTGGGGCGCTACTTCCTTGAGTACGTGCAGCACATGCTCCACCGAGGCATAGTCGTAACCGTTTACGCTGATATCCACCCCGGCATGCGCCAGCACGATCAATCCCAGGTCGGAGGCTTCATAGAGAATCCGCAGATATCTGGGATCGTCCAGATCTGTTCTCTGATAGGCGGGGTGCAGCTTGATGCCTTTCACGCCCGCGTTTTTCAGCCGCAGCAGTTCCCGGCGTACATGGGGATAGTCCGGGTGCATGCCGCCGAAAGGCAGTATGCCCTGACTTTGCAGGGGCAGCAGCTTTTCCAGGACGGTATCGTTCAGATGTTCCACACTGCCCGGGGACGTCACTGCGGGCTGGGTGATACTGTAAGTGATTCCGTTATGGCGCATGGAGACCAGAAGTCCGTACAGGGTGCCGTCCGTGTGGGGGCGGATGTGGGCGGCGACACCTAACTTCTTCAGGGTTTTCTCCGCGATATGACCGGGAAAAATGTGTGTGTGCATATCAATGATCATAGGTGGATTTTCCGCCTTTCTTTTTGGTAGCAACAATGTAATCCGCGCTCTGCGGGCATTCCATAGTTCAGGACAACGGAATGCCCGCAGAGCGCGGATTTCGTTGTAAGTGTTGAAATTTCACATCCCCGTTGGAGATTTGTTTTACCAGCACATCATATTACCCGGAAAAGGGATTGTCAAGTATCTGTGAGACGGAAAACGGAGGTGCGGGCCGCAGGTTAATGAAGGTTAATGAACGCTGAACAATCGCTGAACAATAGTTGATTTACGCGGAAATATATGCTATATTGATTGCAGGAAAAACGGACATGACTGATGGTATGCGCGATGCAAGGTTGCGGCGGACAATATGCAAGTGCTGACGGGAAGGCTGCGGGACACATTTGCGAAGGGGGATGAAATGAACAACTTCACCAAAGAATACCAGGCGCTGACCGACAATCTGAAGCCGCCTGTCGATGAAGAAGCGGTATCGATTATCCTGGAAAGACTGAGCCAACAGTATTTAATGGTACTCGCAGAAGCATTTCATGAACAGGAGACAGATGAAGTGGTGGAAGCCACCAGGCAGATGGCCTATATCCGGAATATAATGAAAAAGCAGTTGAAGGGGCAAAATGCCGCATGTTATATGTTTTTTCTGGCCGGAATCAATGCAGGGCAAAGCAGGGCGGGGGATGTCTGGCTTCGGGAACAGATGAATGAAAAGAGTTTTGAGAGAAATATGACAGTGCTGTGCGCAAAGGCACATGTCAGAGAAATTGTAAAGGCCGTCTACGAAAATCCGGGCATACAGCATGGAATCCTTGCGGGGATGGCAGGCATAAGGGCGAATTATCTCAGCCAGCTGGCAGGGAGCCTGGAGGAGGCAGGATGTCTGAGGCGTTTTGGCACAAAAAAGTGTACTTTTTATGAACTGACTTTAGCAGGGAAAGATTATGCGCGAAAAAGTTTTACGGAAAAAAGTTGATTTTCAAACAGGAGGAGAGAAAATGCGTCTGGCGGGGAAAATGGGAAAGAGATTTCTGGCAATGCTGCTGTTGTGCGCAATGATGGCGGGCAGTCTGGCCGCGTGCGGCAAGGGGGAGGACTGGCGTTCCAAGGAAGTGCCGGTGGTGGATGACAATTACCGCACATGGTATGAGATATTTGTGTATTCTTTCAATGACAGCGACGGGGATAAGATTGGCGATCTGCAGGGCGTGATTTCCAAGCTGGACTATGTGTCGGAGATGGGATTCAACGGGATCTGGCTGATGCCGATCATGCCGTCTCCCTCCTACCATAAGTATGACGTGACGGACTATCAGGCCATCGATCCGCTGTATGGCACCATGGAGGATTTTGACAGGCTGGTGGAGGAATGTGACAAGAGGGGAATCAAGCTGATCATTGATCTGGTGCTGAATCATACTTCCTCGGAGCATCCCTGGTTTACGGCGGCCTGTGAATATCTGAGGCAGTTGGAAGACGGAAAAGAGCCTTCCGTGGAGGAATGCCCTTATTATGCCTATTACAATTTTGTCAAGGGAAATCCCTCTTCCCCCACTTATTATCAGGTAAGCGGCACGGATTACTATTATGAGGGCGCGTTTTCCGACAGGATGCCGGATGTGAATTTTGACTGCGAGGCGCTTCGGAAAGAATTTGAAGGGATTATGAGTTTCTGGCTGGACAAGGGCGTGGGAGGATTTCGACTGGACGCGGTAAAGCATTTTTACGGCGACGCCACCAGCAAGAATGTGGAGGTTCTTACCTGGGTCAACGACTATGTGAAATACATTGATCCTTACGCCTACATGGTGGGAGAGTGCTGGGATGGCATGAATATTTACTCCCAGTATTACGCCAGCGGAATCGACAGTTTCTTTAACTTTGAGTTTGCGGATTCCACCGGTGTGATCACCAAGACCCTGACTTACAGCGGGGAGGCCAACAGCGCCCAGGCTTATGCCAAGGCTCTGGTCAGGGTGCAGAACGCCATCCGGGAATACCGGGAGGACGCCATTGATGCTCCGTTTTTTGTAAACCATGATCTGTCCAGAGCGGCCGGTTATCTGCGCTATGACGAGCGTAAAATCAAGATGGCCGCCACCCTCAATATCCTTATGAGCGGCAGCGCCTTTGTATACTATGGAGAGGAGATCGGCATGACCGGCAGCGGGCGGGATGAGAATAAGCGCGCCCCCATGTACTGGTCGGAGGACAGCCAGGCAAAGGGTATGACGGCGGGGCCTGCGGACATGGAGCCGCAGGAGAATCAGTTCGCCTGTGTCCAGGATCAGATGAAAGATGAAAATTCCATCTACAGTTTTTACAAGGACACGATTTTACTGCGAAATCAGAATCCGGAGATCGCCAGAGGGACGGTGGCCCGGCTGGAGGAGATCACCGATCAGGACATTGCGGCCATATCCAAAACATACAACGGGACTACAATCTATCTGATTTATAATCTGTCGGAGACGGATAAAAAGGAAGTGACACTCAGCAGGGAGCAATATGGCTATACGGAAGTAGCGGGATATCTCTCGGTGGACGGCGAGAAGGTGACGCTGGGAGGAGACAGTCTGACACTTCCCCCCTACAGCGTAGCAGTCCTGCGTTAGAGCGTGTTCGAAAATGCTTTCCGTCAGATGTGCGTTACACAAATGTGGGGACGCGGTTTACCGCGGCAGATGGCGGGAATGATTTATCAGACATGTCCTGGGGGAATGCCTTACAGAAAGGCCGTGGAAACACGGCTTTTCTGCTGCTTATGGCAGGAATCTTCCGGGGGAACGTTTCGCAATCGCCGGATTGACTTTTCCTCCCCGATATAGTATCATGTGTTATAGTGCTTTAAAGCGTTACAGAGAGACAGCATATTTCCGGGCGGCGCGCCGGTCACCTGCGCTGTGTGCCTAAAGGAGAAATGCGGGACTTCAAATAAGCAGAAAGGATAAGACGATGCCGGTTACGGATTTATTGGAGAGAAATCACAAGTTATATGGGGAGGAGGTGGCCCTGGTAGAACTCAATCCCACGATCAGGGATACCAAGCGCACCACCTGGAAAGAATATGACCTGGTGCAGCAGACTTCATCGGAACCTTACAGGAGGGAGATCACCTGGAGCGTATTTGACGAGAAAGCCAACCGGGTGGCCAATATGCTGTTGGAGAGGGGCATACAGAAGGGGGACCGGGTGGCCATATTGATGTTTAACTGTCTGGAATGGCTGCCGATCTATTTCGGCATTCTCAAAACGGGGGCTATTGCCGTGCCCTTTAACTTTCGGTTTGACGCCGGGGAGATACAGTACTGCGCGGATCTGGCCCAGGTACATATTCTGTTTTTCGGGCCGGAGTTTATCGGACGTATCGAGTCCATAGAGGGACAACTGAGCAAGGGACGCCTGTTGATCTATGTGGGGGACGGCTGTCCTACTTTCGCGGAGAGCTATCGGGAGCTGGTGGCGGACTGCTCCAGTCAGCCGCCTCTGGTCCGCCTGGAGGAGGAGGATGACGCAGCCATCTATTTTTCCTCGGGCACTACGGGTTTTCCCAAGGCCATTCTGCACAATCATGAGAGCCTGACGCAGGCTGCGCAGATGGAACAGAAGCATCATCTGACGGACCGCAAGGATGTATTTTTATGTATTCCGCCTCTGTACCACACGGGGGCCAAATTCCATTGGATGGGAAGTCTCTGCGCGGGCAGCAGGGCGGTGCTGCTTAAGGGCGCTACCCCGGAGATCATTCTGGACGCGGTGTCCAAGGAACGCTGCACCATTGTCTGGCTGTTGGTGCCCTGGGCACAGGATATTCTGGAGTGTCTGGACAGAGGGGATCTGAAACTGGAAAATTATGAACTGAGCCAATGGAGACTGATGCACATCGGCGCCCAGCCCGTGCCGCCCTCCCTGATACGACACTGGAAGGAATATTTTCCCCATCATATGTATGACACCAACTATGGCCTGTCTGAGTCCACAGGACCGGGCTGTGTGCATCTGGGTATTGAAAATATCCACAAGGTGGGTGCCATCGGTGTTCCCGGCTATCGGTGGAAATGCAGGATTGTGGACGAGAGTGGACAGCCGGTGGCCCAGGGAGACGTGGGAGAGTTATGCGTCAAGGGGCCTGGGGTCATGACCTGCTATTACAATGATCCGGAGGCCACCGCGGCCACGCTCAGGGACGGCTGGCTCTGTACCGGGGACATGGCCATGCAGGATGAGGACGGATTTATCTTTCTGGTGGACCGGAAAAAGGATGTGATCGTCAGCGGCGGTGAGAATATTTACCCTGTCCAGATTGAAAATTTCCTGAGCGCTTATGAGAAAGTGAAGGACGTGGCGGTAATCGGCCTGCCGGACAAGCGACTGGGTGAGATCACCGGGGCCATTATAGCCGTCAAGGAGGGCATGACCTGCACGGAGGAGGAGATCGGGCGGTACTGTGAAGAACTGCCTCGTTATAAGAGACCCAAGAAGATTATATTTGCGGAAGTTCCCCGGAACGCCACAGGCAAGATTGAGAAACCGGCCCTGCGCAGAAAATACGGTGCGGAGCGGCTGGTGGCCCAGCAGAATCAGGGGTAGAAATATACGTAGCGGCGACTTCAAAAAAGCACCCGTTCACTTTGGATTAAGTGAACGGGTGTATTTTCCTTTACAGAATATGTATTCTATTATTTGCCCAGGGCCGTGGACTGCTTTACCACCGTCTCCCTGTTGTAGCAGGCGAAAGTATCTTCCACCAGCTTTTTGTCGGGCTTTGGAGTGAAAAGGCTCACAACCGGCACGATGACCAGGCCCGCCAGCATGGCGATGGCGCCGCAGTTGATGGGATTGCGCATAATGGCGGGCAGAAGGCCCGGCGCTGCCATCTCCACCATCATCAGGCCGGAGCCAAAGACAAAGGATACCCAGCAGGCCGCTTTGGTGGTCTTTTTCCAGTACAGGGCGTACAGGAAGGGGGCCAGGAAAGCACCCGCCAGAGCGCCCCAGGAGATGCCCATGAGCTGCGCGATAAAGGTGATGGCGCTTTTGTACTGGATCAGGGCCAGGACGGCGGAGATGGCGATAAACACAACCACCAGAACGCGGATCAGCAAAAGCTGCTTCTTGTCATCCAGCTTTTTCAGGAAAGTTTCCTTTAACAGGTCGATGGTTAAAGTGGAGCTGGAGGCGATGACCAGGGAACTTAAGGTGGACATGGAGGCCGAGAGCACCAGGATGACAACCAGGGCGATCAGTACGGGACCCAGGTTCTGCAGCATGGTGGGGATTACAGAGTCGAAGCCGCCCGCGGCAATGTCGATCTGGTCAGAAAACAGTCTGCCGAAGCCTCCCAGGAAGTAGCATCCCCCGGCCACCACCAGCGCGAACAGTGTAGAGATGATGGTTCCTTTTTTGATGGATTCCTCGTTTTTGATGGCATAGAACTTCTGCACCATCTGGGGAAGTCCCCAGGTGCCCAGGGAGGTGAGGATCACCACAAACATTAAGTTCAAAGGGTCCGGCCCAAAGAAGGAGGCAAAAATGCCGGGAGTTTCGGTGACGGCAGGGTCCGTGATGTGGGCCAGTCCCTGGTAAGCGGCCATAAACCCGCCTTTACTCTTGAGGACGGCAGCGATCACGGTCACAATGCCGAAGAGCATGATGATGCCCTGAATGAAATCGTTGATGGCGGTAGCCATATAGCCTCCGGCGATGACATAAATGGCAGTCAGCACCGCCATCAGGAGAATGCACACGGAATAGTCTATGTCAAAGGCCATGCCGAAAAGTCGGGACAGGCCATTGTACAGAGAGGCCGTGTAGGGAATCAGAAAAACGAAAATGATCGCGGAAGCGGCGATCTTCAGCGGCCTGCTGCCGAAGCGCTGCCCAAAGAACTGGGGCATGGTGGCGGAATTAAGGTGCTGGGTCATAATGCGGGTGCGCCTGCCCAGCACCACCCAGGCCAGCAGGGAGCCGATGACGGCGTTGCCGATGCCTGCCCAGGTGGCGGCAATGCCGTATTTCCAGCCAAACTGGCCCGCGTAGCCCACAAATACCACGGCGGAGAAATAGGAGGTGCCGTAAGCGAAAGCGGTGAGCCAGGGGCCCACGGAGCGTCCGCCCAGCACGAAGCCGTTCACGTCCGTGGCGTTTTTACGGCAGTAGAGGCCAATGCCGATGAGCACGGCAAAGTAGAGAATCAGAATGATGAGTTTCAACATAGTACCTTGTCCTTTCTTATCAAGAGTTCCGCATGTCCCCGCTCAGCCCGCGGGTCAGAGATGGATATCCGGCCGCAGAAAAGCGTCCTGATATCCATCTGCGGGCTGAACGGGAACATGCTGTCAAGAGTTCCGCATGTCCCCGCTCAGCCCGCGGGTCAGAGATGGATATCCGGCCGCAGAAAAGCGTCCTGATATCCATCTGCGGGCTGAACGGGAACATGCTGTCAAGAGTTCCGCATGTCCCCGCGGGGAACGGTGTTTTTAGACGACACTGCCACTTTAAAGTGGTGAAGCACCGCACTGTGCAAAGTTTAGCACAGTTCCTGCAAAATGTCAATCTCACATTTTGAGCTGAATTTTGATGCGGTGCTCAATATACTGTATGCCTTTATAAAAGCCCATGGCAATGACGCACAGAATCAGGATGCTGGTGATGACCAGATTCAGCTGAAACACCTGGCTTCCGTAGATGATCAGGTATCCCAGCCCGCGCCTGGCCGCCAGAAATTCTCCGATGATGACTCCCACCAGCGCCAGACCGATATTGACCTTTGTGGTACTGAGCATAATGGGGATGGAGCCCGGCAGAATCACCTTGCGGAAGGCGTCCTTTTTGTGTCCCCCCAGGGTGTAGATCAGCGTGATCTTTTCACTGTCCACCTGCTGAAAACCGGTGTAAAAGCTGATGATGGAGCCGAACAGGGCCACGGAAATTCCCGCCACCACGATGGTGGTGCTGCCGGTGCCCAGCCATACGATGAAAAGAGGAGCCAGGGCGGATTTGGGCAGGCTGTTCAGGATCACCAGATAGGGCTCGGTGATTTCTGACAGCTTTTGGGAATACCACAGCAGAGTGGCGGCGACCAGGCTGATCAGGAATACCAACAGGAAGCTGACCACAGTCTCCGCCAGCGTGATCCCCACATGCAGAAACAGGGAGCGGTCCAGGATCATGCCCCACAGACATTTTCCCACCAGACTGGGGCTGGAGAAAAAGAAGCTGTCTATCCAGCCAAGTCTGGCGCTTATCTCCCACAGGGCCAGAAAGAGCAGGAAGAAGAAGAGCCGGTAAAAGGCAATCTGGTGGTGGTGCCGACGGTGCTGTCTGACAAATGCCTCCTGCTTCGTCAATTCCTTTTTGTTCTTGCTCATGACTTCATTTCCTCCCATAATTGATTGAAATATTCGTTGAATTCCGGAGCGTTCCGGGCGGCCAGAGGCGAATCGTCCTGGAGCGTCAAGTGAATGGGGATCTCCTTTTTCACGGTGGCGGGCCTGCCGGAGAGCACTATAATGCGGTCTGCCAGGCTCACCGCCTCGGACAGATCATGAGTGATCAGTATAACGGTCTTGCCGGTTCTTCGGATCAGGTGGCAGATGTCGGCGGACACCATAAGCCTGGTCTGATAGTCCAAAGCGCTGAAGGGCTCATCCAGCAAAAGCAGCTGGGGCTGCAGAGCCAGCGTGCGGATCAGAGCGGCCCGCTGCTTCATGCCGCCGGAGAGTTCACTGGGGCGTTTGTCCTTGAATTTTTCCAGATCATAGTCTCGCAGCAGTGAGTTTACATATTCCAGCCTGTCAGGAGTCAGCATATGATTTATTTCCAGCCCCAGAATCACATTCTTATAGATGCTGCGCCATTCAAACAGATGCTCCCGCTGTAACATGTAGCCTACCCGGGGATAGCGCAGGGAACCGTCGGGATTGTTGACCAGAATTGTGCCTTCCTCCGCGGGCAGCAGGCCGGCTATAATGGACAGCAGCGTGGATTTGCCGCAGCCGCTGGGGCCCACCACAGCCACAAATTCCCCCTCCCGGACACCGAAGGTGATTCGGTCCAGAGCCCTGGTTTCCCCGTGGAGGCTGTGGTAGGAATAGCTGATGTTTTTCAACTCCAGTATATTTTTATCCATCCAAGTGCGTCCTCTCTCAAAGTTATTTTCACGGATTTAGGGCCTAAAGTGTGAAAAGTAACCTCAAAATTAGAATTTACTTTATAGTATTCGTTCCTTGCAATAAAGTGCCATTCATGGTATGATATAGATTAGTTTTACTTTGACGGAAACGGGAGGGAGACACATGGCTACATTGTGGGGAGGGCGCTTTACCAAGGACACGGACAGCCAGGTTTTTGCGTTCAACGCGTCCATAGGCTTTGACAAAAAACTTTACAGGCAGGATATTGAGGGCAGCATCGCCCATGTGGTGATGCTGGCCAAGCAGGGGATACTCACATCCCAGGAGCGGGACGCGCTGATCAAGGGGCTTACCGGTATCCGGGAGGACGTGGAGGCGGGACGGCTGGAAATCGACGGAACCTATGAGGATATCCACAGCTTTGTGGAGGCAAATCTGATAGAAAGGGTGGGGGAGCCGGGCAAGAAGCTGCACACCGGCCGCAGCCGCAACGATCAGGTGGCGCTGGATATGCGTCTGTACACCAGACTCCAGGTGCTGAATACGGACGGCCTGCTCAAAGAACTGATGACGGTGATTCTGGACACTATGGAGGACAATGTGGAGACCTTCATGCCGGGCTTTACCCATTTGCAGAAGGCACAGCCCACCACGCTGGCGCATCACTTTGGCGCCTATTTTGAGATGTTCAAAAGGGACCGCCAGCGACTGAAGGATATCCATGACAGAATGAATTACTGCCCTCTGGGGGCGGGGGCGCTGGCGGGCACCACTTATCCCCTGGACCGGGGATATACGGCGGCGCTGCTGGGATTTGAGGGGCCGACCCTGAACAGTATGGACTCCGTATCCGACAGGGATTATCTGGTTGAGTTTCTGTCGGCGCTGTCCCTGATTATGATGCATCTGAGCCGTTTCTGCGAGGAGATCATTCTCTGGAACTCCAACGAGTACCGGTTTGTGGAGATTGATGATGCCTATTCCACTGGCAGCAGCATCATGCCCCAGAAGAAGAATCCGGACATCGCGGAGCTGGTGAGGGGCAAGACCGGACGGGTGTACGGGGCGCTGATGGCGCTGCTGACAACCATGAAGGGCCTGCCGCTTGCGTACAACAAGGATATGCAGGAAGACAAGGAGATGGCTTTTGACGCCATGGAGACCGTGCAGAACTGCCTGACGCTGTTCACGGGCATGCTCCGCACCATGGGCTTTCATCGGGAACGGATGGCGGACAGCGCCGCAAAGGGCTTTGCCAATGCCACGGACGCGGCGGATTATCTGGTGGGCAAGGGCGTACCCTTCCGGGATGCCCACGGCATTATTGGCAGACTGGTACTGTCCTGTATTGACAAGGGCTGCGCCATTGACGATCTGAGCCTGGAGGAATTACAGGAGATCAGCGACAAGTTCGGGCCGGATCTCTATGATGCCATATCCTTGAAGAGTTGTGTGGAAAAGCGTCTGACCGTGGGCGCTCCCGGCAGGGAAGCCATGCGGGAGGTGATCCGGATCAGCAGAGAGTATCTGGAGGAGGACTGGCAGCCCAGGGACTGGCAGCTGTCAAATGTAAAATAGCAAAAAGCGGAGGACAAAGAGATGAGTGAAAAGTTGAAAGCAGGTATCCTGGGGGGCACCGGCATGGTTGGTCAGAGATTTATTGCGCTGCTGGAGCACCACCCCTGGTTTGAGGTGACGGCTATAGCCGCAAGCCCCCGTTCCGCAGGCAAAACCTACGCGGAGGCCGTGGGAGACAGATGGAAGATGGACACCCCCATGCCGGAGGCCGTGAAAAATCTGGTGGTAATGAATGTCAACGAGGTAGAGAAAGTGGCGGCGGGCGTGGACTTTGTGTTCAGCGCCGTGGATATGACCAAGGAGGAGATCCGGAAGATTGAGGAGGATTACGCCAGGACGGAGACGCCTGTGGTGTCTAACAACAGCGCCCATCGCTGGACCCCCGATGTGCCTATGATGGTGCCGGAGATCAATCCCGGGCACGCGCGGGTCATAGAGGCTCAGAGAAAGCGCCTGGGCACTGCCAGAGGATTTGTGGCGGTAAAACCCAACTGCTCTATTCAGAGTTATGCCCCGGTGCTGACGGCCTGGAAAGAGTATGAACCCTACGAGGTGGTGGCTACCACATATCAGGCCATCTCCGGAGCGGGCAAGACCTTTAAGGACTGGCCTGAGATGGAAGGAAATATCATTCCCTATATCGGAGGCGAGGAGGAGAAGAGTGAAAAGGAACCGCTGCGCCTGTGGGGAGAGATTGTGGATGGTCAGATTGTGCCTGCCGCCAGTCCTGTGATCACCTGCCAGTGCATCCGGGTGCCGGTGCTGAACGGCCACACGGCGGCTGTGTTTGTAAAATTCCGGAAGAAGCCATCCAAAGAGCAGTTGATTGAGAAGCTGGTGAATTTCAGCGGCGAGCCCCAGCGGCTGGGACTGCCCAGCGCGCCGAAACAGTTTATCCGCTATATGGAGGAGGATAACAGGCCTCAGGTATCTTTAGATGTGGACTATGAGAACGGCATGGGCATCAGCGTCGGTCGTCTGCGGGAAGACACGGTATATGATTACAAATTTGTAGGCCTGTCCCACAATACGGTGAGGGGCGCGGCGGGCGGAGCGATTCTGTGCGCCGAGCTGCTGAAAGCGCAGGGCTATATAACCGGAAAGTAGACAATGTCCCTGCTTACGGCGGAAGAGTAGCCGTATCTGAAAACAATGTCTTATGGAAATCGATGCAGGGGTATGTCCGGGCTGCTTCCGGGGCAGAGTGAGGCTTTACGGAGCGCGGCCGGGCTGACGCGAAGCGCCTGATCAGATAAATACAGGGACTGCGCCTCACGGCTCAGGGAGGATGGCATCCAGCCCATTGTAAAATACGGGATCGTGCCATCAACTACAGGTATGCGGAGAGAGGAAAGTATGAACGAACTACGATATCAGGTGGATTTACTGACGGCAAAGAACCGGAAGCTCAGTGTACAGGAGAAGATGTACCGTTTGGTCTGTGAGACCTCCTACAATGCCTTTTTGTACTATTCTTTCGAAAAGAACGAGATTACTCTGCTGGGAAAGTGGGACAGCTTTTTTGACTTCCGCATCAGGGACTGGAAGGACCTGGGGCGGCTGTATGAGATGGTGGACGAACCCTATGTGGATTCTCTGCGAGAGGTGATTTTCCTGGAAAAAAAGCATAAACAGGACGATGTGACGGAGTGCATGCTGCGGGAGCGCAGGGCCTGGCTGGAATTTCGCGCCAGAGTTTTTTATGACAGGGAAGGCTTTCCCCAGGACAAGATCATCTGTATCAGTGACATTACCAAGTTCAAGCAGCAGAATGAAGAGCTGACCTACATGGCCTACTATGACTCTCTCACAGGGCTTTATAACCGGAATTATTTTGTGCGGCTTCTGTCGGAATTTGTGCGAAGGGCGCAGGAAGAACGGGAGATTGTCAGTGTGCTGCTGATTGATATCGACGATTTCCGTAAAGTCAATGACGGGCTGGGAATTATTGTGGGAGATGAACTGGTACAACAGGTGGGGAGCTTTTTGAAAGAAATGTCCAGTGAGGACATTATTGTCTGCCATTTGAACAGCGATATCTACTGCATGGCGGTGTATGACCCCACCGGGCCGAAATCCGTGGGAAAAATCCATGAGCGGATACAGGAGCGCATGAGCAGACCTTTCCATCTCAGCGGCGGGCAGGAGATCAATACAACGGTCAGCATCGGTGTGGCCGAATATCCGGAGTCGGCCTCCACCGCATTGGAGCTGATCGGCTGCGCCGAGATTGTCATGTACAAAAGCAAGGATATGGGCAAGAATACCATCCAGTATTTTGACACCCCCATCCTGAATGCTTTTCTACAGAATGTGCGGATCGAGAACCAGCTGAAGGATGCCATTTACAGCCAGAGTTTTGAACTGTACTATCAGCCGCAGTACTACGCGGGCAACCGGCGGCTGCGGGGGATGGAGGCGTTGATCCGCTGGCGGGACGGCTCCGGACGTATGGTCAGCCCGGCCGTGTTTATCCCCATCGCGGAGCAGAACGGCACCATCGTGCCCATCGGTCGATGGGTCATGGAAGAGGGGGTCAGGCAGTTCTCGAAATGGCGGCGCAGTCAGGAAAATTCCATGGTGTTGTCCATCAATGTATCGGCTATACAATATATGCGGGACGGTTTTGTGGATGAATTATTGCAGGTCCTTGGTACATATCAGGTGCATCCCCAGGAGGTGGAGCTTGAGATTACGGAGAGTGTGCTCATCGAGGATTTTGAAAAGGTGACAGCCAAGCTGCGTTCGCTGCGCGGATATGGGATACGGGTGTCCCTGGATGACTTCGGCACAGGGTTTTCTTCCCTCTCCTATCTGAAAAAGCTGCCCATAGACACGTTGAAAATCGACAAATCCTTTATAGACACCGTGCTCTCCGACGGGGCCACCAGAGTCATCACCGAGAGTATTATCTCCATGGTGCGCACCCTGGGGCTGGAGACCATCGCGGAGGGCGTGGAACAGGAGCAGCAATACAAATATCTCCATGCCATCGGCTGTGATATCATACAGGGCTATTATTTCGGCAGACCGCTTCCCGTACAGGAGATGGAGGCGTTGCTGGAAAAAATGGCGTGACGAGATCCGCGGCGGATGGACTGTGAAAGACCGGAAGTAAAATTTTCAGAACCATATTGACGCATCAGCACGGGCATGGTCCGTGTCATGCAGACAGAGGGTAGTTTGGGTAAAAATCTTTTTATTGCGGAAAAGCCCAGTGTGGCTAAAGAATTTGCGAAGGCTTTAAAACTGAATACAAGCTCCCGGGACGGCTTTCTGGAGTCCCAGAACTGTATCATCACCTGGTGCGTGGGACATCTGGTGACCATGAGTTACCCGGAAGTATACGACGAGAAATACAGGAAATGGCGCTATGACACCATTCCCTTTATTCCCGATGAGTTTAAATATGAGGTCATTGACAGTGTGCGGAAGCAGTTTACCGTCGTCAGCGGCCTCTTGAACCGTCCGGATGTGTCCACGATCTATGTGTGTACCGACTCCGGGCGGGAGGGGGAATACATTTACCGACTGGTGGAGCAGATGGCGGGGGTCAAGGGCAAGGAGAGAAAGCGGGTATGGATTGACTCCCAGACCGAGGAGGAGATTCTGCGGGGCATCAAGGAGGCAAAAGATCTGTCGGAGTATGACGCTCTGAGCGACGCCGCTTATCTGCGGGCCAAGGAGGATTATCTGATGGGGATTAATTTCTCCCGGGTGCTTACGCTGAAATACGGCAGGGCGGTGCAGGATTATCTGAAACGGGACCGGGCGGTGATTTCCGTGGGGCGGGTTATGACCTGCGTTCTGGGGATGGTGGTGAAGCGGGAACGGGAGATCAGGGCGTTTGTCAAAACACCGTTTTACAGGGTGGTGGGCAGCTTTGACTTAAAAGGCCACAGCCTGGAGGGAGAGTGGCGGGCTGTGGAGGGCAGCCGCTATTACGGGTCTCCCAGACTTTATAAGGAAAACGGTTTTAAGGCCAGGGAGGATGCCCAGGCGCTGATCGGGCAGCTGTCCGGCGACGCTGTCATAGAGTCCGTCAACCGGAAAAACGAGAATAAGAATCCGCCTCTTTTATACAATCTGGCGGAATTGCAGAATGACTGTTCCAGGCTGTTTAAAATCAGTCCGGATGAGACGCTCCGGATCGTGCAGGAATTGTATGAGAAAAAGATGGTGACTTATCCCAGGACCGACGCGAGGGTATTGTCCACGGCGGTGGCCAAGGAGATTCACAAAAATATCGGCGGACTTCAGGGATATGCTCTTTGCGGCGGTTTTGCCCGGGAGATCATGAGCCAGGGCAGTTATAAAAACATTGCCAGGACCCGCTATGTGAATGATAAACAGATCACCGACCACTATGCGATCATTCCCACGGGCCAGGGCCTGAACAATTTGCAGGGGCTGGCTCCCGTGGCGTCTAAAGTCTACGAAGTGATCGCACGCCGCTTCCTGAGTATTTTCTATCCGGCGGCGGTCTATCAAAAGCTGTCCCTGCAAGCCAGAGTGTCGAACGAGAGCTTCTTTGCCAACTTCAAGGTACTGACGCAGGAGGGCTACTTAAAAGTCATGCAGTATTCCTTCTCCGGAAAAAAGACGGATAGCGCGCCGCCGCAGGGAGTGCAGAACGGGCCTGCGGAAATCGCGAAAGGGGCAAAGGCGGACGGCGGCGAGGAGGGGGAGCAGAAATGCGACGAGCAGTTTATGGCGCTGCTGAAAGGGCTGAAAAAGGGCTCCCGCCTTCCGGTCAAGGGATATGAGATCAAGGAGGGGGAGACGTCACCGCCCAAGCGCTATAATTCCGGCAGCATGATCCTGACCATGGAGAATGCGGGGCAGTTCATTGAGGATGAGGAACTGCGGGCGCAGATCAAGGGCAGCGGCATCGGCACCAGCGCCACCCGGGCGGAGATTCTGAAAAAGCTGGTAAGCATTGAGTATCTGGCACTGAACAAAAAGACCCAGGTGATCACGCCCACTCTGATGGGGGAGATGATTTTCGATGTGGTGAATCTCTCCATACGCCCTCTTCTGGACCCGGCGCTCACGGCCAGCTGGGAGAAAGGGCTGACGCTGGTGGCGGACGGCGACATTACCGCCGATGAATATATGGGAAAGCTGGACAATTTTGTGACGCGCCGCACGAACATGGTGAAGCAGATGAACAATCAGGGCAGCTTACAGCAGTGTTTCCGGGCGTCGGAGGCTTTTTACGCCAAGGGAAAAGACGGAAAGCGCGCCTGAGGCAGAAGGAGACCGGCGCAGTATCGCAGGCAGAGCCGCAGTTGACTTGTCAATTGCAGGTATGCGGGAAAGAGGGAATTATGTGGGAGGATATGGAACAAAGGATTCGTACACTGGAAGAAAAAGGGGTTATCGTCGTAGACCCCAGACAGACCTATATTTCACCTGAGGTGAATCCGGACAGAATCTATGCGGGGAGCGTACTGTTTCCGGGCTGCCGTCTGACAGGAGAGCGCACTCTTGTGGGTACTTCCGCGCAGATCGGCACGGAAGGCCCTGCCGTGATCCAGAACTCGGTTGTCGGGGCGGAAGCGGAGATTGGCAGCGGTTTTCTGTCAGATTCCACGCTGCTGCCCAGGGCCAAAGCGGGGGCCAATGTACATTTCCGCGGCGGAACCCTTCTGGAGGAGTACGCCACTACGGCTCACTGTGTGGGTCTTAAGCAGTCTATTCTGATGTACAGCGTCACACTGGGTTCGTTGATCAATTTTTGCGATGTGCTCATCTCCGGAGGAAGTTCCCGCAAGGAACACACGGAAGTAGGGAGCGGATTTATCCATTTTAATTTTACTCCCTGGGGGAAAAACGGGGATAAGGCCACCCCTTCGATGGTGGGGAATGTTACGGACGGTGTGTTCCTGGATCAGAAACGGGTTTTCCTGGGCGGACTTTCGGGGATGGTGGGACCTGCGTCTGTGGGCTTCGGCGCAGTGACTGCCGCCGGACAGGTAATCCGCCATCCGGTAGCGGATTCCACCATGCATGCGGAAACCGGCAGCAATATAGACAGGAGCTGCTCTTTCTGCGGCGTCTCATTTTCGGAAAAACGCATTCGCCGGATTCATGAAAAGAACGCGGAGTTTCTGGCGCAGTTATATGCCCTGAAGGAATGGTATCTTCAGGTCCGGCTGCAGAGAAGCGAGGCGGCGGGGGACTCGGAATTGTCCCTTGTGTTAAGCGGCGCTGTGGAGACGATTCAGAGCTGCATGAAGGAGCGGATCAAGCGCTACAACGCTCTGGCTGCGGAGTGGTCTCTGGCTCCCATGAACGAAGCTGTTCTGGATCAGAAGGGCAAAGCCCTGGATGTGGCTGTGGATTGGAGGACGCAGCTGGCATATGACGAATGGATCAAGGGAGTCAGTAAGGAAGAGCGCGGGGGACTTCATGACTGGATTGTGGAGACGGCGCGGGAATTTAAGGGGAATTTATAGATTTTTCTCTGGATTTTTCTCCTGAAATATGAGAGAATAGATGGGATGAATGATGAATACATTTTCCAGACTTGGAAAATAGTGTTTTAAGTAACAGACGAAAGGAGATTTCACATGATTTACTCAAAAGAAGTTGAAGAAATGTGTCCGGTAGCGCAGGGCGTTCACCATGGCTGTGCTCCCATCCCGGAAGAAGCAAACTGGGTTCAGGCCAGGAAGGTGGAAGACATCTCGGGCTTTACCCATGGCGTGGGCTGGTGTGCTCCCCAGCAGGGTGCCTGTAAGCTGTCTCTGAACGTAAAGGAAGGTATTATTCAGGAGGCTTTGGTGGAGACCATCGGTTGCTCCGGCATGACCCATTCCGCAGCCATGGCGGCGGAGATTCTGCCCGGCCTGACCGTTATGGAGGCGCTCAATACCGACCTGGTATGCGATGCTATCAATACGGCTATGAGAGAACTGTTCCTGCAGATCGTATATGGGCGTTCCCAGAGCGCATTCTCCGAGGAAGGTCTGCCTGTGGGCGCGGGCCTGGAGGATCTGGGCAAGGGCCTGCGGAGCCAGGTGGGCACCATGTATGGCACTCTGGCCAAGGGTCCCCGTTATCTGGAGATGGCCGAGGGCTATGTGACGGGTATCGCTCTGGACGCCGAGGACCAGATTATCGGCTATCAGTTTGTGAACCTGGGCAAGATGACCGACTTTATCAAGAAGGGCGACGATCCCAACACCGCCTATGAGAAGGCCAAGGGCCAGTATGGACGGGTGGCAGACGCCGTGAAGATTATTGATCCCAGAAATGATAAAGAAGTAAAATAAGAGAGAAGAGGAGGTAAAAAGGAATGGCCTTATTTGAATCATATGAAAGACGTATTGACCAGATCAATAAAGTACTGAATGGTTACGGGATCTCTTCTATCGAAGAAGCCGAGAAGATTACCAAGGATGCAGGTCTGGACGTGTACGAGCAGGTAAAGAAGATCCAGCCGATCTGCTTTGAGAACGCGTGCTGGGCTTACACGGTGGGCGCGGCCATCGCCATCAAGAAGGGCTGTCGCAAGGCTGCGGACGCTGCCGCTGCCATCGGAGAGGGCTTACAGGCGTTCTGTATTCCCGGTTCCGTTGCCGACACCCGCAAGGTGGGTCTGGGTCACGGCAATCTGGGCAAGATGCTGCTGGAGGAGGAGACAGACTGCTTCTGCTTCCTGGCAGGCCATGAGTCCTTTGCCGCCGCGGAGGGTGCCATCGGGATCGCTGAGAAAGCCAACAAGGTGCGTCAGAAACCTCTGCGTGTCATTCTCAACGGCCTTGGAAAGGATGCCGCACAGATTATTTCCCGTATCAACGGCTTTACATATGTGGAGACTAAATATGATCCCTACACCAATACTGTGGAGGAGGTATTCCGCAAATCCTATTCCGAGGGTCTGCGCGCCAAGGTAAACTGCTATGGCGCCAACAGTGTTCCCGAGGGCGTTGCCATCATGTGGAAGGAGAATGTGGACGTGTCCATCACCGGAAATTCCACCAATCCCACCAGATTCCAGCATCCCGTGGCGGGCACCTACAAAAAGGAGAGAACCGAGGCCGGCAAGAAGTACTTCTCCGTTGCCTCCGGCGGCGGCACAGGTCGTACGCTGCATCCTGACAATATGGCGGCAGGCCCTGCTTCCTACGGCTTTACCGATACCCTGGGCCGCATGCATTCCGATGCGCAGTTCGCAGGTTCCTCATCCGTTCCCGCGCATGTGGAAATGATGGGCCTCATCGGCATGGGCAACAACCCCATGGTGGGCGCTACCGTGGCTGTGGCTGTATCCATCGAGGAAGCGGCAAAGGAAGGGAAGTTCTAAAAAATGCAGTAAAATCAAGGGCTATCGCTGATGTAGGTTGTCAGCGATAGCCTAAAATTTTGCCAAGTAATAAACAAATCATGGATAATTGTGCGGAGTAAACCGCAATACGCTTGGCGATGTTATTAATCGGAAAGGGAAAGATGTCAAGCTGTCTTTTATATGGAATATCTGTGAAAATTCTGAAATCAGGATGTCAGATGTCTTTGAAATCGAATGCGCCGAAGAATTTAACATCGAAAATTTCATTTTGACGGATGGACATGGGAAATATGTCCTGAAGAAAATCTAACAACAATACTGGTTTCCAAATGGGTGTCAGTACGATTAAAGAAGAATTACCTTGTAAAAGTTGTATTCGCCCCATATTGAGCTTGCATTGCATTGTTTGATTAAGTACCGTTACAATAGAATCAGGGGCTTGTAGGGCATTCTGGAAAGTGTAAAAGCCTATCGCAACTTCCTGCGGCGGCACAATTCTATGCATCCCAACCCATTAAAGATTTATGATTTTTTTCTTGAAGACTGCTACCAGATGTGCTATGATATACATAGGGAAAAGCCATAGAAGCGGCTCTACCCTCCAAAAAGTTTAAACTCCCCAGCCAGAAGCCGGGCAGCCGTCACTATTGTGAGTAGTGGCGGCTATTTCTTTTTGTCCTTAAAAATCTGATAAATCAGACTGATAAGGGTGACAATGAACGTACAGAATATAAACAAATCCTGATATGTAACCATTGCATCGCCCTCCTTTCTTTCGTCTGGAGGGCTACTAGAACCCTCCGCAAAACAACAGGAGGGGTAAAGCCGCCTTTGGCTCTATGACTTTCCCATACAGGTACTATATCATGACATTTTTTGTATGTCTAGGATTATTTTCTTATTTTTTTGATTTCATTTCGGAGTTGCTTCATGGTTCTATGAGTATATACCTTTTCTGTGATATCCTCGATGGAATGTCCGACAATCAGCTTTAAGATATATTCGTCCATGTTACAGGCCTTTGCCTTGGTTATGAAAGTGTGTCTGGTTTCGTGAGGGCGGTGCTTTAGCTTTAATCTGTCTATGACCTTCTGGAACCGCTTGCGGTATTTGTCATATGTCATGTGATTGAGTAAGGACAAAGGAGGCGCATATCGTATAATATGGAAGAAAGCCTTTGTAAAAGGTGGCTGTCTCCATTGAGGAAGCAGCCAAGGAAGGAAAGTTCTAAGCGATAAATGCAGTAATATCAATGGTTTCAAGCCTCTCCAGGAGAAATCTTGGGGAGGCTTTTCTTTTTATTATTTGAATTTAAATATTGAAAAATTGGGTTGAAAATGTCTTTGCATTTATGATATTGTTTTCCTGCTGTTTTATGGCATCTGTTAAGTGATTGGTATATACTTCGATAGATCAAAATGCACATGAATTCATACTTGGGAAAGCGTTTACAGAGGGAAATGATTCCTGGTTATTTGAGGAATGTTGATAGTGCAATTTGCCATTTAAGGAGTTTTGGACACGAATCTCACCGTGGCTTTTTATGTCGGTGAATATTGCACATATACAAAAAAGTGGTTATAATGTACGTAAACACATATTTATGTAAAGGCAGGTGATGAAGTGATCGGAGAAGCAGAGCAAGGACAGAAACAGGAAGTATTAAAATTGATTTCGGAGATGCGCCTGTTTGATGATAGTTTGATGACACTTGTGTTTGACAGGAATATTCCGGCAACAGAGTTACTTTTACGCATATTGCTGGAAAGGGAAGATTTACAGGTTTTGGAAGTTACAGCCCAGAGGGAGTATAAAAGCCCTGCTCCCAAGGGCAGGAGTATTACGCTGGATATTCATGCGGTGGATGCAAAAAACCGGGAATACGACATTGAAGTACAGAGGGCTGATGCGGGGGCGGATGTACACCGTGCCAGATTCCACAGCAGTATGCTTGATTCTAAGATGTTGAAAGCAAGACAGGAATTTAAGGAGATAAAAGACTCCTATGTGATTTTTATTTCGGAGAATGATGTGATGGGCGCAGGGCTTCCTCTGTATCACATAGAAAGAACGATTCGGGAGACGGGAGCGGTATTCGGGGATGGTTCCCATATTTTGTATGTGAATGGCAGCTATAAGGATGATAAGGACCCTATAGGGAGATTAATGCACGATTTTCGGTGTGTCAGTTCAGTAGATATGTTTTACCCCTTATTGGCGGAACAGGTGAAGCACTTTAAGGAGACGGAAGGAGGCAGAGAAATAATGAGTAAGAATGTAGAAGATTGGGCAATGGGAAAAGTATTTGAAGATAGGAAAAAAATGGCACAGAAGATGATAGCCAGAGGAAAACTTACATTAACAGAGATTGCAGAGGATACAGAATTGCCTCTGGAGGTAGTGGAAGAATTGGCGAATTTGCAGCCAGCATAAGCTAGGGTTACGGAAAAGATCAAAGCCCCGGTTGTCTTGTGAAAACGAGATAATCGGGGCTATTTCTTTGCCCGGATAGAGGAAGATATGAAGAATCGGGGATGATTGAGACAAAACAGGGTGTGTATTCAAGGGGGGATCAGATTGTACAGCCGGAAAAGGCAGCAAGGCACAGCCTTTGAGTCTGCTGGGCGGCAGCAATCGCCCCTTCGGGATAAGTAAGTTTAAGTTACGACTGCTGCCCCGCAGAAAAAAGAAACGAAACATGTTTTTAGAAATCCAGACTGGCGAAATCAATCTGTAAATCTGCATAAATGCCTACCGGAATGCGGTCATGGAATGTGTATGTTTCCACTTCGAAATGTTCTTGCTCCAAACGGTAAACAAAGATGCGTTTCTTGTAAGGGTCTACAATCCAGTATTCCCGGACACCTGCGTTGGCGTACAGATTCAGTTTCAGGATATAGTCATGGCTGGAATTCCCGGGAGAGACAATTTCGATAATCCAGTCGGGGGCTCCGGTACAGCCACGGTCTGTAAGTTTGTCTTTGTCACAGATAACGCTTATGTCCGGCTCTACTACGGTTTTGCGGTCCTCCCCCAGCCTGACGGCGAACGGTGTGGGATAGACACGGCAGGAACCGCCTTTTGACTTGATATAATTGTTTATGACCGTGTGTAATTCACCGAGTATTGTCTGGTGGATTCTGGACGGCGCGGCCTGGTTATAAATCAGGTTTCCCTCGATTAACTCTGCCCGGACATTCTCTGGCAGATTGTAATAATCTTCCTCAGTGTAAATTTTGGCTTGTGCCAATGGCATGTCAGCCTCCTTTTTGAAATCAGGTTGAAAAGTTACTTGTTTCGCACACTCTGCACTGGTATTCCGAGACATTCTGCCGATTCTGCAGGTTTGCGTTCCGCGATATTAAGAACAGCTTTTGTTTTACTTGCCACTGACATTATGGATACCTCGTTCTCGATCGTTTGTCTTGTGTTTCTAGCATATCCTAAGCAGATATAAAAAGCAAGTAAAAATCAAAAAGGGGGTTATAATCGAACAAACTTTCTGGTATAATATCTTTGGAAGTAACTGAAAATCATCATTGGACCGGAATCCGGAATGGGAGTGAGGCAGATGTGCGGAAGATACACTGTTGACAGGGATGTGGAAAAGGAAATTTTCCGCCTGGCGCAGGAGATCGATGAGAATATGAGAAAAGAGAGAACCGGAGACATATACCCCTCCCGGGAAGCTCCTGTGCTCTATGGCAGAGGGGGCAGGCTCTGCGGCGGGGCGATGAGATGGGGGCTTTCGGGAAAGGACGGGAAATTGCTGATTAACGCCAGGGCGGAGACGGCGCTTGTGCGGCCCATGTTTGCCGGGAGTGTAAGGCAGCGGCGCTGCGTCATTCCGGCCAGATATTTTTATGAGTGGGACGAAGATAAGCAGAAAGTGACCTTTTGCCGCAGAGGGGAGGAGGTGCTGTACTTTGCGGGATTTTACAGGGGACAGGAGGATGGTCCGCATTTTATCATATTGACTACAGCGGCAAACGAATCGGTGCGCCCGGTACATGGGCGCATGCCGCTGATTCTGGAGGAGGAAGAAATACGCCCGTGGATCGAGGAGGATTCCGGGATAAACCGTTTCCTGCATAAATCTTCCCCCATGTTGGAGCGAAGACAGGATTATGAGCAGATGAGTCTGTTCTGAGCGGGTTGCGGGCATGCGGAACTCGAATAAGGACATTATCATGAATGAAAAGCAGAGAACCTATATCGCAATCGACTTGAAATCATTTTATGCCTCCGTGGAATGCGTGGAGCGGCAGCTGGACCCCCTCTCCGTCAATCTGGTGGTTGCGGATGCGGAGAGGACGGAAAAGACCATTTGTCTGGCGGTATCCCCATCTCTGAAAGCCTATGGTATTCCCGGCAGAGCCAGGCTGTTTGAGGTGGTGCAGAGAATGCGGGAGGTGAACCGGGAAAGGCTTGGAAACGCGCCGGGCAGGCGGTTTTGCGGTTCCTCCTGCCATGCCGGGGAGCTGAACAGTCATCCGGAACTGGAGGCCGCCTATATCATAGCGCCGCCCCGGATGGCCTTTTATATGGAGTATAGCACCATTATCTATAACATTTATCTCAAGTATGTGGCACCGGAGGACATGCATGTATACTCCATTGACGAAGTATTTATGGATGTGACGCAGTATCTGCATGCCGGTCATAGGACGGCGAGGGAGCTGGCATCGGAAATTGTGCGGGACGTGCTGGCTTCCACGGGTATTACGGCCACCGCGGGGATCGGTACGAATCTGTACCTGTGCAAGGTGGCGATGGATATTGTGGCAAAGCACACGGCGGCGGACGAAAACGGAGTGAGGATCGGGGAACTGGATGAGATGAGCTACAGGCGGCTTCTATGGGATCATCGGCCTCTCACGGACTTCTGGCGGGTGGGCTGGGGCTATCAAAGACGTCTGGAGGAGGTGGGTCTGTTTACCATGGGAGACATTGCCCGCTGCTCCCTGGGTGGGGAATCGGACTTTCACAACGAGGAACTTCTGTATCATATTTTTGGTGTCAACGCAGAACTTCTGATAGACCATGCGTGGGGATGGGAGCCTGTCACCATGGAGATGGTCAAAGCCTACAGGCCGGAGAGTAGCAGCATCAGCTCCGGCCAGGTGTTACAGCGCCCTTACGATTTCGAGGGAGGAAAACTGATTGTACGGGAAATGACAGACCTGCTGGTGCTGGATCTGGTGGAAAAAAAGCTGGTCACAGACCAGATGGTGCTCACCATAGGCTATGATGTGGAGAACCTCAAAGCCCCCGGGACCAGAGGAAAATTCAAGGGGGAAGTGACCGTTGACCGCTATGGCAGGAAAGTGCCCAAACACGCTCACGGCACGGCAAATTTGGGCATCAGGACTTCCTCCACTCAAAAGATTGTGGATGCCGTCATGGAGCTTTATGACAGAATTGTTGATCCGGCTCTGTCCGTGCGCAGGGTGACCATAGCGGCAAACCGTCTGGTTGACGAGGCCCAGGCTCAAGGAGCACAGACATTCGAACAGCTGGATCTGTTTACGGATTACGCGGCCCGGGAGAAGGAGAAGGAGGCGGAAGCCGCCCGACTTGCCAGAGAGAGGAAGCTGCAGGAGGCTATGATCGCCGTAAAGAAAAAATATGGCAAAAATGCCATCCTGAAGGGGACGAATTTGCAGGAGGGGGCAATGACGATGGAACGTAACCGCCAGATCGGAGGACACAGGGCATGAGAAGGGAAGAACGGAGCTGCTACGACGATATCATCCACCTGCCCCGTCCGGTATCCTCAAAACATCCCCGGATGCCGCTCTGGGACAGGGCGGCGCAGTTTGCCCCCTTTGCCGCCCTGTCCGGACATGACGAGGCGATCAGGGAGACGGCCAGGCGGACCGAGTCTTTCGTGGAACTGGACGAAGGGCAGCGGGAGAAGCTGGACCGGAGGCTGCGGATGCTTTTGGCGGGGCTGGAGGAGAATCCTCCGCGGGAAACGGAGATCAAGGTCACTTATTTTCGTCCGGATGCCATGAAAGACGGAGGGGCTTATGTGTCGGTGACAGGGGTTGTCAGAAAGGTGGACGGGTATCGGCGGCAGATTCTGTTTGCGGACGGAACCACCCTCTCTATGGAAAATATCGTATCCATAGAGGGGGAGCTGTTTAAGGATACGGACGGCTAAATCTCCAGGCGGGACAGCCTCCATTCATGGGCAAAGTAATTATAGCGGAGCTGGAGGGTTTTCCGGGAACCGTAAATCTGCGCGGAGCAGGAAAAATGAGCGCCCACCCGATTCCGGTCCTGATCCTCCGACAGGATGCGGTCTATGGTTATTGTAACGATTTCCCCATTTTTATCGCGGAAGCGGAATCTCATGGGTGTGATCTTTCCGTCTGTGTCCGTGCAGGAGATCATTTGTACCGGAATGTCAACGCATAGTATACTTTCCATGTAAATCCCCCTTTCTTTTAAAAGATCATAGGTGATTGCAAAACTCGCTTTCTGGAAACAGAGGCTGGGCAACACGCAGGGAATCGCCTGTTGGATCAGAAATCTTCCGGCAGAATGATCATACCATGCAGAACACATGTTTGTACACTGGTATTTTATGGAAATCCGCAGGGGGAGCTATATGTTCCGGCATTGCGGGTGATGATTCTGTTGTTGGCAGGCACAGGTCTGGCCCTGACGTTTTATGGCGGTCAACAGAATATGGACATGGTTCAGATCAGCTGCAGCCGTTGTGCAAATCCGTCCTGTTTATATGTTGAAAGACAAAAAGAGCTTGCGCAAGCGCAAAGATCTGCCTTATAATAAAAACAGTGATCTTTAAATATCTCATTACGGTTTCTATTGCCATGTCATTCAAAGGCGGACGCGCTGTACGGTACGGAAGAGCGCCAGGATTTTCCGGTTTTTGCCGGTCAGACCTGCGCAATCGGGCAACATACCCGGGGCAGGAGGAAAATCCAACCGTCCGCAGGTATATCTCACGGGATCTGGCGGGAACGGAAAAGGTAAATATTATGGGAAATGTACGGAGAAGGAACAGGATCAGACGTTTACTGGCTTTTTTACTTGCGCTTACGCTTTTCGCGGCAGTGTCCGGGGGGAGTCCCGGGACGGTGCGCGGCGCGGAGAAACGCGTGGTGCGGGTGGGCTTTTTCCCCATGGACGGCTATCATGAGATCAGGGGCGACGGCAGTCTCGCGGGCATGGATGTGGAGTACCTGGAAGCTCTGTGCGACTATGTGAGCTGGGATGTGGAATATGTGGAATGCGAGAGCTGGGACTGCGCGCTGGACATGCTGCGCCAGGAGGAAATTGACCTGGTGGGTTCCGCGCAGTACTCCCGGGAGCGGGCGGAGACATATCAATATGCCAGCCTGGCCAGCGGTTATACCTTCGGGGCCATCGCCGTCAACAGCGACAGCACGCTGGCCTACGAAGACTTCAATGCCATGAGCGACGCGACTTTTGGCATTGTGGGCACATACATACGAAAAGACGAGTTTTATGAATATATGACGGACCACGGTATCCGTGGGATCAGAGTGCGGGAGTATGAGAACACGGCGGATTTGCAGGCGGCCCTGAGCGCGGGAGAGATTGACGCCCTTGTCCATTCTCTTACAGAGATCCGGGAGGGGCAGCGGGTGGTGGGCCGGTTTGCCCCCATGCCCTTTTATTATATTTCCTATATAGGGAACGATGATCTGATGAGGGAACTCAACCAGGGAATCGCGGACATAAAGATGCACCGGCCGGAACTGGAAAATGAGCTTATGGTAAAGTACTATGACAGCCGGTTGGATCAGACGATACTGCTTACCAATGAAGAAAAGCAGTATATCGCGGCAAAAGGAAGGCTTACGGTGGGCTATCTGGACGAGTACTATCCTTTTTCCTATGAGAGTGAGGGCGCGTATCTGGGACTTACCAGGCAGGTGCTGGAGGAGGTGTCTGTGAGCACGGGCATTCTCTTCGATTATGTCAGGCTGGAGGACATGGAGAAGGCGAGGACGGCGCTGAAGGATGGCAGCATCGACATTCTGAGCTACTGCGGAGAAACATCCAGAAACATGAAGGCCGAGGGGCTGGCGGTGACGAAGGTGTACGCTCAGGTGCCTCAGGTGATCATTATGCGCAGAAATGACAAGTCTGACACCATTGGCATATTGGCGGTGGAGGAGAGCAACGCGGCGGGGGAGGCGGTTCTGAATTTTACCGGCGAGAGCACCAGGCTTCTGACTTTCCCCACGCAGCTGGAGAGTCTCCATGCAGTGAATGAGGGGCAGGCGGATGCGTCCATATGTGACGGATATCTGGCGGAATATCTGCTGGGCTCACAGCTCTATTTCAACAAGATGGAGATCCGCAGCGTGCTCAGCGATGTCCACAGTATCTATATGGCTGTGGCGGCGGATGATTCCCCTCTTCTGGGCATTCTGAACAAGGAACTGATTGCGGTCAGCGACAAGATGGTCAATGACTATATGCTCCAGGATAATTTTTACTCCAAGATGAGCATAGAGAGCTTTATCAGTGACAACAGCATTTCCATCCTTCTGATTCTCTCGGTCTGCGCGGCGGCTGTGATTCTGGTGCTGTTTTTCCTTCTGCGCAACAGCATGCGGGTGCAGAAGCTGATGTACAAGGATACGGAGCTCAATGTCTGGAATCTCAATTATCTGCGGTATCGGGCGACGCGCAGGCTGGCGGCGGACAGGGGGGGCAATTACGCCGTGGCGTACACGGACATCGGTCAGTTTAAGAGCTATAACGCGCTGTACGGGTGGAGCGCAGGGCAGAAAGTGCTGGAGCTTGTGGTGGAGGCGTTATCGAAGGAAGTGGACGGACAGAAGGAACTGTATGCCAGGAGCTATGGCAGCCATTTCGTTCTCTTTGTGAAATATGAGGATCTGAATAATCTGAAAAAGCGGCTTCTGGATATAGCGGACCGGATTTCCGCGAGGATCTATGAGAAAGCGGAGAGCCATATGTCCCTGACCATGGGTGTGGGATGTCTGGAGAACGGGGACAACGATCTGCGAAGAGCGCTGTCCGAGAGCATCCAGCTGGTGGATTCCCTGAAAAACAATTATGGCAACGAGGTGCAGATCTATGATGACAGGCTGCGGTCCCAGCTGCGGGAGAACCATGAGCGGGAAAAACTTCTGGAGTCGGCGGATATAGACAAAGACTTTGTGGCCTATTACCAGGCCAAGGTGGATATCCGCAACGAGCGGATCGTGGGGGCGGAGGCGCTGGTGAGATTCAAAGATCCCACAGCGGGGGGCGCCATCCGGTCGCCGGGATTTTTTGTGCCTTATTATGAACGCACCGGCAGAATCCGGGAGATTGATTTTTTTGTGATGGAATGTGTGTGCCGGATGCTGCGCAGACGAATCGATGCGGGGCGGAATGTGGTGCCGGTGTCCTGCAACTTTTCCCGGATTCATTTTACCACCGATGATTTTCCGGACAGATTTGAAGATATGATAAATCAGTACCGGATTCCCAAGGAACTTATCGAGGTGGAGATCACGGAGACGCTGGTGGTGGAGGAAGTGCAGCAGCAGAAGGTCCGGGAGATTGTGGACATTCTGCGGAAAAAGGGAGTGCGTCTGTCCATAGATGACTTCGGGTCCGGCTATTCTTCTCTGGGGGTGTTTGAGCAGATTCCGGCCTCCGTGATCAAGCTGGACCGCTCGTTCCTCCTCAACAACGAGAATCGTGTCAGACAGGTGCAGATCATGAAAAATATTGTAAATCTGGCAAGAGATCTGAATGCCCAGGTGGTCTGCGAGGGGGTGGAGACAAAGGACGATACGGAGCTTATGATGGAGATCGGGGCCTATGTGGCCCAGGGGTACCGCTATTGCAAGCCGGTACCGGAGGAAGTGTTTGAGGGGATGCTGGGATAGGAGGATTTTCCGCGAAGTATCAGAACCGGTCCGTCTCCTCAAAGATCCCGTGGATCAGGGTCTGAAGGAAGTACAGCTGCTTCGCCGCCTTCTCCCTTGTCACCACGACCTTGGGGTCAAAGGCGGTTCCACAGACCATGCGGCCCCGGGCGATGCCGGTCTCGGAGCGCATAAGCCCCAGCCGGTAACATTCTCTGGCGGCCAGCTGGCAGGGGGCGGCAATCCGGTCTCTGTCGGTAAGCCGTTCCCAGGGAACCAGAGGATAATACATGGCGCTCTGACCGGTGAGATTGGGATCATAGTCCGGATCATCGAAGGCGGTACCGCTTCCGTTGTAGTCCGTCATATAGGGCGGTTTTGGGTAGACCGGGCGATCTGTCCCCGGGAGGAAATCCGTCACCGGGAAACAGAACAGGTAGACACGGTATACAAACAGCGCCATCATCTCCCTGGTCAGAGGGGCGGCACTGTCTGGCCCTGTGCCTGCCGCCGCGAATGCGGCGTCCGGCGAGAGGGCCCTGCCCGCCTGTGTGAGGCTGCTTTCCATGGGGAACGCGGCAAGCTTCATGGCCCGTTGGAGAGAGGCGGCAAACTCCGCCGCGCTGACAGGCTCCAGGGGGTGGAAGCCGCCGTCCTCCCGTTTCTCCATGATGTGATGCTTTACCAGGAACTCGATCTGGTTGCGGTAATAGGCATTTCTGCCCGTCTGTACATCCGGACACATCTCGGGGAACAGCAGATAATCGTCTCCGGTGAGGAGGGCCCTTCTGACGGAGGGCAGCAGAAAGCGTTCCGGGATCGCTTTCTGCCGGAGCAGGGAGCATGCCACCAGACGCGCGAACTGCTTGGAGAGGGCCTCCTTGTAGTGGGTTCCGTCACATTTGTTGTCGGGATGGCCGTTGGCGTAGCTGCCGGAATTGGTCTTTCCGGCCGTTTCGCCGGCTTCCACGGACAAAAAGAGGGCTTTGGCGGCATCTCCCCCGATGGAATGCAGATATTCACAGCTGTCCGCATACAGGTCCACCAGCGGCAGTCCGTGCCGGACAGCGGCCTGTCCGAGCAGACCGGGACAGTCAATGCTGCCGGATTTCGTGAAGCCGCAGAACACTACGCCGTTCTCGTCGCAGGTCATATCGCCGCTGATCCGGGTCATGGGGGTAATCAGAATCAGGTGCAGGCCCATGGCTCTGGCCGCGGGGATAAAATAGTTCTCCAGCCTTGCCGCGAAGGTTTCCTCCGTGTTGCCTCTTCCATACCGGGCGTCAGGGCCGTCCAGAGGGCCCCGGGCCTCGTCGTTGTGTCCCGACTGCAGAAGCAGATAATCCCCGGGGCGGGCATTCAGGAAAAGATCGTTGGCGCGTCCCTCCCGGTACAGAGTGGCCAGGGAACGTCCGCCCATGGCATAATTTACCACTGTCGTCTGGGCTGGATCAAAAAAATCGTCAAAAATCTGCCCCCAGGCGGACATGATATTCTCCTCATAGACATAGGACTTCACGGTGGAATCTCCCAGAGTATACAATGTGGGAAGCGGGCCGGGGACTGCCTGGGGCAGCGGCGAGACGCTGATCCTGCGCGCAGCCACGGTGAGGTCCGGCGCCGTGGGCTCTATCTCGATCTCCAGAAAGCATTCGCCGCACACATAGTCGAAGGACCAGACCCGGCCGTACTGGGAAGCCGTGTGCACACGGGGAATCTGCCGGGCGGCATCCCACCAGCCCTTCTGCGTGAGCTGCTCCGGGTGTGTGCCGTTCACGGCGATGCGGGCCGTGTCCGAGAGGGGGGACAGCTCCACCTCCAGGCGGTAGGCACCGGGACCTGGCACATCCACACGGAAAGCCAGACCGCCGAAATCAAAATCGTTGGCGTTTCTCTCATATGCCAGTTCCGGACAGGGCGGCATCAGTACGCCCTGCTTCGTGAACCGCAGTTTTTCGGGGCAGAGCTTTCTGGGCGGCATGGAGGATGTCTCCGCCAGAAAACCGCAGTTCTCCGCCTGATTATAAAGTCTGTATTCTTTCTTTGTAAAATCGTAAATCTGCATGATCTGCCTCCGTATATAAAAGGGGATTTTTCCGGCAGGGGATCATGTACGCCGCGCGTCCGGGGACCGGAGCGCAGCTGAATGTCCTGACCGCCCCCCTATAATATAACAGAATCCGGAACGAATGTACAGAAGGAGCGCCTGTTTTATCCTGATTCAATATGCGACAAAAGTCACAAAAAATGTTTATAAACTCGTCTGCTTTTGTGATTAATGATGGGAAAATAGGCACATATCTATTGTTTTTGTACAGTTTCTACTTGAAACGTAAAAAGTTATGTGTTAATATTGTATCAATCTTTAGAAAACAGTGATTGGCATGAAGGCATAAGGCAGGGGGAGCATGGAATCCGGTTCTTCGTCCGGCGGGACCTGCGGATTTTGCGGAGGGTACACGAATGAGACTAAAACAGAAGCTGATTATGTTGGTTTTAATTCCTGTGGTGATTCTGGGATTTGGCGTGGGGATTTTTGCCTTTATGCTGGCCAAAGGCGCGCTGGTGGACGCGATTGAGGGGCAGCTGCGGGTTGCCTGTGAGGGATACAGTGACAATCTCCATGCGTTCAAGGAGATGGATATTGATATCACGGTGTTTGAAGGGGATACCAGGGTGTCCAGTTCCATAGAGGGTGTGGTGGGAACCAAAGCGTCCCAGGAGGTTATTGACACGACTCTCAACGGCGGGAAGCCATTTTTCAGCTCAAATGTATCGGTGGACGGCAAGCCATATTATGGATATTATGTTCCCACCCAAACAGGGATGCTGTTCGCGGGCAAGCCGCAGGTGGAGGTGCGGGAGATGCTCACCCGGCTGCTGGTGGCCATACTGGCCATCTCCATGGCTATCATTGTATTGGTTACCATAGTGGCCTATGTCATAGTGGCCAGGATGGCGAAGCTCATCATCAATGTGAGCGACACCATCAGCCATGTTGCCGACGGCGATTTAAGGCTGGAGGTGCGTGACATGTCGGGGCGGGACGAGATCGCGGCGATGAACAATTCCGTGAGTGCCATGGCGCGCAAGCTGAAAGGGATGGTGGCGGATATATCAAAGGTGAGTCAGGAAGCCCGGAGTTCCGCGGATTCTCTGCGGGGCACGGCATCCTCCACGCTCAGTGCCAGCGAGGAGATTGCCAGAGCGATTGAGGATGTGGCCAGGAACAATACCAACCAGGCCGGAATCGTGGTGAGCATCACCAACGGGATCGGGGCCATGCAGGGGCAGACCTCCGATATAGTTGCCTGCGTGGAGGATATCGAGAGCAGCTCCGCCAGCCTTACAAGCAACTGCAATGACATGAGAGTAAAGATCGAGGCCACACAGAAGACCAGTGAGATGATGTCGGAGAGCGTGGTGGGCATCAAGGAAAAAATTGATGCCACCAACAGGGTTATCACCAAGATGTCCGAGATTCTCTCCAGCATAGAAGACATTGCCTCCCAGACGAATCTGCTCTCCCTGAACGCTTCCATAGAAGCGGCCCGGGCCGGCGAGATGGGAAGAGGCTTCTCCGTTGTGGCGGACAGCATCCGTACCCTGTCGGAGAATACAGCCAAGGAGCTGGTGGGCATCAAGGAGATCATCTCCAATATCACGGAGGATTTCAAGGAGTGCGCGGACAGTATTGATGTGGTGGTGCAGAACAATTCCGAGAGCATGAAGGGGATTACGGAGGTCATCACCTCCTTCAAGCAGGTTGATGAAGCCATCAGAAATACTTCCAGACAGGTAGAGACCATTAGCAGGGCTGTATCTGAGACACAGGAGCAGATGAACAGCATATCGGAGGAAGTGACGGTACTGGGTGAAGTGTCAGAGAGCAACGCGGCGGCCAGCCAGGAGGTGAACGCTTCGATTGAAGAACTCACGACCCTGATGCATTCCGTGGATCAGAGTACGGTTTCGCTGACTCATGAGGCGGAGAACCTGATGGAGGAATTATCCATATTCAAGCTTTGAGAAGCGGGGTATACATACAGGAATCGCAGGAGAACAAAAAGGGTGGTTATTTGAAAAGCAAAGTACGGCAGGATCTTACAGGTCGGGTCGGGGCTTTGCTTTTTCGTTTCGGAGCTTTTAAAAATCTTTCATATTTTTTTCGGAAAATAGAAGGATTTTGCAGGGGGAGTATGTTATGATAGAAAGAAGTGTTATGTGACGCATCGGGAGGGAGAAGATTATGCGAAGACATATTTTGGCGGCAGCGGTTCTGTGCGTACTGTTTCTGCTGACAGGCCGGGGGGCATGTGTGGTGTGCGCCGGGGAGGAATCCGCGGCAAATTCGTTTTCCGGGAATGTGGAAATGCTTAAGCAGGAGGAGGATGGCTATGTCATGCAGGTGACGGCGGAAAACCGGGGACAGGATTTCTACGGCACGGTCCAGGTGGTTTTTATGTCCGGATACGGTTACGGCAACTGTGCGTATGACACAGAGATCGCTCTTCCGGCCCAGGGAAAGAAACAGTTTACGGTCAAAGTGGCGGAGCGCGCGGCGGATACCATTGAGGGAATATGCGCACTGAATTTTCTGGATGAGAAGGGCAGACTGCTCCAGTCGATCACGCTGAAAAATGTATTTGGCAATCTGGTGTCGGGGATAGCGGTGGGAATTTTATCCGACGATTACGCAGGGCTTACCTATTTGGACGCAGGGGGGACGGAGCTCTATATAAACGGGGACAATTACCCGCTGAATCTCATCAGACTGGATGGGGACAATCTGGATCTGTATCTGAAAGGGCTTTACTTCCTGATTATTGATCAGTTCAATGTTTCATCGCTGAGAGAGGAACAGATCCAGGCGATTCAGAAGTGGGTTGAGAATGGCGGCGGGCTGCTCATCGGAACCGGCGCATATGGGGAACAGACCCTTTCAGGCTTTGAAGAGGACTTTCTGGGGATGGAATATCAGGGCAGCAGTGAGCCGGGGGAGGAGAATTTGATCTCAGATCATATAAGCAGGTATGATTATTACTATAATTATACGGACGCGGAGGTTGATTTCAGTAAGATGGCCATCGCGCAGTTACAGTACACTTTTTCCGGAAACGAATATGAGAGTTCGGGAAATCCGGTGGTATACAAATCCATCGGAGACGGCGCGGTGGGGGTCTGCTACTGTTCGCTGGGAGATAAGGAGCTGCAGAAGCTGGACAAGTACGCAGTGCAGTACCTGTATGAGGAACTCATGGACCAGGCGGGCAGCTTCAAGGCAAACAACAGACAGTCTGTCATGGAATCCATAGGGCAGAGACTGCTGGCATTTATCGACAGCAGAAATACGGCGGTGGATTTTTCCATGCTCAAATGGCTCATCGGAATCTATGTGGTGCTGGTGGGACCGGTTCTGTATCTGGTTCTGCGGAAGTGCGGGAAAAGTGAGTGGTATTGGGTGGGAGTGCCCGCCCTGGGGCTGCTGTTTATCGCAGGGGTATATTTGCTGGGACAGGGAGTGCGGGTCAGTGAAACCAGGGTGTATTCCGTCACGGCTCAGCGGGCGGACAGCAATCGGAAGGAGACCTATCTCATGGCCTACCACTCGGGAGTCAGGCCCTGGGAGATGCAGCTGGCGGAAAGTTATGATGTGGCCGGGCCGGGGTGGAACGGATATGATGGGAAATACTTTTATGATGTCAGCGATTATTTCTACAGGGTAGACAATACCGGAGAGAGGCTGGTTGTGGGCATCAAGCCCCAGGAGAATTTTGACAGCGGCTTTTTCTATGCGGGAGGGAGCGCGGAGCCTGAGGGGGAACTTTCCGGGACGCGGATTGAGGTAAACTCCGTTTCCGGCGGAATAAGCGGAACGGTCACCAATAAAACTGCCTGCGATCTGGCTTATATGGCAGTGTGGCTGGATCAGGAAATAATGGTGTTTCGCGATGTGAAGGCAGGGGAGAGCATAGATCTGCAGCAGGCAGCGACGGACGGCAGATGCGTATACCAAAGCGATTCCGTGGAGAAGGTGCGGGATCTGCTGTACGGCGATCTGATCTCTGTGTACGGCTACCGGGGTTCCCTGAACCAAGACTATCAGGAGGACGATATGGGGGCGCTTATTATCAGTCTGGGCGTTGCCATGGAAGCTGTGCCAAGGGGCGGGGATTATGCGGTGATTGCAGGAATTATAAAGGACTATGAGAAGGCCGTGGCGGACAGATGCCAGGAGACAGCCTATGGGTGCCTGTACGGATATGCGGAAACGGGGGTGTAAAGATGCTGCAAATCAGTAACTTATATAAAAGCTATGGCAAATTCCAGGCGGTAAACAATTTGACGCTGCACATTCCCAAGGGAGATCTGTTCGGGTTCGTGGGTCCCAACGGGGCGGGAAAAACCACCACCATCCGCATGGTATGCGGATTGATGCTGCCAAACAGCGGGCACATTGCCATCAATGGGATAGACGCACTGGCGCGGCAGAGGGAGATCAGAAGACAGATCGGCTATGTGCCGGATTTTTTCGGCGTGTATGATAATCTGAAAGTGCGGGAATATATGGATTTTTACGGTTCCATGTACCGCATGAATTCCAGGGAAATCTGCCGGATTTCCGATGATCTGCTGGATCTGGTGAATCTCTCGGACAAGAAGGAAACATTTGTGGACACACTATCCCGGGGCATGAAACAGCGGCTCTGTGTGGCCCGGGCCCTGATCCACAATCCGGCGCTGCTGGTCCTGGATGAGCCAAGTTCCGGACTGGACCCCAGGGCCAGGGTGGAGATGAAGGAGCTTTTGCAGAATCTGAGAAGCATGGGCAAGACCATTGTGATCAGCTCCCACATCCTCTCCGAACTGTCCGAAATGTGCAACAGCATCGGGATCATGAACCGCGGCAGCCTGGTGGCGGCGGGCCGCATTGAGGATGTGATGGAGGGCGTGTTCGGAAGTAACCAGCTGGTCATTACGCTGGACGAAGGCCGTGAGACGGCACTGCGCATTGTCAGCGAATACGCCGGGGTCAAGCTGGACTCTGCGGGGGAGCATGAGATCAGGCTGACCCACAATATGACCAGGCCGCAGATCGCGCGGATGGTGGGGGAAATGATCGGGGGAGGCGTAGTAGTGACCGGATTTCATAAGCAGGAGGGCGATCTGGAGACGCTGTTCATGCGTGTGACCGGGAACGGACAGTAGACTTAGGGAGGTGGAATACAGATGTATTTGAATCCGATCGTAAAAAAGGATATAAAAGTGCAGTCTCGAAGCATGAGGATCTGCTGGGGGATATTTGCCTATGAACTGATTCTGGCGCTGGTTTTTTTCATGGCCATGAGTATTATTCAGGGAAACAGCCGGTATTCCTCAGGAAATATCTACAGTGCCATGGTGTGGCTCTACCCGGTACTGGGGGTGACGCAGCTGATCATTCTGGGCCTGGTGGTGCCGGTCAAGACGGCTTCGTCCATATCGGGAGAAAAGGAACGTCAGACCTTTGACATTATGATGACCACCAGCATGTCGGCTTTTTCGGTGATTATGGGAAAGGTCATGACGGCAATTGTGCAGGGGATGTTCTTCGTGGTGGCCAGTATGCCGGTTATGGCGCTGTCCTTCATCATAGGCGGTATGTCCTGGGCATATCTGTTCTGGTTTTTGGGGATCGCGCTGCTGGTGTCGCTTTTCTCGGCCAGTATCGGAATCCTGTGTTCCTCCCTGTGCAAAAGGAGCATCAGCGCGGTGATTATGTCCTATGTGTTCTATCTGGCCTTTTTTCTGGGGACAGCAATCCCTCCCGTGGTGATGGGGGTGGTGGCGGCGAATATGTCTTATACGCTGGGCAGCACCCCCCAGGTCCTTGAAATGTATGGAGACAATATTCTCCTGTTCCTGACGCTGAACCCGGCTGTATATCTGACAGAATTCTTTGCCTGGGTCATGGCGGGGGAATCGCTGGTGAACAATATGAGTCTCATTTCGACGCAGGGAGTGCAGGTCAGAGGCCCTGTCAGGCTGTTGACCACGGGATATTGGTGGCTGATCTGCTCCACCATTCTTTTTGTGGGGGTATCTTTCCTGTTTCTCTGGCTTGCGTCCAGACGCATTGACCCCATTAGGGGGCACGGCAGGTCCGCCGGGAGACAGGGCCGAAAAGGGAGATAAGTCATGGACATCGGAAAATATCTCATGACGCAGATCAGAAAATGCAGAAACAGGATGAATCTGGCCAGGCTTATCGACTGCTGCATAGTGTTCGCGGCGGTGGGAGGCGTGCCGGGGATGATCTGCGAACTGGTTTCTCTGGTCCGGCCCTTTTACTACGCGCATCTGGCGGCGGCGCTGTGCTTTGGGCTGGGACTTTCAGCCGGGGCAGGCTATGCGCTGTGCCGACGGTCAGATCTGGAGGCGGCCGCCAGACGGCTGGACTCTTTCGGTCTGAAGGAGCGCATGGTTACAGCCTATGAGCTGATGGACAGAGGGACGGAAACAGGGAATGTATGGGTACAGATGCAGAGGCAGGATGCCTTTGAGCACTACAATCGGGCGCGGGCCGGTATAAAGATTCCTCTGTGGCCGGACAAAAGGCATGTGCTGGCGCTGGTTCTGTCGGCAGTGATTGTGGCGGGGCTTGGCTTTGTGCCCTCTCCGGTCAGGGAACAGGCACGGCTGCGCCATCAGGTGCAAAAGGAGGCGGAGGAGGAACAAAAGCAGCTGGAGCAGTTGACGGATGCCCTGGAGGGAGTGGATATGGAGAGCATGACGGAGGAGCAGAGAATGCGGATGCAGGAACTGCTGGAAGCCATGCAGCGCTCCCGGGAGGAACTGGCGCAGGCGGACACCTGGGAAAGCCTGGGGCTTGCCAGGGAAAGGCTGGACTATAAATATCAGCAGGCAGAGCAGAGTCTGGCACAGCTTGCCAGCCAGATGGAAAATCCCGGGGCGGCGGGAATAGCCTCCGCTCAGGCTCTGGCGCGGGCGGCAGGACAGAACGGCAACGATTTATCCCAGGCCGGCTTAAGCGGCGCGCGTCTGTCGCCCGGACAGACCGGCGACAGCGGGGAGAATGGCGGCATTGCGGGCAATGGAACCGGCGTTAAGGAGAATGACGGCGGCAGCGGAACCGGTGGGAATGACGGCGGCAATGGAAGCAGTGGGAATGGGAATGACGGCGGCAGTGGAACCGGTAGAAATGGTGGCGGCAACGGAACCGACGGAAGCGGCCCGGGCAATCAGGGAGCGGGTTCCGGGGAAGGTGGCAATGGCAGTGGTAACGGTTCAGGAGAGGGCGATGGTCAGGGCAATGGGGGCGGCAGCGGACGGGGAACAGGCAGCAGCAGCGCCACTCGTGACTACGTAAGCATTCCCAATGAGATCGCGGATGACGCGTCTCTCACCGGGCAAAAAAACGGAGATCAGAATTCCGACTATTTCCGGCAGCAGAACGGTCTGGCCTGGGAGGGCGACCATGTAGACTACAATTCCGTTATCAGCCAGTATACCGACAGAGCCTATGAAGGGATCTCCATGGGCAGATATCCCAGCGGTATGGAGTCCTTCATCCGGGACTACTTCGAGAATCTGAGCAAATAAGAGGATCAGGGGGAACGCGGAACTCTTAATCAGCGTTTTCCCTGCCAGTGCCCGGAGAAACTGCTGGCCGTGTAGAGGACAGAAGTTTCTCCGCCAGAGAGGCGCTGGCAGGGGAACGCGGAACTCTTAATAAGGAGAAGCAAGATGTCAGAGATAGAATTATATCAACAGAAGATCGCGGCATGTGAACAGGAGATCGGCAAGGGTATTATCGGCCAGCGGGAGATGATCCGTCAGGTGATGCTGGCCATGCTCTCCGGAGGCAATGTCCTTCTGGAGGGAATGCCGGGACTGGGCAAGACCATGCTGGTGCGCACTGTCGGGCAGGTGTTTCAGCTGTCTTTCAAGCGCATTCAGTTTACGCCGGATCTGATGCCCAGCGATGTGACGGGGACAAATATTATGGTGAAGGAAGCGGCAGGGAGCAGCTTTCGCTTTGAGAGAGGACCGGTTTTTGCCAATCTGGTGCTGGCGGACGAGATTAACCGCGCCACGCCCAAAACGCAGTCAGCCCTGTTGGAGGCCATGCAGGAACACACGGTGACAGTGGGCAATGAGAGCCATACCCTGGAGGAACCCTTTCTGGTTCTGGCAACGCAGAATCCCATAGAACAGGAGGGAACCTATCCGCTGCCGGAGGCCCAGCTGGACCGGTTTATGTTCAAAGTATTGGTGCGGTTTCCCGGCAGGGAGGAACTGCGGGGCATTGTGGAACTGACGGAAGGGCAGCAGGCCCCTTCGATTCAAAGTATAATGGACGGCGGGGAACTTCTTAAGGCGAGAGAACTCATATCCTCCATTCCCATAGCGGAGGCTGTTATGAACTATATCCTGGAGCTGGTCATGGCCACCCATGAACCCCACCCCTATATCCGGGAGGGCGCAAGCCCCAGGGCGGCGCAGGCGCTGGTCCGCGCTTCCAGGGCCCGCGCCTTTGTGGAGCGCCGGATGAATGTTTCCTTTGAGGATGTGCAGAGTGTGGCTTACCCGGTACTGCGACACAGGATACTTCTGAATTTTGACGCCCTGGCGGAGGGTGTTCCGGAGGATGCCGTGATCCGACAGATCATAGAAGCAAAGGAAAAGAGGATCTATGTTTGACAGGAAATTATATGACGCGCTGTCCCGGCTGCGTTTGCAGATGTCAAATAAAAGCGGCATGAATGTGTCAGGGAACCGGAAGTCTGTGAAGAAGGGGCTCTCGGCGGAATTTTCGGATTTCCGGGAGTATATGCCGGGGGACGATCTGCGCCGTATGGACTGGAATGTGTACGCAAGACTGGATAAGCTCTACATCCGGGAATATATGGAGGAGAAGGAGGCCGTGGTTTCCGTCCTGATCGACACCAGCGCCTCCATGGACTACGGAACCCCCAATAAGGCGGAGCTGGCCCGGGATCTGGCGGCGGTTACATCCTATCTGGCGCTCTGCAATATGGACCGGCTTTTGCTCTGCGATATGAAGGATATGGGAAAAGCGCTTGCGGTAAGCGGAGGAAAGAGAGGTTTTTCCAAAGTGCTGCGCTGGCTGGAGACGCGCACTTTCTCAGGCGAGGTGGACATGCTGGCGGCGGCCAGGAAAATGCAGTTCCACGGACCGGGAGTGACGGTGCTTATCAGCGATTTTTTACATCCGGGTATGTTGGATGAGAAAGCGCAGGACTATGAGAAGCTCCTTAAGTACCTCCGCTATTGCAGACAGCGACCGGTGGTGCTGCACACCATGGCCGCGGAGGAGCTTCACATCACGTTGGAGGGCGCGTTGAACCTGATTGACGCGGAGAACCAGACCAGGCTGCGCCTGACAATGGACGCAAGAACCGTGGAACATTATGAGAGAGAATTGAAGCGTCTGATGGAGCGCATGAAAAAGGGATGCAGCGGGGGCAGAGGCGCTTATGTGCTCTGTGATACAGGGAGAGACATCACGCAGCTGGTGTTTCAGGATTTAAGGGTGATTTATGATATTTGAAAATTTGTGGCCGCTGGCGATGCTGCTGGCTGTGCCTGTGATTATCATTTTGTATTTTCTAAAACCCAGGGGGAAGGACCAACGTGTATCCTCCATTTTGTTGTGGGATCAGCTTTTCAGAAATCAGCAGTCCAAGACCTTTCTGGAGAAATTTATCCACAATATCCTGATGTACCTTCAGATTCTGATGGTTCTGCTGCTGGTGCTGGCGCTGATGTCCCCCTATATACTCCGGCAGGGAAACGGCAGGGGGAATATGGTACTGGTGCTGGACACCAGCGGAAGTATGCAGCATGATACGGGGAATGGCAGAACGCGTATAGAGGAGGCTGTGGAACAGGCCAAGGGGCTGGTGGCATCTCTGGACGGAGGCGTTTTCTCCATTGTCACCAGCGACTGCATGGGAAGTAATCTGCTTGCAGCAGGCGTAAAGGACAGGCAAAGTCTGTATGCCGCGCTGGATCAGATCCAGTGCTGTGATGGCCCCGGAGACCTGCGGGGAGCCGAGGGCCTGGTGGAAGCACTGCGGGGGACGGCATCGCAGCCTGTGGACAGCGCCGCGGCCCAGGGGAAGGAGCAGGCGCCTGCGGAGGTGATTGTGTTCACCGACGGTACGGGCGCGGAGGATGCCGGAAATTTCGCGGCTCTTTTTGATGCCCGGGTGATGGTTATGGGCGGGCAAGTGAGCAATGTGGCCAACAATTTCCTGTCTTATTTTGAAAGTGTTGAAAGTGCTGAAAGTGTTGAAAGTACTGAAAATACAGAACAGGAAAAACCTGTGGAGAATGCCGGGAGCAGAGTGGGCGGGGAGACAGTGGAAGGGGATTCTGCGGGCGGAGATGGGAGGACGGTAACCTGTGCCTCCAGTCTCACCAATTACAGCGATGGGGACGCGTCCCTGGAGATCAGTCTGTATGAGGGAAAGAGGCTGCGGGAGGTCAGACAGCTGACCCTGGAGGCAGGGGAGACCAGGCTGTTTTTCTACGAGCCCTTTGCGTGGCAGGGAGAGCCGCTTCGCAGTGAGATTGGCGCGGTGAGTTTCGAGGGGGAGGACCAGGGGGACTCTCTGCCGGAGGACAACACGGCCTTTGCGGTGGCCGCGCAGGCCAGCCGGACGGAGGCCGTACTCGTGGGAACGGGCAATACCTATCTGGAGAAGGCCTATCAGGCGGTGACGGGAGAAAGTCTGGTCAAGGTGGCCTCGGAGGGCGAACTGCCACAGGATTCCCGGGATGTGCGCATCTATGACGCGGGTGCGGGCACCGCCGGGTATGGCGATGCCTGCAGCCTGGTGTTTGGCGGTGAAGCAAATGCCGCAGGCAGCGCGGAGCGGGTGATGCTGACCGTCACGGACTGTGATCTGACTTCCGGTATCGCCAATTTCTCTCTGGGGGTAAATGAGACCAGAGTGTATGAGATTCCGGCGTGGGGGACGGGCTTTCTGTGGGCCGGAGAGCAGTGCGCCGGATACTATGGGGAGCACGACGGCGTGAAAACAGTGGTGGTGGGCTTTGACATCCGGGAGTCAGACTTTCCGCTGAAGGCCGAGTTTCCTGTCTTTATTTCCAATGCCATCCATTATCTGGGAGATGCCTCTTTGCTGGCAAACAATATTTATATGGCGGGAGACAGGGTGTTGTTTCATCCTCAGGCGGATCTGGATGTGCATACTCTGAGCGCCGGGACTCGAAAAGCGGGTCTGTATCAGGTGGAGGCAGGGGAGCAGAGTGAATCTTATGTGGTGCGCTTTGACACGGGCAGCCAGTCTGACGGTCGGTTGACGGCGGAGGGGACGGCGAGAGGGGATACCTACGGCAGCGGACCTGTAAAAAGGCGGCTTCGCAGCGCATTGCTGGCGGTGCTTCTGGCGCTCATGGGACTGGAGTGGTTTCTGTATGTGCGGCAGACCCGCAGCCGCAACAGATTTTATATGGCGGTGCGGCTGGTTGGCGCGGCTCTGGTGCTGCTGGCGCTCCTTGGCGTGTCCGTAGACAGGCGCGGCGGAACCAATACCACTGTATTTCTGGTGGATATCTCCAACAGCAACGAGCAGAACCTGGAGAACATGGAGGCTTACATCAAAGACGCGCTGGCGGATATGCCCGGGGGAAATCAGTACGGCATTGTCACTTTCGGCAAAAATTCCCTGGTGGAACAGTTTCTGACAGGGGACGATCATTTTGCCAGGATTATGTCGCTGCCGGACAAGACGGCAACGAATTTTGAAGAGGCCGTATCCAGAGCGTTGGCCATGCTTCCTCCGGAAGGCGCGGGGCGACTGGTTTTACTCACCGACGGGCGGGAGACCAGGGGTGAGCTGGCCAATACGGCGGCGGCGCTTCTGTCCGGCCGGGTAGAGCTGCTGGCCATGCTCTATGAGACCAGCCAGGGACAGGATGCCTATGTGGAGAATGTGAAACTGCCGGGTTATTTGTACCAGGGGGATGTCTACTCTATAACGGTGACGGTGGTGAGCAATTATGAGACGGACGCGGAGATTCAGATCTGGATGGGAACCATGCAGACAGATGCCTACGGTGTCCATCTCAATCGGGGAACCAACCAGTTTCAGTTCCGGCAGGAAGTCACGGGGGAGAATGTGGAGAGCTTTGAGGTCAGGCTGGCTGCGGCGGGGGATACCTGTCCGGAGAATGACAGCTATCATGCCTGCGCGGTAGTGGATGCCGTGCCTAAGGTGCTGGTGGTTTCCGGCCTCTCCCAGGACAGCGGTGAGTTTGAAAAGCTGCTCCGGAGCGCGAACTGCGATTATGGCGTGGTTTCGGCCATCAATGCCCCCGGCACGTTGGAGGAGATGCTGGAATATAAGAGTATTGTCCTGAACAATGTGTATCTCTCGGATCTGCCGGAAGGTTTTCGGGAAAATATAGAGATGTATGTGAAGGATTACGGCTGCGGCCTGGTCTGCTGCGGAGGGGATGAAAGCTACGCTCTGGGAGGTTATCGGGAAAGTGTGCTGGAAACCTTGCTGCCAGTGGACATGGAACTCAGGGGAGTGGATGAGCTTCCGGCTACGGCAATGATTATGGTGATCGATCATTCCGGAAGCATGAGCGGCAGCGCCGGAGGCGGCGTCACCAGCCTGGATCTGGCTGTCACTGCCGCCAAGACGGCGGTGGACCAGATGCGCAGCAGCAATTATGTGGGCGTCATCGCCTTTGACGACAGGTTCAGCTGGATTGTGGAGCCTTCTCTGGCCACCGACAGGGAGGAGATCAAAAAGCAGATTGAAACCATCCCCGAGGGCGGCGGAACCACGATTCAGCCGGCGCTCTGGGAGGCGTTAAACGGAGCCCTGGAATGTGAGACCGGTATCAGGCATGTGATTCTGCTGACGGACGGCCAGGGGGAGAGTTCGGATTACGGCAGACTGATATCGGCGTATAAGGCTGCGGGGGTTACGCTGTCCACGGTGGCCGTGGGGAGCGGGGCGGACGCGAAGCTCCTGGAGAGACTGGCGGCCGACTGCGGAGGACGCTATTACGATTCCGATGCAGCCACGGACATCCCCAAAATTTTTGCGCAGGAGGTGTTTCTAAACGGGGATACCTATCTGCAAAACGGAGATTTTGCCCTGGCGGTTTCCGGGGGCGAGATTACGGACGGGCTTTTTACGGGGGGCTGGCCCCATATCCGCGGCTATGTGAGCGCCACTCCCAAAAGCGCCGCCCAGGTGCTGATTGCCTCGGAGAAGGATGATCCGATCCTGACGGTGACACAGTACGGCCTGGGGCACACCGTGGCATGGAATACGGATGTGACGAATCAGTGGAGCGGCGGTTTCGCGGGGGAGAGGGACTATGTGCAGCTCTGGAAACGTATTATCGACTACAGCGCGGGCAACACCAGGATTGGAGAGGATTCTGTGGATGTGCTGACAGCGGCGGGAACTACGGAGATTACTTACCGCGCCCGGGATTTTGGCGAAGACACCCGGGTGGAGGCGGTATACACCGATCCGGAGGGCAATACCAGGACGCAGGAGCTGCAGGCCATGGCGCCGGGAAGCTATAAGACCAGTCTGGAGACGGATATGAGCGGGATCTACAACTTCAGTGTGCGCCGCCTGGATGGCGGAAAGGTTGAAAGTTCCGTGACCACGGCGGCAGTGGTACAATATTCGGATGAATACAAATTCAATGTGGGAAACAGCGCTTTTAAGAGCTTTGTGGAGCGTTACGGCAGGATGCTGGAGCCGGACGAGAATTTCTGGGTAAAGAAAAAGAGCGGGGCCAGAGAGCGGTATGAACTCACACAGTGGCTGATTCTGCTGGCGATCCTGTGGTTTGTCATGGATATCGCCTTCCGCAGATTCCATTTCAGGCCGCAGGACACAAGACTGTACCGTCTGATCACCCGGAACAGGGCACGGAGGGGGCGGAGAGAGTCCGGTGCCGGGCCGGGAGGCGCGAAGGCAGGCAGTGGGACGGAAAATGAAGAGGAGGGAAGCGGCATCAGGAGCAAAGCAGCAGGCCCTGTAAACGGCGGAGCCAGTGTCCCGGGCGGAACAACGGGCATCAGAAACGGAGAAGCCGACATCACAGGAGAGCCGGCAGGCACCGGAAGCAAGGGCAGGGACGGAATCGGGCGTGAGACAGAGGATATGGAAGCGCGGAGCGGAAAGAATCGGAAGAGGGCCGGGAAACCGGCCGGAGAGCAGAAGCCGCAGTCTCTGGATACTTCGGCTCTGCTCAAAAAGAAGGATCAGAGAAATCACAGCTAGAGATCGGGGGAGGCGGTCAGGCCCGGATAAATTTTCGGATATCTTTCTCCTGGGCTTTGGGATTCAGCTTCAGAATCTGGCCGCGTATTTTCCGGTAGGCTTCATCGGGAGAAAGATCCGGAGACAGATCTTTCTCCCAGAAATCCTCCACCGTTGTAAAGACGGTGCTGTTCCAGCCGTATTCCTCCCCGGATCTGTTCTTTTTACGGGCATGTCCGCACATGGTGATAAACAGGTTCTTTTGCAGGTTCACGAGCGCCCGGTCAAAGAGGGAAGCGTCTTCCCGATGGATATTACAGATGCGCTTCAGGTCGGGGACGGAGGCATGTCCGTTCTCACTGACCGCCTCGTATAGTTTCTTTTCCAGCTGACTGGCCTTTCCCTCGTCGTACCACTCGTCAAAGACCATGCCCTTTCTGCGCACGGCCAGAAAGAGAGGATACCATTCCCGGGTGATATAGCCGCTGGCACCAAAAAAGACCTTGCCGTAGGCGATATCCCTGCGTTCCTCCAGAATCCGCATCCGCCACTCCCAGGGATCGGTTTCCGGATCGCCGGTATGCCATCTGATGGGAGAATCCGAAGGGGCGGCGTTCCATCCGAAGTCAATGATCGCGTAGATTCCCTTTGAATTGCCCCCTCCCATGGAAAAACCGCAATTTAACAGTTCATCGCAAAAATCTGAAAAACATTTAATCATTTCTTCCTCTTTCCAGCGCGGCAGGAGTCCGGACCAGAGTGCTATTTCAAACACGCTCTGGTTCACAGTCCTGCCGTGTCTGTATATTTTCATTTCTCACAGAGCCGGTGATGAATCCACACTCTGTGGATAGCATGGGTCTGAATAAATCCATTATACCGCAATAAACAGGACAGCTGTATGTCCTGTTTATTGCGGTATAAAAATTCTTCTCCATGAGAGTCTATGAGAGTCCATCCATTAAAGCCGGATATTCATGCATAACAGGAGGACATTCCGCAGGACACAGTTTACTCCCAGAATACCGATGGCCGCATAGAGGTACCAGTTGTGGAAGCGCAAGCCGCGGAAATAGCGGAAATGTGTGAGCCGGGCCGCGGCATGGGAGAGCATGAACGCCCCATAGAGCACGGCGGCATAGAGTACCAGTGGATGGTACCAGAGAGAAAGCAGGATATGACCGTGCAGAAGGCTGATCAGCGCGCGGGTGCCTCCGCATCCGGGACAGTAAAGGCCGAAAAATGTGTACATGATACAGGGAGGCAGGGAAATATGTGGCAGGAGCACATAGTAAAACAGTGCCCCTGCCACAATGGCCCCACCCAGGAAAATACATCCCAGATAAAATAAATTGTCCTCCAATGACCGTTCGCTCTTCATGGAACCTCTTAGTAATTGAGGATATCGGAGACATCATAGCCCTGAGAGGCCAGCATGCCCAGAATCGCGGCGCTGAAAATCAGCAAGAGCACTGACAGCACAAGACCGATGATAGAACATACCATACCTGCGGTGGACATACCGCTTTTCTGCTTTTTCTTGGACATAACAGCGCAGATGATACCGCCGATGCCCAGACCGATGCCCAGATAGGTGATGCAGCAACTCATAATGATGGAACCAATGCCCAGAATCAAAGAAACGATTGCCAGGCTGTCGGTTTTCTTGGGTCCCTCAGGGGGAACAGGCTGCTGATAAGGGTTGTTTTGGAAATTTTGACCGTCCATTTCAGTCCTCCTCATAATAGATAGAATTTATTTGTATGGCTCTTTTCCGCGCTATTCGCACAGAGGCAGGCCCTTGCCGTCTACATTAATGCTGCCGGTCAGGATCAGGATACCCTCCACAAAACCCCAGATACCGGAAACCGCGGCGCCAATCCCGCAGGTGACCAGCGTGAGAACCAGCTGTATCACTGCCTTGGTGGTGTAGCCCAGATAGAAATTATGTACACCAAAGCATCCCAGGAATATGCCTAACAGACCAGCGGCAATCTTGGATTTCGCGTTGGGATTGCTGTTTGCCGGCGGATAGCAGGGTACACCGCAGCTTAAGCAGACGGTGGTTTCCGGGGTCACAGGCTTGCCGCAATTGTGACAGTAGTTGGTACCCAATCCCCTGCCTGCACCGCATTTCACACACAGCACGGCATCATCGGACATATAGGGTTCACCACAGTTTTTACAATAATACATTCTGATACCTCCCGCAATCGCAGGCTCTGCCTGCGGTATGCTTTTACTTTCAAACCATTTTGCTTCCACAAAAGGAGCGCATCATGAAGCATCATGAAATGCGCTCCCCTTGCCGATCTGACCGTTTCCCGATGAAAGCCTGGTCACGGTTTACTTTAAGATCTTGATGCCGCCGATCAGCGGAATCTCTTTTTCCTCACCCTTGCAGGCTGCGATCAGTCCGATGAACCAACACACTACCAGGAAAAGGCTCACGATGCCGGCCACATACTTCACGATGGGAATTGCGGACAGAATTCCGACAGCGAACTGACCGATTACCAGCAGCAACGCCTGATTCAGATGAAATTTGGCTCCCTCCCTGTCACCAGCAAAAAAAGCAATCAGCCAACCAATAAAGGAAATGTAGGCTACAATACCAGTTGCTTTCTTGTCCATAATGCATAACCTCCTATGTATTTGATATAAACTTCATTATAATAGAAAAAAGCTGCTATTGCAACAGATTTTGAAAAAATATTTAATAAAGATTTTATAGAATCCGTGGCAATGGAGTTCCTGCGGCTTGTAGGCTCTATTGTTGAAGGTTTTCGATGTCCTCCCCGCGCAGCAGCGCCAGAATCACAGTAACCCGCCTGCAGGCCCGGGTATAATTCTCCCGGGCGTATTCTTCCATCTCCCGGTGATAGCCGTCCTCATAGGCCCTGTGATAGGAGGCGGCGGCCTCGGTCATGTACTGTCCGGCCTCGTCGGCCATGTCTTCCAGATAGTCAAATTCTTCCGGAAAGTCAATATGGGAGAATTTCATGAATTCCACTTCCAGCTCGTCCAGGCAGGAGAGCAGGTCGGAGGCGGCGTAGCGGATGCTGCTTTCCTCGGCATCCACTTCTATGGCATCCATTCGGGCGCCTATGGCCGACACGCTTTCGCAGAACGTGTTGATCTCGCTGTCAAATTTTGCGTCTATGGGATTTTGGCCGCAGCCGCACAACAGAATCAGGCAGGCCGTGACAAGCAGTATTTTTTTCCTCACAAAGACTTCCTCCAGGCGGTAGTTTCAGGTGGTCCGGGCCACGCCGCGATATTCCGCCGCGAAACTTCCGTCCCGCGACCGTCTGATACCACTCTAACATAAAAGAATGAAATCTACAACCGTCCGCGGAATAAAATTCCCCTTTTCCGGCACAATACCCATAAAAGGGTTATCCCGGAAAGGGAGTTTTTATGGCTGAGAACAAGGAAAATCAGTACAGCGGGCAGCTGCCGGAAAACGAGGCGGGCCCGGGGATGCGGGGCGGCATGCGGAAGGAGCAGCCTTCCGGTACGGGCATCACCGGCTGCCTGCGCCAGGACAGCGCCTGGCTGGATCAAAAGCTGGCTACAGACAGAAATTTTGACGTAGTGACCCGCACCATCGAAGTAGGGGGGCGGGAGGCAACGCTGTATTTTATCGACGGTTTCTGCAAGGATGATCTGCTGCAGAAGCTGTTGCAGTATTTTATGGATATGAAGGCACGGGACATGCCCGGGGATGCGGGGCAGCTGCTGAAAAAGAGTCTGCCCTACATTGAGGTGGACCAGGAGCGGGAGTGGGAAAAGATCACTTCCAGTGTGTTGTCCGGTATTTTTGTGCTGCTCATTGACGGCTACCGGGAGGCGGTGCTCATAGATGCCCGCTCCTATCCGGCAAGGGGCGTGGAAGAGCCGGAAAAGGACAAGGTGCTGAGAGGGTCCAAGGACGGCTTTGTGGAGACCGTGGTGTTTAACACGGCCCTGATCCGGCGCAGGATACGGGACACAGACCTGCGTATGGAGATGATGAGCGCAGGCCAAAGCTCCAAGACGGATATTGTACTGTGCTATATGGACTCCAGAGTGGATCATGATTTTCTGGAGAAGATCAAGGAAAAAATCCGGAATATACGGGTGGACTCTCTGACCATGAACCAGGAATCCCTGGCGGAGTGTCTGGTGCCGGGACGCTGGTGGAACCCCTTTCCCAAGTTCAAATATACAGAGAGGCCGGATACGGCGGCGGCCCAGGTACTGGAGGGAAATGTGATCCTGCTGGTGGACAATTCTCCCTCAGCCATGGTGCTGCCCACCACGATCTTTGACGTGGTGGAGGAAGCGGACGACTACTATTTTCCTCCTATAACGGGCACTTATCTGCGGCTGACCCGGTTCATCATCTCCCTGCTGACCTATCTGATGACGCCTACCTTCCTGCTTCTGATGGACAATCCCCACTGGATTCCCGAAGGATTCTCCTTTATCCTGCTGAAGGAGCCGCCTAATATCCCCCTGATCTGGCAGTTTCTGATCCTGGAGCTGGCCATAGACGGACTGCGGCTGGCGGCGGTGAACACACCCAATATGCTCAGTACGCCTCTGAGCGTCATGGCGGCGTTGGTACTGGGGGAATTTTCGGTCAACAGCGGCTGGTTTTCCAGCGAAGTCATGCTGTACATGGCGTTTGTGGCCATCGCCAATTATACCCAGGCAAACTATGAACTGGGTTACGCGCTGAAATTCATGCGGATGACCACGCTGGTGCTCACGGCAATTTTCGGAATATGGGGTTACGCCGGGGGACTGCTGATATCGGTGCTTTGCATGTGCTGTAACAAGACGCTTTCCCATCGCAGTTATCTCTACCCGCTGTTTCCTCTGAACTGGAAAAAGCTGAAAAACCGTCTGATCCGCAGGCGGCTGCCGGGGGCGAGACAGGAGTAGGACGCAAAAAGAATTGAACGGGAGCTTTGTGTGTGATAAAATGGAATCTGGCTTTCAGACAAAAGGAAAATGCCGGAGGGCAGAATACAGAGCGAGGGGAGACATATATGGCACACAGGATTGTGACGAAAATACAGGAGATTCCGGCCGGCCCAGGACAGCGCCTGCTGGCGGTCAGCGATATCCACGGGCATCTGGACCGCCTGATACAGCTGCTGAGACAGATGGATTACGGCGGGGAAGACATTCTGGTTCTGGTGGGAGATCTGATCGAGAAGGGGCCCGAGAGCCTGCGGGTGGTACAGTATGTGATGGATCTGGCCCGGCAGCATCCCGTATATGTGTCCATGGGCAATGTGGATCTGGGACGGCTCCTGAAAGTGGACGATGATTCGCCGGAGGGGGTGGAGGACTGGACGGGATTCCTGAACTGGGCACAGCGTGTCTGGGGGGGCAGCCTGTTTCATGAAATGCTGGCGGATATGGGGATTTCTCCTGATCAGGTGGCAGGGGATAATGCGGCGCGGTATCGCCGCCGCATGCTGGAAGAGTTTCATGAGGAACTGGAATTTCTCTGGAGCAGGCCCACCATTCTGACGGCAGGAAAATATCTGTTTGTTCACGGCGGTATCCCCACGGAGGATTTAGGATCTTTGGAGGGGACGGACCCGGTCCCCTATCTGAAAAACGACAATTTTCTGAGCCAGGGCCATTCCTTTCGGGAGCATATAGTGGTCACAGGGCATTGGCCGACCTGCCTGTACCGGGCGGACAGGGAGGATGTGAGTCCGGTTTTCGATGCCGAAAGGCAGATTCTGTGTATCGACGGCGGCAACGGACTGAAAAGAGTCGGGCAGCTCAACGGGATTATTCTTCCGGATTGCCAGGCGCAGATCAGCCAGATCAGCTGGATGGGATACGACGGCTTTCCGGAGGTGGAGGCCCTGGAGAGGCAAAAAGGCCGGGGGGCTTCGATCCATATTCAATATTTTGACAGTCAGGTGGAGCTTCTGGAACAGAGGGGGGATATGGCTCTCTGGAAACAGAGTTCCACGGGTAAAGAGTTTGAGGCTCCGGTGGAATGGACTTACCGTGACGGAGACGGGAGGCTCCATTGCAGCGATTACGCGGATACGCTGCTGGACGTGGAACCGGAGGACCGGCTTTCGGTAATCGTACATACTGACGGCGGCTGCTATTGCAAAAAGAATGGCCTGATCGGCTGGTATAAAGGAGCGGTGCGGCCCATCGGGAGTAAGCTGACGCTGAAGCCGGGGTTTGGCCGGGAGCAGGAGCGTCAATCGGAGCCGGAGTCGCCGTGGGGCGGGCTCTCTGCCGTGGGCAGGAAGGAATGCCACCGCCGGGAACGGGAACTGGCGGTATATGAACTGCTCAGGAGACTGGGAATTGAATATGAGAGAATCGACCATGTGAAGACCGACACCATGGAAGCATGTCAGGCGGTGGATGAGGCGCTGGACGGAGCGGTAATCTGTAAGAATCTGTTTCTCTGCAACCGGCAGCGGACCAGGTTTTATCTGCTGATGATGCCCGGGGACAAAGTCTTTCGGACCAAAGAGCTGTCAGCCCAGATCGGCAGTTCCAGGCTGTCTTTCGGAGAGGCGGTTTACATGGAGAAGTATCTGCATACCAGCCCCGGCAGTGTCAGCGTCATGGGATTGCTGCACGATACGGAAGGCCGGGTGCAGCTGCTGATGGACAGGGATATTCTGCGGGGGGCGTTTTTGGGCTGTCATCCCTGCATGAATACTTCCAGTATCCGTCTGAGGACAGAGGATCTGCTGAAAAAGTTTCTGCCTGCGGTGGGCCATACACCTGTGTATGTGGATTTGACGGGGGAGGCCGGACAGATTTGATTGCAGATGGCGGCATAGCAGAAGATTCATGGAATGGCAGGTGGCGGATATGAAACTGGTTATATGCGACGATAATCAGGCGGATATAGACTATGTCGCGGGACTGATTGATCTATGGAAAAGGCGGACGGGGACAGGGGTGGAATTGTTTTCCTTCCTGTCGGCAGAGGCTCTGCTCTTTGCCTGGGAGGAGAACAGAGATATGGACGTCCTGCTGCTGGACATCGAAATGCAGGGGATGAGCGGGGTGAAGCTGGCCAGACAGCTGCGGCAGATGGGGGCCGGAATGCAGATCGTTTTTATCACAGGTTATATGGATTATATTGCCGAAGGATATGACGTGGAGGCGCTGCATTATCTCCTGAAGCCTGTGACCGGGGAGCGCCTGGGCCAGGTGCTGGACCGGGCCATGGAGCGTATCCGGGCACGGGAGCGTCTGCTGCAGTTTTCAACGCAGGACGGTGTGGTACGGCTGTCTGTGTATGAAATCCGTTATCTGGAAGTCATGCGCAACTACACCACCATCCATGCAAAGGAGGATTACAGCGTCAAGCGCAGCCTGAATGATCTGGAGGGAGAACTGGACGATGGCTTTTACCGGATTCATCGTTCTTTTCTCGTAAATCTGCGCTTTGTGAAGCGTGTCACACGGACGGAGGTGACCCTGAAGGATGGTACTGCGCTGCCTCTGTCCCGCGGGCATTATGAGGGCCTGAACCAGGCGTTGATCGCGTATTTCTGAAAACAGCCCGTGATCCGCGGGACAATGGTAAGCAGGAGCACATCGCCATATTTCCCGACAGTTAAGAAAATCTTCCCTATAGTTTACTTTCCCTCCATTGCGGACGGGGCTTTTGTGCGTTTATACTGTATTTACCGGCCGGGAAACGGAACACTTAACAGGGTGAAGAGACAGATCTTTTTGGGAGGTAACGCGATGAAATTGAATATGGGGACGAAGATAACTGCGCTGCGCAGACAAAAGGGGATGACCCAGGAGCAGCTGGCGGCGGCGCTGGGCGTATCCGCTCCGGCGGTAAGCAAATGGGAGACGGACAGCTCGTATCCGGATATCACGCTGCTCTGCCCCTTGGCCAGGGCATTGGGGACGGATGTGGACAATTTGCTGACATTTGAGGAGGAATTGTCTCAGGAAAAGCTGGGACGATATATGACGGAGATTATTGAGACGGCCCGGCAGGGAGATCTGTCCGGAGCGGAAGAGCAGCTGAACGCGCTGCTGCACAGATATCCTTCCGATATGTCTTTGAAGTTCAGCGCCATCGGGGCGCTGTCATTTTTGGAGATGAATCTGGACATTGGCCCCGGCGGAGACGGCGGGGAGGCAAAGGGCCGGGAGGATCGCTTCCCCAGGGCAGATTACGGCATGGCGGCCCAAGTATCCTGCGGCGGGGCGGGGGAGCAGACTGGGGAAAGAGACAGGCAGCGTTTTGCCAGGCAGAAAAAGGAACTGGCCCGGGCGCTGCACGATGACGGAAATCCCGCCTTTTATCTGTCGTCTGTGTCCATGCTGATTTCCCTGGCTCTGGCGGAAGGGGAGATGGAGGAAGCCGAGAGGCTGCTGAAGGAGAATCTTACGAATACTGCCGATTTTACCCCTCTCTGGGTGCAGTTTTATCTGAAAAAGGGGGAGCGCGATCAGGCTTTGGGAATTTTACAGAGGCAGGCTTATCGTCTGGTGTCGGATCTGCGTGTCTGCCTGATGTATCTGATGCGGAAGGATCTGGGGCTTGAGCGGGACCGGGTGCTGGAGATCTGTGGGATACTGGAACAGATGGAGGACCTGTTTTCCGTGGGCGACAATAGCGCGGGCCTTTTTGCGGAGATCTATCTGCGGGAGGGGGAGCAGGAGCAGGCGCTTCGGTATCTGGAGCGATTGGTGGATCAGATGACCGGGCAGATGGCTCCGCCAAATCCGCTGGTTTTTTCTCCGGCCATCGCGCCGGGGCCGGAGAAGCTCCACTGGAGCCGGGAACTGAAACTGGCCGCCTTGCAGGGACTGCAAAGGGACGCCTGTTTTGACCCCCTTCGAAAGCTGGAACGGTTTCAGAAGATTGTGCGGGAGCTTGCGGACAGCCTGGAGGCTTCCCCGCAGTAAAACGGTATAAACACCGCTGGCCAATGTGGATATGGGAAGACGCCGGATCATATTGGCCAGTGCTTTTTGTCATGAAAGGCATTATAATAAATCCACATTCGCATATCGAACGTTCCAAGTACGTTATTTCTTTTCCCGCATTATCGGGGATAAGGGGATGTTTCGTCCCGGATTTACCTTAAAGTAAAATTGGCAGATGGGCAGGGTTGTCGGGAACGTGGAGGCAATGATTATCAAAGACATGAGCCGCCTGGGACGTGACTATCTCAAAGTTGTCCAGGTCATGGAAATCCTGCGGCAGAGAGGCGTCCGGCTGATCACCATCAATGACGGAGTGGACAGCGCCAACGGAGAGAATGATTTTACCCCGTTCTTGAACATCTTGTATGAATTTATTCTGCATGAACTGATTTACAATGAAACAGGGAACAACAAAGAGAGGCAGAAGAAAGGCTCCCGCACTGGTGAAGAAGATTGGCCGGACTACCTACATTGTGCGGGTTCATTTCAGCAAGACCAGCAAGGAAACCATGAGCGACAAAATCAAGCGTATGCTGAAAAATGAGATACAGCAGATGTGAAAAAGCGATAATGGAAACAGGCCGGGAATCAAAACTATAATGGTTCCCGGCCAGCTATTTTATTTATTTTCCTTTTCATGCCAGTCTTTCAAAACAGCTTCTACTTGTGCTATCAACTGTTCCTTTTTTGGAATGTATGATACATAACGGGAAGCAAATATATTGTTCGTCATGCCACCTAAAGCATATTCTGCGGATACGCTGTCCTTATCTGTGCAGAGAATGATACCTATGGGAGCATTATCATATTCATCATTTACTTCGGCAGCATAATAATTCAGATACATATTAAGCTGCCCGACTGCTTCGGCCATCAGTTTTGTTGTCTTTAATTCAATCAGAACATAGGCACGTAAAATCTTATTGTAAAATACCATATCGACATAGTAGTGAATATTATTCAGGGTAATTCGCTGCTGCGTACCCACGAACATAAAACCACGACCCAGCTCTAACAAAAATTTTTCTATTTGCGCAACTAACGCTTTTTCCAAATCACTTTCCAGCAATGGTTTATTTTCCGGCACACCTAAGAACTCAAAGACATAAGGGTCTTTAATCATATCAACAGGCTGTGCCATTTCAATTCCTTTTTGAGCAAGGGAAAGAACAATTTCCTGATTTGTTCTTCCCTCTGTCAACAGCAATCGTTCATAGAGAGAAGTTGAAATCTGACGTTTCAATTCCCGGATAGACCAACCGGAATTAACAGCTTCTTTCTCATAAAAGCTACGCTTGTCATGGTCAGAAATAGACAGCAATTCACAATAATGCGACCAGCTCAATTTAACAGACACTGTCTGTTGAATTTGATAAGTCTGGTAAAACCGGCGCATAAACTGGATATTGGAAACAGAAAAACCTCTGCCAAATTCTTTTGTAAGTTCTTTGGAAATCTGACGTAGCTGCTGTTTGCCATAAGCGGCACGCTCGTTGCTATTCTGTTCATGCTCAACAATGATACGCCCCACATTCCAGTAGGTGGACAGAAGTTCCGTGTTGATATGTGTAGCAACCTTTTGCCGGGCGTTTAATAATAGTTCTCTAATCTCGTCTATCATAGAATCAGTATATGCTAAATCACTCATAATATATCCCCTTTGCGTTTCCTGAATATTTTATAAGCATAGCATAAACGTGGCCAAATTGCTACTGCTTGATTTGATGTGATATACAAATGGCGAAGTCGGCTGATTGTAAATTTTTTGTGAATTTGATTAAAAAGTCCTTTACAAAACGTCACTGGATCAGCAATTCCATGCTTCGGGACAGCAGCAAAATCATATTTGCAGACAATATTCTCAGTTCGCAGTTTCTGCGCGATTATGCGGATGTGGAGATTCTGCGCCATATCCGGCCCGGGGACATTGAGGATGTATCCGAGCGCTACGTTCCTCTTTACAGTGCGGAGAGAAACAGTGATACCGTCAAGCGGGTGGACATTTCCGGGTATTTGTCAACGGAGCCGGATAATCCGCTGGAAATGCCGCTTTATATCATTTCACTGGTTGAACATAAGACAAAAGTAGAGTATAATGTGATTATGCAGATGCTCCGGTATATGGTACATATATGGGAGGATTATGAGAAAGAGATGAATAAGCTCTATCCCGGGATCAGTAAACGGAAGGCATTTCAATACCCACCGATTCTGCCCATAGTATACTTTGAAGGCACGGATCAATGGACCGCATGCACCGATCTGGCAGACAGAATTTCCTGTGGAGCTTTGCTGGGCAAATATCTGCCTCATTTCCGATATCAGCTGATTGCATTGCATGATTTCAGTAACGAGGAACTTTTAGCGAAAGGCGATGAAATTTCGCTGGCCATGATGATCAATAAAATCCAGACCTATGAAGACCTGTCGGCGTTTACCGCTCTGCCGGAGAAAGAGCTGGAAGGCATTCTGCGGGATACACCGGAGTATCTGCTGGGGACTATGGTCAATGTGCTGCGGGCATTGCTCTACCACATGAATCTGCCGGAGGATGAGGTGGAAGACGCAGTAGCTAAGATAAAGGAGCGTAAAATGGGATTGTTGTTTGAGAATGCGAAACTGGATATCCAGGAGGAGAGACGTAAAGTGGAAGTGGAGCGCCGGAAAGCGGAAGAGGCCCGGCAGGAGAAAGCGGCCTGTCAGCGGGAGGCCCAGCAGAAGGTGGCGGAAATACAGTGGGAGCGGGCGATCTCTCTGCATATTCTGCGCATGCTGAGGCAGGGAGCATCCGATGAAGAGATTGCACAGTCCATAATGTGCCATTTTTCTATGAACGAAAAGCAAGCGGCGGAGAAACTGGCGGAGGCATTCGGAGATATGGCCGCGGAGGAGTAGATCATGCATATTCTGGACAAGATTATAGACAGAAGAATTGCCCGTTATCAGGGAGACCTGCTGGCCACCCACTATGCGGAAGTGGAGAATATGTACCGGCAGATCAGGGGATGGCGGCATGACTATCGCAATCATATCCAGGTGCTGAAAAATTATGTGGGGCTGGGGGATTTACAGGCGGTGAAATCCTATCTGGACGAGCTGGCGGAAGATTTGAATACGGTGGATCTGGCACTGAAAACAGGCAATAAAATGACGGATGTGATCCTGAACAGCAAGATATCCCTGGCCCGATCCAAGGAGATCCGGGTGCGGGCAGATGCCCATGTGCCTGTGAAGCTGACTACAGCTCAGATAGATCTGTGTATTATTCTGGGGAATCTGCTTGACAATGCCATCGAGGCCTGTCTACAGCTCCCCAGCCGGGAGCGGATGATCCGTATCTATATGGAGATGAAGAACACCCAGCTCTACATCTCCGTCACCAACACCACTGCCCAGAAGAAGCAAAAGCAGGAGAACGGCCTGTTTGCCAGCACCAAGGGCAGCGGCCACGGCTATGGGCTGGTGCGCATCGACACGATTATCCAGAGATATCAGGGTTATATCCGGCGGGGCAGTGAGGACGGGGCCTTTACCACGGAGATTCTGCTGCCTCAGTGAATGTCACCGCAGGGCGGCATATTCTTTTACAATCCGGTGTATCCGTTGAATATTTTCCGAAAGCAGTGATCCAGGCAGTGTCGCAGGTCAGGTCATTCGTCCCCAAGGGCATGCATTTCGTCCCCGAAATGTGATGTCCTTTTTTTGTGTGATAATATATCTTATCGGAAGTAAGCATTTTACTTCCGATAAAAGGCGCGCACTGTGCGCCGCATTCGATTACAGGAAAATGCATTTTTTCTGTAATATATCTTATCGGAAGTAAGCATTTTACTTCCGATAAAAGGCGCGCACTGTGTGCCGCATTCGATTAAAGGAAAATGTTTGTGTCCATGATCATAAAGAAGGGAAGGATGTTTATGAGCGGGAAAGAAGAAAAAAAGGATAAAGCGCCCAGGCCCCGGTACGGCATGGGCAGTAACGTGCTCTATATGCTGCGGCTGGGACGGGAGGTGCCGGGACTGTTGCTTCAGCGGGTCTGCCTGATCGCTGCAGGCGTGACGATCAGCGTCGCCGGTCTGTACATGTCGCCCACTCTGCTGCGCATTCTGGAAAAGGGGCAGTCTCTGAAACAGCTCCTGGCGGCGCTGTCCGGCTTTGTGCTGGCGCTGGTGCTGACAAGCGGTTTTAAGGGGTATCTGGAGCAACAGGGGACTCTTCTGATCTCGGCCAGACAGGTTTTTCTGGACCGGATCAATGCTAAAGCGGGAACCTGCTCCTATCCACTCCTGCATAACGAAAACTTTCTGAGTATGTGGGAAAAAGGACGGCGCGCTACCAGCGACAACAGTTCGGCAGCGGAAGAAATATGGCGGACTCTGTCCCGCATATTGGAAAACGGAATCTGCTTTTTGATTTATCTGGCGCTGCTTACGCAGGTGAAGTTCTTTCTGATTCTGATTACACTGGCAACCACAGGTCTGGGATATTGGATTACCTATTGTTTTGTGCAGAAAGACTATCAGTTTCAGGAGGAAGCGTCCAGGCCTTCCCGGGGAGCTTTCTGGGTCTTTAATGCCACCCGCAATCCCAGACTTGCCAAGGATGTGCGTATATTCGGTATGAGACAGTGGCTGGAGGGGATGTATGGGAAGTACTGGAAACTGGCGGAGGATATTCAAAAACGCCGGACTAAAAACAATATTTTGGCAGATCTGGCAAGTCTGGTTCTGGATATTCTGCGCAATGGCATCGCTTACGCCTATCTGCTGGCGGTCACTTTGCAGGGCAATCTTTCCGCCGGGGAATTTCTGCTGTATTTTACGGCAGTGACGGGCTTTACTGCCTGGATTACAGGTATCCTTGGAGGTTTTACCACTCTGCACCGGCAAAGCATGGAAATCTCCATGGCCAGGGAATTTTGTGAGTTCCCGGAGCCGTTTCGGATGGAGGGAGGAAAGCGGCTGGTGGCGGATGTGAGCGCCCGGCATGAACTGGAGCTTCGGGATGTGACTTATCGATATCCCGCAGGCCAGAAGCCGGTGCTGGAACATTTGAACCTCAGGATCAGGCCGGGAGAGAAGCTGGCGGTGGTGGGGGTGAACGGCGCGGGAAAGACTACGCTGATCAAGCTGCTCTGCGGTTTCCTGGACCCGGACCAGGGAACCGTTCTGCTGGACGGAGTGGATATCCGGGAGTATAACCGCCGGGAATACTACAGGTTATTTGCCGCCGTGTTTCAGGATTTTTCCATTCTGGGAGGTTCCATTGCGGACAATGTGGCTCAGTGTACATCACCGGATATGAAAAAGGTGTGGTCCTGTCTGGAGCGGGCGGGAGTCAGGGAGCGCATTGAGCGTCTGCCGGGCGGTCCGGATGCAAAACTGGAGAAAAAGGTATATCCGGAGGCAGTGGAACTCTCCGGCGGGGAAACCCAGCGTCTGATGATGGCCCGGATGCTGTATAAAGAGGCTCCCGTACTGATTCTGGACGAACCTACGGCGGCGCTGGACGCTCTGGCGGAGCAGGACGTGTATGAACGCTATAACGAATTGTCCCAGGGACGTACCAGTGTGTACATTTCCCACCGGCTGGCCAGCACACGCTTCTGTGACCGGGTGATATTGCTGGAGAGCGGGGGTATCCGGGAGGAGGGAACCCATGAGCAATTGATGGCCTTGGGGGGAAGATACGCGGAACTGTTTCAGATACAGAGCAAATATTACAGAGAAGAGGGGGCCGGTAAGGATGGGCAGTGAGAAGAAGAAAGAGCCGTTTTCCTGGAAGCAGACATGGCAGATTAACAAGAGGATTTACAGACTGTGTTCCAGAGCGAAGCCGGGATTTTTTGCAGGTCGGTTCGCGGTACAGGTTCTGGAGGTTCTGTCCCCCTATGTGACCTTGTACTGTTCCGCGCAGTTTTTGAATGAGCTGACTGCGGCCCGGAGGAGGGAGGCGCTGCTCTGGTGGGTACTGCTGATTTTGGGGTTGACGGCGGTGATGGGGGTGGCCGGTTCTCTGCTCAGACGCCTGGATGAATCCGCAAACGGGATGAAAAGTTTCTGGCTCAACTGGATCTACGGGCAAAAAGCCCTGGATATGGATTTTTCAAAAGCCGATGACGCCAGATATTCCGATCAGCTGGTGCAGATTTTACAGACATCGAATTTCAGCGGCCACGGTATTCCCAATTTTACCTATCAACTGCCCAGGCTGACAGGGGCTTTTTTCAAGGTGCTCGGAGGTATCGCTCTGTCGGCGTCACTGTTCACACTGCCGGTGGAGCCCCGGGCACAGGGTTTGCCCATGCTGAAAGTCGGACTGGTTCTGGCGGTCGGAGGAATCCTGGGAGTGCTGGTGCTCTCTCCTATGCTGGCGGACAAAAGCATAAGGGCCTGGAACGCGGCGGCGGAAGCGGGCCGGTCGGGCAACCGGTTTTTCAGCTTCTACGGATACCAGCTGTACGCGGAGGAAAAGCGGGCGATGGATGTGAGGATATACAGACAGGATCTGTATGGACAGGAGGTTGACTCGGTCAATAACAGTTGGACCGGGGACGGCATATTTGTAAAGCTGAACAGAGGAGTATTGGGAATTACGCACGGTGTTACACAGGTGTTGTCCCAGATGATGATGGGCTTTGTCTATCTCTATGTATGTCTGAAGGCCTGGTATGGCGCTTTTGGAGTGGGCAGCGTGACCCAGTATGTGGGGGCGCTGCTGTCCCTGGCAAACGGCCTGTCCGAACTGTTGTCCATAGGCGCGGAAATCCGGGGCAATACGGTCTTTTTGAAACAGGTGCTGGACTATCTGGACATTCCCAATGAGATGTATCAGGGAAGCCTGACTGTGGAAAAACGAAGCGACCGGCAGTATGAAGTGGAATTCAGAGACGTAAGTTTCCGGTATCCGGGCAGCGAGGAATACGCGCTGCGTCATGTGAGCATGAAATTCAGAGTGGGAGAGAAACTGGCTGTGGTAGGGCAGAACGGTTCGGGAAAGACCACATTTATCAAGCTGCTTTGCAGACTCTATGATCCCACGGAGGGGGAGATTCTGTTAAATGATATAGATATCAGAAAGTATGATTACAGGGAGTATATGTCCGTGTTTTCCGTGGTATTCCAGGACTTTCAGCTGCTGGACGCGCCTCTGGGGCAGAATATAGCGGCGAGTCTGCGGTATGACGAAGACCGTGTGCTTGCCTGTATGGAGAAAGCGGGACTGAAAGAGTGGTATCAGACCAAGGCGGTCCGGGGACTGGAGACCCGTCTGTATCAGCATCAGGACGCGGAGGAGGGGATTCTGGTTTCCGGAGGAGAGGAGCAGAAGCTGGCCATCGCCAGAAGTCTGTACAGGGACGCGGCTTTTCTTGTACTGGATGAGCCCACCGCGGCGCTGGACCCCATGTCGGAGTACGAGGTGTATACCCGGCTGAATGATATTGTGGAGGATAAGACGGCCATCTATATCAGCCACAGGCTTTCTTCATGCCGGTTCTGTGACGAGATCGCAGTGTTTCACCAGGGGCAGGTGATTGAGAAAGGCAGTCATGAGGGGCTGCTGGCCCGGGGCGGCAAGTACGCTGAACTGTGGAATGCCCAGGCGCAGTACTATGTGTAGAAGACGGCTCGCCGCCGAGTCCGGGATTGGAGCAGGGAATGGAAAAGAGTCTTCCGGAAATGATTCCGGAGGACTTTTTTCAAATGTCGCGTTGATTGCCGCTTGCGGAACCGGATTTTTTATGCTATGATATATCCCGTCATTTGCGGGGAATATTTCACAATCGACTATGATAAGCATAGATAAAAGGAGGGATTGCCATGCGGCGGAGCGGAAGGATGAAAAGTGAAACGGAGAGACAGATCATCAGGGGTATGGCGATTTTGACCGCACCTTTGAGGGTGCTTTTTTTGTGCCCGTCAGAATGCAGGGAGATAAAGAAATATGAAAACAGTAAAGGGTATTTATGCCGAGGCAAAAATTTTTACGGAGGATGTGGAACCTTATGCCGAGGCTCAGATTAAAATGATATGCGATAACGAGGTGGCCCGGGGGAGCTCGGTCTGTGTGATGCCGGACGTGCATCCCGGCAAGGTGGGTCCCATAGGGCTGGCCATGACGGTGACCGACAGGGTGATTCCCCAGCTTCTGGGGGTGGACATAGGCTGCGGGATGACCTGTGTGAAACTGAACAGAAGCAGTGCCGAATTCCAAAAACTGGACCGGGTCATCCGGGAGAATGTGCCGTCGGGCTTTGCCATTCGGGAGAGGCCTCACTGTATGGCGGCGGAAATAGACTGTGAAGAACTTCACTGCGCCCGGCATGTCTCCGGAGAGAGGGCAAAGAGAAGCCTGGGTACGCTGGGAGGCGGCAATCATTTTATCGAACTGGACAGAGGAGAAGACGGCAGCCTGTATCTGGTCGTGCATACCGGCAGCAGGCATCTGGGGGAGGAAGTGGCGGAATATTATACCAGGCTGGCAAACAGCCGCCTGAAGGAGCAGGGCAGGGATGTCCCCTATTATATGAGTTACCTGGAAGGGGAGGACAGGGAGGCCTACGCGGAGGATGTGCGGCTGGTCCAGCGTTATGCCGAGTGGAACCGGCAGATTATTGTGCGGGAAATCGTGAGGGGGATGAAATGGAATCCGGTGGAGCAGTTCTCGGTGGAACACAATTATCTGGATGCTTCGGGAGTCCTGCACAAGGGTTCCATCTCTGCAAGAGAAGGGGAAAGAGTGATTATTCCTGTCAATATGAAAGAAGGCGTTCTGCTGGGTGCCGGAAAGGGCAACCCGGAGTGGAATCACAGCGCTCCTCACGGCTCCGGCAGGAGGCTTCGGCGGGAGGAAGTAAAGAACTGTCATACGGTGTCGGAGTTCAAAAGGGAAATGAAGGGCATATACAGCAGCTGTATAGGGGCGGAGACATTGGATGAGGCTCCTTTTGCATACCGTTCTCTGGGGGAGATTGCGGAGCGGATCAGCGATACGGTCGCGGTGACGGAAATATTGAGACCGGTCTACAACTTCAAGGCGGGCCGGTAAGGGGCCGGAAAATGGATAGCAGGAATGCATAACGCAATAAAACAGGGATGACCGGAGTCGGCTCAGGACTTCGGTTATGCGGGAAAGAGGTATGTATGATTATTCAGATCAGTGCGGGACAGGGGCCGTCCGAGTGTCAACTGGCGGTGGCGAAGCTGTATGAGGCGCTGCGGGAAGAATACGGAGACCTGGAAATCCTGTCCCGGACCAGGGGCGGTGAAAAGGGTTGTTTTGATTCCATCCGTTTCCGGACGGAGCGGGATCTGAGCGGCCTTGAGGGCACGGTGCTGTGGATTTGTCCAAGTCCGTTCCGCAAAAACCATAAGAGAAAGAACTGGTATGTGGATGTAAGCATCATCCCGGAGCAGGCTGAGATCACGTCAGATCAGGAATATCGCATGGAGAAGTTCCACTGTGGAGGAAAAGGCGGCCAGAATGTAAACAAAGTGGAGAGCGGGGTGCGCGTGATCCATATCCCTACGGGGCTTGCGGCCCAGTCCACCGAGGAGCGCAGTCAGTTCCTGAACAGACAGAGGGCAATGGAGAAACTACAGGAAAAGATTGCCGGTCTACAGAGAGCGCAAAGAGATCAACAGGCCAATGCCGCCTGGCAGGAGCATAACCGTATTGTGCGGGGAAATCCCGTGCGCGTTTACAGGGGAGAGAAATTTGTGCTGACAGCAACATCATGATAACGGTGTGCCCAGAACCGGAAAATCGTGGTCATACAGGGATTCATTGGTTTCCAGGAGCGACTTGTTCTGCTGCAGGGCAAACAGAATCAGGACATCCCGTGGGTCTCGGACATAGAGTTCCCGATTGCAGGAGAGCTTCAGCATTTTCTGGGTCTCATCGACGGTGAGACCCAGCCCGAAGGCCAGGGCGATCAGCTTGTCCCGTGAGGGGGATTTTTCCCCGGAAAAAATCTGATACACATATGCCCGGTCCAGCAGGGAACCGCGCACCACCTGCGCCCTGCTGAGACCCTTTTGGGCCAGCAGTTCTCTGAGATACCGGGGCAGGCTGACGGTCAGCATATGTTCCCTGTTTTCACGCAGATAATCTTCTATATCCGTGGCCGCTTTGATCTCATGATTCAACTCTTCCGTAGTCTTGGTCTCCATACTCTTTATCATCTCCGTCTGTTTTAATATACTCGGTGAAACATCATCATTTTAACAGATGCGAGATATTATGGCAAGAATATCAGAACAGGAAATACACTTGGAATTTGTGGAGTTCGCGGATGTCTGCTGACAGCAGACCATTTATGGGTGAGGGGCGGATATAATGTGACAGATCGTTTTCATCTGAGAACGGATACAAGGCGGAAAACGCAGAGGCTCGCGTTTTTGGAATAAGGAGAATGTATATTTACAGGGGGACCACGCGATGAGGGGACAGGTAAGCAGCAGGTGAAGTATCAAGGCGTGGAGAGAGTACAGATATGGAATACGAGGAGATCAGACTGTTAAAACAGAGCGAAAAAAGCACGATCTATCTGGTGCGGGAGAGAGACGGCGGGGGACAGGTATATGTGCGCAAACGTCTGGCCGGGCGGCATCCCATCTATCAGATGCTGCGGGACTGCCCTCATCCCTGTCTGCCCAGGCTGTATGAGGTGACGGCGGAGGAGGATTCCACCACGGTGATAGAGGAATATGTAGAAGGGCAGACACCGGACGGCACAAAGATGTCCCGGAAGCAGCTGCGGAGTCTGATCCTGCAGCTCTGCGGTGTATTGGAGTTCCTTCACAAAAGGGGCATCATCCATCGGGATATCAAGCCATCCAATCTGTTGCTGACCGGGGAGGGGAGGCTGTATCTGATTGATTTTGACGCGGCCCGGACGTTCAAGGAGGACCAGGCCCAGGACACCCGTCTGCTGGGAACCAGGGGATTCGCGCCGCCGGAGCAGTACGGTTTTGCCCAGACGGATGAGCGGACGGATATCTATGCGCTGGGGGCGACGCTGGAGCGGATACTGGGCAGGGGAGCAGGGGTTTATGACAAAAAGGTGATACGCAGATGTATGAATCTGAACCCGGATAAGCGGTATCAGTCGGTGGGGGATGTAAGGCGTGCCTTTTTCCATACGGGGCGGAAAGCGGTATGCATGACGGGAGCTATACTACTGTTGGCGCTGGCGGGTATCTGCGCGCTGCATTTCCGGCGGCAAAGCGAAAATTCCGGCAGCGGAGCGCAGAACGGGGAACTCACCGTGTTGTCTGCTCCGGGCAATCCTCATTGGGACAAAGAGACGGGCATCGCCGTATGGGGCAATGTGCCGGAAGCGGGAGTCGGGCCTGAAGTGCAGTTCATACTCAGACTGTACAAAAGAGGTACACAGGGACCGCCCGCCCCGGACGAAGAGGGCTGGTATTTTGAAGACAAGATTCGGGTGGGGGATATAGATGTCAGAGAATGGGAATCCATTGACTGGAATCTGGTGACGGAACTGGATGGTAATGATACATACTATTTTACTGTATCTGCACTGGGGGATGGCATGTATTATACGGACAGTTCATTTGTGGTCTCGGACGCGTTTGTCTATGTAGGGGAAGACGCTCCGCCGCTGCCTGCTCCCACAGGGCTTTGCTGGAAAGTGTATGAAGAGGATAATACTGCGCGTTATATCGCCGCATTGAGTAATCTTGATGACTATGAAGATAAGGACAGCTTTAATGTGACGGTATATGACCAAAACGGCGAGTATGTTATGAACAATATCTGGAATAAAAGTGGTATGGTACAAAGATGGCGCGGCGGGGTTCCGATTCGGGTGGAATATCTGGCAGCCGGAGACGGGCAGGATCACAGGTATCGCTTCACGATGCAGGTATATTCATCCCGGCCCAACGAGTATGGACCATCTCTCCTGCCTGATCCCGTGCCGGAGGAATATTACAGTCCGTGGCTGTTCGGGGAGCCGCAGGGTGAAAAATAGATGGCGGAGATATTGCCGCGTCGGCCGGGATTTTGGCCTGCGCGGCAGTTTTTTTGTGAAACAGGCGTTTTTATGCTGGCAGCAGACCCGCGCAGAGGGATGGAAGGTTAGAATGTGAATATAAAAACTTTTATGATCAGGAGGAAACAAGACAATGAAGAGACAGGCAATGATGACATCTCTGATGACGCTGGCGCTGCTGGTATCACCACTGGGATGCATGGGCGGTCTGACCCGGGTGAACGCCGAAGAACAGCCGGAAGCGGAGCTGTACTCTGTATCCGGAAATACCCAGGAGACAGGGACGATGCCAGCGCCCACACAGGTACAGTTCCATGATAATTACAGGTGTGGTTACTGGTGGGAGAACACAACAAATGACTTCATTTACTATGTCAATGAGATTGTCCTTGAAAAGGACGGAGCGGTATTGTGGTCGGGAACCATGCTGTGCGGAGCTGAGCCCGGGAATGAATTTTCTGATCAGCCTCTCGCCCAGTATATGGAGGAAACAGGTTCTTATCAACTGCATATGCGTATCATGAGCGAGGACGGACAGCAAGTCAGCGAATGGAGTTCGTCTCCGGTAGTGGAGTACACCCGTCCTGAGCAGACGCTGGGTACAACTGTGGGGCATTGGGACGAGGAGCGAAAGGGACTGTTTCATTATCCTGCGGTGAAGGATGCCGCGGGATATCAGTGGCGTCTGCTCAAATGGGATGAGGGCAGCGGCCAGTGGGTGACCAAGTGGCAGTATTGGGAACCCGGAACATGGACCGGGAATGGTGTGGCTTTTGACGATGTGGGCCTGAAAAGCCCGACATGCGCGGGCGGTGAGGACATGACCCGGAATTTTTCCTATGAGATCAATACCCATGGTCCGGGCAGATACCGCGTGGCCGTGAGAGCATTGAGCGGCAACATAGATGTGACAGCCAACGGTGCGGAGGGAGAGATGTCCGATGTGCTGGAGATCAGCGGCGGAGGGCAGTCCGCTCCGGCCCCCACGCTTGTGGAGAGCCGGGTCGCGGCGGCGGAGTCCGGTTCTGTGGTAAAGATCACCAAAGAGGATCATGTCAACGCCCTGTCCAACGCCGATATGAAAGAACTCTTGAAAAAGGGAGATGTGTCGCTGGAGATGGAGTATACCTATGAAGGGGTAGATTACAGAATCTATATTCCCGCCGGGACGGCCATGGACAATGATATCCCATGGTATGGCCCTCTGTATCTGGCGCAGTATTACAGTGTGAATAACTCGCCGGATTTAGAGACTTCCTCGTATGTGGCAGTGCGGAGGGGAGATACTCTCAGTAAGATCGCTCACGCCAATGGTATGACGATTGACGAGCTGACGGCTAAGAATCCTCAGATCAAGAATCCGAACAAGATCATTCCCGGGCAGATCGTCTATATCAATTAAGGATTTTACAGGGCAGTTCTGTGGGGAGGACTGTCCTGTCTTTTTTGCGTAAGTCTGTCGGGTACAAAATCATTACAATATTGAGGAAAAAGAGGGCCCTCACCAAGGAAAGCCCTCTCTTATGAATACCTTTCTGTATGCTAACAGTCACATCCGCAGTCGCATCCGGACTCACTGACAGGTGTGTCGTTACAGTCCCTGCAGCGGTCAAAGCCGGGATTGAAGGCGTAGAAGTTTTTGCTGTCCAGCTTATCCTGAGTGAGACGCAGGGCTTCACCGAAACGCTGGAAGTGAACGATTTCGCGTTCCCGCAGGAACTGGATGGGGGCGCATACGTCGGGGTCATCTACCAGACGCAGGATATTGTCATAGGTGCTGCGGGCTTTCTGCTCTGCTGCCATATCCTCGAAAAGGTCCGTGATAATATCTCCCTTGGACTGAAATTCACAGGCGTTGAAGGGAATGCCGCCCGCCGCCTGGGGCCAGATCCCCAATGTGTGGTCCACATAGTACTTGTCGAAGCCGCTCTTCTCGATCTCCTCCATGCACAGATTGCGGGTGAGCTGGAAGACGATGGCGCCGATGATCTCCAGATGTCCCAATTCCTCCGTGCCGATGTCGTTGAGCAGCCCGGCCACTTCCTTATAGGGGGTGGCAAATTTCTGGGACAGATACCGCATGCTGGCGGCCAGCTCGCCGTCGGGGCCGCCGAACTGGGAGATGATGGCCTGGGCCAACTGGGCGTTGGGCTCCTTGATGTTTACAGGAAATTGCAGTCTGCGTTCATAACTCCACATAGATTAACACTCTCCTTCCCATGGAAGAGGAGCGGCGCCCCATCTCCATTCTTTTTTAGACTCCGCCTGGTCGGTTGTGAGAGGGAAAAACCGCATGGAGAAATCCCGGCTCATCTTGTTTTTGATTCTCACATAGTGGTTGAAGTATTCCATGGCCTCCTGATCAAACGGATGGGTGTCCAGATACAGGGACAGGTCTACCAGCACAAAGTCCACAATGCTGATATCGTTCAGCATACGCATTCCTTCCTGACTTAACATTTCACGCATCTCCTTCCTGTAAACGGTTTATGCAGTTCAGGAAAGATGGTTCCGATGCGGAAGCCTTCTTCCAGATTATCACAGATTTTGTCAAACTGCTGCCAGGGTACATAAGCCATGCCCACCGGAAACTTATCGCAGTTGCCGTCAAAACCAAAGTCTTTCATGCTGCTCCTTTCATAATTTGTGGGATTGGTTAGTATTATAGTATGATGAAGAGTACTATTTGTGAAATGCTTTTGAAAAGTGACGCAAAGCTATTGACCATGACAGGCGGGAAGTATATAATTAGGCTCAAAAACAGAAGATGGCAAGGGAAATGCTGAAAAAACGGTTTAGATGTTCTATATACGAGGAGGATGTAAAAAATGAGCGAGACAAAACAGGTGAACGGCAGTATCTGGCACAGTATCAGTACCAGCCGGATCAAACCCACGGATTTTATCTGTGTAATTGAGATATCCAAGGGCAGCAAGAATAAATATGAGTTGGACAAGGAGACAGGCTTTCTGATACTTGACAGGATACTGCATACGTCCACTCACTATCCGGCCAATTATGGTTTTATTCCCCGCACTTACGGGGATGACGGCGATCCTCTGGACGTACTTCTGCTGTGTTCGGAGCCGGTGCAGCCCCTGACGCTGGTGCGCGCTTATCCCATCGGTGTGATTTCTATGCTGGATAATGGCAAGAACGATGAGAAGATTATTGCGGTTCCATTTAATGATCCCAATTATAATAACTACCATGATATCTCCGAATTGCCGCCCCATCTGGTGCAGGAGATGGAACATTTCTTTACCGTGTATAAGGCGCTGGAAAACAAGACTACAGCCGTAAACGAGAAAGGAAATCGGGAAGAGGCTGTACAGGTCATTGAGAAATGCCTGAACAATTACATTGATACCTTTGTAAAGGGCTGGTAAACAGTGGCGGCAGTGAGGACAGGCTTTCCGGTGTAACGGGAGGGAAAGCCTGTTTTTATTGTCTGGGAAATGCTTTTTTGTTGACGAGTTAGCCGCGGAGGACTATAATTAGCATAATAGAAGGCAGTGCATGAAAAAAGGGCAGCATAGTCTGGCATGACGGGCCGTTATGGGGATGGAGGAAAGTATGACACTGTACGAAGCGCGGAAAGATCAGGAATATCTGGTGGAGGGCTTATTTGTGGAGGAGGCCGTGACCCGGCGGCTACAGGCTTTGGGGCTCAATGACGGCACCAGAATCAGGGTGCTGAATCGGAAAAAACAGGGTGCGCTGATCATTCAGGTGAGAGGGACGCGGCTGGCTCTGGGCAGGCATTTGTCGGCCAATATAGAAGTCAGAGAATGCCTGACGGAGGATTGATTTATATGCGGAGGAAACTGCGCGGGACTACTGCTGTACGACAGGGAAAGCCAGTGTATGATAGATGGGGCGGCAGGATTGTGGCGTGGGAGATCTTCGTGTCCATGCTGGTTTGCGGCGGCCAAGAGCCTGTGTATGCCATGATGTCTTCTGGCTGTGCGGAAGAAGAGCCCCAGGCGGAGATTACTGGCCTGCCGGATCAGGGCTCTATGGACAGATGGGGCGATAAGCAGGGTGTTATGCTGATTGAAAACGCAATGAGAAATATAAAAGATAACACAATTGCAAGGGATGACACGGAGATAGAAGCCGTTGAGTGGGTGAACGAGACAAAAAGCTGTCTGCGGGTACGGGTACAGTACAGAGAGTATCCACCGGACAATTACCGGCATAAGGAGGACTGGTTTTTCTTTCTGGAGGGGGAGGACATCCAGGTGCTGTATGTGGACTACCCTTCCAAGGATTGGGAGAACCGTTCAAAAGACCGTTATGTATGGGATGCCTGCGACTTTGACGCATATTTTGAGGATGTCACTTTTGACGGTCAGGAGGATCTGGTCATCAGTCTGGGACAGAGCGGGAACAAGGGGGATTTTATATACGCTGTCTACGTGTATGAAAACGGTTCCTACCACTATAAGCCGGGATTTGAGAATATTCCCAACTATCAGGCGGATGAGGATAAGCAGGTAATCCGCGGCTGGGTGATCGACAGTGTAAGCTCATCCGCGACTTATGTATATGAATACCGGAACGGAGACTTTGAAATGATCAGCTGTGAGCAGTATGATACGGGTATCCCGGGTTTCAATTCAACCGACACACTTCCATAGCTGACAGAAGATGATTGCTATAATATATACGGCTGCGTGACGAAGTTTACGGTCGGCCGGTAACGGTCCGCGCCTGCGGCCTGCGTATGATCGGGAGAGCCGCTGGATGCGGGGATGATCTGCCATGATGGTTCGCACCAGTCCCGGAAATGGCATCAGATACGACGAAAAGAGGATAGAATGGAGAGACAGCATACACCTGAAAAAAAATATATTCATGTAGCCTGCGTGGGCAATCCGAATTGCGGCAAGACCACGCTGTTCAATGCTCTGACAGGCTCCAGGCTGAAGGTGGCCAACTGGCCCGGAGTCACGGTGGAAAAAGTGGAAGGAGAGACGGAGTATGAGGGGATGGGAATCAGGCTGGTGGACACGCCGGGCATCTATTCCCTTACCTGTTATACCATAGAAGAAAAAGTCACCCGCAGCTGTGTTATGGATGACGATATTGATGTGATTATCAACATTGTGGATGCCTCCGCTCTGGAACGCAATCTCTATCTGACATTGCAGCTGCTGGAGCTGGGCAAACCGGTGGTACTGGCCCTGAATATGATGGATATTGTAAAAGAGAGAGGCATGGAGATTGACCTGCACCGTCTGCCGGAGCTTTTGGGCGGTATTCCGGTGGTGCCGGTATCCGCCGCCAGACGCTCGGGGCTGGATATCCTGCTCCATGCGGTGGTTCATCATTATGAAGAGGGGGCGGAAGAGTACATATTGGACTATCCTCAGGAGATTGAGGATCGGATTGCCAAGCTGTCCGTCATGATGCAGGCTCATTATCCCACCCATTCTTCCGTGAGATGGCATGCCATCAAGCTGCTGGAGGATGACGAGGAGGTAAGGAAGGAGCATCCCATCCAGACCACCAATGTGGTGGACCGAAGCTATGAAAAAGATATTATACAGTGCAAATATGCCTATATTGAGCATGTGGTGGCAGATACCCTGTTCCACAGGGACAAAAAGGCCGCGACCACGGACAGGGCGGACCGGCTGCTGACCCATCCGGTGCTGGGGGTTCCCATATTTTTGCTGATTATGTGCCTGGTGTTCTTTTTGACTTTTACTGTGGGGGATCTGCTGAAAGGTGTGTTCGAACAGGGGCTGGAGCTTTTTTCCGGTTCCGTGAGCGGTCTGTTTACAGCCATGCATGTGGCGGGCTGGCTGCAGTCGCTGGTGGTGGACGGCATTATAGCCGGGGTTGGGGGAATCCTGACTTTTCTGCCAAACATCTTTATTCTTTTTCTGGCGTTGGCCGTATTGGAGGACAGCGGTTATATGTCCAGGGTTGCCTATGTGATGGATTCCGTCATGGGCAGAGTGGGCCTTTCCGGAAAGGCGTTCCTGCCTATGATCCTGGGTTTCGGCTGTACCGTGCCCGCCATCATGGCCACCAGGGCGCTGGAGACGGAGCGTGACCGCCGCAAGACCATGCTGGTAACGCCCTTTATGTCCTGTTCGGCCCGACTGCCTATTTATGTGTTGTTTTCCGGTATGTTTTTTCCGGACTGCGCAGGAATCGTGGCATTTTCTTTGTATGTGGTGGGGATGGGAATCGCCATTCTGTCCGCCAGAGTGATTAACCGGCTGGAGAAGGGAAAGGCCAATGATTCCCTGCTGATTGAACTGCCGGAGTATAAGAGACCCAACGCCCGTACTATCCGCATCTATGTGCTCAACAAGGTGAGAGATTATCTGTCCAAGGCTGGAACCACGATTTTCCTGGCCTCTATTGTAATCTGGTTTGTGCTGAACTTTGGCATGGATGGCATGGTGGAGAATCCTGCGGACAGTTTTGGAGCTGCAATCGGGCGATTTCTGGTACCTGTGTTGTCCCCGGCGGGACTGGGAATGTGGCAGATTGGTGTGGCGCTCTTATCCGGCATTTCCGCCAAAGAGGTGGTGGTGTCCAGCTTTGCGGTGCTCTTTGGCGTATCCAATGCCAATTCAGCGGCGGGCATGGAGACCATCATCGCCAATGTACAGGCAGCTTATCCCGGCTTCGGAGCCCTGAACGCCTACTGCCTGATGCTGTTCTGCCTGCTGTATGTGCCCTGCGTGGCCACGGTGGCAACGGTAAAAAAGGAAAGCGGTTCCTGGGCCTTTACCCTGAAAATGATCACCTTTGAGCTGGTGCTGGCCTGGAGCGTAACAACATTGGTATACCAGATCGGAAGTCTGCTGATCTGAGGGGCGCAATACAAAACCGCTTAAAGAAAAGAAAATTTTGCTTGCAATTCCAGTTTGCCTGTGCTACTATACCTTCAAAGCATATATTCTTTTTCACCAGGACTTTTCTCATTTCAGAAGATCAGGAAATCTATGCTTGAAATTCAAACCGGAAGCAATTTAACACAGGCAGGAGATTTTCAGGGCGGATATCTGGAATGAGGATATTACCGGGATTTTTCCTGTACAACAGACAAGGTATGGAGGATATGTTATGACAGAAAATGAAAAACTGGATTTGATTCTTGTCAAACTGGACAAACTGGACAAGCTGGAGAGCGCGTTCGTGGAACTCAGTGAGAGACTCGGCAGTCTGGAGAGCGAATTCAAGGAGAAACAGGATAAGCTGGAATGTGATGTAACAGCTGTCAAGCTGACTCTTGAAAATGAGATCCGTCCAAACATCATGCGTGTCGCGGAGGGACATCAGGATTTGTATCGGAAGCTGCGGGAAGCGACAAAGGCAGATGACGAAAAGGAAATGATCGCGATACGGGTCAGCATTCTGGAAACAGAGCTGCGGGCCATCAAAGAGCAGCTGGGGCAGATTGCGTAGCTCCCGGATTATCCAGTAGAAGCAGGAGAATTGTTTATGAGCAGCATGAGAGGAATTGATACACCGATCCGGCAGCGCAGACGCATGGTATTCAGGGAGGTGGCGAATCTGGCCTATACCTCCACAAATCTGAAAGACGATATGGAGGCTCTGCCCTACAAGCTGGTGGATTATGAAGAATCTGAATACTGGGAAAGTGTGTACAGAGACCGGGCTATTATCAGGGAACGAATCCGCCTGGCCATGGGGATGAGTCTGCGGCCGGAGAACAGAGGTCGGCCCGGTCATCTGACAGAGGGCATGGAGGAGAGCAATGTGGCGGAAAAATATTACGAGCCTCCCCTGATGCAGGTGATTCCGTCTGCCTGTAACGCCTGCCCTGAAAACATGTATGAAGTCACCAACACCTGTATGGGCTGTGTAGCCCATCCCTGTCAACTGGTATGTCCGAAGGGCGCCATTCATTTTGAGAAGGGAAAGTCGGTTATAGATCAGGAAAAGTGCATCAAGTGCGGTAAATGTAAGGAGATTTGCCCCTATGATGCCATCACCCACAGAGAACGTCCCTGCAAGGCGGCCTGCGGCCTGGGGGCCATCAAGAGTGATGCCCGGGGCAGGGCCGTGATTGACAATGAGATGTGTGTATCCTGCGGTCAGTGTATGGTCAGCTGTCCTTTTGGCGCAGTGGCGGACAAATCCCAGATTTTCCAGCTGATTCGGGCCATGCAGTCCGGAAAAAGCGTGATTGCCCAGGTGGCTCCCGCCTTTGTGGGACAGTTCGGACCGGCGGTGACACCGGATATGTTCAAAACAGCCTTGAAGGAATTGGGCTTTGAGGATGTGGTTGAGACAGCTGTCGGTGCAGACGCAGGCTGTATGGCTGAGGCAGAGCACTATGTACAGGAAGTTGCCACGGGTAAACAGGCTTTCAGTCTGACTTCCTGCTGCCCTTCCTGGATTATGATGGCGGAGCATCTGTTCCCGGAGACGATTGACAAGATCAGTCCGGAGCTGACCCCCATGGTAGCTACAGCCAGGATGATCAAAGAGGGGCGTCCCGATGCCCTGGTGGTATTTATCGGGCCCTGCGCGTCGAAGAAACTGGAGGCCATGCGTGCTTCTGTCCGGTCCGATGTGGATTTTGTCATTACATTTGAGGAACTGGCAGGAATGTTTGAGGCCAGGGGCATTCTGGTGGAGGAGATCCGGGCCATGGATCATATGGAAGATGCCACTGCCGCAGGGCGGGGCTATGGAGTGGCGGGCGGAGTGGCGTCCGCTATCGAGGAGTGTATCAAGACCTACTATCCCGGAACTACGGTACACATCGAGCATGCCGAAAGCCTGACAGAGTGCCGGAAAGCGCTGCTGCTGGCCAAGGCAGGCAAGAAAAACGGCTGTCTGATAGAGGGTATGGCCTGCCCCGGCGGCTGCATTGCGGGAGCAGGAACGAATATTGCGCTGAATCAGGCCGCCAGAGAGCTTCAGAAATTCAAAGACTCCGCCCGCCGCAAGGTTCCTCCGCAATAGGGAGGCGATGCTGTGGCTTGCAGAAAGGGGCTTCACAATCACCGGATATCAATATTTGGAAAGGAAAAGAGAGAGATGGAGAAGATAAGGACAAGATACGCTCCCAGCCCTACGGGAAAAATGCATGTGGGAAACCTGCGGTCTGCGCTGTATGAGTTTCTGATCGCGAAACACGCGGGAGGGGACTTTATGCTCCGTATCGAGGACACGGATCAGGAGCGCTTTGTGGACGGAGCCATAGAGATCATCTACCGCACCATGGCAAGGACAGGGCTGGTTCATGATGAGGGACCGGATAAGGACGGCGGATATGGCCCCTATGTGCAGAGCGAGCGCATGAAAACAGGCATCTATATGAAATATGCCAAGGAACTGATCGACAAGGGAGAGGCCTATTACTGTTTCTGTGACAGGGAACGTCTGGCGTCCCTGAAAACAGAGGTGGTGGAAGGCAAGGAGATCAGCATTTACGACAAGCACTGTCTGGGACTTTCCAGCGAAGAGGTACAGGCCAATCTGCATGCGGGGAAGCCCTTTGTAATTCGCCAGAATATTCCCAATGAGGGAACCACCACTTTCCATGACGAACTCTATGGCGATATCACTGTGGAGAACAGTGAGCTGGATGACATGATTCTGATCAAGTCGGATGGCTTTCCCACCTACAATTTTGCCAATGTGGTAGATGATCATACCATGAATATCACCCATGTGGTGAGGGGCAATGAGTATCTTTCCTCATCGCCAAAATATGTGCGCCTGTATGAAGCCTTTGGATGGAAGGTGCCGGTATACATCCATCTGCCCCTGATTACCGATGAGAATCATAAGAAGCTCGCCAAGAGAAGCGGTCATGCCTCTTTTGAGGATCTTCTGGAGCAGGGTTTTGTGACGGAAGCCATTATAAATTATATAGCGCTTCTGGGGTGGAGCCCGGAGGACAACAGGGAAATTTTCAGCTTGCAGGAACTGATTGAGAATTTTGACTATCACCGCATCAGCAAGTCTCCGGCTGTATTTGATATCGTGAAACTGCGCTGGATGAACGGCGAGTATATCAAATCCATGGATTTTGATTTGTTTTATGGCATGGCAGAACCCTATCTGCGGTCGGCGCTGCCCGGGGATTTTGATCTGAAAAAAATTGCCGCCATGGTCAAGACCAGAATTGAAGTATTTCCGGACATTGCTGATATGGTGGATTTTTTCAGGGAGATGCCTGCGTATGATGTGGCCATGTACAATCATAAAAAGATGAAGACGGATGTGGCTTCTTCGCTGGAAGTTCTCCGGGAGGTGTTACCTGTACTGGAGGCTCAGGAGGATTACAGCAATGATGCTCTGTATCAGGCACTGAGCGCGTATGTGGAGCGGAAGGGCTGTAAGAACGGCTATGTGATGTGGCCTGTCCGCACAGCTGTGTCCGGCAGGCAGATGACGCCTGCCGGGGCCACGGAGATTATGGAGATCCTGGGCAAGGAGGAGTCCCTGCGGCGTATCCGCAAGGGCATCGAAATGCTACAGAATGCATAAGCAGAGGAATGGCGATATGGATTTGTACAACCGCCTCAGTGAGCAACAGCGTATGGCGGTGATGCACGGGGAGGGGCCCATGCTGGTGACAGCAGGTCCCGGCTCCGGCAAAACCCACGTGCTGACCAGCCGCATTCTGTATCTGACACAGAATCGGCAGATAGCACCTGACCGGATTCTGGTTATTACTTTTACACGAGAGGCTGCCAGGTCCATGCAGACCAGATATATGGAAGCGGCAGAAAAATATCGTGTTCCGGCAGATTCACCCATGCATGCCCGGACCGGACAGGTAAGTTTTGGAACTTTTCATTCTTTCTTTTATCAGATTCTCAGAAGTTCTGAGAAATACACCCATTTTCAAATAATCGGAGAGACAGACAGGCACAGGCTCCTATACCCTCTGCTCAGGGAAATTAAGAGCAGACTGGGAGAGATCAGCCGGTACTTTGATCCTGTGAGCCAGGAAGAAATCAGCCGCGTACTGTCAGCTATCAGTTATGGAAAGAACACGGGCAAGGCCCTGGAGAGCAGGGAGAGGTTGCCGGAGTTTTGGAGAGAGTATTATAAGGAGATTCTTCAAGGCTATGAATGGCAGAAAGAGCAGCGCAGGCAATTGGATCTGGATGATCTGCTGACACTGACTGATCAGGAGCTTGGGAGAGATACAGGACTTTTGCAATATTGGCGCAGGCGGTACGATCATATGATGGTGGATGAGTTTCAGGACTGCAATCCGATGCAGTATGAGATTCTAAAGAAACTTTGTACTTCCAGAGGAAATCTTTTTGTAGTGGGGGATGATGACCAGGCCATCTATGGCTTTCGGGGAGCAGATCCCGGTATCATGCAGCGGTTCAGGGAAGAGTATGGTACATCCGCCAGTGTATTGCCGCAGGTGATACTGGGCAGAAATTATCGCTGTGCTCCGGAGATCGTGGAGGCCTCGGCCAGGGTGATTTCCTGCAATCAACAGCGAGTGGCCAAAGAGCTGACATCCGGAAGGTGGAGGGGCGGCGGTGTGCTGCTGAAAGGCTTTCAGGGAAGCAGAGAGGAGCGGCTCTATGTGCTGTCTCAATGTGAAAACAGGACGTCAGAGGAACTGAATCGTTTCGCCGTGTTATTTCGCACCAACAGTCTGATGGGAGTGTTTGCCGCGCAGCTTTTGCAGGCGGGAATCCCTTATGTGACCAGGGAAAAGGTGGGCAGTATATATGAACATTTTGTGGCAAGGGATGTGACGGACTATTTCCGGGCGGCGTATGGATGCAGAGAGAGAAGACTCTTTTTGCGGATCTGGAATCGCCCAAGGCTTCGGGTGGGAAGGGAAGCGCTGGACAGCCCGGTGGTGGATTTCGCGAGAATCAGGCAGTTTTACAGTGAAGTTCCATACGAAAATCCGGTGGCAGTGAGAGATGTGGAGCAGTTTGAGAAAAAGCTGCAACAGTTGGGACGCTTTTCCCTGGAACTGGGTATCACCTTTATACGCAGGGGTTTCGGATACGAGGAGTATCTGCGCCGGAGAGCAGGAGGGAACAGAGAATTGCTGGAAAACTGGCTGGAGATTCTGGATTGGCTGGAGGAGGACAGCAGGGGATATGAAACTTTCGAAAAATGGGAGCGCCATCGGGAACAGACGGCGGCCCTGCTGACGCGGGCGGATAAGTACGGGAACGCGATCAACTGCGGGAATGCAGCGGAGGAAAGCAAAGGTATGCAAAACCAGAAGTCCATGAAAAAAACAGGTATACATATACTGACTCTGCATGCCTGCAAAGGCCTGGAATTTGATCGGGTATTTATAATGGATGTCAACGAGGGAAACATACCAAAGTTCAAAACAGGCGAGACTGTTACAGAGACGCATATGGAAGAGGAGAGAAGGCTGTTTTACGTAGGAATGACCCGCGCAAGGGACAGCCTGGAACTTCTGTACCTGACCGGGACAAAGGAACGTCCCAGGCGGCCCTCCTCTTTTTTGCAACCTCTGATGGACGGCCAGAAAGGAAAAGATCACTCATCATCCGTCACAATTTCGTCAAATTCCTGATTGTCCAGAAATTCATCGAAGGCGTCGGACACTTTCTCATACTCATCATCGCTGTCAATATAGTCCAACTCCGGTTCCTCATTGGGATCGTCAGGATTTTCGCTATAGCGATAGAACCATACCTCACCGTCCTGGTTCTCCCCCTTTTCGTCCAGGGGCAGCAGGACGATATAGTCCTGCCCTTCCACTTCCAGGATTGTGATGACGGCGCAGGTCACATCCTGGCCATTGTCCAGGGACAGCTCCACGGTCATTTCCTCAAGGGGTTCTTCGTTTTTGGCCATAAAAATATCCTCTCTTTCTGTAATGACATATAGCGGGTTATAGGTTTATTGTACAATATTGTTTTTTTTATTGCAACAAGATTTACATATGGAAAGAAATAGGCTATAATCAGTTTATATAAGAATGAAATTCAGCAGATTCAGAGGCGATGGCGATGCAGGGTAATCTGTGGGGCGAAAAACAGGAGAGGAAAGCCTGGAAGTCATACTTGCATATACTGATTGGTGCAATACCACAGGCATGGCAGTAGTTGAATCGTCGACCACAGGTATGCGGAAAGAGGAAAACATGGGTGAAGTGACATATTTGAATTTTCCATTCCCTTACGGGGCGTATTCATTTGGACGGGAAATGAATGGTATCAGGATTTCTTTTCCCTCCGAGGAGGAAGATTGCGGTGTGCTGGTCTACCAGAGAGGGAGCGGCAGATTGCTTAAAAAGTATGCGTTTCGGCCTCAGGACAGACTGGGCAATATCCGGTATGGCGTGATCACAGGAGTTTCCGTAGAGCGAATCAGTTATCTGTTTTACAGTGGGAACAAAGTATTTCCTGACCGTTGGGCCCGGGCGTTTGAACTCAGGGGAAAGTACGGCGCTCCCCACAGTCCCAGAGACTACCGGGCGGTTATTCAAGATGTCCCCTATGACTGGGAGGGGGATGTCTGCCCCAAAATCCCCTATGAGGATGTGGTCTGCTATGGTATGCATGTCAGGGGATTTACCATGCATAGCTCCTCCGGCGTCAGGAACAGAGGGACCTTTGCGGGAATCGGAGAAAAACTGGATTATCTGCAGCAGCTTGGAATCACGACAATCGAATTGCAGCCGATCTATGAACAGATAGAATCAGAGCGGCTGGAGACGGAGAGCATGGACGCGCCATGGCTGAGACATGTGGCGACCGGGGCGCGGAGACAGACCGGAATGCCGGAGCCTTCCCCAAAAGATCGCTTCGAACCAGAGGAGCAAAGGGACATACAAGGGCAGCCCGGCTTATCGGACCCGTCCAAAACGCGGGAATCAGTTTCGGCAGAATTGCAGGAGAAGAGGGGAGCGCAGGGAGAAATCGAAGCCCAAAGGCACTGTGAATCTCAGGGAAAAGACAGCCAGGCCGCGGGACACGGAAAGCGAGGACCTCAACGAAGGCAGGAAGTCTGCGGACAGACCAGACTGAATTACTGGGGATATCAGGAGGGGTATTATTATGCGCCCAAACGCGGTTATGCCGCCACGGACGATGCCGCCACGGAGCTTAAGGATCTGGTGAAGGCCCTGCATGCCAGAGGAATGGAGATTGTTTTACAATTCTATTTCCCGGATCATATTCCCACAGATGAAATTCTGAATGTACTGCGGTACTGGAGCTGGACTTATCATGTGGATGGATTTCATCTGATGGGAGGAGCGCTGCAGAGTCACGCGATTGCGTCGGACCCGGCTCTCTGTGACAGAAAGCTCTGGTACTATGATTTTCCCACAGAGCAGATTTACGGCTATGAAAAGACACCGGGTTACCGGAACCTGGCTGTTTATAATGAGGGCTTTCAGCAGGATATGAGACGCTTCCTGAAGGGGGATGAGGGCATGCTCTACGCGGCCATGCAGAGGATGCGGTGCAATCCCCGCCAAAAGGGTATGATTAATTATTTCGCGGATTATGCCGGTTTTACCATGATGGACATGGTTTCCTATGACAGGAAACACAATGAGGAAAACGGAGAGAACAACAGGGACGGCAGCGACTGCAACCACAGCTGGAACTGCGGCGCGGAAGGACCTTCCCGCAAAAAACAGATACAGGCCCTGCGGATGAAGCAGCTGCGCAATGCGTTCACTTTGCTTATTCTGTCCCAGGGGACTCCTTATTTTTTCATGGGAGACGAGTTTGGACGGACCCAGAAGGGCAATAATAATCCTTACTGTCAGGATAATCCGGTGACCTGGGTGAACTGGAATGAATTGAAGAGGCATGGCGATCTGTATACCTATGTGCAAAACCTTATCTGCCTGCGCAGGCAGCACAGCATTTTTCATCTGGAGAGAGAGTGCCGCCTTATGGATTACATCTCCTGTGGGAGCCCGGATCTGTCCTACCACGGCTCGGAGGCCTGGAGGCCTGCCTGGGAGGCTTATAACCGTCACATCGGCATACTGCTGAACGGTGTTTACGGCAGGGAAAAGGATGAGGGCTGCTGGTATATCGCGGTAAACATGCATTGGGAAAGTCACGATTTCGCGCTGCCCAGGCTTTCCAAAGGACAGTTCTGGAGAAAGGTGCTTTGCACGGAGACGGGACAGGCAGACAGGGAAGATACGGCAAAGACGCAGGCGAATCAGGAGAAGGAGAGAGAGCTGGCGGCTGTGGAAGGACAGGTCCTGCGGACAGGCCCCAGGAGTATTACTGTATATTACAGCGGAAACAGACAGGCGAATCAGGAACATTAGTGTATTTGCGGCATAGGATATAGTAACAAAGACGGATAGGAAGCATAGCATATGAATTGTCTGATTATCCTGTTGCTGCTGGCCTGCGGCGGCTGTCAGAACAGTTGGGGAGGCAGCTGCGGATGCGGCGGGGGCTGCAATAATTGCTGCCCGAGAAACCGGGACTGTAACAACGACTGCCCCTGCATGAGGGAAGACCGCGGTCCTGCGAGATGTCCGGTGATGCATGAGGAACACGACTGCCATGACCACCATGATCATCATGACCATCATGATGACCACGACTGTAAGCAGGGGGGACCCTCCGCATGGAACAATTTCCCCAGCATCTCCGGCGGTGAAACCTGCGGATGTGACGCCGATTAGCATTCCGGAAGCAAGTTATATTGACGAGCAACAGATTTTGCTGTTGTTCCAGCAAAAGCCCGCCCTGACCGGTTGGGCTTTTGTGTTGTCCAAGACAATAGAAACCCCGCAGAGCGTGGATTCTATTGTCTTTTCGGAGGGTTTGTGCTATAATTCGGGTGAAACGCAGTAATGAAACGACTTGGAGGAGGTATATGACTATGGCGAAAGAGAAATATGTTGCGTATGTATCCACCTATACAATGGGGGACAGCCATGGTATCAGAGTGTATGATGTAGATATGGAGAAGGGACGTTTCACGGAGAAGGACAAGGTAGAGATCACGAATTCATCCTATGTGACGATCTCCCACAACGGCAAATGCCTGTATTCTATAACGGATTTCGGAGTGGAGGCATATACGATTATGAAGGACGGCAGTCTGGAGCTGCTTAATTTTGCTCCGATCAACGGGATGAGGGGGTGCTATTTGTCCACGGACTACACGGACAAGTATCTTTTTGTGGCTGGATATCATGACGGCAAACTGACTGTGCTGCGGGTGGAGGAAGACGGTTCGGTGGGCTCCATCACCGATGAGATCTATCACAAGGGCATGGGGAGTCTGTCAGAGAGGAACTTCCGTCCCCATATCAACTGCGCCCGTATGACACATGACAACAAGTATCTGCTGGTGGCGGACCAGGGAATGGATCATGTGAATGTGTACGCTTTTAATCCCCGCGGCGGCACATTGCGGATTGCCGATGTGATCCGCAGTGAGATGGAGGCGGCGCCCAGACATATCAAGATCTCTCAGGACGGTCGTTTTGTCTACATCGTACATGAATGGAAATGTTGTGTGGATGTGTATTCTTACGAGGACAGAGAGGGCATTCCGTATTTCAGTAAAATTCAGAGCATACCCACCGTGAATGAGGACGCGACCCAGGGCAGCGCGGCCAGCGCGCTGAGTTTCTCCATGGATTACAATTATCTGCTCAGTTCCAACGCGGGAGATAATTCTGTGATTTTATATAATGTAAATAAGGAGAACGGCATGCTGACCAAAAACTTCTGTTTGCCGATCAGCGGCGAGTTCCCCAAGGACGCGGATATTTTCCCCAACAACAGGTTTATTGTTTCTCTGAACCATGAGTCAGGAACGTTGACTTTCTTTAAGATTGACGTAAAGAATGGAACCATGACCATGAACGGAGCGCCGATGAAGCTGGCAGCTCCCAATTCCATTATTTTCCACAGGCTGGCGTAAGAGAGCGGTAGTTGTTCCCGCGATCCGGGTTCAGCATATACGGTCTTGTCCTGTCAGAGTGCCGGGAGCATGTCTGAAAATTCATTTCCCCGATTTGCCGCATATTCCGGGGGAAAGCAGTTTTCAGACAGGCTCTGGCAGTCCGACAGGACAAGACCGTTTGGCGTTCAGGATACCAGTGCTCCATCCATTTCACAGAGCAACCTTCAGACGCGCTTTAACGCTTGTAAAAAGATTCCAGGCTGTCCATGCGACAGCACATATTGGCCATCATGGCGTCCAGGAGGGTGATTGCAGTCATGCATTCCAGTACGACTACGGCTCTGGGAACGATGATGGGATCGTGACGGCCCTTGATCTGTATGTCAATCTCGTGCCCGGAGTTGTCCACGGTCTGTTGAGCGGCATAGATGGAGGGGGTGGGTTTCACATGGGCGCGGATCAGTATGTCGCTGCCATCGCTGATGCCCCCCAGGATGCCGCCTGCATGATTGGTAGCCTTTTTTACTTTGCCCTGTTCCATGCGGAAGGCATCGTTGTTTTCGCTGCCATAGCGGGCGGAGACAGCGGTACCGTCACCGATTTCCACTGCCTTTACCGCGCCTATGGACATGACGGCCTGGGCCAGCAGGGCATCCAGTTTGCAAAAGACGGGATCACCGATTCCGGCGGGAACTCCTGACAGGCGGCACTCCATGACACCGCCTACGGAATCCAGACGTTTTATGGCATCCTCCAGGTAAGCAACCGCCTGTGCATCCGCCGCACGGTCGGGCATGGCGGTGCGGGTTGAAGAGATGGCATCGGCTTCAAAGCGGTCCGGGTCTATGGATACGGGGCCGATTGAACGGGTGTAGGCACAGACTTCTATACCCAGCTGCTTTAAGATTTTACAGGCAATGGCTCCCGCCGCCACTCTGCCGATGGTCTCTCTGCCGGAGGAGCGCCCGCCTCCCCGATAATCCCGGAAGCCGTATTTCCGGTCAAAAGTATAATCCGCATGGCCGGGACGATAGCAGGAGGCGATTTCGCTGTAATCTCTGGAAATCTGAGAGGTGTTGCGCACCAGCAGGGAGATGGGAGTGCCCGTGGCGCGGCCCTCGAATACACCGGAGAGAATTTCCACCTGATCCGCCTCGCTTCGGGAGGTGGTGATTTTGCTTTGACCGGGTTTGCGCCGGTCCAGATAGCTTTGGATATCTGCCTCCTCCAAAGCCAGCCCTGCGGGACAACCGTCAATGACCACTCCCAGAGCCGGTCCGTGGGATTCCCCCCAGGTGGTGATACGAAATAAATTGCCAAAAGTTGATCCAGCCATAATGTTTTCTCCTTTTTTTGCATTTCTGTGCTCTCCGACCGGCCAATCCTGAAGGAGGACTGCCATGTGGGAAACACGCGCCGGATTCTGCTGTTTCAAGCGCCGACGGGAAAGCATCTGTTTTAACATATCCATATTTTCCTATAGATTATAGCGAATTACAAAAAAAATAGCAACTTTTCGTAAAAAAATGATGCGGTTTTGAAACAGCTGTGTTAAGATAAACACACGGCTCCCTGTGCGGGGAGAGTTTGCGGAGGACTTGAGAGATATGTATCAGATTATAAAAATGGAGGGCAGGGCCAAGAGAGGGCGTCTGTCCACTGTGCATGGGGTTGTGGAAACCCCGGTATTTATGAACGTGGGAACTGTGGCTGCTATCAAGGGCGCCGTGTCCACGGAGGACCTGGAAGGGATAGGGACGCAAGTGGAGCTGTCCAATACATATCATCTGCATGTGCGGCCGGGGGATCTCGTGGTAAAGCAGATGGGCGGCCTGCATCGTTTTATGTCCTGGAATAAGCCCATACTCACGGACTCCGGCGGTTTTCAGGTATTTTCTCTGGCAGGGCTGCGAAAGATCAAGGAGGAGGGTGTGTACTTTAACTCCCATATAGACGGGCGCAGGATTTTCATGGGACCGGAGGAGAGTATGCGGATTCAGTCCAACCTGGCCTCCACTATTGCCATGGCCTTTGACGAGTGCGCTCCCAGCAAGGCGGAGAGATCCTATGTCCAGGCATCGGTGGAACGCACCACCCGGTGGCTGGAGCGCTGTAAGCGGGAGATGCGGCGGCTGAACGGGCTGGAGGATACCATCAATCGGGAACAGCTGCTCTTTGGCATCAATCAGGGCGCCGTCTATGATGATATCCGCATCGAGCATGCCAGACGCATCCGGGAGATGGAACTGGACGGCTATGCCGTGGGGGGACTGGCCGTCGGGGAAACACATCAGGAAATGTATCATATTCTGGAGGAGGTAGTGCCGCATCTGCCAGCGGATAAACCAACCTATCTGATGGGGGTGGGAACCCCGGCCAATATACTGGAGAGCGTGGAGCGGGGCGTGGACTTCTTTGACTGTGTGTATCCCAGCAGAAACGGCAGACACGGGCATCTGTATACGGGGCATGGCAAGATCAATCTGTTTAACGCCAGATATGAACTGGACGGGCGGCCCATTGAGGAAGGCTGCGGGTGTCCGGCCTGTAGGCGGTATTCCCGGGCATACATCCGACACTTGCTGAAGGCGAAGGAGATGCTGGGGATGCGGCTTTGTGTGCTGCACAATCTGTATTTTTACAATACAATGATGGCAGAGATCCGGGACGCGCTGGATCAGGGGCGGTTTGCCGCCTACAAGAGGGAGAAAATGGCGGGGATGGGCTTATAATAAACTTTTTCTTAATTTTTGTACAAAGCACTTGTCCCGGAACGGATTATTGTGTATAGTAATAAAATGAGTGCAAAAACAAGATTCGCGGAACTCTAGATCAGGAGGAAAACAGATATGGGTATTTTATTGACGGGCGAGGGCGCGGAGGCCATGCCTGCGGGCAGCGGCACGGGAAGTATACTGGCTATGGTAGTTGTGTATGGCCTGTTTTTTCTGGCCATCTGGTTCTTTATGTTCAGACCTCAGAAGAAGGAGCAGAAAAAAGTGCAGGCAATGCTGGCAGCGCTGGAGATCGGGGACAGTGTGCTGACCACGGCAGGGTTCTACGGAGTGGTAATTGACATCGCGGATGACACAGTAATCGTGGAGTTTGGCAGCAACAAAAATTGTCGCATTCCCATGGAAAAGTCGGCTATCAGCCGTGTGGAGAAGGCAACGGAATAAGCCGGGCTTAAAAAGAGGGTCACGAGGCGGATGTCTCGTGATTTTCCTATATATGGAAGATCGTCTGATTTATGAACAAGATATTGCGAAAAACACTTGCATAAATCTGAACATATAGTAAAATAGAAGTGATATGAATTGAATGTGGATACATATGTTTCTGACAGGAGCAGAGCAGGCAGATTATGGCACAGAAGGTTTATATTGTGGAGGGGAGACAATTCCGCACTGAGACGGATTACCGAAGAGCTCTCCGAGACAAAAAGGTGATAGACCGGCTGCGGGAGCAGATAGACTTTCAGAACCGCAGTCAGCTTTCCCAGCTGGTCAAGGCTTTACAACAGAAAAAGTATCCTTTCCTTACTTTACTTGGACAGGATTTCATGGAGGAAGCGGAGGAAGCTCTACAGCAGCTGACAAATTCGCCGTCTGCCGCAGGAAAGCGGAAGGGAAGACAGGCAGCCAGGAAGTCTTCCGGGCAGTCTCCGGGCAAAAAGAAAGCGGCACAGTCCCTGCCGGGAAATCCGGGACAGGACGATCAGATGGAAAAATATGTGCAGGAGGAGCTTCAGCGCCGGGAAAAAATCCGGAGAAGGCTGGCCCTTCTGTGCGGCGTGGTGGCAGTGGGATGCTTGGGATATTTTGGCATTTATACCTATCAGGCATCCAGAACGGAGCGGGAATTTGCCCGCCTGGCGGCTTTTCGGGAAAGGGCGCAGGACCTGCCCATCCAGGAGGTGACCGGCGGTCCTCTGATTCATTACACGGAGGAAGGGGAACGGGTGATTCCGGAGATTCTGGACGAATATAAAAATTTATATAACAGCAATAAAAGACTAATCGGATGGCTGAAAATTGACGATACAAATATAGATTACCCTGTCATGCAGACAACGAACAATGAGTATTTTCTGAATCACAATTTCAACCAGCAGTCGGACAGAAACGGAGCGCTTTTTCTCGACAAGGACTGCGATGTGCTGGAGCCCAGTACAAATCTGATTATTTACGGGCACCATATGAAGAGCGGCAATATGTTCGGCACACTGGACAAATACAGTTCGGAAGAGTATTATAAAGAGCATCCGGTGATTCAGTTTGACTCGATCTATGAGAAGGGTACATATGAAGTCATGTATGTGTTCCGATCGAAGATATACAGCGAAGAGGACGTGATTTTCAAGTATTACCAGTTTATAGACGCCGGGAGCCAGCAGGAGTTCGACTCCAACATGCAGGAGATGGCGGCCATGTCCCTGTATGACACGGGGGTGACGGCCAGCTACGGAGATCATCTGCTGACCCTGTCCACCTGCGACTACTATGTGAGTGATGGAAGATTCGTGGTGGTGGCCAAACGAGTGGAAAGCTGACGGAAACAGACAACGCGCAGCGCCGATAGGGCAGGCAATATAAAGATTTGACTGGACAGTCATTGGAAAGGAAATGGTTGTTAAGATGGCGAAGACAATGAAGAGCAGAAGATTAAGAAAGAGAGTGAGGAAGACTCTGGGGGCCCTGTTCCTGGCGTCTGCCATTGCGGTGGCGGCGATTCCCGTGGACGGTCTGCAGGCATCAGGAGAGGCAACGGCTGATCTGAAGGTGACTGTGGGAGAGGTGGAAAGCGGTATCCCCACATTAAAGCCGGATGAGAAGGTATATGCCACGGGTGACGGTATATTTCAGTTTACGTATGTGTCAAATGACAGCAACAATCCGCATGCAGGCACAAGAAACGCGGTGATTGTGGGCTATAATCCGCCTAACAGTCTGGAGGGCAATACCCTGGAAATACCCAATGAGGTGGAGGTGTATGATTTGTTTACATCAAACCTGGGGTCTGGCGGCAGAGGATATGTGGCCGTGGGAAGAGCCGGCAATTTTCTGTTCTGGCGGAAGGATACGCCGGTGCTGGACCCGGTGACGGGCGAGCCTACCTATGAACAGCAGAAAGTGACGGAAAAACGTTTATTTTATGTGCTGAAGAATGGTCCTGAGCGTGAAGTAGAAGTAGACAAATGGAATTCATCCATGGGGGACAGGAATCCTCTTATGGAAGCGGTTCGGGACGAGAATGGCAATCCTGTGTATAATGATGACGGCACACCGAAGGAACAGCAGAAGGTGGATAAAGACGGAAATCTCTTGTGGGAAACGTTTGAGAAGGATGTAGAGATCTTTAAGGATGATCCCACAAGGCCCATAGTCACATCGGAGTATCTGCCCTGTTATTATACTGATAAAACGGAACAGGGGTGGGGGAAGTATGAGCTGAAGGATTTCTATACGCTGAAAGCGGCGCACAAGCCGGATGGCTCCATTGATACGGACGCTTACAAGAGCTATGACAGTACGGATGCCGGACAGTTTGAACAGGTAGGGGATGACTCCAGCAAACAGTGGATCATACATGTTGCTGTGGCGCATATAGCCAGCCAGTCGGTATCCATCGGCGCAGATAATTCAACAACAATCAGCAACTGGATTACACCTGAAAATAATGCCAGTATCAAGGGCGTTTTTCAGGAAAAGAGTGGTAATGTTGTCAATCTGAAGGTGGGAAATAATCTGGTCGGTATTGGCAACTATGCTTTCGCCGGCTGTAGTTCCCTACAAAGCATTTCACTGGGGAATGGTCTGCGCGCCATTGGCAACCATGCTTTTGACGGTTGCATCAATATCAAGGAGATTAATACGGATCTGCACAGTAATCTGGCAGGGATTGGTGACCATGCTTTCTATAATTGTCAGAGCCTGCGTTCCTTTAATATGCCAGTGTCTGTGGCAAAACTGGGAGACGGTACATTCGAAAACTGTTATGCCCTGGCGGAGATCAGCCTGCACAGTCCGGATGAGAAAAAAGCGCTGAATACAATCGGTGACCATGTCTTTATGAATTGCCGGAGCCTGACCAGTCTGACAATACCCAGCAATGTAACCAGCGATCAGCTGGAGCTCAGTATGGTATATGGTTGTACTTCACTACAGTCTCTGACATTGATCAACGAAAATGCCAATTTTGTTGAGGGTAAGGTTCCCGGTGACGCATCTACGGCTTTTACTTTTAATGATTTTAAGAATATGGTGCCCTCAACCTTCTATTTCGAGGGAGTGAACAGAGCGCTGACAGGTGATAAGCCGACAGGCGGACTTCATAAGACGGCCAACGACAACAGTATCGCGTTTAAGTATCTGGATGAGGATGTCTATGAGATCGTGATAAAGGACCCTGATGATCCGACAGGTCAAAGACAGGCGATATATAAGGTCAACTCCAAAAATGAACTGACATATTGCCATCTGGATGACGGGATGTCCACGGTAGTGATGCCTTCTACTATAGGTCCTTACAGAATTACTGCCATTAGTCAGAACAGTTTTCAGAACAATTGTGCCTTGAAGAAGATCACGATTCCTTCTTCGGTGCTGACAATTGCGGAAAATGCTTTTAAGGGATGTCATCATCTGGAGCATGTGATTTTTGAGAGTCCGGTACAATGTCAGATCGGTGCCAATGCCTTCAAGACGCAGGATGTGACCCTGCATCAGAGTACATGTCCGGATAAAGCCATCGGGAGCGATGTGAAACTGACATTTACAGGAGATATATCTTATGCCAGCGGCCCTTTTGACTATGCCATGAATCCGGCTAACAATATCAATGTGGGAAGTCAGGAGCGCACGTATATCACCTATTACAGCGGTTGGCCCACTAATCTGACGGTGCAGTATAATCCTGACACGGATAAGAATGAGTTGACAAATTACCCTACATTTGGTGATTTAAAGTCTACCACTCCGGTATTTACGATGGTAAACTATCCATATATTACGAAGGAATATGAGGATGCGGCGAAATCGGCAGTAGGAAAGTATGAGGGCACTGATTCCACCCCCATGACGGAAAATGAGAGGGCAATTATAAATGCCGCACTCAATATCGAATTGCCCCAGGGAATTGAGGCAGTGAGAAGTGGTTTGTTTGCAGAAAAAGAGGTAGGCAAAAACGAACCGGATAAATCTATTACCACCAGAGGTATTGCTGAGATCCCCACAGAAACCTTCAAGGATTGCAAGAGCTTAAAGAGCGTGTATATATTGGGTGAGACTTCAGCTATAGGCGATCATGCTTTTGAGGGCTGTGACAAACTGGAGACGGTGGAGATTTCGTCCAATGTGAACACCATGGGTGTGAGACCTTTTGCCGGCTGCGTGAATGTGAAGAATGTAAGTTTCCAGGGCGGTCCCAATTTCTCTTGTGTGGATTCGATTATCTATGGGATGAATGGAGACCAGAAGAGTACAGTGGTGGAATGTCTGGAAGCCAGGGGAAAGAGCAATGGCTCTACCTATATAAAGGCTGATGAGATGGCGGGTGTGATCGGAATTGCCAAGGAGGCGTTCTACAATACGAACGTGGGTATTGTGGATCTGACCCAGTCCACTATAACAGAGGTGCCTGAATATGCCTTTGCCGGGGACAGTGTTGATAAAAACAGTCCTGCGACAAACAATCTGTTTGCTGTATACCTGCCTAAAACCTGTCAGCAGATAAAAGTGAACGCGTTTAAAAACAGTAAGATCAGTATGGTGGATATTCCGGCCAGCGTCTCCTACATTGATCCGGACGCGTTCAATACCACAGGCAACAGTCCTAAAGAAGCGGATGAAGATACAACTTCGACTGATACCAGTAAAGACCATGACGGGATTTACCGGGATAACTATCACACGATTGAGTTTTCCTGTGAGAATCCCAGCACGGCGTATATGTATGCCACCAGCCCCAGCAACGGGAATATTAATCCCATAGATAAGCCGCTGGTGATTGAATTTGAGGTTACGTTCGTAGCCCCCAAGAATCCGGCTGATCCGGTGGGAGATTATGACACGCTGGATATCCAGACGGTAGTTGCCGGGGAGGACGCGGTCCCGCCCGAGGATAAGCTGCCAGTATTCGAGGGTTATATATTCCAGGGATGGTATCCCAGCTATGAGGATATCGGTAAGGATACCGTCATTGAGGCGCGGTATCGGGCTAAAGACCTGGAGGAATCCAAGTTTACCGTTACCTTTATGGATGACGACGGTGTGACGGTACTGGGAACGGAGCGTGTATTCAAGGGTGATGACGCTAAGGGATTTGTGCCGACCAAGGAAGGATATCGTTTTGTAGGCTGGATTCCCCCGATCACCAATGTGCAGGGGGATATGACCGCCATTGCGAAATACGAGAAAATTGACTCCGATGAGGGCAAGTTTACGATAAACTTCTATGCCTGGAACGAAGAGACCGGCAAGAACGATAATCTGTTTTACTCGGTTCGTCTTGCGCCTGGGGATATGATTCCGGATATCAAGATACCTGAAAGGCCCGGCTATACTTTTACAGGCTGGCTGCCCGATATCTCGGAGATCAACAGGGATCTGGACACTTATGCGCAGTATGAGTACAATGGATTACTGCCTACTCCTACGCCTGATCCGGATGCAACACCTGATCCGAATCAGACACCGGACCCGAACCAGACACCTGATCCAAACCAGACGCCTGATCCGAATCAGACACCGGGCCCGAATCAGACGCCCGTACCTACGGCAACGCCGGGACCCACTGCCACACCGGGACCTACGGCAACACCGGGACCTAATCAGCCTCCGGCTGCTTCACCGACACCTTCTCCCAGTCCTGCACCGGGAATCTTTACACTGACAGTCCGGAACGGTTCCGGCTCCGGCAGTTATATAGAAGGTGCACAGGTTATCGTTATTGCGGATAACCCCAGCAACAATTCGGAGTTCAGCGGATGGACGGTGGAACCTGCCACGGCGCTGGTCGCCAGCAAGGACGCGATGGGAACCGTGCTGATTATGCCTGCGTCCAATGTGGTTATGACAGCTAACTACAGGTCCAAGACCAACAGCAGTACAGTAACGCGGCCCAGCGGCAATACGGGTGGCGGCAACAGCAACACCAATAACAATACAGGAACTTCGACAAATAATGGCGGTACGACACTTGTGATTACCAAGAACGGATTGTCCAACACAGGGCAGGCCTCCGTGACGGTCAACGGATCTTCGGATAATTTTGTGGTGAAGATTTCGGAGGATGCCAATGCCACAGAAGCGGCATTGCAGGCTCTGATGAATGAATACGGCGATCTGACAAAGGTTTCCTATTTCCCCATGGATATCAGTCTCTATGATTCCACCGGGACGAACAAGATTACGGATACCACCGGGCTGGCAGTGGATATTACGTTGCCCATTCCGGACTCTCTGATTCCTTATGCAGGAAACAACAAGGTGGCCGGTGTGGTAAACAACAGATTGGATAAGCTGACACCCAGATTTACCACGATAAACGGAGTGCCCTGTATCAGCTTTACCGCTACACATTTTTCACCTTATGTGATCTATGTGGATACTACGGACCTGTCCGCAGGAACGATTCAGGACAGTACGCCCAAGACCGGTGACGGAATTCATCCCAAATGGTTCCTGGCTATGGGCCTGGCCTGCATATCCTTCATATTGTTCATGAAGAAGGATAAAAAGGCTGTGCCGGTAAAGGCTGCGGCGGCAAGATAAAAGGATTCATTCTATGTTGATAGATCACAGGCGCGGTTTGACGGCGCCTGCGATCTATATGGGGATTACTATGAAAATTAAGTGGAATGTGATAGGGATAGTGCTCATTATAACAGCGGTCCTGATTATGCAGATTCCCGTACCGGAGGCGGATGCATTATCCGCTTCCGATTTTAAAATAGACGGAACTACGCTGATCGGCTATACAGGCACGGCATCTGACGTGTCTGTTCCGTCTACTGTGACAGCAATAGGGGAGGGAGCCTTTCAGAACAACACTGCGATTACTAAGATTACCATTCCGGAAAATGTGGAGGGGATAGGGCCCTATGCGTTCTGGGGCTGCGATCATTTGGAGCAGGTAAGTCTGGGCGGCGGACTGTATGAGGTGGGGGACTATGCGTTTGCCAATTGTCCGGAATTAAAGACCATTTCTTTTCCTGCCAATATTACCCGTATTGGAATAAAGGCCTTTGCGGACTGTGTGTCTCTTAGCAATGTCTATATTCCCAGTACTGTGCGCTCGGTGCATGATACGGCCTTTGACGGTTGTTATCGGCTGGATATAGCTTATGAGCCAGGCACGGAAGGGGAGCGATATGCTCTTTACTTTGCGGAAATAAAGAAAGAAATGCCGGAATATGAGGATATAGACGAGTATGGAGAGACGGCGGCAAGCCCTACTCCGACCCCAGAGGAAAGCTATACTCCCACACCGCAGCCGGATTTTCAGGTGTATGAGCCGGATCTTCCCGGCAAACAATTGGGGTCCACCACTGTTGTAGGCAATATGGCGGTGGTATTTATGGACAATACCCAGCCAAATGTAGCGGACGGTGAGGGAAATGGGTCCGTACCGGGCGGTCAGGAGCCTCTGGCGGCGCAGTCCATGCAGGAGTATACGACGGAGAAGGGGAAGGGAACTGTAAAATACACTTTAGTGGAAGGAAAAGTGTTGGCGGACAGGGCTTATTATGGATATCAGGATCTGGAAAGTCTCAGTCTGCCGGAGGGCGTGGAGGAAATAGGTGAGTTTGCTTTCGCCAGAAGCAGTTTGCAGAACATTGTTATTCCGGAAGGTGTGAAAAGTATCGGGTATGGCGCGTTCTACCATTGTGACAGTCTTACGCAGGTGCAACTGCCGACAACCGTCACACATATTGCGCCCAAGGCTTTTGATCATACAGGCTGGGTAAAGCAGTTTTATGAACAGGGAGCGGGTGATTTCCTGGTGGCGGGAGACGGCATTCTGATTGCCTATAAGGGAAACGGCGCGCAGGTTCAGATTCCGGAGGGAGTACGACAGATTGGTCCGGAGGTCTTTATGGGGCATACGGAAATTACATCCGTGTCTCTGCCTGATTCTCTGGAGATCATCGGGGAAGGCGCTTTTGAGGATTGCGATCATTTGGCTGCGCTATCGGGGATGTCCCATGTGCGTATTATTCGGGACAGGGCCTTCTACCACTGTCCTCTGGAATGGGTAGTACTGCCGGATACGGTGGAGAGTGTGGGCCTGGGAGCGTTTGCGCGCAAAAATGTGGGCGGCGTGGTGCTGCTACAGGGGCAGATCCCGGCAAGAGGGCAGGAGCTTTCCGCAGACAGACGTTCAAACGAGGGATACCGGGTCAATGCCTTTGACAGAGTGGAGTTTTTGATTGGATATCATAACCTGAGCGGTCAGGAAATGGAAAATACCGTGCTGGACAGCCGACAGACCGTGTACAGGGGGATAATGGGGCATCTGGAAGCCAATACGCTCCTGGCAGATGCCACGTATCTGACGGTGGCAGATGTACAGGGCAGATCCTGGAGCGATTCGGTGCGGATTGACGGACAGAGTTTTGCGGTTCAGGGATTGAGCCAGATGAATTATCTGATTCCCCGATGGCAGACTTCTCAGGGAGAGGGACTGACAGTGGCTGGGGATATGGATATGCAGGCTCGTGTTTCTCCTCAGGGGGAGGGGGATCTGCTACAGGTGCAGATGCTGGCTGGTATAGGGGAAGCGCCGGAACTGGGCAATGCCTACAGGAGAGTTTATCAGCAGGATATGCCCATGGATACGCTGTGCTTTACACTTGAGCTCTATGAGGGGGAGAGCGGCGCAGCTGTCGCCCGGCTGGGCAGGCAGGCGATGGAAGTAACGATGTCTCTGCCGCAGCAGTTTCAGAATCAGGACCTGCGCCTGGTGACGCTGGACCGCAATGGACAGCTGGAATTTCTGGATTTTGTAAACGATGGACAGCAGATTCAGTTTTCGACAGACTATTTGTCTGTTTATGGCATTTATGGAAGCGGTTCTCTGTTTGCCCAGGGGAAGGTAGTTGACGGCCAGGTTGTGATCACCGGCTATGGCAGAAGAGATGATTCCCCGGATACAGGTGATTATATTCATCCCAAATGGATACTGGGCACGGGACTTCTGGCTTCCGGCCTGGCGGTTCTGCTGCTACAGCGCAAAAGAAGAGTCATGCCTTCGTTATAGAGGGATTGAACAGGAAGAAATCTTATTGACAGTGGATTTCTTCCTGTTTTTGTGTATAGCGGATTGGTGCTTTTCCGATATCGCATCCTGCCTTCTGTCGGCATATCTTATAGGGATGGGCGATGGCATACGGATCGATTGCGGTTGTCCGGCAGTGAGACGGGATCGGGGGAAAGGCAGAAATGCAGCGGGTCAGAAAGGAGATAGGGGCCGAAAAAATAGATTTAAGTTCCTGGCAGAGAAAAGGGATCACGGTGGCGGTATTGGACACGGGCCTGTCTGTGCATCCGGATCTGGAAGGAAGGCAGGTGGCCTTTTTTGATTTTGTGCGGGGAAAGGGCCGGGAGACGGCCTGCTATGACGATAACGGTCATGGTACACATGTGTGCGGTATTCTGTGCGGCAGTGGAAGGATGTCTGACGGCAGGTACAGGGGAATCGCGCCTGACAGCCGTCTGGTGATCTGTAAGGTGTTGGATCATCAGGGGGACGGCAGCATGGAGCATATGCTGGAGGGACTGCTTTTCGTGGAGAGAAATTATAAACGCTATGATATAAGGGCAGTCAATATCTCTGTGGGAATCGGACAGCTCAGAGACCGGGAGAAGGTTTCGGCTCTGGCGGAGGCCGTGCAGCGGCTGTGGAAGCTGGGAATGGTAGTGGTCTGTGCGGCGGGCAACAAGGGACCGGGGGAGAACACAATTTCCGCCATAGGCACCGGGGAGAAAGTGATTATGGTAGGATGCCATGACGGCAGCTATCGCAGGGGAGACCCCGGAAGCTGCAGCCTGTACTCCGGCAGAGGGCAGGAGGGCGGCCGTATCCGCAAGCCGGATCTTGTGGCACCCGGGACGGATATTATGTCCTGCAATGCCTTTTGGAAAAAGGGGAGGCGTCCGGAATATTATGTGGTCAAAAGCGGAACCTCCATGGCGACACCCATTGTGACGGGATGCGCGGCAATACTGTTGCAGAGGGAACCTTATTTGACCAATGATCAGGTCAGGGAGCGGCTGATTTACTCCGCAAGGGATCTGGGCGCTCCATGGAATCAACAGGGCTGGGGAATGGTGAATCTGGGCGGTTTGCTGAGATAGCCCGGTCAGGGGAGAAGGGCATTATAGTGTCAACTCAGGGAAAAGCCCGATAAATCAAAGGGTTTCACTGATTGGGAACGGTACCGGCAGTTTCCTCAAAATTGTCGCGCAGCAATCCCAGGGCTGTGCTATAATAAAACTGCTTCGAAACAATACTGCCAGGAGAGGAACGAACCATATGAACCACTATATTCTGATCTGGTCTGTGTGCACCTTTGTGGAAAGTCGTGTGCGGGAGGAAATCCCCATGGAAGAACTTGTACGACAGACCGGATTTTCCATGGCGCATATCCGGGATGTGTTCCGGAAGAGTACCGGAAAGCCTTTGTCCCGGTATGTGCAGGAGCGCAGGATTGCCAATGCCGCCAGGGAGCTTTTGGACACGGACAGAACAATCCTGGATATCGCCTTACAATACGGATTCTCCGGCAGAACTGTATTTTCCAGGGCTTTCAGGCGGCATACCGGCTATACGCCCTGTCAGTTTCGGGCTGCAGCTCCTGCGCCTGCCCGGGTGCGGCTCTGCGCAGGGGTATATGGCGCGGCGCTTCCGAAGAGGCAGGACGGTGAGAACGACAGCAGCGCTACAGAGACAGATTGACCGAGAGAACAAAATGGAGGGGACAAGTCAGGAGGTAAATCTTCCAAATACTGACAGGCACAATACTACAGGCATAGCAGTAGTTGACAAGTCAGCTACCGGTATGCGGAAAAGAGGAAAAAATGGAAAAGCGAGACAGCGCAATCTTATACGGTGTTCCTCCGGTAGCCTATGGACAGGACGGGTGTACCCCTCTGCCCATGTGTATCCATTCCTGCGCAGAGTATCTGGGGCTGTGCGTTGACTACACCCGGGCCATGTCCGAGAGCGGCGCGGCTTTCCGTTTTGTCTGGAACACCGCCTGTTGGGACGGCGCCAATGTGAACGCCATCTTTACTTTTGATGATCCCGTAAAGGTATTGAGCTGCGGTATGCGGTCCATGGAGCGGGAGCTTAAGCTCATGTGCCGGACGCCGGAGACGAAAAAGGAAGATTTTGTGGACTTCATTTGCGAGGAGATCGATGCAGGGAACCCGGTCATCGCTCTGGGCATCATAGGCCCGCCGGAAGCCTGCGTCATAACCGGCTACAGAGACGGCGGCAATGTGCTGATGGGCTGGAATGTGTTTCAGGAATATATGGAATATCAGGCATACGTCCGACATGAGAAAAATGGTTATTTTGTCACGGAGAGCTGGTGGAAAAATCCTGACACTGCCGCCCTGATTGCCACCGGCACGGGAGGCCTTCCTCCGTTCACTCCCCGTGAGGTGCTCCGAAATGCGGCGGAGGCTCTGGAAGGGCGCATGTGCGGAACTTATGCCAAGGGCATCCTGGCCTATGACGCCTGGAGGGATGCCCTGCTGTGTGACCGGGACTTTCCGGCTGATGCTGTCTTTTCTCTGCTGGTGGAGCGTATGATGTGTCACGGTGACGCCATGGACGGCCTCTCCGACGGGCGAAGTCACGCGGCAAAGTATTTACGCGGACTGGCAGAGCAGCATCCTGCAATGGCCACCGGTCTGTGTGCCGCCGCGGGGGAACTGGACAGGATTTCGGAAATCATCTGGAAAGAAATGATTCCCGTCCTGGGCGGCTGGGAGCGGGGCGAGGTCCAGACGCGGCAGCTGGCCAGGGCAGAAAACCGCCGTCTGTTTGCCCGACAGATTGAGCGGATGAAAGCTCACGATCAAAGGGCGTACGACTATATCCGCAAACTATCGGAGGAACATCTATAGTCCGTTCTTATCGCCATATTCCCGGTCGATGTACTTACTGATCCATATAATGCCCAGGCAGCTGAATGCTGATTACCGGTTTTGTATACCGGCGGGTAACATGAGGAATTACAAACAGGAGGACAAAACAATATGAAAAAAATTCTGGAGCAACAGATACCCTTTCCGGTGGATGCGGAATCGGATAACTTCACTGCGGCACTTGCGTCCGCGTTGGTCATCGCGCGCGGATATACGGAAGAGACGCCATATTGGTGTGCGCAGAACCGCCGATATTGCATCCATTGCAGCCCCTGTGGAGATAATCTGCCAAAGCGTCACCAGCTGTCTCTCTACCACTGCCTTCTGACAGCATCCACACTGGCGTTTGGTTTTGATTATCCGTGGGATGACAGCGTGGATTCGCACAGTCTGCCGGGATTCCGGAACGGCTGGCGCTGGGATGACGATTTTGTCAAGGCAATGGCACGATTTGCAGGATTTTCCTATCTGCGCTTTGACGGTACAAGTGCACAGAAAGAAGTGCTTTCTACAATAAAAAGCTCTTTGAATGCTGGTTTTCCGACCTTGCTGCGGCTGGAAAACGAATTGGCCTGGATTCTTGCGGTGGGTTATGATGCGGATACTCTGTTTGGCCTGGATTCACAGTGTCACCAATTGCCTGATAACTGGCATTCCATGTTGCGCGATGCCATTGTCATCACCGGTAACACTGCGCCTGCCATGTCCTGTAGAGAACTTCTGGAACGCATCGCATCTGCCCTGTCCTATGATGAACATACGGCGCTTGAAGGTGTGATTATGGATGCGCTTGACCATGTGACGAAGGAAAATGCCATGGATATTGCCGGTATGATGTGCGGCATCAACAGTGTGCCGATTGAGGCAAGGTGGCACGCAGGGGAAGCATTCAGCGGAGCGGAAAACCTGATCTGTGATATTTGCACAAATAAAGAAATACACAGTCGATTGAGCGAAGTCTTTTTTTCACGGTATATCATGGAGGGAAATGATGAAACACATGGGATCGGGTGGAAGATCTGGAGCGCGCTGGGGGTGGGCCCAGAGACCGGGTATAATATCACAGAACAGTCAGCAGCCCTGATTTTGCAAAAGGAAACACAGGAAACGCTGAAACGCCTGTATGCGAAGATGTTTGAAAACGACCGCGCCGTATGTGCTGAAATCCAGGCTTGTCTGGAGCAATTTTATGAAAATCTTCAGTAAAAGTACATTGGTCAATCCGGCGGATTCATAGAATGTATAAAGGACAGCAGCAAGGGTGCCTTTATCACGGGAACGGATTTCCAGATTGACGGCGGCGCGACAGCCAGTTATTTTTATGGGTCGTTAAAGTTCTGAGAATCATAGGAGGTTCCTGTATATTTCAAATATAAGGAATTCCAAGAAGGGTGGTTGATAAAAAGATACCTCAGAGTAAAATAAGTTTATCGACTTAGCGGGTTAGTAAAAATATTATTGTACAGAGAGGTATCCAAGACGAATTGTAACACACAAAACGCAAAATTGCATCCATAACTGAAAAACTTTTATTGTCGGAATGGATGTGGGAAGTGAGACCCACTACGCAAGGGCATTCGACTGATGCAACTGCGAGTACACATAGAAAACGTTGGAATTTAGCAATACCGAAGCCGGTTTCCAGACACTTAAGGCATCAGGGGAGAATCTTGCAGGAAAGTACGGTAAAACCGCTGTGATCCCGGGCATGGAGCCGACGGGCCCATTACTGGTTCGCCATCTACTCTCCAGAGTAGAAAGAAGTTTATGGGGATCTGGAGGCGGTAAGCGGGAGAATGGTGCTGAAGGAGGCATCGCTGCCGGAGGACATCATAAAGCTGGGAACGGAAGGAGTGAACCAGCTCTGGAGGAGAGCAAAGCTGAGAGGTGCCGGGATGAAGAGGGCAAAGGCGCTGGTAACAGCTTACAAGGGGAAGAGAGTGGAGATTGAGTGGGATTTTCGGAGTGAAAAAGATTTTCACAGGATGGGGACCGTTGCATGATTGCAACGGTCCTTTTAAAATATATTAGAAATGAATTGAATAATGCCCCTATAATTTTCGGAAAGCTAAAATGTGTAATTGCGGATCTATGTGGAAAATATTACTATAGTTTATATAAAGTATCGGGGAGGATGCCATAATGCTTTTAAGAGAAGAAATTGATAAATATCTGCACTACTGTAAGTACCAGAAGGCGCTTGATGAAAAAACAGTGCGGGCCTACAAGACAGATCTGGGACAGTTTATGACTTTGCTTGGAGGAAAGGAGTTGGATAAAGAAAACCTGAACTTGTATCTTGTGTACCTTCATCGGGTGTATAAACAAAAAACGGTTAAAAGGAAGATTGCCAGTGTAAAGGCCTTGTTTCATTATCTGGAGGAGGAAGAGGTACTTGAAATAAATCCGTTTCGCAAAGTGAAAACAAAGTTTAAAGAAGAGATTGTTTTGCCTAAAATTATTCCAAGAGATATCATAGAGCAGCTGCTGGACCACCTCTATAAAAAAAGAACTGTTAAAGAATATTCAGAGTGGCAGAAAAAATTCATTTTAAGAGATACCGCAATAGTAGAAACACTATTTTCAACGGGACTTCGCATTTCGGAATTATGCCATTTGCAGAACAGATATGTTGATTTAAAAAATGGTGTCTTATGCATCCAGGGAAAAGGCGGGAAAGAGAGATACCTTCAAATAGGAAACAGTGATGTATTATCAATACTGAATGTCTACAAAAAATGCTTTGAAAAAGAGATCAGGGAACACGGATATTTTTTTGTAAACAGATATGGTGACCCGTTTTCTGAGCAATCGGCCAGACGCATGATCCACAAATACGCAGAGGAAATACATGCGGATATAAATATAACACCGCATATGTTCCGGCATTCATTCGCTACATATTTGATGGAAGAAGATGTAAACATAAGATATATTCAAAAAATGCTGGGACATTCCTCTATTACAACAACACAAATATATACATATGTGACTACACAAAAAGAAAAAGAGATATTGCAGACAAAACATCCAAGGAATAAGATGGATATTGGATAAAACAGAGACGGGATAAAATTTTTAAAAATTTGCATTATGAGATTGCTTTATTTTGTAAAAAATTGTATAATTGTTTTGGTAGCGATAATTGAAAATTATCGGGCGGAAGAGAAAAGCAATACGGGGTAA
>CAJUAB010000007.1:0-44050 GCA_910583845.1 uncultured Acetatifactor sp.
AAAAACCTTGATTTTCCAGTGTTTTCAAAAGTATCGTTATCTAACGTCAGCTTTCGACAGGCCCGCATGGAAACGGCTGGTAGCCGACATCGAGGCCGGAAAAGTGGCACTGGTACTGACGAAGGACATGAGCAGAATCGGCAGAGATTACCTCCAGACAGGATTTTACACGGAGGTTCTCTTTCGCAAGTTTGGAGTCCGCTTCATCGCCACCGGCAACAGCATCGACAGCGCCGACCCCAGTTCCAGCGAGTTTGCACCTTTCGTCAACATCATGTCGGAATGGTATCTGCGGGACCTGAGCCGCAAGCAGCGCACTGCTATCCGGGTCAAGGGCGAGTCCGGCAAGCCCACCACCAACTGTGCCATCTATGGCTACAAGAAAGCCCCCAACGACAAATACCACTGGCTGATCGATGAGGAGGCCGCTGCTGTTGTCCGGCGGATTTATCAGTTGGCTATCGAGGGACACGGCCTGAGCGATATTGCGAATATCTTGTATTGGGACAAGGTTGAGTCCCCGGCGGCTTACCTGGCCAGACAGGGCCGAGGCGTTTGGAAAAGCAGGGAAAGCATCGACCGTCCCTACGCATGGAGCGACTATATTGTAGGGAAGATACTGTCCAAGCCGGAGTATATGGGGCATACGGTCAACTTCCGCTCCCATAAGGAATCCTACAAAGATAAACAGCCGGTTTATCATGCCCCGGAGGACTGGCTGATTTTTGAAAACACCCACGAGGCCATCATTGACCGCGCCACATGGGAGCTTGTGCAGAAGCTGCGGGGGACACCACGCCGCATAGACACGATGGGTGAGGCCAATCCCCTGACCGGGCTGGTGTTCTGTGCGGACTGCGGAGCAAAGATGTATAACCAGCGGACAAGGGGCAGAGAGACGAAGCCGTATCCGTCGGATGCCTATGAGTGTTCCTCGTATAAACTCGCAGGGCAAAGAAGAACATCTGCTTGTAGCAATCACCACATCTCTACTAAGGCTCTGCGGACATTAATTCTTGAAACGATCCGGGCCGCCAGCGCCTATGCCATCTCCAATGAGGCAGAGTTTATTCAAAAGGTGCGGGCGGCGTCCGAAGTCCGGCAGGCGCAGGCGGCAAAGGAACTGAAACGCAAGCTGAACAAAGACAGGCGGCGCTGTGAGGAACTGGACACCATCATCAAGAAGCTGTACGAATCCTACGCGGTGGGGCGCATCGGTGAGGAACGCTTTGACACCCTCCTTGCCGGGTATGAGCAGGAACAGACGGCGCTCCAGCAGTCCATTGTTGAAGCGGAAACGGCGCTGGACAGTTTCGAGCAGGACACCGCCAATGTGGAACGGTTTCTCACTCTGGCAAAGAAGTACACGGATTTTTCGGAACTGACTACGCCGATGATCAACGAGTTTATTGAGAAAATCATCGTCCACGCCCCGGAAAAGATTGACGGCGACAGGACGCAGCAGGTGGACATCTATCTGAAATTTATTGGGCGGTTCGACCTCCCCACCCCGGAGTTGACGCCGGAGGAAGAAAAGCGGCAGGCTGCCTTGCACAGGCATCGGGTCAAGAGCCGGGAACGCTATCAGAAGATCAAGGCCGGCGAACACGCGGTCGGCCAGCCGTTCAAGCTGATCTGCAAATGCTGTGGGGAAGAATTTGAATCCATGCGGTCGAACACTCTGTTCTGTGGCCCGAACTGCCGGGCGAAATTCTACCGACAGGAAGCGGCGGCAAGTCGAAGTCGTGAATGTGTCTGCGGGAACTGCGGGAAAGCGTTCACCACGACCAGAAGCGATGTGAAATACTGCTGTGAGGCTTGCCAGCGGAAAGCGCACAGCAAAATGCGGTATCAGCAGAAGCGGACGGAGGAACAGGGAGCAGAAATCATATAAACACGATGATGGGGCGGGTCAGGTATATTTGGCCCGCCCTGACCTATGGAAGGAAGGGAAAATCCCATGTGGAACTGTGATTGGGAATATGAAAATCAGGAAACGCTGAAGCAATGGTATGAAGAAAAAATCGCTGGTATAAGACCAAATTCCATTGTACGGAAAATCGTCTGTAAGGGCTGTGGACGGGATTTCTACACACTGATTGAAACCAAGAAATATTGCTATTACCATCTGTGCGGGAATCGAGGCTATCAGAAAGATTTGAAACAGCGGCGGCTGGAAAAGCGACAGAACCGGGTCTGCAAAGGCTGTGGAAAAGTCTTCACCCCCAAGCGGTCGGATGCGGTCTACTGCTGCAATGCCTGCCGCCAGCGGGCTTACCGCCAGAGCGTTACGGATAAGCTAAGTAGTCAAAATGACCCCTTGCCACAATCGTAACGGAACGCAGAGAAACCGTTACGGATAAGGTAAGTGTCCAAATTGAACACTTGCTCTAACCGTAACAAAAAGCCGAAAAGTGTTACGGCTGTTGGTGGTGGTCAATTTGACCACCACCACTAACCGTAACGGAAATATGGAATATGCGCCGGACATGGGTATTCGCCTCTCGTGTCCGGTCATTTTTTGAAAATCTGATTTGTGATACGATGTCGAAAATCAAAAACAGTTGATTTTATTTGCGATGGGAGGAACCAAAAAGCAATGAGTAAACGGACCGAAGAATTGAAAATCCGCATCTCACCGGAGGACAAGGAACGGATAAAACTCAAAATGGAGGACGCCGGTATTTTGAACATGAGCGCCTATATCCGCAAGATGGCTCTGGACGGAATTTGTATCAGGCTGGACCTGAAAGATGTGCGTCAGCTTGTTTCCATGCTCCAACGGTGTACGAATAATCTGAATCAGTACGCGAAACGGGCAAACGAAACCGGGAGCATCTATGCGGCGGACATTGAAGATTTACAGAAACGCCTGGACGAGATTTGGGAATTGTCCAGACAATCCCTTGCCTGTCTTGCCGCAATCCGATGATGGGAGCAAGGAACAGGATTGCCGCTTTTCCACTTTGCAAGGGCGCGCAGGCTCCGTCTTTTCCTGCGAAGCAGGAACAATAGCGTTCGTGAAACGAACGCGCAGCCAGCCCCGGTTACGGGGCTGAAAAAGGGGTTTGGGGTGCTACCCCAACAAGCAGAAACTGCGGTTTCCGGCAACGCCGGAAATCGCAGTTTCGAGTCTTTGTGGGAACAAAGACACTGCTTGCGAAGTAGCGAACTCCCATCAAATGTGCCAGCTCATATCAAAATGGCAAAAGCCGATCTTGCAATTCAATTGTGGCATAGACATATAGAATTGTGCGTTCGCTCAATTTTTATATTGCTTTTCTGCCTTCGAGTGTGTATGATATAAGATAGTGTACTCCACTTATTCGGTATGGAAGGAGAACAATATGAGCGTAAGCTATAAGAAACTATGGAAACTCCTGATTGATAGAGATATGAAAAAGAAAGACCTTGCTGCGGCTGCGAATATCAGCACATATACGGTCAACAAACTGAACCAAGGCGAAAATGTAAATACCAGCACGCTGGTAAGTATCTGCAAAGTGCTTGGTTGTACATTCGATGATATTATGGAGCTTCTTCCAGATGAACAGTCAGAGCGTTTGGGGGAAGGACAAAGAGAGTAAAAGGAGATTCGCTTATGGCAAGGCTTGAAGATATAACTGTTGGTAGCCATTTAACAGGCATTGCCGGTAGTGAGCCGGTCAATGTTGTGGCCGTCCAATGGTATGGTACAAATGTTATAGAGATCACATATAAAAACAGCATGGGCGTTCCCGGAACGCAGTTGCTCTATCGAGAAGATGAGGAAAGCATTCATGTGAAAGGCGATCATCTTCCGTGGAGTTTTGATGCGGATGGGAATCAGGTTCGTCTCGCGTCTGAGGCATACAGGATCAGCCTTGCGCATTTATTTGACCCATATCTCGCCGTACATACTTCTTCCGTGGAACCGCTTCCACATCAGATTTCCGCAGTTTATCAGGAGATGCTCCCGCGTCTCCCGTTGCGTTTTGTCCTTGCGGATGACCCCGGTGCCGGTAAAACAATCATGACCGGCCTGTTTATCAAAGAACTGATTGCCCGCGGTTCCTTGAAGCGTTGTTTGATCGTGTCTCCCGGCAGTCTTGTTGAACAGTGGCAGGATGAACTATTCCAGAAATTCCATCTGCATTTTGAAATCCTGACGAATGACAGGATTGAATCTGCTGCGACTGGCAATGTGTTCAATGAGGTGGATTTGTGTATTTGCCGACTGGATAAGCTGGCACGAAATGATGATATCCAGGAAAAGCTCAAAGTTTCGGAATGGGATTTGATTGTTTGTGATGAAGCCCACAAAATGTCTGCGACCATCTGGGGCGGTGAAGTAAAATATACACGCAGGTTCTCTTTGGGCAGACTTCTTTCCAATATCACAAAGAATTTCCTGCTGTTGACCGCGACGCCGCACAACGGGAAGGAAGAAGATTTTCACCTGTTCCTGTCGCTGGTTGACCCCGACCGTTTTGAGGGAACACATGGACATTCCCAACAAGCAATCGATGTCAGCGATGTGATGCGTCGTCTGGTTAAGGAAGAACTTTTGAAATTTGATGGCACTCCGCTTTTCCCGGAGCGGATTGCCTATACGGTAAATTACGACCTTTCTGACATGGAAGCGAAGCTCTATGCTGCTGTGACCGATTATGTGCAGGAGGAATTTAACCGGGCCGATAAACTGAACAATGAAAGAAAAACGACTGTTGGTTTTGCGCTGACGATATTGCAGCGCCGCCTCGCGTCTTCCCCAGAGGCAATCTATCAATCACTCCGCAGGCGGCGGGAACGTTTGGAACACCGTCTCGCAGAAGAACGGCTCGGAAAGAGAGCATCCGACATTGCAGCGGACTTTGACGATTTTGACGATGACGACCTTCCGCCTGATGAGCAGGAGGAAATGGAGGAAAAGGTTGTTGACCACGCCTCCGCTGCCGCGACCATTGCGGAACTGGAAGCAGAAATAAAAATCCTGAAGCGGCTGGAGCAGATGGCCAATCAGGCCCGTATCAGCGGTATCGACCGCAAATGGGAAGAATTGTCCCGGCTGCTGCAAGACAATGATAGGATGTTTGGAGTTGATGGGCAGCGTGAGAAACTCATCATCTTCACTGAACATCGGGATACTCTGAATTATCTCACCGATAAAATTCGTTCCATGCTTGGAAGCGAGGAAGCTGTGGTGACCATTCATGGCGGGATGCTCCGTGACGAGCGTAGGAAGGCGGAGCAGCTTTTCAAACAGGACATTGGCGTTCGCGTCCTGATTGCAACGGATGCTGCCGGTGAAGGAATCAACCTGCAAAGAGCGCATTTGATGATAAACTATGATCTGCCGTGGAACCCAAACCGCTTGGAGCAGCGTTTTGGCCGCATCCATCGTATCGGTCAGACGGAGGTTTGCCACTTGTGGAATCTGGTCGCCTCTGAAACGCGGGAGGGCTTTGTGTTCCAATGCCTGTTCCAAAAGTTGGAGGAAGAACGTCAGGCCCTCGGCGGCAAAGTGTTTGATATTCTCGGTAAGATGACTTTTGATAACCGGTCGTTGCGCGAGCTACTGATCGAAGCAGTGCGGTATGGCAATGACCCGAAGGTAAAAGCCCGCCTGAACGAAGTGGTGGACAATACCATCAATCGGGATGAGTTTGAGAAGCTCATAGAAGAAAACACGCTGACCGATGATATGATGGATGTCCACACAGTCATGGCAATCAAAGAAGATATGGAGCGCATGGAAGCGCACAAACTCCAGCCCCACTTTATCGAGGCATTTTTCGTGGAGGCTTTCCAGTCAGTCGGAGGGAAGATCCGGCGCAGGGAAAAAGGACGGTATGAGATTACTTCCGTCCCTTATGCAGTACGGAACCGAGACACGCAGATTGGTTGCGGAGAGCCGGTGTTGACCCGTTATGAGCGGATCTGTTTTGATAAAGAGTTTTGCAACATTCAGGGGCTTGCACCTGCCGCGCTGATCTGCCCCGGCCATCCGTTATTGGATGCAACGCTGGATCTAATCCGGGAGCGCAGCGTCGATGTGATGAAACGCGGCGCGGTATTCATTGATGAAAATGATTTTGGAACCTCTGCCCGGCTCTTGTTCTATATCGAAGATTCCGTGCAGGATGGGATCATCCTGAAGGACGGGAGCAGACGCACGATTTCAAAACATATCCATTTCGTGGAACTGGACGAACAAGGAAAGACTACTGGCGCTGGTTACGCTCCTTACCTCGATTACCGTGCCGCCGATGAAACGGAGACGGCTGTTGTACTGAAATGGGTAAAGACGCAACAATGGCTCTGTGACCGCGTGGAGGACATGGCAAAAACCTATGCCATCACGAATCTGATACCCGCGCATTTTGCGGAAGTGAAAGCCCGTAAAGAGGCCATGCTGGACAAAACCGCAAAAGCTGTTAAGGACAGGATGACCGCAGAGATTCAATATTGGGATTACCGGGCAAGTGAGCTGCAACAGAAAGAAGCTGCTGGAAAAGTCAATTCCAAGTTGAACTCCAAGCTGGCCTCCCGCCGTGCAGACGATTTGACTGCCCGGATGCAGGCGCGTCTTGCGGAAATCGAAAAAGAACGCCGTATCTCCCCGATGCCTCCGGTCGTGACCGGTGGTGCGCTGATCATCCCGAAAGGGCTGATGCGGATCTTGACAGGCAACGGCGCACCGGGGACATTCTCGTCAGGCGATAAGCAGGCGATCGAATATGCGGCGATGAATGCTGTGATTCAGATAGAGACTTCTTTGGGTTACAAGCCGAAAGATGTGAGCGCAGCCAAGTGCGGGTATGATGTAGAATCCTATGTGCCGGAAGCACAGCGGGCGCGACTTACCGCTTATGCGCTGCGGATGATTGAAGTGAAAGGTCGTCAAAAGGGAGCTACGACCGTTACCGTCAGCAAAAACGAAATGCTGACGGCGCTCAATAAGCCGGAGGAGTTTTTTTTGGCGATCGTTGAAGTGGACGGAGCGAAAACACACACGGTTTACCTGAAAGAACCGTTTAACGGCATAGACAGGCCGGGGTTTATGGAAGTGAGCAGGAATTTCAGTATTACAGAGTTAGTCCAAAATGCGAAGATCGTTTATCAGGAGTGAGAAGAATGGCAGAGTTTACGGATCTATTTGAAAAATCAAAACTCCTTATTGATAACGCCAGAGGAACCATGGGCGTCTTGGTAAATTCCATAACGGTATATACCAGTTTTCTGCTGGGGAAATACATGGTCGAGGAAGAACAACAGGGAGCTGACCGGGCAAAATATGGCGCTAAGATTTTGGATTCCCTTTCCAGCTATCTGACAAAAGAATACGGACGAGGGTTTTCCAGAACAAATCTGTCAGGGATGAGAAAGTTTTATCTGGTGTACCGTGACCGCGACGAGAAGATCATCCAATCATCGATCGGACAATTGAGGCTGTTACAGGAGAATGGAATTGTTCAATCGCCGATTGGACAATTGAGTATTGAACGCCAGAACTTTCCATTTCGGTTGAGCTGGACACATTATCAGGTCCTTATGACGATTGAAAATCCTGAAGAACGCAACTTTTACGAACAGGCGGCCATCAGCGAATCCTGGAATGTGCAGACCCTGAAACGCCAATATCACTCCAGTTTATATGAAAGACTGGCGCTCAGCAAGGATAAAGATGCTGTCATGGAAATGTCCAGAAGTGGCACGACACCGTATCGCCCCGCTGATATATTGAAATCGCCGTATATACTGGAATTTGCGGGACTGGACGATAAAAGCGGCTACCATGAGAGTGATCTTGAATTTGCTGTGCTGAATAAGATGCAGGATTTTCTGCTGGAAATGGGAAAAGGCTTCCTCTTTGAAAAAAGGCAGCGCAGATTTACATTTAACGATAAAAACTTTTATTGTGACCTGGTCCTATATAATCGTTTCCTGCGCTGCTATGTTTTGATCGATTTCAAGGTGGATGAGCTGACACATCAGGATCTTGGCCAGATGCAGATGTATGTGAACTACTATGACCGCTATGAAATCGTAGAGGGCGAGAATCCGACGATTGGCATTCTCATGTGCAAGCAAAGCGATGAGGCGTTGGTAGAACTTACGCTTCCCAAAGATGCAAACATCTATGCACGGGAATACAAGCTGTATCTGCCGGATAAAAAACTGTTACAAGAAAAATTGCGGCAATGGCTTGAAGAAACAGGGACATCTGTTTCTGAATAGACGAGGTGAACGATATGGCAACGAAGAAGCTAATAGAGGTGGCTCTGCCTTTGGAAAAAATAAACGCAGAATCTGCAAGGGAAAAGTCGATCCGTCACGGACATCCGTCCACCCTGCACCTGTGGTGGGCGCGGCGGCCGTTGGCTGCGGCGCGGGCTGTGATATGGGCAAGTCTAGTGGACGACCCGTCCTCTCACCCGGAGAAGTTTCCCACTGAGGAAGAACAGAACCGAGAACGGCAACGGCTGTTCCGCATTCTGGAGGAATTGGTCGTCTGGGAAAATTCCAACGATGAGCGGGTTTTGGCGGCTGCAAAAGAGGAAATTCTGAAATCCACAAACGGAAATCCTCCGGAGCTTTTAGACCCATTTGCCGGTGGCGGTGCGATCCCGCTGGAAGCACAGCGTTTGGGGCTGAAAGCTCATGCCCACGATTTGAACCCGGTAGCGGTGATGATCAACAAGGCCATGATCGAGATCCCACCTCGATTTGCAGGGAAAGCTCCCGTTAATCCGAGTGCCTGCACAAGCAAAATGGCACAGACATGGAGTCACGCCCAGGGACTTGCGGAGGATGTGCGCTATTACGGCGAGTGGATGAAGCAGGAGGCGTTCAAGCGTATTGGGCATCTCTATCCAAAAGTCAAGGTGCCACGGGAGCAGGGCGGCGGCGAGGCCACTGTGATCGCCTGGATCTGGGCGCGGACGGTGAAGTGTCCCAATCCCGCCTGCGGATGTGAGATGCCACTGGCCAGCTCTTTTGTGCTGTCAAAGAAAAAGGGGAACGAAGTGTGGGTAAAACCGATACCTGACGGAAAACGCGTTCGCTTTGAGGTGCAGAAAGGGAAATGTCCCAGAGAATACGAAAGCTATAAAACAGGCAGGGGAGCAACCTTTAAATGTCCTTGTTGTGGAGAAATTACATCTGACGAATATGTGAAATCGGAAGGCAAGGATGGCAAGATTGGAAGCCAACTGATGGCAATCGTGGTAGAAGGAAAGCGGGGACGTATTTACCTTTCTCCCAATGAAGAACATATTCTTGCTGCGAAAACAGACAGGCCCGAAGATGGGCCGTCTGGGATGCTGCCAGATAATCCCCGATGGTTCAGCCCTCCCGCTTTTGGTATGAATCACTACGAAGAACTTTTCACTCCCCGTCAGCTCACTGCCCTGACCACATTCAGTGTCCTGGTGGCGGAAGCGCAGAAGAAAGCGGAAGCAGACGCAGTGGCCGCCGGGGTGGACAACGACCATATCCCACTGAGAGAAGGCGGAGACGGCGCAAGGGCCTATGGCGAGGCCGTGGGGGTGTATTTAGCATTTATCATTAGCAAGTTGGCAGATAGAGGCTCTACCATTTGCAGTTGGGATTCCTCTCGTGAAGGATTAAGAAATACCTTTGGTCGCCAAGCAATCCCTATGACTTGGGATTATTCTGAAGGGAATCCTTTTAGCAATTCTTCAGGTTGCTTTGATAATATGCTGGATTGGGTCGTTAAGTGCCTTTTGGAGTTTCCTGCATCTGCTCTGGCAGAAGCCAGTCAGACAGATGCTCAAAGCAACTGCGGCTTGCAAAATCTCATGATATCAACCGATCCGCCCTATTACGACAACATCGGATACGCCGATTTGTCTGATTTTTTCTATGTCTGGATGAGACAGGCATTAAAAGATACTTATCCAGATTTATTCGGTACGATGCTGGTTCCCAAGGCGGAAGAATTGATCGCCACTCCCTACCGTCACAACGGAAGTATGGAAGAAGCAAAAAGTTTCTTTGAGAACGGGATGCTCTCCGCTTGCAAGCAGATGTATCAATATGCGCGGGAGGATATACCCGTGACGATATACTACGCTTATAAGCAGAGCGATTCTGATGACAGCGGCTCTGCTTCCTCGGGCTGGGAGACAATGTTGGGCGCTATCGTTAATGCGGACTTTGCTATTACCGGCACCTGGCCGATGCGGACGGAAATGGCAAATCGTTCCATTGCGTCCGGCACTAACGCTCTGGCCTCCTCCATCATCCTGGTCTGCCGCAAGCGTCCGGAAGACGCGCCCCAGACCACCCGGCGTAATCTTGTCAATCAGCTTCGCCGGGAACTGCGGCCTGCGCTGAAAAAGCTCCAGGAGAGCAACATTGCCCCGGTTGACTTAGCCCAGTCCGCCATCGGCCCTGGTATGGGTGTTTTCTCCCGCTATAAACAAGTGCTGGAGGCAGACGGAACCCCGATGACGGTTCGCAGCGCCCTGAAGATCATCAACGAGGAAATTGACCTGTACTTTAATGAACAGGTAGGTGATATGGATTCCGCCAGCCGCTTCTGCGTCGATCTGTACACGCAGAATGCTTTCAACGACATCAAATACGGTGAGGCGGAGATCCTTGCCACGGCAAAGAGTACATCTATCCCAATGATGGCAGCGCATGGTATTCTTTACGCAAAAGCCGGTATTGTACACCTGATTGACCGTACTGAGCTGACGGAAAAGGTCGATTCCAGTGAACAATGTATCTGGATGCTGACCCAGCAGCTCACTCAGGTGATGGCAAAGGGCGGCACTGAAGCCTGTGCAAAGATTTTAGCTGACATCTTTGGTTCTAACGGCGAACGGGCGAAAGATTTGGCCTACCGGCTCTATACGATAGCGGAGCGCAAGAACTGGGCGAATGAGGCGTATGCTTATAACGCCCTTGTGGTAGCATGGCCAGATATTCAGGCGAGAGCAGCCGCTCTGAAAGAGTTAGTGCCAGAACAGCTTGATTTGTTCTCAGCCGGGCTACTCGACCAATGATTTCGAAAAAGGAAGGGGGCGTTTTTTCCTGTGAATAAGATAATAGACACGGCACTCCCGCTGACGGAAATCAACAACGCGGCAATCCGGGAAAAGGCTGGAAAAGCCGGGCATCCGGCAAACCTTCATATGTGGTGGGGGCGCAGCCCGGAAGCTTCTTCTCTCGCCGCTTTGTCTGCTGCTTTGATGGACTATTCTGATGAAACCGCATCGGAGGATATGGCGTTGCTTGCAAAGATGGTCTCCGGTGACAAGGATTCTCTTGAAGCTATGCGCGGCAGACTAAATGAGTGTGGTTCTCTGCCAACTGTCTGGGATGCGTTCGCCGGCTTCGGCGGTATTCCCATAGCTGCCGGAAAGCTGGGATTAAAAGCAATAGCAAACGACCTGAATCCCGTGGCCGCAATGCTGACAAGAGCAGCGGTGGACATTCCTGCCCGGTTTTCATCCATGCGGCCAGTCCATCCGGGTCCTGCCGGGCGTGTCGTTTATTCTGGTGCGGAGGGGCTTGCGGAGGATGTGCAGTTTTACGGCGACTGGCTGGAGAATCAGGCATTGAAACGACTTGCCGGAACTTATCCGCAGACAGCAGATGGAGTGATCCCTTTTGCATGGCTATGGGTGCGAACAGTAAAATGTCCGAACCCTGCTTGCAACTGCCGGATCCCACTGGGAAGCTCTTATGTTTTGAGCAAGTCAAAGAACTCTCAGTATTGGGCTGAACCGGTTGTTGAAGATAGTAGGATACATTTTGAAATACATGATGGTTGTTGCCCCGCTGATAAGGAGAGCAACAAAATTGGTAACAACGGTGCTAGGTTTTGCTGCCCTGTGTGCGGTGAGATAACAACGGACGAGTATATCAAGAAGATGGGTGCTGCCCATGAGCTTGGCAGGGAAATGATGGCCGTCGTTACGAACACAGGCGGTGTGAAATCTTTCCATATGCCGGACGAGATACAGAAAACCACAGCAGATGTTAAGATGCCGGAGAATACCCCGCCTGGGGCGATACCAGCCAACGCCCACTGGTTTTCTCCTCCAGGTTTTGGAATTGTGGAGTATGCAGACCTCTTTACCCCACGGCAGATGCTGATGCTGTCAACATTCAGCGATTTGGTGCGGGAAGTGCAGGATATGGCAGCTTCCGCTGCGTTGGCCGCAGGAATGAGTGAGTCCGGAGGCTCTTTGGAAATGGGAGGCAACGGCGCACTCGCCTATGGACAAGCTGTTGGCATCTATCTCGCCTTTGTGGTGGATAAGATGGCTGACTATAACAGTTCCATGTGTTCATGGAGGACTTCCAGCGGAAACATCCGCAGTACATTCGGCCGACAAGCTATCCCGATGGTCTGGACCTTTGCGGAGGGCAATCCGTTTTCCAGCGTGTCGGGAAACTTCAAAGCGATGCTGAAAAGCGTGGTAGAAAGCGTTGAGCGATTGGGCTTTGGCGTTCCAGCCTCGGTGACGCAGGACAACGCGATGACGATGGAGCATCCGCAAAATGTCATGGTGTGTACGGAGCTGCCCTATTATAGAGATATTGGCTATGCTGATTTGTCCGATTTCTTCTATATCTGGCTCCGGCGCAGCCTGAAAGAGACATACCCTCAGATGTTTATCCCGATGGTGACTTCTAAAGAGGAGCTGTCTACCGTATCGACCTATTACGGAACATCTAAGGAAGATGCCGAGGAAAAGTATCGGACCGACATGAGGATTGTCTGTGAAAAGTTATATCAATGTAGCCAGGAGGATTATCCGGCGTTGCTATTCTACAGCTTCCGAAAGAATGACTTGGAGAGTATGTGGAACGGCGGCACTGGAAAAAATGAATCCGCATGGGAGTTTATGCTGGAAAGCCTTTTTGATGCCGGATTCACTATTTCATCTGTATGGCCTATGCGGTCGGAACCAGTATCAGAAAAAGCAGATTCCACACGGATTTTGATTGTTGCACGAAAAGGGACTGACCGGAAAAGCCAAATCACGCGGCGAGGGTTTATCAACACTCTAAAACATGAACTGCCGGAGAAAACTCAGGCAATCATGTCCAGCCATGTATCTCCCGAAGATGAACTCCTTTCGTGCGTGGGTCAGGGACTTGGAATATTTTCGCAGTATCAAACAGTCCTAAATGCGGATGGCTCTGCAATGTGTGTGCATGATGCTTTGCAGATCATTTATCAGGAATGTATGGTTGCTATAACGCAGAGAAAAGGAATCGCACTGGATGGTGACGAGGCGACGAAGGAGGATTAGGATATGCTGGAGAACTACGAACTCGTGCAAAAGGGCTTCCGCATTTTGCATCCGCTGATGGCCGGGTACATCGGGCAGGAGTTCAGCCGTGTTTACAAAAACAGTTGGTGGCAGGAGATATTAGATGCGCTGAGCGACCAATATGATCTGCCGGCTTCCGGTAATTATGGGGACTTAGTTGATTCTCTGGATGTCATGAATTGTCTCCGGTTGATTGACCGGCGGTGGAACGAAGTTTTCAGAACAAAGCTCTCCCTTGATTACCGTACATGGGCAAAAGAGCTGGTCGGCGTCCGCAATAAAGCCGCGCACATCGGTGGTCAAGATTTCACCAAGAGTTATGCGGAAAGGGCTTTGGACACGATGGCGCTTATCTGTGAAGCCTTTGACACCGAGGGCGTTGAGGGGATCCGCGCACTCTACAGAAAGCTTCGCTACGGCTCGGAGGAAGGCTCTACTGCCTCAACTACGGTTTCTACACCTGCCCCAGTGAAAACAGGCAAGACAAACGATGGTGTTATGACGAAAGCGTTCGGCCAGCATCTTCCGAGCTGGCGTGATGTGATGCAGCCCCACCCGGATGTGGCGGAAGGCCGTTACCGTGCAGCTGAATTTGCTGCAGATTTAGCCCAGGTATCACGCGGCGAGGGTGCGATCGAGTATAGAGATCCGGTTGAGTTCTTTAATCGTACTTATGTGACGGAGGGCATGGCGGGTCTGTTGGTTGAATCTCTCCAGCGAATTTCCGGTCAGGGCGGGGAGCCGGTCATCCAATTGAAAACAGCTTTCGGTGGTGGAAAGACCCATAGTATGTTGGCTCTGTATCACATGGTTCGCGGTGGGACTCCTGTCAGCCATATTTCCAGCTTGAAGCCGATCATGGACAGAGCTGGACTTGATAAACTTCCAAAGGCGAATGTTGCGGTGCTTGTGGGTACGGCGCTTGACCCCACACGCAAAAAGAATCCGGCGAATCTGCCCAAGTACACGGTCAACACGATCTGGGGCGAGATGGCCTACCAGCTTGTTACCTCTGCTGGCAAACCTGACCTCTATGCGATCGTGAGCGATTCCGACCGGCGCGGGGTATCTCCCGGCTCCGAGGCATTGAAAACGCTGCTCAACTCCTGCGGTCCGTGCCTTATCCTTATGGATGAGCTGGTGGCCTACGCAAAAAAGATTTATGGCGTAGATGGACTTCCTGCCGGTTCCTACGATAATTTTATCACATTTATTCAAGAGATCACGGAAGCAGCGCGGGCAAGTGAGAACAGTATCGTTGTTGCCTCTATCCCGGAATCGGAAATCGAGATTGGGGGCGATGCAGGTAAAACAGCGTTGGAAACGATTGAGCATACCTTTGGCCGCATGGAATCCATCTGGAAACCTGTTGCAGCGAATGAGGGTTTTGAAGTTGTACGCCGTAGACTGTTCCTTGATTGCAGGGATACGGAAACCAGAGATATGGTCTGCAATGCATTCAGCAGTATGTATCAGGACAACTCTGGCGATTTTCCGACAGAGGCTAAAGAGGTGGAGTACCGGAACCGCATGGTATCCTGCTATCCCATCCATCCGGAGATTTTTGACCGATTGTATGGAGATTGGGCAACTCTGGAGCGGTTTCAGCGCACTCGCGGCGTTTTGCGACTGATGGCAGCAGTGATCCACGAACTGTGGATGGCTAATGATTCCAGTGCGATGATCATGCCGGGGTCTATTCCTCTGAATATACCTACTGTGCGCGATGAGTTAGTGCGTCATCTGCCGGATACATGGAACAGCATCGTTGACCGCGAGGTTGACGGCAAGGATTCGATTCCCTATCAAAAGGATAAGTCCACATCCCGTTATGGACAGAAACTGGCAGCACGGCGTGTCGCCAGAACTATTATGCTGGGAAGTGCGCCGAGTACATCCGCACTCCGTGACCAAACCATCCGTGGGCTGGAAACGTCGAGGATCCGTTTAGGAGTTGTCCAGCCGGGAGAAAGCATTGCGGATTTCAATGACGCATTAAATACGCTGCACGGCGCTCTGTCCTACTTATACAACAATCAGAACGGCACCCGGTTCTGGTATGATACTAAACCCACACTGAGAAAAACATCCGAGGACCGCGCTTCTCAGGTGTCGGATGCGGATGTGGTCATGGAGATTGAATTAAGGCTGAGAAAGCTGCGCAGGGAAAATCCGTTCTCTGGATTACATATTTGCCCGGCGACCTCCAATGACATCCCAGATGAACAGACTGCAAGGCTGGTTATTCTCAGACCGGAGGATGTATTCCGGCGGGCAAATGGGAAAGACAGTGGGAGGGCTCTTACGACTGTCGTGGATTATCTGAACACAAGAGGAACATCCCCGCGTGTTTACCGGAATATGCTCGCTTTTGTGGCTCCCGACCAGGATAAGCTCCGCGACCTTCAGACCGAAGTGAAGCGGTATATCGCATGGAAGTCCATCATTTCGGATAAGGATGATTTGAATCTGGATGGTGGCCAGCTCCGCGAAGCAGAGAGCAGTCTGAACCGCAGCAACAGCTCTGTGGGAACAAGGATAAAAGAGACTTACTGCTGGCTGTTGGTTCCGTATATTGACCAATACGAAGATATTAAAACTGTCCAGTGGGAAATCAGCAATTTGGGCGGCGGCGATGATGAAATTGTCTCCAAAGCGACAAAGAAAATGATTCAGGGAGAGCAGATTATAACCACTTGGGCGCCGGCACTCCTGAAAATGAGTCTGGATGAGCTGCTTTGGAAAAATGCTGATGACATTGCAATCAAAAAACTGTGGGAATATCTCTGTACCTATTGCTACCTGCCAAGACTTGCGAATTATAATGTCTTGGAGGATACGATTGCCAAAGGAATCCATTCTACAGAATTTTTCGGAATTGCAGCAGGATTTTCGGGTGAACGCTATATCGACCTGAAGCTGAATGAAATAGTATATTCCATCAATCAGTCTGATTTGCTGGTGAAGCCTTTTGTCGCTATGAAACAGATTATGGAGGAACGCAAGTCTCCTGTACCGGGTGAGGATATACTTCCCGGTAGTGCTGGAGGTAGTGCAGCCAGTGGTCAAGGCGAACAGCAGCCCGGTGGAACTCCTGGCCAGGCAGGTGGAGATACCGGTGGCACTTCTGCTTCAAAGAATACACGGTTCTTTATGTCTGTGAAGCTGGACAATACTCGCGTGAATAAGAATGTGAACGACTACCTCACCGAGGTCATTCAACACCTAATGTCTGTTGACGGAGCGGATGTCGAGCTGATGTTAGAGGTTAGTGCCAGCGCGCCGAGCGGGATACCTTCTTCCACAGTAAGAACGGTATCGGAGAACTGCCGCACTTTGAAGATTCAGAACTTTGGGTTTGAGGATAACTAAGCATTACGAAAACAATCAGAATAAAAGGAAAAGCGATGGCACAGGATACCAAAATCTTGTACCATCGCTTTTCGGTGAAAATATCCTTGACAAATTCCATCTTGGTTGGCTATACTGCTGAGTACCGGAAGAAGAATTAAAGGAAACAGTGCTGGACTTTATCAAAAAATATGGTTTCCTCGGCTTTATGACCGCCCTCCCGACAACAGCGGACTATCTCGCCTATTTTTACCCTTTTGACAAGCCGGATTTCAAAAAAACGGCATAGAATCGGGCTGGCCTGTAATTGACCGTAAGGGCATTGTAATCACGATGGCTATGGGGAGTGCGCCGCAGGCTGTGGCAATGGAATTGCAGAAGAAATATGTGGAAAGGTACGACTGGCTTGTAAAGGAATTTACCGTCAGGGCATTTCCGCTTTCGGCGGGATAGCCCCGACTTACCGGATCGCGCTTGAAAAGGATTCGCCCGTCATCGTATGGGATTTCTATTCCCTGCTCTTCATGGTACAGATGTGTTTTTCCTTCATGCTCACGGATAAGGACAGCGATATGCGCATGTGCAAACACTGTAAAAAAGCCTTTGTCGCAAGCGGGAAGGGGAACGAGTTTTGCAGCCAGAGGTGCAAGAACCAGTTTAATGTCTATAAATCAAGGGAAAAGAAGAAAGGGGAACAAATCGGATAACCGCTAAAAAATGCTTGCGGCACTTTGGAGATTGTGGTATATTAAACATAAAGAAGGACATCTGCGCTAACAGATGCCCAACAGGAGCTACCGATAGACGGTTAGCCCGATTAGTGAATTACGAAATAGCCGTATCCTTTGGTTGGGGGCGGCTATTTTTGTGTCTTATTACTATCCTTACCGATAGAGTATCCTATACCAAAGCAGGTCAAGCCGAAGCTCAGCACTGCAATCAGTCCTAAAATATCCATTGGCTCAGCCCTCCTTTCCTTTCAATTCCCTTGCGGGTTTCTATGTAATCGGAGGGTCACAGTCCCTCCGGAGAGGGCTAACCGCCTACCATCTTGGTATTCCCAAATAAATACTACCATAATTCGACAGGAAGTTCAATTTAATTTTTCATTATTCACTGTACGATATTCTGGCAAAAAAGAAACGGGCAAGCCGTAGCAGGATGTACGGTGAAAACCCATTTCTTCCATCCTGCCAATCCCAATTTTGATTTTTTCAGAATACAGCCATTGGCATTTTTAATGCAATGGGGGAACTTTGTTCTCCTTTAACTACCCCATAGCATGAGGCGCAGAAGATTTCAAGACCGCCGCAGGCGAGGCGGAGCCAGGAGATTGACAGTATTGACAATCAGATTTCAAACATGAAAAAGCATTTTTCTTCTATTGTGAAAGAATATAAATTTGACTCTGTGAAGGCTTTCTATAAAGAATTTGATGCGGCAAAGAAAGAGTATCTTGATTATCAGACGGTTCGCGTGGGGTATGAAAAAATCTACGGAGAAAAAGCGGTGGATACCATGAGTGTCAGGGACAGGCTCAGGCAGAAAGAGAAGATAGTACAAGAAAGGGAAGCGGGCAGGGAACATCAGGCAAGACAGAAAGATAAAGAGGTAAGGTAAAATGTTTTCTTGTTTAGTGGAGTATTGAAAAATGTTGCATCGAAAAATGTCAAATTATCAAAATTTATCGAAATATGAGATCTTTTGTGGTATAATCTTTAAGGAAGAAGGTGTGCACCAGTTCGGCGCTAGATATATAACTGGTGGGAATCCAGTCTGGTAAGGCCTAGCAAGCCGCCAGTACCGAGTCCTTGGAACGCCAAAGGCCAACAATGGTGTTTAAGCGTAGGACAGGGAACAGGAACGCCGTAATGCGAAAGCGTGAAGTGATTGAGCTTCGCCAGAATTATCGATTGTGTGGGGTGGCCTGATACCTCCTTGGGTCACCAATAAGGAATAGTCGTTAAAGCGAGACTATGAAAACACACCGGAGTCCTAGAGCGCGGCATACCTGATATTGTTATATCCAGCGTACCCGGGAGGCCTGGATGGTTCTGGACATGAGCCAGTAGGGAGTATCGGCCAACGTAATGGCGAGTATGAACGAAGACCATCGAGGAGTCGGATTCGCCCATAGTACTGATGAAGGAAGTAATGACTCTGGAGGGAAGGGGCGGACAATAAGTTGCTTCTGCTGACAAAACATGGAAAACACAGGAGGCAGACATTCTATGGAAAGAGAGAAAGCAGAAATAGCCAGTTTAAAGTGGAAAATACATAAAAGGGAAATAGCATAATAGGATGTTGGGGGAATACAAGATGACAAGAAATGAAATGATTTCCGATGTTGCTGTTGGGGATTTGTTAAAAATAAGAACCGAGTATGATTTGATAGTTGGTAAAGTGGAATGTTTAGATAAAACTACTGTTAAGGTGATTAGAATAGATACAGGAAAACCTAAGAGAATTAATTATGATATTATCGTTGATTATGATTTTGAAACGGGTTTGATTGATCCAATGAAAAAGACTGAATCAGCTCAGTTATCTGTTGATGTGAAACAACAATATGTTGAAAATGAGCCACAAATTGAGTTCCCTGTAAACTATGAGATTATGAAGTTGTGGGGAGATATTTCCTTTGATATGGAATTATCAGTTTCAAGAGGGTACAAAGAGTACGTAAAGAGGTTCCCTAAGAATGTGAAGATAGAGTTAAATCAATATAAAGATAAGATACTACATGCACAAAAAATGCATGAGTTTACGCCTTCAAACTATAGAGTTATAAGTGTATTGGCAGAATTATCAAATTATTCTGATAACGCAGTAGTACCATATGCCAATTGTATGAGAGCAATGATTAATTATGAACTAGGAAATATTGAAGAAGCAGAGATACTATTCTATGAAGGGTTTGATTATGAAAGTGCTTTTTTCTGTGCATATCAGTTAAAAAAATACACTTCTTGCATGAATTATGCAATGAACTGCTTTATGGGTGGTTGTGCATCAATAGAAATAAGAAAGTGGCTTTTGGATTATGCTCGTACTAATAATCGTGTAGATATAGCTAGTTTATTAATAAAAGAAGATAGTAGTATTAGAGCACAGATGCTATTGTTTTGGTTTAAAGATGATAACTGCATGATGGAAATTCCTAATAAGGATGCCTTGGAAAGTCCTGAAAATGATGTTTATTTGTTTAATATTTTTGAAAAAAAATATTCTGAAGTAGATAGTTCGGAATTAACTGCACAGTATACTCCAGCAATTGTTCCGAATGATGAAGTTGCAGTTGCAAAAGAGAATAATGTTGTGCAGGAAAAAGAGTTTGTGGGTAAAATCACAAGATTTGAAATTAGTAAAAACTTTGGTTTCATTGATAATAAGGTTTTTTTCTATATTAATCAGGTGATTGACGAGGAACTTCAAGAATTACTGTATACTTCTGCCACATCAGGTTATCAAGTCTCTTATACAATTGGTAAAAATATAAAGGGTGATAAAGCTGCCGATAAGATTCGTTTAATTGGTGAGAGTGTAATAGAACGCAAGTCGGGCTTTATTTCGGAATTTGATCGATTTGAGGAGTTTGGACGTATTATTTGTGAAAGTAAAGAATATAACTTCATATTGGATGCCGTATCTGACCCTTACCTAAAAGCAGATATTTTAGATAGTTATAATCTTGAAATGATAGATGTAACTTTTGTGCCAAGTAAAAAGAATAAGAAAAAGATAGCAACTGATATTGCATCGGTTATAGAATATGATTGTAAGACAATTGAAGGGTGGATAAAGTCAAGAGTAATCAGTCAGAGCGAGGTGGATGCGTGGGAAAATAAGAAAAAAAATGCAAAGAATAGTTCTTTTATTCCATTTACTTACGAACCATTAATGTTATTCGAAGAGAAAGAAGCTGTAATAGAAATAAATAATAATTCCGTGGGATTGATTACATCTAGAGGGTATTGCAATAGGGCACACTATTATTTGTTTAGTGGTGATTTACAAAATGCAGAGATATGGTATTTGAAGGCTCTTGAGATAGGTGAAAAATTAGAAACTGCGGTGCCAGATTTAAACTCAATCTATATGAGGACTGGTCAGTTAGATAAATCAATTTCTTTGCTAGATACATATGAACATGTTCTTAAAAGAGATGTTTATTTAAATTTAAAGGTTCAGACATTGGACAAATTGAAAAAACATGATGATGAGTTTATTCGTGTTTGTGAAGAATTATCTGAGAATGCAGATGCAATAACAAGAAGAATGCATTTCTTATTAAAGCTGGGACAGGTGTGTAACGATTTAGCTCAATATGAAAAGAGCATCGGTTATTTTGATAGATGGGAGCAATTGAAGAAGCGTAGTTTTGGAGGCTCAACTAGCTATGAATTAGCACATATAAATATGTTGCAAGGTAAGGCTTTTGCGTTGTATAAGCTTGGTAAAATTGATGAGGCGAAAGTGATTGCAAATAAAATCTTAAGCATGAAGAATGCAGATACGTTAGCACTTGCGATTATCAATGAAGGAAGTGTTGAGGGACTAATTCATGAGGAGATTGCGTGGGATGATTATTGGAGAGATACTCAAATCAGTAAATACATTTTAGATTGCTTGGATAGAACAAATCTTGAAGTTGATAAAGGAATACCGGATGTAATAGATGGAGTGTATAAAGGAAATGAAAAGGATGCAATAAAGGCTATTGGATACATTACAGGGCGAAAGACTGCAAATGATCAGGCAAAATATGATAACTTTATTGCTGCGGCAAAACTTGTAAAACAGATATTGGAAAGAGAGGTGGCTATTGCAGATGAAAAGAAGATTAATGAGCAAATTTATCAATTCTATATTGCAAAGGCTATGCTTTTTTATGGGGATTACCAGTTAATTAATGCAAAAACAACGAATAATTTTGATATGGCAAGATATTGCTATTTCCAAGTAACAAATATTTTTAAGGAAGTTGATAAGGTATATTCATGCTGGTTGGATTCTTTCTTGAGATATATACAAACTTATTTTGCTGATTTTGATATTATTAAGAAACGTCAAGCTCCAGCTAATGATACATGTTCCGATGATAAGGCAAAAGAGTTGATAACAAATTTATGTGATGAGTTCAATGGCGAGCTGCTATCAGACGCAATGGAATTTTCGATTGGCTTAATTGTATTATTTGCCCATAATGCAAATAATAAGAAATATGGTGAAGTCATTTTGGATAGGCTTGAAAAGAGTCATTTAAGACAAGAAGTTGAAAGAGAACTTGATGTATTAATTGAAGGTGGACAAAGTGCGGGACTTCCGCTGGTGGAAATTAACAAGTTGTCTTTCCATAAGAAATGGGAATACGCAATAAAAGCATACTCCAGAATGCAAGATGATTTCAGCTCAAATTTCAACCAAGCACTAAATAAAGTATTTGGTATTAATTCATATGTACTCCAAAAACTCCAGAATCATCCGTTTGTTAAGTTCTTAAATAAATCGGAAAAAACTTGTTGGGAGGAAACAGCAAAGGTTTTACTTTCTGTTATTAAGTATATTGAAACATCTGATTTTGATGCAAAGAATGATTTGTTACGTCAGATGCTTCAGAGCATTGATGATATTAAGGATATGATAGAAACATCAGCTACAATGTATACTTATGAATTCATTTTTGACTTGTTGCATTCAATCGAAACTCAAATACATATTGAAGCAAAAGAATTATATAAGGATTCTAAACCGAAAATTTCTGTTTCGGTTCCCGAGGGGCAGCAGAGTTCATTGAACCTTGAGAGTGGAGAGGCAACGGTTCCTATCAATTTTACAAACAAGGAAAATGTTCAGAATGCGGAAAATGTGAGGATAATCGTTGAAGTGGTAAAACCATTTGTTTTTCATGATGACAGAGCATTACGTGAACTTAAAACTATAAGAAGTAATGGAAAAGGTGAAAGTATTTTGTTGCATTTTATGATAGATGCAGTTGCAGAAAATGTAAAAATGCTTGAGTTTTCGGTATCAATTACTTATCAGTATAAAGTTTCTGTATTTGATGAAGAAGAGGTTGATGAAGAACCGGTTAGAATCGCTGTGCCATTGTATAGCCAGGATGAATTCAAACCGATTAATCCTAATCCGTTTGAACCATATATTTCTGGTAAAGTTGTGGCAGACAAAAAAATGTTCTTTGGAAGAGCTAAAGAAATCGAAGATATTATTGGGGTAATGTCAGCAGATACAAGTGAAAACAATCAAGGCAGAGCACTTGCTTTATATGGTCAAACGCGTACTGGGAAATCTTCTCTTCTTTATCATGTCGAAAATGGTCTTAGAGAAAGGGACTTAGAGCATAATATTATTATTAATACAGGTAGTATTGGAGATCAAGATTTACATGATAAGGATATAACCGAACTTCTGTATACAATTTTAAGAACACTGGAAAAGGAAATCAAAAAGAAAGCCGGAAAAGAGGAAGTTGCTAATCTTGGTTTAGTGCAAGGACAGGTATATCATCCTGAATTAATTGAGAATATGAAACAGGACGGTATAAGTATTGACGCTGATGAAGTTCTTGAAAATCCAGAAAGGTCTCGCTTGATTTTCAATAAGATTTTCAAAGATTTTTGTGAATATGTTAAAAATTTTGAGCCTGCGTATAATATCGTTCTTATGATAGATGAGTTTACATATATATATGACTGGATCCGTCAGGGAAAGATGGATAGCAGTATTACCCAGTGGTGGAAATCTCTTTTACAGAACAATAATATCTTTGCAATTATTATCGGGCAAGATCACATGATGCAATTTGTAAACGATATAAGCATAAGTCCCGTAATAAGTAATGATTTTCAAACAACAGAGTTAAGGAAGGTAACATATTTAAGTGAGGCAGATGCAAAATCTCTTATGTCAGATCCTATTTTACTAATTTCAGATAACGGAGAGGAAGAGAGTAGATATAAGGAAGGTGCAATTGAAAGGCTTTATGAGTTGACTTCAGGAAGTGCGTTCTTAATTATGAACTTCTGTGGAAAGTTAGTTAATTATTTGAATGAACAGAAGTCAATGTATATTACCAGAGCCCATATTGATGATTTCCTCAAAAAGAATCTTTCAGAATTCGAGGAGTCTCGTTTTTTTGAGCCACAATACAATGATAAGAGTGAAGTGGATAATTCGGAAATTATTGCTAAAAACAAAGAAATGCTGAAAGCTATAGCGAGAGGTTCCTATAACAGGGAATGGGCAAATATTCGTTTACTACTTGAAGAACCGGAAAATGCAAGAATAATTGATAAACTTGTAGAAAGAGATGTATTGGTTCGTAATGGTGAAGGTAGATGTAAGATAAAGGTGGCTCTATATAAAGAATGGCTTATTGAAAGATACGGTTTGGAGGGATGATGTAATGGATAATATATTTTGTATAGGTGGACAGGTACGAGGAGATTCCTTTATTGGAAGAAAAACTGAGGTGAAGTCTCTTCGTAATCTGTTTGTTGATTCAAGTGTAAAGACGGCGAAAGCAATTATTGGATTGACAAGAACGGGAAAATCCTCTTTTGTTGACAATGCTTTTTTGGATATACCAGAAACAGAAAAAATACTGTATGTTAATGTCACCTTAGGAGATTTTTTATATTATGAAATGTGGCAAGACATTATGTGGAAGTTAAAAAAACAACTTCAGCGAAAAGAACTGCTAGATGATGAACTCAAGGAATTGTTATCAAACTTTGATGAAGAGGAACTTAAATGGGTTAAGTTAAATCACACTGTAAAGGACACGTTTGAATATTTAAACGAATTAGAGATAAAAGTAATTCTTGTCTTGGATGAGTTTGATAAGGCTAGTGTTGTGTTCGAAAATGATACAAAGAAATATGATATGCTTCGGGAATTGTTATCGTCACCCAAATATAATCTGTTTGCTATAACAATTTCCAGAAGGAATCTTAATACGATAGAAGGCACAACATATCAAAGCTCAACTTTACATGGTGTGTTGGATCCTATTTATTTTAAAGGTTTTACAGATGAAGATGTAAAGGAATATTATGATGTTTTAGATAATACATATGATATATGTTTGAACGATGATCAAAAAAGAGAAATAGAATATTATGCTGGCACATCGCCTTATTTGCTTTCGATTTTTGGAAATAAACTTGTCGAACGAAAGAAAGCAGGTAGGTCTATTGATATATCTGATGTGTTTCAAAATGATTGTAAACTAATAAATGATTATTATAGAGATATCCAAAGACATTTGGAACGAGATGGTGACTTGAAGCGTTTGATTCCATTTGTTATAGGACCGAATATTGGAGTCACACAAAATGATAGAGATGAATTAGTCAATTTAGGATATTTATTACTTGATGAAGATAGAACGATCGCAGTGTCTGAATATTTTACACAGTTTTTAAGTATAAATATGTTTAATTTTAGTATATGGGATGCTATCATAAGTGTTGAAAAGAAGATAAAACAGATAATTGAGAGAGAGATGGATAAACTGATTGATTTTTATCAGGTATATGGGGAATCGGTAAAAGATATTGAAAGAGAGATAATACAGAATACCCTAGGGGCACAAAAAAATATTTCAATGTATGATGCCTTTATCGATAGTACGCAAAAAAAATTCTTTAAAACCTGTACATATTTTGATGTAATGTCTCTTAACGATTCGTTAAAGATAGTCGCAAATGCATGGTGCGTGTTTTCTAAATACTTTAAAGAATCAGAGTATGGAGAGTGGAGAGAAAAGTTTGATAAATGCGGAAATGCAAGAAATCCAGTTGCTCACGGTCATGAGGAGTATATTACAGACATTGAAAAACAAGAAATTGATATTTATTGTAAAGAAATTTTAGAATCTATAAATGAAGCGTCAGCAGATAAGCTGGGAATCATATTAACTGAAGAAGAATTGGTTGCAAAATCTGCTACATACAATACGGTTACAGAGGTTGTTAAGAATCTAAATCCGGGAGAATATTTATTCTATGGTGAAGAAACGGGACCCAAGAAAAATCTAAAGGGAACAATTATCTCAGAAGGAAAATATAAGGATGAAAAGGGTTCGATAAGCAAAGCCTGCTTTGAAAGTATTTCGAGAAACGCTGGCGAATTTAAAAATAAGCGTATTGTAGTTACAATTAGGGAAAGAAATCCACAGAATAACGGATTCATTCTAGAGTTCGTAAGGGAGCTGTAGAATATAATGTATATTCTGTGGAGAGAAAATTTGTCTACCTATAGGGATTATTGTATTGTTTTAAGGATTTCTCATGAACATTTATAAATCGGTTTCTTAAATACTCCGGACTGATTATTTCAGCATCAGCACCAAATGAAAAGAAGTAATTGTAGATTTGCTGCTGTGTGCAGTCAAAAACATATATATCATCAGTGGAAAGCGATTCTATTTTTTCAGGACGTGAATATAGTCTTGATTGGTAGGATTGCTTTCCTTTTTTTGTAAGTCTTACTTTTATTTGCTCTGGCTTTCCAATGAGATATGCCGGAGAATAATTGGAAATCTGTGACTCAATATTCAAAATTTCATGTTTGTTTAGATGAAAGATTTTTGTAAGCATTGTAGGTGTGTTAATTCTTGCCATTGAGAATGAAGCTATTATCTTGTCCTTTTCTTCTTCGTCAGCCTTTCTAGAATAACATACTAAGTATGACTGTGTGTGGAAGGAATCTGGTACAATCTTGTAAGGATAAACATAGAATAATTGATCCATTCCATAATAGTTTGCTTTGATTTTAAGAATTCTCTTTTCCTGACAAGCGCGTTCGATGATTTCATATATATCTTTTCTGTAGATACGTTCTCTTTTGATAAATGGAAGAGAACAATATTCTTCTATGACAGAACGCATATATAAGCCTGGGCGACTATAGTACTGATTTTCATCACAATCTTCTAAGAGATATTCAACATTGCTGTCGTTAATGTGATACAGTTTGCTTTCACCTTTTAATGTACTATATTCTGATATTTTAACTGTAATTGTTTTTTTCTCCATAGATAGAAGTTGATCTATAACTATTCTTTTACTTATAGCATCAAGCTTTGTTCCAGTAAATAGTCTGTCTAATTCGATTTCACGTTGTTGTAAATAAAGAGAAATAGAAGATTTTGCTTCATTTTTGTAATTGCCAAAAACCGTATTTATAAAAGTGGCAGCCTTACGAGTTCCAAATACTTCCATGTCCTCGCGCATAGTTAGTCGTGCTCTGTCACTTAATGTAATTCTAATTTTTTGTTCTTCGTTGATTAAAGGATAGCCGTTTTCATCAATAAATCCCATAAAAAGCACCTCATCTCTAATTACTGTTACGATAAAAGTAACATATATTAAGGGAAAATGCAATAATTACTATAAATAAGGAACAGAATAAAATGATAACTGTTCACTGGCAGTTCCCTATAGATGGTAGTATAGTAAAGACAAGCTCAGTTGAGCAAACGAATTAAGAACAGAAAACATTAATTTTAAGGAGGAAACTATTATGACAAGTAGAGAAACAGGTTTATGTAACGGAATCATTCATTCAGCTAGTGTAGCGGCGGCTGCTGTTGGTGGTGGCTTGGCACAGGTGCCAGCAAGTGATAATTTAATAATTACACCAATCCAGTTAACCATGGCAGTGTCATTGGGAAAGGTATTTGGAATCACATTAGATCAGAGCGCAGCTAAAGCGGCGGTGGCCAGTGCAGCAGCAGCGACCGTTGGTCGAACAGCTTCTCAGATACTTATTGGTTGGATCCCAGGTGCGGGAAATATAATTAACGCAACTACAGCAGCAACAATAACAGAGGCCATAGGTTGGATCATGGCAAAAGAGTTTGAAAGCCAGAGCGATTGGGCATAGTGAAGGAGGGATTTGCATGTTTTTCTTATTATCAGCGTTTGCGGTTGTTGCAGAAACCGCAGCAGCAGTAACCACGATTGGTATAGAAGCAGCTACAGCTACTACTTTGGGAACTATAGCAGCAGGGGGAACAACAACAGCATAAAATGTAGGAATAGTAGAAGCAGGAAAGAGTCTGGTAACAGATTAAAGGAGGTGATATTTATGGTATTGGGTTTATTAAAAAAAGGTGATGAAGTATTAAATGTAACTAATGATTTTGTAGCTATTAAGAGAAAAAAAGGAGATGTGGATATTATTCCTATAATTAAGGACGGAGAGAGTTGGAGAGTGGATTTTGAGAGCATAGTTACCATTGGGTATGGAGATAACACAGTGATGCTTGAGAATAAAAATGGAGTACAGATAACCAATTTTTAGGAGGTGAAGCTTATGGCAGGAACGAAAGATAATGCCGTTGTTGCGGTTATTGGAGATTTAACAATTGAGCAGGCAGCCCAGATGACAAAGGAGATAATGAAAGCCAAGAGAAAGTATGCACCAAATGGAAGAGGGACTATAGCCTGTGGAAAAAAGAGCGATGTAGGTGGATTGCTTCAAACAGGAAAACTTAAACAGTTAGAAAGGAAGGGATAATATGGCTACTAGAGAAAGAGCGCATTGTGTTGCTCAAAGAAAGGGAAAAGAAAGAGATTTGTATACTTGTCAGATTTGCGGTTCTACCAATCATATAGAGGGGCATCATATTATGAATTACCAGTATGGTGGGGCAGCAACTGTTGATAATATTGTGACTTTGTGTCAGAAGTGTCATAAGCAGGTACATAGAGGAAACATTGATATTTTGAAGATATAAGGAAATGCTATAAACCTATAACTTGATATTGCACTTGTAAATTTGTGAAATTGCCTTATATTTGGAAAGAGGTGCTTTTATGTGAAGAATTGAAATGAAAACTGAGAGAAATAGGGAAAGCGCTTGGGGAAAGAAAACGAAACTAGGAAAGAGTAGTAGTTTTTATTTGAGGTAATGAGATTGATTGAAGAAATGGGAGTCGTGGCAATCGCTGTATTCAGTCTTATGTACCTTTCGGCGGAATGTATTACTATAGTCCGCAGGGTCATGCTGGACTGCATAATTGCAACCCATGAATCAGAAGGGTGTTCCTTAATGCGCCTTGGATTATGGCGGGCATTATGTTCCTTTACTTTGCTTTTACGGTTGTAATCTCTGCGTTCCAGATCCGCTCACAAAATGGGATTAGGGAGAAGGTTGTAAAGCAGAAGAATTCACTGGACGGGCAAATCTGCCAATCAAACTCCAACCTGGAGCTGATCAGGGGAATGGATGCGGAAGAGTATGAAAAAAGAAGGCTTGTGCCGAGCATACTTAACATCAGCAGGACAGAGAAAAGGGATCATAGATATATGGGTACATTTGACTGTTTCAAGCAGTTGTGCAAGATTTCTTTCCAGGTGATTTTGCTTGTTGCATCAATATTGCTGATCGCGGATGGAAGGATGTCGGCAGGCTCAGTCATTACGGTCTGCTTTCTGTTCCAGCAGCTTGTGAAACCAATCGATGAAGTGTACCGGTTCATGGATGAAACGGCATCCTCTGTTGTAAAGGCAAAGGCACTTATGGAAGTGGCCGCAAGCCCTTCAGATGAGATCTTTGAAATTAAGTCATCGCATGCGGAAATGATTGGTGATAGTATTCATCTTGAGAACGTAATGATAACAAATCCTGAAAAAAGTAAAAAACTGGCCTGGTATGAGAATGTCGTAATCCCTTGTGGAAAAAAGATAGCCCTCCAGGGCGCAAACGGATGTGGCAAAACCAGCCTGGTCCGCAGCCTGAACCGATATTATCCGCATACGGATGGTCGTATTACCTTATTTGGGAGGGACCAGGAAAGCTATTCACAAAAGGAACTGACAGAAATGATTTATTACACGCCACAGGTCTCATTCTTCATTGCCGGAACAATACGCGACAATCTGCTGTATGGGATTGAAAGAGAGATAGCTGATGATGAGCTTATCGAAGCATTGGAAAAGGTATATCTTGTTGGAAGCGGACATAAAGACACTGTCATCCGCAAAGATTCAAAAGATGCTCTGGATTTTGTGATTGGTGAAAAAGTGGAAGAGCTTTCAGGGGGAATGAAGCAAAGGCTTTCCCTTGCCAGGGCTTTCCTGCGCCTCCCTAAGATGTTTATATTCGACGAGATTACTGCCAATCTGGATGAAAAGGCAACAAACTATGTTCTTGCAAATATTGAGGAATATGCAAAGAAGATTGGTGCCGGCATTGTATATATATCGCACGACCAGAAAGTCGTTGACCGCTGTGATGAGATCATTGCGCTTAAGAATAAACTGCGTATGGATGTGTCTGTAAAGGTAGCCGTCTGATTGGGAGAAGAGGACAGCCCCTCCCCGAAAGGCGAAGAAATGAGGGAGTATAATGTAGCTATCAACTGGTTGAAAACAATTAAGGAGGGTGACTGCCATGAAGGTTTTTGGAGAAAATACGAAGGCAAGGAGAATGGAAGGGAGAGAAAGACATATGTTGAGGGAACACGGTTCGGGACATCATATCCCGCCTCACGAAAGGAAGGCGATGATGCATATCGGATTCACGGAGCAGGATTGGGGGCTGCTTAAGGACGTGTTTGGGGACGAGGATACGGCAATGGCAGCGGCGGCAATTATCCAGGATGCCCCACCGGAAATCCAGATCCTTGCCGTTCAAGTCATGAACATGATTGAAAAGGAGGCTGTATGGTGATGCAGGGGAACGTTTTGTGGACATCCTTAACACATCACCGGATGAAATTGCCGTTATCTCAAGGCTGATTGCTTATTTGAAAATGAAGAGGGAGGGTGAATAGGATGGATATGCAGAAGACGGCAAGGGAAATCGGTCTGTTTGAATCTGCGGTCAATCTGTCCGGGGTAAGCGCAAGCGCTGATGTCGTGCAGAAGCTGGGGGGATCCATGCCCCTTCCGGATAAGGGCATAAAAGACAGGGTGTGCAGTATTGCAAAATGGCTTCTTGGGTTCAACAAAAAGAAATATATGTTTCTGATGCCGGAGATTGCCATAGTGGAAGAAATGTCAAGGCAGGCAAGCAAGGCGGTGGAAGCCATCATTGCAATCCCGTGTGACTTGAACCCGGAATTAAAGGAGCGCCTTAAAAGCAATTTGTCGCATGATATTGAAGTTACAATCCTTGAGGAACCATATTTTCCAGAAGCCTTTTTCCCTGGAAACAGCGTGATGGTGATAAGCGGTTATTCAGGGGGAGGCCGGGCAATGGTTCTTCACGATACATACAGGATGGTCGAGCATTACAGCGGATTTCTTGGAAAGAAAGTGTTTATTCCATATGTGGAGCTTAAAATGTCAGACCGTTATGATGGGTGGATGGAAATGGGACAGCAGAGGATAAATCAGAAATGGAGGGCTGAGCCATGACGAATGTTATAAGCATTGATAGGAGCATAATAGTCACGAAGAAAAAATCAGGCGGCAAAGTGAGATTGATCCTCGAAAAGCTGGGCAGAGGCGGCTCGCTCATTCTGATTGCCACGATGTTTGTCATAGGCAGCCTGATAGCGCTTTTTTGTGGCATCCCTGTTAAAAATGTCACGGCCAATTATTCCTATGATGTCCTGGCTATCCTGATTGTCATGGAGTTGTTTACGGACCTCATTGCTGAAACGGGGATCATGCAGCTGCTGGCAATAAAAATTGCGGAATTGTCTAAAGGGCGTAAGAGTATGTGCCTTATGATGTTTGGTGGGATGATGTTTATGCTCTCATCTTGCTTGAATAATATCACTGCAGTTATGATGATTTTACCCATCGTATTCGTGCTGTTGAAGACTTTGGAAGTAGACAAGAAATATGTATGTGTGTTTTTTGCAGCAATCTTGTCCCTTTCGAATACAGGGGGAGCAGCCTCACCGATTGGGGACTTTCCCGCTATCATAATAATGACTAGCGGAATTACGAGCTTTTTGGGTTATCTTACACATGCATTCCCGCTTTTTGCCCTTACATCGCTGGCGTCGGCAATGGTTTGGGGGTTGAGCGTAAAGAAAGAGAATGATGACGGCGCGGTCAGGAAGCTAGCAATTATGAATTTGAAAAGCCAGTATAAAAACATTGAAATTCGTTTTGATGTATTAAAATGGCTGGCAGTTGTCTTTGGTGGGATGTTTTTAGCCATGGTATCGCCTGAAATTATTGCAGTGCTTGGTTATGTGATTGCCATGGTGATATGCTCGGTAAAGAAGATAAAAGTCGGCCAGACGATGGATTTAAAGTCTGTTCTGACGATTGCATCATTTTTGTTTTTTGCCCAGGTAATCAGCCAGACAGGGGTATTAAGCGAGATGGCAGCGCTTCTACAAAGCAACATTGAGAACCCGAAATTATTAATTATGGCAATCATGTTTATTGCATTCGTTGTTGCGGGTGTTTTCAGTGCGGGACCTGCCGCTGCGGCAATGATGCCGGTTATAGTGCAGATTTGCAATGGACCTTTGAGTACACAGGCGGACTGGATTGCTGTTGCTTATGCAGCTGCAATATGTTCGGGCAGTTCCATGTTCATGCATAGTGCAACGGCGGGATTTATTTTGTCTAGTAAAGTGAATAATGCAAATATTACAGATGAAGGAGGAAAAAACGTAAACTGGGGCGTTGGACAATACTTAAAATATGGACTTATCAACTATGGCATTCAGATTATTATTGCATTGGCTGTAATGGTGGTCATTCTGTAGAAAGATATGTATGTAAGGGAAATTATCAGCACATTATGCAAATACAAAAATGTGGATATAATTGCAGGTGCAGTGTGCATAGACTATGTACATTTAAGCGTGGCAATTCCACCAAAATTAAGTATATAAAATTTTATGAGATACTTAAAAGGGAAGAGTACAAAAGAAGTATTCAGAAGATGTCCGGAGGTGAAGAAACAGTTGTGGGGAGGAAAATTCTGGTCATCAGGATACTATGTAGCGATGGTGAGTGAACATGGAAATGAAGATGTTATAGGGAATTACATAAAAAATCAGGGAAATAAGTATAAGAAACTATTTCGAAGAAAAGAAATAGCAGGACAGATGAGTATATTTGATGGAATGTAGAGGAAGAGAGAAGGAAGCGCCCATACCCCGCTTTTACAGATGCGCAGGCAGATGTAAAAGGCAAGTACTGTGAGCGGTGACGTAGGAACCGAGCACAGTACTTGAGTGCTTGCACCGGGGTAGTTGATTTATGGTTTTAAGAGAAAAACTGTGGAGGTGTTGTTTATGATGGAGAAAAGTTTTTACAAGGTTGGAATCCTATATGATAACACAAAAGATGCATTAGCTAATTTTTATGAATAAAATTTACAAACATACTTGACAATACTGCTCTGAACGGATCATCCGGCACAATGTAAAAAGGGCAAGACGCAGGATGCGTGGATCAAATGGGCCGGGCTGAATGTAGTTATAGTCCAAAAGCCAGCCGAAGGGAGTACTGGTCGGGAAGCCGTAGAAAAATTATTTTGGATCTTGACTTCTGCCCCATACAGAGTATAATAAATGCAGAACATAAGTTCGGAATTCAAACTGTGAAAGAACCCGGTTTGCGCAGCTGATTTTAAAATGCTGGATGAATCTGGCTTTTTATGATATGATGAATTTTATATACAGCAGGAAAATGCATAAGAAGAGCGTTTCCGGCAGAAACAGAGAGGGGAGAGATATGGCCGATGAGAAATATACAGAGAACCAGCCCTTGAAAGAGATGATGTGCCGGATTGGTGAAAATGTGTTTGCCTTAAAAAGCGCTGATTGCCACGGAACTGCTGTTTGATTTTCAAAAGGGAAAGAGGCTGACCTGGACGGATATAGTACCGGGAAAGATCAACTGCTTCCGGCTGAGACAAAAACATAGAAAATGGAGGAGGACATGCAATGAAATTCAGCAATGGATGTTGGCTGCAAAAGGAAGGATGCGGGTGCTTTGCTCCCACGCAGGCCTATTTTACCAGGGTGACGGAAACGGAAGTAAGTATCTGCGCGCCCACCGGACAGATCAACAGCAAGGGAGCCACGCTGGGGGGAATCAATCTGACGGTGAAAATCACTTCGCCCCGGGTGAATGTGCTGCGGGTGCAGACTTATCACCACCTGGGGGCCGTGGTCCGTGAGCCCGCGTTTGAGCTTGCCCTACAGGAATGCCCGCTGGATGTGGCGGAGACGGAGGAACGGATCGTCATAAAAAGCGGCAGCCTGTCTCTGGAGATCACCAAAAAGCCCTGGTCCATGACCTACAAGAGAGGCGGAAAGATTCTGACCCGCAGTACCGGCAGGGATCTGGCGCTGATGAAGACTGACTGGAAGGGCGAGTATTATGACCGTGGGGACAATGCGGACACCTATATCCGCCAGCAGCTGTCTCTGGGCGTGGGGGAACTGCTCTACGGCACAGGGGAACACTTTACTCCCTTTGTGAAAAACGGCCAGAGTATTGACATCTGGAACGCGGACGGCGGCACCAGCACGGAGCAGGCTTATAAAAACATCCCTTTCTATATCTCCAATAAGGGTTACGGTGTACTGGTCAATCATCCGGAGAATGTCTCCATGGAGCTGGGTACGGAGATGGTGACACGGGCCGAGTTCTCCGTGGAAGGCGGATATCTGGATTATATGCTGTTTGACGGCCCCTCCATGAAGGACGTGCTGACGGCTTATACGGATATTGCGGGCAAGCCCTCCCTGCCGGCCCCCTGGACCTTCGGGCTGTGGCTTTCCACCTCTTTTACCACCAGCTATGACGAGAAGACGGTTATGAGCTTTATCGACGGCATGCTGGACCGCGGTATTCCCCTGCGCACCTTTCACTTTGACTGCTGCTGGATGAAGGAATTTCACTGGTCGGACTTTCTGTGGGACGAGAGAGTTTTCCCGGACCCGGAGGGTATGCTGCGGCGCATCAAGGAAAAGGGCCTGAATATCTGCGTGTGGATCAATTCCTATATCGGGCAGGAATCCTGCCTGTTTGAGGAAGGCATGGAGAAAGGCTACTTTATCAGACGGCCCAACGGACAGGTCTATCAGTGGGATATGTGGCAGCCGGGCATGGCCATCGTGGATTTCACCAACCCGGAGGCGTGGAAATGGTTCCAGGACAAGCTGGAGACGCTGCTGGACATGGGAGTGGACTGCTTCAAGACGGATTTCGGAGAGAGGATTCCCACAGAGGCTCTGTACTTTGACGGTTCCGATCCCAAAAAGATGCACAATTATTATACCTATCTGTACAATAAATGTGTGTATGAGCTGCTTGAAAGAAAACGGGGCAAGGGGGAGGCAGTGCTGTTTGCCCGTTCTGCCACCGTGGGCGGACAGAAATTTCCGGTACACTGGGGCGGCGACTGCTGGTCCGACTACGAGTCCATGGAAGAAAGCCTGCGGGGAGGATTAAGCCTTCTGATGAGCGGTTTCGGTTTCTGGGCCCATGATATAGGCGGTTTTGAACATACCTCCACGCCGGATGTTTACAAGAGGTGGGTGGCTTTCGGCCTGCTTTCCTCCCACAGCCGTCTCCACGGCAGCACCTCCTACAGGGTGCCCTGGGTCTATGATGAGGAAGCGGTGGACGTGTGCCGGTTTTTCACCCGTCAAAAGGCACGGCTGATGCCCTATCTGTATGAGACTTCCATCTACACCAGCCGCACGGGCATTCCCACTATGCGCAGCATGGTGCTGGAATACCCTGCCGACAGAAATTGCAGTTATCTGGACAAACAGTATATGCTGGGCGACAGCCTCCTGGTGGCGCCGATCTTTAACGAGGAGGGCATCGGGGAATATTATCTGCCCGAGGGTACATGGACAGATTTCCTCACCGGCCAGGTGCGGGAGGGAGGCAGATGGTACAGCGCCAGGTACGATTATCTGAGTCTGCCCATGATGGTGAAAGAGTGCTCCATCATTGCCCTGGGCGCCCGGGACGACCGGCCCGATTATGACTATGCGGACGGCGTGGAGCTGCGGATCTATGAACTGCACAACGGAGCCAGCGCGGAGAGGACCGTATACGGCATGGACAACCAGGCGGCGCTGACTCTTCGGGCATCCCGTCACGCGGGAGCCGTCACATTGGATGTACAGGCGGAGAAGCCCTGCAAGGTGCGCCTTGTCAATGTAAAAGCGGTATCCGCCGACGGCGCGGACATCCGCATAGAAGGCAATGACACCATCGTTTCGCCTGCGGCGGCCCACATGGTGGTGAACTGCTGATGGGCCAGGGCAGGAGATGAACCGGGCCCCCATTCAGAATGCCTGCCCTTCCTTCGGCCCCCTGCAACAGGCACTTGCCTGCCGTATTCTTTCGTATTCACGGGCGCAAATTGTAACGCTCGTGAATACGGCAGCAATTCCCTGCTGACATGGCTGCTTCCCCAAGACCAGGCAGAGCGTGTTTGAAGAATCCTTCCCATCATCTGTAGCGGTAAACCGCGTCCCCACATTTGCGTGAAATTTGCGCCAAATTCAGGTTACATAGCCCACTATGCGGCATCCTCTGGCACCAATCTCCCCCATATTGTGACGTACACCTGACGAAAAGCATTTTCAAACACGCTCAAGTTCTGTCAAGGAATAAGGGGCCATTTTTGGAAGTGCCCCGGACGGAACAGTCCGGTTCTGAGAAAACGGACAGAAACAGCTGATCAGACACCAAATAAGCGCCGCCGGATCATTTCCGCCTCTTCTGAGAACTGCACACGGTCGAGATAATCCGACACCTTTATTTCCATTACTTCCACGGGACGGCAGCTTTCCCGTGAGATCCATTGCCATTCATCTATTTTTTCGAAGGAATCCGCTCTGACCTTATACACATATCCAATCCCCCGGGGATCAAGAGAGCCATATATAAGCAGAATTTTTCCATCGTGACATGCAAAATCCCGTCTGCCCCCGGGATTGTCCGGATACCAGCGGATCGGCAGGGCGAAGGGAATCACCTGGTCTATGGTTTCGGCGGCGTAAACAGCCGCCATGGAATCAAGATCCCGGCCACCGGCGGCCTGCTGCGGGGTCAGGATCTCCAGTTTATATTGACTCCCATGATACAGATATTCCGGTTTTTCATTCATCTTGATCTCCCATCTGCCGTTTGGGACTGTGGGCACAAACGGCCATAAAAGCTATGTGTTCCGAACGCCCGGGCCGTCCGGTCTGCGCCATTGCGCCGCCGGGATCTCCAGCCCATGGCCCCACGCCGCCGAAGCGTTGCCCGGTACCGGTATGTCCTGGGTGCCTGGGATGTGCAATCTCCGGCCGGAAGGAACACAGGTATATATGGATTATATACGGCCGGGCGGAGGATGGCAACCTTTACGGGCAGTTTATTGTTTATGGCGCCGCTATGCAGCGCGTCCCGCAACAGTCTGACGAAAAGCAAAAAACAGACGCATATAAAGGTGAAAATTCTGTGAAAAGGTTTACAATTCCCGGAAAAAAAGGTATGATGTTAATTTAGAGTAGCCTGCTTACGGATCAGCGGGCGATGAGAGGAGAAATCATATGAAATTCAGTGATATGCCTTACGAACGGGTAGATTTTGAAAAAGTGGGAAGAGAGCTTTCCGGCCTGATTAAGGAGTTGGAGGAGGCTAAGAGTGGCGAGGAGCAGTTTGCCGTACATCAGCGGTATTATGAGTTGACGGACCATGTGAATACTCTGATGACCATCGGCCATATCCGCCACGACATCAACACGGTGGATGAATTTTACGAGAAAGAGCGCAAATACTATGATGAGATGGGCCCGGTATTCCAGAACCAGGTTCTAGAGTATATGCAGAAGCTGTACGCGTCTCCGTACCGGGACTACCTGGAGAGCAAGATCGGCCCTGTGGCCTTCAAGAACATGGAAGTGGCAATGAAAGCCTTTGACGAGAGGGTCATTACCCTGTCCCAGGAGGAAAACGCGCTGACCACCGAGTACGATCAGCTGATTGCCAGCGCGAAGATTCCCTTTGACGGCAAGGAACTGAACCTGTCCCTGCTGCGCCCCTATCTGGTGAGTCCGGACCGGGAAGTCCGCAGACAGGCCTGGGGCAAGAAGACGGAATTTTTCCAGGAGAACGCCGAAAAGCTGGATGAGATCTATGACAAGCTGGTGAAAAACCGCACCGCGCAGGCCAGAGCCATGGGTTACGAGAATTATCTGGAGCTGGGATACTACCGTATGGGCCGGAACTGCTACGGGCAGAAGGAAGTGGAGAGCTTCCGCAGACAGATCAAGCAGTACTTTGTGCCCTTTGCCGAGAAACTTCACGAACGCCGCAGAAAGCGCCTGGGTCTGGATAAGCTGAGCTATATTGATCTGTCCGTGTATTTTAAACAGGGGAATCCCGCCCCCACCGGTACGCCGGAGGAGATTATGGCAGCGGGACGGAAAATGTACCGGGAACTTTCCCCGGAGACAGGCGAATTTTTTGACTTTATGATGGAAAACCAGCTTTTCGATGTGCTGGGCCGGAAAAATAAGCGGGCAGGCGGTTATATGACCTATATGCCGGATTACCATTCTCCCTTTATCTTTGCCAACTTCAACGGAACCAGCGGGGATGTGGATGTGATCACGCATGAATGCGGACATGCCTTTCAGGGTTATCTGTCCGGGCAGGACCCGATCCGTGAGCACAGTGACATCACGATGGAAACCGCCGAGATCCATTCCATGTCCATGGAATTTATGACGGAGAACTGGATGGAACTGTTTTTCGGCGACAGGAAACAGGATTATATTGACATGCATCTGGAGGATTCCGCTATCTTTATCCCCTATGGCTGCATGGTGGACGAGTTCCAGCACATCGTATATGAGAACCCGGATATGACGCCGGCCGAGCGTCACTCGGTCTGGCTGGGGCTGGAGGCGGAGTACAGGCCGCATATGGATTATGAGGACAACCCCTTCTTTGGCAAGGGAGCTCTCTGGCAGCAGCAGCTGCACATCTATAACGCGCCGCTGTACTACATTGATTACTGTCTGGCACAGACCTGCGCTCTGCAGTATAAAATCTGGAAAGACAGAGATTTTCAGGAAGCCTGGACTTCCTACTTAAAACTTTGCAAGCTCTCCGCCAGTGACTTCTTCACAAAAATGATCCCCGCCGTGGGGCTGGATAATCCTTTTGAGGAGGGATGTATCCGACATCTGGTGGAGAGCCTGGAGGCATCCATATAATGGATTGAGTAAAAAAGCGTTCTATGGAAGCGGCGTATGTACGACGGGTGTATTCGCCGGAAATCCGCGGAACCGGAAACAGAGAGGAAAACAGAAATGTCCAGAAAGAATACCCAGCAGGAAGCTCCCGGTCAAGAGTCCAGACCCATGACCAAATATGACCGCAAGATGCAGGCATACCGGGAGCAGGAAAAGAAGGAAAAGGCCCGGAAGCAGCAGGGAAATATTATCGGCATAGCCATTGTGGCGGTTGTGGCGGCCCTCGTACTTTCCTTCCCCATTCGGAATTACATGGCGGTGAACGGAACCTATATCACCGTGGGCGGCGAGAAAGTTACCAGGGTGGAATTTGACTATCACTGTGCCATGGCCAGGACCAGTTTTTTGGCCCAGTACAGTAACTATCTGTCCATGATGGGCATGGATGCCGGCAATATTGACAATCAGATGTATTCCACCGACCTGACCTTCCGGGATTATTTTGAGAAGCAGGCCGTTCAGAGCATACAGCACACAAAGGCCATAAAGGCCGAGGCTGAGGCGGCAGGATTTACCTATGACACGGACGAAGAGTATGAGCAGACCATGGAGGAGCTGAAGAGCAGCGCCGCCGAAAACAGCATGTCTCTGAATAAATTCTTAAGGAGCATGTTCGGGAGCTACGCCACGGAGTCCCGTCTGGAGAAAGTGATCCGGGAGGGGATACTGACCACTGCCTACTATGGGCAGATTGAGGACGCGTCAGGACCGTCCGACGCCGAAATCGACAGCTATTACGAAGAGAACAGCAAGAGTTATGACGTGGTGGATTACCATATGACCATAGTGGAGGCGAATCTTCCCACAGCGGCACCGGACGGAACTCCCACTCTGGACGCAGAGGGCAATGAGGTGGCTTACCAGCCTACGGAGGAAGAGACAGCCGCGGCTATGGAAGAAGCCAGGAAGACGGCGGAAACCGCCGAAAACACCATCATGGCAGAAGGAGATCCCTATGAGGCACAGAGTTACAGCGCCTCCCAGCTGCTTTTAAGCGACTGGCTGTTTGACGAAGCCCGGGTGAAGGGGGACAGCACAGTGGTGGAGGATACCACGAACCATCGTTACTTGGTGGCGGGCTTTGGACAGAGGTACCGGGTGGAGACTCCTACCGTGGATGCCCGTGTCATTGCCACCATGTCCGCCGACGCGCAGAGTATCCTGACACAGTGGCAGAACGGTCCGGCCACGGAGGAGAGCTTTATCGAGCTGTGTGACCAATACAATGAAAACGCTGTGGAGGGTGCCCTGTATGAGGGGCTGGACACTAGCAGCATGAGCGAAGAGATAAACGCCTGGCTGGGAGACCCCGCCCGCAAGGCCGGAGATACCGCCGCCTTTACGGAGGAGAACGGTTCCAACTATGTGTTCTATTATGTGGGTGTCAATGATCCCGTATGGAAACTGAGTATCCGCACTCTGCTGCTCAGCCGCACCATGCTGGAATATCTGGACCGCATCAGCGAGAATATGACGGTGCAGGACCCCAAGGGGAATCTGAATTATCTGAAGGTGGAGGCAGCGGCGTCTGAGGCGGCACAGCAGGAAAGCGCACAGGAGGGGGACGCGGCGGAAAGCTCCCCCGAAGCCGCCTCCGACAGCGCCACGGACACCGACGGGGAAGATGCGGCGGGAGACGTGGGATAAACAAAAGAGAGGCAGAGACGTATCCTGCGGGAAGGGATTCTTCACAGAATAAAAGTCAGGACGACTACAGGATCAGCGGCAGCGGGCATTTCCTTCTGTCGCTGAAAACGATTTACACTGAGGCGTGACGCATATAAGGCAGGGAAAAACATGATGGATAAAAAAGTATTGGTGCTGGACATAGACGGCACGCTGACCAACTCCCGGAAGGAGATCACGGACAAGACAAGAAAGGCCATATGGGACGCTGTGCTGAGGGGGCATAAGGTGATGCTGGCTTCCGGCAGGCCTACGCCGGGCATGCGGCGCTATGAGGAGGAGTTGGAACTTGCCCGGTACGGGGGCTATCTGCTTTCCTTCAACGGCGCGCGGATTGTGGAATGCCGCAGCGGTGACGTGATCTATCAGAGGAACCTCCCCCTTAACCTGGTGCCGGGGCTGTACCGTTATGCCAGAGAGCGCCATATGGGGCTGATCACCTATCTCTGGGATACCGTGATCTCCGCTTTCGAACCCGATGAATATGTACAGCTGGAGGCCAGGATCAACGGTCTGCCCATACGGGTGGTGGAAAACTTTCCGGAGTTTGTGGACTTTGATATACAGAAATGTCTGCTGACGGCACCGGGGGAGCAGGCGGCGGTGTATGAGAAGGAGCTACAGGAGAAGTATGGCGCATCGGCCAGCATCTATCGCTCGGAGCCGTTTTTCGTGGAGGTTATGCCCCTGGGGGTGGACAAGGCCAGCTCCATAGAGCAGATGCTGCCCGTCTTAGGGGTGGACAGGCAGCATGTAATCTGCTGCGGCGATGGTTTCAATGATATTTCCATGATCCGCTACGCGGGTCTCGGGGTGGCTATGGCCAATGCCCAGCCCGCGGTGCGCGAGGCGGCGGACTATATTACTGCCGGTAACGATGAGGATGGTATTGTACAGGTTATTCAGAAATTCATGAGCTAGATGATGAGCTGGAGTGCGTTTGGATGGAGAGAAATATGGTAATAAATCTGCCGGAAAAGGTAAAATATATCATAGACAGGATCACGGCAGCGGGCTATGAGGCCTATGCCGTGGGCGGATGCATCCGGGACAGCATTCTCGGCCGCGAGCCAAACGATTGGGATATTACCACCTCCGCCAGGCCGGAGCAGATCAAAGCGCTGTTTAACCGCACGGTGGACACAGGCATCGCCCATGGTACAGTGACAGTGATGCTGGACAGGGAGGGCTACGAGGTCACTACCTACCGTATCGACGGTGAGTACGAGGACCACAGGCATCCCCGGGAGGTGAAATTTACATCCCGGCTGGTGGAGGATTTGCAGCGCAGAGACTTTACTGTGAACGCCATGGCTTACAATGAGACGGCGGGGCTGGTGGATGCCTTTGACGGGCTGGGAGATATCCGGCGGGGAGTGATCCGCTGTGTGGGCTGCGCCAGGGAGCGCTTTACAGAAGACGCTCTGCGCATTCTCCGGGCCCTGCGGTTTTCCGCGCAGCTGGGCTACACGATCGAGGAAGAGACGCGGCAGGCCATACGGGACCTGGCACCGGACCTGGCCGCCATCAGCGCGGAACGCATTGCGGCGGAACTGGTAAAGCTGCTGGTTTCGCCGCATCCGGACTATTTGCGCCAGGCATATGACATGGGTGTCACAGCTGTGATTCTGCCGGAACTGGACCGCTGCATGGAAACGCCGCAGAACCATCCCCATCACTGTTATACGGTGGGGGAGCATATTCTGCACAGCCTGGAAGGCGTACCTGCGGTAAAGGATATGCGTCTGGCCATGCTGCTGCACGATATCGGCAAGCCCCGGACGCTGGAGACGGACGCGGAGGGGACTACCCATTTTCATGGACATCCTGCGGTGAGCGCGGAGATGTCGGAGGAGATTCTTCGCCGTCTTAAGTTTGACAATGACACCATCGCCACGGTCAGGCGTCTGGTGGAATTTCATGATTATGGAAATAATGTTAAGCCAACCCCGGCAGTTGTACGCCGGGCGATGAACAGAATCGGCAGAGACATTTTCGCCCGGCTGCTCATTGTGAAAAGGGCGGACATCGGGGCCCAGAGTGCCTATCGGCGCAGGGAAAAGCTGGAGCTGGTGGATGCTTGGGACAGGGTATACAGAGGTATTGAGGCCAAAGGGCAATGCGTTTCCATGAAGGATCTGGCTGTGGGAGGCCGGGATCTGATCGCTGCGGGATATGAGCCGGGACCGCGGCTGGGCGCCATGCTGCAACAGATGCTGGAACATGTGCTGGAGGTGCCGGAGGACAATACCAGGGAAAAGCTGTTCAAGATTTTCCTGAAAGTAACATAAGTTTTGAAGGGCTCTCATAAGATAGGATAGGGTCGGGGCAGGGGCGCGCCGGAACGGTATATTTTATGGGAGGTACAGATCGTGAATGATAGAGCGGTAGCTTTGCTGGAGCAGTATGATGTGGAGATCCTGCGGACGAAGAAGGGCAGGGGCGTGATTCTGTGTGACACGGACAGGGGTCTTCTGGTATTGAAAGAATATGAAGGCAATGAGGCGAAGCTGGCGCTGATCGACAGGCTGTTGTCCCGGATCAGGGAGCAGGGGAGAGTGTCCGCGGAGACATTGGTGCCCAACCGGGAAGGCGGTCTGTGTGTCCGGGAGAATGACGGCACTGCTTACATTCTCAAAACCTGCTGCGAGGGCCGGGAGTGCAATATCTATGACCGGGGGGAGTGCCAGGAAGCAGTGAGGACCCTGGCCGCGCTGCATCAGTGTATGGTCCTGGAACCCCGGGAGGATTGTCCGGCACTGACGCGCTTTTCCCCGTTGCAGGAGTACGAGAAGCACAACAGGGAATTGGTCAAGGTGCAGAGGTTTTTGCGGAAAAAGAGCCAGAAGACCCGTTTTGAGTATGCCCTGCTGGGCTGCATGGACTATTTTATCGAGCAGGCCAGGGAGGTGACGGAAGGATGGCGCGCCTATGAGGAGCGCCTTTCAGGAAGTCCTGCGCAGGGAGCGGGCGGGTCTGTGACGCAGGAGCAGGAGGAATATACGTACTGTCATGGGGATTACCAGTATCACAACATCCTGTGGGGCAGCCAGGGGATGTATATCGTCAACTTTGAAAAGTGTCTCCGGGACAGACAGATCCGGGATCTTTATCTGTTGATGCGTAAGCTGCTGGAAAAGAGCGACTGGCCTGCGGCGATGGGCCGGGAACTGCTGGCGGCGTATGAGAAGGTAAATTCCGTCAGTGCCTATGCGTATATCGACCTGTACTACCGTCTGGCCTATCCGGAAAAATTCTGGAAAATCGTCAATTTCTACTACAATTCCGGTAAGGCCTGGATTCCGCAGCGTAATCAGGAAAAGCTGGATAAACTGCTGGCACAGGAAAAGCAGAAAAAGAGCTTTCTGGAAAATGTATTTCAGATATAAGATATTTGTATCAAGCGGTAGTTGACTGCCGGTTGCCGCAGCAGGCCATAGAACCGGGCTGACGCGGGGAAGAGCAAGTGCGGAAAACCGG
>CAJUAB010000007.1:44150-180803 GCA_910583845.1 uncultured Acetatifactor sp.
AGATTTCCCACTGCGGATAATGGCAGTCAGTCAGGGGAAACCTGGCTGACGCGGGAAGAGCAAGTGCGGAAAACCAGAGATTTCCCACTGCGGATAATGGCAGTCAGTCAGGGGAAACCTGGCTGACGCGGGGAAGAGCAAGTGCGGGAAACCGGAGATTTCCCACTGTGGATTATGGTAGCAAGCCAGGATAAACCCGGCTGATGCGGAGAAGAGGGTAAGATGACAGAGAGACGAAAGAGAACCGTCACGGAAATACTTATGCTGGCGAGCGCGCTGGGGCTGCTGACAGCCTGCAGCGTCATGCCCGGCGGCCAGGCCGGACAGCCTGTGCCCTCCGCTCCCCCGGTTTCTCTGGAGCAGTCCGGCACAGGCTTCGTTCCCGCGGGGCCCAACAGCTATGACTCCGCGGATACAGCGGTGGTGGTGAAGAGAGACAGCGAGGCGGGCACGGTGACGCTGCTCAATCTGGATCTGGGCCGGACTTATACATTGTCGGTGGAGGGTACAAGCAGACTGTGTGACAAGTACGGAGAGGCATTGTCTTTGGAACAGATCAGGCTGGGAGACATTGTGGACGTGACTTTTCTGCGCTCCAAAAAGAAACTGAACACCATGCAGGTCAGTCCCTCGTCCTGGGTGTACGCATCGGCCTCCCGCTATGAGATTGACCTGAGGCGGGGGGAAGTGACCATCGGAGAGGATGTGTACAAGCTGACGGACGACACCCTCTATTTGTCCCAGGGGATGCGGATAGAAGCCATGGAACTCAATCCGGTGGATGTGCTTACATTCAAAGGCATGGGCAGCAGCATATACAGTATTGAGGTGGAACAGGGACATGGCTATCTGCGGCTTAAGAACGAAGAGAAATTTATAGGTGGCTATATGGATATCGGACAGATCAGCATGCGCAGGATCGAGGAGGATATGCTGCTGACCGTACCGGAAGGCCGCTATGAGATAAAGGTGAGCAAGCGGGGCGGAGGAGGCACCAAGGAGGTCACCATAAGGCGGGGAGAGGAAACCACGCTGGACATCGGGGACCTTGAAGTGCCGGAGATTGAGTATGGCACCATATTGTTTACCCTGGAACCTTCTGACGCGAAGCTGTATATCGATGGAGAGAAGGCGGACCCCTCCGCTCCCGTGACGCTGGAATACGGTCTGCATCAGGTGATTCTCAGAGCCAACGGCTACCAGACCATGACCACCTACATCAAGGTGGCACAGCCCTCGGGAGGCCTGGCTCTCACTCTGGACGCGGTAGACGCGGACAAGGAAAATGACGAGCAGGAGGATCAGGAGAGGCTGGCCCAGTACAAAGTATTTGTGGACGCGCCCGCATTCGCGGAGGTGTATCTGGACGGCAACTATGTGGGGATAGCGCCCACCAGTTTTGCCAAGAGTGAGGGCAGCCATATCATCACCCTCCGCCGCAGCGGCTGCGAGACCCGCAGCTATACGATTTCCGTCGACAGGGAATACAAGGATGTCACTTACTCCTTCGCGGAGCTGCTGCCTGCCTCCGCGGACACGGGCACACAGGCCCCGGAGGCCGCCGCAACCCCCACCCCGGTACCCGAACCGGCGACGCCGGTGTCCGAATCTTCCGGGGCGTAACGGGCCCGCCGGCGATCATTGTTTTAATGAAAAAACCTTGACAAACAGGGGAAAAGCATATATAAATATATGTAGACGTTTCGCATATGAAGAATCTGTCAAAAATAACAGAATACTCAATAGAGGAGGAGTTTCGACATGAACAAAACGGAATTGATTGCTGCTATGGCTGAAGAAGCTGGTCTGTCCAAGAAGGACGCAGAGAAGGCACTGAAGGCATTTACCGATGTTGTAGAAGCTGAGTTAAAGAAGGGCGGTAAAGTACAGTTAGTAGGTTTCGGTACTTTTGAAGTGTCCCAGAGAAGCGCACGAGAGGGAAGGAATCCCCAGAGCGGCAAGCCGATGAAGATCGCTGCTTCCAAGGCTCCCAAGTTCAAGGCTGGCAAGGCTTTAAAGGATTCTTTGAACTAGAAGGATGAAGTAAGCGAGAGAACCTAGTGATAGGTTCTCTTTTATATTCTGTAAAGCATGCAAAACACCGTATATCGAAAACAGCCTGTTCCCGGAAAGCCAGAGGCGGCGGGAACTTACCACCGGGGATGCGGGCATTCCGGAAACAGGCGGAACTTAAAATAAGAAAGAGGTTACCATGAGACTGGACAAATATCTGAAAGTATCCAGGCTGATCAAGCGCCGTACCGTGGCCAATGAGGCCTGTGACGCCGGGCGGGTGACGATCAATGACAAGCCGGCCAAGGCTTCCTCCACTGTCAAAGTCGGGGACATCATCGCCATCTCCTTTGGAAACAAGGATGTGAAAGTGGAAGTGCTGGACGTGCAGGAGACTGTAAAAAAGGAGGAGGCCGGGGAACTGTTCCGGTATCTGTAGATCTGTGCAGGAATATCCTTATCTGTTCCTTCATATATTTATAGGGAATCGCAGATGGGGAGGAGGGCCCTATGGAAGACTTGAGTACTGCCGGCGGGCGCACACATAAGGTCACCATGAGCAACCGCAGGATATGCGGCATCACGGGTGTGAACGATGTGCTGTCCTTTGACGTGCATGAGATTTTGCTGGAGACAGAACAGGGCATGCTGATGATCAAGGGCCAGGAGCTGCATGTGAGCAGGCTGATGCTGGACAAAGGCGAAGTGGACATAGACGGCAGAATTGACAGTTTCACCTATTCAGACGTGGCGGGCAGCGCCCCGGGTAAGTCGGAATCCCTGCTTTCCAGGCTGTTTCGGTAAAGGCGGGGAGCCGGAGAATGTCTGAGGAAAATGTTTTTCTGCTGCATGCTTTCGCGTCCGGGGTATTGATCACTTTCATATATGACATCCTGCGGATCTGGAGGCGGGTGGCACCCCATAAGGGATTGCTGGTGTCTCTGGAAGATTTGGTTTTTTGGCTTTTTTGCGCCTTCTATATTTTCCAGCTGATGCACCAGGAGAGCAACGGCAGCCTGAGATGGTTCGCGGTGATGGGAGCGCTGGCCGGGATGCTGTTGTACAAAAAAACGGTCAGCGGCCTTCTGGTCCGCTATGTGTCCCTGGCTCTGTGCTGGGTGCGGGATCTGCTGTGCCGGGTGACGGGCTTCTGCCTGCGTCCTGTGGGCAGGGCGGGCCATGCGGCGGGCAGCGCTCTGGGGCGCTTCTGGAAAAAGGTACGGACACATTGCAAAAACAGGTTGAAAAATTACGGCAGATTACTTAAAATAAAGCTGAGGAAGCAATAGAAACGGCTTGGGAGGAAAATATGGCGGCAGAACGGACCAGAAGAAGAAAAGCAGCATATCGCAAAAAGGTGCAGAACCGTTTCAGCATGTTCCTGGTGATGCTGGCTCTGTTTATGATTCTGGTGGCCGTCTACTCCAGCAGCATCAAGATGCAGGACCGGCTGGACACCCTGGAGGCTCAATCTGCCCTTTTGCAGGCGCAGATTGACGCGGAGAAGGAACGGGCGGAAGAAATTGAGCTTCTGCGCAGGCGCTCCCAGACCAAGGAGTACTATGAGGAGATCGCCAAGGAGAAATTGGGCCTTGTCAACGCGGATGAGATCGTATTCAAGGCCGAGGAGTGAACCAGCGATACATAACCGGGAGCCCTGGCGGATGCCAGGGCTCTTTTTAGCAATAAAAAACCATTAGATGACAATATACGAGAAGCCTTTTCAGACCATTTATGCTATCATCAGATTAAATGGTATTTCAACAGGCGAAGGAAAGTGTGGGTATCCGGTATTCGCCTGGAGAAAAATATTCTGGAAAGGATGAATCAATATGCGCATAAGGTCATGGAAAACACTGGCGGCGACCCTGGCGGGCGTAATGTTCACGGCAGCCGCCGTCTGCGGGGGATGCTGCATGGCGGCGGAGGCGGGGGAAAATCTGATCAAATGCCCGGATTTTGCCCAGGGGGACGATGTCTCCGCATGGGGCAGGGATCAGGGAAACGCGGTTATCACCGCCGAGACAGGCACGGAACCTGTCTATGGAGAGGTGAGCAGTTACGGAAAGATCGCGGGCCGGACCTCCAACTACGAATGCTTTTCCCAGGATGTGACAGGCCTGGTGGAGAAGGACAGGGATTATACATACAGCTTCTATGTAATGCTGGACCCTGCGGATTACGCGGACGCCCCTGCCGGGCAGAGATGTGTGGAGATCTCCCCCTATGTCACCGCCGATGGCAATACGGTTTACAGCCAGGGATGCAGCGGTACGGTGAGCCAGCAGCTGGAGCCGGGAGTGTGGACACATTTTACAGGGACATTTACCCCTTCCTGGTCCGGAAATCTGGAGCAGGTGGTGATCCGTATTTTGGAACAGGGAACTGATTATGGACAGGGAGAAGGCGTGATGGGAGCATATTATCTGACCGGGATGGAGCTGAGGGAGCAGGGCGCGAAAGAGAGCGTGATCCAGATGGATGTGCCCCGGCTCAGGGACGCGGTGCCCGGGGAACTGGGAGAGGATTTTATCATCGGAACTTCTATTGTCAATTCCGATCTGAAGGACGTGGACACCATGGCTCTGGTGACCAGACATTTTAACGCCGTCACCCTGGGCAACGAGCTGAAGCCGGATGCCATGTTCGGCTACAGCAACAACAAATGCCCCGGTACGGAGACGGTCACCTTAGGAGGGGCGGAGCTGGAAGTGCCGCGGCTGGATTACAGCCGGGCGGAAAAGACGCTGGATGCCATATATGACTGGAACCAGAGTCATCCGGAGGAGCTGATCAGGGTGCGGGGCCATGTGCTGGTATGGCATTCCCAGACTCCGGAGTGGTGGTTCCATGAGGACTATGACGCGGATCAGCCCTATGCCGACATTGAGACCATGAACCGGCGGCTGGAGTGGTATATCAAGACCATGGCGGAACATTTTACCGGCGGGGACAGCAAGTACCACGGTATGTTTTACGGTTGGGACGTGGTGAACGAGGCTGTCAGCGACGGGGCTCCCCGCTACCGCAACGCCGCGGAGAACAGCAGCTGGTGGGCGGTGTATCAGAGCAATGAGTTTATTATAAACGCTTTCCGGTATGCCAATCAGTATATGGACCCGGATGTGGAACTGTATTATAACGATTATAATGAGTGGTTCTCCAATAAACGGGCGGGGATCGTGCAGCTCCTCAAGGATGTGAAGGAGGCGGAGGGCACCCGGATTGACGGCATGGGCATGCAGGGACATTATCAGACGGTGGGAAGCCCCAACATGGAGGAATTTTCCAAAGCGGCCAGGGCCTACGCGGAGATCGTGGGACAGGTACAGATCACCGAGCTGGATATGAAAGCCAGCAGCAGCTATGACGGCACGGAGGAAACCAGAGAGACGGAGTTTGCCACCCAGGGCCGCCGGTACCGGGAGCTTTACGAAACGGTGAAGAGCCTGCGGGAAGAGGGCGTGAATATTACGAACATAACCCTGTGGGGCGTGGTGGACAAAAATTCCTGGCTCCAGACCTTTAACGCCGTGGGGGGCGCGGCAGACGGCAGCAGAAGACAGTGCCCGCTGCTGTTTGACGATGACTATCAGGTCAAGCCCGCTTACTGGGCCTTTGCGGACGGCAGCAGGCTGGAGGAGGAACCCCTGGAAGAGGATGTGCAAGCATCCCCGGAGCCTTCCGATGAGGGGAGTGCAGGAGAAGCGGATCAGGAGTCCGCGCAGGAGAGCAAGGAGCCGTCCGCGGAATCGGCGGCGGAGAGTGTGGAGACTGCGGCGGAGGAATCCCAGGCACCGGGTTCGCAGGACGAAGCCGGCGCGGAGAGTTCCGGAAAGGGACTTTTGTACGGTATTCTGACGGTCTGCGGCATCCTGGCGGCAGGAATCGCGGGCTTTGCTGGCTATACCCTCGTCCGCCGCAAAAAGAAGGACAATTGAGATCTGACGGAGAAGCGCACACAAATAAAGGAGAGGTATCAAAATGTTTAAGCTGTTTGGAAAAAAAGAAGGATCACTGGAAGAACAGCTGGCGGCATGCCAGCAGAAAAAGGACTGGGCAGGACTGGCCAGGGCCTGTTATCAGGCGGGAACGGCCGCTATGGACAGGGGAGAACTTGACCTTGCGCAGCTGTGGCTGCACCGGGCCGATACCATTTACAGCGCTGATGACAGAGTTTGTAAAAAGGTGGGCGACAGGCTGATGGATGACTGCTGTGAGCGCATCGGGCAGCTGGAGAATGCCTCGCTGCTGTACAATAATATTCCGGCGCAGGTGGAGGAGATGGCCGGAGAAATGGAGGATGTCAAAGTGCGGATGTGGGGGCTGCTGTCCCTGGCCAGGCTTGTGAAACTGGGAGAACGGCTGTCCGTTCTTCCCGGCTGCCAGGTTTTGGGGAGGCTTGGCTGGGCTGTGGACACGGTGCGCAGGACCCTTCAGGAGCCTCCTGCGGAGAATGAGTTTAACGGCCTGCGGGATATGAGCGGCGCTCTGTATGAGCTGGGTGACAGCCCGGATTTCTGGGGGACAGGAAGCTCCGTGCCGGTTTCCGGCGGCGCGCCTTTCCAGGTGTTTGACCTGAACGGAATGATGGGGACCCATCTGGAGATCGACGCCTATCTGGACGCCCATCTGCGGAAGGCGGCGGCTCTTGGCCGGGGGGAGGAGCCTCCGGCTCCGGAGACGGGCATCATCGCGCAGGCGCTGCTGCCGGATTACTATGTTCGTACCGGCTCGGGAAAACTGGAAGAGAATCCTCGCATAAAAGCCGAACTGGAAAGAATCTGGGGCGATTACAGGTTTCTGGACGCGGACCCCGACTGGAATCAGGTGGCGGAGAGGATTGAGGCATATAAGAAACTGGATATACTGGCCTGACAGACAGCGCTTTTCAAACACGCTCCGGGGAGCGCGGCGGCGCCCTGGCGTTCCGTGAAATTGTGAGAAACGTGGTTTCTCCCGGAGGAAAAGTTGTCAACGAAAAATAGGAAAAGCGATCCATATTTTGACAAAAAGTATGGATCGCTTTTTGTATACTTGTGAATGCTGTACAGGACAGGCCGACAGCGCAGGGCTTTCATGGGGCAGGGCCTGGCGGGCGGCGGGGGATACGGCGCAAGGACAGGACAGGGAGCAGGTGATAGTATGTTGACAACAGCAGGCAGGGAGAGACAGGAACAGCTTAGCGTAATGCTGTCAGACTACGGAAGGGGAAGGCTTTTGGCCTATGCGGACAGTTTTCGGGAACTGTCCAGAAGTTATCGGGAGGAATTGGCAAATAAGGAAAACAGGCGGCGGGAAGGCGTATCCCGGCAGCAGGTGCTGGAAGAGCGCCGACTGTGGGAGAACCGGCAGGCGCTGTGCCATAACCTGGATGAAATGTCCCAGATTATGGCCAGGCTGGCGGCGGAGGTGTTTTGTCTGACACCCCTGTCCCCGCGGGAAGAAAGGACGGTGACCCGTGCCCTGAAACAGGAGGGCATCACGGTGCTGGATCTGTTTTATATTGACCGGCCTGCCCGGGGGGACATGCAGGATACGGAGGACGGGGAGGATACAGAGGGGGTGACGACCATCGGACTGCATATGTTTACCCAGCGGATGGCAGGGCACGGCAGTCAGGAGGTGGCGGACATGCTCTCCGTACTGCTGGGACGAAGGCTGATGGTATCCGTGACCAGTCCCCAGCAGATCCAGGAGAGGGAGGGGACGTATCTGTTTGTGGAGGAACCCCGCTTTGTGGTTATATCCGGCAGCGCCCGGGCCGTAAAGGAAAACGAGACGGTCTCCGGAGATAATTATTCCATAATTCAGTCGGACCGGGGATGGCTGACAGTGCTGCTCTCCGACGGTATGGGCTGCGGTGAGGAGGCCAGCGCCGACAGCAGTCAGGTGCTGGATATGATGGAGAAGATGCTGGAGGCCGGTTTTGAGACGGATATGGCGCTGGGGCTGGTAAACAGCGCCCTGCTGGCCTCGGGGGACGTCGCGGGAAGACGGAATATGTCCACACTGGATGTCTGCAGCCTGAATCTGTACCAGGGCATGTGCGTGTTCCGCAAGGTGGGAGCGGCGGCTTCCTTCCTTAAGAGCAACAGCTATGTGGAGCAGATCAGCCTGCCGGGGCTGCCTCTGGGCATTCTGGCGGAAGGGGAGGCCCAGGAGTCCCAGGGAACGCTGCACCAGAGTGTGAGCCGCGAACTGATTGACAACGACTATATCATTATGATGTCCGACGGGGTGCTGGACGCGCTGCGGGAGAGCGGGTATGAGGACGCCATGGTCCGCTACCTGGAGGATATGCGGGAGCAGCATCCGGAGGAGATGGCCCGGAATCTGCTGCAGTTCGTGCTGCGGTGCAGCCAGGGGCGCGTCCTGGACGATATGACCGTGCTGGTGCTGGGGGTGTTTGACAGCCACAGGTGAGAGGACCCGTGCCTCCGGCGGCAGACCATTGACATTTATCGGGAAGACGGCTATCATAGGGATATGAGCGAGCGATATGATGATCTGGAAGAACGAGTCATGACATACAGCAGAACGCATCAGCTCTTCGCGCCGGGGGACGGCGTGGTGCTGGGCGTATCCGGGGGGGCGGATTCTGTCTGCCTCCTGTTTGCGTTGTACGGGCTTGCCCGGGAACTGGAGATCGGGCTGTATGTGGTGCATGTCAATCACGGTATTCGCGGCGACGCGGCCCGGGACGCGGCCTATGTGGAGACTTTGTGCCGAAAGCTGGAGGTGCCCTTTACACTGGTGGAGGAGGATGTGGGGGCCGTGGCCCGGCGGCAGGGGTGCTCCACCGAGGAGGCGGGGCGGCAGGTGCGGTATGAAGCCTTTTACAGGGAGATGGAACGGCGGGGGGCGCAGAAGATTGCCGTGGCCCACAACGCCGGAGACCGGGCGGAGACGATGCTGCTCAATCTTTTCCGGGGCAGCGGGCTGACGGGCCTGGGAAGTATCCGGCCCGTGAGGGAGAGGATTGTGAGGCCTCTGCTGGGGCTGGAGCGCTGGGAGATTGAAGCCTACCTGGAGCGGAGAGATATTTCCTGGCGGCAGGACAGCACCAATGACACGGATGAGTATACCCGGAATCGGATCAGGCGCCATATTCTGCCCTACGCGGAACGGGAGATCTGCAGCGGCGCGGCGGCCCATCTGTGCAAGGCAGCGGATATTTTTATGGAAATTGAAGACTATATGGAGGAACAGATCCGGCAGGCCGGGAGGCTGTGCGCTGCCAGAGAGGGGCCGGGGGAGGCCCCCCGGTTTATTCTGTCCTGTGCAGCCTTTGAAAATCTGCATCCCGCCTTGCAGAAGGGCTTGCTTTTGTCTGTGCTCAAGGAGCTCTCCCCCGCCCATAAAGACATGGGGGCCGGGCAGGTGGATCAGATGCTGGCGCTGTGCCAGCGGCCGGGCAACCGGGAGATTCATCTGCCCCAGGGAATCAGGGCCGTGCGCAGCTATGACCGGGTCATCCTGGAGCGACGGCAGGATACCGGGCAGACGGCGGCTGCTTTAGCGGTGCCGGTACCGGTGCCCCGATCCCCCGGGGAGAGTCTTGTCTGTAAGGTGCCGGGGGGCATACTGCGTCTGACCCGCCTGGAAAAGGAGGACCAGGGGGCTCGGACCTACAAAAAAAGTGCGAATCTTTTGGAAAATGAGTGTACGGAATGGCTTGATTGTGATAAAATAGAAGAACTATTAGAATGGAGAACCCGCCGGACCGGGGACTATCTGCGAATAAGAACCCCGTCGGGCAGCGGGCACAAAACCCTCAAAAGCCTGTTTATCGACGAGAAGGTGCCCTGCCGGGAGCGGGACCAGATTCCGCTGCTGGCCCAGGGCAGCCACATCCTGTGGGTGGCGGGAAGGCGGATCTGCGAATCCTGTAAGATCAACGATGATACGAGACAGATCCTGAAGGTGGAGTACGAAAGGGAATGAGATACGAAAGGAGCAAATATGGAGGAACATGTAGAGGTACTGATAACGGAGGAGGATGTAGATGCCAGGATTCAGGCCATAGGCGAGCAGATCAGCCGGGATTATGAGGGCAGGCAGGTGCATCTGGTATGTGTGCTCAAGGGCGGCAGCTTTTTCATGTGCGAACTGGCCAAGCGGATCAGTGTGCCGGTTTCGCTGGATTTCATGTCCGTGTCCAGCTATGGCAAGGACACCAAGTCCAGCGGTGTGGTGAAGATTGTAAAGGATCTGGATGAATCCTTAAAGGATAAGGATGTGCTGGTGGTGGAGGATATCGTGGATTCCGGCAGGACCTTGAGTTATCTGCTGGAGATGCTGCGGGACCGGGGGCCCAGATCCCTGCGCCTGTGTACTCTGCTGGATAAGCCTGAAAGAAGGGTTGTGGAGGTGCAGGTTGACTACACCGGCTTCCGGATTCCGGATGAATTTGTGGTGGGATATGGTCTGGATTACGACCAGAGATACCGGAACCTGCCCTATATCGGTGTCGTAAAATTTGATTAGGAGGCGTCCATTGAAACCAAACAGATATTTCAGTTCTTATTTTATATTGATTGCCTTCCTGCTGGTTATGCTGGCGTTGATCTCCATGTTTCGCAGGCAGGAAAATGATTACACCCAGGCACAGTTTATCAAGGACCTGGACAGCGGCGCGGTCCGCGAGGTCATCATCACGCCCAACAGAGAGGCGCCCACCGGGTACGCGAAGGTGGTGTTCGGAGAAGTGGTGAAGGAGCTGTACGCCACGGATATCCGCGAAGTGGAGGCCATCGCCAGAGAACACGGCTATGAGCCCACCGTGGAGGATATCGAGCGGGAGAGCCTGTTCCTTACCACCATACTGCCGCTGCTGATCATCGCGGGTATGTTCATTTTCTTCTTTATGATGATGAACGCTCAGAACGCGGGCGGCGGCAACAGCAAGATGATGAATTTCGGCAGACACCGGGCGGTACGGCTCTTCGCCGGAGAAAATAAGACCAATTTCGGTATGGTGGCGGGCCTGAAGGAGGAGAAGGAGGAACTGGAGGAGATTGTGGATTTCCTGCGCACCCCTTCCAAATACACCAAGCTGGGCGCCCGGATTCCCAAGGGCGTACTGCTGGAGGGACCTCCCGGAACCGGTAAGACGCTGCTGGCCAAGGCTGTGGCGGGGGAGGCGGGCGTACCCTTTTTCAGCATTTCCGGTTCCGATTTTGTGGAGATGTTTGTGGGTGTGGGTGCCAGCCGTGTCAGAGATCTGTTCGCGGATGCCAAGAGAAATTCCCCCTGCATTGTGTTTATTGACGAGATTGATGCCGTGGCCCGCAGAAGAGGCACCGGCATGGGGGGCGGACATGACGAGAGAGAGCAGACGCTGAACCAGCTGTTAGTGGAGATGGACGGTTTCGGTGTCAACGAGGGCATTATCGTCATGGCGGCCACCAACCGCGTGGATATTCTGGACCCCGCCATTCTGCGTCCGGGCCGTTTTGACCGCAAGGTGGCGGTGGGAAGGCCGGATGTGCGGGGCAGGGAGGAGATCCTGAAGGTGCATGCCCGCAACAAGGCGCTGTCGGAGGACGTGAATCTGGAGAGGGTGGCGCAGACCACAGCGGGATTTTCCGGGGCGGATCTGGAGAATCTGATGAACGAAGCCGCCATCAATGCCGCCAAGAAGGACCGGGCCTTTGTGCAGCAGGAGGATATCGAAGCCGCCTTTGTCAAAGTGGGCATCGGCGCGGAGAAAAAGAGCCGCATTATCTCCGAGAGGGAGAAGAAGATTACCGCGTACCACGAGGCGGGGCACGCGATTCTGTTCCATGTGCTGCCCGATGTGGGACCGGTGCATACAGTGTCCATCATCCCCACGGGCCTGGGGGCGGCAGGCTATACCATGCCGCTGCCGGAAAAGGATGAGATGTTCCTGACCAAGGGCAAAATGTTACAGGATATCATGGTATCCCTTGGCGGAAGGATCGCTGAGGAAATCATATTCAAGGATATCACCACCGGCGCGTCCAGCGACATCAAGAAAGCCACCAAGGAAGCCCGCCGTATGGTGACCCGCTACGGTATGTCCGATCAGATCGGCGTGATCTGCTATGACGATGACGATGATGAGGTGTTTATCGGCAAGGACCTGGCCCATGCGAAGAGTCACAGCGAGACAATCTCCGGTGAGATTGACAGGGAAGTCAAGGCGATCATTGACGATTGCTACGCCAGAGCCAGAGCCTTGATTCTGGAGCACGAGAATGTGCTGCACAGCTGCGCGGAACTGCTGCTACAGAAAGAAAAGATCGGGCAGGAGGAATTTGAGGCGCTGTTCCAGACGGCGTAGGATGCAGAGCAGAGGAATGGAGATTTGGCAGAAATGCACAAAAACAGAATAGCCATTTTGTAATATTTGTGAAATCTGAGTCTATGCAAAAGGGGGAGGCCATGGTATTATAATATGCGTAACCCCCCAATACATTATATAGTTTTTTGCTATACCCCATAAGAAAGAAATACCTTCTCTAAAAAGGACAGCTTAACGGCTGTCTTTTTTACTATGGAAGCCACCTTCTTCGGAGGAAATGATGCCTGGCGGCAATCTGAGGGGAGCATGGCCTGGAGCTTTCCGGGAACATTGCGGAAGCAAACGGGCAGTTGGAAAATGTTGGTACTATAGTACTGGATATTCGATGAGCTCAAATACTTGCGCAGCCATTCATAAAATATTAAAATAAAAGTGATACACACTTTGTAAAGGGAGGTAAGGGCATGGATATTGACCATATACGCAGGGTAGAAGAAAATCAGATGTACATGGCGACAATGCGCCCTGTTTTTAATAAGCGAGCTCTGTTTACAGACACTACAGAGGACTATGTAAGCCCCGCGGAACCGGCGCCCTATGACCGGGTGACCATCCGTTTCAGAACGGCCAGGCACAATGTGGACCGGGTATTCTTGATCTACAAGAACCAGCGGTATCTGATGAACCGTGCGGAATCGGACGGGATGTTTGATTATTATACCCATGAGCTTCAACTGGAAAATGAAAAAGTCACCTATCATTTTGAGGTGGAGACCGGCAGACTTTCCGGCATCTATGATGTGAGGGGGCTGGCCAGGGATGTGAATGAATATTATGATTTTGTGATACTGCCCGGCTTCAAGACCCCGGCCTGGGCCAAGGGCGCGGTGATGTACCAGATCTACGTGGACCGTTTCCGCAACGGAGATACCGGCAATGATGTGCTCACGGATGAGTATACCTATATCGGGGAGCATGTGCATCGTGTGGAGGATTGGGACCGTTATCCGGCGCAGATGGATGTGCGGGAATTTTATGGCGGCGATTTGCAGGGAGTGCTGGATAAAATGGATTATCTGCAGGATCTGGGGATAGAGGCGATCTATTTCAATCCATTGTTTGTATCTCCCTCCAACCATAAATATGACATTCAGGACTATGACTTTATCGATCCTCATTTCGGAAAAATGATCAGCGACCAGGGCAATCTGCTTGCCCCCGGGGACAAGGATAACAGCCATGCCAGCAGATATATCGACCGGGTGACCAACAGGGCCAACCTGGAGGCGAGCAATTCGCTGTTTGTACGGGTGGTGGAGGAGGCGCACCGACGGGGAATCAAGGTGATTCTGGACGGGGTGTTCAACCATTGCGGCTCCTTCAACAAATGGATGGACCGGGAGCGGATCTATGAGTTTGCGCCGGGGTATGAGAAGGGCGCGTATGTGTCCGGAGACAGCCCGTACAAGGACTATTTTGCATTTTTCAGCGCCAACTGGCCTTACAACAAGGACTATGACGGTTGGTGGGGGCATGACACGCTGCCCAAGTTAAACTATGAGGGCTCTAAGGCGCTGTATGAATATGTGCTGCGCATCGGCGCCAAATGGGTGTCTCCTCCGTACAATGTGGACGGATGGCGTCTGGACGTGGCGGCGGACCTGGGCCACAGTCCGGAGTTCAACCATCATTTCTGGCAGGAATTCCGGCGGGCGGTGAAGGAGGCCAATCCCAACGCTATTATTCTGGCGGAGCACTATGGCAACACCAGGGAGTGGCTGCAGGGCAACGAGTGGGACACGGTGATGAACTACGATGCCTTTATGGAGCCGGTGACATGGTTCCTGACGGGCATGGAGAAACACAGCGACGATTTCCGGGAAGACCTTTTGGGCAATGCGGACAGCTTTTGGGGAGCCATGAAGCATCACAGCTCCAATCTGGCCATGCCCAGCTGGCAGGTGGCCATGAACGAATTGTCCAACCATGACCATTCCCGCTTCCTGACCCGCACCAATCACAAGGTGGGACGGACCAGCACTCTGGGGCCGGAGGCGGCCAACCAGGGGATCAATAAGGCCGTGTTCCGGATTGCGGTGGTGATGCAGATGACCTGGGTGGGCGCGCCCACCATTTACTATGGGGACGAGGCGGGGGTGTGCGGATTTACCGACCCCGACAACAGAAGGACGTATCCCTGGGGGCATGAGGATCATGAACTGATTGATTTTCATAAAGCCATTATACGGATTCATAAGAGCCATCAGGAATTGAAGACCGGTTCCATAAAATATATTGACTCTGATTACAACTACATGGCTTACGGGCGCTTCAACCGACAGGAGCAGTGCGTGATTGTAGTAAACAATAATCCCCACGAGCTGGATAAGGAAATCACGGTATGGGAGGCCAACATCCCCCGAACGGGCGTTATGGTGCAGCTGATCGGGACCAGCGGGGAGGGCTACAGTACAGAAGCTGTGGAGTACCGGATTTATGCCGGGAAGATCCGGATTCTGCTCCCCGGGTTTTCGGCTGTGATCCTGAAATATCAGGAATCCCGTAAGGAGGACTCCCCTGCTTCATAGCCGGGGAGTCAAAGGGATTTTCGGACAGATTTTTGTAAAATGCAGTTGCATTTCAGGGGGACATATGCTACAATGGCTTAGGTTAGAGCGTTGATGCGCTTTCCTTGGATGGATTCCCGAGTGGCCAAAGGGGACAGACTGTAAATCTGCTGCAAATTGCTTCGGTGGTTCGAATCCACCTCCATCCATTGGCGTACTTCCCGCAGGAATATTTCAGGGACTGGTGCGCATAGAATACAGGGCAGGGTTTATTTCCTGCTTATGTCACGCGTCGGCTGGTGTGGCGGAACAGGCAGACGCAAGGGACTTAAAATCCCTCGGTGGCAACACCGTGCCGGTTCAAGTCCGGCCACCAGCATTTTATAGAAGAATCCACAAGTGCGGTCAGACGCTGGGTGGATTCTTTTTTTATCTGGATTTCTTACGGGAGGCTCTGCCTCCGGATTGTTGTGACAGCCTGCGCGTTCTTCAAACGCAATACTTAAAGAAAAGTCAGCAAAGAATAATGAGAAAGACGAAAAATACTTTGCTATTCTTGTAACAGGACAGACAATCGAAAGCGGATCAGGCGATGGTGTAAATTTCTCCGCAAGTGGCGGATGCCGGAAAGGGGTATGGTTTATGAGGAAAAAGAGTGGGTTCAGATTTTCGGGCAGAATGGCGCTGGGACTGTTTCTGGCGGTGGCGGCAACCGGCTGCGGCGTCGGCCCCGGGGCGGACGGCAGCGATCCAAAGGTGACACAGGAAGTGTCGGCGGAACAGGAGGACCGGGGAGAAATGCAGGACCAGGAAGACCGGGGGGAAATGCAGGACCAGGAGGGCCGGGAGGAGAGCGCTTTGGGAGAGTCCGCCCCGGAAACGGAGGGACTTCCGGACGCGTCCGGGAACGAGAGCCTGACGGAGGAGGAAATATACTGGCAGCAGGTGCTGAAAGAATTTGAGAACAGTGATTATGACCTGACGGCAGCTCTGACCGAGCCTGCGCTCAAGGATCTGTGCAGCGATTATTTTACATTGGGTGTGGGCATCAACGGCAGCACACTGGAGAATCAGACGCTGAATATGCCGGAGTATATGGCTGTTTGCGGGAAACACTTCAACAGCTGTACGATGACAAATCTGATGAAAAGCTGTTATATCCTGGATCAGCAGGGCTCTCAGAACAGTGTCAAAGAGGGAGACGGCACACCTGTTCTGTCCTTTGCTTCCATTGATCCCACGCTGGAATGGTGTCAGGCCCAGGGGATGCGGATGCGGGGGCATACACTGGTATGGCATGCGCAGGCGCCGGACTGGTTTTTCAGAGAGAGATATGACGACAAGGGGGAATATGTGGACAGGGAGGTCATGCTTGGGCGCATGGAGAGTTATATCGCGCAGCTGATGACCCATGTACAGGACAATTACCCCGGCGTGGTGTATTGCTGGGATGTGGTAAACGAGGCTGTGGACCCGGACAAGGGGGATAAAGACAGCTTTTTCCGCTGCCGCACGGAGAATGACGGCACCCCCAATCCCTGGTATTTGACCATAGGGGAGGACTATGTGGAGATGGCCTTTACATACGCCCGGAAATATGCGGCGGAGGACGTGAAACTTTTTTACAACGATTTTAACACCTATCAGCTGGAGAAGCGGAACGCCATCTATGCGCTCTGTCAGTCCCTGAAGGAGAAAGGGCTGATCGACGGGATCGGGATGCAGGGCTACTGGGGAGTGGATTATCCTTCGATCGGTACGCTGGAGAGCACGATCCGCAAGTTCGGGGAGTTGGGACTGGAAATCCATATTACGGAGCTGTCCGTCTCCGTTGACGAGGAAAACGAGGAAAATTTTGAGAAGCAGGGCAAGCGCTATGGCAGTATTTTCATGTCTCTGGCAAGACTGGATACAGAGGGAGGCGGCGATGCCAATATTACCAATGTGACATTTTTTGGCCTGATTGACCATTACCGCGAGGGCGATGCCACCAACACACGGCTTTTTGACGCGGATTATCAGCCCAAGCCTGCCTTCTTCAAGGTGAAAAATATGATGAATACACTGTATAACAAGTAATTCTGCAACAGACTGCCGATTCCGGCTCCCGGGAAGCCGCGGACTGCCCGCGCCTGCCCGGGAGATTTCAGAATTATGGAGTATTCGCCGTGGGAAGGGACGGGGCATCTGTCTGCGGGGAGAACATACGACAACTGCGTCATGATAAAATACATCTACCAAATTGATTAAATTTATATCTTGCGCCTTGGGTTACTTTATGCTAAGATATCATCAGCTGAATAACACAAATGCAATGACGAGGAGTATTAGCTGTATGTGGGATAACAGAGAACTGCCGGATGGTGCGAGGCAGTCGGAAGCAGACAGTGAACTGGCCTCAGAGCAGCCGACCGAAAACGGAATACCGGAAAGTAGGCTCGGACGGAACACCCGCCGTATAAAGGGGGCCGGACATGTATGTGTCGTCGAGGGCATGGCAGGAGCCATGAAGTAGAGTGGTACCGCGTTTGAAAAAGCGTCTCTATGGGATATCCGGACGGATATTTTGTAGAGATTTTTTAAATTGTAAAAAAGAGAGGGTAATGACATGAATGTAGCGGAAAAATACGGCAGATCTTATTTTATGCCCCCTGAGGTTACCTATGACTGGGTGCGGAAGGACATTATTGAAAAGCCCCCCGTGTGGTGCAGCGTGGATCTGCGGGACGGCAACCAGGCTCTGATTGAGCCCATGAGCCTGGAGCAGAAACTGGACTTTTTCCAGATGCTGGTGGATATCGGTTTTAAGGAGATTGAGGTGGGATTTCCAGCGGCTTCCGATACGGAATTTCAGTTTCTCCGGACGCTGATCGAGAGGCGGATGATACCGGAGGACGTGACGGTGCAGGTGCTGACCCAGGCCAGGGAACATATTATCCGCAAGACCTTCGCGGCCCTGGAGGGTGTGCCCCACGCCATCGTGCATCTGTACAACTCCACTTCCGTGGCCCAGCGGGAACAGGTCTTCGGAAAGAGCAGGGAGGAAGTGAAGAAGCTGGCGGTGGACGGCGCCAGACTGTTGCTTGAGATTGCGGGGGAGATGGAAGGGGACTTCCGGTTTGAGTACAGCCCGGAGAGCTTTCCCGGCACGGAAGTGGACTATGCGGTGGAGGTGTGCAATGCCGTGCTGGATGTATGGCAGCCGGTCCCCGGCCACAAGGCCATCATCAATATTCCCACCACGGTGCAGATTGCCATGCCCCATGTGTTTGCCTGCCAGATCGAGTATATTCACAAGCATCTGAAATATCGGGACGCGGTGGTACTCAGCGTACATCCTCACAACGACAGAGGATGCGGGATCAGCGATGCGGAGTTTGGCGTACTGGCCGGAGCCGACCGGGTGGAGGGCACCCTTTTCGGCAACGGCGAGCGCACCGGCAATGTGGACGTGGTGACGCTGGCCATGAATATGATGTGTCACGGCGTACCTTCAGGGCTGGATTTTTCCCATATCAATTCCATCCGGGAAAAATACGAGACTCTTACGGGCATGCATGTGTACGAGCGCTCTCCCTACGCGGGAGACCTGGTGTTCACCGCTTTTTCCGGCTCTCATCAGGACGCCATCTCCAAGGGCATGAACTGGAGAAAGGAGGGCAAGAGCGGAGAGCGCTGGGAGGTGCCCTACCTGCCCATTGACCCCCAGGACCTGGGGCGGGAGTACGAGTCCGATGTGATCCGCATCAACAGCCAGTCCGGCAAGGGAGGCATCGCCTTTATTCTGAAACAGAATTTCGGCATGGCCCTGCCCACGCAGATGCGGGAGGAAGTGGGATATCTCATGAAAGGCGTATCCGACCAGAGGCACAAGGAACTGGCTCCGGCGGACATATACCGGATTTTTGAGGACAATTATATCAAGCCCAGAGAAGTGTTTGATATCACGGAGTGTCATTTCAGACAGGTGCCGGAGGGGATTGTAGCCAGCGTAACCATTCAGCAGGGCGGGGAGAAGCGGGTGATCGACGCCGACGGCAACGGCCGTCTGGATGCCGTCAGCAATGCGCTGAAACTGTTTTTCGGCATTTCCTATGAACTCTCGGTGTATGAGGAACACGCAGTGTCCAGAGGATCTTCCTCCAAGGCGGCTTCCTATGTGGGCGTTTTGCAGAACGGCAGTTTCCAGTGGGGTGTGGGAATTGACGGCGACATCATCAAGAGCTCCATTGCAGCGCTGGTGGTGGCGGTAAACAAGCTGGCCCAGGCCTCCAATATGACCCAGGGCCGCCAGGAGCGGCTTATGGAGATGATGAAATATATCCAGGACCACAGCCAGGACGTGACGTTGGAGGAAATGTCCCAGGTTTTTCACCTGTCTAAGCCCTATGTGTCCAAGTATATCCGGGAACACACGGGGACGACTTTTCAGGAGGCGGTGAAAGCGGCCCGGATGAAGCGGGCTCGCACACTGCTCAAGGAGACCAACCGCACGGTGGAATCCATCGCCGCGGAAGTGGGCTATGAGACCGTGGAACATTTTAACAGGCTGTTTAAGAAGGCCTACGGAACGACCCCGGTGCAGTTCCGCAGAAATAAGTAGGAGTGGAGAGAATATGGGCGGAGTATTTGATGAGAGAGTGGAGTATGCCATTCAGAATATCTGGGTGAACAGCAGATCCGGCAATGGCCCGCAGGCCCTGGAGGGACTGCGGGAGGCGGCCCGGGAGGGTGACGGGGACGCCTGCTATTTCCTGGCCAGGTGCTACAGCGGTCCCTGCTATGTGGACCCGGGATTCGGTTTTGAGAGCGATGATGACAAAGCGGAGGAGTGGTACAATAAATCCATCGAGCTTGGCAGCGCGGTGGGCATGATGGGCGCCATGCGAGTGGGGGGCTTTCAGCCCCGCTGCGGGTCCTTTGTGCATGCGCCCTACACCTCCAAAAGGGAGATCTGGGATAAAGTGGTGGAGCTGGCCCGGGGCGGACAGATCTTTTGCAAATATATGGTTGCCAACGCCTATTATTACGGGGACGCGGTGGAACTGGCCGGTCTTACCATCAACGGGCCGCAGGATGTATGTTCTCTGCAACGCAAGGCCGTACAGATCTATGAGGAGATTCTGGCGGAGGGGATGGCTATGGGTCTGGGCAATCTGATTGACATTCTTACCTCCGGGGACTATGGTATGCCCGTGGACCGGGAACGCGCTCGGCGTCTGGAGGAGCGGGGCGCGCAGCTGGGCATTGGCGTCTATGAGGTGAAGGTTGGACTGCGATATGCGGACACACAGCCCGGGAAGGCCATGGAATTGTTCAGAAGCGCGGCGGAGCATGGCGATTCCGACGGTTATTATGAACTGGGCAGAATGTATAGTTACCGAAGCAAGAATGTGCGGAATCTGAACACGGCAAAAGAATACTTTGAGAAAGCGATCCGGATGGACGCCCAGGCCGTGGGAGCCTATAACCTCCTGGGAGAAATTTATTTCAAGGGCGGTGATGGCCTGGAGGTGAATTACCAGGAGGCCGTACAGTGCTTTTTAAAGGCCATTGATATCAATACGTGGTGCAGCGATATGCTGGGCACCTGTTACCTGCACGGATTGGGGGTGCCTCAGGACTGTGCCAGGGCCAGGGAATTGCTGGAGAAACGCCCCGACACCTACCTGTCCTGCCTGGGTCTGGGGGAGATATACGCCTATGGCATGGGTGTGCCTGCGGATATAGGGAAAGGCATGAGCTACTGGGACAAATTTCCCCGGGAGCCGGAGATAATCGAGCATAAGAAACATTTCAAAAAGACACTCTTTGGGTGGAAGAAGAGGTAGAACTGCGGGGAACTGATCTGTCAGATCAGTTCCCCGTAAACAGTTCCTGCTTTTTTCCGTGCCATCGAAAAACGTATCATTTATCACATCCTGAGCTTTCCTCAACAGTCAGAATTTTTGTATGAAAAAAACTATTGACATTTGGCTTCACCGGTAGTATTATCCTGTTTAAATAGTTTGACATTCAAAATATTTGATGCTCAAACAAATGGAGTGACAGACCGTTTTATGTAGTTTGCAAAACCATGAAAGAGAATCAGTCACTTGCAGACAGGGTTTCGCAAGCGGAGAAAATCAGTAATGAAAAGGAGAAAAGATCATGTTTGAAAAAGTAAAGGAAATCATTGAGGAAAAACTGAACGCGGACGGTATGGACATCTCGGAGGCCACCAGCTTCAAGGATGATCTGAACGCGGATTCCCTGGACCTGTTTGAGATGGTTATGGCCCTGGAGGATGAATTTGAAATCGAGATTCCTTCCGAGGACCTGGAGCAGCTGCTTACCGTGGGGGAGGTGCTGGAGTATCTGCGGAATAAGGGTGTGGAATAAGCGGGGCAGCGGGAGAGAGGAAGGTCTGGAAGCAATACCGCAGGCAAAGTCGGCGGCATGCGGGAAGGGGAAAGATGAAGACAAGAATAACTGACATGCTGGGAATCGAATATCCCATTATTCAGGGCGGTATGGCCTGGGTGGCGGAATACCATCTGGCGGCGGCGGTGTCCGAGGCGGGCGGTATGGGCCTGATCGGTGCGGGAGGAGCCCCCGCCGGTTTTGTGCGTGAGCAGATCCAAAAAGTAAGGGAAATGACAGATAAGCCCTTCGGCGTGAATCTGATGCTCATGAATCCCGAGGCGGATGCCATTGCCAGGGTGATTGTGGAAGAGGGCGTGAAGGTAGTGACCACCGGAGCCGGAAACCCGGGAAAATACCTGGCTATGTGGAAGGAGGCGGGGGTCAAAGTAATCCCTGTGACAGCCAGCGTAGCCATGGCAAAGATGATGGAGAGAGCCGGGGCCGACGCCGTGGTGGCGGAGGGATGCGAGTCCGGCGGACATATCGGCTCTGCCACCACTATGACGCTGGTGCCTCAGGTGGCGGACTCGGTGAGCATACCCGTAATCGCCGCGGGCGGCATCGCGGACGGCAGGGGACTGGCCGCAGCTATGATGCTGGGCGCGGAGGCGGTGCAGATGGGCACCCGCTTTATTGTGGCCAGGGAATCCATTGTTCATGACAACTATAAAAAGAAGGTACTTGCAGCCAAGGACATTGATTCCGAGGTGACAGGCATGAGTCATGGGCATCCCGTGAGACAGCTGCGCAATCAGATGACCCGCGAATACCTGAAACGGGAAAAGGGGGGCGCGCCCTTCGAGGAACTGGAACAACTCACTTTGGGGGCGCTGCGCAAAGCCGTAGTGGAGGGCGATGTGGTGAATGGAACCCTGATGGCGGGTCAGATCGCGGGGCTGGTGCGAGAGGAACAGACCTGCAGGGAGATGATTCTGGAGATGATGGGACAGGCGGAAGCTCTGCTTGGAACAAAATCCGGGCATATGTGAATCCGGGAACAGACAGCCCGCGGAAGCGGACGGATGGGAGTTTATAGGGCAAGATGAGTAAAACAGCATTTATTTTTCCCGGACAGGGGGCCCAGTACTGCGGTATGGGCAGAGATTTCTATGAAAAATACCAGGTGGCCAGAGAGGTGTATGAGCTGGCGGAGAAGAGCGCCGGACTGGATGTGGCGGCGCTCTGCTTTCAGGAAAATGACCGTCTGGACATCACCGAGTACACACAGATCGCCATGCTGACAACAGAGCTGGCAATTCTGAGAGTTCTGGAGCAGAAGGGGCTTAAGGCGGATTGCTGCGCCGGACTCAGTCTGGGGGAGTATGGAGCGCTGGCGGCGGCACGGGTTATGGAGATGGAAGATCTCTTCCGGCTGATCCGCAGCCGGGGCATTTATATGCAGGAGGCATATCCCGTTGGAGGGGCCATGACAGCGGTGCTGGGGCTGGACGCGGATACCATCCGGACGGTGTGCGAGAGCACGGAGGGCATCGTGTCCATCGCCAATGACAACTGTCCCGGGCAGATCGTGATCACCGGGGAGGAAAGCGCGGTGCGGACCGCCGCGGCGAAATTGCAGGAGGCGGGGGCCAGACGCTGTGTGCCCCTGAAAGTCAGCGGTCCCTTTCACTCCGCGCTGCTGGAGGGCGCGGGGGAGAAGCTGGCCGGGCAGCTGGCGGCTGTGACAGTGCATGATCCGGTCATCCCTTATCTGAGCAATGTGGAGGCTGCGCCCGTGACGGACAGTTCCCGAGTAAAGGAGCTGCTGGCAAAGCAGGTATCCGGTACAGTCAGGTGGCGGGAGACCATGGAGCGCATGCTGGCGGAGGGAGTGGATACTTTCATCGAGATTGGCCCCGGAAAAACCCTCACCGGGTTCCTGCGCAAAATCAGCAGGGATGTAAGGGCGTACAATGTGGAGAAGGTGGAAGACCTGGAGAAGCTGCCGCTGCTGCTTTGACATATCCGGCCGGGAACGAACTTGGGCCTGGAAAGAGACGCGGATATGCGTCTTGTCTGATTACAGAAAGAGCTTTCTGTAATACGGCATATTGAGGAGAGACAGATGGAGAAAGAATGGAAAATGTCCGGCCGCGCCGGAGAGCTTGCGGGCAAAGTGGCGCTGGTCACGGGGGCCAGCCGGGGGATTGGACGGGGCATCGCCGGAAAACTGGCATCCCTGGGAGCCACGGTGCTGGTCAATTATAACGGCTCCCCGCAAAAGGCCGGGGAGCTGGCGGAGGAGATTGCCGCCGCCGGAGGCCGCGCGGAATGCGTCGGCTGCGACGTGTCGGACTATACGGCCTGCGCCGGCATGGTGGAACGGATCATAGAAAAATACGGGCATGTGGATATACTGGTGAACAACGCCGGCGTGACCAGGGATAATCTGCTCATGCGGATGTCCGAGGAGGATTACGACAGGGTGCTGGATATCAATTTAAAGGGCGCTTTTAACACCATGCGCCACCTGTCCAGGTACTTTGTGAAACAGCGAGGGGGGAAGATCATCAATATCTCGTCGGTCTCAGGCGTGCTGGGCAATGCGGGCCAGGCCAATTACAGCGCCTCCAAGGCGGGACTGATCGGACTGACCAAAAGCGCCGCCAGGGAGCTTGCCTCCCGGGGGATATGCGTCAACGCGGTGGCCCCCGGCTTTATAGACACGGAGATGACGCAGGCATTGCCGGAGAAGGCCCGGGAGGCAGGTGTGGCCGCAGTGCCCATGGGCAGGATGGGGACAGTGGAGGACATAGCGGAGATGGTGGCATTCCTGGCGGGAGAGAAATCGAACTATATCACAGGTCAGGTGATCTGTGTGGACGGAGGTATGGCAATATGAGCAGACGAGTGGCAGTGACCGGCATGGGCGTTGTGACACCCATCGGCATCGGCGTGGAAGCTTTCTGGGAGGGCATAAAACAGGAAAAAACAGGATTTGCCCCCATCACGCGGTTCGATGCCTCCGCATATAAATGCAGGCTGGCGGCGGAGGTCAGGGACTTCCGGGCGGAAGATTATATGGATAAAAAATCTGCCAGACGAATGGAATTGTTCTGCCAGTTCGCGGTGGCGGCGGCAGGGGAAGCATTGCGGGACGCAGGTCTTGAACTGGAGAAGGAGGACGCCTACAGGGTGGGATGCAGCATCGGCAGCGGCATCGGCAGTCTGCAGGCCATCGAGAGGGAATACGGCAGGCTGTTGTTGAAAGGCCCCTCCCGTGTGGGCCCCCTGTTTGTGCCCCTGATGATTTCCAATATGGCGGCGGGCAATGTGAGTATCGCTTTCGGATTAAAGGGAAAAAGTCTGAATGTAGTGACGGCCTGTGCCACAGGGACTAATTCCATTGGTGAGGCGATGCGTACCATTCAGTACGGGGACGCGGACGTGATGGTGGCGGGAGGCACAGAGGCCGCGGTGACTCCTGTGGGGATCGCGGGTTTTACCTCTCTGACGGCTCTTTCAGACAGCACGGACCCCGCCAGATGCTCCATCCCCTTTGACCGGGAGAGAAGCGGCTTTGTCATGGGGGAGGGCGCGGGCGTAGTGATTCTGGAAGAACTGGAGCATGCCAGAGAGAGGGGGGCCCGGATCTATGCGGAGGTCCTGGGGTATGGCTGTACGTCGGACGCCTACCACATCACTTCCCCCGCGGAGGATGGCAGCGGCGCCGCCAGAGCCATGATCAATGCCCTTGCGGACGGGAATGTGGCGCCTGAGGAGGTGACTTATATCAACGCCCACGGCACGGCCACGCACCACAACGATCTGTTTGAGACCAGAGCTGTCAAGTTGGCTTTCGGGGATCACGCCAGGAACCTGCGGATCAATTCCACCAAGTCCATGATCGGCCATCTGCTGGGCGCGGCCGGAGCCGTGGAATTGATCGCCTGTGTCAAGGAAATGCAGGAGGGCTTTATACACAGGACGGTGGGTCTGCGGGAGAGCGAGGAGGAGCTGAACCTCAATTATTGTAAGGAAAGCTATCGGGAGTACATTCCCTATGCTCTCAGCAATTCACTGGGCTTCGGAGGGCATAACGCGAGTATATTGATCGGCAATATACAGGGTTAAGGCATTACCTGATGCGTAGTGCTCTGTCCGGCCAGTCATTGTACTGTCAGTGCCGCTTATTTTGTCAGTCTGCAAGGCGGAGGAAGGAGGCGGTGCGGCGGCATCGCTGCCTGGCGACAAGGCGGCAGATGGAAAAATTGGCGGTGCGGAAAGTGTGATTGCCGACCGGATGGAGCAGTAGCTTTAAACGGCATATTCCCGGGGGAAGCGGGGATTGTCCCGAAGATATCCGGTATCCCTGAGAGAACCATCGGCCCGGTGTGTCCTCCGGAGATATGTGAAATAATGAAAAAGGAGAGATACCATGTCATTCTATACTGCGCAGGAAATCATGGGGATCATTCCCCATCGATATCCCTTTCTGCTGATTGATACCATAGAGGAACTGGAGCCGGGAGCGCGGGCTCTGGGTAAGAAATGTGTCAGTGTGAACGAACCGTTTTTTCAGGGGCATTTTCCGGGGAATCCCGTGATGCCCGGTGTGCTGATCATAGAGGCGCTGGCCCAGGTGGGAGCCGTGGCCATGCTGTCCCAGCCGGAGTATAAGGGCCGCACCGCTTATTTCGCCGGAATTGAGAAGGCCAGATTCCGCCGGAAAGTGATTCCGGGGGATGTGCTGCTTCTTGAGACGGAAATCATCAGGACAAAAGGTCCTGTGGGCGTGGGCCGTGCCGTTGCAAAGGTAGACGGAGAAGTGGCGGCTTCGGCGGAACTGACTTTTTCCATCGGGTGACAGGAGTGCCTGAAACAGGTGTTTACGCAGCAGTATGGCGCGGGTAAAAGCGCCCATATTCACGGAGAGGTAAAAGCGATGAACATGGATCTGTTGAAACAGAAGAGAGCGGATTATTTTGCCCGGAAATTGAATAAGCTGAATGCTTCCCTGGCGGCATCCAGGTCCCGCGCCGCGGCGAAGGATGGAATCCGTCAGGAGAATGCGGACGGCGGCGGTGAGAGCGGCGAACAGGCAAAACGGCGCGCCGCGTCGCCCCGGGAAACCGTTCAGGAGGATGGCCGCAGTGAAAGCGCCTGCGCGCAAAGCCAGGATGAATATATGATTCGCTGTCCTAAATGCGGCAAACTGGTAAACAGGCAGAGGGTGGTGAAGAGAAAATACATCTGCTATGAGTGTGAGGGGTATTTTCGCGTGAGGGTGCCCAATCGCGTCCGCATGGTGGCGGACCCCCACACCTTTGAGCCGTGGTTTACGGATTTGCCGGTACACAATCCCCTGCATTATGAGGGTTATGAGGAGAAGCTGGCCCAGGCGAGGGAGAAAACAGGGCTGGATGAGGCCGTAACGGTGGGACGATGTAAGGTCTTTGGCGAGGAAATTGTGCTGGGCATATGCGACTCCCGGTTCATGATGTCCAGCATGGGGCAGACGGTGGGGGAAAAGATTACCGCGGCCATTGAGAGGGCCATTGAATGTAAGCTGCCTGTGTTTTTGTTTTGCTGCTCCGGCGGAGCCAGGATGCAGGAGGGTATTGTGTCCCTGATGCAGATGGCCAAGACCGCCGCCGCCGTCCAGAAGCTGGGGGAGGCCGGACTTTTGTACTGCACCATTCTGACGGACCCCACGACAGGAGGCGTCACTGCCAGCTTTGCCATGCTGGGGGACGTGATTATGGCGGAACCGGGGGCGCTGGTGGGCTTCGCGGGTCCCAGGGTCATCAAGCAGACCATCGGCCAGGAACTGCCGGAGGGCTTCCAGACTGCGGAATTTCTGGTGGAACACGGGATTATAGACGGCATCGTGAAGCGGGAAACGCTGAAAAAGACCATCTATTTTCTTATTAAAGCGCATCAGTGCAGGGAGGGACAATACGCGGGATTTACGCCCGGCCGGGACAGTCATTTCGTGCTCAGTGAGATCCTGAAGGAGCAGTCTTTTAAGGTGCGCCCCATGGACGCGTGGGATAAGGTCAGGGCGGTCCGCAAAGTGGAGAGGCCCCAGGCATGTGATTATATGGAGCACATATTTGATTTTTTTGTGGAATCCCATGGGGACAGGGCTTATCGGGACGATCCCGCCATGATCGGCGGACTGGCGTTTCTGGACGGCCAGCCGGTGACGGTCATTGCCGAGCATAAGGGGAAGGATATCAAGGAGTGTCAGCGCCGGAATTTTGGCATGCCTATGCCGGAGGGCTACCGCAAGGCGCTGCGACTGATGAAACAGGCGGAAAAATTCAACAGGCCCATTATCAGCTTTATCAATACCGCAGGAGCCTTCTGCGGCATTGAGGCGGAGGAGAGAGGCCAGGGAGAGGCCATCGCCAGGAATCTGAAAGAGATGGCGGCGCTGAGAGTGCCCGTGCTCTGTATTTTCATAGGGGAGGGCGGCAGCGGAGGCGCGCTGGCTACGGCGGTGGGCAACGAGGTCTGGATGTTGGAAAATGCCACCTACTCCATCCTGTCCCCCGAGGGCTTCGCGTCCATTCTGTGGAAAGACGCGTCCAGAGCCAGGGAGGCCAGCGAGGTCATGCATATCACGGCTCAGGATCTGAAGCAGTTACATATTATTGAGAAGATTATTCCCGAGTTCGGCGGGGCGGACAGCACCACCGCGTCGGCCATCGGCGGATATATGAAAGAGCAGATCGCGGACTTTCTCAAGCGCTGTGAGGGGATGAAAGGCGAGGAATTTGCCGCGCAGAGATATGAGAGATTCCGTAAATTCTGAGGGGATTGCGGAACTGTAAAGACAGCAAGCCCCCGGACAATGCAATGAGCGTCATATGCCCGCCGGAGCGGGCAGATGCCGCTCACCGGGAATGTATTGGGAGGGGGATTGCGGAACTGTAAATAGGAAAGGCAGATAATATGTCAGTTAGAATAATCGGGACAGGAAGCGCCCTTCCCCAAAAGGAAGTATCCAATGAGGATCTGGCGCGGCTGGTGGAGACTTCGGACGAGTGGATCAGGGAGCGCACCGGGATTGGCAGCAGGCACATCTCCACAGGGGAGACCGTCGTGTCCCTGGCGGCGGGAGCCTGTAAAAAAGCTCTGGAAAACGCTGAAAAGACGGCTGCGCAGGTGGAACTGCTGCTGGTGGCCACCTGCACACCGGAGCAGGGCATTCCCTGCGCGGCCTGCCAGGTGCAAAGCATCCTGGGCGCGGAAAACGCCGTGGCGTTCGACCTGAATGCCGCCTGCGCCGGGTTTCTCTTTGCCCTGCACACCGCCTGGGCCTATATTGAGGCAGGAATCTATCAAAATGCTCTGATTGCGGGCAGTGAAGTGCTGTCCAAGATCATTGACTGGGATGACAGGGGAACCTGTGTCCTGTTTGGCGACGGGGCCGGAGCCGTGCTGCTGGAGCGCGGTACCCGGCCGGGGATTCTGGGTTTTGTGCAGCACTCGGACGGCACAAAGGGACAAGTCCTGCAATGTGACAGCCGTAAGCTGGAAAATCCGTATATTTCGGAGTCGCAGTATGCTCCCTATGTGCAGATGGACGGCAGGGAAGTATTTGCTTTCGCGGTGCGCCAGGTGCCCGCCTGCATCGCGGAGGTGCTGGAGCGGACGGGGCTCACTCCTGATGACGTGGATCTTTATGTACTCCATCAGGCCAACAGGCGCATTATCGAGGGGATCTCCAGACGTCTTTCTGTGGACATGCAAAAATTTCCCATGAATCTGGACAGAGTGGGAAATATGTCTTCCGCTGCCATTCCGGTGCTTCTGGATGAGCTTCACAGAGCGGGGAGGCTGCGGGAGGGGATGACTCTGGTGCTGTCAGGCTTCGGCGCGGGACTTACGTATGGCGCGTGTGTTCTGCGATGGTAAAGAGCGGTCTTTCACAAACAGTGACGCACGGCCGACAGAAAGCGGGGGAATACCGTTTCCGAACTTGACATTTGCGACAAAAAGGGTATATATATTATAAGTATCCACAGGAAGCATACGGGTAAAAAACGGAAAGAGGGTGCGGAACGCGGGATGGCGCAGAATAGGAAACGTTCTCTGAATGAGATGCTGGTCAATCTGTTCAACCATGTGATGGACATGGAGGGAGATGCTGTAATTACGGAGGAATTCAAGGATATTACCAACAATGATATGCATATAATAGAAGCCATCGGCATAGACAGCCTCAGAAACATGTCCGTGATTGCCCAGAAACTTCACGTCACGGTAAGCACCCTGACGATCAATATGAACGGGCTTGAGAAAAAAGGTTATATTTGCCGGGAGCGCAGTCAGAAGGACAAACGGGTGGTGTATGTGACTCTGACAGAGAAGGGAAAAAAGGCGTTTTACCACCACCGTGATTTCCACAAAAAGATGATCAAAGCCATTGTAAAAGACCTGAGCGAGCAGGAGATGGAGATCCTGTACCGCTGCCTTGAAAATCTGAACAGTTTTTTTGAGCCGGAAGAAAAGGGCAGGAGCTGACCCACAGAAATCCCTGTCAAAGTATATCTCAAAATTTGCTGGAAAAAATAATAAAAACATAGTATGATGAAATAAATGGGAGTACTTTTGGCACAAGTGTTTTCAAACACGCTCCAGGGATTCGAGGTTACGGAATTGCTGAATTTAAGGTTTAAATGGGTTGTGGCCACCAATGGCCTGTATGCGCTTATTACGGTTCCGATTGCCAATTATGTGATAAGCCACAGTGAAAAATATTCTGCTGAGCGGCGTTTTGCCCTGGCCCGCAGAATGATCAATCATATGCGCAGATGCAGCCGCACGGCCACGAGAGTGTACGGAATGGATAATATTCCCCGGGAGAAGGGGATCATTTACTACTCGAATCATCAGGGAAAATATGACGCGCTGGGGATTCTGCTGGCTTTAAAGCGTCCCTGCGGCGTTCTGTGGGAGAAAAAGCAGGCCAACCGACTGCTGAGTAAGCAGGTGTGCCGACTTCTGGAAGGGGTGGATATTGACCTCACAGACCCCAGAGAGAAAGTGCGAAGTATTCACAGAGTAACGGAAGCTGTGGAGAACGGGAGGGACTTTCTGATTTTTCCGGAGGGCGGCTATACCAACAACCACAACGAACTGCAACAGTTTCAGAGCGGGTGCTTCAGCTGTAGTCTGAGGAGCAAAGGGCCTGTGGTGCCTGTGGTGATCTATGATTCCTATAAGGCCATGAACAGCAACACTTTTGAGAAAGTGATCACGCAGGTTCACTTTTTAAAGGCGATCTTTTTTGAGGAGTATGGCAGTCTGACCAAACAGCAGCTGGCGGATCTGGTGAAAAGCCGTATCGCGGAGAAACTGGGGGAAATCAAGACGGGCGTATGTGCGGACAGGAAACCGGATCTGGTGATCGGCAGAGCATAGAAAAACAAAAACAGCAGGAAAAGGAATCCGCCGGGATTCCTTTTTGTGTGAAAAGATCCGCAAATGGGCTGTCAGTCCAGAAACTGCGCCAGCAAAATCCGGTCCGATTCCTCCGAGCAGTCCACCACGCCGTTTTCCATCAGTTCCTTATTGCTGATGATGGACACAAGTATGTACTGCGACAGCAGGGATTTGAGATTCAGCTGGTCCCCCTCAAGGGTCCTGAAATATACATTGCCTGCGCATTTCCTGACGCTTTCCAGAAACATTTTCACATCAATACCTGTTTTTATCCTCATGTTTGATTCACTCCAGATCATTTTTGTCGTGTGTAGAATAACATATTTTCTGCGGATTGTCCACCTTTATTCCGGCGGAGACGGGGAATTGGCCGGCTGTTCGTCGGACTTCCGCATCTTCGTCAGCACACAGCCAAACTTGATCCATTTATCCATCTCTGCCGCATTGTCGCAGTCAAGTTCAAGGGTTACCCCGTATTCGTTGACAGGCTCCAGCCTGGCGGGACTGCCATGCCGGAATTTCCGCAGATAGGCGCAGCCGCTCTCCCTGTTGATAAAAATATAGGTATCGCCCTCACGGGGCGGCCTTTTGCTGATCAGCAGAATATCGCCGTTCTGGTAAACGGGCTGTAAATGATGGGAGGTGACCATGACGCCACAGTGGAGTTTCGTCCCGAATTTCTGTATATAAGGGGCGGCGTTGACCTTGATGATATTGGCGGAATCCCAGATCATGCCGTCCTCAAAATTGCCGGTGGGAACAATCACGCTGATATATTCCTTTGCGTTTGTCTCCTTTTCCTGAAAATCTTTCTCAAAATGAATAATGTCGCTTACAAACGCTTTCTGGGTAGGTGTCAGGCTCCGCAGATTCTGGAAAAGTTCCAGGTCCGCGCTCTGTTCGCCGCAGAGTTCAAAAATAAATTTGCCTGTGAGCTTATAAAGCTGGTAGGCGGCGTACAGGTCGATCTTATTGGTCTCTCCCGCTACTATTTTTTTGTACCCCGATGTGGATATTCCCATCCGTTTCGCCATCTGGGGCTGTGTATAACCCCAGCTGATCCGTTCCTTTTCCATATTGAGGATGTAGTTTTTTGTCACTTCCTGTCTTGTCATTTCTGATGATCTCCTTTCGCGTTCGCCGGGTTTCAGGATCAGGGTGGATTGCTCATATATTGCTGCCTCAGATGAAGTTTGGGTCAGAATGTGGTATGCGTTTGTCCTAAAGGGGCACATCTGAGTTGCGGACAATCGCAGAACCCGGTCCGTAAATGACGGGATTAAGTAACATAAGCAAAACGGGCGCGGAAGAAATTCGCTTCGATGAGATGGCAGGATTGCCTGTATCTGCTTTTCTTGACCATGTCAGAACCTTTCCTGACATGTATCCCGTCCCCCGCGGGGAGAGTTTCAAATACGCCTGTTGCCGAGACACTTACTCATATAAGAATAAACTAATCCGAAAGGATATGCAAGCATAAAAAGGCCTTAAGATGCGGATGTTTTATTTAGATACAAGTAAAACAATATATCGAATATTATTTTTTTGGACAGAATAGATGTTTTGGAGGAAATACGGTTTGAAACTGTTGAAAAGAGATGATATACTTTTACAATCTGAAGGTATGGAGAGGCGGGGTAAATGCATGACGCATATGGAGAAAGCAATGGAACTCCTGAGACAGAATTATCATTGCTCCCAGGCGGTTTTAGGGGCGTTCGCGGGGGATTTTGGCCTGGACCTCAGGACGGCGTTGAGAATCAGTACCTGTTATGGCGGAGGGATGCGACAGGAAACAACCTGCGGCTGCGTCACAGGGGGGCTTCTGGTTCTGGGGCTGGCTTTTGGCTTTAACGATCCCCAGGACAGGGGGCTGGAGGCCTGTGACAACTACAGGACAGAGGAATATATCTGCGCCTTTCGAGAGAGAATGCATGGCGATGTACACTGCGGGGTTATTTTGAGCCGGGATATCTTCATCCCGGAAGCTATGGAGGCAGTTCGTCAGGAGAGCCTGCCCCAGGGGAAATGTCCCCGGGCATTTCTGGCGAGCATTGAGATTCTGGAGCATATGCTGAAGGAGCACGGAGGAGAGTTGTTAAGGGCGTAAAATTTTTCTTGACAACTTGCGAGAGATACTTTACAATCTTTTTTAACGGATAGAGAAAACTATGGATTCGCGTCTGCAGGCGTCGGATCTGTGTTTTCTCTATTTTTTTTTCGACAAAGGAGTCCGTTCAGACAGCGGCGTCTGCCTTGCGGGCCCAAATTTCATCAGGAGGAGAAAGTTTGGAAGTGTAACTTTCAAATACTGATTGATGCCATACCGCAGGCACAGCCAGCGGTATGCGGGAAGGAGGAAAAAATGAATTTGAATGGAGAACGAAGCCAGACAATCAAGCGGCCTTACATGGAGGCCACAGGAGCGTTGCCGCATCCTTTGACCAATGACTACATGTTTAAGGCGCTGCTGCAAAAAAACCAGAAGGTGCTGAAGCATTTGATCTGTTCGCTGCTGCATTTGCGGCCGGATGAAGTCCGGAGTGTGCAGATCAGGAACCCTATCGTGCTGGGGGAAGCCCTTACAGGAAACTTTGACAGTAAAGTTTTTGTGCTGGATATCAATGTTCTGTTGAACGACCACACTCTCATAAACCTGGAAATGCAGGTCATTAATCATGAGAACTGGCCGGAGAGGTCATTGACATATCTTTGCCGGAATTTTGATCAATTGTCCAGAGGGGAGGACTACTCCCGGGTCAGACCCGTAGTACATATCGGTTTCCTCGACTTTACATTGTTTCCGGACTGTCCGGAGTTTTATGCTACCTATAAAATGATCAATCAAAAAAACCGTAAGATTCTTACTGACAAATTTGTCCTGAGTGTGGTAGACTTAAAGCAGGTAAATCTGGCGACGCCGGAGGATCAGGAGTGGCAGGTCGACTACTGGGCATCCCTCTTCAAAGCCGCCACATGGGAGGACATGAAAATGTTGGCGAAACAAAACGCGATATTGGAAGACGCAGTTGAAACAGTCTATGAGCTTACTGCTGATGAAGCCGTTCGTGAACAGTGCAAAGCAAGAGAGAAGCATGTACGGGAGATGATGACAGTGCTGGGGGAGCGGGCCAGAGCGGAGCAGGAAAGGGATAAAGCGGAGCGGGAAAAGGTCAAAGCGGAGCAGGAAAAGGCCAGGGCGGAGCAGGAAAAGGCCAGGGCGGAGCGGGAAAAGGCCCAGGCTATTCAGGCATTAGAGCAGGAGAGGCAGCAGGCGGCACGGCTGAATCAGGAGAATACACACCTGGCTCAACAGTTGGAACAGCTGCAGCGGGAATACGAAAGTCTGAAAGAACAACAGAAATCCACGTAAAACGAATCTCATCGGAGGGCGGAATGTTTCTGCCCTCCGGTCTTTTTTTGCCGCAATCAATGGGCAGGACCCCAAATGACTTTGTATCAGAAAACCACAAAAATGCTTTTGAAAAAGACGTTTAATAGGATCATTTTGCCCAAAAGGATGTTGGCGGCAGTTGACTTTTTGGGCAAAATAGAGTATAACAACAGTAGAAGAAGCATGCGGAAAGAGTACACCGGATATATTTTATTGCGATAAAAAGACATGGCGTACAAGCCATGTCGGGGCTGCCCGGGAATGGCCCCACCATCTTGTATTTCCGGGAAATCGGAGTCTTCCGGCAGAGGATGGAGGCCGCTGTGCGGGGAGCTGTCAGCGGTGCCGGCGGACAGTTTTTGGAGGTCATTGCGGTCCCACGAAAATACGTAGAGGAAAAATTGACATATAAAACTGTGTACAGACGGACAACACGGAAAAGATATAAGTACGGGAGAGATTGATGACAAGCTACGGATATGAAGCGATAGACGCGGCCGGCAAGGCGGTCAAGGGAAGTATAGAAGCGGACAGCATGGACAAGGCAAGAGCCGACTTAAAGAGTCAGGGTCTGACGGTCGTGGCGCTGAAGGAACAGAGTATACTTACCAGGGATATCAACATCAATATCGGCGGTAAGCCCAAGGCCAGAGATCTCAGCGTATTTTGCCGCCAGTTTGTCAGTATGATCCGCGCGGGCGTGACCATACTGGACGCTTTGCATATGCTGACGGAAGCCACGGAGAATAAGAAACTACAGGAAGCTATCAACGAAGTGCGCGTCAGCGCCGAAAAGGGCGAGTCCCTGGCCAGCGCCATCGCGGAACATCCCAGGGTATTTCCGGATCTGATGGTGAATATGGTGGCGGCAGGCGAGGCATCCGGCAGTCTGGATAAATCTCTGGAGCGTATGGCTGTGCAGTTTGAGCGCTCCAACAAGACCAGGTCTCTGGTCAAAAAGGCCATGATGTATCCCCTTGTGGTCATTATTGTGGCCATTGTCGTGGTTATTGTCATGCTGGTCAAGGTGATCCCGTCCTATGTGGTCATGTTTGAGCAGATGGACACGGAACTGCCGGGGATTACCAGGGCAGTGCAGGCCGCCAGCAACTTTATGATCAACAAGTGGTTTATTCTGGTACCCTGTATCGCGGTGATTGTGGTGGCAGTCATGCAGTTTGGCCGCACGGACGCGGGCAGGCATTTTTTTGGAAAGGTGACGCTTGGCATCAAGCCCATCAAGAATCTGGTGGTAAAGACCGCATCGGCTCAGATGGCCCGTACTCTGAGTACCCTGATGGGTTCTGGTGTGCCGCTGGTGGAGGCGGTGGATATCGTATCCCACACCATGACCAATGTGTACTTCAAGGAGGCGCTGGAGGAGGCCAAGGATGATATTGTGATCGGTCAGCCTCTGTCCGTACCATTGCAGCGGTGCGGCCTGTTTCCGCCCATGGCCTACCATATGATCCGCATAGGCGAGGAATCCGGCAACACCGAGGAGATGCTGGATAAGCTGGCGGATTATTACGAGGAAGAGGTAGAGATGGCGGTGGCCACGATGATGGCGGCCATGGAGCCTCTGATCATCGTAGTACTGGCTGTGATTGTGCTGGTGCTGATTTCCGCGTGCATGGCGCCTATGCTGACCATGTATGAGGCTCTGGACAGCATGTAACAGAGAATTATTCACCTGTGTGTAGGGACGGGGTGTATAAGATAAAAAATTTATAAGGTAAAGGAGAGGTTTGACATGAAGAACAAAAAGAGAATGGACAATAACGGTTTCTCCCTGGTGGAGCTGATTATTGTCATCGCCATTATGGCAGTGCTGATCGGTGTGCTGGCTCCCCAGTATCTGAAATATGTAGAGAGAGGCAGAGAGTCGGCGGATCTCGACAATATTGATATTATGGTATCCGCTATAGAGATCTATAACGCAGATCCGGCCAATACGCCTGTTACAGGAACCATCAAGGCATCCGGCGGCACGGTTACCGTAACGGGTGTGGGTAATGCTTTGACGGCAGCGGGACTCACGACTACTCCCGCGAACATGAAGAGCACGGCGTACAAAGATTGGGAGATTGAGTTTACGGCTACAGCAGTAAATGTCAAAACCGCCACTTTGGCCACGGCGTTGGGCCGTGCGACCGCGACACCCTGACCATCATCGGATCAGGCATCTTTGAGGTTGATATTTTTGTAAAGAAGGACACTTTAAATGTTCCCAACAATACTGCTCCATATACTGATATTCCTCTACGGAACCATCATCGGCAGCTTTCTCAACGTATGTATCTGCCGGATACCGAAAAAAGAGAATATAGTGACCGTCCGGTCCCACTGCGTGAGCTGTGGGTATCAGCTGAAATGGTATGATCTGGTACCGCTTTTCAGCTACCTGGCGCTTGGGGGCAAATGCCGCAGGTGCGGCGGTAAGATCTCCGTTCAGTACCCCCTGGTGGAGGCGCTGAACGGGGGCCTGTATCTTCTGGTGTTCTGGAGATATGGGCCCGGCATAGATTCCCTACTCTATTGCTTTTTGTTCAGTGCGCTGATTGTTCTCAGTGTCATTGATTTCCGAACATATGAGATTCCCCTGGGGGTCAATCTCTTCATACTAACCCTGGGGCTGATCCGCGTGGTGACGGATCTGTCAGAATGGTTCTCCCATGGCATCGGCCTCCTCTCGGTTAGCATTCCGTTATTATTGCTTTACCTCGCCACCAAAGGGCGGGGCATCGGGGGCGGCGATGTGAAATTGATGGCTGCCGCCGGTTTATTGCTCGGCTGGAAGCTGAACCTGTTGGGTTTCCTTCTGGGCTGTATACTGGGTTCCGTGATCCATGTCTGCCGGATGAAGATGGCCGGGGAGGGGCGTGTGCTGGCTATGGGACCGTATCTGGCCATGGGTATCGCTGTCTCCGTCATATGGGGCGAGCAGATGATAGCCTGGTATTTATCATTTACAGGGCTGAACTGAACCGGGCCGGGGAGTCTGCCCCCGGGCGGCGTCCGCTCCGGCGGGGCGGCATTTGTATTATAAGGGATTGGGAGATACTAACAGATGGCTAAAGTTGTCAGCATTGAAGTCGGATATAGCTTTATCAGGATATGTGAGATGGATTATAAGGCGAAGACGCCCAGGGTATATCGTTTTGCCATGGTGCCCACTCCGCTTAATGTGATAGAAGACGGCTACCTTAAGAAGAGCGCGGGACTGCGCGCTGCCATTAAGGAAGCCCTGTACCGCAATAAGATCAAGACCAAGAGAGTCATTTTTACCGTGGCCTCCAGTAAAATCATCAACAGGGAGGTCATGCTGCCCCCGGTGAAGCCCAATATGATGGAGTCCATGATCAAGGCGAATCTGGGTGATTATTTTCCTATTGACTTAAGTCATCATGAGATTTCACATGTGGTGCTGGAGACCTTCCGGGAGGGAGATAATGCCGGTAAATCCCGGGTGCTGCTGGTGGCGGCGGAGAAAACGCTGATTGCCAGCTATGAGGCGCTTGCCGCCAGCTGCGGCCTGGTGCTGGTAGACCTGGATTATGTGGGGAACAGCATTTATCAGGCTGTGAAGAAGGAGGCCAGTAAAACCGCCACCATGATACTGAAGATCGAGGAGAGTCAGACGATTATCACAGTGGTCAAGGACAACAACATGATGCTCCAGAGAAGCGTCAACTACGGTATTGACGAGGCCATCCACGAGGTGGCGGCCAGCTCGGCGTTCGATGTGATTGAGGATAAGGATGCCTGGGAGCTGATCAGGAAGCAGAACTGCATCAAGGTGGCTCTGGACAGCGACACAGAGATCATAGAGCCGGATTTGCAGCAGGATGATGATATGGAGATCGCCCAGGCCAGAATCAATGTGACCCGGACGCTGGCTCCTTTGATCAACAGTGTGTCCAGAGTGGTGGATTTCTATAATTCCCGCAACCCGGAGCACATTCAGCAGGCTTATATCATGGGTATGGGCGGCGATATGGGCAATCTGTCCCGGCTGCTTACCAACGAACTCGGTATTCCCACCAAGGTGTTCCGCAAGCTGGAGGGAATTGTATGGCATCCCAGCGTGGGGGACGGCGACCTGTTCAATTATGTGGCCTGCATCGGCGCTTCCATGGCATCGGTCAGTTTTATCAACGGTGAAAAGCAGCAGAAGCAGCAGAAGGAGGCCAATAATAATTCTCTGGCGGTGCTGCTGGGGGTGTTCTTTGTGGTTGCCTCCGGCGCGCTGGCGGCCAACGGCTATACCGTCTGGCAGGAGGCCAGGGAAGAACAGAAACGCCTACAGGGGCTGGAGAGCACTTATATTCCGGCAGAACAGATCTATCAGAAATATATGTCCATGAAGACATTGTATGAAAGCGTCCTCACGGGACATCTGATGACCAATCGGCCTAATGACAATATTCTGAACTTTATCCGGGAGCTGGAGGAAAAACTTCCGACAGATGTTTCGGTGATGGAGTTTTCCTCCAATGATGTATCCGCCATTCTGCGGGTGCAGGTGTCGGATAAGGATACGGCCGCGGGCATTATCCGGAATCTGCGCGAATTTGCCAGCTTGCAGTATGTGGCGGTGGAAAGCCTTCAGGAGGTGGAGGAAGAGATCGAGAGGGGAGAGGACGAGGATGGGGAGGATGCGGAATTCCGAAGATTTGTGGAGTTCACAGTGTCCTGCGCCTATTATCCCAATAGCTTTCTGCCGGAGCAGGAACTGACACCGCAGGATACGGAACAGTCCGGGACGGAGACGGACGCGGGGCAGACGGAAGGGCAGGTGGAGTAAATGGCAAAGAAAAAAACGGACGACAGCAGAACCATCGGGAAAAGCAATAACAATAAAAATCTCCTCCTGTATGTGACGGCTTTCGGCGCGCTGCTGATGATTCTGGTCTATGTGTTTGTGTATCAGAGGCTGTCTGCGGAGGCCGACACCATCAATGCCTCCAACCGGGTATTGAATCAGCGGGTGAACGCGCTGAAAATATATTATGACAACCGGAATCAGTACATGGAAGACACACAGCAGCTGGAACTTTTGCTGGATGAACTGCTGGCGGAATATCCCGCCGACGCGAGGGAAGAGGATGCCATCATGCTGGCGGCGCAGATGCAGCGGGACGGCGGGGCGGAATTTCTGACGGTCAATATGCAGAAGGGCAATGTGATCCATGATATCCCCGCGGAGACTGTGGCCGCCGCGGCCAGTGAGAAATACACCCAGGCCATTCAGTTCCGCAACATGGATGCCGTCTATGTCAACGAAGTGAGTTATACCGGGCTGAAAAAAATGATTCAGACCATTTTTGACAGCAATAACAGGATCGGGATACAGAATATTGTTTACTCCAAGGGAGATGCGGAAAACCCCAGGCTTTCCGGTCATATTGATCTGATCTTCTACAGTGTACAGGGCACAGGCAGGGAATATGTGGCGCCGGACATCACGCCCTATATAGCCGGGACCGACAATATTTTCGGAGAAATCGCGATTCCGGAGGAACAAGGCGACAGCGGGGATGCCGGAGAAGGAGACGGGGAGAATGCGGCCGCAGGCCAGGAAGAGTAGTGGAGCCTGTAGGCGCGGAAAGGGATTATTTTCCATGAAAAAGATATTGGGCGGCAAAAAACGGGATAACCGGGGCATGTCTCTGATCGAAGTCGTGGTGGCGATCGCGATTCTCTCCATTGTCATGCTCACCGTGCTGCACAGCTTTGTCTATTCCGCCCGCTACAATGCCCGGTCCAGGGAGCGACAGCAGACAACTGCCGCCGCGCAGACGGTGATGGAAAATTTCAAGGCCTATTCGGTGCAGGAGATTTTTGACAAGTGCGCAGCCACTCCCGGCAGTTTTATATTGAGCGGAGGCGAAGGAGAAGTCAGAGCCGGTTCCCCCGGCGGAGATATGGAATTTGCCATAATGGGAATGTACTATCAGAATCAGCGCTATGACGTTAAAGTGAACCTGACAAGTCATAACAGTCTGGCGGCGGATGTGGACACACTGCTCTATTCCAATCCTACGCAGGAACATGCGGCGGCTTATGTGGGCGATGCCGGGACGGACGTGGCGGCACTGCGGGGGATTATGGAAGAGGTGGCTGCCGTGTGGACCCAGCGGGAGCAGGAGGCGCTGTCCGGGGGCACGGCCACACCTGCCCCGGGGGCCGTCAGCCCGTCGGGGACAGCGCATTCCGCCAGTGAAGTGGACAGCAGCAGGATTCATATTACCAGGAGAGAACTAAAAGTAGATATAACCCATTCCTCCTCCGGGGGGAATTATGTGGCGCAGGTCAGCTGTACATATTTCTATGACGTCACAGGTTACCCCTATATAAAGGATGCCTATGGAGGGACGGATACTTTTGATATAAGCGGCGAGTATCCGGTGGATCTGTCCGGCACCGGCGGGGCGGGGGCAGGCTCCGCCAGGGAAATCTATAATCAGGGTTCATCGCTGGAGTGCCTGAATTTATATTATTATCCGGCGTACAGCTATGTGCCCGGCGATCCCGGCACGGGAGTGCCGGACGCGGATTCCCCGGTGCGTGTCGGGGAGGATCATATCTATATCAACAATTATTCCGACACAGATGTCAGATGCTATATTTATAAGCAGAAAAACCTGGCGGTGAGTGACGCCAGACTTTCCACATCGGAGAATGTTTACAAGGTAAATCTGCATCTGACAAACGCGTATGTCTATAATGACAATCTGAACACGGTGCTGGGAAACGATGAGGGAAGTCTTACGGACTCCAGGATCAATGTATCTGTTACAGGCCGCGGGGGCCGTTACCATGGGATCGGATATGTGGCGGCCGGCATCCATGAAAGCAATATCAATATACCGGCCATGCCCATGCCCACTGATATGCCGACGGAGACAGTGGAGAAAAAGCGTCTCATGTACGATGTGTTGATTTCTGTATACAATCAGGGGGACTTGGAGAGCGGCGGCACGGCTCTCAGCACATTGGAGGGAACAATTATAGAATAGCGGAAAACAGTATACCGGCAGGCGGAGGACGGATTGTGTATGGATACAGGGCAGAAGGCGAAAAAACAGAAACAGAATAACGCAGGATCAGCAATTGTCACCGTGCTGGTGGTGGTGACATTTGTCACCATATTGGCCACGGTTCTGTTGTACATATCCGGTATGAATTTTCAGATGAAGGTTGCGGATTACCGCACCAAGGAGAGTTTCTATCAGGCGGAGATTCCGGCGGAGGAATTGCGGGCGCAGCTGGTCAAGGATGTGGAGTTCGCTTTTGCGCAGGCTTACACGGCCGCAGCATCAGAGTACGCCGGCCTGAGCAGCGAGGGGAACAGGGAGGCCAATTACCGCCAGCGTTTCTGCGAGGAGTTTGACAGAATCTGGAGACAGCGGTGCGGTCTGGTGCCGGGCAGCAGCACGGAGTATGACTGGAGCCACGGGATTACGAGCGTATTGCTGACCCCGGCTACAGGCAGTACCTGGGGAATGGATGAGGACGGCAGGAGCGTACTGCTGTCCGCGGCCACTGATGGGTATTGGATACTGGACGCGGCGGGAACAGCGCTGGATGTCTCCAAAGGTGTCAGCGACGGGCAGATTGTTTTACAGGGAGTTACTTTGATCTATGACAGCCCCAGCCGTTACAGTTCCATCATCTCCACGGATTACTGCATTACGATTCCACATATCAACTGGTCGGAGACATATGAGCCGGAAGGAGCGCCGACCGGCCCGGGCGCACCGGGGGAGTCTCCCGCGCCTGCCGCCACGCCTGAACCGCTCTATTTTGACGGCAATTACAGCGGCTGTGTAAACTATATGAACTGGACGAAGCAGTAGAGGATAGACAGTGATGGGCAAAGGCTTAAGAAGGAAGGACAACCGGGGCGTCTCTCTGGTGGAGCTGATTATTGTCATAGCCATTCTGGGGGTCATCATCGGAGTGATGGGCTATGGTATGGGGATGGTCAGCAAAAAGCCCGTGGATGAGTGCGCCAAAAAGATTGAGATGATTCTGAACCAGAGCCGTACCGGCGCCATGGGGAGCACCGAGGCCTGGGTGGAGCTCTATCTGAACAATGCCGCCGACAGACGGGTAACGGTGAAAACCCATCTGTTGAACAATACCCGGGGAGGCATTCCGGACCCGAAAGAGACAGAGTCGGTGATCGGCGGTGCCGGTGTGGGGGTCCGGCTCTACTATAACACGGGCGGCGGCGAAAACGGGATGGACCTGGGTACGGAGCATCAGAAAATCGGCTTTAAAAGGGACAGCGGCTCCCTGACAAGCGGCGTTGACCGGGACGGGAATCACGGCAACGCGGGCGGCAGAGTCTATACCAGAATAGAGATCTATAAGGGAACGTATGTGAGGACGATCGAACTGGACAAACTGACGGGGAAGGTCAGGCTGTATTAGATGTGGCGGCAGGAGGTTGGTGGACGTGACGATGAGAAAAGATCATAAGGGCTATTCGCTGGTTGAACTGATCTGTACCATAGCGATATTCAGCATCATTATTACCGGTGTGGGAACCGCGATGGTAGTCAGCGCCCGGAATTATCAGAACGGCAGTGTGGAGCTGGATTTACAACAGCAGGCCCAGATCACATCCAATCTGCTGACCAATCTGATCATTGACTCGGACAGAGTGGTGGAGGCCGACGGAAGCCGTCTGGTTCTGGAAAAAGTGGAAGCCGGTGTGCTGGTTACATATGAGATACAGCTGGAGAGTGACGGAAGCGGCGGATATAAGATTACCTATACCTCCAATGAAGGCTCCGGGATTCTGGCGGAAAATGTGGAGGCATCGGGCTTTAGTGTAGCCCGGGACGAGGGCGGCAATGTGGATTTCACATTAAAGTTCCGGGAGGGCGACAGGGAGTATGAGAGCGTATATCATGTGACGCCCAGAAACGGTGTCACCTCCGGCGGCGCGGCCACAACCGGTGCGGCCAGCCTCTTTGTGGAGAATGAGATTGTTCTGGAGCCTGGGGAGACTTATGACCTGAATGTCCGGGTGCTGGGAACGCCCACACAGGGATTTACGGTTCAGGGGCTTGAGGGGCACACGGACACAAGCGGGACAAAGGCGGAGGCGGTGAATGGAAACACGGCCCGCATCACGGTGGGGCTTGGGGAGACAAGCGAAGTGTTTCACTTTCAGATAAAACCTCAGGACAGCGCCATAGCGCCTCAGAATGTAAATGTCAGGGTGAGACGTGTAAACGCGATCCATGCGAGCGGCTATAAGACCGGCGGTACCGTCAACAAGGCAGGTGCCAGCTATAAGGTCACCGCTCCGCTGGCCGGTACAAATCTGGAGAGGATTCCCGGGGCATGGTATGATGTGAACTATGTTGATCCCTATGCGGTGAACTGGTCCTTTGTGTTTACAAAAGACAGCGCAACCCTCAATGCCATGGATTACATTGAGATTACCGGACAGGGAATGGAGGGCAATATTCCCTATGTCATGTTCAGACTGAAGCAGAATATGACAGAGGGATGCAGACTGAGAGTGACCGGGACGGCTCTGCACCCGGAGGGCGTGGAGCCGGTCAATATAAGCAATAAGACCAATAAGTCAGGTGAGAAGTACGGTACGGTGAGCGGCTTCTGGGATCTGGAGTATCAGGCATGGAAAAGAAACGGGAAGCTGGATATCGCGATCCACCATCTGGGGGACGCGGATATGACTACTTCCTGGGCGGACGGAAAACCTCATTATACCCGGGAGGCAAAAGTTTCTTATTGGGCATATGATAAGTACGGTAACTATCTGGAACAGGCCTCCGCGCCCTGGGGGTATAATCCTTGGACGTCCAATACCAATAATGTGCTGAACGCGGAATTGGATGGCGCGAATGTCAGGGATATATGGTCGCTTATTCTCAATGTTGAGACATCATCGGGCCCCGATACCTACAGTAAGATACCTTACAGTACACCGTATTATATGACCAATATCACAGACAGATGGTATACGGACTTGTCACCGGCCAACGGATACAGCTATAGATATAACTATGGCGCGTTCAGCCGTAAAGATGTGGCCAGTTACAGGGTGCGGGTGGATTATCAGTACACAAACGCAGCGGGAGAAGTGGTATGGGACAGTATAGAAGATGAGCATGCGGTGGAAGATGTCTCTATTTTATATCGAAATTCGCTGGCATCCGACTGGATCAGAGACAATATCATCTATGTGACAACTCTGGACAGCAGAGAAAATTATAAGGTATATTTTAAATTTGACAGGGGATGGGAGGGGGATGATTACTATTTCTCACTCCTGGAAAGATTTGTGGGCGTTGTGGCGGATAAGCCGGGAAACATTCATGATATCCGGCGCGATATAAGGGTCAGCGGGGCTTCTTCCCCCAGCGGAGTTTCGGGCGGCAATCCATGCGTTACGTTTTCTCTGACGGCTGAGGAAAAGGCGGAGTGCAAGGCATTGACACAGGGAGAGGGAGACAGGATCACGGTCAAATACGAGTACAATCCCTATTTTGGCAAAATGAATTTTCTATTTACAGGTCAGCATGGATTTGACGATCTGACGGATATAAACAATTATGTTGAGCTGCCTGCCGAATCCTATCCGCACGGTCTGACCCAGGCGCAGATGGATGCCGTGAAGGGATGCGCCGGTTCCGTTGTATTTTGCTTTAAAGAGCCGAATATCACAGGCGCGGTATTTGAGACCATGTATTGTCCCACTCTTACGGAATATGGGCCGGTGTATTATATTGATGACAACACACGCTTTACCATACAGGCCGCAACGGCTCAATATCAGAAGCTGGTTGGCGGCATGTGGAGTTCCGTTACTAACCTGACCTGGAATGGAAGCGGCTGGACGGCAAATTAATTGCATAAAACAGGCAGTGAATCCGGCGTTCTCTCTGGGAAACGCCGGATTCATTCAAGTAGTGTTGTGCGGCTGCGGATATCCGGAGCCAGACACGCTCCGGGATGACAGGAGGCATTGCAACGAATAATTTGTCGGAAACACAGGCCTCTGTTTCTTGACATAAACCTGAAACTGTAATAATGTATTTTTAGTATACGGAAAACCCTGTTGACAGCAGTCGGATTATAGAGAGAGGCAGTATGGTAAATTACGTTATAATATTGGAATGCTTTGGCATGTTTCTGACAGCCCTGGCGCTGCTCCTTCTGCTGAACGGAGACGGGGCCAAGGAGCAGAAACTGCTGATTATCATTATGTGCGGTTCGCTGGTGCAGAATGTGGGCTATTTGCTGGAGCTGACTGCCACTGCGGTGGAGGCGGCCATGACAGCGGTGACGGTGGAAAATGTGGGGTCGGCGTTTGTGCCGCTGTGTTATTGCTGGTTTATCTATATCTACTGTAATATGACTCCGCCGAAGAGGCTTCTGAGATTTCTGGGCGTGGTCAGCTTCCTGTCTCTGCCCGCGGTATTTTTTAACTGGCATGGCCTTTTCTATCGGGAGGTCAGGTGGGTGGCGAACGCGGAGGGCTTTTACCATATCAGGATCAGCTATGGCCCGTTATATGTCATTTTTTTTATCGGCCGCATCATTGTTCCCTATACTCTTTGTATGTACACATTGACCAAGGCCATCCGGGAACGCTCGGACCGGCAGGTCAATCGCCAGTATCGGACAATTCTGGCGATTTCCACCCTGCCCGTCATGGTTCTGATTGCCTATGTATGCAAATTGGTGAAGGTGTTTGACTTAACGCCCGTGACGCTGACGATTTCCATGTCCATGGTGGTTATTGTGATCTGGAGCCGCCGGAATTATGATTTCCGCCATCTGGCGGCGGACAAGGTTCTGGAGAGTATGGGGGACGGTGTGATTGCCCTGGACGCTCATGACCGGCTGGTCAGCTACAACAGGGCGGCGGCGAATATTTTTACCAATCTGTCTGCCCATAAGCCGGGCGAGAATATCCGGGTAGTGGAGGATTTTCAGGAAGAGATGCTCAACAAGGATCTTCCGCAGAATTTTTCACTCAACGGACGGCACTATGAGAGTCACAGCAAGCATATAATAGATGAAAGCGGCAGGATACAGGGGTGTGTTATCCTGATTCTGGACATGACCGATATAGAGGCCTATATCGACGAAATCAAGCAGGTGCGTTCCCAGGCGGAGAAGGCCAGTATTGCGAAAAGCGAATTTCTGGCCAATATGTCCCACGAGATCCGGACCCCCATGAACGCCATTATTGGGTTGAATGACATCATCATGGAGGAGTGCGGGGACAACGAGATCTATGACCATGCCAAGGATGTGCAGTCCGCGGCAAAAAATCTGCTGACAATCATCAATGACATTCTGGATCTTTCCAAGGTGGAAGCGGGTAAAATGGAACTGGTGAAGGAGGACTATTACATAAAGGTAATGGCGGACGAGGTCATGGGAATGATGGATATGGCGGCTTCCAAGCGGGGGCTTCTCCTGAAATATGAATGTGATGAATCCATACCCTGCGGCTATAACGGAGATGACGGCCGAATCAAACAGATCCTGATCAATATACTGAGCAACGCCATCAAATTTACGGAAAAGGGATATGTGCGCGCAAGTATTACCGGGAAACCGGGAAGAAAGGCGGATGAGGAACTGATCACCTTCTGTGTGGAGGATACAGGCTGCGGTATCCGGGAGGAAGACCTTGAAAAGATTTTCGAGGATTTCCGGCAGGTGGATTCCAGGAGGAACCGCAGCGCGGAGGGCACAGGGCTGGGACTTGCCATCGTGAAGCACCTGGTGGGAATGATGGAAGGCACCGTCGGGGTGGAAAGCACCTATGGCAGGGGAACCACATTTACGATTACGATTCCCCAGAAAATTGTGGACAGCCGACCGGTATCCGCCATGCCGGACATCTCGCGGACTGAGCATAAACTGACGGATCTGTTTACCGCGCCGGATGTGAAAGTGCTTATTGTCGATGACAATGTGATCAACCGGAAGGTTGCCAGGGGTTTTCTGAAAAATTACGCCTTTGATCTCACCGAGGCGGGAAGCGGGCCGGAGGCCGTGGAGCTTGCGCGTGATCATCGGTACGATATTATTTTTATGGATCATATGATGCCCGGTATGGACGGCATCGAGGCCGCCGAGATCATCCGCAGGGACTGCGGTGAAAACGGAAAAGCCCCCGCGATGGTGGCGTTGACGGCCAATGCCATGGAAGGTATGCGGGAACATTTTCTGGCCTGCGGTTTTCAGGATTTTATCGCGAAGCCTCTCGACAGGAAAGAACTGAACCAGCTTTTGCTGCGCTGGGTGCCGGAGGAGCGCAGGCATCCCGAAAGCGTGGAGGAGGAACCCGGGCTCCCCGACACATTCCGGATTGACGGGCTTTGTATGGATGCTGCCATGCAGTATTATGCCGGCGGCGCGGAGGGCTTTGTGGAACTTCTGGAGCTTTACTGCCTGGATGGCAGGCGAAAGACCGGACTTCTGCGTGAGCTTGCGGAATCGGATATTGCACGATATCAGATAGAAGTACACGGACTCAAGAGCGCCTCGGCCAATATCGGAGCCATGGATGTCTCGGCGATGGCCCGGGAGCAGGAAAAGGCGGCGGCGCGGGGGGACAGAGAATATATATCCGCACATTTTCCTATGCTGCTGGCGGAATATGAGACGCTCATTGCCAATATTGAAGACTTTCTGGAGGGGTACAGACAGGGAAAGACACCCACGGAGAAACTTCCCTGCCCGCCCGCGGAGGAGCTGAGGGAACAGGTGGCTGCGGCGCTGGAGCAATTGAAGCATTTCCATTCCAGAGAATGCGCGGAAAAAGTGGATGCGCTGCTGGGCTGTGAACTGCCTAAAGACGTGGAGGAGCACCTTTTACGGATACGGGAACAGCTGAGGCTGTATGAAGATGACAACGCGGAAGAAATGCTGGGGCAGCTCCTGAGCGCGCTTAAAGACGCCGGTCAGGAAAGAGCAGGGGAGCGCCGGAGTGTGGAGACAAAGCAGTAAACAGTAGGAGGCAAACAAATATGGATCAGACAGAAAAGAGAAATTCTCAAAAGCGTATTCTGGCGGTGGATGATACCGCGGTTGTTCTGACGCGGATTTCTAACACGCTGCGGGAAGACTATGAGGTGATTACAGCCAATTCAGGAGTACGGGCCCTGAAATATCTGAAAGAGGAGAAACCGGATCTTGTTCTGCTGGATATTCAGATGTCGCCCAAGGACGGCATCGAGACGTTGCAGGAGATCCGCGCCATGAAGAACCGGGAGGATATACCCGTAATCATGCTCACGGGAGTGGAGGATAAGGACACTGTTTTGGAGGCCGCCAAGCTGGGGATCTGTGATTATATCCTGAAACCTTTTCAGTCGGAGGAGCTGCATGAAAGAATCCGCCGGGTCTTTGAACAGAAGGGGCAGACGCGCCCCAAGACGCTGAAAAAAGAGGATATTCTGAAGCATCTGGCGGACAGTGCCCAGAAATAGAATGACATTTCAGGCAGTTTGTGCTAAGATGGTAATGCGTACTGGAAATGTGTAAGCCGGTCTTTGGCAAGGACCGTAAACAGGAGCTGCAAGGAGAGGCAATGTGTTGAAAGAACTTATTATAAGGACCGGTCTGAGCGCGATGCTGGCAGTCACGCTGTCTGCCTGCGGCAGTGGACCGGCCCTGCCTTTTACCGATCTGGTCTTTGGGGGAGAAGGGGGCGCTTCCTGGGATCTGCCGGGGACGGAGGAGCAAACCGACGTGTACGATGAGCTTGCGAAGCCTCTTCCCACAGACAGGCCGGTGGAGGAGACAGAGGCAGAAGAGCAGGAGGAGACCCTGCCGGACGCTTCCTCTATGCCGGAAGAGATCATTCAGACCATCACGATCTCCGCGGCGGGGGACTGTTCTCTGGGAAATCATCAGGATCAGGAGTATGCGTATTCTTTCCGGCAGGTCTACGACGGGATTGAGGATGAGGGTTACTTTTTTGCCAATGTACAGGATTATTTTGCCAATGATGATATGACCATCGTCAATTTCGAGGGGGTGCTTACTTACAGCGAGGAGAGGGATGAGACCAGAACCTACAATATCAAGGGTGATCCGGGGTATGCCCGGCTTCTGACGGCGGGGCATATAGAGACGGTGAGCTTCGCCAACAATCATCGGCTGGATTATGGTGTCCGGGGGAGCGATGACACGGTGGCGGCGCTGGAGGCAGAGGGGATTTTATATGCCTATGACAAAAATGTGTGTGTCTATGATACGGAAAAGGGAATCCGGATCGGTGTTGTCTCCGTCAATGAGGTGGCCTGGGGGCTGGGCAGCGAGAAACTGCTTGAAGAAGGAATCGGCAAATTGCGGGAGCAGGGAGCGGATCTGATCCTGGCCTGCTGTCACTGGGGCATCGAGAGAGAGAACTACCCCACGGAGAATCAGCAGTACCTGGGGCGCAAATGCATTGATCTGGGGGCGGATCTGGTCATCGGGCACCATCCCCATGTGCTCCAGGGGGTGGAAGAATACAACGGGAAATTCATTCTCTACAGCCTGGCAAACTTCTGCTTCGGGGCCAACCGCAACCCGGCGGATAAGGACACCATGATCTTTCAGCAGACTTTTACCTTTATAGACGGTGTAAAGCAACAGGACAGGCAGGCGCGGGTCATTCCCTGCTCGGTAAGTTCCGTGAAAGATCGGAACAATTTTCAGCCCACCCCGGCACAGGGGGAGGAGGCGGCCCGGATCATTGGACGGATCAATACCTACAGTAAAGATTTCGGCGTAGTATTCGGGGAAGACGGAATGCCGGCGTACTGACCGCCTTTCGGATGTACGGGACGATGGCGCACGGGAATCTTTGTGCCCGCAGAGAATATTTTCAGCATATAATTAAGAGAAAGGACAAGGGCTATGGAAAAGAGAAGAATGGAGAAACTGGGGATCGAGACCTCCCTGCTGGGATTTGGCTGTATGCGCTTTCCCACGGACGGGGAAGGGAAAATTGAGCGGGTGCAGGCCAGGGCCATGATGGAGAAGGCCATGGCGGCGGGCGTGAATTATATTGACACCGCCTATCCTTATCACGGCGGGGAGAGTGAACTTTTTGTGGGGGAGGTGCTGAAAGAGCATCCCAGAGACAGTTTCTACCTTGCCACAAAGCTGCCCCTGTGGGAGGTAAAATCCCTGGAGGACGTGGACAGGATTTTCAACCGGCAGCTGGAAAAGCTGCAGGTGGAATACATAGATTTCTACCTGATGCATGCGCTAAACGGCGGTAAGTGGAGTGAGATGTTGAAAATGGGGGTGGTAGAACGCCTGGAGCAGCTTAAGAAGGAGGGGAAGATCCGCTGGCTGGGATTTTCCTTCCACGACAGCTATGAGGCCTTTGAGGAGATCTTATCCGCCCGGGACTGGGATTTCTGCCAGATTCAGCTGAATTATATGGACACGGAGGAACAGGCCGGGATGAAGGGCTATGCCCTGGCCGAGGAAAAGGGTGTGCCCATGGTGATTATGGAACCTGTCAAAGGCGGCTCTCTGGCGGCTTTCGCGTCGGACATTACCGAAAAATTCCATGCGCATGATCCCCAGGCCAGCATGGCGTCCTTTGCGCTGCGCTGGGTGGGGTCGCTTCCCAATGTAAAGGTGGTCCTCAGCGGTATGAGCAGCATGGAACAGGTGGAGGACAATCTGAGGACTTTCGGTGATTTCAGGCCTCTGTCCCAGGCGGAGCAGAGCACTGTCAGAGAAGTGGTGGATCTGATGAAGAGCCGCGTCCAGAATGGCTGCACAGGCTGCCGGTACTGCATGCCCTGTCCCGCCGGTGTAAACATTCCCGGCACCTTTGGCTGCTGGAACCGCTATCATATGTATCAGAACTATAATGTGGTGAAACATCACTGGGAAAATGATCTGGGGGACGCAGGGCAGGCAAAGAATTGCGTCAAGTGCGGCAAATGTGAACAGGTCTGTCCCCAGCATCTGCATATCCGGGAGGACCTGGAGCGGGCGCAGGCGGATCTGGATGCTCATGTGTATATCGTGTAACCGGGCCGCGTGATTCAGTTCCTGCCCGGCATATGCCCCGTAACCGGGCGGCATGCGCCGGGCAGGAAAAATTTGTGTGTCTGTCGGAAAAGAATCTACAGGAGGGCTGTATGGGTATGAAAGAGACTGTATTACAGAAATTTGCGGAAATATACGGAGATACGGAGGGGGCGCAGGTCTATTTCGCGCCGGGCCGGGTGAATATGATCGGAGAGCATACGGACTATAACGGCGGTCATGTGTTTCCCTGCGCCCTTACCATCGGTACCTATGGGGTGGCCAGAAAGAGGCAGGATCGGAAACTGCGTTTCTACTCCATGAATTTTGAGAAGCTGGGAGTGCTGGAGTCCTCCCTGGATGAGTTAAGCCCCGATCCTAAGGCGGACTGGACCAATTATCCCAAGGGGGTGATCTGGGCCTTTGGGGAGAAGGGAATGGAAGCTCCTGCCGGGCTGGATATTCTGCTTTGCGGTAATATTCCCAACGGCTCCGGCCTTTCCTCCTCCGCTTCCGTGGAGGTGCTCACCGGCTTTATTCTGCGGGATCTCTTTGGCTTTGAAGTATCCAATCAGGATCTGGCGCTTATCGGCCAGTACTCGGAGAATCGCTTTAACGGGGTCAACTGTGGCATTATGGACCAGTTTGCCATCGCTATGGGCAGGAAGGACCATGCCATTTTTCTGGATACGGCGGATCTGTCCTTTGAATATGCGCCTATCAGACTGGAGAATGCCAAGATCGTGATCGCCTGCAGCAACAAAAAGCGGGGACTGGGTGATTCCAAGTACAATGAGCGGCGGGACGAATGCGAGACCGCTTTGACGGAGCTTCGGAAAGAGTGTGAGATCAAATCCCTGGGGGAGCTGACCGAGGAGGAGTTTGAGAAGCACAAGGGCTGTATAGAGAACGAGGTGCGCAGAAGAAGGGCAAAACACGCGGTATATGAGAACCAACGTACCATCCGGGCCGTGGGAGCCCTGAAGGACAATGACGTGGCGGCATTCGGACAGCTTATGAACGCGTCCCATGTGTCTCTGCGGGATGATTATGAAGTGACGGGCATCGAACTGGATACCCTGGTGGAAGAGGCCTGGAAGGTGGAGGGAGTGATCGGTTCCCGCATGACCGGCGCGGGCTTCGGAGGCTGTACCGTGAGCATTGTGAAAGACGAAGCCATCGACGATTTCATTGCAAGGGTAGGGAATGCGTACCTTGAGAGGATCGGCTATAGCGCAGATTTTTATGTGGTGGAAATCGGGGACGGCCCCTGTAAGCTGTAAGAGGATTTTCACAGTTCAGGGCTGTATTCAACAGGCTTTCAACCTGGCCCTGACCAGGTATTCCATGGTAAATTCCGGGCTGTCGGCCCTATGAAAGGGGCGGCAAAAACCGGGTGGGGCGAGAGGAATGAAAAACCATGCGAGTTGCGGTAATCAGCGATATACACAGTAATTATAAGGCGCTGGAGGCATTTTTATCCTATATGGAGGAACATCCGGCGGATGCCGTGATCTGCCTGGGGGACTATGTGACGGACGGCCCGTACCCGGAGAGAACGCTGTCCCTGCTCCATGAGATGGAAGAAAACCATCCCTGCTTTCTGATCCGGGGAAACCGGGAGGAATATCTGCTGGAAAACCGGAAACAGGATCAGGGATGGCACATCTGCTCTGCCAGCGGGGCGCTGTACTACACGTATCAGCGTCTGACGCAGGCGGATCTGGACTGGATGGAATCCATGCCCTCAGAAAGAAAGCTGCGGCTGGAGAATTGCCCGGAACTGACCGTCTGCCATGGGGCGCCGGGGATGATCAGGGGAAATTTCACCCTTGAGCGGGTGTTGCAGAGACAGGTTCTGGAGCGGCTGGAGACCGGCTACCTGCTGGGCGGCCACAGCCATTATCAGGAAATCTGCAAAATGCACGGCAAGGTATATCTGAACCCCGGTTCCCTGGGAATGGCCATAGACGAGCAGGGGCGTCACGCCCAGTTCGCCATGATGGAGGGCGACTCCCGGGGATGGGAGATGGAACCGATTACGATGGACTATGACGTGGAAGGGTATCTGCGGGATTTCCGGGAGAGCGGCATTGAGGAATACGGCCTGTATCTGACCAGAGCGATGGAAAAGACATTGGTGACCGGACATAATTATTTTTACGATCTGGTATGTGCGGTGTCCGGGATGAGTCACGGGGCGCCGCAGGACGTTGAAGAGGATGTGTGGCGGCGGGCGGCGCAAAGAATGGGGCTTTGTTGAGGTATACAAGCTCTGATCGGAGCATATATTTATAACATACGGGCATGACTCGGCCCCCGACGTCTACGGTTCGGAGCGGGACGGGGCAAGATACGGATAGTTTTCCCGCAAAGTGCGCGCAATGGTCTTGCCGGAGGGGGAAACCAGAGACAGGGCGGCGTTGTACAGCGCCGCTATTTTTTCCTGCTCGCCGGACTGATCATAGAGAGAAGCCAGCAGACGGTAGGAAGTGCCTGCGTCACTGTGAATGGCAAGCACGGCATATTCCAGCACCTGCCGCGCCTCGGCCGCGTATCCGCCGCCGTGCAGCGCTTCCGCCCATTTTTGCAGAGTCTGGGCCAGCAGGGTAAAGCTCTGGTCATACTGGGACAGGACCGTGATATTGGCCGTGCCATAGGTCAGTTTCAGATCCGTGTTGGTATAACCTGCCAGATTTACAATTTTTTCATGGGAGAGGGAATGTAGCATATCCAGGCAGTCCCGGACAACCGGATCTCCGGCCATGACGGCGGTGGGGAGCTCTTCCAGGGGGATGGTCACATAGTCCAAGTCATCCAGGGGTTTGCGGCGGACCTGATTGGCCCGCTCCTCCCGCTCCCAGAACTGCTCCCGCTGTTTTTTTTCGGAGCGGTTATGGCGCTTGATGGTCATGGAAAGTATGCTGGTAAAGATGATAAAGGTTGCAAAAAAAGTCAAATTCATTTATAATATCCTTTCAGAGTTGATATGGATCTGAAGCAAGGAGGGTTGATCCCATGATGAATTTTCACAATAAAAAGACAAAGAGGATCGTGTCTGCCGTTATAGTCATCCTGATTGTGCTGGCTATGATCATTCCTACATTAGCATATCTAATCTGATTTTTCAATGGTTTATCGGGAAAGGCTGGTAGTTGATATGGGAAAATGGGTAAGGCATTGTGGCCTGATGTTGTTGGCGCTGGTTCTGGTGTGCGGTGTTAATCTGCCTGTCCGGGCCGCGGGCGAGGCCACCCTGAAGGAGGGTGTGCTGATTCAGGGGATGGATCTGAGCGGCATGAATAAGCAGGAGGCCTCCCGGGCGGTGGAGCAGTACATCGAGGATCATCTGCGGCCTGTGCAGGTGACTTTGCAGACCTCCGGCAATACGGATGTACAGGTGACGGCGGGGGATCTGGGAATCCGCTGGAGCAACCCGGAGATTCTGGACGAGGCGCTGTCCATCGGCACGGAGGGGAATGTGATCGCCCGCTACAAGGTGCTTAAGGATCTGAAGCGTGAGCCGGTTAATTATGAGCTTGCCTTTGAATTTGACATCAATGCCATCAATCAGGTGCTTACAGAGCAGTGCAGTCTTTATGACCAGCCGGTCGTCAATGCCGTCCTGAAACGGGAGAACGGCGTATTTTCGGTGGTGGAAGGCCAGGTGGGGTATCGGCTGGATGTGGAGACATCCATTGATGTGATCTATGAATATATGACGCTGGAATGGGATCTGCAGCCCTGTGTCATCAAGCTGGATGTGATCGTGGAACAGCCTCTGGGATCTGCTGAGGAGCTGGCAAAAGTGACGGATCTGCTGGGGAGCTTTACCACATCGTTCTCGTCATCGGGAGCGGACAGGAGCGCGAATGTGTCCAACGGATGCAGGCTGATTGACGGCTCCACCCTGTATCCCGGGCAGGAGTTTTCCACCTATGAGGCGGTGGCGCCCTTTACCCAGCAGAACGGCTATTACATGGCGGGCTCCTATCTGAACGGCAAGGTGGTTGACAGCCTGGGGGGCGGCATCTGCCAGGTGTCCACCACCCTGTACAACGCGGTTCTGCGGGCGGAGCTGGAGGTGACCCAGCGGTATAATCATTCCATGATCGTGACTTATGTGGACCCTTCGGCGGATGCGGCCATCGCGGAATCCTCCGGCAAGGATTTCCGCTTTGTGAACAATCTGGATGTTCCCATCTATATTGAAGGCATTATTGAAGGGAAGAGGATAACCTTTAATATCTACGGACAGGAGACCCGCAGCAGCGACCGGAAGGTCACCTATGAGAGCAAGGTGCTGGAGGTGATCAATCCCCCGGGAGAGATTCTGTACGCGGAGGCGTCACAGCCCATCGGCTATCTGGTAAAGGGCGACAGCGCCCATATCGGCTACAGGGCACAGCTCTGGAAGGTGGTTACGGAGAATGGCGTGGAAGTGGAGCGCAGCCAGGTGAACAGCAGCTCCTATAAAATGGTTCCCAGCAGCTATCATGTGGGCGTGGCCACGGCGGACCCCAACGCTTACACGGCCATTATTGACGCGATTAACAGCGGCAGCGTGGCTAATGTGCGCACGGTGATCGCCATTGTGGCCCAGCAGCAGGCAGCGGCGATGGCTGCCGCGGCGGCCTCCGCCGTACAATAGGGGAAACGATGTCATAAGAGGGCGGCACAGGATGAGACCAGGGAAAATATCGGACAGCGTATTGAAACGTTCCGTATTGAAGCAGATCAGGACCAGGACACAGGAAGTGATAAACGGCGCAGGAATAGGGGAGGACTGCGCCATTTTTGCGCCGTCCCGGGGCTATGCCAGCGCTGTCTCACAGGCCGCGGTCCCGCGGGAGGAGGATCTGATCAGAGCGCTGGTTAAGTGCGCCAACAATGTGGCTTGCGCGGGAGCCCGTCCCGTGGCTTTTATGCTCACATTACTGCTGCCCGGGGAGACGGAGGAACAGCTGCTCCGGCAATTGATGACAGCGGCGGAAAACACCTGCGGCCTGCTGGAAATGCAGATTGCGGGAGGGCACACCACTGTGAGCCGTCATGTGGACTGTCCTGTGGCCTGTGTCACCGCATACGGGATTCCCGTACAGGAGGAGCTTCCCCTGGTCACCACCCGGGGAGCGGTTCCCGGGCAGGATATTGTGCTGACCAAATGGATCGGCCTGGAGGGCACGGCCATACTGGCCCGGCATTACAGGGAGGGGCTGCGGGAGCGCTATCCGGCTCATCTGGTGGAGGAGGCGGCGGGATTTGACCGGTATCTGTCCATTATCCCGGAGGCCGCCTCCGCGGCGAAGTCCGGCGTCCGGGTCATGCATGACGCCTCGGAAGGCGGCATACTGGCCTCTCTCTGGGAACTGGCAGAGAGTTCGGGTGTCGGACTGACCATAGATTTACGAAAGATTCCCATCCGCCAGGAGACGGTGGAGGTGTGCGAATTCTGCGGAGTGAATCCCTATACGCTGGCGTCCTCCGGCTGTCTGGTGCTGACGGCGGACCGGGGGGAGGAACTGGTGAAGAGGCTGGACCGGGAGGGAATCCCGGCGGTTGTCATAGGAGGCATAACGGACAGCCATGACAGGCTGATCTACAATGCGGAAGAAAAGCGCTACCTGGATAAACCCGTACAGGATGAGATACATAGATTGGGATTGTAGCAGTGTGGGCGAGAGCCATCGCGCAGCGATTCACAAGGCAGAGTCGCGAAGACGCCCGAGAGGAATATTCATGAGTGTACTGCCGAATGAATGTTCCTCTCATGGAGGGGCGTCGAAGGGACGATGCCCTTCAGAGCCATCGCGCAGCGATTCACAAGGCAGAGTCGCGAAGACGCCCGAGAGGAATATTCATGAGTGTACTGCCGAATGAATGTTCCTCTCATGGAGGGGCGTCGAAGGGACGATGCCCTTTAGAGCCATCGCGCAGCGATTCAATTAGGAGGATATCATGAGAGAGGAATTGTTAGCAGTTATCGAGAAAAACAGCCGTATAGATTTAAAGGAACTGGCCGTGATACTGGGCGTCCGGGAAGTGGATGTGGTAAACGAACTGGAAGCCATGGAGAAGGAGGGCATCATCTGCGGATATCATACGCTGGTGAACTGGGAAAAGACCTCCAACGAGAAGGTCACGGCCCTGATCGAGGTGCGGGTGACACCTCAGAGAGGCCAGGGCTTTGACAGCGTGGCGGAGCGGATCTACCGCTATCCGGAGGTGAGAAGCGTGTATCTGATCTCAGGAGGATTTGATCTGATGGTGATTCTGGAGGGAAAAACCCTGCGGGAGGTGTCGAGCTTTGTGTCCGATAAACTCTCCACCCTGGACCGGGTCCTGAGCACATCGACCCATTTTATCCTGAAAAAGTATAAGGACCACGGGACTATTTTCGTACAGAAAGCAGAAGACGAAAGGGAGATGATTACGCCATGAGAAATCCATTGTCAGATCAGGTGGTTGCATTGAAGCCCTCTGGTATCAGAAAATTTTTCGATATTGTCAGTGAGATGAAAGACGCGATCTCACTGGGCGTGGGTGAACCGGATTTTGATACACCCTGGCACATCAGAGACGAGGGGATCTATGCCCTGGAGCGGGGCAGGACATTTTATACCTCCAACGCGGGTCTGAAGGAACTGCGCCAGGAGGTGTGCAATTACATAAAGAGAAAGCAGGGAATCGAATATGCCTGGGACAGGGAAGTGGTCATTACCGTAGGCGGCTCCGAGGCCATTGATATCGGCCTGCGGGCCATGGTCAATCCCGGAGACGAGGTAATCATTCCCCAGCCCAGCTATGTGTCCTACGAGCCCTGCGCCATCCTGGCGGGGGCCAAGCCGGTGATCCTGGATCTGAAAGCGGAAAACGAGTTCCGCCTCACGGCCCGCGAACTGGAGGAGGCCATCACAGAAAAGACCAAGGTGCTCATTCTGCCCTTCCCCAACAACCCCACAGGGGCGATTATGGAGCAAAAGGACTTGGAGGCCATAGCGGAGGTGATTATCCGGCATGACATATATGTCATGTCAGATGAGATATACAGTGAACTGACTTATAAGGAAAAACATGTGTCCATCGCGTCTCTGCCGGGTATGCAGGAGAGAACCATCCTGATCAACGGTTTTTCCAAGGCATATGCCATGACCGGCTGGAGGCTGGGCTATGCCTGCGGACCTCACGCCATCATAGAACAGATGACCAAAATCCATCAGTTTGCCATTATGTGTGCTCCCACCACCAGCCAGTACGCCGCTGTGGAAGCGCTGAAAAACGGGGACGCGGACGTGGAGGAGATGAAGATTTCCTACAACCAGCGCAGGCGTTTTCTGCTCAATGCCTTCCAGGAGATGGGACTGTCGTGCTTTGAGCCCTATGGCGCGTTCTATGTGTTTCCGTGCATCAAGGAGTTCGGCATGACCAGCGAGGAGTTTGCCAATGCTTTTCTGGAGGCGGAGAAGGTGGCCGCTGTGCCCGGAACGGCTTTTGGGGACAGCGGGGAGGGATTTCTGAGAATTTCCTATGCCTATTCTCTGGACACTCTGAGGGAGGCCATGACAAGGCTGAGCCGCTTTATCACGAAACTGCGGGAGAGCTGAATCAGGCATAAGCGAAAAGAGGGTAGAGATGCACATTGTACTGCACCAGCCGGAGATTCCGGCCAATACGGGGAATATCGGGCGCACCTGTGTGGCTACAGGCACCAGTCTGCACCTGATCGAGCCCCTGGGCTTTCATCTGGATGAGAAATCCCTTCGCCGCGCAGGCATGGATTATTGGAACAAACTGGATTTGAGCCGCTACACCAATTTTGACGCCTTCAGGGAGAGGCATCCGGGGGCGAGGATCTGGATGGCCACCACCAAAGCCCGGAGATGTTATACGGAAGTCGCCTATGAGCCGGACGATTATATTATGTTTGGCAGGGAGAGCGCCGGAATCCCGGAAGAGCTTCTGGTGGAGAACGAGGACTGCTGTATCCGGATTCCCATGCTTCCGGATATTCGCTCTCTGAATCTCTCCAACGCCGTGGCCATTGTGCTGTATGAGGCCCTGCGGCAGCAGGGGTTTGCGGGTCTGCGGGAACAGGGGGAGCTGCACCGGTTAAAATGGGTGGAAAAAACAGATTTACAGGGAGATGTAAGGACTGCCGATGCCGCGTATATATCCGCCAGCGCCCTCCTGTCCGGCGATATTACGCTGGCGGAGGATGCCAGCATCTGGCATCACGCCACACTGCGGGCGGATGACGGTCCCATCCGCATCGGGCGGGGCAGCAATGTCCAGGATAACGCGGTGCTGCACATGGACCCCGGCGGTGAAGTGGTGCTGGGGGAATATGTGACTGTGGGCCATGGTGCCATTGTCCACGGATGCAGCGTGGGAGACAATACGCTGATCGGCATGGGGGCGATTCTGATGAACCACGCGCGGGTCGGGTGTAACTGCATTATCGGCGCGGGCACATTGGTGACCCAGGGCATGGAGATTCCGGACAACAGCCTGGTGATGGGCAGTCCGGGCCGTGTCAGACGCATGGTCACGGAGGAGGAAGTCCGGACAAGCCGGCGGAACGCGGAGCATTATGTGGAGAAAGCGCGGGCGGCGCAGGCCATGTCGCCGGTTTAGCAGGGATGGGGCCCTGGCCTGGCCAAAAAGGCAGGGAGCAGTAAAAAACGGGGAGATAAACCATGCAATTATTGTTTGCCACATCCAATCCGGCCAAATATACAGCCATGCGGGATGCTCTGGAGCCTCTGGGGATCAGCCTGCTTTGTCTCAGGGATATGCCCCCGGTGCCGGTGGCACCGGAGGAGGGGGACAGTCCATTGGAGAATGCCCGGCAGAAGGCGCTTTTTTACTATGAACACTATGAGATTCCCCTTTTTTCCTGCGATTCGGGGCTGTATCTGGAAAATCTGCCCCCGGAGCTACAGCCGGGGCTCCATGTGCGGTCTCCCCAGGGAGTCTATCTGGACGATCAGGCCATGCAGGATTACTATGGGGGACTGGCGGCCCGCTACGGAGATATCATTGCCAGATACCGAAACGCGATCTGCCTGGTCCTGGACCGGGAGCATATCTATGCCTCCATGGAGGAGAGTCTGGCCAGTCATCGCTTTCTGATCACCGAAAGGCCCCACCGGATCTGCCGGCCGGGCTTTCCGCTGGACAGCATATCCAAAAAGCTGGACACGGGAGAATACTATTATGATGTGAATGCCCACGACGCGGATGAGCTGGTGGGCTATGAGGGATTTGTGGCCTTTTTCCGGGAGCATGTCTGACAGGCGCATCCAGAGCTGGCGCCCGATGCGCTTGCAGATGGTGGAGTCTATTGTTCGGGCAATGCCGGATTCGTTTTCCGGAAGCAGAGGATGGACAATATATACAAAGTAAGGACAGTTTGTATATATTGCCCATCCTCATTATTTGAACACGTCTGAAAATTGATCCTGCGGACAGGTTCACAGATTTTTCACATTTTCATCACTTTTTTATGACAATTTGTCAGTAATCTATACTCACGAGCGTTCGCGAGTACAGATCCGCGGGCAATGAGATCCGCCATTTTACCCGGCGTATGAGCGAAAAAATGAGGAGGACATTATGATTGAAGTTACCAATTTGACAAAGCGGTACGGTGATCACACTGCCGTGGACCATTTGTCCTTTAAAGTGGAAAAGGGACAGATTTATGGCTTTCTGGGGCCTAATGGCGCGGGGAAATCCACCACCATGAATATAATCACCGGATATCTGGCGGCCAGCGAGGGGACGGTGACCATAGACGGCCACGACGTGCAGCAGGAACCGGAGGAGGCCAAAAAGCGCATCGGTTATCTGCCGGAGCTGCCGCCGCTGTATCTGGATATGACGGTGGAGGAGTATCTGCGGTTTGCGGCGGAACTGAAAAAGGTGCCCAGACAGGAGCGCAAAGAGCAGGTGGATCAGGTCATGGGCATGACCCAGATTACGGATATGAGAGGGCGGCTGATCAAAAATCTGTCCAAAGGTTACCGGCAGAGAGTAGGTCTGGCCCAGGCGCTGCTGGGATCGCCGCAGGTGTTGATCCTGGATGAGCCCAGCGTGGGGTTGGACCCGAAACAGATTATCGAAATCAGGGATCTGATCCGGGAACTGGGGAAAAATCATACCATTATTCTGAGTTCTCATATTTTGTCCGAGGTCAGCGCGGTGTGTGACCATATTATGATTATCTCCCACGGAAAACTGGTGGCCAGCGACTCTCCGGAGAGGCTGCAAAAGCTGATGAGCGGAGAGGGGGAGCTGAAACTGACCGTGAAGGGCAGTTTCGAGGAACTGCGGGAGGCATTGGACAAAATGCCCGGAATCGCAGAGATGCGGCAGCTTCCCGGCACACAGCAATTGCCCGGCGCAGCCCGGTCATCCGATGCGCAGGAAGAAAACGGCGGGATCTGCGATGCAGTGATTAAGACAGACGGGGAGCAGGATATCCGGGAGTCGCTTTTCTATCGGTTGGCGGAGAGACGCCTGCCCATTCTGTCCATGACACTCTCCCAGCGCTCTCTGGAGGACATCTTCCTGGAGTTGACCGGGGAGACATCCGTGTCGGAGGAGGACGAAGGGAAAACCCGGGGCAGAAAGAAGAAAGCGGCAGAGCCAAAACCGGCCGCGAAGCCGGAAGCGGACAGCGGCGAGCAGCCGCCAAGGGACAAAAACGACAGCGGGGAGGAAGCGTAAATGGCAGCCATATATAAAAAGGAATTACAATCCTATTTTCATTCCTTTATCGGATTTCTGTTTATCGGGGTCAGTCTGTTTTTTATCGGCCTGTACTATTTTGTGTACTGCCTGCTGTATGGCTATCCCTATTTTTCCTATGTAGTCAACAGCGTGGTTATCGTGTTCATGCTGACAGTGCCGATTCTGACCATGAGAATCATGGCGGAGGAGAGACGCAGCAAAACCGATCAGCTGATTCTGACTGCCCCTATAACAGTGGGAAAAATCGTTATGGGCAAGTTTCTGGCGCTGCTGACGATTCTGGCCGTGCCCACAGGGATCAGCGCCATCTACCCGCTGATTCTGACAAGATTCGGCAATGTGCCGCTGGGGGAAAGCTACCTTGCCATACTGGCCTTTTTCCTGTACGGCATGGTCTGTATCGCCATCGGTATACTGGTGTCATCGCTGACGGAAAGTCAGGTAATCGCGGCGGTTCTCGGTTTTGTGCTGCTGTTTTTGGGCTACATGATGCCTTCTCTGTGTACGTTGATCTCATCCACGGGCAATGTGTTGACACAGATCCTGAGTCTGTACGATCTGAGCACACCGTTTGTGCTGATGCTCAACGGTACGCTGGATGTGAGTTCCGTGGTATATTACCTGTCCCTGACGGCGCTGGCCCTGTTTCTGACCACGCAGTCCATTCAGAAGAGGCGTTACAGTGTATCCGTGAAAGCCTTTAAAACCGGCGCGTACAGCACGGGCATGATCGTGGCGGCCGTGGCGGTGGCCATTGTGCTGAACATGGTGGTGGGCCAGCTGCCGGGGACCTGGAAATCGCTGGACCTCACTGGCAATAAGCTGTATTCTCTTTCGGACCAGACCAAAGAATATCTGAAGGGAATGAACGAGGATGTGACCATCTACGTGCTGGTCAATGAGGACAACGAGGACACGGTGCTGGGACAGACTCTGGACCGCTATGAGGATCTTTCCCCCCATATTAAAGTGCAGTACGTGGACCCCATACAGAATCCCCGGTTTCACACGCAGTATACCTCCGGCAGCGTCAGCACCAACAGCCTGATTGTTGTCAGCGCCAAGCGCAGCAAGGTCATTGACGCCAACGAAGTGTATGTCACAAGCTATGATTATGACGGGTACAATTACAGTTCCTCCGTTACCGGTTACGACGGGGAGGGGCAGATTACCAGCGCGCTGGACTATGTGCTCAGTGATGACATCCCCCTGGTCTATATGACGGAAGGACATGGGGAACAGAGCCTGAGCTCCTCCTTCCGGAACAGTCTGGAGAAGGAGAATGTAGAATATGAAACCATCAATCTGATGGATTACGAGACTGTGCCGGAGACGGCGGCGGCGCTGGTGATCAACGGGCCTGCCGGCGACCTTTCCGAGGATGACAGAAATAAGGTGACCGCTTATCTGGACAGAGGCGGCAAGGTGATTCTGGTGTTGGGCTATCAGGAGGTGGAAACCCCCAATCTGGATGAGCTGCTGGCTTACATGAATCTGCGCGTCGAGGACGGTCTTGTGGCCGAGGAGGATGAGGAGAATTATTATCAGGTTCCCTTTTACCTTCTGCCCACTGTGTCCTCCAACACCTATACTGCGGGGATTTACGGCAGCTACTATATTTTTGCCCCCTACAGTCAGGGGATTCTGGTTCCCGGGGAGGAAGAGAGCGGGGACATTCGCTATGACGCGTTCCTGGAGACCTCTTCCAGCGCTTACGCCATGCAGAATTTTACCAGCGCCACGGAATACGGCAGGCAGGAGGGAGACCCGCAGGGACCTTTTGCCCTGGGCGTGGAGGCGGTGAAGACGCTGGAAGAGGGGGAAGCCACCATGGTGGTATACTCCAGCGACCAGATCTTTACGGACAGCGCCAGCCTGATGGTGGGCGGTGCCAATCAGATGCTGTTTACCAATACGGTGAGCCAGTTTGTGGATCATGAGACGACGGTTTCTGTCCCCGCAAAAGACTATGAGGTATCCACATTGCTGCTCAGTCAGAAAGACGCGTTGACATTGGGGCTGATTACCATGATTGTACTGCCTGTGGGCAGTCTGGCGGCAGGCTTCGTAATCTGGTTCCGGCGCCGGAGAAAATAGGTATGACAGGACAGGCAGATTTGATAAGGAAATGGTGATTCATGAAAAGACAAGGCAGAAATTTTATTATACTGGTGGCTGTACTGGCCGTGCTGGCGGCGGGATATCTCCTTCTGTCCAGGTACAACAGAGACCGCCGGGAACAGGAGACGGACCAGGTGGACGGCGAAGTGCTGCTGGAAATGGACAAAGAGGATATTCTCCGTTTCAGCTATGTATACGATGGGGAGACTTATGTGTTTGAAAAGACAGAAGTAACGGTGGAACCCCAGGAGAGCGAGGACGCGGCTCCGTCAGGAGGAGAAACGGAAGCAGCCGGAGAAACGCAAGCTGGCAGCGGAACGGAAACGGACGCGGAAACAGGGGACGGATCAGGGACCGGCAGCGAATCGGAGCCCATAGTGGAGAGCCGCTGGGTGTATGCGGCAGACCCCTCGCTGAACCTGATGCAGAGCCGTATCAATGCCATGGCAAACAAATTCACCCGGGTCATAGCCAAACAAATCATAACAGATGTTACAGATCTGTCGCAATATGGCCTGGAGGAGCCCTGCAATGTGGTTCGCTGTGAGTCCGTGCAGGGAAGCTATACGTACAATGTGGGGGATTACAATTCTGTGGGCAGCGTGTATTATATTTGCGAGCCGGGCTCCGACACAGTGTATGCCGTGACCACATCCTTCTCATCGGGCATGGACTACAGCCTGGAGGAACTGCTGGAGCAGGAGAGCGGCGAGGCGCAGTAAGGAATCGCGGCAGACAATATGCGGACAAACCCCGCTGAAAAACCAGATCCCACAGGGGGCTGTGACGAGAGAATCTTCGCAGAGCGGAGATACAATTGTCACAGCCCTCTTTCCTGCTCCAGAGGCAAAAAAGCATATACGAATCTGTAAAGTTATGCTATAATATACAGCAGAAACGGCGATTTTTTTGATGATTCCGGGAAGCGTGAGGACTGACTTATGGATTATAACAGAAAAAAACTGCGTCTGGGTGATGTGCTGGTCAACAGCAAAGCGATATCCAACACACAATTGCTGCAGGCATTGGATTTGCAGAAGGGAAGCGGTAAGAAGCTGGGAGAGGTGCTTGTCGAGGAAGGCATCGTGACGGAAGAACAGATTGCCATGGCGCTTAGCACCCAGTTGCATATAGAGTTGATTGATCTGACCACCATTGCGGTCAGCCAGGATATACTGAACCTGATTCCCGTCAATGTCCTGAAGAAAAATAAGATTTTCCCCATTGAATACGCGGACAGCATGAATGTTCTGCGCGTGGCCATGGCGGACCCCATGGACATGTATGCCCAGGACGATATCTCCATTATCACCAACTGCCAGGTGGAGCCCGCTGTGACCACCACCCGTAATATCATGCTGGCCATCGACAAATACTATGGGCAGGACGAAGTGACTACGGCGCTGGAAGCCTATGCCAAGGAGAAGAACCTGAATGTGGAGGAAGTGGATGCCGCGGAGGAGGACATCAACAGTTCCCCCATTGTTATGCTGGTCAAGGAAATGATTGACAAGGCTGTGCGTCAGAGAGCCTCCGATATTCATATCGAGCCCACAGAGCGAAAGGTCCGGGTCCGTTACCGCATTGACGGCGCTCTTTATGAGAAGGCAAAGTATGATATCAATGTGCTGGGGGCCATGGTGGCCCGCATCAAGATTATCGGTGGCATGGACATCGCGGAGAAGAGAAAGCCTCAGGACGGTCGTATCACGCAGGTGGTGGACCGGATGGAGTATGATATCCGGGTATCTGTGCTGCCCACGGTATATGGCGAAAAGGTCGTTATGCGTCTGACTTCCAAGACGGGACTGACCAAGGAAAAGAGCCAGCTGGGGTTAAAGCCCCGGGAGATGGAACAGTTTGACTATATATTGCGCAATCCCCACGGTATTCTGCTGGTGACGGGGCCTACCGGAAGCGGAAAGTCCACCACTCTGTATACCGCACTCAGCGAACTGAACAGGGAAGATGTCAATATTATCACCGTCGAAGATCCTGTGGAGGCCAATATCGACGGCATCAACCAGGTACAGGTGAATCCCAAGGCGGAGCTGACCTTCGCTACGGCGCTGCGCTCCATTCTGCGTCAGGACCCGGACATTATTATGATCGGTGAGATCCGTGACCGGGAGACGGCCAGTATTGCAGTACAGGCCTCCATCACCGGTCATCTGGTGGTGAGTACGCTGCATACCAACTCCTCCGCCAGCACCATTACCCGCCTGGAAGATATGGGGATAGAATCCTATCTGATCGCGGATTCTGTCATCGGCGTTATTGCCCAGCGTCTGGTGCGCCGCCTGTGCCCGGAATGCAAGAAGCCCAGGCTGGCCACGGCGGATGAGAAGGAACTGATGGGCCGCGGTCCGGAGGAGGATGTGACCATCTACGAGCCCTGCGGGTGCAGCAAATGTGAGAACACCGGCTACAAAGGCCGTATCGGCGTCTATGAGATCATGAAGATGTCGCCTGCGCTGAAAACCATTATCAGTAAGCGCCGGGGGGCGGATGCCATCAGGGAACAGGCTCTGCGGGAGGGCATGTACACCCTGCGCATGAGCGCCACGGAGTATGTGCTGGAGGGCATCACTTCCATTGACGAGATGGTGAAGGTTTCCTTTGACAACTGATCTTATGGAGGCTTGCGTGGCCGAAAGATCCAGGGGGTGCGATGATGAAAAAGGCATTGCCAATCGGAGTAGATAATTTTGAAGAAGTGATAGCGGAAGGTTACTGTTATGTAGATAAAACCATGTTGATTAAAGAATTGCTGGACTTAAAGGGCAAAGTAAACCTGTTTACCCGGCCCAGGCGTTTTGGCAAGACATTGAATCTCAGTATGCTCCGGTATTTTTTTGAAGATACAGAGGATAAAGAGAAAAATGCCCGGAACAGGAGGCTCTTTCACGGCCTGAAGATTATGGAGGCCGGGGAGGAATATGTGCGGCAGATGGGGATGTACCCGGTGATCAATCTGAATCTGAAATCTGCCAAGCAGCCTTCTTTTTCATCTGCGTATGCCAAGATCCGGCAGGAGATCGCGGAGGAATTCAAGAGGCATTACTATGTGCTGGAGAGCGACAGCGTAGATCCGGAGGATAAAAACCTGTTTCAGAAAATCGCGTCCGGAGAAGGGGATTATGATCATTACTCCGGAGCTCTGAAATTTCTGAGCAAATGTCTCTGTCAGGCCACGGGGAAAAAGACCGTCATTTTGATGGACGAGTACGATGTGCCCCTGGAGAACGCATATTTTAAAGGTTTCTATGAGAACATGGTGGATTTTATCCGTTCGCTTTTCGAGTCGGCGCTGAAAACCAATGATTATTTACAGTTTGCCGTTATAACCGGATGTCTCAGAATCTCCAGAGAAAGCATTTTCACGGGACTGAACCATTTGAGGATCACTTCGGTGCTGGATGAGAGATACAGCGAGCACTTTGGATTTACAGAACCGGAAGTACTGCAGATGATGACGGATTATGGTGTGGAAAGACGCTTTGGGACCATGAAAGAGTGGTATGACGGATATGTCTTTGGCAATACGGAGGTCTATAATCCATGGAGCGTCATCAATTATCTGTATGATCTGTGCGCGAATGTTGATTCTTTTCCCCGTCCGTATTGGATTAACACCAGTTCCAACAATATTGTCAAAGATATGATCCGCAGGGCTGACAGAGAGACGAAAGGACAGATTGAGACTCTTTTGGGCGGGGGAACCCTGGATATGCAGGTGCATGAGGAAGTTACTTATGAGGATATGCGCGGCAAGGGCGAGAATCTGTGGAATTTTCTCTATTTTACCGGGTATCTGACGAAAGAGGAGATCTATTTCAAGGACAAATATATCATGCTCAAGGTCCGCATCCCCAATACGGAGATCACCACAATCTATGAAAATACCATTATGGACTGGATGAATGAGCGGATTGGGAAGGAGGATTTCCGGGATTTTTACAGCGCCATGGAGCAGGGAGACGCTGCCAAAATGGCAGAGATTCTCAGCGGCCAGCTGTTTTCCACCATCAGCTTTTACGACAGCGCGGAGAATTTTTATCACGGGTTTCTTGCCGGAATCTTAAGCCAGAGTGAGAAATATCTGGTAAAATCCAACCGGGAGGCGGGCGGGGGACGGGCCGATATTATGGTGAAGAGCCCCTCTCTGCGGGGCAGAGCCTTTGTTCTGGAGGTAAAGATTTCAGACAGTATCAACGAACTGGAAGCCGACGCGGAGAGAGCGCTTGAGCAGGTGTATGAGAAAAAGTATATGGATGAACTCTATGCGGAAGGGTATAAAAAAGTCGGCTGCTATGGAATTTCCTTTTATCGCAAGGACTGTGAAGTCAGATATGGAATCCAGCGCGTGTAGCAGACATTCTCCGGGGCGGCTTTCTGAGTCAGGAATGCCGCCTTGAAAAATGCAGTTCCCGCAGCCCCTCCACTTCGTCGCACACTGGTTTCAGGGTACAGCTTCGGCAATCCATGATCAGGCGGTTGAAGATCTGGTCCAGAGAATTTGTGACGGCTTCCATTCGGGCCGCCTTTTGTGCCAGCAATTCATAGGGAAAATCAGGAGCGGTGACAAACAACAGCGTTGCAGCCTGCACCTGAGGATGTTCGTGGTAGGCCTGCAGGAAAAGCTGTCCCACCCGGGCAAAATTCAGTCCGTTTTGCAGCGCCTGACGACTCACCCGCACGGGTTCCCGGTCCGCCGAGGTGGAAATCCGCATCATAAAGCCCCGGGGATACACATGGTATCTGGTGTGTTCCATCCGCCGCAGAAATTGGTATGCCTCCTGATCGTCCTGCCAGTGCCCGTCATCCACATGCAGAACAGTCAGCCGCGCATAGGGGGAATCCGCCTGTATCCGGGGCAGATCCGGGCCGTATAGCAGAAGCCTGTCAGAATCGGCCGGCCGGGAGGTGAAGGCCAGAGCGCTGACTGCCGGCAGTCCGCCGCCTCCCAGCTCATAAGCCATATCTCTCCGGAAGATCAGCTTCTGCTCGGCCTCCATCTCCCAAAGCGGCCGACAGTGGGCCAGAGGCAAAGAATGGATTTCGGATGGATTCATCAGGCGGATGCATTCTTCGATCAGGTTGTCGTATATCTCCATATCAATGAGCTTCTCCGTTTCCTTTTTTCTTTGCCTCCCGTTTGCGTTTCTGCCAGTCATAAAATCGGTTCATCACCGGTGTCATGGCGGCGGCCAGCTTCATATCCAGATTGTAAAAATAGATAACCAGACTCAGAAGGAACAATACAAACAGGACCGCCAGTAAAATCAGCAATATTTTCAGAGCAATCATGCAATGGTCTCCTTGTTCATGTTTTTCAGACACGATTCAGCAGGCGCTGCCTGCCGTATTCCGCGGCGCCCAGGGCTCCCATAAGCTGTGGGTCAATCTCCAGGTCAATGACCTTGATTTTCAGCACCTTCTCTATGGCATCCTTCAGTCCCGCGTTCTTGGCGCAGCCGCCGGTCAGGGCCAGACTGTCCGTGGCTCCGGCCTTCTTGGCCATGACAAAGCAGCGCTTGGCCACGGACATCTGAATCCCGGCGGCGATTTCCTCCATGGGCTTGCCCTCGCCCACCAGGGAGATGACTTCGCTCTCGGCAAAGACCGTACACTGGGCCGTGATAGGGATCACGTTTCTGGCCGAGAGGGACAGAGCGGAAAATTCCTCCAGAGACATCTCAAAGGCGTGGGCCATGGTCTCATAGAAACGTCCCGTACCGGCTGCGCACTTGTCGTTCATGGCAAAATCCAGTACCGTGCCGTCCCGGTCAACGGCAATCCCTTTTACGTCCTGACCGCCGATGTCGATGACAGCCCGGATTTCGGGATTGACCACATGGACCCCCATGGCATGACAACTGATCTCCGAGATGTTTTCGTCCGCAAAGGGCACCTTGTTTCTGCCGTATCCTGTGCCCACCAGATAGGCCAGGTCCTCTGTCCTCTCCAGCCCGGAAACCTGTTTTACGGTTTCCTCCAGCGCGGCCTGGGCGCTGAGCACGGGATTGATCCGGCTGCGGGTGGTCATATGGGCGGCAATACGGCCCGTCTCGTCAAGAATCACACATTTTGTATAAGTACTTCCGGCATCACAGCCGCCAAAATATTTCATAGATCTGTCCTCCAGATGATTGTTTTCCCATAGGATCATGGCTCCTTATCCGCGCAGAATGCGTTCCATGGGCCAGCCCCTGGCCAGCTCGTCTACCAGCTTGTCCAGATACCGGATATTTTGCATCAGCGGTTCCGGAATATCCTCCACCCGTATCCCGCAGACGGTCCCTTTGATCTGTAGACGGCAGGGATTCATACAGGGGGCTTCCTCAAAGAAGGTTCCATAATCCACGTCTCTTTGCAGCTGCCTTTCCAGGCCCTCCCGGTCGTAACCGGTGAGCCAGAAAATCACCTGATCCACCTCCTGCTTCGCGCGGTTTTTCTTCTCCGCCTTCTGTACCAGAAGCGGGTAAATCCTGGACAGTTTCATTCTATAGACTTTTTCATATTCCATGGCCGGTCCCCTTTCCATGCGTTCTTGTCAGCCGCCCTGTTTGTTGGGAAACAGGGCCTGAACAATCATGTCCGCGCACTGCGCCGGAGGATGCGCGCTGGTGTCAACTTTTACGCTGTAGGCAATGTCTTTTGCCATCTGCGCGTATTGCTCCTCCGATTGAGATTCATAGCGGTCTCCACGGTCGATATTTCGCTGGCGGCAGATTTCCAGGGGGCAGTATACTTCCACGATGTCCAAGGGATTATCCGCCAGAATCTCCGTCAGCTGCCGGTAGTGGGGACTGATCTCCTCCCGCTCCACCAGAATGCCGTCGATCAGAACATTTTTGCCCATGTCAGAGTAGAGTTTGGCGGTGTGATACATCAGGATGATCACCTCGCTGAGGTACTTCCAATAATTCTGCCGCAGGTATTTATCCCCCACCATCTCCTGAAAGAGGTCATTGGCCACCACGTAAAAGAAAATATCATCGCGCTCCTGCAGGGCTTCCACAATGGATGTTTTTCCGGAGCTGGTGACACCGTTTAAAAAGATAATACGCCCTTTTTCCATAGTCGTCTCCTTTTTTGTAATAGCATTCCGTGCGGATACGTTACCAGGCCCGCTCGTCATCAAAATCCTCCAGGCTGGGGTCCAGAGGTTCCTCCCGCAGAACGGTGCGCATATAGCGGTTCACCTCCGTGCGCATGTCCCTGCGGCCCACGCCCCGGGCGTCCATGAGGCCGTGGGTGGCCCAGACCAGGTGAATGCCATGTCTGCGGGCCTCCTCCTCAAAGAGACCGTGGTAGCCGGACATGGATTTGCAGCCCATATGGGCGTACATGATGACCATATCCGCATGGAAATACTCACAGTAGCGCCACAGATCCGCCACTCCCACTTCATAGCCGCCGTTGGAACGGCTGCGCATAATCATTTTTTCGTAGAGATAAGCCAGGTCGTAGATGGCTTTTTCGGGGTCTTCGGTGTTTACCTCCCGGGTGGAGCAAAGGGTCAGCATATCCACCAGCGGCACGATGCCCCAGCAGTTGGTGAGCCACCCGGCAAAAGCCGTGTAGTAGGCGGCCTGCACACCCCAGGTGATGGCCCGGTGGCGCAGCTGCACGGCGCAGGGCTCCCGGCGCTCATAGCCCCTCATCACCAGATCGGTCAATTTCTGATCCCGCCGCAGAAACTCCTTTTCCCGGCCTCCCGCCGCCATGTATACGGCGTAGCGGTAGAGGGAGAGGCTGTTGTCCGTGAACTGGGGATAGGGGGAACGGGATACCTCGTACCATTCCAGCAAATGGGCCGTCTCCTGATTGAAGTCCTTCATGGAGGCAAAAAAGGCGTCCCAGTCAAAGGTTTCTCCGGTCTGCTCCTCGATAAAGGCGATGGCGCTACGGATTTCCTCCGCCGCGTACTGCTGCACACTATCCTCGTCGTGGCGGATGGGCACTGCCAGCTGGAACGTGGGAATGCCCATCCGGGCCGCCATGAGTCCGTTGCCCATGAGACTTCCGTCGCAGGTGGTGTTGCACTGGACGGCGCATCTGCCGATGCGGGGATAGTCATCCTCCAGAGAAACGCCGAACTCCGCCGCAGGCATGGGACACACATCATTGGGAATGCCGTATTCCTGGGCTTTGTCCAGATAGTAGAACAGGCTGTCCTGGGCCATCATGGCGCAGGTGTACACCGCGGGAACCTCCACGGACACCCACTTTAAGTTGGGGAATCCGTTCATGATTTCGCTCATCATATTTTCGTCAAAGACCACCAGCCGCTGATTCAGCGCCTGATCGTTGCCCAGCGCCGGGTCCGCCCGGAACATGACACCCATACTCTTGCACATGTCCGTCACCACCAGCTCCAGGGCGGTGCGGGTGATACGCAGCTGGGTGCCCCGAAGCCCCTCGGTGTGCCGGTCAAAAAAGTCAGGCACGGCCAGATAGTTTACCATCCAGCGGTAGCGGAAAAAGGCCCGCAGATTGTTTATGTGCAGCATAAATCCGATCAGGGTCTTCCAGATGCCCAGCCAGTGTACATAGTCGTACCAGGTATCCTTAAGTCCCCGCCATTCACGGCGTCTTTTTGCTTTTTTCCCGCTGTAAAAGCGTCCCAGCGGCTCACTTCCCATGGCTTTGCCCATATATGTAATCTCCTTATCTTATATACCGCTATCGCTTTTTCAGCTTCTTGATTTCCACGCTCTCCACAAATGCCTGCACTCTGGTGCGAAGCTGCCCTGCGTTGCCCGCCGCGTAGGGCCGGTCGATGCTGAGAACGGGATAGCCGTACTCCTCCCGCATGACGCGGCTGGCATAGGCCCGTTCGTAGCCCCAGTAGTCACAGAATTTGATCTGCTGATAGATGATGCCGTCCGCGTGAAAGCGCCGGGCCAGGCTGTCCATATATTCGTGCCGCCCTTTGATTTTATCCGTATTCATAAACCGGGGGCACTGCCCGCCTTCCATATAATGCCGACAGATGCCGGTGAGCGTATCCTCGCCCTCCCGGAGCCGGATTTCCTCCCGGCCCGGGAAAGAACCCAGACAAAAGCGGTCAGCCACCACCAAAGCCCCCGCCTCCTCGATCATCCGGATCAGCTCGGGATCGTCAATTTCCGAGCCCGCCAGCACCACCCTTGCCCGGTGGCGGGGGCGCTGGTCCGGCAGGCGGTCCCGCAGCTCCGTCAGGGTCTCCTCCAGAACAGGGATCAGAGGCTCCTTGGGGCAGCAATAGGTGGCCAGACAGAGCACGGCAAATTCATAACCGGTAATCCGGGGATTTTCCTCCCGGCGGAAATCTCCGATTTCCGTGAGCAGCCCGCTGATGCGGTTATGCAGGGCCACGGCTTCCTGCAGCGCCCGGTCGGAGGTGTCGATGGAAAAGTGTTTCTCCAAAGGCTCCAGCACATACTGGCGCATCTGCCGCACATAGTGCCGCAGGGCCGTCTCGTCGGACTTCATGGGTACATCCGCGTAGGTGACGAAAAAGCCCTCCCTGCCGCAAAGCCCCAGATGCTCAATGTTTTCCACACAGCGGTTCATCTGGGCGCAGGAGTCCGGCGTCAGCATACAGTCCAGAAACTGGTAGCCGCCCTCTATGGCCCGCTCCAGGATGGCCCGGCAGGCCTCGCACATGATGCTGGTCATGTAGTAGGTGCCCATCTCCATAGAGCCGGTTCTGGGCGCGCGCAGCCGCACGGAAAAGCAGCCCGGCAGATTTATGAGCGGTTCCGGGATCAGGGAGCAGGTGCTGCCGATGGCAATTTCGCCTCTGTCCCTGGCCTGCCGCACCAGATCGTTATGCGCCTCCTGAAGCAGAGCTTCCAGTCTGTAAATCTGTTTTAAATCTTTCATTTTACCCTCTATCCGCATACCATGGGCTTTCCCATGATATAGCACCAATCCGTATTGGGACGTCCGAAACCTCCGTCTCAGACTTCCAGTTTCTCCAGCGCCTGGCGTACGCCCCGGGACATCACGGAATCCGAATCCATGAAAAAGACGTTCTGTCCGGTGATGTCAAAAGCGCACAGATCACTGTCCTGACCGATGTAGGCCAGCACCGGCAGATCTCCCAGCTCCAGGTATTTTCTGACCGACTCATCCGGCAGACGGTTTACAATTACACCCAGCTTTTCGTACATGACAAGATTGTCGGCTACAGACTTGATGGTCCGGATCACCTGGGTTCCCTTTTTGCTGGCATCCGTCACCAGGATCAGGTGCGTCACTTTTTCCATGACCCGGCGGTTGATCTGCTCGATGCCCGCTTCTCCGTCGATGACGATATAGTCGAAATTGTCCGCCACCAGCGCGATGACTTCCTTTAAATAGGAATTGATTTTACAGTAGCAGCCCGCGCTCTCCGGGCGTCCCACGGCGATAAAGCTGAAATCCTCTGTCTCCACCATGGCGTCATAAATATGGTATTTTGCCTCCCCCAGCAGTTCCACGGCGGATCTGGTATCCCCGTTCTCCACGGAGGCCACCACTTGTCTGCGGATATCGTCGATGGTCAGGGACACATCAATCCCCAGGGCTGTAGCCAGTCCCACCGCCGGGTCCGCGTCAATAGCTAGAATTTTTTTGTCCGGATACTTTTCCGTCAGGGCTCTCACGGTTACTGCGGCCAGGGAGGTCTTGCCTACGCCGCCCTTGCCGGAGAGAGCGATAATTTTGGTGGTGTTCATAGTCTCATCCTTTCTGGAAACAGGCTTATGTTCCCTGCGGCAGACGATATTTTTCACCTGCCGGACGGAAAGCCTCTCAGACAGATCTTTGTGCCCGGCGCAATCCATCGGGAAAAAACACGGCCTTCCCGGGTCCATGTCCGGGCGCTACAGTTATAATATATCTTTTTTTCCCTTATTAAGCAATGTTTTTTTCGGGTTTCTTTTCCCGTCGCCCAAAGGGCCGGAATATGTATTGTAATCCTGCTGTAAATCGGTTATACTTATACTCACAATGGGTTGGATTTTCCGTGCCGTCCGGCGCGTGATACCTGATTACGCAGCATATGGCGGGAACATTTCTGCGTACGGAGGTACAGCGCGGGAAGGTTGAATAAAATGCGTATTCAACTATTGATTTGAGTGTGCGCCGCAGCGCACAGATGGGTGTAAAGATGAAAAGAAAGTATGATGTGTTTATCTCCTATCGCAGGGACGGGGGCGAGGCAACGGCCAAAACACTGTTTGACACGCTGGCCCGCAGGGGATATCAGGTTTTTTTTGATGTGGAATCCCTGCGCTCGGGTGACTTTAACAAGGCGCTCTATTCCGTCATAGATGAGTGCAGGGATTTTGTGCTGATCCTGTCTCCGAACGCGTTGGCCAGATGTGAAAACGAAAACGACTGGGTCAGGCTGGAGATTGAGCATGCCCTGGAAAAGGGCCTGAACATTGTTCCCATTATGCTCAGAGGCTTTGAGTTTCCGGCAGAATTGCCTCCTTCCATGGAGGCTGTCCGCTATAAGAACGGTCTTCAATCCAACTACGACTTCTTTGATGCATTTATTGACAAACTTCAGACCTTTTTACTGTCCAGGCCGACGGGGAGAAGAAGGCGGGGGTTCTTTTTTGCAGGCTGCGCCGCGCTGGCCATAATGGCGGCGATTGTCATTTTGGTGTGGCCAAAGGCACCCGGAGGGAGGGGGGATGACGGCGAGCCCCGGGAGCCGTCTGCTGCGGCCACGGCTGAGGGCTCTGAGGGATTTATGGCGCAGGAGACAGGGGCCGCGGCAGACGTGCCGGAGCAGGAAGAGCCCACGCCCCGGCCGGAAGCGGTTTATCGCAATCTTCTCATGGCGGACCCTGGGGAAATAACTGATTTTGCCGGAAATGTATTGGGAATAGAAGGGCTTCAGCGTTCCTCTGTCGTGACGGTCACCTTTCTGGACCAAATGGACAGTGTTCCGGCGGAGGCGGCGGATGTATCCGCGGAGCAGAATGGTTTTATAAAGGCATGGGCCGAACCTGGTGGGCTGACCAGGGAGGCCACACCGGGGTTTGATCTGTATATAGCGTCCCGGGGGCAGATCGTGGCAAGCTCCTGCGAGGCACTGTTTGCCAATTACAAAAACCTGGAAGAGATCCATTTCAATCATTGCTTCTATACGGATGGCGCTGTCAGCATGGAGCGGATGTTTGACCGGTGCACCAGCCTTACAGGCCTTGACCTGAGTGATTTTAACACGGAAGACGTGGTCAGCATGGCAGGAATGTTTACGGAGTGCAGAAGTCTGAGGGAATTGGACTTGAGCGCTTTTGACACCGGGAAGGTGAAAAGTATGTGGAATATGTTCGGCGCATGTGAGAACCTGAAAGAAATGGATATAAGCGGGTTCGATATGGCCAATGTGGAGAACGTGGAGTTCCTGTTCAATTTATGTAACGCGCTGGAAACGGTCAGGCTGGATGGGCTGGATATGGGAAATGTCATCACCATGAGATGTATGTTCCAGTCATGCAAAAGCCTGGAAAGTGTGGATCTGAGCGGTCTGCGCACCGAGCGGGTGGAGAATATGGCCTCTGTCTTCAATAACTGTACGGCATTGCGGAAAGTCAATATGAGCGGATTGAACACGGAGAATGTGACAAACATGGAATATATGTTTCAGGGCTGCAGCAGTCTGACGGAGCTTGACTTGAGCAGTCTGGATACGGGGAAGGTCACGACAATGCGCGGCATGTTCCGAAGCTGCACAAGTCTGGAGACACTTGATCTGAGCGGCCTTGAAACAGGCGGGGAGACGGATACGGAGGATATGTTTTATAATTGTCCCCGTCTGAGCCGGAATGATGAGACGGGAACATCAGACACTGATTGATGCGGCACACAGGAAACAGGACCACATATATTACGCAAGCGAGGAGGGAGAATCCATGGAGTACATACCGCACCCTGTTGATCTCACAGATGTGAGACTGAGCGAGGATCTGGAGAGGGATCTGGAGAGAATCGCCAAAAACATTCATGATACCTGGGCGTTGCAGCGAAAGCAAAAGGGCTGGGAATACGGCGAGCATTTTGACGAGGGAAGATTAAGACATCCCTGTATGCTGGAATATGAGGAGCTGCCGGAGCTGGAGAAGGACATGGACCGGGCGACAGCCATCCAGACCATCAAGATGCTGCTCTGGATGGGCTACAGCATCGAGAAAAGAGACAGGCCATGAGGCTCAGAATTGCCCTGGCGGGGGAACTGCCGGATGACCGGCACATATTCGGTCAGATAGACCTGCTCATCGGACAGGTCAGCGGATACTTCGGGAAGCGCCGCGCGGATGCCGCTCTCCAGATGATTGTGAGTCCCGCGTACACGGGAGGGGCCTGGAATAAATGGAACGAGGCGCATGGGTTCCCGCTGTGCGCTTATAACATGCGGGGCAGAGCCTCCTACGCGGGGCAATGCCAGCAGACGGTCAACATGGATACTCCCCTGCGGAGCCTGCTGGGCGAGGCAATCTGCCACAAGGCGGATGCCCTGCTCCTGATCTGGAACGAGGATGCGGCCGAGATGTCCGGTGCCGTGTGGGAGCTTATGAGGATAGCCTATGACCGGCAGACTCCCTGCATCTGGATTTCCAGTAAGACCTGGCAGATTTACTGCCTGTGGGAGGCGTATTACAAAAAATACAGTCCCCTGTACCTGGAAAAATTTTGTGAGCCTCTTCCGGACAGAGAACTTAAGCCGGAGACTGTCGGGCAGAAAAAGGGGAAGGTGCTTGCTTTCTGGGAAGAGCGCAGCACGAAATATCTGAAAAAGTACAATGCGGACATGGAGACCTGCAAGGGCGGTCAGGACCGGCTGGCGCGGACGGGCCTTGAGAGGGAGAACACAGCCGCGGAGGGTGAGGCGGTCCGCCGGATGCTGCTGGACATATTCAACCGGTATGACGAGGCGGCCATAGAATTTAACAGAAGATTCCGGGCCATGGCTTATCAGAAAAGCGTATTGCCATTTGCGGCGGCTATATTTCTGGCAGCCGGCTCTTATTCCGTAAGCCTGCTGGGAGGTTTTTTCTCCAGGATTATGCCAGGGTATGCCGCGAATGCAGGTACGCTGGCTTCAGCGCTTGCGGGTGCCTGCCTCCTCGTTTACGGATGCCTGAACTATTATGCTTACCGCCTGTCAAAGAGCGGGCGGATTCGCCGGTGGCAGGAAGGATATATCAATAACCGGTATGTGGCGGAGATTTTCCGGATTCTGATCTGCTTCATGCCCTATGGTGTGGAATTGGATCTGCGCAGGATGTGTGCCGGCAACCGGCAGCTGCATATGTCTGTCAGGCATCTGGCCGACGAGGCGGAGCCGAAGGAGCTGATCCTGGATCAGGAGCATATGCATTATGCTCTGCGGCATATCAGGGAAATGCTGGAAGACCAGAGGCTGTACCATGAATTTTCCATCAGGCGCTATCAGGGCGTTGTGGGGCATCTTGAAAAATGGAGAAAGCTGGCCTCGTATATAGGCTTTGGAATCGCGCTGGGACAGGGAGGCCTGCAGTTTCTATCCACGTTGTCAGCCGCGTTCAGATCCTATGGGGATGGAATTTTCAGCAGCTTTTTGAGCATGCTTGCCCTGCTTGTGCCTGCCTGGGCCGCATATTTTGCCGCCAAGGAGCAGCAGAATCTTTTTAAATTCAATCTTGACAATCACCGCAGGATGCTAAAGAGGATCGGCGCAATGCAGGAGAGGGTGGAGAACGCCATGGGACAGGGGGATATACCACTGGAGATATTCAACGTTATGGCGGGAGAACTGGCTGAAATGATGCTGCTGGGAGACACAATCGGCTGGCAGAAGCAATATATGGGAATCGATGCCGCAAAGCCGGAACGGAAGCAGGCGTAGCTGCGGCTGTATCCGGCCGCCGGAATATCACATGGCTCAGAGGCCGGAGAACAGCAGAACCGCAGGCTTTCATGCGCTCCTCTTCGGCACAAAGATTCCATAAATCCCCGCATCTGACAGAGAGTATTTTTCAGACATGCTCTGAGAGGGCGGACAGAACAGGAAAGGGAAGACTGGATGGACAGGCGATTGATCGGAAAATGGTATAAGGAAGAAATGGGGGAGACCATCAATATTTTTGATGAGACACCGCTGAAAATGAAGATGTCGTTTACATCAAGCGGCCATTATAATTTTGAACCAAACTGTGTCTATGAAAAAGACGGGTATCTGTGTTATGAGATCAACGACGAATACTATCGTATGGTTTATCAGATAAAATATGTGGAGGGCCGCCTGGAAGGTTTTTACACCCAGCATGGCAAAACAACGCCCGTGAAGTATGAAAAAGTTGGCGATGTACCCGAAGATGAGCCTTATAAATATATTCCGACGGAAAAATATGTACCGGGCACAGATGAAGCCAGAATCGACATTTTGAAACGATATACCGGATACGACAGAAGTGAGGAACAGGGTTATCGCGACGAATATGTCTTAGGGGGCGAGATCCCAAAGATTCTGGAGAAATATAATTATTCCGGGTACATAAAAGACATGGACAGCGCCCGGGATGAGATCGTATTCCGGCTTCTGGATTTTGTCTGCGACCATTTCGGACATAACGGCTCCGGCGGACTGGGCTCCGGAAGAAGGATCGCGGATCTCATAGAGTTCTGTGAAAAAAACAACAGCCAGAGTAACTGCAGGGGACTGGCCATTCTCCTGGCTTCGCTCCTGCGTCTGAACGGAATAAAGGCGCGGCATATCACCTGCATGCCATACGAAGACCCCTTTGACGACTGTCATGTGGTAGTGGACTGCCTTTTGCCGTCGGGGAAACGGATCATGCTTGACCCCACATGGCGGTTGTATCTTAAAGACAAAGAGGGTGAATATGTATCCCTTCCGCGCCTTCGGGAGCTTCTGGCAGCGGAAGAACCGATTTTTGAGAATTCCTCCGCCGGTTATAATGGAGCAGGGTTCGCGAAAGAGCATTATAGAGATTATATGATAAAGAACACTTTCCGCTTCGCGCGCTGCACGTTAAACAAAGAGGGCGTTGACGGGCGGTCGGAGGATTCGAGGGAGATCGAATTGATTCCCCGGGGCTATCCCACCGAAAAGTTCTCCGAGCATAAAAAAGCCGACTTCGTCTATAATGATATGGAATTCTGGCAAATGTGAGGGCGGCTGCGGTCAGTACATGACGGTCTGCCGCAGGGAGTGGAGACGAAACCAAAAGGAGGAAAAACATGGCACTGTTACAGGCAAATTTTATGTCCCGGTCACTGATGAGAACTGTACCGGTAAATATTATTCTTCCGGTGGACAAGCTGGCCTTTCCGGGCACGGCGCACAGAGAGGCGACCTCCTACAAGACGCTGTATCTTCTGCATGGCATCTTCGGAAACTATATGGACTGGGTGTCGGGAACCAATATCCAGCGGTGGGCGGAGGAAAAGGACCTGGCGGTGGTAATGCCCTCCGGGGACAATATGTTTTATGTGGATCAGAGAGAAAGCCTGAACCTCTATGGGGAATTTATCGGAAAAGAGCTGGTGGAGCTGACCAGAAAGGCCTTTCCCCTGTCTCACAGGCGGGAAGACACCTTTATTGCCGGCCTGTCCATGGGGGGATACGGAGCCATGCGCAACGGCCTGAAATACCACGAAACCTTTGGCTATATCGCGGGTCTGTCCGCCGCGATGCCGGTGGAGGGCCTGGAGGAGAGGACCAACGACACACCGGTGGACATCAACCGGAGGGACTTTGCGGAGAGCATCTTCGGAGACCTGCGCAAAGTAAAGGACAGTGACATGAATCCCAAATGGCTGGTGGAGAGGCTGAGAGAGCAGGGAGCGGAGCTGCCGAAGATGTATCTGGCCTGCGGAACCGGGGACTCGCTGCTGGAACCGGGCCGTGAGATGAGGGACTATCTGAGGCAGGCGGGCATGGATGTGACTTACGAGGAGGGTCCCGGCGGACACGAGTGGGACTTCTGGAACCGTTATATCAAGAAGGTGCTGGACTGGCTGCCCCTTCAGGAAGAGGCAGAAGCCGGAATAAGCAGCGGGAATGTGGGAATATGACAGACGGAGAACAGGAAGCGGCCTTATGCCTCCCCGGCGCGTACGGCCCGGCCGGACTGTACATGCCGGGAAAGCATAAGGCCCGGCCTGGCTGTACGCGCCGGAGAAAGCAAGGCCGGCCGCTGCCTGTCAGAGTATTTTAAACGGGATTCTGCATTTCCGGCAATGCCAGAATCCATTCCGCAAGACGGCAATTTTCCTCATCCAGGGCCAGAGCGTCCTCCAGTATACCCGCTTGCCTTGCACGGAGTTCAGGTGTGGAAACGCCGGAAAATGTGATGGTGTGATCCGCAGCATCGCCTGCGGGCAGATAGTTTGCCAGCTGGCGAAACGCGGCTGTGGCATCGGAGATCACCTGACAGTTATCCGCTATTTTTGTCAGATATTCCATCCCTGTTTCGGAGAGCAGGGGGATGTTTTCATGCAGCCAGGCAGCCGCCGCGCTCCGGGCATCTATGAGATTACACAGCATATTGTCATTTACATCCAGGCGTCTTCTGACAGCTTCCTCGTCGTTTTCCATCAGGAAATCAGATTCTTTTTCCAGCCCCTTGATCCAGGCCTTATAGGCTTCTCTTCCCTGATGGTAGCAGTCGCGTGCCTTGGCGTGAAAAGAACGGATCAGGGTGTCAAGCGAGGTTTTCAAGGCGCTGAGCGGTGACGGCGCCGCCCCTTTTTCTCCGATATGCATTATGAGGAAAGGCCAGAAATCACCGTACAGATACCCCCCATTTTCCTCAAAGACGATCCGCCGTTCTTCCCGATTCTGACTGTCTTCCTGCTCCAGGGCCGCGAAGACTTCCCTGTCAAAATAAGTCCGGCACAAAAAGCGGCTGCCGTTGTCGGTATATCCTGTTATGACGCCCCATTCGGGGGCCACCCGCAGATTGATGGCCAGCACCGGTCTGCCGTTCCGAATATCCTTCATGATGGCGGCCCGTTCCGCCTGCCGGTCCTGCTTTTCCAGCCGTTCCGCCACCCGGAAGGAATACCCCAGGTTCTTGAAAAAGGGCGTGGCATAGTCAAAGGCCACAAGCGCGTCCGTGCAGCTGTAGTCCCAGACATCGGTAAAACAGATCCGATAGCACGCGCCGCTCATTCCCATGATCTGGTGATAGGTGTACGGCTCCCCCATGAATCGCAGCGCCGCGTAAAGAGCGCCGGCCCACGGGCAATCCATTCCCTCGCCCCAGGCCAGAGGGATGATATCCTTCAGGACACATCTGGATTGATCCTCCGGCAGCAGCCGTGTGCGATGATCCCCGTAGCAGAGGACATGATCCTCCGCGCAGCTGATGGCATGAATGCCCTCTGCATTCAGATAGACCAAAGTCAGATATTCTGTCTCGTCGCTGGCGGTATTGCTGGGAAAATTCTCATGATTCACCGCAATTCGGTCCCACTTGAAGTACTCGTAGTGGTTCATCTTTTGCAGGACGGAGGAATATGACCTGCCGTTCCCATAGTAAGCACCAATCAACTGAAACGGTTTGTCTGCCGTATGCCCGATGCTTTCTTTGTTTATAAGGAGATTTTCGTTTTGCAGCGCATAGGTAAAGTAGATCCCCTCCGGTGTCTGATATTTCACAATCAGCATTTTCAGACGGTCACTTTCGAGGGAAGCTCCCGTAAACGCGGAATTTACGTAAATATTGAGCGCGTTGTCACGTACCATATTATCTATAAAGTGCGTGACGGGGATATGGGTCTGGCCGTCCGTGTAGACCGCCTCCAGGACAAAAAATTCTCTGGGCAGCAGCAGACTGTCAATGCTGCATTCCAGCGCTCCGGCCAGGGCGGGAAGAATGGCTGTCTCAGGCAGACATCGGGCATTCTCCCATTTGGATATGGCCTGCGGACTCACGTGCAGCCGCTCCGCAAGCTCTTCTCCCGTGAACCCCCGCTCCCTGCGAAGAAGGGCAATTCTTTTTCCTGTCTTTTCCAAATCAATCATCTTGTCTCTCCTTGTATGATAAGTTTCAGCGCTGTACCTATATTGTAAGCCGGAGAGGGAGGATTTACAATACATGCCGCGTTAAGGAGAAAACAGAAAAATCAACCTGGAGTTCAGAGCGTGTTTGAAAAATGCTTTCTGCCGGATGTGCGTCACAATTTGTGGGAGATTTGGGCCAAATGAAGGGCGCATAGCGGGTTATGTAACCTGAATATGCCCCAAATCTTACGCAGAGTGGGGCGTGCAGATGGCAGGAATGATTTTTCAGACACGCTCCAATACTCTATTCGGCTGGCTTTTGGACTATAACTCCATACAGCCTGGCCAATTTGATCCATGCATCCTGCGTCCTGCACTTTCGGCATTACGCCTGATTGTCCATGACCGAACCTGCTGAAGCTGTCCAAATCCGGCAGCGATTTTCCCGGGGCGTACAGTTGCGGTTTGCCGCAGACATCCCCGCGCAGGGCTTCATATTTTGATCATCATTTAGTCCAGCAGGGTATATACAGAAAAATTGTGTGTCAGTACCCCGCCGTTTCGCAAATTGTCCCCTTTTTGCTCAGTTTGTATGGTTAAACAGGGTATATACAGAAAAATTGTCGCTCCATATCCACTTTTTTGCGATCAGCGGGGTACTGATGCATAATTTTTCTGTATATACCCTGATCTGCGAGAAAAAATCGTTTTTTCTGCCCCCAGGGACTCTGGGCAGGGTATTGGGAAGTAATTTTTTTATATATACCCCGGCCTCTGTCTGGAACAAGATATTCCGGATACGTCCAGGGGAAAACGGAGATTTTTGATAATTCACCCGGGAAGAGCATACATCTGGATTTCCGTTTTGGTTTTGACCGGTCCGGACCTGTTTGGGTCAGGGTGTAAAATAAGAGGGATTTCGGTAAAGTATCGTTACTAACCGGACAGAGTACAGAACGGGTGGGAGGGAAATGCAGGAAATGCAAATGAGGGGACAAAATTTTCTTGACAACGCTTTACCGCAACACTATAATAAATTCAACTGAGAAAGACAGTGACGGAGACAGTACATAGATCCCAAAGGTCACAGAGAGCCGCGGAAGCTGAGAAGCGGCGCGAGTAGGATACATGGAACATCCCTCCCGAGTTGCAGCACCAAAATGCCGGCGGCGGCGTGAGTAGATGCTGACGGGTTTCTCCCGTGACAGAGGACGCATATGCTGGTATGTCGTAAATGGATGGGATTGATTACAGCTTCTGCCGTTTACGGTGGGGGCTGTTTTGGTTTTCTGTTCCGGGCCGGAGCGCTGTCTGGCCGGATACCGGCATTTTACCTGGCAGGCCGGATTTGCAGGGGCGGGGAACGCCGTCCAATGCCGCATAAAGGTACAATCCGGGAAGCGGGAAACTTTGTGACTGATTATGGCGCAGGGCGTACAGATGGCAGGAATGATTTTCAGACACGCCAAAGGGCCGGGGTAACCCGGCCTGCGCGGAAAAGAGGATACTATGAGAGATACAATCGAGATCAGATGGCATGGCCGGGGCGGCCAGGGAGCCAAGACGGCGGCGTTATTGCTGGCGGATGTGGCGTTCAAGACAGGCAAATATGTGCAGGGCTTCCCGGAGTACGGTCCGGAGCGTATGGGCGCGCCCATCACTGCCTACAACAGGCTCAGCGACAGTCCCATCACCATTCACTCCAATATCTATGAGCCGGACCTGGTGGCAGTGGTAGACGACAGTCTGCTGGAATCCATCGATGTGACACAGGGGCTGAGTCCCCTGGGGGCTGTCATTGTCAACAGCCAGAAGTCCAGAGAAGAGATCATTCCCCATCTGAGAGGTTATGAGGGCAGGGTGTATGTCATCGACGCCAGAGAAATATCGGTGAAGGCGCTGGGCAGATACTTCCCCAATTCACCTATGCTGGCCGCAGTGGTGGCGGTGTCCGGCGTCATGGAGCCGGCGGTATTTTTGCAGGAAATGAGAGCGTCCTACCAGCACAAGTTCGCCAAGAAGCCGGAAGTCATAGACGGCAACATGAAAGCGCTGGAACTTACCTTCGAGGCGCTGAAATAATCCGTCTCCGCTTCCGGATGGAGGCACGGCGGCAAAAGGCAACTGAAAACGGCATACATCCCCGGGACGCGCCGGAAAATCCGGCCACTGAAAACGAGGAGACTCTTTCTGGCGGGATCAGGCAGGGGAAACGTGTATGCAAAACGGATAGCAGGAGATTCATATGAAAAGTACAGAGATCAATGAAAAGAGCCCCTGGCAGGATATCACGGAGGGGAACAAGATATTCGAACCGGCCACATCCCGGCATTTCCGCACGGGGGAGTGGCGCACCGCCACGCCGGTGTTTGACGAGGAAAAATGCAAGCAGTGTCTGTTGTGCTTCCCGGTGTGCCCGGATTCTTCCATTCCGGTGAAGGATGGCAGAAGAGAAGATTTTGACTACGATCACTGCAAGGGCTGCGGCATCTGTGCCAAAGTGTGTCCCTTCGGCGCGATCACGATGAAGGAGGGCAGATAGATGGCAATCAGAGAAAGACTATCCGGCAATGAGGCGGTGGCCTATGCCATAAAGCAGATCAATCCGGACGTGATGCCTGCTTTTCCCATCACGCCCTCCACGGAGATCCCCCAGTACGTGGCCAACTACATTGCCAATGGGGACATAGACACTGAATTTATTCATGTGGAAAGCGAGCACAGCGCCATGAGCGCCACTCTGGGAGCCAGCGCGGCCGGGGCCAGGGCTTTGACAGCCACATCCTCCTGCGGCATGGCCCTGATGTGGGAAGAGCTCTATGTGGCCGCGTCGGACAGGCTGCCCATAGTGCTGGCGCTGGTGAACCGCGCGCTCACCGGCCCCATCAATATCAACGCGGATCACTCCGACAGTATGGGTGCCAGAGACAGCGGCTGGATTCAGATTTACGCGGAGTCCAACCAGGAGGTGTATGACAATTTTCTACAGGCATTTCCCATTGCGGAGGACCCGCGGGTGCATCTGCCGGTGATGATCTGTCAGGACGGCTTTATCACAAGCCACGGTGTGGAGAATATTCTGCTGGTGGAGGACGAGAAGGTCCGGGAGCTGGTGGGTGAATACCATCCGGAGCACTTTCTGCTCAACAGCGGAGAACCTATGGCTGTGGGACCCTACGCGGTGTCCAACTACTATATGGAGACCAAGCGGGCCCAGCGGGAGGCCATGATAAACGCAAAAACCGTGATTCTGGAACTGGCGGCGAAATTTGAGGAGATGACCGGCAGACATTACGGTTTCTTTGAGGAGTACGCCATGGAGGACGCGGAGTATGTCATCGTCCTCATCGGCTCCGCCGCCGGTACCTGTAAGGCGGCGGTGGATGGGATTCGCCAAAGCACCGGCAAAAAAGTGGGACTGTGCAAAATCCGGGTGTTCCGTCCCTTCCCGGAGGAAGAACTGGCCCGGGCGCTGAAAGACCGCAGGGCGATTGCCATTCTGGACCGCAGCGAGATGTTTTCCGCCACCGGCGGCCCTCTGGGCGCGGAGGTCCGCGCGGCGCTGCAAAGCGCCGGGTCCCGGGCAGAAGTGGTCAATTATTTCTACGGCCTGGGCGGCAGAGATATCACGGTGCAGGATTTTGAGAGGGTTTATGAGCGGCTGGAAGAGATTGCAGTGACCCGCGAGATTCCGGATATGTATGAGTATATCGGACTTCGGTCGCGGTCATGATAAGCGGGAACTCAAAGCAGCATGAGCCCGCCCAGGGCCCGGAGAATCTGGGGACGCCGGAGTGCCCGCAGATTGCTTCGTTGGAAAGGCCCTGCGAGGGGACATGCGGAACTCAAAACAGCATGATCCCGCCCAGGGCCCGGAGAATCTGGGGACGCCGGAGTGCCCGCAGATTGCTTCGTTGGAAAGGCCCTGTGAGGGGACATGCGGAACTCTTAATCGGAGGAAACAATGGAAAATACATATAATTTCAAAGAGGTCATGAGCAGGGAGGAGCGTCTGGCTCCCGGACATAGAATGTGCGCCGGGTGCGGCGGCACGGTGACGGTGCGGGCGGTACTGCGCGCGCTGCGTCCCGGGGACAGGGCGGTGGTGGGCAACGCCACGGGATGCCTGGAGGTATCCAGCTTCATGTATCCCTTTACGGCCTATGAGGACAGTTATATTCACAATGCCTTTGAGAACGCGGGGGCTACCCTGTCAGGGGTGGAGACCGCTTACCGGGTTCTGAAAAAGAAAGGTAAAATAGAGGATACTTTCAAGTTCATCACCTTTGGCGGTGATGGCGGCACCTATGATATCGGTTTTCAGTCCCTTTCCGGCGCCATGGAGCGGGGGCATGATATGGTGTATGTGTGCTATGACAACGGGGCCTATATGAACACGGGGACCCAGCGCTCCTCCGCCACTCCCCAGTATGCGGATACCACCACCACACCGGCGGGAAAAGTCAGTGACGGCAAGATACAGGTGCGCAAGGACCTGACCGCCATCATGGCGGAGCACCACATTCCCTATGCGGCTCAGACCACTTTTACCGGCAATTTCAAGGATCTCCACACCAAGGCGGAGCGCGCCATCTATACGCCGGGAGCGGCGTTCCTGAATGTGATGTCGCCCTGCCCCAGGGGCTGGGGATATGACCCCTCCGAGCTGATGACCATCTGCAGGCTGGCTGTAGATACCTGCTACTGGCCGCTGTATGAAGTCATAGACGGCAAATGGATGCTGAACTACATACCTAAGAAGAAGCTCCCCATCGAGGACTTTCTGCGCCCGCAGAAGCGGTTTAAGCATCTCTTCAAGCCGGGCAGGGAGGAGCTTCTGGCCCGGTTCCAGACGGAGGTGGACAGACAGTGGGAAGCACTGCGGAGACGCTGTGAGCTTTAGGATATTTTTTTGACACGCTCCGGTTCTGACCAGCTGGACAAACGCTCCAAAAATTGTTACTATAGTGTTGGTGGAACCGGAGGAAAGAGCCGGATTCATACTGTCAGTGACAGGATTGGAGTGACGCGCGATGATAGAACAGGAACGATTGCAGGATATCTGGGGAAACTGTGAAAATCCCGTTATGATTTATGCCCGGAAGGATCAGGTATGTCATCTGGTATACAGCAATGACAGGGCGCTTGAGATATGCCCTGAAGGCACACCGCAGCCGGAGATGATTCAAGAGGCGCTGTGCGCTCCCCTGCCGGAGAGCGCGCCGCTTTTTTGCCATATAGGGAAAAAGGTGTACTCGCTTGTCATTTTTTTCTGGGATACGTACAGGGTCTGTATGCTGCATGATGTGACCGTCCACTACCAGGACAACAGGCGGGCTGTGGATGAGGCCGTGATGGCCAGCCAGGCCAAGACCAGTTTTCTGTCGGAGATGTCTCATGATATCCGGACGCCCATGGGGGCCATTATCGGTATGACGGATATTGCCCTGATGCAGAAGGACCTTCCCGGCAAGGTCCAGGAATGCCTGACCAAGATCAAGGTTGCCTCCGGCCATATGATGTCCCTGCTCAATGAGGTTCTGGATATGTCCAGAATCGAGAGCGGCAAGATTCTGTTGCAGCCCAAGCCCACGGATCTGGCGGATTTGCTGCATGAGGTCATGGTGGTGGCAAGACCCCAGGCGGATGCGGGCAAGCTGCGATTTTGCCTGGAGCTGGGCCCCGTGGACAGAGAGAGAATACTGGTGGACGGTCTCAGGTGGAAGCAGGTCTGCATTAATCTGCTCTCCAACGCCATCAAGTTCACCCCGGCCCAGGGGCAGGTGGATCTCTATCTGGCCGTGGAGGACACGGATCGGCCGGGGCAGGTGCTGATGACGCTGCGGGTGCGGGATACCGGCATGGGCATGAGTCCGGAGTTTATGAAAAAACTGTTTACTCCCTTTGAGAGGGAGGAGAAGTCCACTACCAACAAGATTCAGGGGACCGGCCTGGGTATGGCGATCACTAAAAATCTGGTGGAATTGATGAGCGGAACCATACAGGTAGAGAGCGCGCCGGGGAAGGGCACCTGTTTTACCCTGAAAATCCCCTTTGACGCGGTGGACAGTCCGCAGGACGGGGCCGCGCTGGAAGGCAGGAGGGTACTGGTTCTGGCTCCGGACGACGGGCTGGGAGAACAGATCCTGGAGATGCTGGCAAAGCTGGGCATGGAGGGAGATCTGGCTCTGGACGCTATGGATGTGGTCACCTTTCTGAACGAAGCCATGCTGGAGGATGTGGAGTACTATGCGTTTTTGACCACGGACAGGGTGCCCGGAGCGGATATCATGCAGCTTCTGCCGGACGTGCGCAGGCGCATGGGGGTAAACTTTCCGATTTTGCTGCTCTCCGAGTGTGACTGGAGCCAGATCGAGTACCTTTATACCCGTTCCGGCGTGGATGATTTTATACCGCTGCCTCTGTTTCTGAGCAGGCTGTCGGCGGCGCTCTACGCGTTCACGGAGGAGGGGAGGCGCGAAAAAGACCGGGAAGATGGCGGCATGCGGTGGGATTTCAGCGAAAAGCGCCTGCTCCTGGTGGAGGACAATGAGATCAATCGGGAGATTGAGCAGGAGATTCTGCATATGTCGGGGGTCCGGATTGATATGGCCGAGGACGGGCAGCAGGCGGTGGACAGATTCAGGGAGTCGGAGCCCTTCTATTACGATATGGTTCTGATGGATATTCAGATGCCGGTGATGAACGGGCTGGATGCCACCAGGGCCATCCGGGCCATGGACAGGGAGGATTCCCAGGTGGTTCCCATCATAGCCATGACGGCCAACGCCTTTGTGGAGGATGTGAAAAATTCCATGGATGCCGGAATGAACGCCCATCTGCCTAAGCCTTTGGATATTGAACAGGTGTTTTCCACCATGGGTATGTTCCTGGAAAGGGGGCAGGCATGAGACCTTATCAGGAGCAGTACATTGAAAATGCCAGGAAAGTGATGGCCCTGTCCGATCTTTCGGGAGAACGATGGGAGGATGTGGATGCCTTTATGGAGGACCACAGGGAAAAGACGGCCTGCATCCGGGGGATTATCCGGGAGAATACCGAACTGCTGCGGGCAAATCTTTTTGTTGTGCTGGATGACATTGTCTCCGCGAGCGAGGAGGAGATCGGACATCTGAAAGACTTTGCGGCGCATCTGGCGGAGGGGGTCCGGCATCTGGACCTGTACCTGCATTACATGATCCATTATGCCCTGACTGCCTATGCCAGACACTGGGAAAAGAGGGATATGCTGATACAGGAGCTGTACCATACGGCGCTGGCTCTTTTCTATCTCCAGGATAACATGGATTCCACGGGAGAGAGGCTCTACAGCTGGAAGATGGGCATGCTCTTTGGGGAGGCGGCATCCTTTATCAGGATATATGATGAGATCGAAGACCCGGAGACCCGGGGGTATATTCACCGTTCCATGGGAAATCTGGCTCTGTCGTACAACATCTTTACCGAGGGAGAGAAAAAACTGAAAGCGGTGAGACGTTCCATACAGATTCTGCAGGACCCGGTGTACCGGGCCAAGACGCCTTCCCTTCCCTGGGATACCTATCTGTACAAGAGCCATCAGGAGCGCTCTGTGGCCATGGGGCTTCTGCGCCGCGGCGACTCGGACGGGCAGCTGATCCGGGAGGTGATGGAGTCGGCGGAGTATGTGTGGGAGCGGCAGATGGAGATCTGCCGGAAGAAAGGCACATCTCCCGGTCTGCGATGGCAGGTGATATATCAGGAAAGCCAGTATTACTGCGGCTTGCAGCCGCTTTCCTATCTGCTTACACAGCTGGAAAAGTATTATTTGGATTGCGGCAGGGATGACTTTTCCAGCGAGGGCATGTATGGCAATATCTTTCTGCCCGCCCTCTATGGGCACTACCTGGAGCGCTGTCCGGAGTACAGGGACGGGAAAAAAGATATTATGTGCCATATGAACCGCAACGTGGCGGATTATGTACACAGGGTTCCCAACAATCAGCTCAACGATCAGCTGATGCGCTATCTTCTGAACTTTCTGCAGGGATTTGTGGAGTATCCCGGAGAGATGCAGCAGAAGGATATCATCACCAGACTGATCGCCTGCCGCAATCCGGATGCCTACGTGTTCAGCAGGATGACGGCCCATATGACCCGGATGCTGATGGAGAAGGTGATCGAGCTGGTCCCCGGACTCCTGGTGGGAACCTTGTGCTGTGCTGACGCCGGGGACGTGAGAGAACGACGGGAGGAATTGCTGCAATTTGCCTGGGACGGCGGCATGCTTCACGACGCGGGCGCACTGTGCCTGTACAGGATGCTCCTGATGTCCGCCCGGAACTGGATGGACGAGGAATCCGCCATGTATAAACACCATGTGGCGGCAGGCGTCAGGATATTGGAGCGCTGTGATTCCACCCGGCCCTTTGCGCCCATCGCAGGCGGGCATCATGTGTATTATGACTGTGGCGGCGGCTATCCGGCAGACTATGATCGCTCGGAAAATCCGGTGCAGATTGTTACGGATATGGTTTCCATCGCAGCCTACGTCAGCCGCGTGACGGAGCAGGCCACCCATGACACCATGCCCATCTATACACCCGGGGAAGCGATGGAGCATGTCAGAGCGGGAGCGGGAAGTCTGTTTCATCCGCAGCTTTCGCAGATCTGGCTCTCCATGGAGGAGGAGCTTTCAGAATACCTGCAAAATGGCAGGAGAGAGGCATATCTGGAGGCGGCATGCCTGATCCGGGGATGGGAGACGGAGGGAGGCTCACGGATCAGGATGCCCTAGAACTTACCCGAATCCGCCTTTTATCGGTCAATCAGGGCTTCCAGCAGCTTTATCAGATCCGCGAAACCGTTTATCATCTGCTGATCTACCAGAGAGATTTCACCGCTGCCGGAAACATAGTCCTCCCATACCAATTCCGCGGACCAGTCCGAGAGCTGTTTTATTCCGGGCAGATCTCCCGTAATCTCCATCCGCACCTGGGGCTCTCCCAGATAGATCACCAAGTCCAATGTCATGCCTTCCGGCCACTGCCCGAAAGCCGTCTGCGGGGAGTGGCCCGTTTTTTCCGCCAGCCGCCGTGCTGCCTCCAGCCTCCAGTCTGTGTCGCTGATGTGATAGACCAGCGCGCGCGACTTACTGTCCCACTGATCCGCGGCAAGTACGGCCCCACAGAGCGTGGGCAGGGACAATCGGGACTGAAACCGCTCCGCCGTACCTTGGAGGTCTGAAATCCGGTCAGACGTCAATGAGTCCAGCCCGAAGGCGTACTCCAGCTGCTGCAATGCCACATAGTCCCCCAGACCCCACTGGGGCAGCACATGAGACAACAGTTCCACATGTTCTGTCAGATGATCATATGTCCTGTCGTAAACCATATGCAGATCCAGGGCCTGGCATTCCGGTGTCAGGTACAGACGTGAAAGCGGCGTCACCTTCTCTCCTGTGTACACAGTCAGTTCCAGTGTACCGGCGTCATATCCCCCCTGTAGTTTCAGATTCTTCCACTCCGCCTCATCCAGTCCGGTCAGCAGAGAAAGGCTTCGCAATAATTTCTGCCAGTCCGCGCTCAGCGCCCGGGGGTTCAGCGACATCTCCGCATTGACCGCGCAGCTTTGCGAGGTCAGCGCCCTCCGAAGGCGGAGGGCTTTTGGCACCAGCCAAAGCGCCATTATGACAGCCGCCGTCAGGAGTAAAAGCAGCAAGATACCCAAAATCCTGCATATCCAATGTTTTCTTTTCTTTTTGACAGACTCTTCCATAGACAGATCCCTTCTTCCTCAGACACGCTCCGGCGCAATCCTCTTTTGTCAATACCATTATAAGCGAATTTGTTTTTTTTGACAATTCTCAATATTTCATGGTTTCCTTTCGACTTTCAGGCGGCGACTTATAACACTGAACCGGTTTCTGAGAACATTCGCCCGCTACGGCCTGAAAATTAATAGAAATTAACAGGAATACTATACAATTTTAATACTTTCTCAAAAAAAATGCGTTATAATATGAACAGAACCTTAACAGCAGACAAGAGAAAAAGATTCCTTATGGTACACCTGGGAATCCGCTGTTCTCTGATCAGGAGGAATTTCCTTATGGAACAAGATACCATTGCGATGGAAACAGATTTTAACCGGTTGATAAAGGATCTGATCACATCCGATTCCATCACCACGGTGGAGAACATGTTTGCGGCCTGGCAGGAATTGATGAGCCGTTACCGCTGCGCCATTATGGAAGTGGAGACGAAGTTCAGAGTCCTGAATGACCAATTTTCCCTACAGCATGAACGCAACCCCATTGAGAACATCAAAACCAGAATCAAATCGCCCAACAGCATACGCCAGAAGATGGCCAGGAAAGGCTTATCCCCCATGACTCTGTCCTCCATCGAGGAAAATCTGAGCGATGTGGCCGGCATCCGGGTGATCTGTTCCTTTATCGACGACATCTATATGCTGGCGGACTGTCTGACCAGTCAGGACGATATCACCTTGATCGAGTGTAAGGACTACATTAAAAATCCCAAGGAAAACGGCTACCGCAGCCTGCATCTGATTGTGGAAGTGCCCATCTTTCTCCAGAGCGAAAAGCGCAATATGAAGGTGGAAGTCCAGCTGCGCACTATAGCCATGGAATTCTGGGCCAACCTGGAGCACCGTCTGCGCTACAAGAAGGACCTGCCCGAATCCCTGCAGCAGGCCACCGCCGGAGAATTATTTCAGTGCGCGGAGATCAGCGCCCAGCTGGATCAGCGTATGCAGCAGGTCAGGTATACGGTGGAAAAATAGTCCGCGGCCCCGCCTGCCCGCGGCGGAGAGGAACATAAATTTCCTTGCGCATTCCTCCCATTAATGTTAAAGTAAATATAATACAGGAAGTAAATGCATCTTCCTGTAATCAAATGCGGCGCAAAGAGCACGGAACAGGTGTTCCGATGAGGCGTATCAAATCATACTTTGGAGGAGGATGCATATGTATCAGGACAATAAGATCTGGCTGGGCATGTCCGGGGATGAGAAAGTGTACATATATCCCCGTATGGCCAACCGCCACGGAATGATCGCCGGAGCCACCGGCACCGGCAAAACCATCACCCTGAAGGTGCTGGCCGAGTCCTTCAGTGACTGCGGTGTCCCGGTGTTTCTGGCGGATGTAAAGGGGGATCTGGCAGGGATGTGCAGGCCCGGCGTGATATCCGAGAGCTTGCAGAAGCGTATTGACGCTATGGGGCTGGAGGGGGAGGGCTTTGCCTTTGACTCTTTTCCTGTCACTTACTGGGATGTATATGCGCAAAAGGGACTGCCTCTGCGCACAACCATATCCGAGATGGGACCGCTTTTGCTTTCCAGGATTCTGGATCTGAACGATACCCAGAGCGATATATTGACCATTATTTTCAAGATTGCGGATGACGAAGGACTGCTGCTGATTGACACCAAGGATCTGAAATCCATGATCCAGTATGTGGGGGAGAATGCCAAGGAACTGACTCTGAAATACGGCAATATCACCAAACCCAGCCTGGGAGCCATCACCAGGGCCATCATCGCTCTGGAGAGCGAAGGGGGAGAGCTGTTTTTCAGCGAACCGGCTCTGAATATCTCCGATTGGTTCTGCCGTAACCGGGAGGGCAAGGGCGTGATTCAGATTCTGGACTGCCAGACTCTGGTGAACAAACCCACCATGTATGCCACATTCCTGCTGTGGATGCTGTCAGAACTGTTTGAACTCCTGCCGGAGGCCGGGGATCTGGACGCTCCCAAGATGGTATTTTTCTTTGACGAGGCGCATTTGCTCTTTAGCAATGCCTCCAAGATGCTGCTGACCAAAATTGAGCAGGTGGTAAAGCTGATTCGTTCCAAGGGAGTGGGCATATATTTTATTACCCAGAGTCCCAAGGATATTCCCGACGGTGTGCTGGCCCAGCTGGGCAACAAGGTGCAGCACGCTCTGCACGCCTACACGCCCTCTGAGCAGAGAGGCGCCAAAGCCGCCGCCCAGTCTTTCCGGGTGAATCCTGATTTTGATACCTATGACGCGCTGATCAATCTGGGAATCGGAGAAGCGCTGGTGAGCGTCCTGGATGAGTCCGGAGTGCCCACGGTGGTAAAAAAGTGTGATATCCTGCCGCCGCAGAGTCAGATGGGAGCGCTGGATGACGCCGAGAGAGAGAGACAGATCAAAAACAATATTCTGTACACCAAATATAACGATTACTTTGACCGGGACTCCGCCTACGAGTTCCTGGAGCGTCTGCACATCGCCAACGCGGAAGCTGCCGAAAAGGCCAGGCAGGCCGCGGCGGAGGAAAAACAGAGACTGAAGGAGGAGGCCGCCGTCGAGAAGGCCCGGCAGAAGGAAGAGGCCGCCGCCCGGAAGGAGGAGGAACGCAGACAGGCCGCGGGACAGAGGGCGGTCAAATCCGCCGCCAAGAGCGTGGCCAACAGCGCCGCCGGTACCGTGGGACGGGAGCTGGGCAACACCATCGGCAAGACGGTGGGCGGGTCCTTTGGCAAGAAGCTGGGAGGAAATGTGGGTGCCGCACTGGGCCGGGGCCTGATCGGCACGTTGTTTGGCCGGTAGGTAATATCATCGCGCGATAATGGCTGTATCAGGAGGATTCCTCCAGATACAGCTTTATTCTGCTCTGGATAATTCGGGCCGCTTCCTCCGCACTCTTGTCACCCGCGAAGTAAGGGGCTGTTTCCTCTGACAATATCTTCCCGATCTGCGTGTAATTCCAGTCCGGTTTCGGCTCGCAGGTATCCAAAAACGCAAGATATTCCTCCAGCCAGCTGGACCCGTCGGGCTTTGTGTCCAGCTGCATATAGACATCCTTCGAGGCCGACACCTTCAGCCTTGCTGCCGCGTCAAATTCAGAATACACCACACTGTCTCTTATGACGTCTTTTCTGACGCTGGAATGACTCTCCTCAAATTGACATTCATAGCTTAAAAGGTAGGCAAGCAATTCCTTTATCTCCTGTATATGCGCGGATTTCGCATTTACAACCAGGTATGGATTATTTGAGGAAATATAATTTTTACTGCCGTCCCTGGCCGGATAGCCTACAATATGCGCGCTCCCCTCATAGACATTTCTGTCAGTTGAATAGGAAGCCAGGCCGTCCGCCAGATCTCCCATATGCGCAATGCTGTTTCCTTCCCGGAGCTGTTCGTACCATTCGTTCATATCCTGCTGCGGCTGCTCTGTCTGACCGTATTTTTTGCATGCTTCCAGCAGCCGGATAAATTCCGCACTGGCAAAGTTACAGGTTTTCTCGTCCAGATCCAGAAATTCCGAATGTTCCAGATCCGTCAGCATAACCTCGCTGAGAAGTTCATATGGCGTATAAAACAGGGGGGAGTCCCAATAACAATAGCTGAAAGTGCTGTCCCAATCCTCTCTCGACTGAATCAGCTCCAGCATGTCGGACACAGTCCAGGAATCCTTTTCCCAGAGCGCGTCGGAGACAAAGAGCGTCTGATAGGAGGAGTAAAGTTTCATCCCTGTCAGCTGGCCGTCTATCGTTCCTGACCGGATTACACAGGGCAGCAGCAGCTGCTTTGTATCTTCCGGAATCAGCCCGGACAGATCCATCAAAAGTCCTTTCTGACGGAGGATATACATGTCCTCCCGGCTTACCCACAGCAGGTCCGGCCCTCTGCCTGCCGCCATTTCCACAAAAACACGGTCATGAAGAGCCTCCCGCTCCGCCTGGCCCGAGTAGCTTTCCAGCACAAATGCAGATTCCGGATAAGAACGGGAGAACATCTGAACCGGCCTGTCCAGAGCGCCTGCTCCTGTGCGCGAGAGAATGGATATCCGGATTTCGTCTTCTGCCTGGCGCTTTTCTCCGGACAGTACAAAGACGTAGGGAAGCTCTCCTTCCAGCTCGCAGATCATAAGCTCTCCCCTGGAATTCATGAACAGGTTGTTGGAGGAGGGAGAGGCGCTGATCCCGTTCTCATGCAGATTGAGTAGTCCGGTATGTGTATTGTCCGTTCTGTTCCATCTGCTTAAGGTTTCCACGGTAGTGTAGAACAGGGCATCCGCGCCGTCTGAGCACAGAGAACGGACCAGCTCCCCGTCCAGTACCGTCAGGGGTTTTTCCTCCGAAGTATCCGGATCATACAGAAAGAGCCGCGTCAAATTTTCCTGTTCCATGCAGCGGCTGAGAATGACGGAATGATCCCCGTTGTCATATGCTCTGTATGCAAACCTGTGAAGCTCGTCCGCGTTCCAGGGATATTCATCCGGATCGGGAAAAGGCTCCTGGAGGGACAAGACGGTTCCCTCCAGATCCGTTATGACCAGAATATCATCTCTGCCGTCCCGGACGCGAAAGGATAATTGTTCTCCTTCCCGCACATCCATGGACTTTATGGAATAATTCTCCCGGTCGGGAATCCGCAGGGCAAAGGGCAGCTGAACGGTTTCTCCTGTCTCCCCGTCAAAGGCGTACAGGGACAGCGTCTCCGCAGCATCCTCTTCCCCGCCGCAAATCCACAGAATATAGAGTGTGCTTCCGTAAGTGTCATACAGACAGGACCTCTTCTGCCCCTCCGCAGCGGGATCATCGAACAGCAGGGGGATGCACTCGTTTATATACAGTTGGTCCGCTTCTGTGGCGGCGGTTCCCACACTTGTGAGTATCTCCGGCTCTTCTTCCTCCCGGCCGCACCCCACAAGGCAAAGCGCCCATACAAATAGGAATAATTTCCATACAGCTCTCTTACACATACACAAATCCTTTCCTTTTGATTCCGATTGACCGGATTCCCGGACACGCCCGTCTACCGGACCATCTTTTTATACTGGCTTGGTGTGCAGCCCACCTGTTTGCGGAACAGCCTTGTAAAATATCCCAGATCATGGATGCCGACGCTGCCTGCGGCTTCGGCCACGGAGCAGTCCGTGGTGTTGAACAGGCGGATGGAAGCCTGTATTCTCTCTCTGTGAATATACGCCGTCAGGCTTTCTCCCATCTCCTTCTGAAAATGTCCCGAAACATAGGAGGGATTCTTCCCCAGATATCCGGAGATCACCGACAGGGATAATTCTTCCCCCATATGCAGGGTCACGTAGTTGAGTATATTGCGCACCAGGCCGGAATACTCGGTCATGTTATAGTTTTTGGCCAACAGGCAATATTTCCGGGCAATCTCATAGGGAAGCGTCCATGCCTGCTCGGGATCGTGCAGCCCGGCGATTCTGGTGTGGAAAGTGGTGAAGAGCTGTAGTGTGCGGTAGGGATGCACCTGGGTCTCCAGAAGTTTGCCGCAGCACAGAGAGTTCAGGAAAGTCAGATAGCTTCTGGCGGTGCCGATGTTGTTTTTTACCATGGGTTTGAAATAGTCCAGCAGGGCTTTTTTCTGTTGGTAGACCAGAGCGGTATTGCCGGCGGTAAGCGCCTCCGAGAAGGTTCCCAGCAGCTTTTGCAGACGCTGTGCCACCTCATAGCTGAAATCCCGCATTTTGTCCTGGTCGGGGACCAGGGCATGCTCCTGAGAGGAGAAATGAACATATTCCGGGGTCACATCTCTGTATTCGGGCAGATATTCTTCCAACAGGCAGCGAAAAGTGGCTGTCAGGTCCGCGATATTGGCCAGGGGCAGCATCTGATAAAAACGCCGCAGGGTCTCCTGGGTCACATCCCGCATGGAATGGTTTTTGCGAAGCTGGACACTGTCGGCATGATAGAAGTCTTTGTCCCGCACCGGTCCCACGGAGATGAAATCCGGATGTTCCCCCAGAGAGACAAAGGCGATGATATTGTAGAAGCCCAGATTGCTCTTGATTACGAACATTTGCATTTTGCCGGAGGACGCGATGGAGGAGGCGAAATCCGGCGTGAAATCCACATTTTCCCACACCATTTCACGAAATCCCCAGTCTATTTTGCGAATATTTTCGTAGGGATAGGAGAAATAGATCACATCCGCGCGAAAAGCGGAGGTAAGTATTTTCTGAATAAATGGGAAAGCGTCCCGGATTTCTTTTGACGGAAGCATAAGTACCTCTTTTTTTTGTTCTGATTTAAAGATAACACAAAAATTGTATGGATTCAATGGGAATCGTGCAAGTATAAAAGCAAATTCACTGCTATAATCAGGGCGTGGGATGAATAAAAACGCGTATACAACCCATGGCTTGTGCGAATAATGAAACGGACGGCCACAATCGGTCAACAGGGCCGGAATCAGACAGGGAATCTGTCTGGCGGAGAGCGCAGCGCGATGCGCGGAGAGGTGCAGCGATGAAAAAAATGAATTGGAATGAAGGATGGCAGTTCCGTAAAGCTGCCATGGGCGACGAAAAGGACGGGGGCCGGAGCGGGAACTGGGAACAGGTGGACCTGCCTCACACCTGGAACGGCACGGACGGCCAGGATGGAGGGAACGACTATTACCGGGGCGCCTGCTGCTACAGAAAGACATTGCGAAAGCAAAATGAGGAGGGCCAGGAAGTCTATCTGGAGTTTGAGGGTGTGAATTCCTCCGCGGACCTGTATGTGAACGGACAGCTGCTGGCCCACCATGACGGCGGTTATTCCACATGGAGATGCAATATCACAGAGGCCCTGCAAGAGGAAAATGAAATATGCGTACAGGTGGACAACGCGCCGAACGACCATGTCTATCCTCAGATGGCGGATTTTACCTTTTACGGTGGAATCTACAGGAATGTGTCTCTTCTGTATGTAAACAGGGCCCGGTTTGATCTGGACTATTTCGGAGGGCCCGGCGTGGCGGTGACCCCTGTGGTGGAGGGAAAGGATGCCCGCGTTTCGGCGGAGGCCTGGCTTTGCGGAACCACGGGAGAGGAAAGCCTGCTCTTTACCGTGTGGGACGGGGAGGAAAAGGTGGCGGAGGCCCATACCCGGGCGTCGGCTCCGGCGGCGGAATTGAAAATCGAAAATGTCCGTCTGTGGAACGGACGCAGGGACCCGCACCTGTATACATTAAGGGCAGTGTTGGCCGACGGGGAGAGGCAGCTGGACGAGAGAGAAGTGCGCTTCGGATGCCGCAGCTTTGCCATCGATCCGGAGAAGGGCTTTATATTGAACGGAGAGTGTTATCCTCTGCGGGGGGTGTCCCGTCATCAGGACCGTCCGAAGAAGGGCAACGCCCTGTCCAGGGCGGATCATGAGGAGGATATGGACCTGATCTGCGAGATGGGGGCCAACACTATCCGGCTGGCCCATTATCAGCACGACCAGTATTTTTATGACCTGTGCGACGAGAGGGGCCTAGTGGTCTGGGCGGAGATTCCCTATATTTCCCAGCACATGGAAAAGGGGCGGGAGAACACGGTCTCCCAGATGACAGAGCTGGTGATCCAGAATTACAACCATCCCAGCATCGTAGTGTGGGGACTTTCCAATGAGATCACGATGAATGGTGCGTCAAACCCCGATCTGCTGGAGAATCACCGGGTCCTGAACGAGCTCTGCCATGAACTGGACGGCACCAGGCTCACCACTGTGGCCGTGGTGTCCATGTGCGGCATCGACGAGGAATACCTGACCATACCGGATGTGATCTCCTACAATCACTACTTTGGCTGGTACGGCGGGGACACCTCCATGAACGGGGCGTTCTTTGACAATTTCCACGCGAAATACCCTCACAGGGCCGTGGGCATGAGCGAGTACGGCTGTGAGGCGCTGAACTGGCATACCTCCAGTCCGGAGCAGGGGGATTACACCGAGGAATATCAGGCTTATTACCATGAGGAGCTGATCAGACAATTGTTTACCAGGCCCTTTATCTGGGCGACCCATGTGTGGAATATGTTTGACTTCGCCGCCGACGCCAGAGCGGAGGGAGGCGAGGACGGTATGAACCACAAGGGCCTTGTGACCTTTGACAGAAAATATAAGAAGGACGCTTTCTATGCCTACAAGGCGTGGCTGTCCCAGGAGCCCTTTGTCCATATCTGCGGCAAACGCTATGTGGACCGGGTGGAGGATGTCACAAAAGTCACGGTCTACTCCAACCAGCCCGAGGTGGAATTGCTGGTAAACGGGGAAAGTCTGGGCAAAAAGGCATCGCCGGATCATTTCTTCTACTTTGACGTGCCCAACCGGGGAGAGTCGGCGCTGACGGCTCTGGCGGGAGAGTGCCGGGATGAAAGCCGCATCCGCAAGGTGGATACCTTCAACGAGGAATACCGCATGAAAGAGACCGGCGATGTGATCAACTGGTTTGACATTACCGCGCCGGAGGGCTTTTTTTCCATCAATGACAAGATGGGAGACATTATGGCCACCGCCAAAGGCAAGCTGTTCCTGCTGGAGCTGGGGGGCTTGTTGATGAAGAAAAAGAAGTCCGGCGGCAAGGAGCAGGAGGGAGGCCCGGCCGGATTTTCCATGAACGAGGGCATGGTGAAGATGATGAGCGGTTTCAGCGTCAAGAGGATGCTGAACATGCTGGGCACCGCGGGCCTGGAGCCTCTGACCGCGGACGAGATTCTGGATATCAACCGTAAGCTGAACAAGATCAGGAAAAAATAATCCGCCGCCTGAGCGGGGGAAAGGCTGCATTGACCACAAGTATAAATACGGAGGAACGGGAAATGAGTAAAAATGATAACAGGCCCTTTGGCATAAGCGATAAGGTCGGCTACATGCTGGGCGATGTGGCGAACGATTTCAGCTTTATATTTGCCAGCACCTTTGTCATGGTGTTCTACTCCAAGGTTATGGGGATCAGCACGGGACTGATCGGCACCATGTTTCTGATCGCCAGATGCATCGACGCCTTTACCGACATCGGCATGGGGCGCATTGCGGACCGGGCCAGGACGGGCAGGAACGGAAAGTTCCGCCCCTGGATTCTGCGGATGTGCGGGCCGGTGGCCATAGCCTCCTTTTTGATGTACCAGTCCGGGTTACAGAGCATCCCCTATGGGGCCAAGGTGGCGTATATGTTTGTCACTTACATTTTGTGGGGGTCGGTGTTCTATACCTCCATCAATATCCCCTACGGTTCCATGGCGTCCGTGATTTCCCAGAACCCCAAAGACAGAAGCTCCCTGTCGGTGTTCCGCTCCATGGGAGGCATGTTCGCGGGCATTCTGATCAGCGTGGTAGCGCCTCTGGTGATCTACTATACGGATGCGGCGGGCAATCAGGTGGTAAACTCCACCAATTTCACCATACTGGCAGGTGTCTTCTCCGTCTGCGCCATCATTTGTTATCTGCTCTGCTATAAAATGTGTACGGAGCGGGTGGTGCTGGCAGACCAGAAAGCCGCGGAGGCGAGAAGGGGTAATGTGCTGGAATCCCTGAAAGAGATTGCGGGCAGCAGGGCGCTGCTGGGCATCATCCTGTCCGCGCTGCTGATGTTGCTGGCATCGCTGATGAGCCAGGGACTGAATAATTATCTGTACGCCGATTACTTTAAGAATACCACGGCGCTGTCTCTGTCCGCCATGCTGCAGCTGCCGGTGATGTTGATCCTGGCCGCGTTTTCCACGAAACTGGCCGTGAAGTTTGGCAAGAGGGAATGCGGCATTGTGGGAATGCTGGCTTCCGGCGTCCTGTATGTGCTCATCGGTATCCTGCATGTCACGGAGGTCTGGGTATTCATCGGCCTGGTCTTCTTCGCCATGATCGGAATGAGCTTTTTCACCATGCAGTGCTTCGCGCTGGTGACGGATGTCATTGACGATAAGGAAGTGACCACGGGCAAGAGGGATGACGGCACCATCTATGGCATTTATTCCTTCTCCCGGAAGATCGGTCAGGCGTTGGCGGGCGGCATGAGCGGATGGGCGCTGGCCATGATCGGCTATGACGAACTGGCCGTGGCCCAGACCGAGCAGGTGGCCAGAGGCATCTACAATATTTCCACTTTCTTCCCGGGCATTGTGTATCTCCTGGGAGCGGCGGTGTTGTTCTTTATCTATCTCCTGGGCAAAAAGAGGGTGGAGAGCAACGCGGCGCAGCTGGAAAAACGCCATGCTGGTAAAGCGGAAAGCTGATACGGGAGGGCCGGTTTTGAGAAACCGGCCCTTTTTCCGTCACGGGATTTTCCGTCACGGAAGCTGTCTGGTGCGGAAAGATCTTGACAATCTGGATGCGCGGCCGTATACTATAACAAAATATGCAATATATTGCATATACAGGAGGAAACAATGACAGCGGAGGAAGTATCGCGGCGAGTGGAGAAAAGATACGCGCTGTTCGGACTGTTTTTCGCGTTCCACAACCGGTTGCAGGCGGCGGGGGATTCCTTTTATGAGGAGATCACATGCAAGCAGTTTTTCCTGCTGGCCTGCATGAATCTCTATCCGGACGAAGCGCCCACGGCCATGGAGCTGGCCCGGACCATGGGCTGCTCCCGGCAGAGCGTGAAGGAAATCCTGTGCGGTCTTGAGAAGAAAGGACTGGTCTGCCTGCAAACGGATGGGAAGGACCGCAGAAAACAGCGGATTTATGGGACGGAAAAGGCCAGAAGGTTGGCGGCGCGGTATCGGGAGAAAGAGGACGAATTTATGAGAGGCCTTTATAGGGAGGTCTCTGAGGAAGAAGTGGAATATGTCTATCGGGTACTGTCCAGGATGGAGGATAATCTCAAGAGATTGAATCAGACCCCCAAACTATAGCGCGGGGACAGGCAGACATGGACGGCTGCGCATGGGCGCAGGGGAGGATACAACATGAAAGCGATGGTAGTCTATCATTCACAGACCGGCTTTACAAAGCGGTATGCCCAGTGGATTGCGGAGGAGGCGGGTACGGAATGCGTAGACCTGGAGGAAGCAAAGAAACGCTCGTTTGACGGCTATGACGCCATTGTATTCGGCGGCTGGGCCTGCGCGGGCGGCATCAGCAAACTAAAGTGGTTCAAATCCCATATGGACGCCTGGGCGGGGAAAAAGCTGATCGTCTACTGCGTGGGCGCAAGCCCGGCGGAGAACCCGGAAATTCCCAAGGCGATGCGGGACAATTTCAGTGACGCCCAGTGGGAGCGGGTAAAGGTATTTTATCTCCCGGGAGGCCTCAACTATGAAAGAATGCCTTCTGTGTCCAGAATGATGATGAAGGTATTTCTGAGGACGCTGAAAGCCAAAAAGGACAAGACGGAGGAAGAAAAGGCTATGGTGGAAATGCTTTCCCACTCCTATGATATTTCCGACCGGAAATATATCGGGCCGATTCTGGAATGCCTAAGGAGCGTCTGATCCATCATACCGGCCGTCTGTACCCGGACTGCGCGTCCGGCAGAAAGCGTTTTCAGACACGCGCCGGGCGCGGATGATCCTTCTATCCGCGTCCGCGCTGCCCATAAGGCCTGGTTTTATACCTTGAATACAGATATTTCCGCTTTCAGGCTGTCCATGTTTTCTCCCAGCAGATCCGCGGTTCTGCTCAGGTTTTCCACATTCTCAAGCAATTTGTCCGCCACGTCGCTGACGGTTTCCGCGCTGCCCGCCGTCTCTTCAATGATATCCGATATATTTTTGACTGCCGTAACGGCATTGCTCCTCTCGTTGTCGGCCCGCTGGGTTCCCTCCGCAATCTCTTTCAGGCCCTGCACCAGCTCATTCATGTGCTGCTGCATCTCTCCGAATACATGGGTCGCCTTATGTACGGCTTCCGTCTGCAGCGCCACCATCTGCCGGGCCTGATTGGCGCTGTCCACGCTGTCCATGGTCTGTGTGCCGATGTAGGTGGCGTTGTCGCTGATTTCCCCGGCCGCCCTGGCGGATTCGTCCGCCAGCTTGCGAATCTCTTCCGCCACTACGGCAAAGCCTCTCCCCGCGGCTCCCGCCCGGGCCGCCTCGATGGAGGCGTTCAGGGACAGCAGATTGGTCTGTTCGGAGATCTCCGTGATCATACCCACAAAAGAGTGGATCGCCTCGGACTTTTTGCGCAGAGAATCAATGTCTGCGCCCACTTTTTCCGTCATACGGGTGGTGGCCTCCGCCCGCTCTCCCAACAGATCCACGATCTCAATCCCCTGGTTGATCATCTCCTCCGTCTCGCTCACAAGCCTTTCCACTCTCTCCACGATCCGGCTGACATTCTGGATCTCGTTAGAGAGCACATCTGTCTTGTCCACACATTCCCGGGCGTGTTCCGATTGCTTTGACATACCTTCATTGATATCGGAGACTGCCCGGGTGATATTCTGGGAGTAATTGTTGAGCACATCGGAAGTCCTTCCCACCTCCCGGGCCGAATCCTCCAGCTGGTCCGTGGCATGGTTGACCTTATCGACCAGCTTCTTTGTATTGGAGATCATATTCGCGGCGGAACCGGCCAGCCCCCGGAATTCGTCATGGCTTCTGGCTGTCACCTTTACGGTCAGATCCCCCTGGGCTACTTCGCCCAGCTTCCGTGAGATATGTCTCATATTTTTCTGTATGCCGGAGACAATGATCAGTCCCACAATCAAGGCGATGACGCATGCCAGAATAACGAGCGTAAAGGTTAAATTCCGGATTTCCTGAGCCTGTCCGGTAATTGTGGACATGGGGACCAGGGCGCAGATCGTCGCTCCCGTTTTTTCGCTTACGCTGTACAGGAAAAGATATTGCTCTCCCAGATAATGGATCTGGCGGTATCCCTCCGGGTTCTCCTGCGTGTTGATGCCGGCAAAAAAGTCCCGGCCCGAGAATACGCTTTCTCCCTCCGGCAGCCGGCTCTCCTGTCCGTCAGAGAGCTTTTCACTGATCAGCTCCCGGCCTCCCGGGGTGACGAATCCCAGGATGCTCCCCTCCCCCAGATCCATGGTCCCGATGAAGTCCGCGATGGCGGAGGAGGACACATCCACTACGACGCAGGCTTTCCTGTTCTGGGATTGGATCTGGTAGGCCAGGATGTACTGGTCGGACTTTTTGTTCAGGCCCAGCTGCTCATCCAGCAGAGGGTGGCTGTCAATCCAGCTTACCAAAGTCTTTCCGGCAGTGGGAACGGATTCCATATAGTCCTTGTAAAAACCGTTTATATTGGTGCTGGCGCTGGTGGAGATCAGATATACATCCTCCATGGTAATAATATGGATATTGCTGATAAAGTTATTTCCGGACTGCGTCAGCGTCAATTCTTTCTTGTACGAATCCCTCAGCTGGAACATTTCATAGGCGTCATCCGAACCCGTTCCCAGAAAATATCGGGACAGATCACCGTCAAAGGCATATTTCAGGGCTTCGGCGCTGATGAAGGTGCAGCTCATGTCAACATATTCCGTGGCCATGCGCATGGCCTGCATTGTGGAATCCCGGAATTTGTCATTCATGCCCCGGGCGGCTTTCTGATAGGAAGACACTCCGATGACAATCATAAACGCGATGGGGACGAGAAAGCAGAACATAATCTTGTTCCGGATTCCCATGACCATAAATTTCGGGTTGTGCTTCTTGATTTCTCTTTTCTTTTGCATTGCCGTCGCTCCTGTTATCAATGAAATCGTCACTTGTGGCGGATCTGATAGTATGGGGAACCATCTCTTTACTATAAATCCAGGGTCAACAGGATTATATACAATATTTACAAATTTTAAAAGCCTTTAGCGGATAAATGGTCATAATGTGCAATAAAACGGTTGGAAATGCGCAATATCCGACAGCGGTGTAAAAAAATGCTGAAAACATGTGGCGGATAAACAGGGTTTTTATCCGTTTTTTCATTGCGCCGTTCTCAGAAGGCGCGCCGGGAATATGGCCGGCATCCGCAGGCCCTGGATGTATTGTCGGTTGATGACGGCGGAGGTTTGGGAAATCCCTCTGCACGTCACGCAAAGATATTGAAAAAACACAATTTTTGGAATATAATGAAAGAAATTTGGATAATTCGCATGAAACTGTATATACAAAACGGCATATGCGGGCTTTATGCAAAATAATCTGTAGATGGAAAACAATCAAAACGAGGAAAGGGCGAGGATCATGGATAAGCAGAAACTATTACGGCCTCCCGTGGAGGTACGGTATCGGGAGGAACTGAAGGCGCTGAAGGCTGCTGACAGCGGAAAAAGGCCGGAAAACTGGCAGCTGTCTCCCAGGGCGGTGCGCACTTTTATCCTGGGAAGCAAGACTCCCATCGAGTATGAGGGAGGGTCTGTCACCGTCAGAAAAAAATACTTTGGCAATGACGCGCTGGTGGAGCGCTGTATCATCACCCTGGCGGGCAACCGCGGGCTGATGCTGGTGGGAGAACCGGGCACGGCCAAGACCATGCTGTCGGAGCTTCTCTCCGCCGCCATCAGCGGTGTGAGCACCAACACCATTCAGGGAACGGCCGGCACCACGGAGGATATGATCAAATATTCCTGGAACTACGCGCTTTTGCTGGCCCAGGGCCCCAGCCGGGAGGCGCTGGTTCCCTCGCCCCTGTATGTGGGCATGGAGCAGGGGCTGCTCACCCGTTTTGAGGAGATCACCCGTACTCCCGCGGAAGTGCAGGACAGTCTGATCAGCGTACTCAGTGACAAAGTGCTGAACGTGCCGGAGCTGGGGGATGAGGGGATTCTCTTTGCCCGCCCGGGCTTCAATGTGATCGGCACGGCCAACACCCGCGACAAGGGCGTGAATGAGATGAGCTCCGCCCTGAAACGTCGTTTTAACTTTGAAACCGTCATGCCTGTGCGGGAGGTGGCTCTGGAGAAGCAGATTATCCTGAACGAGGTGCGCAGCCTGGCGGCCGAGAACCATATTGACATGCCTGTGGATGAGGATGTGGCGGGCCTGCTGGCCAGCACTTACCATGAACTGCGGGAGGGCGTATCCGATCTGGGCCATCGCATCGACAGTCCCAGCGCCGTTATGAGTACTGCGGAGGCGGTGTCCGTGTACTACCAGACCATGATCGGCGGATATTATTACGGGGACGGGAGTATGGATGTGGACAGCCTGGTGCAGAACCTGGTGGGGGCCCTCTCCAAGGAGAACAAGGAGGACCTGGGACGGGTGAAGGATTATTTCAACACCGTGATCAAGGATAAGGCAAGCAAGGAAGGTGGCTTATGGAAACAATATTACGAAGCCAGGAAATGGCTGAAATAAAGCTGCTTCCCGTGCGGCACCACAGCCCGGCCTGCGCCCGGCAGGTGCAGCGGGTGATCAGAGAGTGGAAGCCCCGGGCCGTGCTCATCGAGGGCCCGGTCACGGCATGTTCCCTGATACCGGCCATGATTGACCCGGCTACCAAAGCGCCCTTTGCCGTGTATTATTCCTATGACGATACGGCGGGGGCCGTGTCGGAGGAGAAGGAGAAATACCGGTGTTACTATCCTTTTCTGGACTATTCCCCGGAACTGGAGGCACTGCGGACGGGGGAGGCCCAGGGGGCCCAGGTGGCTTTTATAGATCTGCCCTACGGCGATATCCTGGCGGCTTCCCAGGAGGGAAAGGGCATGCGCCAGGAAGGGGACAAGAGCAACTACAACGATGACTATCTGTTGTCCCGGAGCGCCTATGTGCGGCGGCTGTGCGAGAAGACCGGTCTGCGCGGCTTCGACGAGTTCTGGGAGAAATATTTTGAGCTGGAGGGGCTTTCCCAGGACAGTGAGACCTGGTTTGGCAATCTGCTGACCTACTGCCGCCAGGCCAGGGAGAGTACGCCTCCCGAGGAACTCCGGGAGGAAGGATGTCTGGCCAGAGAGGCATACATGGCCCGGAATATTCTGGAGAAAGCCAGAGAATTGGCGGGAGCGTCCGGGGCGGAAAAGGGAGAGCCGGAGGCCAGAAACCGCATTCTGGTGGTGACGGGGGGTTTTCATACGCCGGCCGTGGCACAGCGGCTGGCGGAGCCGGACGCGCCCGAAGGGGGGAGCCGCGGGGACGCCGCGTGGGAGGACCTGCCGAAAAAGCTGGTGAGCGCCAAGGATCAGGGGGTCTACCTTATGCCCTACTCCATGGAGGCGGCGGACGCGCTGAACGGGTATGCCAGCGGTATGCCTTTCCCGGGATTTTACCAGGAGATATGGGAGCATGTGCAGGAGGAAGAACAGGGCGAAGCCGGAGGAAAGACCGAGGCAGCGAGGCAGGAACCGGCATTTTTGTATCTTCCGTATGCCAGGGCTGTGATGGACATGATTGTGGGCACGGGCAAGGCCGTGCGCCGGGCGGAGGGCAGCGCCTCCACCCATGACGAGATCTGCGCCTGTTCCATGGCGGAGGGACTGGCGGCCCTGCGGGGCAAGCCGCAGCCGGGGGCCTATGAACTACAGGACGCGGTGCTGACCTGCTTTGTAAAGGGAGAATACAATCTGGCCACAGACGAGCCCATGAGGCTGCTGCGGCGGCAGATGACAGGAAAGCGTGTGGGGGAGCTGTGCCAGAACGCGGGAGAGCCTCCGGTGTTGCAGGATTTCCGGGCCCGATGCAAACAATATGGGCTACAGACCTCCACAACCCTGGAGAATGAGGTGACGCTCTCTGTTTTCAGCAAGAAAAAGCATCGGCAGATCAGCATGTTTTTTCACAGGCTGTTGTTTTTGGAGGCTTCCTACGCCCGCCGGGTGAAGGGACCCGATCTGCAGACGGGCCGGGACCGGAACCTGATCCGGGAAATCTGGAAATATAAGTGGAACGCGCAGGTCATGGCGGCGCTGATCGATGCCTCCGTGTACGGCGGCTCCGTGGAGGACGCGGCCAAGGGCCTGCTGACCGAGCGTCTCAGAAAGGCAGTGTATGCCAGAGAAGGCGCGCTGCTGCTCACCCAGGTGCTGGAGATGGGCCTGGAGGGACAGCTGGAGCAGGTGTATGGCAGACTGTCGGAGCTTCTGATGTCCGATATGGACTTTTACTCTCTGGCGGAAGCGCTGCGCCTTTTGACCATGGTACGGCAGCTGCGCAGGCTCTATGACTGCGGACTGGAGACCGGGGGGATGATACAGACCTGTGTGCGCAGGCTTCTGGGGCTTTTGCCGGGGATGGCGAAGATCAAGGAAGAAGACATGAGCCGGTGCATGGAGGCCATGAAACTGCTGTACCAGGTCATCGGCAGGATGGAGCGGGAGGAGCCAGAAGACAGGGAAGCGGAGGATACTCTGCTGGGCAGTTTCTTTGACGCCCTGCTGCTCATGGACGGGGACGGAGAGATCCAGCCCGGGGTTCACGGTTGTGTGCATGGTCTGTTGTACGGCGGAGGCAGGGAGGATGTCCATCAGATTGAGCAGGTATGCAGAGGATATCTGACGGGAACCAGGGAACAGCTGCTGAAAACGGCCATGTTTTTCCGGGGACTGTTCTATGGGGCCAAGGATCTGGTGTTTGTGGGCAATACCTTTTTGGGGATGCTGGACCAATTCTTAAAGCAGATCGGCGAGGAGGACTTCATGCAGCTGCTGCCGGAACTGCATATGGCATTCACCTATTTTACTCCGGCGGAGACGGACCGGATCGCGGAGACGGCGGCAGGCTTCCACGGCAGGAGCCGCAGGGAGTTACAGGAGCAGGAGGGGGTTCCCGAGGCATGGTATCTTTACGGCCGGGAACTGGAAGAGTTTGCCATGAAGGCGCTGTCCCCGTGACGGACCGCAGGTCCTGGGTGATTGCCAAACCCGTTACTCGCGGACAGGGTCTGGCAATCGCCTGACCGCAGGCCCGCGTATAAGGAGAGAGGGAATATATGGATGACGGACAGGTTCTGAACAGATGGCGGCTGGTGCTGGGGAAATACGCTTCCGGGCAGATTTCCTACAGTGGCGGCAGCGTCAATTATATGGGCATGGAGGAAGTGCTGGATTACCTGTACTCCCGGGAATACGGGGAAGAGCAGGAGATCCGGCAGGACCGCCGGGGAGGAAGCGAGGGCTCCCGGCTGACCGTGCCCAAGTGGCTGCATGAGATGAAGAAACTTTTTCCCAAACAGACGGTGGAAATCATGGAGCGCCACGCTCTGGAAAAATATGAGATGACCGAGCTTCTGACAGATCCGGAGGTACTGCGGCGGCTGGAACCCAACAGGGAATTGCTTAAGACCATCATGGGGCTGAAACATATGATGAAGGGCGAGGTGCTGCAGCTGGCCAGGGAGATTGTGCGCAAGGTGGCACAGGAGATCATGGAAAAACTGGAGCAGGATGTGCGCCGGGCACTGCAGGGCCGCCTGGACCGCACCAGCGGCAGTCCCGTCAGAAGTCTGCGCAATCTGGATATTCAGAAAACCATACGGAAGAATCTGCAGCATTATGACCAGGAGAGGAGGCAGCTGGTGCTGCAGCAGGTGTACTTTCACTCAAGATTAAAGCGCTACCATCAGTGGCGGGTGGTGATCTGCGTGGACGAGAGCGGCTCCATGCTGGATTCCGTGATTCACAGCGCCATTATGGCGGGAATATTTGCCAGACTTCCCATGCTGGATACCCGGCTGGTCATTTTTGACACCAATGTGGTGGACTTGAGCGGTCATGTGGAGGACCCGGTGGAGACGCTGATGAGTGTGCAGCTGGGGGGCGGTACCAACATAGCGGGAGCGCTGAACTACTGTGAGACGTTGATTGATAATCCTCACAGGACATTGGTGGTGCTGATCTCGGACCTGTACGAGGGCGGCGGTTATCACAATCTGTACAGCGTCAGCCGCAGTATTATCGAGAGCGGGGCCAGGCTGATCGCGCTGACAGCCCTGGATATGACGGCAACTCCCAATTATGACCGGCACGCGGCGGCCCAGCTGGCGCAGATGGGCGCTTTCGTGGGAGCCATGACCCCGGAACAGCTGGCGGAGCATGTGGCGGATATGGTGGGATAGACGCATCTGCTTGCGTCGCGGTTCATCACAGGAAGCGGCGTTCGCCTTCTGTGATGTGAGTTCCATGTACGGAAATGCTGGAAGAGAAATAGGAGATGCGAGGCTAAAGGAATGGTGGATTGGAGACAGAGCCTGGCGGGTGTGGATGAAGATTACCTGGTGGGCATCAGCAACAAGGGAATTGTGAAAAGGGCATACAAGGATATTGAGGCGGCGGGCAGCGAGGCCCTTACGGCGGCGGAGGGGCTTGACTGGAGCGCACCGGAGCTGACGGTGGCGGCGGGGGGAGAGACCGTGACCATTCGCCTGCCGCTGGGGGAAAGCCGGTGCAGCTGTCCTTCCCGAAGCATCTGCCGCCATGTGGTTATGGCCGTACTGCTGGCCCGGCAGGCGGCCGTAAGCGGAGAGCCTGCGGAGAGAGGCACCGGGGAGGCCGGTAGCGGAGAGTCCGCGGAGAGAAGCGCCGGGGAGGCCGGTAGCGGGGAACCTGCGGAGAGAAGCACCGGGGAGGCCGGTAGCGGAGAGTCCGCGGAGAAGAGTGCGGAAGGAACCGGAAGCGGAGAGTCCGCGGAGAAGAGTGCGGGAGGAGCCGGGAGCAGGGAGTCCGTGGAGAAGAGAGCGGGTGAAGCCGGGAACCGGGAGCATGCGGAAAAGAGTACGGAAGGAACCGGAAGCGGAGAACCTGCGGAGAAGAGAGCGGGTGAAGCCGGGAGCCGGGAGTTTGCGGAAAAGAGCACGGAAGGAACCGGAAGCGGGGAGCCTGCGGAGAAGAGAGCGGGTGGAACCGGGAACAGGGGGCCCGCGGAGGGAAGCACTGTTGGGGCCGGGAGCCGGGGGCCCGCGGAGAAGAGCACGGGTGGAATCAGTGCCGGTGGGACCATGGGGCAGAGGGTATGGCAGGAGATTCTGGCACAGCCCAGAAAGCCTTTGCTGCGGGCGCTGGGCAGCAGGGGGCTGCGCCGACTGGTGTCGGCCATGGAGGCGGATCACGCGCCGCAGGTGGAGCGGGGCACGGTAGTGTGCATGAAGCTGCCAGGGCAGGACATGACGGTAAAACTGTTATCTCCTCTGGAATACAGCACCTGTACCTGCCACAAGAAAGAACTGTGCAGCCACAAGGCGGAGGCCATTCTGTGGTGCCAGTATCTGGAAAAGCAGCTGACGGTCCAGGATCTGACGGGAGAGCTGGAGCAGGAGCCCGCTTTTGACCTGCCGGAACTGCGGGATGCCGCAGGACAGGTCAGGGACTGTCTGGAGCATCTGTTGGAGACAGGACTTGCGAGAAGCGGCACAGAGCAGGCGCAGGAGCTGGAGCGGCTGGCCGTTCTCTGCCACAACGCGGGCCTGCCGGGCTGGGAGGGCGATATCCGCGCGCTGGCGGAGGGCTATGAAAAATACCTGCGCCGGGCGGCGGGACAGACCATGGAGAAGCTGGCGGGACAGATGCAGAGGCTGTATGAAAAGACCGCGGAGCTGGGCCGACTGGTAGAGGAGGCCCTGTCCGATGCCGGAAAGAGCGGAAGAGACCGTGCCGGGAAGGAAACGGAGCCAGATCGGGGGGCGGAACCTGCCTCTGGTGAGGAGAAAAAGTCCGTCTCCCGGCCGGAAAAGAGTACAGCTGCCAGGATTCAGGCACTGGCGGGTGAATTTCGCTCGGAATACCTGCCGGCAGGGAATCTGGAAATCACCGGGATCACGGTGGAACATTTTGTCACCGATTCGGGCTATGAAGGGGATACGGTATACTTTCTGGATGTGGAAGCGGGGACCTGGTATACCTACACCAGCGCCCGCCCCACTTTTTACGAGGGCAGGAGAAGGAGCGCTTATCAGGAAAAGGCGCCTGCCCCCTGGGGGGTTCCCCTGCCCCTGGAGGGTCTGGCCGGAGTGCGTCTGCGACTACAGGGAGCAAAATGTGACGCGGGAGGCCGGCTGTCTTCCACCCAGGAGACCAGGGGAGAAATCCTGGGTAAAAGCGAGTTGACGGCGGCGAAGCTGGAGGGCTGGTATTATCGGGATTACGGCAGATTGTTCGCGGAACAGATTCCCGGCCCGGGGGAGAAAAGCGGCGGCCCCTCCCGCCTGGCTTTTGTGCAGGCAACGCGTTTTGAGCGGGGGCATTTCAATGAGATCACGCAGAAGCTGGAACTGCCCATCTGGGATGAGGAGGAACGGCAGGTGCTGGTGGAACTGCCTTATTCCAAACGGGACGAGGCTTCCATCCGTTATCTGGAGCGCTTGAAGAAAAATCAGCAGCCCTGCTTTTTGGGCAGGGTATACCTACAGGGCAGCCGGATCTGTCTGTACCCGGTGGACCTTCTGGAACGCAGGGAGCTGGAGGGGGCGGACGGGGATGTCTCCCCGGAAAATGGGACAGGGGAGGCTCCGGAGAAGGCAGACCGCGTCGCCGGGGGGCGGACACATGACATGGAAGCCTGCCAGGCTCTGCAAGGCTTTCTGGAGGAAGTCAGCTGGTTGCTGCAGGAAATATACCAGGTGGGCAGCGCTACAGTGCAGGATAGTACCCTGGAGGCGCTACGGCGTACCGGGGAGCAGGGAAAGGTTTATGGTATGGGGACTCTTGCGGACTGGCTGCGGCAGCTGGAGGAACAGCTGTCCGGGTCCCGCCATCGCCTCCGGCGTCAGCCATCGGACAGCATGAGGATATTTTGCAGGCTATGGCAGTATGTGCAGCTTTGCCGTCAACGGACCACCTATGATATCGCGGGGCTGATTTACAGCGACAGATAATCCGATGTGCCATTTTACAGGCCTGCGAATGAGAAGCGCCGCGGAATGTGGCAGATGTGATGTTCAGAAAAAAGTCTTTCAACAAGGAGGAACAGAGTATGTTGCGTGCGGAAAATGCGCAGAACGAAAAAACGGTGAGTGCCCTGGAATGTCTGCGGCTCAGCGCCGGAGAACTGGAGCTTGCGGAAAAGTATCTGAGGGAGGAAGTCTCTGAGGAAGCCCTGGCGGGCATGAAGCACAGGGATCTGACCGGCATTTCACAGAGTAAGACCCAGTATAAACCACTTCAGGATCTGTTTGAAACCTATTTTAAAAAGAACCGTTATGAGGAAGCGGCAAGACTTCTGCGGCTGCTGTATGCTGCCTGTTCCTATACCTGCTGTGAGTGTTTTGAGTACATTCACGATTTTAAAAAAGCGGTGGAGCAGGGAAAACTGCAGATCCACCGGGAGGTGGCGCTGGCCATCTACGCCCAGCACCTCTATCTGTTCTGCTCCCGCAACAGTAAGTACTATACGCCCAGTCGTTTTGCCATCACGGCTCAGATGGAGATTCTGGCGGAATTCGCAAATCGGGACCCCGAGATGGTGCGAAAGGCTCTGGAAGCCTTTGACAGACAGCGCGCCAACGGCAATATTCTGCTATACGCCCTGTATTTCTATCTGTGCTATAACGGAAAGGATGTGACGGGCGCGCCGGGCGCATCTCCGGCCGCGGCGCAGGTTCTGCCCCGGGACCGGGAACTGCTGGGGGAATATGAGGATATGATGGTGGATCTTCTGGATGATATTTTCGCGCAGGGGGCACCCGAAAGCCGGGAGATGGAAGAGATCCAGCAGAGTATCCGTCAGGGATGTCTGCAGGACGGGCAGCTGCAGACCATCGGCAAGCGGGCCGTGGACAGCGCTTCCTTCATGGCGGTGAGCAACTGTACTTTTGTCAATTACATGCTTTCCCCGCGGCTTCACGATGTGACGAGGGTGCTGGGGGCGGTTTCGCCCAACAGGCTGTTGAACGCGATGATCCAATTTGACCCCCGGGGGGAACTGGTGCGCGTGGGCGGGAAATTACAGGAAATGTTCGGTTTGTCGGACAAGAGCGTAATGGCCTGGGCCATAGCAGCCCTGACCAGAGTACAGGGGGAGAGTGCGGAAAATAAAATCATTCTGGAAAACATACTTCCCCCTCTGCTTCACAGGGAACCTGCTATTGTCCTGGCTGGTTACAAAAAGGCCAACCATACCGTGGGCAGTATGTTGGCGCAGATGGTCAGAGCGGAGGACATGGAGCTGTACCAGCGGGAGATATTGACCCAGGGAGATGAACGGAGGGACAAGATCATTACTTTGATCAGCGGCAAGCTGAACTGCGCCAGAGAGGTCAGAGAATATCTGGAGGGCAGGACGGACCTGGCAACGCTCTATCCCTTCAGAATGCAGCTGGGGGGTGTTTACGGCGGATTTGCCGAGAGAGAGGCGCTGGAAGAATATGACCGGATCTATCAGGATGAGGAGTTTTACAGCCGCTGCATGGGCCTGATGGCTCTGGGAGGGCGAGGATATTTCTTTATCGCCCATCTCTTTGAAGGCGAGGCCATCCTTCTGGACCGCCTGGAACATAGCTTCCGGGGGATGGACCGGGCTGGCACGGACCTGGATTCGCAGCTTCAGACGGTCGCCCTGATGGTGGACTGCGTCTATTCGGATGCGAAAAAGTATGACATTGCCCATGGCTGCATTCCCATTTTTCAGCAGTATCTGGCGGAGCGCCCTCAGGAGATGGAAGCGGCCTTTGCCAGAGCCGGGGCTTACGGGCGATATTTTGCCCTGCTGGTGTACGGCAGCGAGGCAAAGCCAGGGAAGCCGGAGGAACTGCGGGAGAACTCCGGGGAGGCCCTGGAGGAGTTTGCCAAAGGCAAGGATGCCTGGAAGAGGCAGATTCTGTCTTACAGCCAGGACAGCTCCAAGCTGGTCAGGCAGGAGCTGGAGAAGCTGTTGGCGGACCGTCCCGGCTGGCGGGACGGGGTGACACAGCTGCTTTCCTCCAAAAAGGCGGCAGACCGGGAGATGGGCATTCTGGTGTTGGCGCGGTGGAACACTCCCCAGGACAGGGAGGCGCTGCAGGCCCTGCATGAGAAAGAAAAGAACGCCAAGATCCGCACATTGCTGGACACTGCTCTGGGCCGAGTCTCTGGAAGCGGGGAAGTCGCTGAAAGCGGCGGTTCCGTATTTACAAAAGAGGATCTGATCAAGAATCTGCACAAGGGCGGCAAGAAGCGCGCTCTGGCCTGGGCTTACGAGACACCTTTCAGCCCCGTACATACCGTAAAGGGGGAACTGGCCACAGAGGAATACCTACAGGCGCTGCTGCTGTGCTACTGCTCCATGACAAAGCCCGGGATCAGCAAGGACGCGGCGCTGCTGGCGGAGGATCTGAATCCCCAGGAACTGGCCGTCTATGTGGGGGAACTTTTTGACAAATGGATGGAGGCGGGAGCGGAAGCCAAAAAGCGCTGGGTGCTGTACGCGGCGTCCATCCACGGCGGCAGTGATATCATAAAGCGTCTCCATCACCAGATCCAGGAATGGCCGCAGAATGCCCGGGGAGCCATAGCGTCAGACGCGGTGCAGGCACTGGCCCTGAGCCCCCAGCCCCAGGCCCTGCTGATCGTGGACGGCATTGCCCGGAAGTTCAAGTTCAAACAGGTAAGGGCGGCGGCAGGGCAGGCGCTGGAGTTTGCCGCCGGCCAGCTGGGACTGACCCGGGAGGAGCTGGAGGATCGGATTGTGCCCTCTCTGGGATTTGACGAGCATATGGAGAGGCGCTTTGACTATGGCAGCCGCAGCTTTACCGTGACCATCACACCCGCTCTGGAGGTGGAGGTCTTTGACGAGAAAGGGAAGAAGCTGAAAAATATGCCTGCCCCCGGGGCCAAAGATGACGCGGAGAAGGCGGCCTTGGCCTATGGGGAGTTCAAGGAGATGAAAAAGCAGATGAAGGCCACCGTCACCAGCCAGAAGCAGAGACTGGAGATGGCGCTGTCCACGGAGAGGCTGTGGACGGCCTCCGCCTGGCGGGAGCTGTTTGTGAAAAATCCCATTATGCACCAGTTTGCCATCGGCCTGATCTGGGGCGTGTATGAGGACCACCGGCTGGTACAGAGCTTCCGCTATATGGAGGACGGGTCCTTCAACACGGAGGATGAGGAGGAGTATATCCTGCCGGAGTCGGGACCGGAATCCGCCGCGGGGACAACGCCTGGGGCACAGCCAGAGTCCGGGGCAGAGGCAGCGCCTGGGGCACAGTCGGAATCCGCGTCCGGGGCACAGTCGGAATCCGCCGCGGGGACAATGTCTGGGGCACAGCCGGAATCCGCGTCCGGGGCAGTGCCTCGGCAGGTACAGATCGGCCTGGTGCATCCGCTGGAGCTGTCGGCGGAGAGCCTGGAGGCCTGGAAACAGCAGCTCCAGGACTATGAGATCACCCAGCCCATCGAACAGCTTGACCGGGCGGTCTACCACCTCACCCAGGAAGAGCGGGAGGCCAGGAGTCTGGAACGCTTTGGGGGAATGCTCATCAATGATCTGTCCCTGGGAGGCAAACTGACTGCGCTTGGGTGGTACAGAGGTTCCGTGCAGGACGCGGGCGGCTTTTACACCTATTACAGGGAGGATGCCTCCCTGGGACTGGGGGCGGAACTGCATTTCTCCGGCAGCTTTGTGGGCAGCGGCAGCATGGGCGGCGAAGAGGTAACAATATACGATGTGCGCTTCTACAAGGCGGGAACCATTGAGAGGGGGTCCTACTGCTATGATGAGGCAGAGGGGGAGAAGCGGATTCCCCTGAAGGATATTCCGTCCCGGTATTTCAGCGAGATGGTGTGGCAGCTGACCAAGGCCACCGCCTCCAGCCAGGAGAGGAACGAGGGATGGAAAGCGGAGATGCGGTAAGCGAAGCAGCCCGGACAAACCAGAGACAGAGTCCGCAGCCAAAGGCAGCCTTACCTGCGTGTTCCGCGCGACCGCAGTGATCCATCCCACCGGACGGCGGATTCATTCTGATTCAGGCGGTGTGCTGGGGCATGTACGGAATTTAATGTGAAGATAGGTGATTGCAAAACTCCCTTTCTGGAAACAGAGGATGGGCAATATATACAAAATAAGGGCGACTTGCCACTGCATGAAGTTAATTTGCAAAGCAAATTTGCTTCCGAGCCCGTTTTTGTATATATTGACCAGCCTCGTCATTTGCGGACAGGGTTTCGCAATCGGCTATTAATGTGAAGAAAGCACAAGGAGATCAGAGCGTGTTAAAATATAGCATTTTCAAACATGCTCCAGCAAGAAAGATATGAAAAAGTATCATGCAGGCGATATCAACGTTATCAAAGACAAAATTTTTGCAAGAGATAATCGGTTTGATGTTCGCATACAGGATAATACGGTTATAGCTGTATATCTGCCGTACAATCTGGAATTTGTCTACATTCCCGGAGGTATATACAATAAGGGGCTTTCTTTTGAGGAAAGGCAACAGGCCAGGGAAATCAATTCTGCCATTGTTTTTGACGAGGACGAAATGGTGTGCGAAAACAATGTTGAAGTATCCGACTTTCTGATAACAAGGACTCCTGTATTGAATTCATTTGCAGGCAGATACATGAAGAGAGACTGTTTTTATGGGGAAGATTTTTTCACTGCATATTTAAAAAAGGATGAAGTGGATCTGTTATGCCATCAGCTCAATCTTAGATTGCCAACGGAAACAGAGTGGGAATATTCGGTCAGAGCCGGTAGCACGGAGCTGTTTACGTTTGGAAAAAAGTTACCGGGTGAAGAGCAGCTGGAAAAATGGTTAAGCTCTGATTTTTCCGATTTGAATTGTTTGAACTGTAATTATTATGGGTTGTATGGAATTTATAGTGGGGTATGGTGCAGTGATCATTATAAAAAGAATGAGAATTCACTTGAAACACGGGATTTTGTTATAAAAGGAGGAGGCGCTTACTTCTGGCCCTGGCAGGATGAAGAATGGATATGGTGCATATCGGCCATGAGAATGTCTTCAGAAGGGTTAGTGGACGGGGAATGTGGCTGTAGATTAGTGTATGATTTGCATTGACAGCTTTTTGCTCCGCAGAGCTGTCAAGCGAGTGCGAACCGGTGATTATATGCAGGAAGATCACTTATCGCGCCGTAATCTGCGGGAGATCTATGCCAAAGTGGGGCAGGTACAAAATCCATATTTCTTTTGCAGAAACGGTGCCGTGTACTTCCGGAAAATAGGGAGAAGTCTGCCGGCGTGTCTGCATGAAAACAAAGAAGAAATCCAAATACAAACCAGGAGGAAAAAGTATGTTGCGGGCAGAAAATTCGCAGAATGAAAAGATGATAAGCGCCCTGGAAGGGCTGGGGCTCGACGGCGGGGAGCTTGCCGCTGCGGAGAAGTATCTGGAGGGCGGGTCCGATGAGGAAGCGCTGTCCGGAATGAAGTTCCGGGATATGACGGAGGTGCCGCCGGAAAAAACGGGGCCGCTTGACGCGCTGTTCTCTTCTCTCTTTAAAAAGAAACGCTACGAAGAAGCGGCAAAACTTTTTAATCTGGTGTACGCGGTGGGGGGCTCCACCTGTTATGTCTGTTTCCGCACTGTCTATGACTTCAATAGTGTCATACAAAAGGATCTGATGCAGGTGGACCGGGCCCGGGCGCTGGCCGCGTATATGCAGAGTGTGGCTGATAATCACCGTCAGATGAGTTTGTATAATTTCAGAGCAGCCATGAATACCTTTGTGAAGTCTGATCCAACGATGATCCTCCGGGCGTATCGGGAGTATAAGGGAAAGTATTCCAACGGAAAGATCCTGTTGCTGACATTGTATTTCTATATACGCTGTGGAAAGAACGAACTGGCGGCGGTGGCGCGCAAAAACGGAAAAACGGGGAAATCTGTTTCTTCCGGGCAGCAGTCGGAGGGAGTGCTGGGCGGCATCAGAAAACTTTTGAGCGGAAAGAATCCGTCCGGCCACGGGGCGGATCAATCCCGGGAAAATCCTCTTCCCGGCCTCAACCTGGGAGAAGAGATTTTAAACGACGGGGACCGGGAGCTGATGAGAGAATATGAGGAACTGGTGGTGGGACCGCTGGGAATGTTGTTTAACCCTGAGGCCTCCAAAGATCCGGTAATCGTGGAAATACAGAGACGGATTCGTCAGGGAGGTCTTAGTGGAGGGGCGTTGACCGGAAATGATGCGTCCAAAACCTCCCCCAAGGTGACATTGTCCCAGGCCAGATCCTTCCAGGCCATGTCATCCCCCGAACTGCTCCGGGGCCTCCGGGGCCGGGCAGTCAATGAGATTGTATTCCGGTTGCTGGGGGGCTGCGCCTATGTCAACTATATGCTCTCCGAGCGGCTGCGTTCCGTGGTGATGGTCTGCGCCGCCGCTTCCGCCGAACAGATGCTGCGGGAGATGGGAGCCATGGACCTGCGGCAGGAACTGGAACAGATCGGCGGGAGACTGGAGGAGCTTTTCGGCTTCTCCGGGCGGGAAACCGTTGCCTGGGCAGCGGGTCAGGTTCAGAGGGGAATGAGCCATCAGGCGGCCGTCAATATGGATTCCCTGAAAGGGATTCTGCGGGGGCAGTTTTTAAACAACCGGGATGATTTTCTGGAAGAGTATGGCAAAACGGGATACCAGGCGGCGGCCGTCATGGCGGAAATCATCAGGGAGAGTGATCCGGAGCTGTACCGGCAGGAGGTACTGGTCAAGGGCCGGGATGTACAGCGGGACAAGGTAAAGGATATGCTCGTATATAACGGCAGAAATGTGCAATTGCCCCGGGAGTGCGGGGATTATCTGGAGGGTAAAGTGGATCTGGACGCGCTCTACGCCGTCAGAAATCAGCTGACAGTTCCGATTTATGGGGCATACTGGGAATGCCGTAAGGCGCTGGAGCAGTACTATGACACCTATGCCGACGAAGAGTTCTACAGCCGTTGTATGGCTCTCATGGCGCTGCGGGAGGTCAGCTATTTCTTTACCACCTTCCGTGCGAAGGCATCTGAGAAAGAGGCGTTTCAAAGAGAACTGGAACATATTTTCCAGAGCTTTCAGCGGGCGGGGCTGAAATTGACGGACCAGCTTAAGGTGGTGAGCCGGATGCTTGACGGCATTTATGAGACGAATCAGAAGTTGGCCGTCAAGGAGGGCTGCGTTTCCATTTTCCAGCAGTATCTGGCGGAGAATACGCAGGAGACGGTGGAAGCCTTTGCGGGGGCGGGGGCCGATGGGCGTTGCTTTGCCCTGCAGGTCTACGACAGTGAGGGCCATGTGCAGATAACGGAGGAGAACAGGGAAAACTGCGCCGCAGCTCTGGCGGAGTTTGCCAGGGGCAAGGACGCCTGGCAGGCAGAGATTCTGTCCTACACCCAGGACAGCTCCAAGCAGGTAAGGCAGGAGATGGAGAAGCTGTTGGCGGATCGTCCCGGCTGGAGAGAGCAGGTCACGGCTCTGCTTTCCTCCAAGAAGGCGGCGGAGCGGGAGCTGGGCATCCGGGTGCTGACGCAGTGGAATACCTCCCGGGACAGAGAGGCGTTGCAGGCCTTATATGAGAAAGAAAAGAATGCCAAGATCCGCGCTTTGCTGGAAAGTGCCCTGGGCTGTGTGTCCACGGGAGATGAGACCGGTAAGGAGGGCACAAATCCGGTTCTGACCAGGGAGGATAAGGTCAGGGAATTGCACAAGGGAGGCAAAAAGCGAAGCCTGGCCTGGGCCTACGAGACGCCTTTTTGTCCGGTACACAGGAAAAACGGCGAGCAGGCTCCGGAGGAGTACCTGCAGGCGCTGCTGTTGTGCTACAGCTCCATGACAAAGCCCGGTATCAGCAAGGACGCGGCGCTGCTGGCGGAGGATCTGAATTCCCAGGAGCTGGCCGTCTATGTGGGAGAACTTTTTGACAAATGGATGGAGGCGGGAGCAGAAGCCAAAAAGCGCTGGGTGCTGTATGCGGCGTCCATCCACGGCGGCAGTGATATCATAAAGCGTCTCCATCACCAGATCCAGGAATGGCCGCAGAATGCCCGGGGAGCCATAGCGTCAGACGCGGTGCAGGCACTGGCCCTGAGCCCCCAGCCCCAGGCCCTGCTGATCGTGGACGGCATTGCCCGGAAGTTCAAGTTCAAACAGGTAAGGGCGGCGGCAGGGCAGGCGCTGGAGTTTGCCGCCGGCCAGCTGGGACTGACCCGGGAGGAGCTGGAGGATCGGATTGTGCCCTCTCTGGGATTTGACGAGCATATGGAGAGGCGCTTTGACTATGGCAGCCGCAGCTTTACCGTGACCATCACACCCGCTCTGGAGGTGGAGGTCTTTGACGAGAAAGGGAAGAAGCTGAAAAATATGCCTGCCCCCGGGGCCAAAGATGACGCGGAGAAGGCGGCCTTGGCCTATGGGGAGTTCAAGGAGATGAAAAAGCAGATGAAGGCCACCGTCACCAGCCAGAAGCAGAGACTGGAGATGGCGCTGTCCACGGAGAGGCTGTGGACGGCCTCCGCCTGGCGGGAGCTGTTTGTGAAAAATCCCATTATGCACCAGTTTGCCATCGGCCTGATCTGGGGCGTGTATGAGGACCACCGGCTGGTACAGAGCTTCCGCTATATGGAGGACGGGTCCTTCAACACGGAGGATGAGGAGGAGTATATCCTGCCGGAGTCGGGACTGGAATCCGCCGCGGGGATAACGCCTGGGGCACAGCCAGAGTCCGCGGCAGGGACAGCGTCTGGGGCACAGTCGGAATCCGCGGCAGGGACAGCGCCTGGGGCACAGCCGGAGTCCGGGGCAGAGGCAGCGCCTGGGGCACAGTCGGAATCCGCGTCCGGGGCAGTGCCCCGGCAGGTACAGATCGGCCTGGTGCATCCGCTGGAGCTGTCGGCGGAGAGCCTGGAGGCCTGGAAACAGCAGCTCCAGGACTATGAGATCACCCAGCCCATCGAACAGCTTGACCGGGCGGTCTACCACCTCACCCAGGAAGAGCGGGAGGCCAGGAGTCTGGAACGCTTTGGGGGAATGCTCATCAATGATCTGTCCCTGGGAGGCAAACTGACTGCGCTTGGGTGGTACAGAGGTTCCGTGCAGGACGCGGGCGGCTTTTACACCTATTACAGGGAGGATGCCTCCCTGGGACTGGGGGCGGAACTGCATTTCTCCGGCAGCTTTGTGGGCAGCGGCAGCATGGGCGGCGAAGAGGTAACAATATACGATGTGCGCTTCTACAAGGCGGGAACCATTGAGAGAGGGTCCTACTGCTATGATGAGGCAGAGGGGGAGAAGCAGATTTTCCTGAAGGATATTCCGCCCCGGTATTTCAGCGAAATCGTGTGGCAGCTGACCAAAGCCACCGCCTCCAGCCAGGAGAGGGACGAGAAATGGAAAACTGAGAAGGGGTATGCGTAAACCAAAAAGTTCTGTGTATCATACAGGACAAAGGGTGCGGGAAGGCCAATGCTGAACATTGGAGGAGATGAAATGATATGAGAAATAAAATGAGTCAGAGGATTATTTGGTTTATCTTTGCGGTATATTTCCTTTTTCTGTATAAATTGCACAGGCAGGTATTTTTGTATTTTGATGATTATGGCTATGCCAGCTTGTCATATGGCTTCAGTGTAGGAACCAGTGGCTTACAGTATGGAATTGGGGATATCATAGAGTATCTGACATGGCACTATCTGAACTGGGGGGGAAGAGTTCTTTGCTTTTTCTTCGAGATATCTTCCATAAAAATGGGACTGGAATTTATACAGATCATCCAGGCGTTGATTATATGGGGGATTGGGTTCCTTTCTTACCTTTTGATCAGGGAAAACAAAAATGCGGATCTATACAAAGCGCTCTCAATAGTTCTTTTGTTTGGTACGTTGGGGCTGATTGTCTTAAATAAGGGAGTATTCTGGTTCTCTGCTTCCGTTGCGTATGTGTGGCCCCTCTTGCCCCTTTTCGCGTTAGTTTATATAAGAGGGATTCTGAGAAAGAAATATAGTACAATAAAAGTAGTGTGTGCGATGGTGATTGCCTTTACGGCTGCATTTTCATATGAACAGATTGCTGTCCTGATTGTAGTGTATGTGGTAATGGACTGTGTTTTTGCCAGACTACATGGTCAAAAACAAAAATATGAGTGGGGAATACTTGCGGCAACGATTTGCGGTGCAGCATTAGAAATATTTGCTCCCGGAAACTTTGTCAGGTCTTCAAATCCCATATATAGTAACTTTCGTGAGATGAGTATATGGGATAAACTCAGTGCTAATGTTCCGCATTTGCTGGAAATGAATTTTGGAGTAAACAATCGGGCATTTACGATTGTTCTGATCGTGACGGGTCTTCTTGCCATATTATATTGCGAAAGGAAGGGGCTACGATTGTATCTGGGCCTTGCCGCCTATCTGATTATGTCAGTTATGGTGCTGTGCCTATGGAAGATTGATATGCCGATATATGCAGGCGCTGTTTGCAGAGCTATATGGGTCATGCTTTTTGTGGTATATATGATTTCCATGCTATGGAAAATGCAAAGGTCTGATTTGTGCGCCTTGTTTATAGGAGGGCTTTGTTCGGAGGGCATGATCTTGTTTACGCCTACGCTCCCGGGACGGTGCATGATTCCGTTTGATTTCGTACTCATTATAGTAATTGGATCAGCTGCGGGAATTGAGTTCAGCAGATGTAAGGTGGCTCCCAAAGTATTGCTTATCTGTTTGACATGTGTCTTGAGCGTTGCAAATATGACAGGTATTTTCAGGGGATATTGTGACAATTATGACATAAATATGATCAATGACAGTAAACTTCGTGAAAAGTCTATGCGTATAGCGGCTGGAGAGGATATCAGCACGATTATTCTATATAGATTACCGAATGACGCATATGCAGCGGATATGCCGTATCAGCAACAATATATAGAAGGCTGGATAAAGAATTATTACGAAATTCCGCAGGAAGTGCTGTTTGTGTGGGAGAACATGAATAATATAGGAACAGTCAGAGAAGTGGTAATCAGTGATACTCCATAGATCTATGCTAATAGAAGTGCGAGATGTGGCAACTCAGTATAGAAACCGGGAGCATTTTTGGAGGTGTGATCATCAATAACCTGCCTTCCGATGGAAAGCTGACGGGCTATACCCAAGGCAGAACAGCACCTTCCAATACAGGAATGGTATTCGGATGTATGGACATTCAGATATCATTCCTGTATTTCTATTTATGTATTGTTTGAGCAGTCATTGCTGTTCATTCAGGTACAGCTGAACCCGGTTCTGTATGGTTTCCGCCGCCTGCTCCGCCGTTTTGACTCCGGACAGATAAGTGGAGGCTTCCTCCAGTATAATGTCCTCAATATAGGAAGTGCTCTGACAGCGGGGGACTGCCCGGTCCAGGATATCCGTGTATTCCGCTGTCCAGGGGGAGCCGTCCGGTTTTGTGTGCAGCGCCTCATACCGTCCTCCGCCCGTAGAATATTTCCATGGATGCCCGGAGAGAGAAGAATCTGTATAATCATCCATATAGCTGATGTTTTTCGTCACGATGTCTCTTCTGACAGGACGGAGCAATTCGCTTTGTCTGGACCAGCTGTAAAGAGAGTTCAGGTAGGCGTCAATCAATTCCCGGTACTCTGTCTGGTTGTTGACTACCAGGAAGTAATCCGCGTTCCAATAGCTTCCGTTTCCTGACTCTGTGGGAAATCCCACCGGGTGGAAGCCTTCCCCCATATCGGACATTTCCGCGCTGAAATCCACAAAGCTGTCCGTGTTTGGCCGAAAGGAAGCCGCGCCTCCTTCCCTCATGACGGAAGGGGGATCATTGTCGCTTGTGGCGGCTCCCACAGTGGCCAGTGCCTTTATAAACAGCTCATTGTTAAAATCGCAGACCCCTGCGTCCATGTCCAGAAAGGGAGAGTTCGGCAGGTCCTGCAGGAGCAGCAGGCGAAGGGCTGTCGCCTTTGCCATATACCGGCGGCTGGTCATGATTTTTTTAAATTCCGGATGCTCATCCATCACGGACAGGGCCTCCTCCAGAGTCCAGCTCTCTTCCGGCCAGAGTCCGTCTGATACCAGCAGGGTAGTGACATAGGCCTCAACAGGGAGACCTATCTGCCGCCCGTCGATCACGCCGCAGTTAAGGGCGCCTTCATAGAGGGAGTCCCGCAGGTCCTCGTCCAGAACGCCGCTTAGGTCTGCCAGAACCCCTTTCTCGTACAGGGTCCGCATGTCCGCGCCGGATACATAGTAGAGATCCGCCCCTTTCCCCGCGACCAGATCCGCCATGGACCGGGTGCGGAAATCTGCCAGGCTCTCTTCCGTCTGCTGCATGCTGATGGGGTCATTCTCCTTCCCCGGCTCCGGCCCCAGCTTGCAGATCAGGGCAATTTCGCGGCTTCGGTCCAGAATCAGCGGAAATCCCGCCTCGCTGACGGCAATGCAGGTCATGCCATTGTTTCTTCCCAGTCCCAGCTCCCCATAGTCGAAACAGACGCCCTCGTCTCCAGCGCGGAGATCCCAGCGGTACAGCTGTCCCTCATCCCCATAATACATAAGACCGCTCTCATGGATTCCCTTGCTGCTTGTATGCGGCAGCGGCTGGGTGAAAAATTTTCCCTGACCGGCGGCAGGGTCATACATGACCAGACATGCTTCCTAGCTGGCATTGCTGTACAAATCAAAGACAGGTTCGCCCTCTGCCGTTTTCATGGCAAAGCTGCTGAAACTGTCCTCCTGATCCCAGGCCAGTTCGGCAAGGGGTTCTCCCGCCGCGTCCAGCACTGCGACTCTGTCGGTGGCATCGAGAAAATAGCGCCCTTCACAGTCCACGTACACATTTCCAAAAACCATACTGCCGCCGGGAGAAGTCAATATGCATCCTTCATATGACTGCATACTGGGATACAGGTCGAAGGCGCTCAGATAGTCTCCCTCCATGGAAAAGCGCATGGCCAGATAGGCCAGAGTCTCATCCCCGTTTAATATTTGTACAAACAGCACATATTCCCGGGGATTCAGAATGTCAAAGGAACAGATCCGCTTCTCCGCCTCGCCGTATTCCTCCATCTTTGGCAGTTCGATGGGCCGGTGCCAGATTTCTCCCGTTGCGTCCTCGTATCCGTTTATGTACCAGATGACCGGCACGGAGGAATCTGTCAGAGACAAAAACTGATCCAGGGAGTAAAAATTCGCCCCCCAGCATCGGTATTCGCTGAAACGATAGTCATATTCCGGATCTGCCTGATACTCCAGCCCGCTGATATTTTTTTCCACGTAAAGGGTTTCTCCGGCATAACTGTCGCCGCCCCTCCGCCACTCCTCCGTCTTCCAGTCGTAGGCACCTGCATCCGGCTCTGCCCGGGAAGGAGAGGAAGTATGATCCGCGCCTGGCTGCGTACAGGCCGCCAAAGAGAGTGTAAGGAATAATATAAGAGCAAATACTTTTTTTGACATGTTAATCACCTCTATATCCATTATACATCATATCTGATGTTTATAGAAGGGTATAATTGAGAGACAAATAGATAATTGAAGCTGTAACGGCATGTAAATGCTTTCAGCGGGCAGATATTCAGACAGTCAGATGAAAAGATCGGAAGTGAAGCAATAGATCTTCTCTACAAGGGGACGTTGCGTGATTGCTGCCAGATACAATATATGGATGAAACCCCAGGGGCTTCATCCATATATTGTAAGTAAGCCATATTTTTCAACAGCTCTTCTATTTTGTTCAGCCATTGTTGGAAACCGTCCAGTCCCGGTCAAGCGGCGGGCGCTCCTTTCCTCTGCTCAGGTAGATTCTGTCTATCTGCAAGCCCGTATCACAGGCATATATGGAAAAGATATGTTCCCCGGGGGAGAAATGGATCTTGCCGGTGAGGCACCAGTAATACGTATGCAAGGTCGCGAAATGGCAAAGCTGCCCGTTATTGTACTGCATGCTCAGGGGAAGCGCTTCGTCGTCCACCGCGAAATAGCAGCTGTCCGACATATGGTTTTCATATAACAGAAGGAGCCACACATGATACTCTCCTTCCCCCGAGACATGGATGCGATAATGCATTCCCGGGGCATCCTTTGCTTTCTCCCATGTATAAGGTTTCCCGGGCACCTGCATCGCCAGGCCCCGGCCTCCCTCGGTCAGCGAACGCACATGCCGCCAATAGATCCGGCCGGTGACATCGGGGGTGAGATACGCGTTGGAATCGCCTGCAAGCGCATACTCCGCCTCAATGGCAATGCTTCCATTCTTTTCCGTGAAAACGCCCTTGCCAAACAGAACTGTCAGATCATCCACGGCGTTGTCTTCATAATAGCTGTCGTACCGCCCCGCCTCCTTATAAGGCTGCCTGACGGTCTCATTTTTCATATAGAGCCTGTTATGCTTCCAGAATTCCTCATCGGCATATATCATACCAGGCAGAAGCGCCGTGTCATCCTCGCAATAAAGCGCGGTCCGGATGTGATCAAGCTCCTCCCAACGTACCTTGGGCTCGTCCGCCCTGAAACGTGCCGGAAGGGCTCCGTAACAGGTTTTCCGGAGTTGGCGTGTGTAGATTACCAGCTTCTCCAGCGTCACATATTGATCAATCATATACACGCGTATGGTATGCCGGCCCGGAGACAGGCGGGGGAGCTTCGCATACAATTTTTCCCCGTTATTCAGCACACTGTCATGCCAGTTCCCCCGCCACTCGTCGTTGGTGTCCGACTCCATGACAAAGGGCTCACAGTCATCGACTCCTATGCCGAATCTGATACGTCCCACGGAGTCAAGCGTAAGGAATCTTGTCACTTCCAGATCAAATTCCCCCTCACTGAAAAGAGAGAAAGTATACGCCACAGAGGGATGATCCCGAAGAGACGTATCTCCCAGCGAGCAGAGCCCGGGATGATAGGCCATCAACACACTGCCGCCTTCCCGTCCCATACCGTACACTTTATACCAGCCGACATCCCGAAGCGGCGGCACATGTACGGGCGAGCCGCCGCATTCCTCATAATCCGCCGCATATATGCATACGGCTCCGTCGTCCTCCACGTGGGACAGACCGCCTTCGCCGTCCGTACATCCGGCCTCCGCCTTTATCCCTATGTGAAGGAGCTGTTCTTTCTCAGGAAGGCTGACGGTCAGTTCCGCCTCCTTCCCCACATAGGCCGTTTCGTCATTGACACTTATGTAGATCCGTTTCTCCTCGTGGATCATCCCCGATTCCTCCGATATGTCGAGCCACGGGGGCTTTCCTGCAACAGTAAACGAAATGGGGGACGCGCAGGTGTTGCCGATTTCAAACCATTTTTTACGGATACCCCCGCCGTAAAAAACAATCCTTCCTTCCTCTGAGGTTTCGCTTCCGTCCCACAGAACCGCCTTGACCGTAAGCTCTCTTCTTCTGATGGAAGGTCTGCATGCGGGATAAAGGCATATGCCCGGGGGTGGAAAGGAATCGGGAGTGAGAATGCCTTCCCACTTTCCGCTTTGCATATGTACATTGTAGTATCGCAGCATCTTTTGTAAATACCGGGTCATTCTGCGGGAATATTCTGTGTAAAGATCCGCCGCCCTGTCATTTCCTCTGTCATAAGAAAGAACGCTGCGGTCGGCATAATAAAACGCGTGGTTCACATAATAGGAGGAATGTACCTTAAAGAGAAACATCTGGAAGAACGCGTCCTTTTCGCTGTCAGGAAGGCATGCGTATATTTCATTGGCCCGGGCGAATACTTTTTCAAGCCTGCACAGACGCGCTCCGGCCTCATCGCCGCAGCCTGCCTGGGTAAATACCATGGGCTGCATATGCTCGATCTTTCTGGCGTTGGTCAGATGCGTGTATTCCTCATACAAATCCGCGAGTTCTCCGCCATATCCCCCCGAAAAACAGGAGTCAAACCACTGCGCGGTATATGTATGAATGTCACAGGTCACAGGCGTGTCCTTCCCCGCATCCCATGCGTAGGCGAGAAACACCTCCATATCCATTTCCAGGGGCTTGAGCGCGCCTGCGTTTAAAACCCATATTTTCCGTATGCCGTTGGCATAGGCCTTTCTGAGCTCATTTGTGGTATGCGCCAGAGGCATGGTATTGAAGAACAGATAGCTCATGTCAGTGGCTCCCCAATAGGACGCATGAAAATATAATCCATGCCCGCCGGATCTTTTCCTTTCATTTGCATCCGGATACCTTCTGATATGTCCGAAATTATCATTTACCCAGATCAGGGTGACATCATCGGGGACGGTAAGCCCTGCGTTATAGAGCGGAAGAACCTCCTTGTACGGAATAAAGGACTGCAAAGCGCAGGAAGGGGAGGGAAGGCCGCATTCCGTCCGGATCATCTGCCGCTGGTCATCCATAATGGTCTCCAGAAGCCTGATTTTTGCCGAAAGTTTTTCTTCCTCCGTAAGCGTGGCGTCCTCATTGATTATTTTTGTGGAAAAGCCGTAATCGTGAACTCCCCTCATGCCGATGGTGTAACAGACCTCATAGTCCTTGTTCATTGCCACGCTTTCCCGCCAGTATTCTCTGATAACCTCCCGATTCTTACCGGGGATCGAATAGTCGTAGTAAATCGTTTCCCTCTCCTGATCGCCAGAGGTTTTCAGCTTTCCCGTATGAACGGCGTCATAGTCGCTTTTATACCCCTTTTTGTCCAGCCAGGGCGTCCATTCGTTCTGGTTGCTCCGCATAAGCATATCGCAGTGGGTGGTGCCGATCACAATCCCCATTTCGTTGGCCAGCCATGCGTTTCGCGGATTCTCCTGAAAATAATTCACATGCATGGCAGGCCAAAGATAGTTTCCCTTAAGCCGGAGTATCAGCTCATAGATTTTCTCATACAGCTCAGGCCCTATGGTGCCGTCCTTTGTATGCTTTGCCGCCCATTCCTCCAGTTCTTCCTCATCATTCAAAAAGATTCCCCGGTACTGGACGGACGGAAAATCGGCCCGGGAAAACCCCTGGGGAATGAAAATCCGCGCTTTCTTTTTTACCGGTACATCCGCAAAAAAATACCAGGGTGATACGCCAAAATAAGCGGACATTTCGTATATGCCATAGATCGTACCCCGAGGATCAGCCCCGTTTATATAGAGAGTTCCTCCGCACTCTTTTATAACATAGCCTTCCCATGTGTCAAGAATTTCCGTTTCTTTTGGGGAGGAGACGCAGGGACTTAATAGCCGGACATTTTTTGTCGCGGCCAATATATCCATACCGTCGGTGCTTTCCTCCGCGGAAAGAGCAATAAGACACACCGTTGTATCCGTAATGATCTGCAGGTCATTTCGCAGATGGTTGAGAGCGATTCTGACCGCGGATGTTTCCTCTTTGTAATAACCGATATGAATCGTGCCTTCAAGTATCATCTGGGGGTTCATGCCAATCCTCCTATGGGAGATCATGGGATCTCCTGATCGCTTATCAGCGGCTATGGCGTATTCTCGTGCGAGATCCTACGCAAACAATGTTAAATCGATTACTTCCGCCATTGTCTCATACCCGTCATAGGGATGGAGACCGTCTAACGGAGCAAATTTTGGCAAAATACTTGTTGGATCTGCCGGGTCCGCCAACGCGCCCTCAAAGTCTATGATCGCGTCCATATGGGAATCGGTACTGCGCATCCAGCTGTTGATCTTTGTTCTCACTTCCTCGGCCGCTGCGGTATAATCCTGGTATTTTCCAAAGGGAAGTATGGGCGCGCCATATATTTTGATTCCGTTTTCGTGGCACAGCGCCACCATCTTCTGATATTCGGGAATGAGCCTGTCATATTTACCGGTATCAGAGAGGGAGAGAAGATCGTTGACGCCGAACAAAAGGATACAATAGCCCACTCCGTCATGTCCCAGCAGGTCCCTGCTGAACCGGTCCCTGCCTGCGTCCGTGGGCCAGGCGTCCAGTATGGAATTGGCGCCGATGCCCTTGTTCACCACGGAAATATGCTTTGTGCCCTCATTGGCCTGTAGTCTCCTGGCAAAGAAATCCCCCCATCGCGCGTAAGTGTCCGGTCTCTTTCCCGGCACCGCCCAATCTGTTCCGAAGCCGTCCGTAATGGAATCTCCGAAACAGATGACAGCCTTACTCCCCGCCGGGGACATCAGGGAAACATCCGCCAGAAAATACCAGGACGTGGTCAGGACAGGCGCTGAAAACGTTTCTGCAGATACCTGGTTTCCCGGCACCTGATAGGTAGTGGCCCTTGCCCCCCTGTGCCCTGTCATCTCATCCGGGGTTTGGGGGGCGGTGTCAAAGTACATGGTTATCGCGATATTGTCAAGAGCGCTGACGCGGAAACGAAACGAATCCGTCTCTGTCACCGCGCCGGCAGGAATGACAATTTCTTCCAGACCCGATGCCCTGACAGTGGTATCCGTGGATGGGTCTATTGTGGACTGATCCGCTCTGATCTGCCTGGCCACATGTACGGACCGGATCACAACATCGCTTTTGCCATATCGGTTGGAAAGTCTCAGCTTCATCTCATCCCCCGATGTGGTCACCCGGACGATCTGACGGACCGTTGTGTTCGCAAGGGGCTGAGGCATCCCTTCCGGCGTGGCAATGAAATTTTCTTCCGCTGTTCCCCATGTGGTAACCCACGACATGGGCGAGCCTGTGCTTTTGTGTTCGTTCATCCTATCACCTCTCTGTTGTTTACAGAATCGTATGGTATTTACCTTCTTATATTAATATCTGCTGTTGCAAGTTTCTATGCTTTTTTCATCAGAATTATTGCGTTTTCAGCGATCAGGTGCTATATTGGGGGCAAAGGAGATCATTATGGAACAGAGGAATGGAATGCCCTATATTTATGAAGAAATCAAACAGAATATGCTGCTGGAACATCGCACAGGGGAACAATACAGGAACATATTTCACAGGCACAACGGCTATGAAATATACCTTCTGCTACAGGGGGATATCAATATGCTGGTGGAACATTCCTGCGTTCATATCGGAAGAGGCGCGCTGGCCATCATGAACCCCACCGAATATCATCTGGCCGTGAGTATGGACGGCGGTTTATATGAACGCTATACCCTCAATCTCACCACCAGATTTTTACAGAGCCTGACCACGGATCAGACGAATTTCATATCCTTTTTCGACAAAAGAAATCCCGGCCAGAATAATATTGTAACGCTGGCCGAAGACGACATACATACCTTGCAGGACCTGTTTGATTCCCTGAAAAGCGCGCTGGACAGCGATGTCTTTTGCAGTGACATTCTGGCCAATTCGTACTGCATGCAGGTGCTCTATTTTGTCTGTCGGAAATTTATAGAGTCGGAAAACATACCCGCTAATATTATGCCGCCGATTATAACCCGGACAATACAGTATATAAACGATCATATCACTGAGAGCATCACTCTCACCGACATCGGGAACGAACTCAGCTATAATAAGGATTATATCGGGAAAATATTCAGGCAATATACCGGAATCCCGCTGAAAACCTATATTCTCGAAAAAAAGATGGATCTTGCGCAGTCGTTGCTGGCCCAGGGGCAATCCGTGACCGAGACATGCTTCAACACGGGCTTTCAGGATTACGCCAACTTTATCCGGACCTTTAAAAAATATACCGGGCATACCCCGAATAAAGGCAGGCGGGAAAACGGGGACATCCCTCTTTGGAAGCGATGATTTTTGGTTTGCGTTTATCTTTTACATGCATTATAATGGTAGTAAGAGCGTGATGAAGAATTTTGTACAACAATGCTCCGCCCCGCCATCTGTCGCGGTAAACCGCGTCCTCACATCTGACGGAAAGCATTTTTCAAACATACTCTGGAGAACGTTATGCAATGGTCTGTACGGTAATATACACAAAGGAGGATCTTATGGGACAGGAAGTAAAAAATCTGCTGAAAGGCGTTTCTGTGGGAGGCGACTATATCGGCGGGAACAGTACGGTCAATTATTATTACGGCAGTCAGGCGGAAGCCCAAAGGGAGGGAGGCAGCGGCGACAGAACTGTATTTCTTTCTTATAACTGGCATGACATGGACACGGCGGACAGAATTGATAAGCATCTGTCAGGGCTTCCGGGCATAACCGTGAAAAGGGATATCCGGGATATCGGCCAGTGGAAAAGCATCAGGGAGTTTATGGAGGGCATACGGCAGCAGGATTACGCGGTTCTCATCGTCAGCGACGCTTACCTGAAATCCAAAAACTGTATGTTTGAGGTTACGGAGATAATGAAGGAGCGGGAGTACGCGGGCAGGATCTTTCCGGCCGTTCTGGAAACCGGCATATATGATCCCCTGACCCGGGCGGGATACATAAGCTACTGGCAGCGGGAATGCGATCAGCTGGAAGCCGCGGTAAAGGGGCTGGACCCGGCCAACGCAGTGGAGCTGGCGGCGGATTTAAAGCGGTATAAAAACATTGCCTCTTCCATGGGAGAGTTTCTAGGTATCGTCGCGGACAGGAACAATCCGGATATCAGGGAGATAGAGATACAGATCGAGAAAGCGCTGCTGAAGAGCTGAACCGCCAGGGGGAATGACTATGGACCGGAAAACCGATAACCGTCTCAGGGATTGCAACGTGGAAGGCAACTATGTCGGGGGCAATCAGACAAACAGCTATTATACCATCTATCAGGATTCAGAGCGGGAGTTTGTTGTCACACATTACGCGAATATCAAGCCGGTGTCCTACTTTACCGGACGGGAGGAGGAACTGGGGGAGCTGCGCCGGAGGATAGAGGGCGGACGTAAGTCTGTTCTGGTGAGCGGCATGGGCGGCATCGGGAAGACGCATATTTGCAGGAAGCTGTTTGAAGAATACACGGACAGAGAGAAAGCCGGACTTTTCCGGCATATCGGATATATTGCGTATGACGGGGATATGGACAGCAGCTTACAGCGCTGTCTGAAATTCAAGAGGCAGGCTCAGCCGGAGAAAAACCGGGAAGCGGCATGGAGGGAACTGGAATACCTGGCCTCAGGGGGCAAACTTCTTCTGTTTGTGGACAATGTGAATGTGTCAACAGGGGAGGACCCGAGTCTGAAACGGCTGCTGAGCATACCGGGGGCCATTGTCCTTACCTCCAGAAGAAGCACGTTCAGCAGGGAGTTCGAGCCTTATAGAATCGGTTTTCTCAGCACCGGAGAATGCAGGGAAATCTATGAGAAGATCCGTTTTGAGAACAGCGGGAAAAGTGTGGCCAGGGAGGAAGTGCCGGATCTGGAATATATCATTGACAGGCTGGCGGCAAGGCACACCATCACCATCGAATTTCTGGCGCATCTGGCCTGGAACAGGCAGTGGAGCGTACTAAAGCTGCGGAAGGAACTGGAGGAGAACGGATTCCGGCTGGAATACAGGGATGAAGAGGACAGGCTGGTAAATATCCAGAAATCCTATGAAACCCTGTATGATATGTCCGCGCTGACCGAAGCGGAGCGCAACGTTCTGGAGGCTTTTTCCGTATTTCCCTATATTCCCTTGGCAGCTGGGGTCTGTGACCGGTGGCTGTCTGCGGACGCCGGAGTAAGGGAAGGGGAGCAGGTCCTGATGGGGCTGTACCGAAAGGGATGGCTGCAATTTGATGTGGAACTGGAGAGCTACGCCCTGCACCCGGTGTTCGCACGGATTATATATGAGAAATGCAAGCCCGAATCGGGAAAGCATGCAGGACTGGTGGAGGCCTGTCGGAAAAGTCTGGAGATTCCGGAGAGCGGTTCGCTGTCAGAATGCCGGAAATATCTTCCCTTTGCAGAGAGTATCATTGAGAGGCTGGATATAGAAGAAGATCTGGAGAAGGCTGATCTCCTGTCGGATGTCGCCTATTTATTATATTACACAGCGGAATACCCCAAAGCGGAAGATTTTTATAAACAGAGTCTGCGCATAAGAGAAAGAGCGCTGGGAGAGGAACATCCGTACACAGTTATGGATTATAATAATCTGGCGGGTGTGTATGAGAGCCAGGGAGAGTACAAAAAGGCGGAGGAACTATATGAAAAAAGCCTGCGGATAAACGAAAGAGCGCTGGGAGAGGAGCATCCGGATACAGCCAGGAGTTATAATAATCTGGCGGGTGTGTATGGGAGTCAGGGAGAGTACAAAAAGGCGGAGGAACTATATGAAAAGAGCCTGCGGATAAACGAAAGAGCGCTGGGAGAGGAGCATCCGGATACAGCCAGGAGTTATAATAATCTGG
>CAJUAB010000008.1:0-84366 GCA_910583845.1 uncultured Acetatifactor sp.
CATTGCTGTTTATTTGTCAAGGTCCTGGGAGCTGACGCACCAGCTATCGCTCCGTGCTAATGCTCCAACTGTCGCTCCTGATTCACTTCGCTGTCGAATTGTGTCTCCCTCAGCAACGTTTATGAGTATAGCACTACTTTTTTGTATTGTCAACAGGAAATTTGAAATTTTTTGTAATTTTTGCAACAATTTCTTTGATGCAAGAAAAGGCCCGTAAAATCGGCACTCAAGGGGCCTTTTCTGTGTTAAAGCGTCGCAGTGTATACCGTCAACTTCTCTATTTTAATTGAATTGTCGCATTTTTATCTCCATTTTTTACATTCAGCTCTACAGAAACAACATCCAGCAGACTCCCTGCATCAAACTCCGCCAGAAAAACAACATCTCTGGTCTCTCCCGGGTTCAGTCCCTCCCGGTAAAGCATCAGATCGTTTTCCAGCAATGTCGTCAGGCTGACGGAAGTATTTCCATTTACGGAAACCCTCACCAGCAGGTTCTGGCCCATGGTATCCGCTGTCTCCGTCCCATCCCCCTGGTTTTGGAGATCAAAGTGCAATACCACCAGCTGATTCCCCTCTCCGGCGTCCACTGTAAAATACTCTTCCGACGCATCCTGAGGATAGCTGGCCAGGATCTCATAGCCTGTGTAAGAGAGAGTCAGCTGCCCCGGCAGTCCCAGCGCCTCTTCGAGACTCACTTTGTTCTGTGTCTCGCTGCCCTGCGTCAGATCCACCACCGGTGTATCATCCGTGGGGTCCATCCCCGGTTTTTCCGGAATCGGCGTGGCCGTCGGCACCGGTGTCGGTTGGCCGGACGGCCCAACCACATCTTCCACTGTCAGCGTCTCTATGTCCACCAATCTGCTCCTGTAATTTACATCATGGGACAGGAGAAGCATCGCCGTATATTCTCCCACTGCCTGAAACTGTTCATCCGTCATATCGGGAATCGCGTTCCCGCAGCCAGCCATCGTAAGAGCCATCCCTGTCAACAATGCTGCCATCACCTTTTTTTTCATCTTCCCTGTTCCCTCCCCTGGGTTTTTGACTTGTCATTCGCCTGCATGGTGTCGGCCAGGCCTGTTTTGCTTTTTTGAGCGCCGTTATTCGCTCTGTTGTACTTTTTCTCCATCAATGCGTAAATACCGGAAATAAAAAGCGCCATTGCTCCGGCGGCAAAAAACAGAATAATCCTCTGTAAGGACTGCACCCGGAAATCAAACAACGTAATCTTGAAGCATGTCATCATACATAATACCAGCCCATAGATCCGCAGCTTCCTGTCCGTCTGCCGGAAGCCGAAGACAATCCCCAGCAGGCCCACTGCCATCAGCAATATACTGGCCGTAATCCTGTATTCAAACTTAAAGATGGTGACCAGCACCATGTACGTCAGGAAAATCGCCACTGCCAGCCCCCGCCACACTTCCGCTTCAGGAAAAAATCTGTCCTGAAAAGTAAACAGGATAATCCCCAGCCCCAGCACTGTCAGAATCAGATAGGTCACCACACTGTCAAACTGCTGAAAGAACGCCAGCCCAAGATAGCAGGACACCTCCATCACCAATACTGTCGCGTTAAAACCTGCAATTCCTCTGCCCGCAAATCTTTTCACGCAGTTGAACAGGAGAGCGGCCATCCACATCACAGCGATCACCAGCGGCAGCAGCAGCTGTTCATTATCCACTGTCATGGAGATAAACAATACCGTTGTCGCGGTCAGAATAAACTCAAAATAGGTCTGCCAGTGATTCATTAACAGGATACCCAGCAATATAACCCCCAGCAACAGAGATCCATGAACACTGTCATGACAGAACAGGGCCGCCAGCGCCGTACATGTGGTGATTATGGCATCCGCCGTCCACAGAGGCTTTCGCCAGTACGCCCACAGTTTATACAAAACAGTCAATATTGTCAATGTTATTGTAACGTTCAACCGTTCATCACTGCCAATGACGAACAGCAGCAACGCCGCCCCCGCCACAAAATAGCCCTGCATCCAGCGCAGATAGCTCTTGTTTCTTGTGAGAAAAAAGAACACGCCTCCCATGACCGCTATGGCTGCCAGCACTCCCAGGCGAATCCATATTTCCAGGTCATAGTAAGTCCCCTCTTTAAAGCCCCAGAACCCCGTTGTGCAGCGCTGATATGCCCACACAAGCAAAAGAGAACCTATTCCGAAAGCAACGCAGATCCACTTCGCCCATGCCGTGTGCTCTACAGGCATCCTCCATACCGTGAGTTCCATGATGAGCATGCTGAATACCACTAAACCAATTACATACAGCGCCCTGAGTTCCATCACCTGTCTGGTAGAAATCGTGGATATGGCGAACATCCAGGCAAATATCCAGGCAAAAAACGCCGTTCCCGCCATCTGGCCGAGGGCTATGCCATAAGCCCACTTTTTCACCGGCAGGAAAATACTCAGAAGCTGCACCACTACAATCATCACCATATAGATCAGCAATTCCGTATCACTGGCCCTGTGCAAAACATCCATCAGCAGAAAACTGATCATGCATGCGCCGATGCAGACGATCCGCAGAATGCCCGCATCTTTTTTCCGGCTCACAATCAGTACCAGAACCGTGATAAATGTAGTGATCAGTATAGCGGCCAGTCCGTTGAAATTATGCAGGTACAGAAAATTCACCAAGGTTGTCACATACAGACTTCCGATTCCCAGTGAGGAAATAATGACAGACAGAATGGGACTTTTCTTCCCGATCACAAATTCCGCCACAGCCCATATCAGCAGTCCCAGCACGTAGAGTCCCATTTCCCATACCAGGCTACTCATATAGTTTACCCCCAGCAGGATCAGCGCCGCCAGCATAAAGAGTACGCCTATAGTCCCAAACACATGAATACCGATTGTAAATTCATGATCCTTCCCTGCCTCTGACACAGCCTGGGCCCCCCGGTACGGCTGTGGCTGCATCTGCGGAAACGCCATCTGCCACGCCGGATTCTGTACGCGGGCGCTCTGATTCCGGGCAGTTTCCGACATAGCTGTGGCCTGTCTCGTCCCGGCCAGTTCCGCGTTTTCCCCAGCGTCTGCCCTGCCCGCTCCCGGCATCACCGCCGCGCTCCCCGCATCCGTCCGGGACTCTTCCGGCATCCCTGCCGGGGGCACCGCCGCATTTCCTCCCGCATCCGCCCGGGCTGCTTCCGGCATACCCGCCGCGCTCCCCAACGCATCCGTCCGGGACTCTTCCGGCATCCCTGCCGGGGGCATCGCCGCATTTCCCCCCGCATCCGTCCGGGCTGCTTCCGGATGAGCCGATGTCCGCGGCACCTGGTCTCCGATGGCTGTGTTTACAGCCGCCACGCGCTGTCTGTAGATCCGGCAATTCTGGTCCAGTTCTGTCTCCAGCAAATCCAGCCGGTGCTTCTCCTGAATCAGGCAGTTGTCAAATCTCACAAGATATTCGGAAAAAAACCGGTCCTGTGACTCTCCTTTCAGCTGTTCCACTCTGCCTTTGATCCGTTCGTAAATTCCCTGTTGTCCCATCTCTGCCCCATACCTTTCCGATCCCGGTATTTTACCCCATGGTCTCCCTGTATTGCTGATATTTTCCCATGTCCTGGCGGTGGCAGTTCACCTCCAGGTACAGACCGTCCTCCCGATATTCCTGTTTCAGGACCGTCGCGTGTTCCATAAAGTAGGATGCCGCCCCGCCCTGGGTATAAGGGAACAAAAATCCGCAGTTCACGTAGTCCGCATACACTTTCTCCTTGATCAGGGAGATCAGTTCCTCCAGGCCGCTGCCCGTCGCGGCGGCCATATATACATTGTCCCCTGCCAGCCGCGGATATTCCCGGTCGCACAGATCACTCTTATTATACACCATAACCATCGGAATGTCACCTGCTTCCAATTCGTTCAGCGTCTGTCCTGTCACTTCCATATGCTGCCTGTACCGGGGGTCCGACACATCCACAATCTGCACCAGCAGGTCGGCGTACCGCACCTCCTCCAATGTGGAGTGAAACGCCTTGATCAGGCCATGGGGAAGTCTGTGGATAAATCCAACCGTATCCACGAGAAAAAAAGGCTTGTTATCGCCGGTGTCTATGGTACGCACACTGGTGTCCAGCGTGGCAAACAGCATGTCTTTCTCCAGTACGGTCTTTTCCGATGCCCGCCCATACCGTTCCACCAGTCTGTTCATCACGGTGGATTTACCGGCATTGGTATAACCCACCAGCGCCACCTGGGGAATCCTGGAATGCATTCGCCGCTTCCGCTGCACATTCCGCCCCTGCTCTACCTCCTCCAGTTCCTTGCGAAGCTCACTGATCCTGTGCTCGATCTTCCGCCGGTCCAGTTCCAGCTTTTTCTCGCCCGCACCCTTGCTGCTCATACTGCCGCTGGCGCCGCCCTGTCGGCTCAGCGCCTCATGCATTCCCACCAGCCTGGGCAGCAGATATTGAAGTCTGGCGGTCTCCACCTGCAGCTTGGCCTCCCTGGTCTGCGCCCGGATGGCAAAAATATCCAGAATCAGCGTGGTCCTGTCCAGTATGGGCATGGACAGCTCCTGCTGCAGGTTCCGAATCTGTGAGGGGGACAGCGCATTGTCAAATATTATGATTTCCGCCTCGCACTGCCCCGCGTACTCCCGGATCTCCTCCACTTTGCCGGGTCCCACATAAAAAGCCTTGTTGGGCGTGTCAAGCCGCTGGGTGATAATTCCAACCACCTGCATCCCGCAGGCCTGAGCCAGACTCCCCAACTCCTCTATGGAATGGTCAAAATCCTCCTCCTCCCCGGTGTCCACGCCCACAAGAAGCGCTCTCTCCAATTCCTGTTCCATCTCCTGTTCTCTCATAATACCTCTCTCCCCTGTCGCGGGAATCAAAACCGGCTTCCCGCAGCAATAAATCCACGCTCCGAAGGCTGAGGGGTTACGCCGTCTCCAGTGTAAACCAGAACACCACCCCGTCAGGGCAGTTCTGTACACCATATTCCTGATTCATGGACTGCATGATCGCCTTCACAATGGACAGCCCCACTCCGCTGCCGCCATACTCCCGGGTTCTGGCCTTATCTACCTTGTAGAATTTATCCCACAGATGATCCAGACTCTCCTCCGGGATAGCCTCCCCGGTATTAAATACGCTGATCTTTACCCGGTTTTCCTCCTGCCCCACATGAATCCGGACCACCTTTTCTCCCTGGCAATAGTGGACGGCGTTGGTAAAGTAATTCATGAACACCTCTTCCGTCTTGAATTCATCCCCCCACACATAGACAGGCTCCGTCTGCTCCATCTGTACCGTGATCCCGTTCTGCCTGGTCAGAATCTCCGCGGACTGTAGGTAGTTCCGTATCAATGCCACTATGTCAAAGCGTTCCATACTGACCATGTCATTGCCGAATTCCAGCTGATTCAGCGTCAGAAGTTTCTGAACCATGGTGTTCATCTTTCCCGCCTCGTCCATAATGACCTCGCAGTAAAAGTCACGGCTTTCCGCGTCATCGCTGACACCCTCCCTGAGCCCCTCCGCATACCCCTGAATCAGCGCTATGGGAGTCTTGAGTTCATGGGACACATTGGCCAGAAACTCCTTGCGCATCTCATCGATCTGTTCTTTCTTCTCAATATCCTTCTGCAATTCGATATTTGCCGTCTTCAGTTCCGATATAGTCCGCTCCAGAGACTCGGAAAGCTGGTTAATATTGCTGCCCAACAGTCCGATCTCATTTTTTTCTTTTCCCTGGTATTTGGCCTCAAAGTCCAGATGGGTCATGCGTTCGGAAATCTTCGCCAGCTCCAGCACCGGGTCCGTCACCCGTCTGGACAGAATCCACATCAATATGCCGCCCACGACAGCCGCCGCCACGCCGATATATGCCAGAAAGCGGTTGGCAATCCGCACACTCTCCTGTATACTCTCCATAGTGGTACTCACAATAAACCAGTCGGCGTTATCCAGCGGCCCGTACATCTCAATATATTCTGTCATGGTGCGGCGGTCCACATACTTAAAAACCGTGTTGGGCGCAGGTACTCCTCCCGAAAATTCTTCCCCAAAAGTGCTGTTGACGGAATACCCCACAATGTAACGCAGCAGCCGTCGGGAAAGTTCTTCCTTATTGTTGACCGCCGCCACGTAGACAGTGATGGAGTTGGCGTCAATAACCTCTATATTGATATTGGAGGCAAACGCGAAGCGCCCCATCTCCTGTACGAAATCATCACTGCCCAGACTGCCCGATCTCGCGGCGGCATTCAGCCGCCGGTATGCCTCCGTCACCACGTCGGCCTTTTCCGATTCATAATAACTTTCCAGAAAGGTATTGTTGATAAACCAGCAGGCGAGAATCGTTCCCACCAGAAGCCCTATGGTAATGGCCGCCTGCTGTCTGCGCAAAGAGGTTTTCAACATTCCCTGCATCACTCCTCCGCCTCCAGCTTATAACCCATCCCCCAGATGGTCTTAATCATCTCCCCCTTGGCCCCCATCTTGCTTCGAAGTTTTTTCACATGGGTGTCAATGGTTCTGGCATCGCCAAAGTAGTCATAATTCCACACATTGTTCAGGATCTTCTCCCGGGATAACGCAATACCCTTGTTTTCCACAAAATAAGTCAGCAGTTCAAACTCCTTGTAGCTTAAATCCACCGGCTGGCCGTCAATCAGTACCTGATGGGCGGACTTATCGATGGAGATGCCGCCGCAGGACAGACGTCCTTCCTCTTCATCCGCCAGAGTGCGCCGCAGAATGGCTTCGATCCGCGCCACCAGAATCTTGGGGCTGAAAGGCTTGGAAATGTATTCGTCCACTCCCAGCTGAAAGCCCTGAAGTTCATCCCGCTCGTCCCCTCTGGCCGTAAGCATGATGATAGGAACCCTGGAGTACGCCCGGATCTCCCTGCACACCTGCCATCCGTCCATCCGGGGCATCATTACGTCCAGCACGATCAGCGCAATTCCCTTCTCTTTAAAAAACAGCTCCACCGCCTGTTCACCGTCTTCCGCCTCCAGCACATCGTAGTTGTTTCTCACCAGAAAATCCCGCACCAGCTTGCGCATTCTGCTCTCGTCATCCACCACCAGAATTTTTCGTCTCTCCATAGGATTTACCTCTTTTTCTATTTCAAGTTCCGCATACCCTCCCACGGCACTTCTCCAGTGGATCACATCCGGCCGCCCTGGCATCCGTATGTGATCCAACGCGCCATGGGAGGTTATGCTGTTTCAAGTTCCGCATATCCTCCCACAGCGCTTCCCCAGTGGATCACATCCGGCCGCCCTGGCATCCGTATGTGATCCAACGCGCCATGGGAGGTTATGCTGTTTCAAGTTCCGCATATCTCACCCGGAAGGAATCATCATAGCCTATTTTAAGACATATTTATGAATTTTCTGTGAAAACAAGGCCGTCATACCATTTATTCCATTATTTTCAGTTCCCTCTCCTTCTCCCGTATTACCTGTTCCCTCTCCGACAGGTCCTGCTGCCAGGAAGCGTACTCGTTGAGGATCGCGGAACGATAGTTCAGTATATTGGGATGGCCGGAGCTGAAAGCAACGACGAACATGACGACCACTGCCGCCAGCAGCAGAATGTTCAGAATCACAGAGAAACGCATTCCCGCCGCTCCGGTTTTTCCCGCCGACGAATCGGCCTCATCTCCCGTCGGCCGCTCCCTTCTCCTTGGTATATAGGTACAGGGCGTATACACGGGAATCATAGGCACCCTGGCGGAATCGATCTGTGCTTGTCCCAGCAGAAAATCCTGCAAATGCTTTAGATACATCATGCCCACAGGCGTCCTGAATACACGCTCCCGCAACAGGCGTTCATAGAGAGCCATCACCTGCTGCGGCTGTCGGTAGTCCAGATGGGCCTCCAGATAGTCGACCTGCTTTCTCTCCTTTGCGGCCATTCCCGCATCCTCCGCGTTCAAAAAAATGAAGCCTTCCGCGTTCCGGCTTGCCTGTGTCTCGCCCGCCATGTATACCTCCTCCTGAAAACTCCCACTTAACACAATATCACAGGCAATGCCTGTGATATGTGATTCCTGACAACAGAATATATTACGGCTTAAGAATGTATTTGAGTAAACATTGATCAGACACGCTCCAGAAAACGCTTCACCATTTTTGGCATCTCGTCCACTTCACAGACGCTGTCATGCAGCACAGGCGCGCTGCGGATCTCCTCAATCGCCGCCGGAACCGCCACATTGGCAATCCTGGAAAGCTCATCCACCAGTTCAAAATCCGTCATACTGTCATACTTTTGGTCTATGGCATTCATAACGCTTCTGGTGAACTTGAACGGGCTGGCCGTAGAGGCAATCACCGTGGGAGTCCGATCCCCGGTCTCCCCCACATATTTCTCATACACCGATGCCGCCACCGCAGTATGGGTGTCAATTACATAGCCGCAGGACTCGTAGATCCGGCGTATGGCAGCCGCCGTCTCCTCCTCGGTGGCGTAGCCGCCATAAAAATCCTGCAGCTTTTCCCGCATCTGTTCCGTGATCTCATATCTGCCCTCTCCGCTCAATGCCGCCATCAGCAGGGCATTCTGCTGCGGGTCATCGCCGGCTATACGATAGATCAGGCGCTCCAGATTGCTGGAAATCAGAATATCCATAGAGGGAGAACTGGTCAGCACAAATTCTCTGTTGCGGTCATAGACGCCGGTGCCGAAAAAGTCATACAGCACTTTGTTCTCATTGGAGGCGCAGATCAGTCTGCCGATGGGAAGTCCCATATTTCTGGCATAGAATGCCGCCAGAATATTGCCGAAATTGCCTGTGGGCACCACCACATTGATCTTCTGCCCTTCCTCTATCTTGCCCTCGGCAAGCAGCTGCGCATAGGCATATACATAATAGACAATCTGCGGCACCAGCCGTCCGATATTGATGGAGTTGGCAGAAGAAAACTGAAAGCCCTTCTCCGCCATCTCCGCGGCCAGCTGCCTGTCCGAAAAAATCCTCTTCACTCCGGTCTGGGCATCGTCAAAGTTCCCACGGATTCCCACCACAAAAGTGTTATCCCCCTTCTGGGTCACCATCTGTTTCTCCTGAATGGGGCTGACGCCGTTCTTGGGATAAAATACCACGATCCGGGTCCCCTCTACACCCGCGAAACCGGCCAGAGCCGCCTTGCCCGTATCCCCGGAGGTGGCGGTCAGAATTACAATCTCATTCGTGATATGATTCTTCTTTGCGGAAGTGGTCAGCAGATGCGGCAGAACAGACAGCGCCATATCCTTGAAGGCGATGGTCGCCCCATGAAATAACTCCAGAAAATAAACGCCCTCCGCCTCCGCCAGGGGAGCAATGACTTCCGTGTCAAATTTTTCATCATAGGCCCTGGCAATGCAGTTCTTCAGTTCCTCCTCCGTGAAATCTGTCAGGTACAGCTTCATCACCTCATAGGCAATCTCCTGGTAGCTCATGGCCGCCAGTTCTTTAAGGCTCCTGTCCAGAGCGGGAATATGATCCGGCACGAACAGCCCCCCGTCTTCTGTCAGGCCCTTTAAGATCGCCACGGAAGCGCTCACCGGCTCCTGACTGCTCCTTGTACTTTTATATAACACTTCCATATTGCTTCCTCCATGACATACTGTTTTGAGCCTGCTGGATATCCAGACGATACAGAAGTGATTATAGCATATATTCGCCCTGTACGCAATGACTAAAAGAAGAACTCGTGTCTGCCGTGCTTGAACAGAAAGGTCAGACATCTGTCAAACCAGCGCATACTGTCACTGTTGGCATATCTTCTGGAGGCAAAGTACAAAGCACCCTGGGAGATGTCCTCCCCCTCCAAGGCCCGCTGCACCGCGGCAACCGTCTCCTCGCTGACTTCCACCTTCCAGATCCGCCCGGAGGCCACAGGCGAAAACTGTGTCACCCTGCCGCTTCGCTGCATGACCACCTCCTTCACCGTGTCCGGAAACGCTTCGCTGTTCACGCGGTTCAGCACCACATTGGCCACAAGAAGTTTGCCATCCTCGTCCTCCCCGCCGGCCTCCGCCTCCACGATCCGCAGCAGAATATTGTAATCTTCCTCCCCCAGCACATAGGCAGGCGGCTTCTCCAACGTGCCGTAATCCACCACCCGCTGTCCCGATGATGCCACATCCGCCACCCCCACGGCGCTGCTGCTCTCATCCGCCACCAGGGCCCTGTCCAGAGTGACGTCCGCCACCGGCTCACCCAGCTGTCTGTTGTCGCCTATGGCCGCAACACAGACATACCCGGCCAGAAACAGCATATGTACCAGAACTATTACTCCCAACGCTTTCTTATACATAGGACTCTCCTCTCGTCAATTTCCTCCCAATTACCGGATTTCACTATTATAAGTTTATACAGCAAGTCCTAAAAATATTGCTAAGAAATAAAAAATATGTTAAAATAATTTCACATTTGTGCGCAAAATATGAAGAGTGACTACAGGAAATCCGCAGGGCTCTTTGGTTTTTTATGGGAGGTGGCAACATGCTGTTTTGTTCGATGATTTTTCTATGGGCATTTTTGCCTTTTGTGATTATAGGCAATGCTCTTTTGACACGGCTGCCGTTCTCCACCGAAGGACAAAGGATACGCTCCAAGAATTTGTTCCTTCTGATTTGCAGCCTGTTTTTTTATGCCTGGGGCGGGATCTCCTATATCCTGATTATGCTGGGAGTCATCCTTCTGGACTTTTTCGGCGCGTACCTGCTGTCCGGGAAAAGCGGCCGAAGCAGAAAAGCCGTTCTTGTAGTCACCGTCCTGTCCAATCTGCTGATCCTGTTTTTCTTTAAGTATTTTAACATGCTGGTGGCCATGGTAGAGACGATTATGGCCTTCCGCGGAAATTTTTTTCAGAGAAAATTTTTGTCTGAATTATTCTCCTTACAGGGAACGGGAGCCTTGCAGATCGCCAGAATCGTGCTGCCCATCGGCATCTCCTTTTTTACCTTCCAGGCCATGTCCTATGTGGTGGATGTCTACAGGGACACGGTCCCGCCGCAGACCAACATACTGGATTTCGCGCTGTATATTTCCCTGTTCCCTCAGCTGATTGCCGGTCCCATCGTGCAGTACAGCGACATCGCCAGCGCGCTCCGGCAGCGGGAAGAATCCATGGACGATTTCCTTTATGGAGTGAAACGCTTCTGTTTTGGAATGGGAAAAAAAGTCCTGATTGCCAATACTCTGGGGAATGTGGCCGATCAGATCTGGGCGCTGGAAATCAATGAGCTGGGCGCGGCGCTGGCGTGGCTGGGCATGATCTCCTATACCTTCCAGATTTATTATGACTTCTCCGGCTACTCTGATATGGCCATCGGACTGGGCAGCATGCTGGGCTTCCATTGGAAGGAGAATTTCGACTATCCCTACACTTCCCTGTCCATACAGGAATTCTGGCGCAGGTGGCATATCTCTCTGTCCTCCTGGTTTAAGAATTATGTTTATATTCCCCTGGGCGGCAATCGAAGGGGACAGGCCAGAACCTGCCTGAATCTGCTCATTGTGTTCCTGCTCACCGGGATCTGGCACGGCGCCAACTTTACTTTTATAATATGGGGGCTGATGTATGCCGTCCTTCTGGTGGCGGAGCGGCTGTTTCTGGGCCGTCTGCTGCAAAGGAATCCCCTGAAGATTCTGAACTGGGTCTACACCATGTTCTTTGTCATGACAGGATGGGTATTTTTCCGCTCGGACAGCCTGGTGGTCGCCAAACGCTATCTGGAACAGCTGTTCTCCCCGGGAACCTCCCAGTACAGTGTACTCTCCTACCTGTCCATGCAGGTGCTTCTGGCGCTGTTCCTCGGACTTCTTGGCGCCGGGTTCATGCAGAGGGTTCTCAAAAAAACTACGAAAATATTCGATTCCTTCGCCCTCCAGATGGTCGTGCTGGCCGCCAGCATGTTGAGTGTGATCGCCGGAACCTACAATCCCTTTATCTATTTCCAATTCTAGAGAATGGATTGGTTTCATCTTGATTTTACGCCCGCTTTAGCGGGCAGACGGGAGTCAGGGCGAATCTTCGCCATCTTGATTTATACGCCCGCTATAGCGGGCAGATGGGAGTTTATGTGAAAAAAGCGGGGCAAATTATCAAAATCTGCATTTTTATGGGGATGCTCATCCTTCCCACTCTGCTCTGGTACGGGATAAAGTTTTTCAGTCCACAGACCTTTCAGAAGCTGGATTATGATCTGGGAGAAAAGACGGCGGTGGCTTTTCCGGAAGAATTTGATATTGAGACTTATACCCGGCAGCTGGAGGCATATTATGATGATAATGCCCCCTTCCGCAGCAGTCTGATCTCCTGGCAGCAAAAACTCTCCGGAGCTTTGGAGAGCATTTACGGGAACCATCTGCAGGGTCCACTCACCCGTCTGATCTACGGCGCCGACAGCGGAGATTTTCTGGCCCCCCAGATCGTGGGGGACATCGTGCTCCTGGGCAGAGATCACTGGCTGTTCTATACCGGGGATGACAGCATCTCCTACTACAGGGGAACCAATGCTCTGGAGCAGGAGCAGATGGCGTACTACCTGGATCTGATGACGCAGCTTCAGGCATTGTGCGAGGAGAAGGAAATTCAGCTACAATTTGTCATCCTGCCCAACAAGGAACAGGTGTATTCAGAGTACATGCCTTCCTATGTGGTGGAAGATGCCTACCGTCGGACGGACCGGTTCGTGGATTATGTCAGAAATAATTCCGATGTGCCCATCATCTATCCCCTCGCGGAGTTGCGGGAGGCGGCCGCCCAGTGGCAGACCTATCACCGGTATGATACCCACTGGAATCACGCGGGGGCCTACATCGGTACCCAGGCCCTGTACCAGGCTCTGGGGCTGCCCACCACTGAGCTGCGGGACCTGGAAGTGGTACGCTGTGCCGCCACTACCAGCGATCTGCTGATTCTCGGCGGACTGGATGCCTCCCAGTACCCCGCGGAAGAGGATTATGCCATCCGCTACCGGCCGGAAGTCAATCTCACAGAGGTGCAGGGCGACCTGCAGCCCATGAGCGTTTACACTTCCCGGTCCGACTGCGGAAACGACACGGAATTTGTACTCATCGGAGACTCTTTCCGATGCTTTATGATTGACTATCTGACAAAGGATTTTTCCCACTGCGTCATCACATACCGGGAGACATCGGACAACAGTACGGACTATCCGCAGGAGGTTGTGGAGAGCATCCGAAATGCCGATATACTGGTTATGGAGGCGGTGGAACGTTACGACAGCAAGCTGTTCCCTGCCATCGAAAGGGTAATTCAGATACTGCAGGCAACAGAATAAGTCGAAAAACAGATAATTCCGGACACGGAAATCAAGAGGCGGGGCAGAATGACGGACAGAGTGCATATGGAGGGAGTATATCAGACGGCAAGGAAAAACGGGGAAATCTACTATCGCTCTTCCCTCACCTACCGGCGCAGGCATATCAGCCTGGGCAGCTACTGCGACGCCCTGCTGGCCCATCTGGCCTACCGCACTGCCTCCCGGCTCATTGCGGAAGAATCATGCCTGACCCTGGACGACTACCGGCCCACATCGGTGCTGAGTTTTGAGAAATGGGTGGTTCTGCTCAACTTTCGCGATAACGGAATCTATCTGGGAACCCCCATCTATATCCGTCCCCGCTTTTTCTATTACTATATGTCGCCCAGTCATGTGCTGAAATTTGACACCGATGACCTGTTCTACTACGCTTCTCACAAAATCATGCGGCGGGGCAGCCACTATTTTGTGGCGGACTACGGCATGCAGGTCAATATTGCCTCCCGTTACGGGATTAAGAATTATGCCGTACCCGGTGTGGACTACGATTTTTTAAACGGTGATCCCACGGATTTCCGCCGGGAAAACCTGTGTATCCGCAATACCTACCACGGTGTCCGCGCTGTCATGGACAGGGACATCTGCCGTTACAGCGTCCGCATACATATAAATGGCTACTATAAGGTAGGGGTGTACGACACCATCACGGAAGCGGCCATCGCCTACAACAAGGCCGCCGACATTCTGGAAAAAAACGGACTTCGCAAGAATTTTCTCCGCAATTATGTGGAGGGAATCTCTCCCGCCGAATACGAGGAAATCTATTCCGCGCTGTCCGTTTCTTCAAAAATCTTAAACTATTTTTCCGAATAATCTATAAAGCTGATGTTCAGGCTGGCATTACCGGAAATACCGTCTATGGCAGCCTGTCTGTCATACTGCCACATGCTGAATCGATAGGGATAATCCGGCACATCCTCCTGTTGGGACAGCCATATGTCGTACCCTGTCAGCTTGGACAGGTCAACCTCCTTGATCAGCCAGTGTTTGTCCCCATAGAGCATGGGTTCAAATCCGCCAAAACGGATCGTATCCAGAAAGGCCTTGGCGACAGTGGTCTTTTCCGCTCTGCTGAGAGCCTCCACACGGCAGGTATCGTTGTCTATGTACTCCATGTCAAAAGCGATGGGATATTTGACAGTATAGCCCTGCAACTGCTGGATCACCACCAGCGCTTCCTCAATGGCCTCCGCTTCCGTTATGGCCTGTGAAAAAAAATACAGCCCGACCTCCAGCTTCGCGTCCGTGGCCCGCTTGATATTGTCAGAAAAGTATTCGTCTATCACCAGCTGGCCGCTGCTGTAGCCTCTGGCGCCCACTCTGAGCATCACAAAGTCCACCCCGGCCTTTTTCAGTTTGTTATAATCCACATAGCCTTCCGCCTTGGAGATATCCACTCCCACAAAGGAAACCTGTCGGCCATCCTGATAATATTTCATCAGATCCGACTGGCAGACCAGCTGTGTGAAATCATATTCATGCCTGGGCAGATAAGGGCTGATCAGCACCCATTCTTCCTTCCCGTCTCTGTCCACCACCCGTGTGTGCTTACCGTCCGTAGCCGGGTCATTTTCCTGGGGCGCGGGAGTTTCCCGGGCCTCCTCCGGCTCCGGGGTCTCCTCCGGGTACATATCCCAAAAATCAAGATCATCCGGGGTCAAAGTGCTGTCCCCGATCAGCTCCCAGGTATCCGGGTAACTCTCCGCCGGACCCGCCCCGGTTGCGGGCGGCGCGTCCGCGTACCGCCGGGGGGGATTCTGCTTATGGTTGACATAAAGCACTACCAGCAGAATGATCAGCACAAACATGCTCACCGCCACAATAGTGGAGACAATCGTGGGCGTCATTCCTGACTTATCTTTGTAATCGTCGGGCAACTTCATCTTGCTTTCCTCTATTTATACTTATGATCAGCATAACCTGCGGCTTTCTCCGGCCAAGGAGCAAATCCCGCCATCATACGGCTGTTGAATTGACTGATGGGCTCACTCGTTGACAACAATGGCCTTCTTGGGGCATTTTGCCATACAGGCCCCGCAGGATATGCACTTTTCATGGTCAATCACGGCATGGAAGTTCTCCACCCTGACCGCGTCCGCAGGACACGCCTTGACGCAGAGACCGCATCCGATACAGCCAACGGTACATGCCTTCATCGTCACCGGCCCTTTGTCTTCCGAACTGCATGCCACCACTTCCTTCGCGTCGGCGGGAATCAGAGAGATCAGATGCTTGGGACAGACAGCGATACATTTTCCGCAGGCTTTACATTTCTGTTTATCCACTTTGGCAACGCCGTTTACGATATGTATGGCGTCAAAGGGACAGGCTTTCACACAGGTGCCATATCCCAGACAGCCGCTGTTGCAGGACTTGGGGCCCCCGTTTGGCACAAAGGGAAGCATCCGGCAGTCCTCCACACCGCTGTATTTGTAATCCTGGCCCGATTTGTCACAGTCCCCCTGGCAATGTACAAAAGCCACCATGGGAACCGTGGCCTCCGCCGAAGCCCCCATGATCTGAGCTACCTGCGTACTCACCGTGTCACCGCCCACTGGACAGGCATTCACCGGGGCCTCTCCCCTGGCGATGGCCGCCGCCAGACCGGAGCAGCCCGCGTAGCCGCACCCGCCGCAGTTATTGCCGGGCAGCACAGCCAGCACCGCCTCTTCCCTGGGGTCCGTTTCCACCTTGAACTTAATTCCCGCAGCGCCCAGGAACACCCCGATCAAAATACCGATGGCCCCCACAATGCCCGCCGCAATAAGAATTCCTGTAATCATGTCGCACCTCCCATTAAGAGTTTTATAACAATCCGGAGAACCCGCAGAAAGCAATCGCCATCAGCCCTGCGGTGAGCAATACCGCAGGCATGCCCTTAAAGGATTCCGGGAACTCGTTGTGCTCCATCTTCTCGCGCAGGCCCGCCAGAATCACGATCGCCACGGTAAATCCCACCGCCGTGGCAAAACCGTTGACAATCCCCGTCAGTATGCCATACTCCTTCTGCACATTCGTAAGCGCCACACCCAGCACCGCGCAGTTGGTAGTGATCAGAGGCAGATATACCCCCAGCGCCTCGTACAGAGAGGGCATGGCCTTGCGCAGAAACATCTCCACAAACTGCACCAGTGCCGCAATCACCAGGATAAAACATATGGTCTGCAGATATTCGATATGCAGGGGCTGCAGGATAAAGCGATACATCAGCCCTGCCACTGCGCTGGCCAATGTGATGACAAAGATCACGGCCACTCCCATGCCCGCCGCGGTGTTGGTCTTCCTGGATACCCCCAGGAAGGGACACAGACCCAGGAACTGGCTCAGGACCACATTGCTCACCAGCGAGGAGCCGACCAAAATGACAAGTAATTCTTTTACTGTTTCCATCTCCATCTCCTTACTCAGCGTATTTATTCCCCGTCTTCCGTCTCTGACAGATCTTCCACTGTCAGGTCACTGCCGTCATCATAGAATTTCCTTCTGCCGCATCCTTTTTCCCCGCAGTTCATGCAGTCTTCACTACAGCCGGAGCCAATCTTCCGGGTGTCCTTCCCGGCTCTGGCCCCTCTGATCTTTACATAGTTCTGCAGGGCGCACAGGGCGGCCAGCACAAAGAAGGCCCCGGGCGCCAGCACAAAAATGCCTATGGGAGTAAAGGCCTGGGGCATAATCCTGGCCCCGAATACCTTTCCCGTGCCCAGCACTTCCCGCACCGCGCCGATACAGGTCAGAGCCACGGTAAAGCCCAGTCCCATGCCGATCCCGTCGAACAGGGAGACAACAGGGGGATTGGAGTACGCAAAGCTCTCCGCCCGTCCCAGAATAATGCAGTTTACCACGATCAGCGGGATATATACACCCAGCGCGTCGTTCAGAAAAGGCAGATACGCCTCCAGCAGCAGCTGCACCACCGTCACAAAGGAGGCAATGATCACAATGAAAGCCGGGATACGGACCTTTCCGGGAATTATATTCCGAAGCAGCGAGATAATCAGGTTGCTCAGTGCCAATACCACCAAAGTGGTGGCTCCCATGCCAAAGCCGTTCATAGCCGATGTGGTCACTGCCAGCGTGGGGCACATACCCAGCATCAGCACAAAGGTCGGATTTTCCTTTATCAGACCGTTGACCAGTCTCTCCCCGGCACCGGTTCTGGAATTTGTTTTGCTCATGCTACATTCCTCCCTTCCGCAAATCCTGAACGAAGGCGCTGACGGCGCCGTTTACCGCATTGGTCACGGCCTTTGTGGTGATGGTGGCCCCGCTGATGGCGTCAATCTCATTGTCCGACTGACTGCCGGTTTTTGTATAGGTAAAGCCCGTCGCCTGCTTTTCCGCAAACTGGGGAACCAGCACCTCTTCGGCGCGCATACCCAGTCCCGGCGTCTCAGAGATTGTAAGGATGGATACTCCGTTTACTATACCATCATTTGTAATGCCTGCATACAGGGTAATATTGCCACCGTATCCCTCGCCGGACGTGGTCTCGATCACATAGCCCACCAGGCAATCCGCGCTGTCAAACGCCTGATAGACCGTGCCGATCTTCACCCCGTCTCCTGCCAGCTGCTGCGCCAGCGCCTCATTGGGGGTATAGGAAACTTCCTCAAATTTCTCCGCCTGGGCGAACACAGCCTGGCATGCCTCCCGGATCTTTCGCTCCTGCTGCTCTCTTCTGGGCTGGGCCGTCACCTGGTACACAAGGCCCAGCATCAGGCCGGAAATCAAAGTGATGGCAAAGAGAATCAGCGCGTCCCTCATCATGTTTTTCATGTCCGTATTAGCGGCGCTTCCAACTCTATTTTCTTCCATGTCCCGCACCTCCTTTGCCAAAAGCCCTGGGCATGGTGACCTTCTCAATGAGGGGCACCAGCAGATTGCCCAGTATGATCGCGTAGGACACACCCTCCGCGCCGGGGCCGAAAATCCGGAAAATGCCGGTCATAATACCCAGGAATACGCCGAAGACATACTGCCCCCGGGATGTGATGGGTCTGGTCACATAGTCGGTAGCCATAAAGAAGGCACCCAGCATCAGGCCGCCCCCCGCCAGCTGTGCGGACAGGTACTGAAAGTCAAGTCCCCTGCCGCCGAAAAGCAGCACGAAAACCGCGAAACTCACAATGTAACTGCCGGGAATCCTTAAGTCGATCACCCCCAGCAGAATCAGCAGACAGGCTCCCGCCACGATGGCCACCATGGATGTCTCTCCGATGGTTCCGGCAGTGCGTCCGATGATCATATCCGTCACGTTCACTGCCTCCCCCGCTTTCAGCGCCGCAAGGGGAGTGGCCCCCGTGTAAGCGTCACAGGCAAAATCCGTCATCAGCGCCGGGAAGGAGATCAGCAGAAAGCATCTTGCGGCCAGCGCCGGATTCATGAAATTCTGCCCCAGTCCCCCAAAGAGCATCTTTACCACCAGAATGGCAAACACGCCGCCCAGCGCGCCGATCCACAGGGGAGCGCCCACAGGCAGATTCATCGCCAGCAAAAGACCCGTCACCACCGCCGACAGATCCGTTATTGTCAGTTTTTTTCTATAGAGTCCGAACAGGAACTCCGTCAGCACGGTGGAGGCCACCGTGATCAGAATATGTAGCAGCGCCCTTATGCCAAAATTATAGATACCAAATCCGGCGGCAGGCAGCAGGGCGAGCACTACAGCCATCATGATGACGTTTGTAGTAACCTTGGACCGGATATGAGGATTGGATGATACTTTTAATTTTCTGTCCATCTTTTCCGCCTCTCTTGTTTTATACTCATGCTTATTACATTTGCCGTTATGACGGCTCCGCATTACTTTTTGCGCTTGGCCAGCTGGATCTTCCGCATGGATTTGATCTCCTGGGTAAGCGGTCTCCTGGCCGGACAGATGAAGCTGCAGCAGCCGCATTCACAGCATTCCATGCCATTGTTTTTTACAAAGGCTTCCTCGTCAAACCGTTCCGCGTAATCCGCCAGCCTGCTGGGCACTACCCTGCCGGGGCAGACATCCACACAGCGGCCGCAATTGATGCAGGGGCCCGGCTCCATGGCGGACACCTCGTCATGAGAGAGGCACAGCAGCGCCGTACTGGTTTTGGTGGTGGGCACATCCAGATCAAACATGGCAAAGCCCATCATGGGGCCGCCACAGACAATTTTTTCCGGCCTGCCCACAAAACCTCCCGCCTCCTCCACCAGTTCCCGGTAGTTCATGCCGATGCGTACCCGGTAATTCTGGGGATTTTTAATGGCGTCTCCCGTCACGGTGACAATGCGCTCCAGCAGAGGCCGGCCTTCCGTCACCGCCCGATATATGGCCACTATGGTGTCCACATTGTTCACCACGCAGCCCACGTCCGCAGGCAGCATGGATGAGTTGATCTGTCTGCCGGTGGTGGCGTAGATCAGCGTCCGCTCCGCCCCCTGGGGATATTTGGTCTGCAAGGTCCTGACGCTGATGCGTTCCTCACCGCGCGCCAGTTCCTGCAATTTTCTGACGCAGTCCCGTTTGTTGTCCTCCACCGCCAGAATCCCTCTGGCATTGGGAAACAGGCGCAGGATAATCCTGAGCCCCCCGATCAGTTTCTCCGGCTCCTCAAGCATCCTGCGGTAATCGCTGGTCAGGTAGGGCTCACACTCCGCGCAGTTTGCGATGCAGTATTCAATTTTTTCGGGTTCCTTGGGGGAAAGTTTTACATATGTGGGGAAACCGGCTCCGCCCATACCCACGATTCCGGCCTCTTTGATACAATCAATGATCTGCTCCCGGCTCAAAGTCTCCCATGGACCCGGCGACTGCATCAAAACCTCCTCATACTGGTTGTCGTTTTCCACGACAATACTCATTACGCTGTCTCCGGTCACTACCCGCCTGGGCTCAATGGCTTTGACCGTGCCTGACACGGAGGCATAGACGGGAGCAGACACAAATCCCGCCTGCTGCGCAATCTTCTGCCCCACCAGCACCCGGTCTCCCTTCTTCACGACAGGAACCGCCGGAGCGCCGATATGCTGGGATACCGGATAGACCAGGTCCCCTTTGGGCAGCACGGAAACAATGGGCTTGTCCTTGGACAGGTCCTTGCCGTCATATGGGTGTATGCCACCCATAAAAGTCAACTTTCGCATACTCTTTTCCTACCTTCCGACTTTTTATGACATAGCTTGTCGAATCTGCTTCTCATACTAATATACTATTTTTTTTACAAAAATACTACAGTATTTTCAAAATTTGTGGTAAGATATAGGTACTACCAAAAGTGAAATATGTGGAGGCCCTATGAAGACAGAAGATGCCATAATGGAAAACCTTGTAATCAATTATCCCCTGGAAAATCTGGCTCCCCTGGAGCAGATTCTCTTTCTGGATATAGAGACCACCGGCTTTACCGCCCGCACATCCTATCTGTACCTGATCGGCTGTGCCTATTACAGGGAGGGCCGCTGGCGTACCCGGCAGTGGTTTGCCCAGAGTTATGTGGAAGAGCTGGAGATTATAAACGCGTTCTTTGAGTTTGCCGCTTCCTATAAGTATCTGATTCACTTTAACGGCAACAATTTTGACCTGCCTTTTATACAGCAGAAATGCGAGCAGCTCCGTCTGTCCTACAGCTTTGAGTCCTTTGAAGGGCTGGACATCTACAAGAGAGTCAGCTGCTATAAATATTTTTTGAAGCTGCCCAACTGTAAGCAGAAAACCATTGAAAAATTTCTGGGTATCCAACGGGAGGACGCCTTCTCCGGCGGAGAGTTGATCGGTGTGTACCACGACTATGTGAAGCAGCCTTCCGAGTTCGCGGAAAAATCGCTGTTTCTGCACAATGCGGACGACTTACAGGGTATGCTGCGGATTCTGCCCATTCTGGCCTATTATGATCTTTTTGAGGGTAATGTGAAAGCCCGCAAAGTGCAGGCCAACTCTTATAAAGATGTAAATGGAAACCGGCGGCAGGAGCTGGTGATGACACTCACTCTGCCCTGTACCCTCCCGGTAAATGTCTCCGCCTCCGCCAACTATTGCTATTTTAAGGGAAACGGAACGGAAGCGCAGCTCCGGGTACCCATCTATGAGGAAGAGATGAAGTATTTCTACACCAATTACAGAGATTACTACTACCTGCCCACCGAGGATGTGGCTCTGCACAGGTCCGTGGCATCTTTCGTGGATCATGAACACCGCGTGGCCGCCACCGCCGCCACCTGCTACACGCGAAAATATTCCTGCTATCTGCCTCAATGGGATGTGTTGATTGAGCCCTTTTTCAAGCGCGACTATAAGAGCCGGGAACTCTTTTTTGAACTCACAGATGAAATGAAGAAAAACCGCCCGGCATTTACAAGCTATGCCAATCACATACTGGCCATGATGGCCTCCACCTATTGATCCGGCTTCAAAACCTTTGCCTGTTATAAAGTGCTGATTTCATTGTTAAAGGTGCTGATAAAGTCCCATGGAAATATTTCCATGGGACTTTTCATGAATGATGTTGAAATTTCTTCTTCAGACTTTGGTTAAACACATATGGCCAACGCGTGTTCGAAAATATATTTTTCGCATATGCACACTCCGCTTCCTATGATATTTGTACCAAATTCAGACAGACCGCTCATAAAAGAAAGAACTCTTTCTGGTATACCCCAGATCCTTGTAATTGATAATCTGTTCCGTGCTGCCGATAAACAGAATACCACCCATTTTTAAGCTCTTCTGAAACCTTGCAAAAACTTCGTCCTTGGCTTCCTCCGTAAAATAGATCAGCACATTCCGGCATACGATCAGGTGGCAATCGTTGGGATAAGTATCTTTCAGCAAATTATGTTCTTTGAACTCCACCCGCGATTTGATCTCATCAGAAATCTTATAGGACGGCCCCACCTGCGTGAAATATTTCTTTTTCAGATCAGCCGGGACAGCCGCAATACTTCTGTCCGCGTACAGTCCCACCTTTGCTTTGGCGATCACCTGTTTATCCAGGTCAGTGGCGATAATATGAATCTGGCTCAGCGGCATATGTCTGGACAGAGCCATCACCAGGGAATATGGCTCGTCGCCTGTAGAACAGGCGGCGCTCCATATCTTCAGATTCTTGCCGAATTTGCTGACCAACTCAGGGATAATCTGCTCGTCAATGATCTTCCACTGTTCCGGATTACGGTAAAACTCGGACACATTAATTGTAATATAATTGACAAACTCCTCAAACAGAGCCTTATCCCCTTTAAGCGCCTGCACGTATTTGTCATAGCCCTTGATGCCATGTTTGTCAATCAGTGTGTCAATCCGCCGCTTCATCTGGCGCTCCTTATAAGCGTTCAGATCTATCGAAGTCAGATTGAATATCTGTTGTTTCAAATATCCATAATCATAATCCATCGCACTTGCCACACCTTACTTTTTTGTATCAGCCAACATGGTTCCACTCTGACGAAAACCGGAGTTCTGGTGCTTCTCAGTCCTCGTTCTCCGCAGCAATCACCGCGTCAATATCCACGGAAACAACATCCGCATCGCTGTCCTCTTCCCTCGCCAGGTCGGGAGCGCTGAGAGCTTTGATGCTGAGAGAGATCTTCCTGTCCGCCTCATTGAAGTCTACAATCTTGGCGGTCACTTCCTCGCCTACGCTGAGTACATCGGAAGGCTTGTCAATATGCTCCTTGGAGATCTGAGATACATGCAGCAGGGCGTCCACGCCGGGCTCCAGCTCTACAAAGGCACCGAAATCCGTCATTCTGGCCACTCTGCCGGTCACAACATTGCCCACGGCAAACTTGTCAGCCGCATCCTTCCAGGGATTGGCATCGTCAAACTTCAGGGACAGGGCAATCTTGTTGCCGTTGATCTCCTTGATCAGAACCGTCAGCTGCTGTCCCACCTTGAATACTTTCTTGGGATGCTCCACTCTGCCCCAGGACATCTCGGAGATATGCAGCAGTCCGTCCGCACCTCCCAGGTCAACGAACGCGCCGAAATCGGTAACGTTCTTCACGACACCGTCCACAATATCGCCCTCGTGTATTCTCGCGAACAGCTCCTTCTGTAATTCTGCCTTCTGCGCCGCAATCAGCTGTCTGCGGTCTCCGATATACCTTCTCCTCTTGGGATTGTACTCGCTGATCACAAACTCAATCTCCTGACCCGCGTATTTGGTCAGATCCTTCTCATAGGTGTCGGAAACCAGGCTGGCGGGAATAAAGATCCTCACTTCGTCAACTACTACGCTGAGACCCCCTTCCAGTACCTGCGTCACGGTCGCCTTCAACACTTCCCTGTTATTATATGCTTCCTCTATGCGCTTGTTGCCTCTGTCCGCCGCCAGACGCTTGTAGGTCAGGACCACCTGTCCCTCCCCGTCATTCACTTTCAGAATCTTGACCTCCATGGTGTCTCCAACCTTAGCAACAGTGGTAAGATCCAGGCTCTGGTCATTGGAGTATTCGCTCTTGGTGAGAATACCGTCTGACTTGTATCCGATGTTGAGAACGATCTCGTCCGGCTTCACATCGATGACAGTGCCTTCAACTACCTCTCCTGCATGTATTGTTTTGAATGATTCTTCCAGCATTTGTTCAAAAGTTAATTCTGACATAATTTTGAACCTCCTCTATTAATTTATTTGGGGTGGAAGCCCCTGCAGTAATGCCCACCAGTCGAGCTGATTTAGGTAGTTCTAAATGCAAGTCATCCAGTGTCTGTATAAAATAGGTATTATCACACACTTCCCGGCAGATCTCATATAGCTTTGTGGCATTGGAACTGTGTTTACCTCCTATTACAATCATTGCGTCAGCATTCGCTGCTACTTCCCGTGTCTCCCTCTGCCTGTCCTCTGTCGCGTTGCAGATGGTATTCACAATACTTACATTGTAACCTTTTTTCTTAAGAATTTCAACTATAGTTTGAAATTTATTGTAATTAAATGTCGTTTGAGCCACTACAACCAGCTTTTTCCCCTCCGGAGGCACATATTTTTCGGCTTCTTCCAGGGTTTCAAGCACATCCACCGGGCCGTTGCACCATCCCACGATCCCCTGGATCTCGGGATGCTCGGGGCTACCCACCACAAGAATGTGTTCGCCCCTGCTGCTTTTTTCTTCCACCGTCCTGTGAATCCGTTTGACAAAGGGGCATGTGGTGTCAATTACCTCCCAGCCCTTCTGTTCCATGTACTGCTGCACTTCTCGGGGTACGCCGTGGGCTCTGATGATCACCGTGGCCTCCCTGCGGGCTGCGGGGCTGTCCCGGTCCGCCAGCCGCTCCAGCTCCCGGCGGTTCTCAATGACGCGCACCCCCTGGTCCGTCAGTTCCTTCACCACTTCCTCGTTGTTCACGATAGGACCATAGGTATATATAGTTTTCCCCGTTTGTATCTGCTCATACACGATATCCACCGCGCGTTTCACGCCAAAGCAGAAACCCGCGCCGGCCACCAGTCTGATCTCCATCCGGCTTCAGCCCTCCTGTCTCCCGCAAAGTTCCAGGATTCTGTCAATGACCTGGTCCGGAGTCATATCTGAGCTGTCCACCAGCACGGCGTCCTCAGCCTGGCGCAAAGGGTTGGCTTCCCGGTGCATATCCCGATAATCCCTCTCCTCCATGTCCGCCTGAATCCGGGCCAGATCACATGTCTGTCCCCTGGCGGCCAGCTCGTCACAGCGGCGTCTGGCACGGACGGCGCTGCTGGCGGTGAGATAAATTTTCACGTCCGCGTCCGGCAGAACGCAGGTGCCGATATCACGGCCGTCCATAATACAGTCCTCCCGGGCGGCAAGCTCCTTCTGCAAAGCAATGATGCGACTGCGCACAGCGGGCAGCGCGCTGACCTGTGAGGTGACCTTCCCCACCTCCTCCGTGCGGATACAGGCGTTGACATTCTCCCCGTTCAGGCAGACCACCTGTGCTCCGTCCTCGTATTTCAGAGTGATAACGGCATTGTCACAGCCTGCGATCACGGCCCGCTCGTCCCCGGGATCAATTCCCTGTCGCAGGATATGCAGACCTATTGCCCTGTACATCGCTCCCGTATCCACATAGATGATGCCAAGTCTTTTCGCCACGGCCCTGGCAATGGTGCTTTTTCCGGCTCCCGCCGGGCCGTCCACAGCAATATTATAACTCATATGAAAGTTCCTTTCTTATTTAGAGTACCGCCTCTTTAGAGTACCGCCTCTTCTTTCCGGTGCCCTCTATTTTTCTTCTGCGGCGCTGGTGCCCGCCAGGTGTCCGGTGGACCATGCAATCTGTAGATTGTAGCCTCCCGTAAGGGCGTCCAGGTCCAGGAGTTCCCCGGCGAAATACAGGCCCTGTATCTTCCTGGACTCCATGGTGGAGGGGTTCACGTCCCGGACGGATACGCCGCCTCTGGTAATAATCGCCTCCGCGAAGCCCTGTACCCCGGTCACCGTCATGGGCAGAGCCTTGATCAGTCCCACAAAGGCTCTGCGCTCCTTTCTGGTAATCTCATTCACCGGTTTTTCCGGGGGAATGCCTGACAGACGGATCATAACCGGAATCAGACGGGCAGGAAAAAGATGTCCTAACGCGTTCTTGAACTGTCTGTTTTTACTCTCCTCAAAATCCCGCAGTACTCTCCGGTCCAGCTGCTCTTCATCCAGAGCCGGCTTCAAGTCTATGGTCACCCCGGCTTCCCCCCTGCATTTTGACACATAGTAGCTGCTGGCACTCAGAACCAGCGGCCCGCTGATGCCAAAATGTGTGAATAACATCTCCCCGAAGCCATTGTATATTTCCCGGCCCTTGCTGTGCAGGCTCAAAGAGACATTGCGCAGGGATACGCCCATCAACTCCCCGCACCACTCCTCCCTGATCCGGAAAGGCACCAGAGAAGGCCTGCACTCTATCATATCATGTCCTGCCGCTTTTGCCAAGATATAACCGTCCCCGGTGGAGCCGGTACTGGGGTAGGACAATCCGCCGGTAGCCAGAATCACCCGGTCAGCCTCCAGGCGTCTTCCGTCCTCCAGCAGAACTCCCCTTATCCTGCCGACCCGGGCATTTCTCTTTTTTCCCTCGCCTTCCGGCCGCGCATCGAAAGAATCCGGAGCCAACGGCTCGTTCTGTGTCCCGCTTTCCTGCGGACCCGGCTTTTCCCACCACAGCTCCTTCACTCTGGTGTGCAGGCAGATCTCTGCCCCCAGCCGCTTCAAGGCTCCGGTCAGGGCGGCAATCACATCCGAAGAATGGTCACTGACGGGAAAAACCCGTTCCCCCCGCTCCGTTTTCAGAGCGCATCCCTCCGCCTCCAGGAATTCCATCATAGCCCGGTTGTCAAAGCCATAAAAGGCGCTGTACAGGAATTTAGCATTGGTCACCACATTGTCGAACAGATTTTCCATATCACCGGCATTGGTCACATTGCATCTGCCCTTGCCTGTAATAAACAGCTTCTTACCCAGCTTCTCGTTCCGTTCCAGCAGCGTCACCCGGATTTTACCGGCGGCTTTGCCGTCATGTCCCGCCCGGGCCGCCGCTATGGCCGCCATCATCCCGGCCGCCCCGCCTCCCACCACAATCACATGCATGCGTGTAAACTCCCATCCGCTCACTCCGGCAGAACAGCATTGCTACTCTTCCCGCCGAAGTGAGTAATCAAGCATCGGCTCATCGTCAATAAAATTGATCTCATCATTCAGGTACACCTGATAATTATTCCAGGTTTCCTCCAGCAGCTCCAGATTCCTCTTTACCTCTTGAGGACATTTCAGACACATGGCCACCACCAGGGCATTGATCACGCTTAATGGCGCCACCAGAGAATCCACAATGGAAACCATATCGCTGCGGGCCAGCAGATTGCAGGAGGAATACAGGTTCATGGGGGAGTGAATGGTATCAGTGATGGCAATCACCTTGGCGTTTCTGTCATTCGCCAGCTCCATGGCCTTCAACGTGCGCATGGAGTATCGCGGGAAACTGATGCCGATAAAGCAATCCTTCTCGTCAATCCGGATCATCTGCTCAAAAGTTTCACTGACGCTGGTGGTCTTCAAAAGTACCACATTGCCCCGGATCATATTCAGATAAAAATGCAAAAACTCCGCCAGCGGCTCATTGCTTCGCAGTCCCATAATGTAGATATGGTCCGCCGCCAGAATCGTGTCTACCGCCGTCTCAAAGGCCGCGGCGTCCAGATGCTGTATGGTGTGCTGCAGTTTCTCCATATCCGCCGTAAGCACGGATGTCAAAATCTCGGACTGGGTGCTGTGTCCGTATTTGGCATCAATCTTCTGGACACTGCTGAGTTTGGTCTGCACACATCCTTCCAGGGCCCTCTGGAACTCCGGATAGCCCTTGTAGCCGATTCCGGCCGCGAAGCGCACCACTGTGGACTCGCTGATCCGCAAAGCATCCCCCAGACGTGCCGCCGTCATGAACACGGCCTGATCGTAATGCTCCAGAATAAAAGCGGCGATCTTTTTATGTCCCTTGCTCATATCCCCATATTGTTCCCTGATCCTGTCAAGTACATCGTACTGCATCCAAAGTATTCCTCCGCCCTCGTTCCATACTCACAAACGGCTGGATTTTTTTCTGCGCGGCATGCATCGGGCGACACGCGGAAAATCACGGCATCCGGCAGTATCCTTGCAAGTCCGCCGCCTCGGTTTCATTGTTATCCGGCAAATTGTCCATAGACCTGTTTCAGCAGCGACAGAGTCTCCGCGTTTGACAGGTCATAATCCCCGGTCAGCGTCATGCAGGCGCTGCCGTGAATGAAAATCCACATCCGTGAAAAAACTTCCTCCGGGCGACGGCATCCCTCTGCCCTGGCCCGGTTAATCTCGTACAGCACATTGCCGTCACCGCCGTTCAGCAGATCGTAGGTACTTCTCCTGTTTTCTCTCCGGGAGAGAAAGAGCAGTTCAAACAGCCGGCCTTCCTCCCTCGCAAAGGCAATGTACGCCATTCCCAGATTGACAAAGGGTACATGAGCCATCTGAGGATAAAGGCTATAAAAATCCTCAAAGAATATCGCCGCCTTTTCATAGACCGCATCCCACAGTTCCTCCATATTCTTATACACCCGGAAGATGGGTTGCGTGGAACATCCCGCTCTGGCCGCAACCTTCCGCGCAGTCACGCTGGCGAACCCCTCCTCCCGGGTCATGGCAAAAGCGGTGTCCAATATCTGTTCTGTGGTTATGCTTTCTTTTCTGGGCATATTATTTCTCCTGACGCAATGGAACTGCGCATATAACGCTTGTTATTTTACGTGAAAAATTTCCTCTTGTCAAGTATTATATGCTCTCTTTCCTGTAAAAACATGCCATTCTTATCATTCTATGCCAATGGCGGACACCGGATATACTGCGCAGAAAAGCCGCCCTGTTTGTGGACGGCTGTCTGCGTAATCTGTTTTTCCTATTCTGTTCTATGAAATTCCTTATACAGGATATGCGCCGTTTTTGGTATCGGCCTGCGTCATATCCACCTTCTCCTGCTGAGCCTGACGGTACTTGAAGAAGTCTGTGGCCACCTGGGGGAACAGGGCGTAGGACAATACATCCTCATCCTGCTGCTTCCACTCCTTCATCTCTGCCTCCAGTTTATCCATCTCATTGCCCAGCGTGTCGGCAAAACGACCGGTCAGCCTGGTCTCACCGGGAATAACCTTGTTGATGACCTCCTGGCTCATGGGTTTGACGGTCTGACCATACTCGCCGCGAAGCACTGCCTTGGTCTCCTTGGTAGCCATCTTGTATCTCTCGCCCATCAGCACATTGAACACCGCCTGTGTGCCCACAATCTGAGAGGAAGGCGTAACCAGAGGGGGCTCGCCCAGGTCCTTGCGCACCTGCGGAATCTCCCGCAGCACGTCGTAATACTTGTCTTCCGCGTTCTGCTCTTTCAGCTGGCTCACCATGTTGGAAAGCATACCGCCGGGCACCTGGTACAGCAATGTCTTGATATCCACACCCATCACCTTCGGATTGAGAAGTCCGCTCTTCAAGCACTCATCTCTGTAAGGGCGGAAGTAATCCGCGATCTCCGCCAGCAGGTTCTGGTCAAAGCCCGTGTCATAGGGCGTTCCTCTGAAGGTCTCCACCATCACTTCGGTGGCGGGCTGGGAAGTGCCCATGGCGAAGGGACTCATAGCCGTGTCGATCACGTCCACGCCTGCCTCCACTGCCTTAAGATATGTCATGCCCGCGACGCCGGAAGTGTAGTGGGTATGCAGCTGAATAGGCAGCTTGGTGTTCTCCTTCATGGCCGCGATCAGTTCGGAAGCCCTGTAAGGTACCAGAAGGCCCGCCATATCCTTGATACAGATGGAATCCGCGCCCATCTCTTCAATCTTCTTTGCCATGTCGGCCCAGTACTCCAGAGTATAGGCATCTCCCAGAGTATAGGACAGCGCTACCTGCGCGTGCCCCCGGCCCTCCTGTTTCTTCATTCTGTTGGTGGCGTTTACCGCCTCCTGCAGATTGGGCAGATAGTTCAGGCAGTCAAAAATACGGATGATATCAATACCATTGGAGATGGATTTCTGCACGAAAGCATCCACCACATCGTCCGCATAGGGCCTGTAGCCCAGAATGTTCTGACCGCGGAACAGCATCTGCAGCTTGGTGTTCTTGAAACCGTCACGGAGTTTACGCAGTCTGTCCCAGGGATCTTCCTTCAGGAATCTTAAGGACGCGTCAAAGGTGGCACCGCCCCAGCACTCCACGGAATGGTATCCCACCTTATCCATCTTCTCCACAATGGGCAGCATGAAATCAGTGGGCATCCTGGTGGCAATCAGAGACTGGTGGGCATCACGCAATATGGTTTCCGTAATTTTAATCGGTTTTTTAGCTTGTTCTAACATTTACGTCTCCTCCATTTATAGTTCTATTCAGCTATGTCACACTACTCAAAATACTCCAAAGATGGCCATAAAGGTTCCCGCCGCCACAGCCGTGCCGATAACGCCGGCCACATTGGGACCCATGGCGTGCATCAGCAGGAAGTTGGTGGGGTCGGCCTCCGCGCCTACCTTCTGGGATACGCGGGCCGCCATGGGCACCGCGGACACGCCGGCGGAACCGATCAACGGATTTACCTTGCCCTTGGTGGCAACGCACATCAGTTTGCCGAAGAGCACACCCGCCGCCGTACCGAAGGCGAAAGCGACCAGCCCCAGAATGACGATCTTGATGGTATCCCAGTTCAGGAACGCTTCCGCACTGGTGGTAGCGCCCACGGAGGTTCCCAGCAGGATAACCACGATGTACATCAAAGCGTTGGAAGCCGTATCCGTCAGCTGTCTCACCACGCCGGACTCCCTGAACAGGTTCCCCAGCATCAGCATACCTACCAGAGGCGCCGTGGTGGGCAGGATCAGACATACCACGATAGTAACCACAATCGGGAACAGAATCTTTTCCAGCTTGGTCACGGGACGCAGCTGGGTCATCTTGATCTTACGCTCCTTTTCAGTGGTCAGCAGCTTCATGATGGGGGGCTGGATAATGGGCACCAGGGACATATAGGAATATGCCGCCACTGCGATGGGACCCATGATCGCCGTCTGTCCCAGCTTGCTGGCCAGGAAGATGGATGTGGGGCCGTCAGCGCCGCCGATAATGGAGATCGCGGCAGCGGCTGCGTCATTAAAGCCCATGAATATGGCACCAAAGTACGCCATATAGATACCGAACTGCGCCGCCGCGCCCAGCAGGAAACTCTTGGGATTGGCGATCAGCGGTCCGAAATCCGTGGACGCGCCCACGCCCATAAAGATCAGGGAGGGCAGGATGGCCCATTCATCCAGTAAGTAAAAATAGTGCAGCAGGCCGCCGACGCCATTGGATGATTCCTCAATGGACATCATGATATCCGGGTAGATATTCACCAGCAGCATACCGAAAGCGATGGGGGTGAGCAGCAAGGGCTCAAACCCTTTTCGAATAGCCAGATAAAGAAATACACACGCGACCACAATCATCACATAATTGCCCCAGGTCAGGTTGAAAAACGCTGTCTGGTGGATCAGATTGTTGAGCGTATTCGCTATATACTCCATGTGTTGACCTCCTGTTGTGATTCATTCAAGCTGATCGAATGATTAGTTCATGGTAGCCAGTACGGCGCCGGCCTCGATCGAATCTCCTACAGCCACGTCTATGCTTGCCACCGTACCGTCCTGAGGCGCCACAACAGGGATTTCCATTTTCATTGCCTCTATGATCACCACCGGATCGCCGGCCTTGACTGCCTGGCCTACCTTGGCCTCGATCTTGAACACCTTTCCGGCCGCTCCGGCCTCCACCTTCACACTGCCCGCGCCGGAAGCCTTGGGAGCCGCCGCCTTGGGAACAGCCGGAGCCGCCGCTCTGGGCGCTGCCGGCGCAGAGGCAGCCGCACCGGCGTTCGTGCCCTCTTCCACTACTACATCATATACATTGCCGTTTACGGTGATGGTATAATTTTTCATATTTTCTCCTTTCCACATACCGCGGATTCCCCTGCGGTACAGACTCGGTCACAGCTTGTGGGAATTGCCTTCCGGCATCATTCCCGGACCGATATTTTCTGATTCTCCATGAATTATGCTCTTTTTACCCTGCGGATACTCCTCACCACGAAACCTTCCGTGGAAGCAGCGCCCTCGCTGGCCGCGATCGCGGCCGCGATCACAGCTACCAGTTCCAGATCATCGGATACATCCGTATCCTCCGCTGCACTGACCGTCTGCGTGACGGCACTCTCGCTCTTCTCCTGTACATTTCCCGCGTCTTTCTTCGCAAACATATCCTGGAGCTTCGGGATAAACTTAAACAGGGAAATGACTCCTATGATAATGATCAGGACGATAAACACGGTTCCCATACCGATTACGGTATTCAGAGCCGCTCTCTCCATCCTCTCACCCAGATCACTTCCACAGGCCGTCAGCCCAAGGGCACAGACTGCCGCGCAAATGATTGCTGAACGTTTCTTCATACTTACCTCATTCCTGCATAATACGGGTTCTTCCCGTGTTATCGCGTCAATACATATTTGGATGTGTGACAGCCGGACTATCATTCACATGCATATGATACTTCACAGCTTTTCAGACCGTCCCATGCTTTCTGGCCGGACGCTCTTCGCTCTTTGTACACAGCATCTCGAAAGCGCCGATGATATATTTCCTTGTGTCAGCCACTTCCACGATCTGGTCCACATAGCCTCTCCCCGCGGCACTCCGGGCACTGGTCTGCAATGCCGCGTACTCCGCAGCCTTAGCGTCAATCACTTCCGCCCCCTGTCCGTCATACATGATTTTGGCGGCAAGTCTGGCATCCATGGAACCGATCTCCGCGTCGGGCCAGGCCAGAGTCAGGTCCGCACCGATGCCCTTGGAATTCATCACCACATAAGCCGTGCCATATGCCTTGCCCAGGATCAGGTTCACCTTGGGAACAGAGGCGCTGGCAAAAGCGTATGTCAGCTTCGCCGCAGCCTTTGCAATACTCTTTTCTGAGGAAATCGTAGCTTCATAGCCCTTGACATTGGTCAGGGACAGCACCGGAATATTGAAGCTGTCGCAGAAATTGATGAAGCTGGCCGCTTTCTCGCAGCCGGAGGCGGTGAGCACCGGCTCCATCTTCTCCGCCAGTTTGCCCTCCGTGTCGTATACCTCGCAGCGGTTGGCCACGCAGCCTACCGTAGCGCCGTTTAACTTGATAAAGCCCGTCACCATCTCCCTGGCCCAGGCGGCTTTCACCTCCATAAAATCGCGGCCGTCAGCCAGCACGGACAGAGCGATGGCAGTATCTCCCACGCAGCCCGCGAGCTCCGGGGTCAGCCTGTTGAGGTCATCTCTGCACTCGTCGGCGGCTACCTCCTGATTGTTGGCAGGCAGGAAGCTCATGAGCCTGCGAATCCCTGCCAGCACGGCGTCCTCGTCTCCGGTCACATCCACGATGCCGCTCTCCCCGGCCTGGAACTGTGCCGAAGCGGTATCACACCTGGTGACCACATTGCCGTCCAGCGCGTTAGGCGCGTTCACGAACAGCTTCGCGCTTTTCTCCTCCATAAAGGTAAAATCGGTCATGGTGGGGAACAGCCCCAGCCCGCCGCCGCAGGAACCAAAAATCGCCGTAATCTGAGGAATCACGCCGGAAGCCAGGGTTTGCTTCAGATAGATCTCGCCAAACGCGTTCAGCGCGTCCGTCGCCTCCTGCAGACGCAGTCCCGCGGAGTCGATGAGCCCGATGACCGGAGCCCCTGTCTTCATGGCCAGCTCGTACAGCCGGACAATCTTCTTCGCGTGCATCTCGCCCACGGACCCACTTAGCACAGATGCGTCCTGACTGTACACATAGACAAGACTGCCGTCGATCACTCCGTAGCCGGTCACAACACCGTCTGAAGGAGTCTCGCTCTGTCTCAGATTGAAATCGGTGGCTCTGGCCGTCACCAGGGCGCCAATCTCAACGAAACTGTTTGCGTCGAGTAAAGCTTCGATTCTTTGACTCGCTTTTGAAGTAGTACTCATGTTTCAGCCCTCCGTTTATATTGAATAAATTATAACGAATTAACACGAGGCTCTCGATAAAAAAACAAATGCCCCCATGATTAATTTCTTCCCAAGTATAACATAAAAAATGCAACTCGCATAGCACGAATTGCATTTTTTTGTAATATTTTTCACCTATTTTTCAATTTTGCCTGTTTTCGCGCCGCGGCGTTTCCCCATATTCCCGGGAAATCCGGTGTCAGAGCAGAAAGTATCGTAAAATCTGCTCAAAGCACCACCGGTAATCGATCACCCGGACGGCTTTTGCCGTGACGACCTGCTCCTCCCGGTATACCTGATCCTCAAACAGATACTGTATGGTGCCCACCCGCTCTCCTGCCGCCACCGGCGCCTGCAGCCACGGCTTTATATGGCACTCCACCCGGATCTCCTCTCCCTCTTTCAGAAGCAGGCCGGTGATCTCTCCGGCATCAGATCCCGTATACTCCCCTCCCGGCCCCCGCTCCAGGATGCGCACCGGCACATAGGCTGTCCCGTCAATATCCAGCGTCTGCCCCCGCAGCACGGGAATGGATTCCAGTTCCGACTCATCATAGGCCGCTTCGTCCAGAGAATGGTAAGTAAAATCCTCCAGCCCGTAATTCATGAGCACTCTTGTATCACTCCATTTGTAACCCTTGTTATTCGGCCAGCCGCAGGCGAGAAGCGCCACCACCAGCGTCTTGCCGTCCCGCTCCAGAGCCCCCACATAGCAATATCCGGCCTGATTGGTAAAACCGGTCTTGCCGCTGACAGCCCCCTGCATCATCTGCAAAAAGGCATTGTGATTGACGCAGGAAAAACTGCGGCCGTTTTCTATGGAAAAGCTGTGGGAGGGTGTCTGGGTGATTTCCAGGAACCTCTCCTTCTGGGGGGAACGCCGTATACAATAGCACATGATAGACGCCAGGTCCCTGGCTGTGGTGGAGTGGTATTTTTCTATCGTCTCCCCGCTTTCCATGGTGAGCACCTGGGTGGCATCCAGACCGTTGGGAGTGATGAACCAGGTGTCCCCGCAGCCCAGCTCCGCCGCCTTGCGATTCATAATCACCGCGAAAGCCTCCACCGCCTGCCTGCTCTCCTCCGGCGTATAATCCGCGGGAGATTTTTCCTGCAATTCCGCGGACAGATACCTGCGTCCCACATGCTCCGCTATGGCCACCGCCGCGTCATTGTGGGACTCCAGCATAAGGCTGTAAAGCAGATCCTCCAGCAGATAGCGCTCCCCTTTCTGTACATACAGCTTCACCTTGGGCATGGAGGCCGCGTAGGATGAGATTTCCACCGTCTCCTGGATCTGTGCCTGTTCCAGCGCCACGATGCAGGTCATGATCTTGGTGGTGCTGGCCATGGCCAGCACCTGCGAGCCGTTTTTATCAAACAGCACCCGTCCGGAATCCGCGTCCATCAGCACCGCCGCCTGGGCATACAGTTCTCCCGGTTCCGGTTCCCGGGCATAACCCGGCACGGGCTGCAGCGCTGCCAGCAGACAACACAGCAGGCATATGTATCGTTTTATGCTTTTTCTCATATTGGTCATTCAACCGCCACAGATTCTGTTATCCCAATATATGTGACTTCGGACGAATATATGAGACCTCTGTGCCCTCCACACCGCATCCGGCCAAGCATTGCCGGGCCGGATTTCGGAGCAGGCTAAATATCCAGCTGCATCTGTACCTCCGCCTCCGCCTGCTGTTTGAACTCCTCGATCTGCACTGTGGAAAGCTCCGGCAGCTCCTCCAGACTGCCGACGCCGAAGCATCGCAAAAACTGCTGCGTAGTACCGAACAGCAAGGGTCTTCCCGGTGCGTCCATTCGCCCCAGTTCCATAATCAGATCGTATTCCAGCAGCTTGTTGATGGCATGATCGCAGCTGACGCCTCTGATCCGCTCTATCTCCACCCTGGTAATGGGCTGCTTGTAGGCTATGATGGACAGGGTCTCTATCACCGTGTCCGTCAGAACCATCTTTCTGGGGGCCTTGGCAATCCGGATCAGGTATTCATACAACTCCGCCTTGGTACACAGCTGCACCGCATTGTCAAGCTGGGTAATGCTGATTCCCCGGCCCTCCTGCTGATATTCCCGCCCCATTTCCTCCAGTATACTCCGGGTGGTCCTGACATCCTCCTCTATCGCGTCCGCCAGACGGCTGATTTCCACCGCGTCTCCCATGGCAAAAAGTATCGCCTCTATCGCCGCTTTCGCTAAAGTACGTTCCATCTAAATCTGCCTCTCTCTATCAGAGTTTTCAGAGTTTCCAGAGTTTCCCCTGTTCCTCAGCGCATGAACGCGTCAATGTGCCGATGTGTCAGGCGCACTCATACATATTGGACTCTATCAGAATGTCATCAAAAATATTTTCCTGAAATATGGTAATCTTGCCCGTCTTCATAAGTTCCAGGATCACCAGGAAGGTGACAATAATCTGCATTTTACCGCTTTGCTGTTCCAGGAGCCTGCGGAAGCTGAAGCATCGGTGGCTCCTGGCATAGGCCTCCACATACAGAGAACGCTCCTCCATATCCACCTCATCCTTTTCAATATTTCCATAGTTGCTGCGGATGGGATCAATCTTGTCCTCCTGGCGCCGGAGCATGGCTTTGAAGATCTCATTGAGCCTGGCCAGGTTCAAATCCCCGATCAGTTCCTCATAATCCACCGGCTGGCGGTAGGCCGCCACTTCCCCGGGCAGCTGCTGTCCCCGGTAAAAATTTCTCTCCGCGTCCACCAGCCTGTCCCGCAGTTCAAAGGACATGTATTTGAACATCTTGTATTCCAGGAGTTTCTGCACCAGTTCCGCCCTGGGATCTTCCTCCTCCCCGTCCTCGTTCACTTCCTTTGGCAGCAGCATCCGGCATTTGATGTCAATCAGCGTGGCGGCCATGACCAGGAACTCGCTCATGACATTCATATCTTCCATTTCCATCTGTCTGATATAGTCCATGTATTGCTGCGTAATCTCCACAATGGGAATATCATAAATGTCCACCTTATTCTTGTCAATCAGGTGCAGCAGCAAGTCCAACGGGCCTTCAAACACCTCCAGTTTTACCGGTATCGCCATGCTTATGTCCTCTCTGGGAATTTTCTCTAAAAAGGTATTGTACCTTCTTTTTCCACCGTGATCAAGCAGAACTATTGTTCTATGAAATCAATCACAATCAGTTCCCCGGGGTTGAACAGGCGGAAAGGTATGGTATGCATGCCCAGGCCGCGGCTTAAAATCATGGTGCTTTTTCCCTCCCGGAAAACGCCGCCGTCATATTTCGGGAAAAAACGCACATTGGGGGACAAAAGCCCCTTATTCAGGACAGGCACCCGTATGATGCCGCCGTGTACATGGCCGGACAGTACCAGATCCGCCCCCCACCGGGCATACTGCGGAAAATAATCGGGGTCATGGGCCAGGAGGATTGTGTAGGCCTCAGGCCGGGGACATCCCAGCAGCCCGGTCAGGTAATCCGGCTCCATCTCCGGCACGGTGAATCGTTTGTAATAATATTTGTCTATCTCCGAGCCGTAGATTGCCAGATTTGTCCCCGGAAGCTGTACATGGCAATTGACCATGGGCTCGATCCCCAGTTCCGACAGGGCCTCCCCGTAGCGCTCTGCCGCGTCTCCATAGGTTTCCGGGTACAGCTTGATCCGATGCTCATGATTGCCGTTGGCATAGTATATCGGATATTTTTCCTTCAGAGAGCGCAGCAGATCCACCGTCCCTTCCAGTTTCTCTCCGGACTTGCCGTTGATCATATCCCCGCCGATCAGCACCGCATCCGGTTTCAACTCCTCTATGGCTGCCAGCAGCTGTACATTGTCTTTTCCGTATTGTTTGTTATGCAGGTCCGACAGGAAGACAACCCGGCATCGCCCTCTGATTCTCCGGTCCCGGATCTCATGCCGCACCACCACAAAATGATTGCTGTCGTAAATCATAATCCATAGTATTGCAATCCCAAAAAGTATCAAAATCAGTATCAGAATTTCCAACATTTCCATCTCCGTCTGTATATTGCCATAAAATCTTTGGCGTTCATAGTGTGGATGGCAGCGGTTTACAATAGAAATTCCCGGAAAATCTTATAGAGATAATCCCTGTACACCGCCTGGGCCACGCTCTCTCCGTACAGGATGGGAACGACTCCCAGTTCCACTCCGTCCAGCATATATCTGGCAACCCCCGCCTGCCTGCCCTGTTCCACAGGTGCCTGGGCCGTCTGAGGCAGCTCCGTCACCTTCTCCACCCTTCCCAGATCCCGGCCCTGGGTGTCCAGATAACGGAACTCACCCGCATATGCCAGCGGCACCTGCTCCGCGACGCCTCGCTCCACAGGCAACGGCGGCAGCGGGTCTGTGTTGGGGTCCACATACATGGCGCTGATATGAAAGCCGTATGTCAGCAGCGTCTGCGCGTCTTTGAAACGGGCTTTCGGGTCCGGCGCTCCCATGACCACGGCGATCATATCGATCCCGTCCTTGCGGGCCGTGGCTGCCAGACAGAATCTCGCCTTCTCTGTGGAACCGGTTTTAAGGCCGGTGGCATAGGGGTATTGCTTGAGCAGCTTATTGGTACTGCTCAGGGTGAAATTGGATGTTCCCTGCCGGGTCTCGTGGGTGATATCCTCCATCCAGATCTGCGTATAGTTATAGACCTGGGGATATTTGGTGATCAGCTCCCGGCTCATCAGCGCCACATCCCTGGCTGTGGTGTAATGTCCGTCCGAGTTGGTCAGTCCGCAGCAATCCTCAAAATGGGTGTCCACCATCCCCAGCTGTCCTGCCTTTTCATTCATCAGGGCCACAAACGCCTCCTCTGATCCGGCAATATGTTCCGCCACCGCCACCGAAGCGTCATTTCCGGAGGCCACGGCAATGCATTTTATCATGGTATCCAGCGTCTGCGTCTCCCCCTGGGCCAGAAATACCTGAGAGCCGCCCATGGAACTGGCATACTCGCTGGTAATCACACTGTCCTCCAGACTGATCTTCCCCGTCTCAATCTGCTCAAATGTAATCAGAAGCGTCATGATTTTGGTTATACTGGCCGGACATCTCCTCTCCGTGGCATTCTGCTCAAAGAGTACCTGCCCGGTAGAGGCCTCCATCAGAATCGCTGACGGCGCCGAAATCTCCACCTGCGCCTCCACCGGCATCTCTATGTAGATCAGTTGCAGCACCGCAAGCCACAATCCCATGACCAATGCCGCCAGACGCCTTCCCGCCTGCCTCTTTCGGATTCCGGTTCTTTTACCGGTTTGTAATTTTGTATTTCTGGGCTGTTCTCTCATCCCCGCACCTTCCCTGTTTTATTCTACCACTAATATATGGAAAAAACAGGGGGCTTATGCACAGCGCAGGGATTCTGCCGCCATGAAAACAGGGGCTGTGGCACATCCGCCACAACCCCATGCAGTCTGACCGTATTCTGTCCTAATTCCACCTGGCTCTGAATCTGTCCATCTTTTCAGACAGCTTTTCTCTCTGCTGGGATAAATCCACATGGAATGCATGCATCAGCTGGAATATGTAATCGACAGTCACCAGCAGCATGATCCCCCAGATCAACTTGGTCCCCAGATGCATGGGCACCCTGTCAATGAGCTGCTGTATCCAGCCGTGGAGAAACAGGACAATCCCCAGGCCATAAAATCCCCAGGCCACCGTGCTCTCCAGACAGATAATGCCCTTGTAGTTAAAGGGCTTCTCATTATAGTCCCACCAAAGTTCACCGAATATACGGATCATCATCTTTCCAACCAGAAATTCAAAGGTGGTAGCCGACAATGCGGCCACAAGGTATAATACCACATAGTTGAACTGCAGCGGGCACAGAAGCAGATAGCCGATCACGGCCCCGAAACCATAGATCGGGCAGAAGGGGCCTTTCGCAAAGCCTCTGTTTGTCAGCTTCCTGTTGCAGAAAGACATGTAAATGGACTCTACCAGCCAGCCCAGCATACTGTATATTACAAAAGCAGCCGTCAAATGATACAGATCCGTTCCAAAGACTTCCGTTGTCCACATAGTCCCACCTCCAAATGTGTCACAGACAAGGTTCTTCATACGCACCGGAAAGCAAAAGTCCTTGGACAGCGCCAAGGACCTCATGTCATTAGTTATATTTACGCTTTCTTGCCGCCTCGGACTTTTTCTTACGCTTTACGCTCGGCTTCTCGTAGTGCTCCCTCTTACGAATCTCCTGCTGGATTCCAGCTTTCGCACAACTTCTCTTGAAACGACGCAACGCGCTGTCCAAAGTCTCGTTTTCTTTTACGATTACGTTTGACATGATTACACCTGACCTCCCTTCAGTCCCTTGCAAGCATCTTGACTGACTGGGTTAATATTATGTACATTGGCTACCCATATGCACATAACTTATTATAACACAAAAGTCGGATACGTCAACAGTTTTTTTTCAATTTGTCTTATTTTTTTTGCTCATCTGTTTTGCAGGATATACGGCGGAATATCATCCGAGTATATGCCGCGGACTCCCTCCTCCATTCTCTGCCGGGCTTCCTCTTCATCATCCACCGTGTGGACATATACTTTTATATCACTGTTTTCCAGGTCGCTCCTCTTCTGGCCGTCCCACCAGGAGGAAGGCATGACCAGCACCGGTATCTCCTTCTGTTCCATAAATTCCAGGATCTGCCGGCTATCCGGATATCCTATATAATACAGCGTCCATATGAGATTCCCGAAGGGATAGACCGCTGTCACCTCATCGTACATTTCCTTATAGTAAATCTGGACCACTACCCTGGAAAGAACATCCTCATAGCCGTTGTCTATGGCTGTGTCCACAAACAGGCGAAACTGCTCCTCAACCCGGTCGGAATACTTTGTATCTGTCACCATATAAATATCCGGATACTTTTTCATGATAGCAAACCAGTCCGCCAGCGTCAATGGGGTATATTTCCCATAGACAGGGGCATTCAGGAACTCCTGTTCCGTGACCGCCCACCGCTCCTGCTCAGTCCAGCCAAAGGTCTCCGCCTGCCCCAGTTCCTGATACCAGTCATGCCGCAGCACCATCACCCCGTCCGAGGTGATCTGCAAATCCGCCTCAAATACCCGCTGTCCCTGCATATAATTGTACACAAAGGCCTCCCTGGAATTGGTGGCAGCGTCTCCCTCTGCCGTTCTCCCCAACGCATGGCAGACCACGGCATATTTTTCATACCAGGGTATCGCCTGGCTGCGGCTGTGCAGCGTTCCCATCATGACAGCCAGGAGCACATACGCGACGACGACACCGCATACCGTTTTTCCCTTCATAATATCCCCTTTCCGCAAGTTTCGGTTCCTGTTTATAATCCGGCGCAGGCAGAGGGTACCCACTTTGGCCTTATCCCTCATCCCGCTTTGTTTCCACAAAGATCTCTTCCATATAATCCTTTTCGTAGAGTTGATTGTACTGAAGCATTCTGTATTGGTAAATGGGCTCCTCATCCCATAGATCCGCTATATCTGCCAGCTGCCCATCCCTGCCTAAGCACCCTCTCCTGGTCAGCACGGGATACTCCTCTTTAAGCTCCATCAAATACTGGTAAAAAGGTGGCAGCGGCAGACCTGCGCACTCCATCATCACCGCCGGCAGATAATTGGCGCTCATGTCCCCATACTCTTTCCAGTCCACCTCATAATTAGCCCAGATGACATACGGCACAATATATTTTCGCAGATTTTTCTCATGCTCCGACAGATTCTGTCCCGCAAAGACCGCCTCATAAAAGCTGTCACCCAAAATCGGCTGGTGGTCCCCAAACATACATAGAAGTACCGGGTCTTCCACTTGTTCAAAATAAGAAACCAATTCTCTAAAAGCATCGTCCGATATTTTGATGAGATTCAGATATGTCTGTACATCGTACAGATTGCCCGCCTCTTCCGCCGCAGTCTCCCCCACACGGACCAGATCAATATCCATAGGCACCTCTCCATAGTAGCCGCCGTGATTCTGTATGGTCACGTCAAAAAGGAAAAAGGGAGCATCCCGGTTCCGCGTCTCATATCTGTGTACAATCTCCCTGTAATTACAGGCATCAGAAATAAACCCCTTGACATACTCATACGGAACCTCCCACACCCCCTGATGAATAAATGTGTCAAAGCCAAAATATGTATACACTCTTTTCCTGTTCCAGGTATATTCCCCGCTGGGATGCATGGCCATGGTCTCATATCCCTGGGCCTTAAGCACTCTGGCCAGAGAGGGCATATCGTGCTGTACCTGGTTCTGATATGGAATCACAGTGGGAGAAAGCAGTGACAGGGAATTGCCGGTCAGCCCCTCAAACTCGGAGTTGGCCGTAAGCCCTCCCAGAATAGATACATACAGATTGCCCCGGAGAGCATTCTCCGAAATCTGGTCAACAAAAGGCATATACGCCTGCGTGGTCTCCAGATTCCCCAGCACCCGCAGATCGCTCCACGCTTCATTCATAATCATGATAATATCCGGCCCCTGCTGCGTCTTACCCGGCATCTCATAATCCGCCGCGGCCGCCTGGGCAATCACCGCCAGCGCTTTCTCGCTGTAGCTCTCCGGCACATCCACCTTCCTGTCCTTCAACAGCCAGAAATAGCTCATACATGCTCCGTTCAGATTGCGGGTATCTCCGATATTCCAGTAATTCACCACAAATTCTTTGCCAAGAGGATTGGGCAGATCCATCACCGTGTAGTACCATCCCCCTATCAGCAGCGCCGCCAGCACAGAGACACCCACATGAACCCATCTGCTCATTTTGATCCGTATCCGGGAGCCCAGTATAATAAAGAACAAAAAATAGATTACGGAGTAAAGCGCCTCCGGAGAAAGGCCGTAATTGTAATTTCCCATAACGGATATGGCTGTACCCGCCGCCCCCAGGTCATTGGGCATCAGAAAGTCTCCCCGGAACTTCCATATATAATATTCCACCAGAAACAGCACCAGAAAAAAGGCGCTTCCGGCCCCCAAAGCCACCGCGCTGCTCTGGGTAAACAAAAATATCACCAGGTACGCACAGATAATGAACGCTATTGTCAATTCCGTCACGCCGTCCATGATTCTGCTCATATCATGCATGGGCAATTCCATCCTCTGAAAAATCTTCAATGGAACATAATACAGATAGACCGCCAAAAGCGGCAGGGATATCCGATTGGGCAGTCTGGGAGCCAACAGCGCCAGGCCGGACAGGACCGTAAGCCCCACACAGATAAGCAGCCGCTTTGTAATCCCGTCCCATGCAAAGATGGTGAGCACGCCCAGTAATACCACTACCGCCCCCGAAAAAGCAAGTCTGAGCGGATTGCTTTTGATTTTACCTATAATCTGTCTAAACATGTACATATTACCTCCTGTCAGAGATCTACCGCAACGCCTCCGCTGTGCCCGCTGCTTTAGCGATTCGGGCAGAGGCATCTGTCAGCCGGGATTTTCCGGGTCGCTCGCGTCTAACGGTCAGGCACACGGTTCATCAGATCCTCGCGACACACACAGTATATCATCTTTAAGCAAAGTTTGCAATGCTTTAAGCATAGTTTGTTTGTCCTAAAGCAATATGCAAAACAATACAATGGGATAAGGAGGTATTAACTTATGGTTTATGGTTTAGGAAAAAGATTGCAGGAACAACGACTGTTAAAGAATCTGTCACAGAAAGAAGTAGCCAGTTCCGTGGGCGTATCCGCCTCGATCATCTCCAATTACGAGAGCAGCGAACGCACCCCCAGTGTGGAAATTCTTATGGCTCTGGCCAGGTTATACCATTGCTCCGCCGACTATCTTCTGGGATTTGACAAAGAGGAAAACGATCCCTTTATTGATGTGTCTATGCTGAACAAAGAACAGAAAAAATTGTTGCAGCATTTTCTTCTCAGCCTGGCACAGTGAATGCCGGCCTTCCCATGTCCGGGAATATATAGCACTACGGCGGTGAGCTCAATGCCTGAAGCAGACTATGTTATGGCCAAACAACAGGATTTTTATCCTGGGGGAATTTTCCTATCATGAACAACAAAATCCACACGCCGCAAGGATTCCGTTGTCATGGACAAAAAAGAGAGCGAATAGGCCCTTTCGGACTTCTTCGCTCTCTTCCTGTTCATAACATCAAAATCACTTCCGCCATCTCGCGTCCCCGCAAAGTGTGACGCACATCTGACGGAAAGCATACCTGTTCTACCGGATCTGTCCCTCCAGCACCTTGGCTGCCTGGGCCACCGCCGCCGGAATACCTGCCGGGTTCTTGCCGCCGGCCTGGGCCATACCCGGACGACCGCCGCCGCCGCCGCCCACCAATGAGGCAATGCCTTTGATCAGATTTCCCGCATGGGCGCCTGCCTTCTGAGCGCCATCCGTAGCCATGGCAATCATATTCACCTTGCCGTCCTGTCCGGAAATCAGTACTACCACTCCCTCGCCCAGCCTGTCCTTCAACTGGTCCCCCAGGTCCCGCAGACCATTCATGTCCACACCGTCCACACTGGTGGCGAGCAGTTTTATACCGCCGATTTCCTGTACCTGACTCATCACATCGCCCAATGCGTCCCTGGCCGCCTTACTTCTCAGAGATTCCAGTTCCCCGTGAAGAGATTTCAGCTCCGCCATCAGATGCTCACATTTTTCCACCAGATTGCCGGGATTCGCTTTCAATGTTCTGGAGGCTTCCCGGATGGTGTCTTCCAGATTTTTGTAATATTGCCGTACACCGTTTCCGGTCAGGGCCTCAATCCGGCGCACACCTGCCGCCACGCCGCTCTCGGACAGAATTTTGAAGCTGCCGATATTGCCCGTGTTTGCCACATGGGTTCCTCCGCAGAGTTCCACGGAAAAGTCCCCCATCTTCACCACCCGGACCTCTTCGCCGTATTTCTCCCCGAACAGAGCCATCGCGCCGGTCTTTCTGGCCTCTTCTATGCCCATCACCTCCGTGACCACCTGGATGTTCTCCCCGATCTTTTCATTGACCATGGCCTCCACCCGGGCCAGCTCCTCGCCGGTCACAGCCGCGAAGTGTGTAAAGTCAAAGCGCAATCTCTCCCCGTCCACATAGGAGCCGGACTGTTCCACATGCGTTCCCAGCACTTCCCGCAGAGCTTTCTGCAGCAGATGAGTGGCGCTGTGGTTTTTGCAGGTATCGCCTCTCAGACCTGCGTTTACTGTCAGGGTGGCCGTATCTCCCACTTTGATCATGCCGCCGGTCACAGTTCCGATATGGCCTACTTTGCCGCCCATCAGTTTTACCGTATCTTTCACTTCAAAGCTGCCGTCCGAAGTGGTGATTACGCCTCTGTCACCGTTCTGCCCGCCCATGGTAGCGTAAAACGGCGTTTCCTCCACTATAATGGTTCCCACCTGTCCGTCGGTCAGCGCCTCCACCAGCTCCGTCTCCGTGGTGAGCGCCGTCACTCTGGAATTGTGCTGCAATCTGTCATATCCCACAAATACCGTGGTGAGGGCCGGATCTATGGACTCATATACCGTCACGTCCGCTCCCATATAATTGGTCACCTTGCGGGCTTTTCTGGCCATGTCCTTCTGCTGCTGCATACATGCGTCAAAGCCTGTCTCGTCAATGGTAAAGCCTTTTTCCGCCAGGATTTCCTGCGTCAGATCCACGGGAAAACCATAGGTATCATAGAGCTTGAAAGCGTTCTCGCCGGAGAGCGTGGCCGTACCCGCAGCTTTCATCTCCTCCTCCATCTCCGTCAGAATGCTCAGTCCCAGATCTATGGTCTTGTCAAATTTATCCTCCTCCTGAGTCAGCACCGTCAGGATAAATTCGCTCTTCTCCTCCAGCTCCGGATAGCCGTCCTTACATTCATTGATCACAGTCCGGCTAAGGTCCGCCAGAAATTTCCCGGAGATGCCAAGGAGCCTCCCGTGACGGGCCGCGCGCCGGATCAGGCGGCGCAGCACATAGCCGCGGCCCTCGTTGGAGGGCATGATGCCGTCGCTGATCATAAAAGTGGTGGAGCGGATATGGTCGGTGATAAGGCGCACGGACACATCCGCCGCCTCATCCGTCTCATAACGCACACCCGCAATCTCACAGATTCTGTCCCGGATAGCTTTCATGGTATCTATGTCAAACACGGAGTCCACGTCCTGCACTACCACGGCCAGGCGCTCCAGTCCCATGCCGGTGTCAATATTTTTCTGGGAAAGTTCCTCATAATGGCCCTTTCCGTCGCTCTCGAACTGGGTAAATACATTGTTCCAGACCTCCATAAAGCGGTCGCAGTCACATCCCACCTTGCAGTCCGGCCTGCCGCAGCCGTATTTCTCGCCTCTGTCATAGTAAATCTCCGAACAGGGACCGCAGGGACCTGCGCCGTGCTCCCAGAAGTTGTCGCAGTCGCCGTTCTCATCCCGGTAAAAACGGGTGATCCGCTCTGCGGGGATGCCGATTTCCTTATTCCAGATCCCGAAAGCCTCGTCATCCTCCCCGTAAACGGAAGGATAGAGCCTGTCAGGGTCCATGCCGATGGTTTTTGTCAGAAACTCCCAACTCCAGGCAATGGCCTCCCGCTTGAAATAGTCCCCGAAGGAGAAATTGCCCAGCATCTCAAAGAAAGTCAGATGGCGGGCGGTCTTGCCCACATTTTCAATGTCACCGGTGCGCACACATTTCTGGCAGGTTGTCACCCGCCTGCGGGGCGGGATCTCCTGTCCCGTAAAATAGGGCTTCAAGGGCGCCATACCCGCGTTGATCAGCAGCAGGCTCTTGTCCGTGTGGGGCGGCACCAGGGAAAAACTTTTCATTTTCAGATGTTCTTTGCTCTCGAAAAAATCGAGATACATTCTCCGTAACTCATTTACACCATATGCTTTCATGATGTTTCCTCCAGATTTCTCTATTTTTGCTGTATCTTCGCAGAATTCATAATCTAAATTATTATAGATTCAATCAGAGAACTTGTCAACCATTTCCCGCTGCCCGTCCACGGCAAACGCAGTACCGTTCCATTGGTAGCACTGCATTGTGCCGTCTTGGTAGCTGACGGTAAGCCGGGAATTCTCTTCATCCCATACAAAATCCTCATACGCCGACGGGGCCTCCTGCGAAAGCGCGCCGACCAGGCAGGTATCCGCCCGGGAGATGAGAAGATAATCCAGATAAGCCGTTTCCCCCTCCTCTTCTGATACGTCCTGGAGGTATCGCAGCGTACAGGAAGCCGTTCCCTCAAGGACCACCTGCCGCTCCCATGCCACGTCCAGCCAGTACAGGAGAGACACATATCCCGACATTTCCTCATCACTGTCATAGGTGTAATCCGCCAGCACCCTCTCCCGTCCCCCTTCAAAGGACACAATCCTGCAGTGATAGTTTTCACCTGTCCAGATCAACGGATCGTCGGCGTCAAATACATCTTCATATGTGTAGTCGCGGCAGCGCAACAATTCATAGTCCATCTCCCCCGTCCACTGATACAGCTCGTCCGTGCCGGACGAACCGCCGTTTCTGTGGTGCATATTCAGGCGTCTCGTCTCCGGATAACACCTGTAATTTTCATTATCCAGTTCCTCTGGCACCCGCACGAACTCTTCCCGGGAGGGACTCCAGATAAAAGTGCTTACCGATCCGCCGTTGGCTCCATAATAATACAGCATCTGCAAATCCTGATAGCCGTCCGAGTTAAAATCCACAAAATAGAACGCATTGTCATAATCCCAATAACTGAATTCATCCCCTCTGGCGGACCCTGCCTCAAACACCTGAAAGGGTTCTTCCGCCCCCAAAGCGGTCACAGCGACCCGGTAAACTTTCTCATCCCAGATCCCGTTCTCCCGGGTTCCCACCATCTCACATGTAAAGGAAAATACCTGGCCCGGACCGATCTCCTCCACCAGCACATACTCGTCCCGTGTCAGGTCCGCCTCCATCGTATTCCCCTTCTCATCTTCGCGCCACCAATAAGTGGGTATGCTCTCATATCCCAATTTCCCGCCCGTTCTTCTCAGTTCCATGTCAAACGGATCACCGCTTCCCGGTATGTCAAAGCGGATCTGATACCACCGCCCCTCCCATAGGAAATACCCCCACTGCGTCTCTTCCGTCTCCAGCATGATAAAAGGATCATCGCAATACTGTCCGGCTTCGCGGGTGCGAAAATAGCAGCCGGTCATATCCGGATGCCGCGTCAGCAAATATTCCCGCCACTTTTCATAACCGGCAAACATCGGCATTTCAACCGGATTGATCTGCATCTCCTGCTCCTGGTTCTTCGCATCCCAAAACCGCAGGCTCATACCGTTCCCGGCTGTCACATCCTTCGGCGTCTCCAGAAGTCTGTGTTCTGTAAAGAGAAAATTCATGCCGTCATACCAGACACTGAGCCGGTCTATATCAAGGAAAGGTCCGTAGAAGGCATTTTTATCCGTCTTAAAATCATGAACATATCGCCGCGCTTCCTCCTCCCCCAGCCGCCACTGCGGAACACTCTGCAGCAGTTCCTCCATGCTCTCCCGCCAGCTTCGGGTTCCCGCCGTGGAATAGATCTGATAAATGCCCCTGTCCGTTATCAGCCAGGTATACTGCCACCACCCCAGCGCCATAACGGCATATCCCTTCAGGCTCCCCTGAGGGTTGGGAAACAGCTGGATATATCCTGTGGCCGACTGGGGAGAATCCGCTTTCCTCTCACTCCTCCTCCATATCGTGAGCACAATTTCCCAGGAGTCTCTCCACCAGGTGGGCCGCCCCACGTCCCCCTCCCTGCATTGCTCCAGCCTCTCCCACATACGGCTTACCAGTTCTTCCGTACCCCAGTTGACTTTCTTCACATCCCAGACATAAGGGTTGAAGCTCTCCAGAATTTCCGCCACCAGATGATCTCTGCGCTCCAGGGGCACTTCCTTTTTTTCCCTGCGTGCCGTTTCAACGGGCATATCCTCAGAAGCGAAAAAGCCGTCCACAGCCATCAGCCATACCAGTCCCAGAAACAACAACAGACTGGCCGCACAAATTCCCCGTTTAAGTTTCAGATCCATAATTCCTCTCCGCGCAAGGCCCTGCCCTCCCGGCAATAAACAGATAAATTGTTCATTTCCCAATATAGCTTTCCGCCGCTTCCGGACCAAGTCCGTATTTTCTCATTATCTTTTCAGCAATCGTCCTGTCATCCATGCCCGCTTCCCTGAGCAGTTCGACAGCCCCCCAGATTCCCTGTTTCAGACCTTCACTTCTGCCCTGGTTTCTTCCCTCTTCCCTTCCCTCTTCTCTTCCTTCTTCCCTTCCCTCTTCTCTTCCTTCTTCTCTTCCCTCTTCTCTTCCTTCCTCCCTGCTGTCTTTCATCATTTCCTGAATTCCCAAACACATATCAAAACCTCCTCCCTGTGTCCGATATTTAGATGCCTTTATTTTCTGTAGTTCCGGTGAATGCGTCAGTTCATCAATGGCGTTTAACGCTATTCCGGAAACATCCCGGAAATACTCTGTATTACTTTCTATAAAATGTTTCAGCTTATCCTTATCCCGGGCATACTTTACAAAGCCAAATACCGTTCTGAGTTCACTGTTATAGGAACACAGTTCTTTCTCGTCCATCCGCCGGACATCCAGAATATTCATCTCCAGATCCCAGGCCAGTGAAGCCCACGGGCTGGGCGCAAACATTTCAGACAATCTTGTCGGTCCGTCCCACGGCTGCTCGCCCCAGTACAATACCAGTGTAATGCAGGGCAGTATTTTATCGCTCTTCAAAAACCGGCTCATGTATTCTCCGTCCGTAATCCCCGCCGGGACATGTCTGCTGCCGCCTTCGTCCCTCCATTCAATATTGTGCTTTTCCTCAATTACCCGGATCTGGCGGGCATAATTTACAAAATCCAATTCAAGCACCCGAAAAGGCATCTGGTAGTTTATGGCATCCTGATTTTCCACCCCCAATATGACCAGCCTGCGGCCATCCCTGACCGATTTGGCCACGTCCCTGTACTGGACAAGAGCCGTGCCGCCATACTCCTTTGCCAGCCTGAGATACGCTGTCTCCTTAATATCCTCGTCCATCAGGTCACCCGGAGAAACCGGTGCGTCCGCAAGTACTGTACGGTTGAATACCTCGGCAAAATTCTCATTCCTGGTTTTAAACAAAAGTGTCGTGACTGTGTCTTTCTTCGTTCCCTGCCCGGCAATTTTTCCATCGCCTGTCGTTGTCTTCTTTTTGACCTCTTCGCCGGCATCGCCCATGTTCCGGGGAGTCTCCATATTCTTTTGCGCCGTCACAGATATACCTCCTCATTTCCAGCGAGAAATGTGTATTTTCCGCTATATAAGCAGTTTATCATAGGGATACGGGGATTGCAAGTCGCAGACAAAACGAAAAAAGGTGTAAAGCCCGCTGTACAGAGTCTTTACACCTTACTATAGAATGCCTTCAGGCCAATACCTTTCTGTAAATCATCTCAATATCTTCCGCCAGCAGCTGTTTCCTTGTGTTGGCCGGAGAGCCGGAAGCCAGGGCATCCTGGGTCATCTTGGGGATTTTCTCCAGAAAATCCACCCTCCCGATCCCATATTCCACGGGAGTGGGAATATGGCAGAACCGGCACAATTCCTCACAGGCGCGGATGAATTTTTCCGCCGCCTCCAGATCCGGTTCCGCCGGTCCCGCCACCTTAACAGCCCTTCCCAGATCGGCAAAGCGGTCCGACGCTTCTCTGTACACATAGGCAAAACAGGCGGGCAACAGCATGGCATTGCTGACTCCATGCGGCACATGGAACAGCGCGCCGATGGGACGGCTCATGCCATGGATCACCGTGACGGAGGCGTTGTTGAAGGCAATCCCCGCCTCCAGCGCCGCCAGACTCATCTGCGTCCGCGCCCGCACATCCTCCCCTTTGGTATAACAAATGGGCAGATATTCAAAAATCCTCTTCACGGCGCTGAGTGCCAGAGTATCCGTCATAGGCTGCGCCTTTCTGGAGGTATAGGCCTCCGCCGCATGGCAGAGGGCGTCCAGTCCCGTAGCCGCCGTTATGGCAGGGGGCGCCGTCATGGTGAATCTGGGGTCATCCACCGCCATGTCAGGCATCAACGGCCTGCCCTTCAGCAGCATTTTGATATCAGCCTCCGTATTGGTAATAATGGTAAACTGCGTGGCTTCCGAACCCGTTCCGCTGGTGGTGGGAATGGCAACCATGGGAGGCAGACTTCCTGTGATTTCTCTTCCATACCAATCGTTGATGGACCCCCCATTCATTGCCACCACGCCGATGGCTTTCATGGTGTCGATGGGAGAGCCGCCCCCCACCGCCACCAGAAAATCACAGTTTTCCCTCTCCCAGGCTTTTCTGCCGGCCTCCACCATTTTGTCCGTGGGTTCTCCCGTGACGCCATCAAACACCGCAAAGCCCACACCGGTTTTTTCAAGCATCCCCGTCACGGTGTCGATGTTCCCCAGCCTGACCATCACGGAGTCCGTGACCACCAGCGCCTTTCTGCCGAATCCCGCAACGGACGCAGCGGCCTGCTCCAGCGCGCCTTCCCCGTAAAAGATCTGTCCGGGCATAATAAATTGATTAGCCATGTTTATCTTCCTTCCATAAATAAAGTTCCAGACCATTTTGAAACGTTCCCCGCAAGTGACGGGATGTGTGTCAGAAAATCTTCACAGATCACCGGAAAGACATACGCAAGGACTCAGTCCAGTTCCGATACTTTTACAGGTCTGTGTTCTTCCACGGACTTTTTGGCCGCCAGACCGATCTTTACGGCCTGCATGCCCGCATGAATGCCCACGGGCACCTCTTTGCCTCTCTCGCAGGCATCCACAAACTGCCGCATTTCCTCTGAGAAAGACTCCATATACCTCTCCAGAAAGAAGTACAGGGGCTTTTCTCCGGTCACTCCCTCCGCGTTTGAAATAACCACGGAGGAAAGCGTGTCATTGGAGGTGGCCGCCATGCCCCTGGAACCGAACAGCTCCGCCCTCTGATCATAGCCATAGGCGGCACGTCTGGAATTGTCGATGACAGCCAGCGCCCCACAGGTCATCTTCATGGTGATTATGGCGGTATCCACATCCCCCTGCTCTCCTATGGCGGGGTCCACCAGCACTGCGGACTGGACATACACCTCTTCCACATCACTGTCGGTCAAAAAGCATGCCATATCAAAATCATGAATGGTCATGTCCAGGAACATACCTCCCGACACCTTAATATATGCGGGATCAGGCGGCTGCGGGTCCCGGGAAGTGATCTTCAGCACATGAGCCTCCCCGATTTTCCCCTCGTCATAAGCCTTTCTCACCGCCGCGAAATTGTGATCAAAGCGACGGTTAAAGCCCACCTGGAACCTGCACCCGGGATGGGCGGCAAGCGCCTGCTCCACAGCTCTGATCCGGTCCAGGGCATGGTCCACCGGCTTCTCGCAGAACACATGTTTCCCGGCCTCTATAGCCTCTATGGAGATGGACGCGTGGGTGTCCGTGGAAGAACACACCAGCACTGCGTCAATCTCCGGATCTGCTATGATCTCCCGGTAATCCTTACTGATTTTCGGGACGCCCATACTGCGCACAAAGTCCTCCGTCTCCTCACTCATAAAGGGATCAGCCACCGCTTTCACACAGGCGTTTTTCACATGATAGGTAATGGACTGCAGATGCACCTTACCGATGCGTCCTGCGCCGATTATACCGATATTGATCATTTTCTTATCCTCCATCCGCCCGCTTTTGCAGGCAATTTTTCCATCTCTTTCCGCAGCGCGGATTCCTTACAGTCCCGCTTTCTCCGCTATGTACTGCCTGGCCTTGATGGCGTACTCCAGCGGATTGGCCACCGCCGGGTCCTGCTCCGCCTCCACCAGCACATAGCCTTCATATCCAGTATCCGCCAGGATCTCAAAAATGGGAGCAAAATCCAGGCTTCCGTCCCCGGGCACCGTAAAGGTCCCCAGACGTACACCCTGCAGAAAGCTCAGATTCTCCTCTTTCACCCGCTTTACGACCTGGGGGCGGATATCTTTCAGGTGTACATGTCTGGTTCTGTCCGCATACTTTTTCAGCACCGCCAGATAATCCTCGCCGCAGTAAGCCAGATGACCGCTGTCAAACAAAAGCCCCACCAATCCAGGGTCCGTGTGCTCCATCATCCGGTCAATCTCCGCCGCAGTCTGCACCACGGTTCCCATGTGATGATGAAAAGTCAGGGCAATCCCCCTGTCCTTCGCTATCCTGCCCAGCCTGTCAAGGCCTGTGCACAAAAGCTCCCATTCCCTGTCATTCATCACATATTTGTCCCGGAAAATGGACTGATCCGTCCCCTGTATGGAATGCCCCTGCTCGGAGACGCCCACCACCCTGGCCCCCATTTCCTTCAAAAAGGTAATATGTTCTATAAATCCCCTCTCGGTCTCCTCGTAGGGAGCCGTGGTGAGATATGTGGAATACCAGGCGTTACAGATCTGCATCCCCCGCAGTTTCAGCGCCTTTTTCAGCACCGCCGTATCCCGGGGATATTTGTTGCCCACCTCGCAGCCGGTAAAACCCGCCAGAGCCATCTCTGACACACATTGTTCAAAGGTGTTTTCTGCTCCAAGATCAGGCATATCATCGTTTGTCCACGCGATGGGCGCTATGCCCAAATGTACTTTTTCCTTATTTAACATCAATACTTCCTCGCCTTCTCCAGATTCTTCCTCTTATTTTCACAGGCGCAACGCACCTTTTCATTTTCGGAGGTTTCCGCAAGACCCACATGCCACCAGGCCCCGTAACCGTCCGTCATGGTTTTGGGCAGCACCTTGATGTCGATCAGGGTGGACACCTCCTGCCGCAGACTGTCTTGCAGGGCGGCATCCAGCTCCTCCATATTTTTGACCCGGTAGGTCCTGACACCGTAGCCCGCGGCGCAGGCGGCAAAGTCAATGGGAATCAGATCCCCCAGCAGCTTCCCCTCCCGGTCCCTGTAGCGGAACTCCGTGGCCAGATTGCCTATGCCGTTGGACATCTCCAGATTGTTGATACAGCCAAAACCGCTGTTGTCAAAGAGCAGCACGTTGATCTTTCTGTGTTCCTGTATGGAAGTCACCAGCTCCGAGTGCAGCATCAGAAAGCTGCCGTCGCCGCACATGGCGTACACTTCCCTTCCGGGCTCCGCCAATTTGGAACCCAGAGCCCCCGCGATCTCATAGCCCATGCAGGAATAGCCGTACTCCATGTTGTAGGAATACCGGACGTCCGAGGTCCACATACGCTGTAAATCGCCGGGCAGGGACCCCGCCGCTCCCACGCAGATGGCATCCGCCGGAATCAGTTCCCTCACCCTGGCCACCACCGCCGTCTGGGTAAGAACGCTGTCTGTCATCCTGTGGAACTCCGGTATGGTTCTGGGATCGCCCGCGTCGATCAGCGGCTTGAAATCCTCACCGTAGGTATAGGCGGAAAGGCGGGCCATCTCTTCTTCCCATCTCTCCTTGACCCTCACAATTTCTTCGGTGTAGCCGGAACAGTAACCCGCCTGACGCAATCTGTCTCCCAGTTCCAGAATAGCCAGCTTCGCGTCCGCCACTACCTTTACGGCCCCCAGCTTGTAAGCGTCAAAGCGGGAGGTATTTATGGCGACAATTTCCGCTCCCTCCCCGAACAGAGACTTGGAAGCGGTGGTAAAATCGGAGAAACGGGTACCGATGCCCAGAATCAGGTCTGCCTGACCGGCTGCTTCATTTCCCGCGCTGCTGCCCGTAACCCCCAGTCCCCCGATATTATATGGATGGGAGGAAAGACAGGCTGTCTTACCGCTCTGTGTCTCCGCAAAGGGAATGGCAAATTCCTGGCAGAACTGTTCCAGCGCCTCCCCCGCCTCCGAGTACCGGACACCGCCGCCGCAGATGACCAGAGGCTTTTTCGCTGCCAGAATCCGCGCTACCGCATCTTCCAGTTCTTCCCGGGCCGGTACGGTCCTCACAATGCGGTGCACTCTCTTTTTGAAAAATTCCTCCGGGAAATCATAGCACTCCCCCTCCACATCCTGGGGCAGGGAAATGCATACCGCCCCCGTCTCCGCCGTGTCCGTCAGCACGCGCATGGCATTGATCATGGCGGACATCAGCTGCTCGGGCCTGGCGATTCTGTCCCAGTACCGGCACACAGCCCGATAAGCGTCATTGGTAGTGGTTGCCAGAGAATTGACCTGCTCAAACTGCTGCAATACCGGGTCCGGCTGTCGGGTGGAAAAAGCGTCCGCCGGAAACAGCAGCAGGGGCACATGATTTACCGTGGCCGTGGCCGCCGCCGTGATCATGTTCGCTGCCCCCGGTCCGATGGAGGAAGCGCAGGCTATGATTTTCCTCCGGTTGTTCTGTTTTGCGAAAGCCATGGCTGCATGGGCCATCCCCTGCTCGTTTTTCCCCTGATAGACCCTGAGGCCGCCCGGACTGTTGTCCAGCGCTTCCCCCAGACCGCAGACAATTCCATGTCCGAATATGGTAAAGATTCCTTCTACAAATCTGTTTTCCCGCCCGTCAAAGGAGACAAACTGGTTATCCAGAAACCGGACCAGCGCCTGAGCGGTTGTCATATATGCCATACTTACCCCACCTTTCTTATGAAGAGTCTCGTATCCCCCCTACAGACACGCACTCCCTTGATGGATGTCCGGTCACTTTCGGGTGCCCTGACATCCATCAGCGCGTCTTCCAGGCAGATACTGTTTTGAGTTCCGTATCCGCTTATTCATAATCAGAATGGTCCAGCCACTCATGTTCCGGGTCCACAATCCGGGTTTTGCGCCAGGGGTCTCCCTCCAGATGCCGGATCAGCCATGCATAATACATCCTGTAGCCCGGTGCCGCCACCTGCTGGTGGGCCTGCATGGGGGTCACCGCCAGACATCCCTGGTCCTGTACCCGGAAGCACTGCTCCCCCACAAATCCCACGCCAAACCCCTGGGGCTTGTCGAACTCATAGTAGTACAGTTCCGGCTGGGGATGATGATGGGGCGGATAACTGGACCAGCAGCCGGGCTTATGAAACACTTCCCCCATGACCATATTGGACCAGGGCGCGTTCTCATAGTCAAAAACCGTCAGCACCTGCCGGTGTGCCGTGCCCTCCCACTGTTCTTTCCCGAATTCCTGTAAGGTACACATCTGGGGCGTGTAAAACACAGTGTCAAACCCGTTCTGATTGGTGGTCTGCTGGATCAGCAGTCTGCTGTCCTCCTGGGCCGTGACGATCATTTCTTTCCTGCGGCAGCAGTGCAGGCAACAGGGTTTATCCAAAAAGACGCTGCGCCGCTCCCCGATCTCCCGTTTTCCCTCAAAGGCATAGAGGACCTTGCCGGAAAGCAGCATCACGGCTGTCTCCTTCTCCTGCTCCAGCAGCCGGAGCTTCTGCCCCGCCGCCAGCCTCTGCACCCGCACATCCATCATCATGTGGCTGTTTTTCCCGTTTTCCTGACAGAGAATCTTTTCTCCCTGTCCATTGTACTCTGGATTCTCGTACATACCATCCCTCCCAATGGAGATCCTCTGATCTCCCAATCGCCGCGCGATGGCTCTGAAGCGTAAACTCCCCTACTGTAGCACTACCATCTCTCCATATTTTTCCTTTTCTTCCTTAATAAATAGATCCACTTCCTCCAGCGTGGGCATGGCCGCCGAACAGCTGTGGGCGGAGATCAGCATGGAAGCCGAGGCGGAACCGTACTCCAGAGCCTCCGGCACCGAGCAGCCGTCAATAAGCGCCCTGATAAAGGAGGACGCATATCCATCCCCCCCGCCGAAGCCCTTTAACGCGTTGGTGGGAAAAGGTTTCACCGCATAATGGTTGCCGTCACAGGTATAGGCTGTGGAGCCCTCCTTGCCATGTTTGATCACCACAATCTTACACCCCAAAGCCTGCCAGCGTTTCGCGGTCCCGCTGTCATCTCCGCACACCCCAAGAATACGCTCCGTCAGGTCAAACTCCTCTCTGGACCCCAGGATCAGATCGCTCTGCCCCGCCACCAGAGAATAATATATAGAGATTTCATCCATGTTCTTCCAGGTGTAGGCCCGGTAATCTATGTCAAAAATCACCACTACCCCGTTCTTTCTGGCAAGCATCATGGCTTTGAGCGCCGCTTCTCTGGAGGGGCTGGCCGCCAGGGCCGTGCCGGAGATCAACAGCGCTTTGGCTTTCCTGATATAATCCTCGTCCACATCCTCCGGCTCCAGCATCAGATCCGCCACACCGTCCCGGTACATCAGAATCCGGCTCTCCGACGGACTTAAGATCTCCGTGAAGGTCAGACCCAGATTTTCACCGTTCCGGCATCTGGTAATATGGCTGGTGTCAATGCCCTCTTTCTCAAAATAATGCGTCACATAATCTCCGAACTGATCATCGGATACTCTGGCGATGAACCCCACCTTCTTGCCCAGACGGGCCATGCCCACCGCAATATTGGCAGGCGACCCCCCCAGATATTTGTTGAAATTGCCGCTCTCCTCCAAAGGACGGTTGAGATCTACCGGATTGAAGTCAATGGCGACCCTTCCCAGTAAAATGAGATCATATTCTTTGTCCGGATCAAATGAAATATACTGCATAGCTGTCTCCTTTTTTATACTGACAGACGGTCAGACTCCGTCCGGGTATTCCGCCGCTATTCTCCCGCTCCACTTTCCCATGCGGCGCACAATCAAAGCGTCCAGCTCCTCATAGGGCATAAGGAGCTCCTCTATATCGCGCCCGTCAGGGCTTTGGGCCGTAAATTCCCAGGTGGGCGCAAAAGCGTACCGGTCACGGATATACCGCTCCACTTTCCGGTCCAGCGCTTCGTCCGTAAAAAGCCTGCCCTCAAACATGGGGCCAATAAGGAATCCCGCCTCCCCCGCGTTCCTGCCGCAGGCCGCATCCCTGTCAATTACAAGTTTAAAATATTCCGGCGCAGGCAAAACCGCATGCTTGCCGGGCTGTACATACAGCACCGGATGTCCGTTTTCAAACTCCGTCACTCCTTCAATCAGACTGTTCAAAAACTTCCCGTGGAAACTGCCCTCCACCCCCGCGATTTTCCGTTCCCCGTCCAGATAAACAAAGGCATGTTCCAGATCATAGAGATGCTGTATATCAAAATCATAGTAAAAAGCATATTCGATAGCCGTTCCTCCCGGAGGCGCTTCAATAAAACGCCTACAGGAGGGGCTTTTCGCCTTGTTTTGATACAGGGTATACCCGACCGCGATCAGTGGGAAAGGCTCCGCTCTGTCGTAGCGCAGATGAGGTACAAATGATCTTGCCAATTCATCGGCCCGGATCTGTCCACATTCCTGTTCCATATCGCCCCTTTCTCCCCCTTTCCATTTATTTTCCCACGCATAACACGAAAGGTCCCCATCTGCCCTGACTGGAGCCTTTCAGCGGAAGGAGGCAAACCCGCTCCTATAAAGCCGTGCTGTAACTGCTCACCTTATCCCGGATCTGGATTTCACGGTCAAAAGCTGTATAGGCGGTGAGATACAAGGTGGCGGCGCCGGGCGTCTTCTCCTCGCTGTCCTCCTTGCCCTCGGTAAAGTGATGCTCCCCGAAGCAGGGACCTACAATCAGCGTATCCTTCCCGTTGCCCACCTCCGTATAGCCCTGCCGCACCACCAATACCTCACTGCCGGTGAGCGGCATATCCACATAATCGTTGGTCAGAAAATTCACACCGGAGAAAGCAAGTTCCACTCTGAACGGAGCGCCCTCCACACCGGAAGTTTTCACCCGCATGTCCACTCCGTTTTCCACCTCCTTCACCCACACGTCAATTCGCAGGTCCGGACCCGTTTTCTGATCCCGGGAAGCATTATCCATCTTCCACCAGTCGCTGGTATCCGGTTTTTGCGCAAAAGGCAGATAATACCAGCCGCGCATGGTCTGGCTCAAGTGATACTCCTTCTCCGAAAGCCTCTCCATCTTCTCGCTCTTAAAGGCTCTGTGTTCGCAAAAGCTCCCGGCCACCTTCATCTCCAGCTTCATTGTCCCGTTATGTATATAGAAGAAATTGGATTTTCCTCCCATAATCGTGTAGGTAAATCGCCCCTGCTGTCCTCTGGCAATACTCGACTCCCGGTAAAAACTTCTGAAATCCGGACGGCGGTAACTGCCCTGGAACTCCTGCTTACGGTACGCGGGCTCCAGCATGAACCAGATCAGGAAATCCGGAGATGTGATATGCCGTCTGTCAACAATGTCAAAAATCGTGTTGCACATCTGCAAAAATTCCGGAATATCATATTTCATCCCCATTTTCAGATACTCCATGTAATAATCCTTGGGATAGATCAGCAGATCCTTGTCGAAACGGGTGGAATTTGCGGTGAAGACACTGTCATCCGGCTCCCAGTAAGTCAGCATCATATGCAGATTGCGGACGGCGCAGCGCTCATAATAAGGATCTCCTGTGGCCTCGGACAGCAGAATCATGGCGTCATTGTTGACCCTGTTGTAATTTCCCGCGGATTTCTCCGCGAACTCCCCGTCCTCATTGCAGTCTATCCCCTCGTTCAGATAGGAAAACGCCGCCTGCTCCATCTCTTTGCAGTCAAACAGCCTGCCGCAGGCCATGAGCACAGAAGCAATGGCCCAGCGGTGATTGGGCGTGTGAAAACCGCCCTCCAGAATCCCATAGGCCCCCCTGCGCACAATGTGCTCCACCTTCTCCAGAATATTCTGCTCCTGTAAAGTCAGTCCCTCTTCTCCTCCCCGGTCCGCTCTACCTTTCAGATATTGATACACAGGCAACAGCTTCTTGACGCAGAACGCCGTATCCGGAGCGGAAAAGAAATTGCAGGTGATATAATCAAACAGCCCGTTTTCATGCTGTACGCCCGCTATATAGCCGAGTCCTCTGAGAATGCTGTCCAGCACTCTCTCACTGTGGTAAAAGCAGGTGTCTTCATTGCAGTAAGCCGCCACCATACTGGCAACCCGATAGATGGCAAACTTTGCCTGCACGATTCCCGTATCGTCCGCAAAACCGCCGTATCGGGGACTTCCCTCCTCCAGTACCTGGATCTGCAACGACTTTAACACTCTGTCCTGCGTATCCTGAATCATTTTCTGATAATGTTTTTCCATAGCCGCCTCTTTTCCGCATCCTGCAAATCTGTCCTGTGTTATCGCCCCCGTTCCATTCCGGAAGGCAGTCTCTAGAGCATCAGCCTGTATTCCATCAGGAACAGGATCGCGAGAGCCTGCCCATAAGGCATGGGCCGAAGTTCAATCTCCTTGTAAAAGTCCTTGCTGGTGCGTCCCATGGGCGTCCCATAGGACACCTGATGAACCACCCCGTCCTCGGATATGTAATCCAGAATCGGAGCCGCCGCCCTGGCCGCCACCTCCAGATAAGATTTATCCACCAGGCCGTCCTTTACCGATTTCAGGATACCATAGGCAAATCCGCAGGTAGCGCTGGCCTCCACATAGGAATCGGCATCATCTATCAGCGTGTGCCACATCCCGTTTTCCGCCTGACACTCTTTCAGGGTCCGGATCTGGGCCTCCAGCGTATTTTGCAGCATCCTTCTCACCGGCCCGCCGCATTGGCTGATCGAGAAAAATTCCGGGATCGCCATCGTGATCCAGCAGTTTCCCCTGCCCCAGAACGCGCCGGCAAAATTATTCTTTTCCAGGAAACTCCAGCCGTGGTACCACAGTCCGCCGGCCCTGTCGCAGAGATATTTGTCGTGCAGCAGAAACTGGTACTGAGCTTCCTCCTTCATGGCGTCATCTCCCAGAATACGGCCCATATTGGCAAGGAACAGCACTGTCATATAAAGCGTGTCGTCCCACAATTCCTGCTCGTTTACGCTGTCGGAGGTTCTGTGCTGGAATCCGCCCTCCTTCGTCCGGGGAAAAGAATCCATAATCTCCCTGGCTGCGGCCACACAGGGCTCCATATACTTTTCCTCCCCTGTGTACTCCGCCAGGAAAGACATCGTCAGATAGGGGGCCGCGGTATTGATGTTCAGCGCCGGGAATCCAATTCTGATCTGCCTGTCATAATATTTTTTCAGCGTGTCCAGATAGCAGTCCTTTTTCTCCTGGCAGAACAGCTTCCAGAGCCCGAACAGGCCCACTCCCTGGGTCCACTCCCAGAACTGGTATTTGGCGATATCGTCTCCGGCCAGATTATGGCTCTCCATGTTTTTCAGAAAGATATCGTCCTCCTCGTACAGAATATTGGAGAAGGCTTCCACCATGCGGTCAATCTTACCGTTGATCCGGCTCAACAGCTTTCGCTTCTCCACGCACTTTTCCTCCAGCTCCCCTATGAGACATTTCAACTCCCCGGGAGTCCTTACCGTGTAATCCGGCTGCCAGTCCGGCTCCTCTGCACTGTGGAAATATCTGGGAGACCAGTCCAGCCATACGGAAGTAAGCCCGTACCGGTTGGCCCCCGCCACATCCTTTTTCAGGTTATTGCCAATCATAACAATAAAGGGCTTGTCACAGTCCGCCAGATGCATCTTCCTCATGGCCGTATCGAACATGGATTTTGCCGGTTTCTGTTCTCCCACCACCTCGGAGACAATCCACTCTTCAAAACAATAGCCCAATCCGTTTTCGCGGTACACATTCTGAAAGGATTCCCACTCTCCGTCCGCCACAAGGGCTATGCGGTACCCCTCCTCCTTAAGCTCCCGCAGCACCTCTCCCGCGCCAGGGATAAACGCCGCCTCCGTGACAATCCCTCTCTCGTCAAAGACCTGGGTGCTCTCGTCAATAATGGTGTCTCCGCTGTCGGTGAATATTATCAGATTTTTTCTCATAGCCATCCCAACTCCCATCTGCCCGTTTCCGCGGGCACTCAAACCGAGCCTCCGTGATCGCTCATAAGTAAAGATTACCAAAGGTCCGCTCTCATTACCACGCATCTTTTGTCTTTTTCACTCGGTCACATTGCATTTCTTGCTTTTGCGCTGAATAATTTGTTTGTTCTTTGCATAATATTTATAAAAAAGTGCTTTTGTTTTTATGCAATTTACACATAATCCAGTTGGACGCTACGCAAATTTTACATGGCAAAAAAGCCGAAAAACAAATGCAGCGGTGTCCTGCCGCATATTTTGTGGTATAAAAGATACAAAAAATCTTGCTTTTTTGATATGGCTGTTTGAGCAAATTTCCAGTGTTTATCAATGTTTCACGGGGATTCAGCCATCCTGTATCGGCAATTGTCCCAACTTCCAGGCCCGGGGGTTGACTTTTTTGGGCACAATTGCTATACTACTTTCACATGAAACGCATTAGTATTTTAGCTTTACCGAAAAAGCGTGACTATGAATAAGACTTGCGCGTCAGCCAAAATGTTCATGCGGCTTCATTCAACGAAAACGCAAAGCAGATCGACGTTTTCCAAATTTTTTAAGGAGGATCATTTTATGAAAAAAAGACTCATTGCCCTGCTTTTGGCGAGCACAATGGTTGTCTCACTGGCTGCCTGCGGACAGGATGGCAATCAGGGCAGCACATCCCCCGGTTCAGGGGACGACGTACAGCAATCACAGGCACCCACGCCCGCGCCGGAATCCACACCGGAGACGACGCCTGATTCGGAACCGGCGCAGTCAACTCCCGCCGAACCGGAAGCTCCCGCCGAGGTCGCCGGTTATTCCGAGGCCCCCATGCTGGCTGATCTGGTAAGCGCAGGTTCGCTTCCCGCGGTTGAAAGCCGGATTCCCACAGCGGACGATGTTTATGTGGAACAGACTGATGCCACCGGAGCTCCTCTGGAGATCGGCACATACGGGGGCGTCATCAACCTTCTCGGCGCAGGCGGCAGCTGGGGATTATCCAGGCCGGTGCTGGAAAGCATTATCCACTTTAACTCTGACGGTACATATTATCCCAATGTCATCAAGAGCTTTGAGCATAACGACGACTACACGGTGTGGACCTTTGATCTGAGAGAGGGCATGAAATGGTCCGACGGCGACGATTTCAACGCCGATGACATCACCTTCTGGTACTATATGTGCCATCTCAACAACTATGATACCAAAAAGAGCTGGGCCGCCTTAAAGGAGACGGTAAACGGTGAAGACGCATGGGCAACCCTGGAGAAGGTGGATGACTATACCGTGACCTGGACCTTTGTCAATCCCAAGTTCCCCGCCGACTTTATTGAGAGCGGCGATTTCAAGTGGTGCTGGGCTCCCTCCCATTACCTGCAGGATATGATTCCGGATTCCCTTTATGTGGAAAACCCCTACTGGGAGAAGACGGGCCTGAGTGATGAGCAGGTGCTTCTCAACGCGCAGGCAAAGGGCATCGACGCCGCCACCGTCAACGATCTGGGCAAGGCCATCACCTACTACTGGTGGAACGAAGATGGCATTCCCTGTCTCAACTCCTATGTTCTTACCACCAAGGAAGGCAACAATTCCCGGGACGCGCAGCTCTGCATTCTGGAGCGCAATCCCTACTTCTGGAAAGTGGACGCCCAGGGGCAGCAGCTTCCTTACTGCGACGAGATCCACTTTAACGCTACCTCCGAGGATGGACAGGATCAGCTGATGTTCCGCTCCGGCGAACTGGATATCATCGGCGTACCCATGCAGGACATCGCCTCCCTTCTGGCCGACCTTGGGGACCAGGCGCAGCTGCGCACCTTCGCAGGTACGGATTGGGGTTCTTATCAGGTAACCTTCAACTACACCTGCACAGATGAAAAATACGCGGAATTGTTCGCCAACAGCAAATTCCGCCAGGCCATGTCCATCTGCGTGGACCGTGAACAAGTCTCCGGTCTTCTTTCGGAAGGTTTCCTGGAGCCCGGACAGTGCGCTCCGGCAGAGGGCAACTTCGGCTATGACCCCGAGTGGGAAACCAAATGGACAGAGTACGACGTGGACGGTGCCAAGGCTCTCCTGGAAGAGTGCGGTCTGGTGATGGGCAGCGACGGCTTCTACGATTTCGCTGACGGCACGGATTTCGTCCTCACGCTCTACACTTATACAGATTCAGGCGCTGACGCGGCCTTTCCGGTTCTGGAGCAGTATTACAACAAAGCCGGCATCAAGTGCGCCACAAAGGATATCGAAGTTTCCGCGTTTGACACCGAGATTGATAACAACAACTGGTACGCCGTACTTGGTCCTCACACTCCTATCGGCGGCGTTTCCCTGAAATCCAGGGTGCAGCCTTTTGTCCCCATTGCGCAGTCGGCAGAATGGTACGGCGAGTACGGCACCTACTACGGAACCGGCGGAGCCCAGGGTGTTGCCCCCCAGGGCGATATGGCGAAACTGGTGGAAATCTATGAGAAGTGGAACTCCACGCCCGACTCGGCTGAGAGGGATCAGTATACTTTGGATCTCTATGAAGTTCACAAGGAGAATCTGTGGACCATAGCTTACCTGAAAGCAGTCGGCAACTACAACCTGATCAGTTCCAAGATCAAAAATCATCCTGATCTCCTGGTATGGGATGATCTGTATCAGTATCAGAACCTGGTTCACTACTGGACCCTGTTCAAAGCTGAGTAAAATTGTTTATCATATCTGTGGCCGGCAGCCACCGGCCGCATGCACTGCGGTCCGGCTCCCACTGGAGCCGGACATACGCGACCACCTTCAGAGGCGGGGAACCCCGGTTTCCCACCTCCGATTTTCTTAAGAAAGGGAATTTCTAATGGAAGCAAATGCGTATAAATCCGAAGACATGCATGACAACATCCCGAAGAAAACCCTGCCGGAGGCCGTGAAGGATTTTTTTAAAAAGGATCTGGTCCAGTATATCGTAAAGCGGCTTCTGATGTTCATCCCGACATTGCTTCTGATTTCGGTTTTGGTTTTCTTTGTCATTCAGCTTCCCCCCGGCGACTATGTGTCCGCCCATATCGCGGCGCTGGCTTCGGAAGGGGAAATCGTGGACGCGGACTATGCCGCCTCTCTGCGCGCTGACTACGGGCTGGATCTGCCCATCCATGAACAATACTTCAAGTGGATAAAAGATATCATCTGGACTCCCACGGATTCCACCTATTACCGGTTATACGGTTCCCATCACAACTGGAAATACTCCTTTGCCTACGGCAGGGATGTCTGGGATGTGGTTGACGACCGGCTGGGACTCACCATCGCCGTAACGGCGATCATTATGCTGTTCCAGTATGTGGTGTCCCTGCCCATCGCCGTCTACGCTTCCACTCACCAGTATTCCGTGGGAGATTATATCTCCTCGGTCATCGGCTTTCTGGGAGCGGCAATACCGAACTTTATTCTGGCAATCGTGCTGATGTATCTCTCCTACAAATGGACAGGAAACGCGAATGTGGGCCTGTTTTCCCAGGAGATGCTTCAAAACGGCATTCATTTATACAACTTTGGCGAGTTTTTAAAGAGAATGATCATCCCCATCCTGGTCATCGGCACCAGCGGCACCTGCGGCATCATCCGTTCCGTGCGCGCCCAGATGCTGGATGAGGTGGGGCGGCAGTACACCCTGACCGCCAGGGCCAAGGGTGTGCCGGAGCGCACCATCGTCATGAAGTACTGCTTCCGGGCGGCCATCAACCCCACCGTTTCCGGTCTGGGCGGCGTACTCTCCAGCCTGTTCTCCGGCTCCACTGTGACAGCCATGGTGCTGAACATGCAGATTCAGGGCCCGGTGCTCTTCAAAGCCCTGCAGGCCCAGGATATGTACCTGGCGGGGGCCATCGTGATGGTACAGGCGGTGCTGGTAGTGGTTGGCATCCTGTTCTCCGATATCGCCCTGGCATTCCTTGATCCGAGAATCCGTTATTCAGGAGGTGGCAGATAATGTGGAAAAAGAAACAAAAAACCAATGAAGATTATTATCTCGCTTCCCAGTGGACTCTGATGGGCAGGAAGCTGAAAAAGCATAAGCTGGCTAAATTTTCCATGCTGATTCTTCTGATCCTGTACCTCGGAGCCCTGTTCGCGGATTTTCTCGCGCCCTACGCTCTGGATGAATTCGACGCCCTGTACAAGGACAGCGCCCCCTCCAGAATCCACTTCCTGCACGAGGGCGAATTTGTAGGCCCCTATGTATACAAGCTGGAAAAGACCATAGACCGGACGGATTTCTCCGTAACGATCACGGAGGACACCTCGGAATATTACAAGCTGCGCTTTTTTGTGCATGGTTCGGAATATAAGATCCTGGGCCTGATTCCCTGTGATCTCCACCTGTTTGGCGTGGGCGAGGGAAGCAACGGCGGAACCGGCGCAAAGATCATGCTCTTTGGCACAGACGCTCTGGGACGGGATATTTTCTCCAGAATTTTGCTTGGGAGCCGGATTTCCCTGACCATTCCCTTTGCCAGCGCCATCATCAGCTTTTTCCTGGGCGTCACCATCGGCTCGATCTCCGGGTACTTTGGAGGCGTGGTGGACATTGTCATACAGAGAATCATCGAGGTGATCGGAGCCGTTCCCCAGATTCCGCTCTGGATGGCGCTTTCCGCGGCAATACCTCCGGGAATCTCCACTGTGAAAATGTATTTTTACATAACCATCATCCTCTCCTTTATCAACTGGACCGGCATGGCCCGGGTTGTCCGCGGCAAGTTTCTGTCCCTCAAAAATGAAGATTTCGTCATGGCGGCGAGACTTTCCGGTGTATCCACCTGGAAAATTATCTGGAAACATCTGGTGCCGGGCTTTATGAGTTATCTCATCGTCTCCATTACCCTGGGCATACCGGGTTCCATCGTGGGTGAAACCTCCATGTCCTACCTGGGCCTGGGCATCAAGTCCCCCGCCACGAGCTGGGGGGTGCTGCTCCAGGAGGCCAGTTCCGTCACGGATGTGGCCAGCAATCCCCACAAGCTGATCCCGATTATTTTCGTGACCATCACGGTCCTTGCCTTCAACTTCCTTGGCGACGGAATCCGTGACGCCGCAGATCCGTATAAGTAGGCTTATTGATGAACGCTATAAACACAGGCACAGCCGGAATTTGCCGCGTTGAAGCTCCGGCTGTGCGGGAATGAGGTAAAAATGGACAAAGAAAACATTCTTGAAGTCAAGGACCTCCATGTGGACATCCATATGACAGAGGGACTTCTGACAGCGGTCCGGGGTGTGAACTTTGAGATGAAAAAAGGGGAGACGCTGGGCCTGGTGGGCGAATCCGGCTGCGGCAAATCCCTGACCTGCAAAGCCATCCTGGGCATCAACGACAGAAAATGCGTACCCAGCGGCCAGATACTCTTTGATTCGGAAGGGCTTGGCCAGGTGGACCTTCTCTCCCTGGATCAGCGGGGCAAGGAAATCCGTTCCATCCGGGGCAAGGAAATATCGATGATCTTCCAGGAACCCATGGTAGCTTTTTCCCCGATGTACACCATCGGCAACCAGATCAATGAAGCCACCCGGCTCCATATCACAAAAGACAAGAAGAGATCCAAAGAGATTTCCATGGAGGTGATGCGCAAGGTGGGCATTGCCAACGTGGAGAAGCGCTACAACCAGTATCCCCATGAGTTTTCCGGGGGTATGCTGCAGCGGGCTCTGATTGCCATGGCGCTGGTGTGCAACCCGAAAATGCTGATTGCCGATGAGCCCACCACCGCTTTGGATGTGACCATTCAGGCGCAGATTCTGGAGCTGATGAAAGAGCTTCAAAAGGATTTCAACATGGCGATCCTGTTCATCACCCACGACCTGGGGGTAGTGGCCAAGATGTGCGACCGGGTGGCCGTGATGTATCTGGGCAAGATCGTGGAAAGCGCGGACGCGTCCGAAATCTATGCGAACCCGCAGCACCCGTACACCAGAGGGTTGATCGGCTCCGTTCACAAAATCGGCTCCAAGAAGGAGGAACGGCTTTTCTCCATCGAGGGTACGGTGCCCCTGGCTATGAATCTGCCGAAAGCCTGCGGCTTCTATGACCGCTGCGATGTCCGCATCGAGGGGCTTTGCGACAAAGCGGAACCCGAGCTGACGGAAATTGCCCCGGGGCACAAGATCGCCTGCTTTAACTGCCCCCATGAAGCCTGCCGGGCCGAGAGGGCAAGGGTGGAGGCCCTCCTGAAAAAGGATAGCTGACCGCTTTCACATGTTCCGATCCAATACTGATTCATGCTATATCAGGGGATTCGCCCATGATATGCGGAAAAGAGGTAGCAATGAATAAAGACAATATCATGGAGGTCAAGGGACTGCACAAACGCTTTACCTCCAAGGGCGTCACGGTGAGGGCCGTAACCGACGTATCTTTCAGCGTAAAGCCGGGAGAAACCATCGGTATTGTGGGTGAATCCGGCTGCGGCAAGACCACGCTGGGGCGCTGTATCGTCCGGGCCTATGACGCCTCCGAGGGCGAAGTTTTCTATCGCACCAAAAGCGGTGAAGAGGTTGACTTCCTGAAGGTAGACAAAAAAAAGATGAAGGAGATCCGAAAAGAGATCCAGATGATCTTCCAGGACCCCTATTCCTCCCTCGATCCAAGAATGACCGTGCTTGACATTATCAAGGAACCCCTTAAGGCCAATTATCCCAAGATGTCCAAGGACGAGATGGATCAGCGGGCAAAGGCCATGGCGGAGAAGGTGGGGTTGAATCCCATGTATTTGATGCGTTATCCCCATGCTTTTTCCGGTGGCCAGCGGCAGCGTATCGGCATTGCCAGGGCCCTGGTAATCGAGCCCCAGATCATCGTCTGTGACGAAGCGGTCTCCGCCCTGGATGTCTCCATCCAGGCCCAGGTGATCAACCTGCTGCGGGATCTGCAAAAAGAGCTGAATCTGACCTATCTGTTTATCAGCCATGATCTCTCCGTGGTAGAGCATATCTCTGACAAGGTGGGGGTCATGTATCTGGGCCGGATGGTGGAGTTTGCCCCGGCGGAAGAACTGTTTGAAAAGCCCCTGCATCCCTACACGGAGGCTCTGCTTTCCGCGGTGCCGGTGGCAGATCCCACTATCCAGATGGACCGCATTCCTCTGAAAGGAGAAATACCCAATCCTGCCAATCCGCCCAGCGGCTGTTACTTTCATGAGAGATGCCATTATTGTATAGATCAATGCAAAACGGATTCTCCTGCACTCACTGAGATGCCCGGCGGAAGAATCTGCGCATGTCACAGGGCAAAGGAGCTCTCACTGCGCGGCTTCACTTATGACGAAGGTGCCAAGACCCGGCAATAGAATTTGCGTCTGCTGAAAATAGATTGTAGGCAGCAATGAGGGCCTGATCGAGTCAATCAAAAAAGGGAAATGTATGATACCGCTATCATCCATTTTCCCTTTTTGTGTTCTACAGACATCCCGCCGGTGCGGCCCTCTTCCTGCCTATTTACAGTTCAGACAAATGCAAAACTCTCTTTCCCTTTCTCAACCCCTTCAGTCTTTACACAGTCTCAGTTTCGCGGCGCCGATAATACCGGCGTCATTGTCCAGCCTGGCTGCCACCAGCTTTGTATTGTCCGCCGAATCCCTGGAATAAATCTTCTCCTGAGTCAGTTCCCGCAGCAGGGGAAGCAGGATATCTCCGGACCTGCTGATCCCTCCGCCGATACACAGCACCTCGGGCTGCAGAATATTGATGATATTGGCGAGGCCTTCGCTGAGATAGCCTGCATACTTCCTGACTACCTTGATCGCGGCCTTGTCTCCCTGCCGACAGGCGTCAAACACCAGCTTTCCGTTTACATATCCTCTGTTCTCCCGGCACAGATCCCACAAAAGACTCTTTGTCTTCTTAGCCATCACTTTTTGCGTCTGGGCGATCAGGGCCTCCCCCGAGGCATACGCCTCCAGACAGCCCCGCCTGCCGCAATTACAGGGGATTCCATTATAACGGATTGTCATATGCCCCAGTTCTCCGGCGGCATAATTGATGCCCCGAAGAATCTTACCGTCCTGGATAATCCCGGCGCCCACTCCGGTTCCCAGCGTCACCATAACAAAGGATTCCGGCTTTTTTCCCAGATAGAGATACTCTCCCCAGGCCGCCGCGTTGGCATCATTTTCCAGATAAATCTTCTTGGAAATCTGTTCCCGTAAAAGCTGCTCTATATTCCCCTGGCAGCAGGGCAGATTGTTGGCATATTCTATGCATCCCGTCCTGAGATTGGCCGTTCCCGGAACGCCCACTCCAATGGACTGAATCTGGTCTGAAGATATGTTTTTCTCCGCCAGCAGTTCCCTTGTCAGGGATTCCAATACCGCCGACATGGCCTGGGCCGTCATGTTTCTGTCTGTGGGAATGCCCTTCCTGGCCACGATTTTACAGCCGTCATCCACCAGTCCGGCCGCAATACCGGTCCCCCCCACATCAATTCCTATATCATACATGCTTTCCTCTTTCCTGCACAGGAAAAATCCGGCCAGAGCGGGTTTGAAAACGCTCCCGGCCCTTCTTCCGTCGTGCCCGCAATTTCCCTCTATAAAGTTTCCACCCTGTTGTCCGTCCCATGCTTCTGATCTGTTCACATTCGGTAAAAGATCCCTCCCGCCCCACACAGGCCGCCGGATTCCCTGGCATAGACCGGGCAGAAGTCAGATCGTCTTCCTTAGTATAATTCCAGCATAATTGTCTTGATCTCGAATGCATGAAATCTCAGACGGATTCTCCCTTCCTTCAATTCCAGCTCCTGTTGTGCCTCCTCCAACATATTGCAGGCATAGGCCCGCCGGACACTGCCGGGTACGGAGAGCGTAGTCTCTCCCCCGCAGCCCTTTGCCTCATAAATACGCAGTACCACTCCCTGCTCCCGGTCAAAAGCGGGTTTACAGGTCTCCAGAACCGTGTGCCCTCCCTCCAGCCGAAAGAATGACACCGACTCAAACGGTACATTCCCTTCCAGACTGTTCTCCACGGACACCGTCACATCCACGTTTTGTTCATAGGCTTCCTCTGTCACCCTGCTGCGCACGAAGGGACCGGAGAAGGGCAGAATGGAGTAGGTAAAACGCTGTATACCCAGATCTGCCGTCATGTCAGGAATCACCGGGGCGCGCAGAAGCGTCAGAGAAAGTCTGCTGTCCTGCGCGGACAGCCCGTATTTACAGTCATTGAGTACCGCAAAACCGTTCTCGCCGTCCGTGAGCACCGCATATTTGTGATGACAGGTCTCATAAAGATCCTTCTCATATTGTCTGGACCTGTGGGTGGGACGCCGGATATAACCGAACTGGATCTCCTGTAATACTTCCTTCGTATATACCGTGGTGGGGAAATCCACTTTGAGAAGCCTGTGTCTCTCCTGCCAGTCGATCTCTGTCTCAAAATCAATCCTGGGACTGTCCCACGAGAAATGAATCTTCTGTATCGCCGTAAAATGCTCTTCCCGCCGTTCCACCACTACTGTCGCGCTGCCGTCCGGCATCCGCTCGACCTGAAAGGTACAGTTCCCCTCCAGCTTCTCCGGCACCTGCTCATACATCCGCCCCAGCTCCCAGGCGTCATAATCCACATTCACATCCCGATACAGCCGCCATTGGTTCAGCGGTTTTTCCACATACTCATATCCGCTGATCCTGTCCTTAAGGCTGGTAATCCGCCCCTGTCTGTCCACGCAGGCGCTTATAAAGACGTTGTTGAAAGCATATTCTCCGCCCTGCGCCGCGCATTCCCTGGTCTGCTCCCCGCAGTTCTCATCTCCCGCTGCGCATTCCCTGGTCTGCTCCTCACAGTCCTCATCTCCCGCCGCGCATTCCCTGGTCTGCTCCCCACAGTTTTCATCTCCCGCTGCGCATTCCCTGGTCTGCTCATCACAGTCCTCATCTCCCACTGCGCATTCCCTGGTCTGCTCCCCGCAGTTCTCATCTCCCGGCACGGCGGGGGCCCGCAGCCTTACATATCCGCAGGGAGGCAGCTCTATTCCTCTGTAGTTTCGCTCCCAGCTCAGGGAATTAAACACCGCCCGCCCCCCCGCCAGTCTGTCAAGCAGCTCTCCCGCAAGCCGCCGGCTTTCCTGCTCCACCTGTTCCAAGGCGTGTTCTGCCTCCCGGTTCACCCGCTCTATGGAAGTCCCCGGCAGAATATCGTGAAACTCCTGGAAGAGCAGGAGTTCCCAGAGTTCCTCCAATTTATGCAGTATCTCCTTCTCTCCCTCCGTATTGCCTGCAAGCCGCAGCAGACCGGCCAGATATTCCGCCTCCCGCAGAGCATATTCCGCCTTGCGGACTCCTCTCTTAATCCTGGCCTGTGCAGTATAGGTACCTCTGTGCCACGCCAGATACAGCTCTCCATAATAGACATTTTCAATCTTGCCCTGATCCAGCCGTTCAAAGAAAGCCGCCGGACTTTCCATCCTGCATCTGGGAGCGCCCTCCAGATCCTTGCAGCGCATGGCCGTCTCCACCATAAGTTCCGTGGGACCGCCGCCCCCGTCTCCATAACCGAAGGGAAACATAAACACATCTATGTCCTGCCTCTGGTTCCTGTCTTTCTCCCAGCGCTCACGCAGGGCACCTGATGTAAAGACCGCATTATTCTTTTTAAACAGATGGGAAAGAATCCTGGTGCCGTCAATTCCCTCCCACCAGAACAGATTATAGGGGAACTGCTCACACTCCGGATCACAGCGCAGCAGCTTCTGAGTGGCAAACCAGGATACTCCGCATCCCTTCATAATCTGAGGCAGAGCTCCCGAAAAGCCAAAGGTATCCGGAAGCCATGCCACTTTGCTGTCCGTGCCGAACTCCTTCCGAAACCAGCGTTTTCCCAGCACAAACTGTCTGATCAGGCTCTCTCCTCCCGGCAGATTGGTATCACTCTCCACATATACCGCTCCTTCCGGCACAAACTGCCCTGTCGCCGCCTTTTCCTTCACCCGCTGAAACAGCTTCGGGTAATATTGTTTCAGATACTCCAGCACAGTGGGGGAACACAGCAGAAACCGGTAATCCGGATATCTCTCCATCAACGCCAGCTGATTGGAATAGGTTCTGGCGGCTTTCCGCCTGGTCTCCGCCTGCGGCCACAGCCAGGCCAGATCCAGATGAGACTGACCAAAAATGGTAAAATCCGGTGCTGTATCCCCGTTTCTTTTTTCCAGAAGAGGCGCCAGGACCCTCTTCCCCTCCCGGACACTCTCGCTGCGCCTGGGCTGCGGTGCCTCAAAATCCACTATACAGGTAAACTGCTGCAAAGCCTGACCAATCTGCATGGCGCGCAGATCCCCCTCCGGCAACGCTTTCCACAGTTCGTAGAGTGTGTGATAATCCGCGTAGGCTGCAAACATTTCCTGGTCCTGTATACCGAAATGACTGCTCCCCACCACACACTGACACGCTTCCGGCTCCGGTACCGGCACATCCTCCCTCTCATAGATGCCGCCGCATTCCGGTCTGACCCCATGTCCGGCATAGCACTCCGCACAGATTTCAAAGATTTCCCCAAAAGCAGCGCAGTCTGTCAGTTCCACCATAGCATGCCTGCTGTCAATGGAACCGGCCTCCACGCCGTTTACATACACAAGCATCTCCGGTCCCGCGCCCAGACGCAGCAAAACACGTTTTCCCACTGCGCTGTCGGGAATCTTCACACTGCACATAAACCAGCCGTATTCCCATTTTCCCCCCCACCCCGTTCCGCGGGGAAAAGGCCGGAAGCACTGCCCCTTCGCCTGTTCCAGAGTCATCTGTTCCATGGTGGTAAAGCCCATAAGTTCTACCTCTCCCAGCTGTGTATACAGATTCCTCTCAAAGGCTTCGTCCCACATCTTAAGCCTCTCGTCCCATTGCCTTCCTATTCTCATCATATATCCCTCGTCCCATTCACTGATAAATTAAGATTACCAAAGAGAGCGCATGATCTCCACGCATCTCTTGTCTTTTTAACAAAGCATATTGCATTTTTTGCTATTATACGGTATACTTCATTCAGGTGTTGCACAAATCACATGAAAAATCGCCTTCTTTTTTATGCATATTAACCTATTTTTGTGTACACATAGCATATATGTAACGCAAACTTTACTGCTGTTCACAGCCATACAGCAGTAAGTTCCGACAGGATCTTTTATCAGGCGGAAAAAATGCCCGGACCACGTTTGGGAGGCCATATCGTTTTTTCAGGTCCGGATTGGTCAAAACCAAAGCGGAAATTCAAATGTATTCTCTTTTCGGGTGTATTAGTAAAAATGTCTGTTTTGCCATGGACACATGCGAAATATTCTGTTCCCGACTGAAGCCGGGATATATATAAAAAAATTACTTCCCAATACCCTGCCCCGAGTCCCTGGGGGCAGAAAAACCGATTTTTTCCCGCATATCAGGGCATATACAGAAAAATTGCGTGTCAGTACCCCGCAGATCGCAAAAAAGTGGATATAGAGCGACAATTTTTCTGTATATACCCTGTTTAACCATACAAACTGGGCAAAAGGGAATGGATTTGCGAAACGGCGGGGTACTGCGGAATAATTATTTTATCTATACCCTGCCGGATCAAAGGATGATCAAAATATGCCGACCTGCGCGGGAATATCTGCGACAAACCGAAACTGTACGCCCCGAGGAAATTGTTTCCGCATTTGAACAGCTTCCATCAACAGGTTCATGCGTGGACAATCAGGCGTAATGTAGAAAGTACAAGACGCAGGATGCATGAATCAAATTGGCCAGGCTGCAAGTAACTATAGTCCAAAAGCCAGCTGGATGGAGTACTGGGCAGTAAACGCGCAAAGGTGCACATTTCGTATTCAATACAATTACCACACGGTGATTAAGAGATCGAATGATCTCCATAAGGAGGAATGAAATGCTGATTGACAATACTGTTGTGTATTCAAAAGAACATAAAATAGAAATTGGTCATCCCGGCAAAAATCTTTACTACTACTTCGACTATGATGAGCGTTCCTACTCGATCAATATGGAATTCCAGCATTTTCATCAGTTTTACGAGATGTGCGTTTTTTTGGACGAAAAGGCAGGACATCTGGTGGACGGCGTCTGGTATGATATGCGCTGCTGTGATATTGTGGCCCTGCGCCCCACCTTGCTGCATAAGACGAAATATCCGGAGGGGGCGCCCAGCAAGCGCCTGATCATTCAATTCTCCATCCCCCCGATGATATCCGCTTTCGAAAATTGTATGAAAAATATATATGGTATCTTTGACAGCGTCTGTCCCATCTATCGTTTTGAGGGACGCTGTAAAAAAATGGTGCTGGAAAAACTGAATGATATCTACTATCTGTCTCAGACTCCTAATGAACTGACCGAACTTGCCATCCACAACAAATTTGTGGAATTTCTGAGCCTGATTTACTTAAACCGGGACAAAAACATCTATGCCAATCATGTGGACTTCGACAACATCACCAACAAGGTGTACAGCATCACCGCCTACATACACAGCCACTTTGTGGAAGAGCTTTCCCTGGAGACCATCTCCAGAAAATTTTACATCAGCAGTTATTATCTGTCTCATCAGTTCAAACGGATCACAGGTTTTACACTGACAGACTATATCCAGATGACAAGGATCAGCAACGCTCAGACCATGCTGCTCTCCACGGACAATCCCATAACGGACATTGCCTTTTTATGCGGCTTCTCCAGCTTTTCTCAGTTTAACAGGGCCTTCAACAAGTTTCTGCACCAGTCCCCCTCCGCTTTCCGCAGAAACAACAGCTCCCAGCAGCTCCCTTAACAGGGGCCTTTGCCGCCGTTTTCACAGGTCTTCATCATCATCCAGAAACTCCGACAATTCCCGGCGTGTCTCCGCGATCTCCTGGTGATCGCCACCCTTCAGCGCCGCTTCAAAGCGATTCATATAGTGATCCAGATTCCTGCGCCTGTCGCCCAGCGATTCCTCGTACATACGTTCCGCCCGCAGCAGTACCAGCCGGTTTTCCTCCTGGTCCCGGGGCTGTATCTTTAAGTAGGCCAGCTCCTCCATACGCTTCGCGATCTCTTCATCGGTCATGGTATTGTCCACTCCCTTGATAATCATCTTCTGGCAAAGGCCGGTGGACACCACCTTCACCTCCACCTCCAGCAGAGAATTGATATCATAGGTGTAGGTCACATCCACGGATTCCTGTCCCTTGGGAGCCTTGGGCAGCTCTATAGTCATCTCGCCCAGATACAGATTATTTCTGGCAAAACGACTCTCCCCCTGCAGCACACGTACCCTGACCTTGTCCTGATTGTCCCGCACGGTGTACATGCGCTCCGTATGGCTGGCCGGAATCACGGTATTGCGCTCAATGATGGGACAGAAGCGCCCGTCCTCGAATTTGCCTTCCTCATATTCCACTACCACTTCCGTGCCCAGAGTAAAGGAACACACATCCGTCAGAATAACTTCCTTCACTTCCTCCCGTCGCTCTTTCATGGCGGCCTGCACCGCCGCCCCCAGCGCCACGGCCTCGTCCGGATTCATGTTGGTATCCGGGAATTTCCTGAAAAGCCGGATCAGAAAATCCCGGACCACGGACAGCCTTGTGGCGCCTCCTATGAGCAGGATTTCATCTATATCACCCAGCTTGAGTCCCGCGTCGGACAGACTCTTTTTTACCGGTTCCCGTATCTTATTCAGCAGTTCCTCGCAGGCATCCTCATATTCCCTGTATCTGATCTCCGATTCCAGCTCCTTCCCATCAATCAGACATTTCATGATCACCCGGTCACTGCCGCTTATGGCACACTTCGCCTTCTCCGCCTGTTTGTACAGACGCACCTGCTCCTTTTCGGACAGACTGCTCATGGCCAGCTTCTGCTTCTGCATGAAGAGCTTGCCCATCACCTCCGTGAAGTCCTCCCCGCCCAGATAGTTGTCGCCTGCCACGGCCCGCACTTCCAGAATATTGTGGTACAGCTCCAATATGGACACGTCAAAAGTTCCGCCGCCCAGATCAAACACCAGAAACTTTGTGTCCCTTGTCTTGTCATACAGTCCATAAGCCACGGCTGCCGCTGTGGGTTCAGAGATCATTCGTTCCACGGTAAGGCCCGCCAGCTCTCCGGCGCGCTTGGTAGCTTTGCGGCGCTTGTCGTCAAAATACGCCGGCACACTGATCACAGCCTCCGTGACCTCCTCCCCCAGAAAGGCTTCCGCGTCCTCTTTCAGGGAGCGTAGCACAAAGCTGGACAGTTCCTCCGGCCTGTACAGATGACCGCTCAGATTATACTGTCTCTCTGTTCCCATGCTGCGCTTGAAAGCGCTGGCTACGGAGTCCGGATACAGGCTCATGCGCTCCCGGGCCGTCTCGCCCACATAAATATTGCCATCCTCATCCACGCTGACCACCGAAGGAGTCAGATTCTTGCCCAGGCGGTTGGGGATAATCCTGGGGCCTTCCTCCGAGAAACAGGCAATCAGACTGTTGGTTGTTCCCAAATCAATTCCTACTATCATAGTATTCCTCTTTCCACAATGGCTTTTCGCACATTTCTTTCCATCAACCCTGCTCGCCAAAGCACATATGTCTGATGGCCAGCATATATTCATCCTGGGGCTGCGTCTCCAGATTGCGGTCCAGACGCTCCCGGGCCTCCTGCTTGCGGCCTCTGCGGAGCATCAGCAGAATTCTCACCGCCTCCATCTCCTTACAGATGGCATATGTACAGAAGTTGCAGCACTCGCATTTGCTCTCCCGGTCAACCATCTCCTGTAGCTTCTGATCGTTCTCCGTATAATAAGCCGCCAGGACTTCGATCTGCAAATGCCCTTTCTCCTGCTCATAATATTCGTTTTTACGGGCAAACTGCTCCTGCCGGAGCCAGTCCTGCAGCTTCGCCGCATACTTTTTCCCCAGCTTTTCTTCCCCGCACAGAATAAAAGCGAACACGGCATCACACATGGTTCCCTCGGCGCCGTTCAGATTCGGGTGGAAGTTAAGCGCGCTGACAAATGCCCTGACTGCGCTTTCCCTTTCCCCAAAGATCAGTTCCGTCCAGCCCAGGCTGACATAATAGTCGCTGTAGCCCGCATTGCTTTTCTTGATCCTGCTGCGCAGTTTTCCCAGGGCGCTCTCGTCTATGTTCAGATGTGCGGCCCACTTTTTCAGCACATCCCTGGCTTCCTGCTGCTGCCCTGTAACCTGATACATATCCGCCAGCTTGTCATACAGCCCGGCGGGGTCTTTGGCATAAGCGCTCTCAAATATTTTCGCCGCCATCTCATATCTGCCGTTCCGGATATATCCTGTGGCAATCTTACCCAGCCTGTAAATGCTGATATTCAGCTTCCCGCTCTCGGCATAACGCATATACTGTTCCAGATATTCCAGCGCTTTCCCGTAATCCGCAAGACGCAGATACAGATCTGCCATATCCATGCTGGCCCCCGGCTGTAAATCCCCCTCCGTGTCATAAAGGATGGCCTTGCGCAGACAGATAATGGCCTGGTCATAATCTCCCTGATGCTTATAAACCTGGCTCATACCGTTCAGGGCATAGATCTGCTGCGGCACATAGGCCAGCACCTGCTCATAGTCCTTGACCGCCTCCTGATAGTGATGGGCCGCCTTGTGGAAAATCCCCCTCTCCACCAGCAGATAAGCCCCCGGTGCCTGATACAGATATTCCGTCAGCTGTTTCAGCCCCGGCTCATAAAAGGAGAGATCTCCATTTTCCACATGATCCAGAAAGACCTTCCGGAATTTCTCCACTTTCTTCTGTATCAGCTCTGTGCTGGTCTTATGATCCTTCTGGTAGGCATAAGCGTCCAGGTACACGCTCTCAATGCCTTTTTCCCGGGCATCGTCCAGCAATTCCTCCAATTCTTTGGTATACTCCAGATCCAGATAAACCTTGGCCATATCCACATAGGGCCTGACGTAATCGGGAAAGCACTGAACCAGCTGTTTGCCTGTCTGTATCACGCCGGAAGCGTCCCATTGCCTGCGGTAAGCCTCCAGCGCCGTGGCCAGCGCCGCGTAAACCCGGTACTCCTGCACCAGGCGTCCCACCAGGTCCTGGCATTTCTCATACTCTTCCATCTCCAGATACGTCTGGGCACGCTCCATCAGCACACCGATGTCATGCGGATTAACCGCTTCCATGGCATCCGCCTCCTCCAGAGCCAGTTCATAGTAGGATTTGTCCAGATACCCCAGGATACGGTAACACTGCATACAGATGGCATGGGACTGGCGAAGCCTGTCCTCGTCCTTCTCCAGCGCCTCTCCCTCCTGTGTGGGAATACGCTTTTCCAGCGCCTGACGCCATCGTCTGGCATACTCAATGGACTTCTCGTACTCCGCCGCCTCCCGGTAAAGTTTGGTCATCAGGCCCAGATACTCTTCCACCCGTCCCTGGGGAACCCTGTCCTCAATGGCTTTCACCTGCCGGATTCCCAGAGAAAAACGCTCATCCTGCAAATAACACCAGCCCAGCTCCAACACATCTTCCGGATTGGAATAGAGGCTGACCTTGCGCTCCAGATCCTTTTCCAGCCCTGCGTTAATCTCCTTGAGCAGCTGGTGAAAGGTGTCGTCATATCCGGAGGACAGCACCTCCTCCGCGCACTTCTTGGCTCTCTGGTCATCCCCCTGGCCATGATACCACTCGGCCAGACGCAGATTCGCTGTATAATGCTTCTCATTTCGTTCCTTGATCCCCTCAAAGCACAGGGCTGCTTCCTGAGTCTGCCCCTGTTCCCACAGCACCTGCGCCAGGTTGAACTCCACCAGTTCGTCCCCCGGTACCTTCTGTTGCAGCTCCCTCAGACAGCGGACAGCCTCTTCCTGCCGGTCAGTGGCCTGATAGTATTGAGCCCGGCATACCTCCATGCAGGGGTGCCAGATCCCCATGCGGTCGCTCTCCTCCAGCAATTGAGCCGCATATTCCAGCTTCTTTTCCTGCAAAGCCCCCCAGCAGTTGTCATAACACTGCAAAAAGGAATCATAATCCCCATCCTGTGGACCTTCAAACTGGGAAAACTCCACTTCCTCCCCCCTGGTCACACGGCTGATCAGATAGTCAATGAAATCCGCCGGAAACTTCTCCTTCAGACGGGTCTGATTTTTGCTTATTTGCAGCTTTTCCTCCAACAGATTCCAGATCTCTGTGGGCAGCTTGAAATGCCTCATCAGAAATACCAGCAGCTTCTCCTGGCACTCCGCCTCTCCGTCCAGCGACTGATAAATATCCTGAGAGAACAATTCCCGCCAGGCCTCCAGATTCTGTCTGCCTGCCAAAGTGCCATAAAGCGCGGCGGCCTGAGCCACCCACTGCCCTGTCTCCGTGGTATCCTCCTGCTCTTCTTCCTCCGGGGGCTGGCGAAGCAGGGCCAGCGCCTCCTCATAGGCCTGGCGCAGACGTTTAAAGCCCTCCGGGTTATCCTCCGGATTGGTCACTGCCAGCCTCTCCCGGTAAGCCGCCTTGATCTTTCGCTCCTCCCCGGTCTCACTGATGCCCAATACGCTGAAAATCTCTGTTTTTTCCATAATAATCCCTGCACCTCTACCATTTTGGCACAACAGAAACCGCACTCCGCGAATTCTATTGCCATAAACGAAAACAGGCCGCCACAGAGCCCGGCACCGCCTGTATCAGACGACGCCGGTTCCCAGAGCAGCCCTATCCCTTTTTCCTAAAACAAAAACTTATCCGCAAAGTAAGCATCCAGTTCCGCGATGGCTACCCGCTCCTGCTCCATGGAGTCACGGAAACGCACGGTGACGCAGTTATCCGTTTCAGAGTCAAAATCATAAGTCACACAGAAAGGTGTACCGATCTCGTCCTGCCGACGGTAACGCTTGCCGATATTGCCCCTGTCGTCATATTCGCAGTTATATCTCCTGGACAGCTGCCCATACACCTTCTCCGCGCCTTCGGCCAGCTTCTTGGAGAGAGGAAGCACACCGATCTTCACCGGTGCCAGAGCCGGGTGGAAACGCATCACCGTGCGCATGTCGCCGTCCCCCAGATCCTCTTCATCATAGGCCGAACACAGAAACGCCAGCACCACACGGTCCGCGCCCAGTGAGGGCTCCACCACGTAGGGCACATATTTCTCTTTTTTCTCATCGTCAAAATAGGACATATCCTCGCCGGAGGTATTCTGGTGCTGTGTCAGGTCATAGTCCGTCCTGTCCGCAATCCCCCACAGTTCACCCCAGCCAAAGGGGAATAGGAACTCAATGTCTGTGGTGCCCTTGCTGTAGAAACACAGTTCCTCAGGACTGTGGTCCCGGAGCTTGATCTCCTCCTCACGGATGCCAAGAGACAGAAGCCAGTCCCTGCAAAACGCCCTCCAGTACCGGAACCACTCCAGATCCGTGCCGGGCTCGCAGAAAAACTCCAGTTCCATCTGTTCAAACTCTCTGGTGCGGAAAGTGAAGTTGCCGGGAGTAATTTCGTTGCGGAAAGCCTTACCGATCTGACCGATGCCGAAGGGAACCTTCTTTCTGGAAGTTCTCTGCACATTCTTAAAATTCACAAAGATACCCTGCGCGGTCTCGGGCCGCAGATACACGGTATTCTTGGCATCTTCGGTCACCCCCTGAAAAGTCTTGAACATCAGATTGAACTGACGGATATCTGTAAAATTGTGCTTGCCGCAGCTGGGACAGGGAATCCGATGCTCCTCCACAAAGTTCTTCATGCGTTCCTGATCCCAGGCATCCACACTCTCTTCCAAAGCGATGCCCTCCTGCTCACAAAAATCCTCAATCAGCTTATCCGCCCGGAAACGCTCATGGCATTCCCGGCAATCCATCAGAGGGTCCGAAAAGCCGCCCAGATGACCGCTGGCCTCCCAGGTCCTGGGATTCATGAGAATCGCGCAGTCCACACCCACATTGTATGGATTCTCCTGCACAAACTTCTGCCACCAGGCTTTTTTGACATTGTTCTTAAGTTCTACACCCAGATTGCCATAATCCCATGTGTTGGCCAGGCCGCCATATATCTCGGAACCCTGATAGATAAAGCCTCTCGACTTGGCCACCGCGATAATTTTCTCCATTGTCTTTTCCATAATACCCTCCTCCTGTTTATGTCCCGCATATCTTCTATTTTATTTTATCACCACGTATTTCAGACCTTCTCCCTCCGTGCCGTCCGCATAGCCGGAGTCGGTTATCCGCACGTTGCCGCCGATATACTGTACCTTGGATGGGCAGCGGATCTGAAGGGCCTCCTCAAAGATTACCACCATGCTGTCTCCGATTTTCTCCAGCTGCTCCGGCGTGACCGCCGTCCCCTTCTTCACGTCCTGCAATACCGCGGCCAGGTCATAGCCTGCCGACAGGGCCTCGCCCACCGTGCCGTAAAACAGCTCGCAGGGCTGCTTATCCACCAGAGCCCTGTAATCCTCATAGACCTCACTGTCCGCAAAGTGAAGGGCAACCATAACCTGTGCTCTGTTTTCTTCCAGATGGCTCACCTGTTCCACCGCCACCGGTCCTCCCTCTTCGGATGCTCCTCCCAGATAATCCCGTACCTCCTGACGGATCATACCATCCAGTTCCTCCAGCTGGTAATCCTCCCTGTCAAAATCCTCTACACGGCATTGGGTAAAACTTCCGTCGGCCGCCAGCACAATCGTGGAGGTGCGGATGGGCTCTTCCGCCGTTTGTCCGCTGCAGCCCGCCAGGGCCAGCATACATGCTCCCAGCGCTGTCAGCACCGCAATCGCTCTTCTCCTGCCTTTCATATCAGTCTGTCCTTTCCCTCCAAACGCTAAAGCATCTTCTTTATTATAGCCGACTTGTCCCTGTTTTTCAACAGAGACTTTTCAGAATTTCCAGGCTTTTGAATGTACGCCCGAGAATTTTTTCGCAATACCAGGCGGCCTCTTCCTGGAGCTGGGCCAGCACCCTGGGCGTCACCGTGAATGTGTATAGCTTTTCTATGCTGCTGGCCACAATATATTGCAGGGCGTAGACTGTGGATTCATCCAGCCCTCTGTCCTGCCGCACCCCCGGGAACTCTCCGTTTACGGCTATGCTCTTGATCTCATAGACGCACCGTATCAGTTCGTTGGATATGGACGGCGCGCACAGCGCCCGCAGAGACTGGTACAGGAGTCCGAGCATCTGCCGCTCATCGTTGTTCTCCCTGGTATAATAGTCCGCAATCTCCGCAAAATACATGCCGTAACAGGCACCTATGTAATCCGTCCGCAATGCTTCAAAATAATTTTGTATCTCCACATCCGATACGTTGTAGGAAGTCTTTCCCTCATACAGCCTGAACGTACCGAAGGAAAAAGGATTGGTCGCGCTGCTGAGACGACTGCCCGGCTTGCGGGAGCCCTTGACAAAAGCCCCGATCTTTCCTCTTTCCTTCGTGAGTAAACAGATACGCCTATCATACTCACCGATAGGCGTCTGTTTTAAAATCATTCCTGTCACTATAATAAAATCCTGCATCTGGATCTGCTCCTGACTTTCCCTCTGCCGTTTCCCCGGTCCCCCCGCCACAGGTATACCGCAGATAATCCTCCACCCTCCCGGTGTTTTCAAATCTCTGCCAGTACCTTGTCCTGCTGTTCTCCGCCGTCTCCTGCATGCTTTGCTACCCCCGTTCTTTTGCTGATATAAATAGGGTTTGCAGTTTTGCCTTTTCTATGCGTCCGACAGAATCCATGAGCCTTATACGCTACTGGATATCTTTGGGGTTGTATCCGAAATTTTTCATCAGAAAATCGCTGTCACGCCAGTCCTTCTTTACCTTTACCCACAGCTGCAGATTCACATGCTGCTCCATCAGATCCTCTATATCCGGCCTGGCTGCCGAACCGATGCGCTTGAGCATGCTGCCTCCCCTGCCGATGATAATCCCCTTGTGTGAATCCCGCTCACAGACTATGGTGGCCTCTATGTCACAGATATTCTCACGATATTGCATCTTCTCAATGCTGACGGCAATACCATGAGGAATTTCCTCCTCCAGAAGCCGCAGCGCCTTCTCCCGGATCAGTTCCGCCACGATCTGGCGCATGGGCTGGTCAGTGACAGTATCCTCGTCATAAAATGCCGCTCCGTAGGGCAGGTACTTCATGACACAGGAGATCAGCAAATCCGTATTATCTCCTTTCAGCGCCGATACCGGCACAATCTCCTGAAACTCCATGGTCTTCCGATAGGTATCTATACAGGGCAGAAGCTCCTCCTTTTTCACTGTATCTGATTTATTGATCACCAGGATCACCGGCGTTTTCACTTTCTGTAACTGTCCGATAATATGGCGTTCCCCCGCTCCAATAAAATTGCCGGGTTCCACCAGCCACAGAATCACATCCACCTCGGACAGAGTGCGCTCTGCCACATGCACCATGTAATCCCCCAGTCTGTTTTTGGCCTTGTGAATGCCCGGAGTATCCACAAACACGATCTGCCCCTGCCTGGAGGTATACACCGTCTGTATCCGGTTGCGGGTCGTCTGGGGCTTGTTGCTGGTAATGGCAATCTTCTGGCCGATCAGCCGGTTCATCAGCGTTGATTTTCCCACGTTGGGACGCCCGATCAACGTCACAAAACCGGATTTGTATGCGGGATTTTCATTCATGGGTTCTTTCCTCTTTCCTCTTTGTGTCTTCATTCCCTGACGGGACGCTCCTCACTGCAGCGTTTCCTGTCCTCTCAGTATTTCCCGCCGATGTGCCGCTTCCCGTAGTTCCCGCGTTCCCCGCTGCGCCGCTTCCCATAGTTCCCGCGTTCCCCGCTGC
>CAJUAB010000008.1:84466-159859 GCA_910583845.1 uncultured Acetatifactor sp.
TAGTTCCCGCGTTCCCCGCTGCGCCGCTTCCCATAGTTCCCGCGTTCCCCGCTGCCGCTGCGCCGCTTCCCATAGTTCTCGCGTTCCCCGCCGCTGCGCCGTTTCCCATAGTTCCTGCGTTCCCTGCTGCCGACGCGCCGCTTCTGGTCGCCTGCGCGTGTCCAAATGCCGTTGGCCCCGTTGCCGCCGCGGCATTCGCTGCCTTTTGCCCCATCATGTCCGCTTTCCTGCTGCCTCTCTTCATATACCATCTTACCCAGAGAACAAACAGAGTGATCAGTGCTACCCACAGGGCCAGTGTGGGAATATGCACCAACAGCCAGACCAGAATCTCCAGTCCCCCGTTGCCGATTCTCTGGAGATCCTCCATAAAGCCGCCGCTGATTCTCTCCCAGAGAGTCTCCTCCTGCACCGGCGTCAGTTCCTGCACCTCGCTCACGTCCAGATATAAGGTACTGAACTCCACCTTATTGTCGTAGGTGCGCAGCTGGGCCTCCATGCTCTCAATCTGATACCGCACATTGGACAGCCGCTGCTCTATCGTGATGATATCCTCTATACTCCCGGCCTGCTCTATCAGTTCCAGCAGACGGTCATGCTCCGCCTGCAAAGTCTTTTTATGGCTGTCCAGATCCACATAGTCCAGCGTCACATCCTGCACATTTTCCGAACGTCTGGTCACATTGCTGATCCCGGACACTTCGCCCAGAAATCCGTTGAACTGATCCGCCGGAATCCGGGCCGTCATACTGGCGCTGCGGTTGGAGCGATAGTTGCTGTAGGCGCTGCCGTTATAGGTTTCCAGACTCTCCATATAACCGCCCAGTTCCACTATTCTCCGCTCCAGAGTATCCATGACAGAATCAAACTCTCTGGTCTCCACAGACATGTTCACCGTGCGGATCAGCTTTCGGTCACTGGTCTGACTGGCCGCGTCCGATTCCTGCACCTGTCCGGCTCCGGAATTATCACTTTGGTTCATGCCCGGAGAGCCAGGCACAAACTCTTCGGTCTCCACCCGTGACACGCCGCCGGAAGCAGCGCCATAGTTCCAGGACCCCTCGGAAGGGGCCGCGTTTTCCGCCGGGGCGCCGCAGGCCGTCACCATCAGCGACATCACCACAGCCAGCAGACCGGTTATCCATTTTGTTCCTTTCATATTTTCCCCCCTGTCCGCTTCCGCGGACTGTTAATACAGGTTTTCCGTTGTCAGAAACATCTCCTTCTCTTCCCTGATCTTTTGAGCGTTCCCCACCACACAGAGGAAATCATCCTCCATAAAGGCCCGGATATATGCTGCCAATTCCCTGATCTCCTCCTGGGTAGCCCCCAGCAGCTGCTCCCTCTCCTGATCCAGCATCTCCTGGGTGATACCGCACTGATAGGCGCTCAAGGAGAACAGACCATAGGCCGACGGATTCATGGGAGTGTCCATATCGCTTATGGCTCCGATAATATACTGGGTCATGGTGCGCTCGTCGGCGGTGAATTTTTCCACTGTCTCCGCCGCTTTTTCGTATACTTCCACTGTATTTTTCAGGTTGGGGTCCCTGTAAGAGGTAAAACCGCTCTCGCCGGATCTTCCAAAGCTGCACTGACAGCCATAGGCACCTCCCTTGACCCGGAGATTGATCCACAGATATTCGTACCGCATCATCACCTGTAAAAAGCGCAACGTTCCCCTGTATGGCAGCCCCTTCTTTTTGAAATTGCCCGCGCGGCACACATACAGCACCTGCCCCGCAGTCATAAAGCCCTCCTGTTTTCTCTGCGGAACCGGATGATAATTTCCGGTCTCCACAGATTCTGTGTGCAGGGCCTCCGCAAAGGATTCCACCGCCTCTTCCAGCTTCTCCCAGCCCTCGTCTGCCCCCACGTAATCCACCATCAGATTCTCCCTGCGGAAAATCATAACCGCCAGTTCCTGAAGCGCCTTAATCAGCGCCTCTTTTTCCTCCTCGAAATTCGCCTGGATACGGGATAACAGCCGGAAATAAGGTATGCCGGACAAAGTCTCGCTGACGGCGCCGGACACACTGCCGTAGGCCAAAGCGCGGTTCATCGCCGTCTTGTCCCCTCTGGCCGCCATCTGTGACTGCATCTGGGATTGCCCCTCGGATATAATCTCCAGCAGCCTCTTCCCGTCCGTAAAATCAGAAGTCAGCGCAATCTCCCGCAAAAGCTCCAGGGCCTTGTCAATCTTATTATACAATACTTTGGTCTTCAGATCCAATGTCGCTTTGTATTCATCCGTGTTCTCCACATTGCCATAAATATTGTTGGCCGTGCCGATCCCTCCGGTGTTTAAGTCTATCTCACTGGACAACTCGCCATAACTGTAGTTCGCAGTGTTCAGCAGTCCCAGGCAGGAGCAGAAAATTCCCACATAGGGAAACAGCCGCTCCGGAATCCGCTCCAGCGAAAAGATGAGACGGATATAGGCGATGCCGTTGGTACACAGACTGTGGCGCAGGGCGGAAATCCCTCCTGTTTCGGTTTCCTCATTCACAAGTTTCCTGGCTTCCCGGCCGATATCCTCTCTGGCCAGCATGGGAATCCTGGCCAGATCCTCCCTGCTGTCCTCCTGCTCCTGATAAGCTGTCAGCGCCTGCTGCCGGGCCATGATCTCCTGCAGCTGTTCCCTGCTCATGCCTGCCTTGCGCTCCGCCAGCATTGCTTTCAGAGCCTCCTCCTGCTCCTGGGCCATTCCCTTTCTGGGCTTCAGAATCACCAGGGACTTATGGGGATTATCAATCAGATAAGTCTGTACCAGCTTTTCAAAATAACCCTGTCCCGCCGCCTCCCGCAGCCGGGCATAAGTGTCATTGGCCTCCACATGGATAAAGGGAGCTTCATCCGCATAGAGCCAGCTGTCCAGAATCTGTAATCCGTACATAAGGCCCTTGGGATATCTGCCAAAATCCGCCTCACGATAGCGGAATTCGAAATGATTGATCCCTGCCAGCAAGGCCTTTTGGTCAAAACCCTCCGTGGCAATGCGCCGCAGTTCCCTGTCAATCAGATCCACAAACTCCTGCTCTCTGGCAATGTCCGTGTCGCTGGCCACCACGGAAAAGAAGGGCTGTCGGATGCCATTGTCGTATTCGCTGTAGACATCCTTGCCCAGGGAGTGATCCAGCAGGACCTGTTTCAGCGGCGCTCCCGGCGCGCCGCAAAGCGCGTAGTCCAGAATGTCGAAAGCCACATACAGCTCCCGGTCCAGACAGTCTCCCGCCGTCATATTGTAGCTGAGATACCCGCTCTCCTCCTCTCTGGACTCCTCACTGACGGGATACTCCCGCACCACTCTGCGCAGCGCCGGAAAAGGCTCCTGCTTCCGGACAGAGCTGTCAATCGGAAGTCTGTCAAAGGCAGAGAGGTATTTTTCATCCAGAAATACCAGCTTTTCCGCCATATCCATGTCACCATACAGGTAGATATAGGAGTTGGAAGGATGGTAATACCTTCTGTGAAAATTCAGGAACTCCTCATAGCTGAGATCCGGGATCACCGCCGGGTCTCCGCCGGACACCTTCCCATAGGTGGTATCCGGATACAGAGACTTCATTTTCTCTCTGAACAGGACATCATCCGGGGAGGAAAACGCACCCTTCATCTCATTGTATACCACGCCGTTGATGGTCAGTTCACCCTCCAGGCTGTCCAGCTCATAATGCCAGCCCTCCTGGCAGAAAATCTTGTCCGTGTCATAAATCCGGGGATAAAACACCGCGTCCAGATACACATGCATCAGGTTCTGGAAGTCCTTGTCATTACAGCTGGCCACGGGGTAAATGGTCTTGTCCGGATAGGTCATGGCGTTGAGAAAAGTGTTCAGCGAGCCCTTGACCAGTTCCACAAAGGGGTCCTTCACCGGAAATTCCCTGGAGCCGCACAGCACAGAGTGCTCCAGAATATGCGCCACACCGGTGGAATCCTCCGGCGGTGTGCGGAATCCGATATAAAAAACTTTGTTGTCGTCATCATTTTCAAGCAGGGCAACTCTGGCTCCGGTCTTTTTGTGCCGCAGCAGATAACTCATGGAATGGATATCTCTGATCTCCCTTTTTTCTATGATCTCATAGCTTGTAACCTCTTCAATGCGCATAGCGTCGTCCTCTTTTCTTAATATTTATTGTGCCGCCCGTTCCTGTGGGCCCAAAATGCAGATCATCACGCCCCGGCCGCTCAAGGCACCGGACACTATACAGTAAAGACCATCATGGCCAGCTTGTCCAATATGATCTCCTGTATCAAGATCCCCCGCGCCTGTTTCTGAGCCAGGGACATCTTAACAAAATTCTCTATCCCCATGATCTCCGTCGTATAGACTTCTTTTTTCTTACCGCCCGAAAACAAGGACCTTTTTTCCACCAGCATGCTGTACTTTACTCTGGCTTTCAGCTGCCGGCAGGTGCGGTAGGTGAAGCTGTCGGCAGTCATATGGTAGAATTCGCTTTCCAGCGTGGTCTCCGGGGCCGACTGGGGCAGAATATATCGTTCCACGATGGCGCGTATTTTAAACGGCACATCCTCGTTTTGCAGAAGCTCCTCATAGGAATATCTGGCTCCCAGATACACATTCCCCACATCCGCCATCACATATTTATAATCCTCGTAACTCTGCTTCTGTAACAGCATCAGGCTTCCTCCAGATATTCAATCTGATGACCGCTGAGACGCATGGCATCCCGAATGGCCTTCTCAGACAGCTTTGTCTCCCGGGCCAGCTCCTCCACCGTCACCTTGCGGTGCATTTCCTCCGACAGACAGCGCGCCGCCTCCAGCACTCTGTTGATCCGTTCAGCCATCCTCTGATCCGCTTTTTCCGTAGTCTGTTGCTGCTGTATCAGATCCTCCATGGCGTCCATCATCATTTTGCCCAGCATGCCCTGAGCCTCATCGGCACGCTCCAGCGCGCCCAGCATGGTCACTCCCGCAGTCAGCGCCAGATTGCCCTCCCCGATCAGATCCTCCATGGGTACTCCCTGCCCGCCATACAGCCTTGCCACCTCCACCACATCCGGCAGACAGATGACAGACAGCCGCCCCTGGGCGTCCACATCCCCTGCCATGGCGGAAAGAGTGACGGCCTCCTTCTCCCCCGGACTCACCGGCGGCAGGCCCGCCAGCTCGTCCAGATAATTCTGTAGATAGTTTTTTTCCTCCTCCGTCAGATAATCGTCCAGATCCACCGGCACTCCTATGCCGATTTTATGCTTCACCAGATAATCATAGACCATCTGCAACTGTTCTCCATTGAGTCCCAGAGGAGCGAACGCCTCCTGTACATCCTCCTTGGCGATCCAGCCCCCCTGGTCAGCAGCCTGCTCTCTGACCTGCTCCAAAGTCCGGGCAAATAAGACTTCCTGATTCATTTCCTTTTCCCCTTTTTCTTTCAGACTGACCCTGCCTCTCACTGTTTCTTCACATGCTCATGGGTAAAAATATGATTCTGGCAATACTCATAATTGCCCTCACATTTGGAACAGAACCGGAACTCCAGCGCGGGATCATCCGCGTCCGTCCTGCCGCAGACGGCGCATTTATGGCCGCTCATTTTCATATTCTTTTTCACTTCATGCCGAAACTCCTGCCTGCGCCTGATCTCCTTGGGCGACATGTTGATATGGTTCCTGCTGGTAATCCAGAAAATCACAAAATTCAGCAGGGACGCCACTATGGCGGTCCGGTAAAAGATTCCGGCCAGCGGACTCCCCACATTCTGGAACAGGTCAAACACCAGCATGACGCCGTAGATGATCCCCAGCCACTTCATTTTTACCGGGATTACAAACATCAGCAGCACCTGCATATCCGGGAAGGTGGCCGCAAAGGCCAGCAGGATGGACATGTTGATATAATAGGTGCTGAACTGAGTGCTGTAAAAAGCACATACGGATTCGGCGCTGCCGGGGATGGCCATCACATCCCCCTGAAACAGATAGCAGAGTCCCAGAGCCGCAAAGCTGCCCAGCACCGTAAAGAACATGCCGGAAAAGAGATACACATTGTAGCGGTAGGTCCCCCAGGTACGCTCCAGCGTGGTGCCCACAGAGTAGTAAAAAAACAACATAATGACCGTAAAGATATTGAAGGACGAGGGAGGCACAATGATCCAGGTCACAATCCTCCAGATCTGCCCATGCAGGATCTTATAGGGGTCCAGCGTAAGAAAATTCAGGAAACCGTCCCCGATCAGCTGGATGGCATACCCCACCGCATAGCACATGATCAGCATCAGGGATATATTCTTTATGGCGTATTTTCCGAATTTTTTCTCAAAATTACTCATGGCAACCTCCAATTTCCTTGAAAGTATATATAATTTAAAATTGTACCATCCACCGCTCAAAAAGTAAACTCAATAAATGCGATTTAATAATCATTTTACATATTATTTCCATTAGGACGCGGCCGCCCGCGTTTCAGCCCCTGTTCTGTCTGGAAAAGCATAATGACCGCGCTGTCCGATTTACAAAAATTTAACATCGTCTCCAGCTCGCAATCCGTTGCATTTTCACCTTTTCTGTCGTATAATGTCGGGGAATGCTTAAAGACCGGCCTTCTTTCATAGATTGAACAGATGGCTGCAAACCATTAATCTGATCCAGAAAGGATGTTTTTATATGAACAATAACTGTATCAGCTGCGGTGCGGAGGATTTGAATGCCAGGCGGCCCGCTGCGGATTCCTGCAATGCCGCAGGAGTTACCCGCGATATGCGTACAGAGGATAATCAGCGTCTCCCCGAATACACTCTGGGCATTGACATCGGTTCCACCACTGTCAAGATTGCCCTGTTAGATAAAAAGCACGAAATTCTCTTTTCCGACTATCAGCGGCACTATGCCAATATACAGGAAACGCTGTCCTCCCTGCTGCAAAAAGCCTATGACATGCTGGGCAACGCCCTGCTGCGCCCCATGATCACCGGCTCCGGGGGACTGACCCTGGCCAACCATCTGGGTGTGCCGTTTACCCAGGAAGTGATCGCTGTGGCCACCGCGCTGAAGGAACTGGCCCCCAAGACGGACGTGGCCATTGAGCTGGGGGGCGAGGACGCCAAAATCATTTATTTTGAGGGCGGCAATGTGGAGCAGCGGATGAACGGCATCTGCGCCGGCGGCACAGGTTCTTTTATCGACCAGATGGCCTCCCTGATCCAGACGGACGCCGCCGGTCTGAACGAGTACGCAAAAGAATACCGGTCTCTGTACACCATTGCCGCCCGCTGCGGCGTATTTGCCAAGACCGATATCCAGCCTCTCATAAACGAAGGCGCCACCAAGGAAGACCTGGCGGCCTCCATCTTTCAGGCGGTAGTCAACCAGACAATCTCCGGACTTGCCTGCGGCAAACCCATCCGGGGACATGTGGCCTTCCTGGGAGGCCCACTGCACTTTTTGTCGGAGCTTAAAAAAGCCTTTATCCGCACCTTGAAGCTGGACGAAGAACATATCATGGACACGGACAACTCCCACCTTTTCGCCGCCATCGGCTCGGCCATGAACGCAAAGCAGGAAGTCAGCTGCACTATGCGGGAAATGGTGGAAAAGCTCTCCGGAAAAATCAAAATGGAGTTCGAAGTGGAACGCATGGACCCCCTCTTTGCCGGCCAGGAGGAATACGAATCTTTTAAAGCCCGCCATGCCCGGCATAAAGTAGGAGCCAAAGACCTGGCCTCCTACCACGGCAACGCCTTTCTGGGCATTGATGCCGGCTCCACCACCACCAAGATCGCCCTGGTGGGGGAGGACGGCTCCCTGCTGTATTCCTTCTACAGCAACAATGACGGCAGTCCGCTTAAGACAGCCATCCGCTCCCTGAAGGAGATCCATGAGCAGCTGCCGGAGGATGTACAGATCGTTCGCTCCTGCTCCACAGGCTACGGAGAAGCCCTGATGAAAGCCGCTTTTCTGCTGGACGACGGAGAAGTGGAGACCGTGGCTCACTACTATGCCGCCGCTTTCTTCAATCCTCAAGTGGACTGCATTCTGGATATCGGCGGTCAGGACATGAAATGCATCAAGATCCGGAATCAGACCGTGGACAGCGTGCAGCTCAACGAAGCGTGCTCCTCCGGCTGCGGTTCCTTTATTGAGACCTTCGCGAAATCCCTGAACTACAGCGTCCAGGACTTTGCCCAGGCCGCTTTGTTTGCCCGGCATCCCATTGATCTGGGCACCCGCTGTACCGTGTTTATGAATTCCAAGGTGAAACAGGCCCAGAAGGAGGGAGCCAGTGTGGCGGACATCTCCGCGGGGCTGGCTTACTCCGTGATAAAAAACGCTTTATTTAAGGTAATCAAGGTGTCCGATGCCTCGGAACTGGGCAGGGCAATCGTGGTTCAGGGCGGCACTTTCTACAATGATGCCGTGCTGCGCAGTTTTGAGAAAATAGCGGGCTGCGAAGCCATTCGTCCGGATATCGCCGGTATCATGGGCGCTTTCGGCGCCGCCCTGATCGCGCGGGAACGTTATACGCAGTGCTGCGGGGCCGGCTGTGCTTCCCACGAGGGATACCACACCTCCATGCTCTCCTACGAGCAGATCTGTAACCTGCAGTTTGAGACCAGCATGGCCAAGTGCAAGGGCTGTACCAACAACTGCCGCCTCACTGTCAACAAATTCTCCGGCGGGCGGCAGTATATATCCGGCAACCGTTGTGAGCGGGGCATCGGTGGTCAGAAAAACGCCCACAACGTCCCCAACCTGTTCGAATACAAGTTAAAGCGCCTGTTTGACTACGAATCTCTGCCCGCCGACGAGGCCCCCAGAGGGGTGGTTGGCATCCCCAGGGTACTGAATATGTACGAAAACTACCCGTTCTGGCACACCTTTTTCACCAGCCTGGGCTATCGGGTGGTACTCTCCCCGGTATCCACGCGCCAGATCTACGAGTTGGGCATAGAGTCCATCCCCAGCGAGTCCGAGTGTTACCCGGCCAAACTGGCTCACGGACATGTGAACTGGCTGATCAGACAGGGGATCCGGTTTATCTTCTATCCGGCCCTCTTTTATGAGAGAAATGAGTTTGAGGATGCCAACAATCACTACAACTGTCCCATTGTGACCTCCTACTCGGAAAATATCAAGAACAATGTGGAAGAAATCAAGAGCGAGAATATCATGTTCCGCAATCCTTTCATGGCCTTTACCAGTCAGGAGACCATAGCCGACGCTCTGGTCAAAGAATTTACGGAGCTTCCTGCAAAGGAGGTGCGTCAGTCCGTGGAAAAGGCCTGGAACGAACTGGAAAAGGCCCGTCAGGACATGCGGGATAAGGGCGAAGAAACCCTGCAATACTTAGAGCGGACCGGCAAAAGGGGCATCGTGCTGGCCGGCCGGCCCTACCATATAGATCCTGAAATCAATCACGGCATTCCGGAGCTGATCACTTCCTACGATATCGCGGTACTGACGGAAGATTCCATCTCCCACCTGGCGGCCCCGGAGCGCCCCCTGATCGTCTCCGACCAGTGGATGTATCACTCCCGGCTGTACGCGGCCGCCAGCTATGTAAAGCAGGTGGAGAATCTGGACCTGATCCAGCTGAACTCTTTCGGCTGCGGTCTGGACGCGGTGACCACGGACCAGGTAAACGATATTCTCTCCGGCTCCGGCAAGATCTACACCTGCCTTAAGATTGACGAGGTGAACAACCTGGGAGCCGCCCGTATCCGTGTGCGCTCCCTCCTGTCCGCCATCCGAGTGCGGGAACAGAAAGCGGAGCAGCGCGCCATCCATTCCAGCGCCATCCGGAAAGTGCAGTTCACCGAAGAGATGCGCAGGGACTATACCATCCTCTGCCCTCAGATGTCCCCCATCCATTTTGACATCTTTGAGAAGGCTTTCGCCGCCTGCGGTTACCGTTTTGAGGTGCTTACCAACGACAACAAACACTCTGTGGACGTGGGGTTAAAATATGTAAACAACGATGCCTGTTATCCTTCCCTGTTGGTGGTAGGACAGATTATGGAGGCACTGCTGTCCGGCAAGTACGACTTAAACAAAACCGCTGTTATTATGACCCAGACCGGAGGAGGCTGCCGGGCTACCAACTATATCGGTTTCATTCGCCGGGCCCTGGAAAAGGCGGACATGGCGCAGATTCCTGTCATTTCCCTGAATCTGGGCAGCATCGAGACCAACCCCGGCTTCCACCTGAATCTGGATCTGCTGATACGGGCGGCGCTGGCTGCTCAAATCGGAGATATCTTCATGCGCTGCGTCTATCGCATGCGTCCTTATGAGGAAGTGCCCGGCAGTGTGGAAGCCGTACACCGGAAATGGCTTAAGATTGCCCAGGATTACGTGTCCACCAAGCATATCAACCTGGCTAAATTTCCCGGCATGTGCAGGAAGATGATCCGGGAATTTGACGCCATACCGCTTCGGGATATCAAAAAGCCCCGGGTAGGTATTGTGGGGGAGATTCTGGTAAAATTCTCTCCCGCGGGCAACAACCATCTGGTGGAACTGCTGGAGGCCGAGGGGGCAGAGGCCGTAGTACCGGATCTGATAGACTTCATGCTGTACTGCTTCTATAACCAGATTTACAAGGCAGAGCACCTGGGCACCAGTAAAAAAGCCGCAAGACTCTCTTCCCTGGGCATCTGGGCCATTGAGCATGTGCTTCGGGGGGCTGCGTCCAAGGCTTTCGCCAGGAGCAGACATTTTGATCCGCCCACACCGATCCGTAAAATCGTGGAATATGCCAGACCCATTGTATCCATCGGCAACCAGACCGGCGAGGGATGGTTCCTCACCGGGGAGATGGTGGAGCTGATTCATGAAAACGTACCCAACATCGTCTGCACACAGCCCTTCGGCTGTCTGCCGAACCATGTGGTGGGCAAGGGCGTGATCAAAGCCCTGCGGAAAGCCTACCCGGCATCCAACATCGTAGCCATCGACTACGATCCCGGTGCCAGCGAGGTAAATCAGCTCAACCGCATCAAACTGATGCTGTCCACTGCCAACAAGAATTTAGAGAACCAAGTCTGATCGGATACAGCCTGTATCTCGCAGGAACAAAGAATTCGACTATCAATCCATCCTATAGCAGGAAGCAGAAGCTCTTTCTGCTATAGGACGCGGCGCAATATACATGTTTTGACGTTATTCATAAGGAATTTAAAATGAAAAAAAGAATCAAAGTTATACTATTGGTCATTATTGTTATAATTTTGTTGATTTGTAGTATATGGCATATACAGAAATCTAGAAGCAGATATGGCTATGAACAGGGATATCTGCATGGTTATTCGATCGGCTATACAGACGCTCTCAATAATCGATGGCAAAGCGGCCAGCTTCTGGCTTGCGAAATCGTCCCCTTTGAGGCGGGAGACGGCAAGTGGAAATATTTCATTATGGGATTCACGGACGGATATGATGACGGGCATGATGCAGGAGATGCATATAGAAAATAGAATTACATCCCGGTAAATTTGTATTGTCATCAGGTGCAGGCGGCAGGAGGCTGTGAAAAAGCCTGTGCCGCCTGCACCTCATAAAATCCATAACATTTCAAAGTTCACCGGGATCAAGTTCCAGCTTTTTACAGATCCGGACTACCAGATCAAAAGAAGCGCCAGAGACTCCTCTGGAAAGGATTGTCATCAGCGTACTGTAGGGAATATCCGCCTCCAGAGAGAATTGTCTGAGACTCACAAACTGATCCAGAATCAGATTTCGCAATCTCTCCTCCCGACTCATTTTGCGTCACCTGCCACAATCACTGTGGCAATTTTTTCCTCAAGGGCCGCAATCTGATCCTCTGCGCAATCCCAATCCGTTATGAGGAAGTCAAAGACATCCGGCTCACAGACTTTGATAAAAGAGTCCAATCCAATTTTGGCTCCCGGCATCAACAGACATTTTCTCCTGCTGTTTCGAATCACCGCTCGCTGAAACGCCGCCGTTTCGTCCGTTCCGTTGGACAGTCCAAAGGAGGCTGTCAGCCCTGCTCCAGTGATAAAGCAGAGGTCAAAGTGTATCCGGCCCACAAATTCTGTGGCCAGACTGTCTACCAGCGACCCGCTCTGCCGCATTTTTCCCCCGGTGAGATAGACCTCTATATTTTCAAAGTTTCTGAGTTCCTTCCCAATATCCACGGAGTTGACCACTACAGTATAGGAAATGTCTCTTGGCAGAGAGGGAACCATAAGATATCCGAGCGATCCGCCTGTCAGATAAATCGTTTCGTTCTCTCTGATCATCCTGGCCGCCTGGCATGCAATGGCCTTGTAATTATCAAAAACCGGCATACTCTCAAAATCGCGGTTCACCGGCGGTCTTACATTGACCGGCTGTAGCAGAATGGCGCCGCCATGGGTCCGTTTACAGATTCCCTTCTGCTCCAGCAGCCGCAGGTCCCTCCGCGCGGATTCATCAGATATCCCATATTCCTGCACAATTTCCGCTATAGTAATTTTACCGTTTTGCTGTATACGGTCTGTTATCTTTTGATGACGTTCCTCCATAAAAATCATGCACATACCTCCAAATACTAGATTGATCGAATTCGATAAATCTATAATACAGCATATTCAGAAGTAAATCAACGTTTTCGGTAATCGGATTTGCGTCTATTCATTTGGCTTACGCTCTACTTTGCAGCGCTTTACCTGTAATCAGCTCATACCCCTGTAAGTACTTCTCGATGGTCTTATCCACGATCTCCTGGGGCAGCTCCCAGTCATGATCGTGACTCTTCAGCCAATCCCGGGCAAACTGTTTGTCAAAGGAGGGCTGGGCATGCCCCGGCTCATACCCCTGGGCCGGCCAGAAGCGGGAGGAATCCGGCGTCAGCATCTCGTCTCCCAGCACTATATTGCCATTTTCATCCAGACCGAATTCAAACTTGGTATCCGCAATGATAATGCCCTTAGTCCGGGCATACTCCGCACACTTTTTGTACAGGGCAACGGTATAGTCCCGTAATTTCTCCCCATACTCCCGGCCTTTGCCAGGGTAGCGCTTTTCCAGATATTCCACACTCTGCTCAAAGGATATATTCTCATCATGATCCCCGATCTCCGCTTTGGTGGAAGGTGTATAGATGGGCTCGGGCAGCTGCTCCGATTCCCTGAGTCCCTCCGGCAGCCTGATGCCGCACACCGTGCCGTCCTTCTGGTAGCTGGCCCAGCCGCTTCCAGTGATATATCCCCGTACAATACATTCCACAGGCAGCATTTCCAGTTTTCGGCACATCATGCTGTTGCCGTCAAAGCGCTCCTGCTGAAAAAACTCCGGCATATCCTTCACATCCACCGAAATCATATGATTGGGCAGGATATCCCTGGTCATGTCAAACCAGAATCTGGACATCTGCGTCAGTACCGCGCCCTTCCCGGTCACCCTGTTTTTCAGGATCACATCAAAGCAGCTGATCCTGTCCGTAGCCACCATAATCAGGGTATCCCCATTGTCATAGATCTCTCGTACTTTTCCTTCCTTTATCGGTTTTAATTCCTGCATCTTTCTCCTCCTGCAAAATGTTTTATGGTCAATGTACCTGACAACCAGGTATCACTCCATCATGTTCCTGATTTTTCGAATCAGAGTCCCGCCGCAAACTGCTGCACTTCCGAAACGCTGAGTCCTGTATCCTCCGCGATCTCCTCAATGGTAAGTTTCCCCCTTTTGAGCAGCCTGAGGGCTGTCTTCCTTCTGGTCTCATCAATACCCTGACTTTTCCCCTGTTCGATTCCCTGTTTTAGAATAATTCTCGCCTCTGTCTCAATCAATGCTCCACCCATGATATCACCTATACCTTTCCGCACATTCTCATATTTATGCGCAATCTCTCCGATCACATCCCTGGACAGTTCAATAATGGTACGTTTGTCAAAGGCTCCGATTACTCCCTGCTTTTCCAGTTCGTGCAGCCCTTCCAGAATCTTCCTGAACTCTGATTGTGCCTCCTCCAGCCTCTTTACATTATTATTATACACATCAAAATGCTTCTCATGTGAGAAAACTACTCCTCCCCTGTATATGTCTCCCCAAAAATCTCGTTAATGATGGGAATAACCAGCTTACGGCAGTCATTCAGAATTGTCCGGAACACCCCGTCATATATATTTCCCATTCGAATGCCTTCCTGTATTCGGTAACTTTATTGTACCATTATTTTACTCTTTTTTCAAGCAGCCTGATTTTCTCCCTGCCTGGCCTGCATTCATTTTGCTTTTTAAGGAAATATTTCTGTATTTGTATGATAACATGGCCCCCATGCGTGGGCAATAACGCATCCGTTGCTACCCGCTGAATAATTCAACTGTTGGTTGTATAAGACAACAGCGTTCTGTACAGGTGCTATTATACGGAAAAAACATTCCGGAACGCTCTGTAAGTCTTACCCATCCCCGCATCCAGAGATGTATATTTCATTCCAAGCTCTTGGATACTTCTGGCATTGTCATACAGTTCCGTTTCCGACTCCCTTACGGCAAATGGCAGCAAAATCCCCTGCTCCAGAGCCTGCTGCGCAGTCATGGGCAGTTCCCGGACCGGCTCCTCAGATACCTTCATCAGCGCGTCTGCCAGAGAGCCGTAAGTCTCCGGCTCTCTTTTACAAATATTGTACGCTTTTCCATAGGCTTTCTCATTCAGCAGACACTTTTCAACGGCCTCCGCCGCATCCTTCACATATACCATCTGAAACTGACCGTCTGCGTCTGTGATCCTGGGTAAAATCCGTTGTTGCACCATCATCCGGATGTAAGCGGATTCCCTGGGAGCATAGTTAAACGGTCCATAGAGAATCCCCGGACGCAGCACCGTCCAGGCAACATCCCGCTCCCCACAGACAAGACGCGTTTCTCTCTCCAACGCTACCTTGCCCGCAATGTAGGCCCCGGCCTCCCCCGGCAGATACCTTTCCTCAAAAGGGGCATCCTCCGATTTATATCCCCCTTCTCCCCTGCGGTATACATCTACAGTACTGACAGCGATATACTGGACCGGCTTAACCGGCATGTTTTCAAGCACGCAGCGGATATCTCCCGCCTCGTACGCGCAGAAGTCCACAACAGCCTCATATTCTCCTGACAGGCCCTTCCATACTGCGGGATCTCTGCGGTCTCCCCTGACCTGTGCTGCTCCCAGTTCTTCCATGGAGTAGGTTCCCCGGTTCACCACTGTGATTTCATGCCGTCCGGCCGCCAGCATCACAAATACCCTGCCATAAAAGTAACTGCCTCCAATCACGAGAATCTTCATAATCTCACGTTCCTTTCTGATATACATATTCTATTTCATATAGAGTCCCACCACCTGCATATCCGCATCATATCCCACCTGAAAAGTCACAATCTGTTTTTCATATTGAGCCTTGACCATGACAACGGCATAATCTCCCTCATCGATCTTCTGGCCGCTCACCGTCGTACTGTCAATCCGGGTAAAGGTCCCCGCGCCGCCAAAAGTCTCCACACAGGCCGACCGCAATTCATCCGCCTGCAACACCTGCTTCATATCCTCCCGGAAAGTCTCGTAAACCTGCAAATACTCTTCCGCGTTCAGCCAGTCCACAATCTGTATGGTCTGCTGCTCCAGCTGCTCCTGCGAGAACACCTCCGCCAAAGGCATGGTCCGGGTGCCGCAGCCCGTTAGCAAAACCACCGTAAACAGCGTCAGAATCCCCGTGATTATATTTTTTCTCATCCTCTTCTTTCCTCCCTGTCTCTTCTCCATCTGAAAGCGCATCAGGCGATTGCAGAACCTTCTGATCGCCTTCTCATGGGGTGTCTGGCCAAGTATACCACAATACCGCTCAGATATCCAGAGAAAACCACCCCGGACTGTTCTGTTTTGCCACGCCTTTCAAACACAGATGCATCAATATGGTCAGGAGATTGTTGGAAAAGGTGCGGAATCCTCTTTCCGTGAGTTTGATCTGCAGCTGCTCACGAATTCTTTCCATGGGCTGAGGATACAGATCCAGAGCCTCCAGCACCACCGCCTCCTCCGGTGTAAGGGGCGGACGGACACGGCCATCGGGGGAACTGGCCTGCCTCGGAACACAGCAGGCAAACTTTTCGGGAAAAGACTGCCGCAAGCCTTCCATAAAATCCCTGGGAGACAGAAAAACCAACGCGCCATCCTTGACCAGCTTATTGCATCCGTCGCTGAGTCTGTCCGTAATCCGCCCCGGGACCGCATAGACCTCCCTTCCCTGTTCCAGCGCCATATCCACTGTAATCAACGTACCGCTTTTCTGCCGGGCTTCCACTACCACCAACACGTCCGCGAGACCGCTGACAATCCGGTTGCGAGGCGGAAATAGCTGGGGTTTGGGAGATGTGCCCGGCGGATAGGTGGAAAGAATCCCGCCCTGAACCAGAAGCCGGTCATAGATGGGCTTATTTCCCTTGGGATAGCAGATATCCACTCCGTTTCCCAGAACGGCATAGGACTCCCCCTCCGCATCCAATGCGGCCAGCTGGCTGATTCCGTCTATTCCCCTGGCCATGCCGCTGATCACCTGCACCCCTGCGGCTCCCAGTTCTCTGCCCAGCTGAGCGGCCACAAAATGTCCGTATTCTGAGCATTCCCTGGCCCCCACCACTGCCACTGCCAGCTTCCGGGGCTGGGGAAGCCGTCCCTTATAGTAAATGCCAAAGGGATGGTCCGGAATATGTCGCAGCCTCTCCGGATATTCCGCGTCCGCTGTACAGACAAAGGATATCTGTTTTTCTGAAAGTCTGGCATACTCCCTGTCCACGTCCCAGTTTTTCCGCGTCCTCAGCAGTTTCTCCAACCTGTTTTTGTCCAGCGCTGCAGCCAGTTTTTTCTCCGCGGCTTCATATACTGCCGCGCCCGTGCCGAAAGTCTCCAGAAGCTGCTCCCTGGCCGCCGTACCCAGCCCTCTGACATTGGCAAGCCAATATGTATATTTATCCATTTCTGATCCATGCCCCCTCCGTAAGGCGATAGGCCAACGCTTCGCTGAGATGCTCCTCCCGTATGCGCTCTGAATGCCCCAGATCCGCTATGGTCCTGGCCACCTTCAAAACCCGGTGATAGGTTCTGGCACTCAGTTCCAGCTGACTGTACGCGGTCTCCATAAGTTGTCTCTCCTCTCTGCCCAGCTCACAGTAATGTTCCAGCTCCGCCGCCTCCATATCGCCGTTAAAAGAATACTTTTTCCCGCGAAAGCGTTCTTCCTGGACCGCCCTGGCCTCCACCACTCTCTGTCTGATCCGGGCGCTGTCTTCCCCCTCCCTGACAGATTGCAGCTTCTGTAAATCAATACGGCTGGTCTCCACAAACATGTCCATGCGGTCCAGCAGAGGTCCCGAAAGCCTGCCCCAATATTTTGCCAATTCTCCCTCCGTGCAGCGGCACCTGTTTTTATCAGGGAAAAAGCCGCAGCGGCAGGGATTCATGGCACACACCAGCATAAAGTCCGCCGGATAGATATAATTACCCTGGGCCCGGGCTATGTTGACCCGGTGGTCCTCCAGGGGCTGCCTGAGGCATTCCAATATATTTCTGGGAAATTCCGTCAATTCGTCGAGAAACAAGACACCTCTGTGGGCCAGCGAAATGGCTCCGGGATGGGTATGGACACCGCCTCCGATCAGGGCGGCTCCTGAGATCGTATGATGCGGGCTTTGGAAGGGCCTCCGGAGAATCAGCGGGTTCTCCGTATCCAGCATCCCTGCCACGCTGTAGATCGTTGTCACTTCAATGCTTTCCTGCCAGGTCATAGGGGGCAGAATACCCGCCATGGCCCTGGCAATCATGCTTTTTCCTCCGCCGGGCGGTCCCGACATCAGCAGATTATGAAAGCCTGCCGCCGCAATCTCCGCCGCCCTTCGGGCAATTTCCTGCCCCCTGATCTCTGAAAAATCATTGTCCGCGCAATACGGCTCTCTCTCCAGTATCTCCTGGGTGGTACAGGGCTGCTCGGGCAGCAGTGCCTCCTGCTGCCCCATGTCAGTTTCCTGCAAAAAGGCCGTCAGCTGCCGGATATTGCAGGCACCGCGAACCCGGACCCCCGGGATCACGCTTCCTTCTATCCGGTTGTCCCAGGGAATAATACAGGTGTCTATGCCTCTCCGGGCTGCTTCCTTCACAATGGGAAGTATGCCGCTGATGGGCCTGATCTCCCCGTCCAGTCCCAATTCCCCCGCAAACAGAATGTTTTCCGTGGCTTCTCCGCGAAAATATCCCAGCGTCTGCAAAATACCGATGGCAATGGGCACGTCAAACCCCGTCCCGTCCTTTTTCAGATTGGCCGGGGCCAAGTTGATGGTGACCTTCTTCGGAGGAATGTCATAGCCGGTGTTCTTCAAGGCCACCTGCACCCGTTCCCTTGCCTCCCGCACCTCATTGCTCAAAGAGCCCACCATGGAAAAGCCCGGCAATCCCGTGGAGATATCCACCTCCACATGAATCAGATTGGCCTCCACGCCAAAAAGAGACCCTGTCAGTATAGAACTGTACATATAAACTCCTTCCCTTTTGTATTTTCATTCCTGCCTGTAAATGGGGGAATAGCGAAAAAATGTGCTTGATGAATAAATTAGAATAAAATATGCTTTTAAGAACTGTAACAGAAAGTGCAATTCATTGCAAGTATTTTCTGCAAATTTATATTTTTTTTATAAAATGAAAAACATTTCCGTTCTTCCGGAACCTGCGTATTTCAGAATATGGCCCTATCGGACTTATCCATGACAAAATCAACGGAATCCGCGCCCTGCGTGGATTCCGTTGACATGAGAAGGGCCCCGTCGCCCTGAAAACTTTCTTAAGGACGGTTCCGACAATCCGTTTACTGCTCCACCAATTCCAGCAGCTTACAGGTGATTTCCGCCATATTGGAGGAAGCCTGCTTTGTGTTCTGGGAAATCTGCACGTTCTCCTCCACCACGCCCGAGATCCGCTCAATCTGATTCACCGCGCCCACCACGATGGCCACATTCTGCCTCACCATATCCGTGATGGCCAGCACATCCCGGTTGGATTTTTCAATGTCCTCCGCCACCACGCCGAAGGCTTTTACCGTCTGCTCGGTAATTCTCTTTCCGCTTTCCACCGCATTGATGGAATTGGTAATCAGTTCATTGGTTTCCTTGGCGGCCTGGGCGCTTCTGGCGGCCAACTCACCCACCTGGGCAGCCACCACGGCAAATCCCTTCCCCATCTCGCCCGCTCTGGCCGCCTCGATGGAGGCGTTGAGAGAGAGCATATTGGTCTGTTGGGCGATGGAGTTGATCTCACCGATGATTTTTTCTATGGCCGTTGACATCTCGCTGATCTTCTCCATGGAATCACTGAGTAATTCCATCTGCCCCTGGGTCTGCGTGATTCTCTCCGTGGTATGACCCGTCTCCCTGGTGATCCTGACTGTGGCATCCACACTGCCATTCAATTCCCTGGTCAGCTGGTTCATGATCCCCTTCAGATCTTCCACAGCCTTTTCCTGCTCTCCTGTGCCATTGTAAATATGATCCGCGTTCTCCTGATTCTCGCCGGATACCACATCCAGTTCCTTGCAGGCCTCCTTGACATTCCGGATCAGCATCTGGGTATTCTCCATATCCCTTTTCTGCTGCTCCAGCAGTTTCTCATTTTCCCGCAGATTCTGACTGATATTCTCCACCATCTTATTCATGCTGCCGGAGAGCATGACAAACTCCGGATTCCCATCCTCGTGGACCGCAGTGTTGAAGTTTCCTTCCGCGATCCCCTTCATGGAGTTGGTAATGCGGTTGATTCCCTGGACGATCTTGCTGTCCACCATCTGATTGATCAGAACCAACAGTATGCCAAAAATCAGCACCATACTCAGCGATACCACCAGAGTCTGATCCCGGCGCTGGGCATAATACTCATTGGCGGGCATAAATGTGCCGATAATCTTTCCCTCATATTCCTCCGCCAGATAGTAACCGCTCACACCGCCGATTCTGGCTCTGCCCTTGCCCGTAAGTCCGGACGGGAAACCCGCGTCCGCGGCGGAAGTACCGATCAAGGCCGCATCCGGATGCGCCAGAATCTCCCCGCTCGCGGCATCGATGGCATAAACATATCCCTTTTCCCCGAAATCAATATCCTTCAGCACCCTGTCCAAAGCCGTGCTGGCAAGCATATCTTCCAGTACTTCGGGCCTTACCCCCACCTGTACCAGGCCTTTCGCGTCCTTCCGGGCCACACCGATGTACTGCATGACCACGCCCTCCGCCACATTGACCTGGGGCTCCTGGGCAATCTCAATGGAAGGGTCATCCACAATCACCATAAAGGCGTTGGACTGTTCCCCGCTCTTCATGTCAAACCCCACATACGAATCAATGGTGCTGCTGGTAATAATTCCATCCTTGTCGATGATATGTAGCTCATTGACCATCAGTCTGTCCCTGATCTCATTGAGTCTGTCCGTATCGCCCGCAAGTGTCCTGTCTGCGGCCAGCATATCCGCGAATGCCCTGGTCTTGGCCAGATTATCCTCGCTCAGATTGTTGGTCAGCCGCTCTATGTTCTCTTCATTGCTGACCAGCTTTTCCTTCACATCCTGCAGCTTGGCGCGGCTGGAAGCCGTGTTGTTCCGCTGGGTAAGAACCGTCTGTAGCACAAAAATGGACGTGATCGTCACAATAAGAGCCGCCAGCATATAGGCAAACAGGCGTTGTGTAAAAATTTTCTTCATGTGCGTGTTTTCCTTTCCTGAAATATGCTTTTCATATTTAGCTTCGGCCATATACCATCGGCCATGCCGCGATATGGCGTGAATCCCGCATATGGAAGCGGAATCTCCAAACCTACCTTATTCCTGCGGGTCACAGACTATGCCTGCAGGATTCCGGCAGCCGACAGTGGATATACCGCTCATTCAACTGCCTGTATTGAAAAACCCGCTTCCATATTATTCATAAGACAAGTTTATGCGATATTTCATCAAAATGCAATAGATAAATAAAAATTTTGACGGCTTACAGCAAAAATACTTTGTCGGCTCTTCCCGTTCTGACGGCCGTGTCGATACGCACCGCCAGATTTTGCACGCCGGAGCGCAGATACTCCAATACCTGTGGATCATTACAATAAAATCTGCCGAGCATTTCCCGGGTACTGCCCTCTACTTCCCTTTCCGTCTCGGAAACGGACAACGCCTGAAACCGGGCGGACAGCCGATCAAGTTCCTCCCTCTCAAATTCCGTCTCTGCCAAAGGCTTTTGCAGAAACAGATGCCCCAGGACATTGCCCAGCAGAATTTCACAGATGTTTTCATACAGATCTCTGTATCCGGAACAATATCTCTCCAGCACCGAAATCACATACGCAGTGCCAAACCTGCCCAGAAACCTCTGTTCTGCCGAAATGGCAGACAGATAACCATGCACCCTGTCCGCTCCGCTGCAGGAACTCAGATCCACCATCACCGGGTAATCCAATGTCAGAATCGTATCCTGTGGACAGAATCGGGCATCATATCGCTTCAAAAATTCCGGAATGCCCTTTTGCACCGTGTCGCGCAGACATTTGACACCATAATCTTCAAAAGACGCGGACATTTCGTTATGCATCTCTCTGATCCGGCCCGCCTTCTCCAGTACAAGTTCCGCTCCCAGCGCATATTGTTCCTCCGCCGAAAGATCCCTGGAAACCGTTCCGGATGCCTGGCTCCAATACTCGTCCAGACAGTATATGACCGCTTCCATCAGCATCCGGGCCTTTTCATAGCTCAAGGATGTACTTTCAAACCCGGCATATTTCCTGGCCAGCTTTGTCACAATAGGAAACAGCTCCTCCATCTCATAATCCATCTGTCTTTCCTCCCGGATTCATCCCCTGATATTCTCTCTCCCGACAGTTTCAGTCGTTCTGCGATAACGCCAGCAGATACAGTTCCCTGTCCCAACGCTGCACAATGTCAAAGCGGGAAAACTCTCCCCTCCCCCCTGTCCCGGCGTATCCCCGGTACCCCGCTCTGATGGCCTGGGCAAAGATTTCAAGGCAGGTGCTTTCCAGGTATTCCAGAACCCCAAAACAGACCGTCTCAAACTGCTCCTTCATAAAAGACAGCAATTCTTCATCCGTGATTTCATCATGCATCTCATTCTTATACAGATAAAAAATTTCCTGCAGCCGTATAAGGGTATCCACATAGTCCTCCTGCGATATATAGGAAGAATCGCAGAATACGCAGATCATCTGAGGCAGAATGCCCTGTCCGAACTCAACCCTTCTCGCGTCCCTCAGAATCCGGGGCTTTTCAGCCATCAGAATCTCCGTATCCTCCGCCGAAAGTGTCAGCCCGTACTTTTCCGAATACCGGTTCGTATCCCTCACCTGCTCCAGCCACATCTGCCCGTTCATAAGTTCCATCCAGTTTTCCACTCCCATGTGTGCCTCCTGTCAGAATTCCGCATATCTCCGGAAAACATGCCGCTCCGGAAATGCTGTTTCATGTTGCAGTCATGGAACATAGTATAATCCCGGTGCAAAAAGGATACAAGCCTTGATTTTCGGGCAGATTTGTGGTATTATAATATCGGGGAAAAAACCGCAGACTCAGCCATTTGGGGTCTGCGGTTTCTTACCATTCTACCGTTTGTAGAGAATTGCCCGCTTGTATCCTCCCTAAAATTCAATTATTCTGTAAGAGGAGTATTTCACACTGTTTATGGAAGGGAGTCAGAATTTGATGAAAGACTATCATTTTGGAAACTATATGCGGGAACTGCGGGAACAGAAGCATCTGTCTCAATATCAGCTTGGCAGGCTCATCGGCTTATCCGACAAAGCGGTCTCGAAATGGGAAAATGGATCTTCAAAACCACAGAGCGGCATTCTCTGTAAACTAAGTACAATTTTGGGTGTTACTGTCGATGAGCTTTTGTCCGGTCAACAGAATCTCCCCGAAAAGGAGGACGGTCAAAAAACTTCCCTGCAAAAAAGAATGTGTTGGGAAAACGCGCATCAAGCCATGAAAACAGTCTATGGAGATGTGCCGCCTGCGGAGATTTTGAGCCGTTTTCTCAGTGAGTATGAGGAGCTGCAATACACAGACCACATTATTTTTTTTGATCTGTTCGGAAAAATAAACGTCAGAGCCAGGGAGATGGGAGAAATCTTTCGGGTTCAAAGCAGTCTTGGTGCCTCCTTCACTGCTTTCGTAATGGGGGCCACTGATATCAATCCTCTGCCCCCTCATTATTTTTGTCCCTGTTGCCGGAAGCTGGAATTCGTCCCCAATGTGTCAGACGGATGGGATCTTCCTCCCAGACGCTGCGCCTGCGGCATGCATCGGGATGGTTATGACCCAAATTCTGCCCCGCATGACCGCGCGGGTACAGCCGGGACCGTGCCCTCAAAATCCCCGGAACCGGATCGCATGCAGAGAGACGGACACAATCTGCCCTTTGAAACACTACTGCCTTTTATTCACAGGAAAATACATTTTGACTGCTTCATATCCCCATACATGTACGGAACCTTCAAAAATATTGTCCGTTGCTTCTTTGGGAACAGAACCGTCATCATACTATGCAAGGAAGACCGTCCCGACTTAAAGACCATTATCATTTGCGGCAATAAAATGCCTGACCTTCCAGACGACGAGCTGTCATATGAGAACTATCATGATCGCTTCATAGGATACCCCTCCATCACGCTTCATCTCAGCCAGGAACTGCGGTTTTTATCTCTGATGGGGAAAAAGACACAGGTTTCCCCCATCAGTGTCCCTTTCCACGAAGCGGATGTCCTTAAAGCGTTTATAGAAGGTGATACCCTGGGGATTCCCGAGTTCGGTACAAAGAATATCAAAGACATGATGGAAGATGCTTCCCCTCAATCCTTTCATGACCTTATACAATTGTTAGGCCTTGCGCATGGCACAGGCACATGGATTGACAATGCCCGGCTGCTGGTGAGACAGGGAAGGCCCCTGTCTGAATGCATAGCCTACCGCGACGATGTTTTCCATCAGGTACAAAACACACTGGCAAAAAAAGGGATTCTGGACACCGGCCTTGCCCGCAGGATCATGGAGGATGCCAATCGTTTTCTTTCCGCGCAGACCGGAATATCCGCCGGAATAAGCCAGAATTTGCAGGAGCTTGGCTTCGAGAGCTGGTTTGCGGAAGCTGTCCAAAAGATACAATATTTCTTTCCCAAAGCCCAGGGGGTGCAGGCTGTCAAAGACGCATCCGTTCTGATGTGGTACAAATTATATGATCCGGAAGTCTTTTCGGCCCACCGTTGATCAAGGAGTATATGCCGCTGTAATCAATCCGGGGAGAGCACACAGGGACATTCCGTTTCCCCGCGCTCTCCCATTCCCCGGGTACCGGAACTGTTTTTCCGGATTCAGGCCTTCTAATGCCGACCAAAGTCTTTTTCCCAGAACGTCCACCCGATGCAGGGTTCAAAACCAATCTTTTCATAAAAGGGGGCTCCGCCCCCTGTTTATCTATAAATCATCTGTCTCCACTCTTTGATCAGTTCCTCACAGCTTTCCACATCCAGTTCCTCCACCGCTTCCTTCATCTCCGCAAAGCACCGGGCCTCTTCATCCACCAGGATCACCTGCTCCAGCAGTCCTGCCACCCTGTCCATCTCATCCATATCCAGATTGTCCACAGCTTCCTGCATATCGTTCAGATACGCCCAGATCTGCTGTGCGTCATAGGCGGTGCCGGGCTTTTGTTCTTCCTCCGGACTCTCAAAATACTGCGCCAGAATCGACTCAAAAGAGCGGTATCTCTCCAACAATTCCCTGTGATGTTCGCGGATAAACACCGTCTCCCCATTATGACCGGCCTGCTCCATCTGAGCTGCCAGCTCCGAAAGCTCCATGGCCCCCACCTGTCGGGAGGAACTCTTAAGCGCGTGTGTCTCGATGGTATAGGTTTTCCAGTCCTCCTCCTCCAGATATTGCTCCAGCGCCTTCGCCTTTTTGGGAAGTACCCGGTAATACTCCTTCAAAACCTGTAGGTACAGTTCCTCGTTTCCCACCAGACGCAAGGCCTGCTCCACATCCAGCTGCGGAATATCAATCCTCTTTGTCCCCTCCTGCACCAGTTCGTACTCCCTGCTTCTTTCCTTACTTTCCACACGCTGCAGCTTCTCAGGAGACAGCCACTGCCTGATCTTGGCCACAATGACCTTGGTCTCTATGGGCTTGGCCACAAAATCATTCATCCCCTCCACCAGAAACATTCCCTGCATCTCCTCCATCACATTGGCGGTAAGCGCAATAATCGGAACATCGTTGTAATCCTCATGAAAACGACGGATAAGCCGGGTTGTTTCTATCCCGTCCAGTTCCGGCATCATATGATCCATAAAGATCAGGTCATAGTGCTTTTTCTCTATCATTTCCAGCGCCTGTTTTCCGCTGGTAGCCTTTTCGACCCGCATCTGCAAAGGCGCGATAATGCCTTCCGTCACTATGAGATTCACATGATTGTCGTCCACCACAAGGACATCCGCGTCCGGCGCGATAAAGCCCATTCCCTCATCCTCCGACTCGTCCTCGTCCGCATACAGATCCTCATGCTCCAGAATTTTATTCAGCTCCAATATGTAGAGCGGTTTCCGGATTGTCATTACATTGGGCAGCCCCGTGTTCAGCTGTTCCTTAAAACCGGCCAATACTACGCCCGTGATCCCAGGGTGCGTTTCCAGATACTTCTGTACCCGACGGGTATAACAGATACTCTCCACAAAGAAAAATTCCACCCGTCTCTCCTCCAGTCCGTCAAAGTCTTCCTGGCTTTGCACACAAAGAGGCTCCACGCAGAGCGCTTTGAGCATTCTGTCCATATTGCTCCGCACACACTCGTTTTCACACAACAGTCCCGCCGTCTTTGCCGTTCCCGCCGCTTTTCCCACCTCGATGGCCGGGGCGCTGTCCAGAACAATCTGCGGGATCTCAAAGGAAAAGCAGCTCCCCTTTCCGTACTCGCTGTCCACTCTGATCTCTCCGTTCATCAGCGTAATCAGCTGTTTCGAAATCGCCAGACCCAAACCGGTTCCCTCAATATTGCGGTTTCTTTTGCTGTCCACCTGCTGAAAAGATTGGAACAGTTTTCCCATATCCTCTTTCTTGATTCCGATGCCGGTATCCTGCACAGAGACTTTGAGCAGAATTTCTCTGTCAGACTTTTTCTCATAATGGATCGAGAGCCAGACGCATCCCTCCTTTGTGAATTTGACTGCGTTGGTTGCCAGATTCAGGATAACCTGTTGAATGCGTATACGGTCTCCCATCAGCTGTCTTGGAATATCCGGTGCCACATCCACCACAAACTCCAGCTTTTTGTCTCCGATTCTGGCCATAATAAAGCTGGAAATGTCTTTTACAATGGAAAACAGTTCATATTCCGCCAGATTAATATCCATCTTACCCGATTCAATTTTGGAAAAATCCAGAATATCATTAATTATTTTCAGAAGCGTATTGCCCGAGGCCTTGATCTGTTTGACATATTCTCTCGCCACCGGAGACAATTCTTCCCGCAGAGCCATCTCTGCCATACCGATCACAGCGTTCATGGGCGTACGGATCTCATGGCTCATATTCGCCAGAAAATCCGACTTCATATGGGCTTCCCGTTTCAGTTCCCCGCTCATCTGCAAGGTCAGATGCTGTTTATACGCCATGCTGGACAACATTTCCCCCATATCATACATATACTGGGCGATATGTTCTATTCTTTCCCTGGAGAAAACAGGTATCCTGGAAGCCGCCTCCACATATTCCTCCGGAGGAATCCCCAGTTCCTGCGCATAGGCCCGCACCTGTTCCCGGGTCAGGGGCTCCGTCAACACCTGGCCCCCCAGAAAACATCCCAGGAACTGCCCGTTTACCAGAATGGGAGCCGCAAAATCCGTCAGTCCGGCATGGCAGGTATAAATCTCAGGCGCTCGTTTCAGCATGGCTGCCTGCGCCCCCCGCTTGTCACATAACTGGCACCGCCGTAGTCCCTCCGGAGACATCTTGGTATATTTGGAACAGAAATCACAATTAGAGGTATGCTCCACCAAAGCCACGCCATTTTCATCGGAAATCCCCGCCGAGATTCCTTCCGTGACAGAAAATGATTCCTGCACCCGCTGTAGAATCTCCATGTCAAACAATTCCTTCATGTGTAACCGTTCCATTCTGATCCCCCTCCGTTATATCAAATTTCTATAAAAATACCGTCCATACTCCGCAGGGTTTTTTGTTTTCACAAAACCTCATACGGACGATTTACCGGTTGTCCGACTATTCTCCCGTATATTTTCCCGCCTCCAACTACCGTTTTGCTGTCTGTAAAGCTGCTGTTTCTGTCACTGGTCCGTTCCATTTAATCACTTTTGAACTTAATAATATTTTAAAGGGACACCTTTTTTTTGTCAACGAAAAATACCGCCCAACCCATGATTGGCCTGCCCCTCCCCTTCAGCCCAAAAATTACCGCCCGACAAATGCCGGGCGGCAATCTCCTTTTCTCCTCCGGGATATGGCCTCAAGATATAAGCTGCGAGCTGTGCTGTCCATGTCGCAGAGCGTGTTTGATAAATGCTCCAGGCCCCCCATGGAGACAATCTTCGTGGTGGGGACAGAGACTCCTCCACTCCAGGGGAAGATCATTCTCCCGCTCTGGCGTTCAGCACCTCGGACAACTGCTCCATACCCTCCTGGACGCTCCCCATATGCTCCATAATGTCTTCTATTCCGGATGCCTGGGACTGCGTGGAGGTCTTAATCTCCGCCATGGACATAACAGAGCTCTGGGAAATATCCTGCACCCGCTCCATGGCCTCCAGCAGAGATTCCTTTATCTCCACAATATGCTCCAGCTCCTTCTTCAGCATACCCGTGACGCTTATCACTTCCTCCGAGGATTGCAGTATGCTCTCGAAGATCTTCACCGTATCATTCAGCTTTTCGTTGGATTCCTCCACTATGATATTGTTATTGTCAATCACACCGTTTACTTCACTCACAGTGTCGATGACATCTTTCAGAATCGCGTCGATCTTCTGAGTGGCTGTGGCCGACTCTCCTGACAGCTTATTGATCTCGTCAGCCACCACCGCGAAGCCCTTTCCGGCCTCCCCGGCTCTCGCCGCCTCAATGGCCGCATTCAGAGCCAGCAGGTTTGTCTGCTGTGCAATCTGGCTGATGCTCTCTATAATCTCGCCTATGGATTTGGACTTGTGTACCAAAGAGGCAACGCCCTTGGAGGCAACCTTAGTAGAGTCGATATTCTCGCTGAATTTCTTTGCCAAAGCCTCTATGGCACGTATTCCCTCGTCATTTTTCGATTTGAGCTGCCTGATATTAGCCACGGTCAGGTTTACCCTTTTCTCGGAGCTCTCAATCTGCCCGTTCAGATCCTTGAAGATATCCATGCTGCCTTCCACCTGCTCAATCTGCTTCTTCGCGCTGTCGGCAACCTGACTGGTGGAAGCGGAGATCTCCGTGGTACTGGCCTCAAAATTATGTAAGGAATCGTAAATTTTCCCGGAGGATTCCTCCAGGCCCTCAAAGGCCCTGCGGACATTCCTCAGGATTCCCTCCACCTCTGTCTCCTTCTTCTCCATCGCGAGGAACAGGGAACGGGCTCTCTGGACGATGAACACTGCCACCATAGTGGCGAGAACATACACCATCCACACAAAAATCCAGATGGAACGGGTATACATGGCCAGATAGGCATCCTGGAAAATGAACATCGCAATCAGATTGGGGACGACAGTCACCGCCGTACACACTCCGATCAGGCTGATATCATAATAGGGAACGGCCAGAAACAGAATCAGAAAATAGGCTTCGGCCATGGCTCCGAAGGAGGCCGGATTGCCGCAGATAATGGTCACCATACCAAATATAGGAAGAATGGATACATACAGATATTTCGCGTACTTTCCCAAAAATCTCTCGAACAGCCTCACCAAAACGGACGAAAGCACCATCAACAGGACGACTGCGTCCCGCAGGGTGCCGTGGTTAAACAGCAGTACATAACCCAGCGCCACACAGGGTATGATCGCCAGAAAAAGAAACATTACCAGGTTCATTCTCTTTTCTTCGTTTTTTAGAATCGCCAGTTCCATCGTTTTCCTCCTTGCCTCAAAATAAGGCGGTTTTTTTATATATTATCACAAAGAAAAAAACTTTTCAATTACCTTGTACACCATTTCGATAACATATCGTGGTATCCTGTAAGCATACTCTGTGTTACCATTTTACCGTGTAATATCCCACAAATCCATAAGCTCTCTGGCGGAAAACAGACCTTTTTTGCACTGATCCGGATTGCAGCACAGACCGACAAAAACGCCAGGTGCGATTCATATGCACCTGGCGTTTGTTTTCAACATGATATGTATCTTTTTTCCCGTATTGACAATCCGGACTTATTTGTCTGCGGGCAGCTTGAACTTGGCGATCAGAGAATCCAGTGTAGCTGCCTGAGCGGAAAGCTCTTCGCTGGTCGCAGAGGATTCCTCTGCCAGAGCAGCATTGGTCTGGATGACATCGGAAATCTGATTGACACCGATCTCCGCCTCCTTCATTGTGGCCGCCTGACTTTCGGATACAGTGCTCACATCCTTGGAAGAATCCGCCACCGATCTGATTCCTTCCACCACCGTCTCAATGGAAGCCGCGGCACGGCCTGCCACCTTGTTGCCGTTTTCCACCTCCTGCATGGTTCCCTCGATCAGCGCTCTGGTATCCACGGCGGATTTGCTGCTCTGCTCCGCAAGCTGCCTGATCTGGTCCGCCACCACGGAGAAACCTCTTCCCGCTTCCCCGGCTCTTGCCGCCTCAATGGAAGCGTTCAGAGAGAGCAGATTGGTCTGAGACGCAATACTCTCGATCTCGGAAATAATATTGCCGATTTTTTTCGAAGTCTCATTGATCCGGTTCATGGCCTCAACCATTTCCTTCATATCCGCGCTGCTCTCGTCCGCAACATCCGCATATTTCTGGGACAGATGATAAGCCTCCTCGGCAGAAGCCGCCGCTTTCACCGCGGCATCGGTAATCGTAGTGATCGTAGCCTGTAACTCTTCCACCGCGCCCGCCTGCTCCGTCGCTCCTTCGGCAAGGCTTACTGCAGTCTCCGCCAGATGTCCGGAACCTTCCGTAACCTGCACGGAGGACTCTCCTATGGAACGAATGGTTTCCACCAGACGGTATTTCAGCTTTCTGGACGCCTCATACAACTGCTGGAAATCCCCTATGTAGCGGGCCTTATCCCTGGACTTAACGGTAAAGTCAGCATCCGCCATCTGTCCAAGAGTATACTCCATATCGGAGATGATAAAGTCAAGCGACTCCGCCATATTTTTCGCCGCATGCACCATATCCCCCACTTCGTCCTCTGCATCCGCATCCGGAAAGGGAGTGAAAAGATCTCCCTTGGCAAAACTGTCCAGTCGATTGCCCAACTGGATCAGCGGAGCAGAAATTCCCACTGCGATATTTCTGCCCAACCGAATAGAAAACAGCAGTGTCAGCGTGATAGTAACCGCAATCGCTATCACCAACAGAATACAGATTACCAGCATGGTAGCGGAAGTACTGTTGCCACGGTCTACCTTGACATCCATGATGGCAATCAGCTGATTATTGATTTCCTCAGCCATTGGTGCCAGTTCCGTCAAAGCCCTGTCCTGTGCCTGCTCTTCCCGCTCCTTGTCTATAACCGCTCCCAGATCCAGGATCTCATTCTCCAGCTTCCAGTAAGCATCCAGCTTGGTGGAGAGATTCCGATATATGTCCTGATTCTCTTTGGTCACCATAAACTGTTCCAGATCCGCAAAGCTGCGGTTAAAACTATTCACGTACTCATCGTGCGCACTGCGCAAAGTCTCCACGGCCTCAAGATCGTCATATCCGATGCACCCGCGCAACGCGGACCTCGCTTCCGCGAAATATGTCATGGCCTTGCCTACATCTCCCTGCGCAAAACCATAGTTCTTCAGCGCAGAGGCATAAATCGCCGCTACCACGATCAATACGACCAGCACCATCATCGCAACCGCCGCCGGAATACCCGACGCCATCAAAAAGGCACGTGACAATCTCTCTTTGATCCGATACTTATTAAGTTTTTTACCCATTACTGCTTCCTCCTCCTTGCATCCGCCTCCTATAAGCGGTATGATAAACGTTACAGACTGAAGGTCGAAAACTGTCTCTATATCGCACACTTATCTCAGGCAGTACAATTCGGTTGATCTTATATGCAACATATCCTTATATCAAGTAATCTTCTGCCACTCTCGTCTGACTGATTATTAGTATATCATAAATAAATTTTCTTGTAAATAAACGCACGAGCCAATTTACTGATTTTTTGATTTTTATTTTATACTTTTTTTATAATTCGTTTATGAAAGCGCGCCGGAACTTCCTCCGATTCCCTTGTAAATCCTTTTTCCCGGCATCCTTCATATTTTGTTCTCCATGGCATCCGGGTCCTGGGCGAACTGGATCGCCAGCTCCCTGTCGATCCTGCCCGCGAAATACAGCTGGGAGATGGCCTCGTCCATGGTGATCATCCCCAGCTTCCGGTTGGTCTGCATCACGGATGCCAGCTGATGGGACTTGCCCTCCCGGATCAGGTTGCGCACCGCGTGGTTGGCGTGCATCACCTCAAAGGCCGCCACACGCCCCCGCCCGTCCGCTGTCGGAATCAGCTGCTGGGAGATGACCGCCTCCAGCACATTGGCAAGCTGCACCCGGATCTGCTGCTGCTGATGGGGCGGGAATACATCGATCACCCTGTCCACCGTGCTGGCCGCGCCGATGGTATGCAGGGTGGACAGCACCAGATGGCCGGTCTCCGCCGCGGTGATCGCCACGCTGATGGTCTCAAAATCACGCATCTCCCCCACCAGGATCACATCCGGGTCTTCGCGCAGAGCCGCGCGCAGGGCGTTGGCATAAGTCTCGGAATCCAGGCCGATCTCTCTCTGATTGACCATGGACATCTTATGCTGATGCAGATACTCGATGGGGTCTTCCAAAGTGATCACATGGGCATCCCTGTTATTGTTGATCTTGTCTATGATCGCCGCCAGCGTGGTGGATTTACCGCTGCCGGTAGGACCCGTCACCAGAACCAGCCCTCTTTTCCTCTGATACAGGTCCACCACGGACACCGGCACTCCCAGCTCCTCCGGGGACGGTACCTTTGTTCCCACCAGGCGAAACGCCATGGCCACCGACCCTCTCTGCTTGTAGGCATTGACCCTGTAGCGTCCCACATTGGGAATGGAGAAAGACATATCATACTCTCCCCTCTCCTCAAAACGGTCCCTCTGTACCTCCGTCATAATGGACAGAAGAACATCCAGAGTGTCCGCAGGCATCATCCTGGGATAATTCATGGTAATGAGATTACCGTTTACTCGCATCTTGGGCGGTATGCCCACGGTCAGATGCACGTCCGACGCGCCCGCCTCCTTGGCCGCCGACAATATTTCCTCGATAGTTGGCATATATTTACTCCCCTCTGTCTTGCGTTCCGCCTCTGTACTGCCGTTACAAGGCTGCTTTTATTGTACAGGAAAATCCGTCCGATGGCAAGCGTCTATTGCGCCGGGCGAAAGCCCTCTCTCAGCCCCTCCCCGCGCAGCTCCATCTCCGGCTCTGTAGGCGCGGCCGGGAAAGGATCATATCCTGCCCGATCCCCCATGGCCGGGCGGTAAAAGGGTATACCCCCCAGTTCATAGGAAACCAGTTCATAGCTTCCATAATCCTGCTGCCAGAGATATGCGTCAACCAGATAATTGCCGCGGATATAATCCCCCATCATCACCAGCTTGTAGCCTCCGTACAGGCAGACCAGGGCATAGAGAATCCTCTGCATGGGCAGCTTTTGCAGTATCAGCCCCGCCGTCAGCAGATCCACCAGCAGCACATAGGCATAACCGTACCGCAGGATGGGCGCGCTGTACTGCCAGAACGCGTACGAGCTGACCACGGTGCCCAGTATCAGCAGGATATCCAGATTTTCCCATTTTTTTCTGAGCAGGATGAAAACGGCATATCCCACGGACAGCGGGACACATACCAGATCCCCCAGTATCAGCACCTTCTCCATGCCGGACAGGGTGGCGGCAAACCAGCCCGGGAACCATTCCCGCATGGGCATGTCCACCAGACTGACATTGTACAGCGCCCGGCCCCAGGTCTTGATCTGAGCCGCGTCCACCGCAATGGGGCCGGCCGGCATCTTCCAGTCCACCGAAAACAGATCCAGCGCCGGGAACGGATAGAGAAGCCAGCCGGAAATGATCACGGTACGGGTCATCCAGGGCAGGCACACCAGCAGCCCCAGTCCCAGATACAGCAGTATCTCCCGCCACTTCTTTTCCCGGATCAGCGATACCGCCGGTTTGATAACCAGCAGCAGAATCAGCCCCGCTGTCAGTTTCAATGTCAGCGCGTAAACGCCCGCTACGCACAGCAGCGCGTAGGGCGTCCGTCTGTCCCCGGCGGCGGCGCTGCCGTCGCGCTCCAGACACAATAACCACTTGATCACGATAAAGAATAAAGTACACATGATCAGATAGTCCGAGCTGGGCGCCGTCACCTCGTCCCAGATTGTAACCAGATAATAGACCGCGCCGACCATGGCATAGTCCGCCAGCCGCAGCTTTTTCTCCTTCCAGGTGCGTCCCAGCTCCAACACGGTGGAGGAAAGCAGCAGGGCAAAGAATCCGCTGGCCGTGTGCAGGGACCTGCCAAGCAGCCATTTCATGCTGTAGAGGGCATTCACGGCAAAGGCGGCGCTGTTATAGGCAAAGCGCTCATGCAGATTACCCAGTCCCGGCACCACGCCGTATTCCTCAATCCACCGGATGCTCTGGGCATGATACAGATCGGAGTCGTATGCCATATATCCTCTGGAGGAAAAATAGGCCCACAGCAGGAAGAGAACGGGGAGCAGCACCTTCTTGACGGCGGAGGTTTCCTGCCACCATTCCCCCAGGCTCTGGCGGATCTGCCGGCGCAGCAGGAAGAACACCCCGCCGCACACCGCCAGAAGCAGCCCGTTGGCCGCCGCTCCCACCCCGTGAAACAGGCTGAAAATCTCAGCGTATACCGTCACCGCCACCAGACCGGCCATCAGGATGCTGTCCATTCCCCGTATGCGATACCCCAGCTTTTTTCGCACCAGATACGCAATGCCATATCCGGTACAGAATGTGGTCAATAGCATATAGATCCAGTTCAGTCCTACACTCAGCATTTTTCCTCTCTCCTGCTCTACAGCCCCAGCCAGTTTTTGATCGGATTCACCTGTCTGGCCCGCTCCATGATCTCTCCCCTGTTGTCCCGCAGATAGCGCTCCAGTTTCGCCACCTCCGCGTCCGAGAATCCCTCCGCATGCTCCACTATCCCATCCGGCACAATCCCCTCGGCAGTGTCTCTGCCACGGACGAAGGATACCCTGGCAAACCTCTTTCCCTCCCTGTTTATAATTCCCGATACCAACATATTGACAGAATCCATAGATTGCTCCTCTGATTATACTCCCGTTCCATAAAAACGCTGTCTTACCCGGCTGACCCGAATTCTTCCCCTGCGATGGCGGCAAAATCCGCCGTTTACCCCTGGAAGATCCTTTCCGGATTCCGGCTTATTTCCTGCCGGTTATCCTCCTCCAATCGCCTCAACATAAAGAATATTTCCCGTATCATTCAGATAAACGACGGTAGCCATTTTATAAAAGTCCTTTATTCCCGTCTGAAAGGCAGTGCCCGCATTTTCGACTCGCCTCCATCCTTCGCTGCCGCTGAGCCCGTCGGGAACAAAACCCAGTTCTATATCCTCGCTCCCGTCCTCCATCTCCATGTCCCGCATTTCGTCGCTGATATCATGATCGTAAAAAGCGAAAAAATATACTTTGACCGTGGAAGGCCCTATGCCGCCGGATGTCCTGCTGCCCCATCTGATCACCGACGTCTCCGGCAGCCCCGGAAAGTGGTTATAGATCGGTTCCGGATCTGTGCGAATCTGTATATCCCCGTTCCAGATGACTCGCTCCGCCACATATGATGCCGCCCCCACTGCCGCGAAGAACAGCCATAGGACCGCGGCCAGGCCCGCTAAAACAATCAAAACCTTTTTCACCATCCTGCTCCCCCGCTTTCCTTTCCGTATGAACGCTAATAGATAAACTTAAAAAGCGTTACGCCCGGCCGGCATCCGTAAAACAGATTCAGACAGTAGGACGGCTGATCGCTCTCTCCCTCGTAAATGTAGAATCTCTCCAGACTCCCGCAGCAGCGGTCCATCTGAACGCGGACCAGCCTGTCCTCCCGGTATTCACAGACATAGGCGTCCTCGTATGAGTAGGTATCCGGCAATTCCTCCGGCGGCAGACAATGAATCCCTATTTCGTCCGGCACATATTGCTGCTCCGGCACATCGTGATAGTCCGCAAACACCTCATAGGGATCATACCTGCGGCAGTCAATCTCCATGCAGCCCTTAAACTGGAATCCCGTCATCTTTCCTCCCCGGTCCCCAACGGACCTTCCCGGAAAATACTCATACCCGCCGCCCAACTCCTTCTGGGGATCATAGTACAGGGTAAGTACAGACTTCCGCCAGGCCTCCATCGGATACTCGTCATCATCATTCCGGTACTCATAGATCTGATCCCCAAAGTCCAGACCGATCTGGCGCAGAAAAGCCGCCGCTCCCTCTCTGGGAATCTCCAGCCAATTGTCATAACCCCTGTCTTCCAGCTTCGTGAGAAATACATAATGATGGTTGACCTCCAGCCAGGCGCAGGGAACAAACGCATCCTCCTCATAGACAAAATAGCAGTCTCCCATCACCGTCTCAAACTCCGCGTAAAGCAGCCGTTCCCGTTCATCATATACATAGCGCTGGTTTCCGCCCAGCTCCCTGTACGGAACCGATTCCTCGTGAAACTGATACACTTTTTCCTGCAGCGCGCCCGCCTCTGTGTAGGAAAAGAAAACCGTCAGCAGCTCCTCCTGCCTTCCCTCTTCCTCCCCGGTCTCCACACGGCCCTTTAAATGCCAGGCAATCAGTTTTCCCTCCCTGTCGTACTCAAAGGTATCCTGAAATTCCGAGGCAATCTTTTCTAACAGATCAGGCAGCTGATCCACCTCCGCGGAGGCCGCCGTTTCATAGACCAGATCTGTGGCGTAGGGATTGGGATAATTCCAGAAGCATTCCCTCTGATAGCCGTCAAATGCGAACCCCAACAGGTCCGTGCCCTCCGATGTCTCTTCATATTTCAGACCGCAGCCCCGGCCCGTCTCCCGGTCATAATATAACTTAAGTTTGGGCTTCCCGTCCAGATCGTGGAAGCACACCGGACTGACAGCATCCATGCCGTGGATTTTCAGCCAATCCTCCGTACGCTCTTCGTCCAGCAGTTCAAATATGGAATTTTCGTATGGATCTGCGCAGGCAGGCGGTTGGAGCAAAGCTGTACCGTCCGGAGTCTCCTGAAACAGTAAAGCGACCTGCGATTCCTCTGCGGCGTCCGCGCGCCGCGCCTTGCACAGGGCTTCCTCCTGCGGCTGAAAAGAACTGTTCTCCCCGCCGCAGCCCGTAAGCCATAAGGCACATCCTATCACTATACCGCATTGGCAAAGAATCTGTTTCCCTCTGCCGCCTTTCCTCATACGCCGGGCCTTTCCAGTTCCAGGCCAAACAACTGACGGAACTGTTCCGCCCACTCCCGGGTTTGGTAGAACACTATGCATTCCTGGCCACCGTCGCCGGTGACATACAGGCTGCGCCCCGTGTTCTGTTCCTCTGTCACCCGGTTCATATAAGACAGCATCCCTGGGTCGAACCAGTCGTAATGCTCCCTGGCCTCATACTCACAGGCTTTTCCATTACAGCAAAAGCGCACCGTCCGCGTCCCTGTCCCGGCTTCCAGCACTTCCTCTGAGATCTCTTCCACGATATCTGTAATCTCCAGATCGCCCTCGGAGATCCGGGCAATATTCTCCAGAAAACCGGTGTACATGCGCTCAATCTCCGGCATCTCCACATCAAAGGCATACATCCCCGATGCCGCCTGCTCCGTCCCGGGATAGAAACCCAATCCCCCCAGCAGCATCCCAAAGATCTGCTCCGATTCCATATCCGCCACCATGTCGGCGGGCATGGATCGAAACTGCCTTACAATATTCTCCTCCGCGTCCAATGCGTCCATTCCCAGTTTCTGCAGTTTCTCCAGACTCTCATGAATATACTCTTCCAGTCCCATTGAAATATCCTCCCTGTCCGTAAAAGATTCAGACGATCCCGTCACTCGCGAAGCATGGTTTGCTCTTGCCTGCATAAATGTATCCCTGTCCGCGGATACAGGCCGTCATTTTTCCGATTCCTCCATCAGTTCAAAATACGCCGCGTCCACCTTCTTCGCAAGCCACACGCCATTTTGGGATCTGAAAAACGGATGTCCGTCCCGGTGCATATCGCCGCTGCGGACTTTCAGAATCACCGGACGGCCATGCCTCCCTCCCACCATCCGGGCGGTCTCCACATCTGCGGACAGGTGGACGTACAGCCGCCCCATGGGCAGCAGGCCCTGCTGCCGGATACTGTCAAGAAAACGGAGCGCCGTGCCGTGATACAGAAACGCCGGCGGCTCCTGCCGGACCAGTTCCACATCCACAGGAATACTGTGGCCCTGATTGGCGCGGATCAGCGTCCTTCCTTCATTGAAGGAATATCTCTGCTTTTTGTCTGTTCTGACGATTTCCTCCAGAATCTCCCTGTCAATTTTCCGTCCGGCGGCATTCATCCCCGCCAGAAGTTCTTCCACATTGGCCCAGCCGTGTTCATCCAGCCTTATATTGGCATCCTCCGGCCTGTGCCGGAGGATGCGGCTGATATATTTGCTCAGATCATCCAATTTGCTCATCTCTGTTATACCTCCTGTCAGACCGTTCCGTCTCTCTCCCAGGAGAAATATGTGTCCCCCGCCTGACGTAAAACCGCCCATGTTCCTGGGAAACTACCTCATCAGACAATTGTAAAACGCCTGGTAATTACCGTCTTTCCTCTCCGGGACAGCGAAGAGAACCTGTTCAAAACACTTGTGAGTCGTCTCCAGGTATTCTTTGAAAATCTCCGCCACCTCCGTGCCTTTCTGGCCGAAGACACCGCAGCCGTAAGCTCCCAGGATCAGGGTGTGTACCTGATTTTCCCTGGCGATATCCAGCACAAACCTGATCCTGGATCTGAGCGCCTCCGTGTTCTCCTCATAAGAGACCTTCTGGTATCTGCGCGCCGCCGAGATATTGGGAGCCGCGCAGGTGATCACGTCACAGACCGTCTGTTTTCCGTCCCTTCCAAATACCACCCCCGGTGTGTACAAGCCTCTGTTCCGGTACAGAGCCTTATTTTTGTTCTGATTGTTCCAGTCATAGAACCGGGCCGTCATTTGGGACAACACATTGTACAGAAACGACTCCTGGCAGAGACATTCCTCCTGTGCTCTGCTTCCGCCTAAAAATCCGCCTCCGGGATTTTTGTAGGAAGAAAAATTCAGGACAGCCATGGGCCTGTCACAGCCATCCGCCATACGCAGAATGGCAGAAACGCTGTCCAGGGGTTCCAACGAGATTTTCCCCTCGCAGACCCGTTCCCCGGCACAGGAAAAATCCACATCATAAACTGAAGTGCGCTCTATGGCCTCCCTGATCTCCTTTCCGTAAAGCTCTTCCATCTTCTTCGTATGAAGCGCGGCCTGTTCCGCTCTTTTTTCCTTACCGTCCCAATATTCTTTTATATATACCATATGTATGTCCCTCCCATGCCCTGTACTGATTACCCGGCTGCAATTCCCTGCGCCGTCCTCTGTCACCGCTTCCCATATCCTGCCGCCTGCCAAAGCAGGATCATCGCCGCAAAGCTCCCCTACAGAACAGCAGGCCTCCCGAACCTTTGTTATGGCTCCCGCAACAGGGAGACCACCCATTCCCTGTACGCCTCCCCGGTCTTCAGTTCCATCTCCGTCTCTATTCTGCTGCGTGTACACAGCTCCTCCTGACCGCTTTCCGGATTATACCCCTTCCTCTCATAGACGGAACGATACAGTCCGATTCCCCGCTTCTGCCAGCCGGGCAGTTCATTGTAATTGACGCCTTCGGAAAACAGCAGCTCATTTTTCCAGGAGACGGATTTCCCCTCTATCATCCCCGTGGCTTCCCGGGCAGAAATCCCTTTCTTCCGCAGCATCCAATAGCAATGGGCATTCAGGGAATTTCTGTGGGCGTCCTCCTGCCGCCAGGAAAAATAGTCTTTGACGCATTCCAGATTGGGCAGAGGCACCACCCGGCTGTCAAAGCAGGCGGCAACACCCAGCCGCAGGGAAAGATGAGCGCTGGCCTCCCCGGCCAGCACCGAATTGATCTTCCGCGTTTTCCTCCCAAAAGTATTGTCCTTTGGATGAAAAAGCAGAGAGATCTCATCACTCTCCGTATATCCGTACACAATCCGGAAGCCGCATTCCAGCAGATGCTTCGCGGTATCCACCATGGCGTCCCGAAACCGGGTGTCAAAGGGAGCCTCAAAGGGACAGGTCTCCTTGGTCAGTCTGGTAAAATTCCGCCCGTCCAGCCGCGCTGCCAGATACATCTCCGGCAGGATCACCTGATCCAGAGACTGCTCAAAACGCCTCATTTTTTCATCCAGCTTTTCAAAATTCATAATTCAGCCCTTCCAGTCCTCCACCACAAATTCATCCTGTTCCATTCGGACAAAATACAAATGGTCAAATCCTTCCTCATAGGACGGCAGTTCCAGGTGTTTGGAGGTGGCGGCGATGGCTTTGTCGGGCACACAGGCCTTCCCCTGCCGCAGACGGTTCCTGTCCACACATTCCGCAATCACCGAACGGAAATAATAGCCGTCCACCTCATACCCCCGCTCTTTGGCGGCAGTTATGTATTTCTCCCGGTCCGCGGCCGTGGGGTTGGTATTGTCTACCACAAAGCAGCGCCCTTCGCTGAGGCACTCCTCCAGCAGCAGCCGCTCCCTGTTTCTGGTGTGCAGAGTGTCCAGATTGACATGCACATAGTTCTCCCCCCACTTGCGGCGGTAGCAGGTGGATTTTCCGCTGGCCTGTAAGCCAATCAGGATAATCGCGTGCTTTTTCATAGTCGCCTCCCCGGGAAGCCAGTCCCCTATTTCCCGATCAGCTTATCCTGGCTCAGAATATGATTCACCAGCCAGTCCGTAATCAGGCCCAGCATTTCCTCAATTGTCTCGTCCTGGTTCTCATCAATGGCGTCCAGATCCCAGTTGTTGATGGTCTCCCGCAGAGCATTGTGCTGGGTCAGCTGGGTAAACATTCTCTTATACCCGATGGATTTCATATATTCCTCTTCATGCTCAAAATGCGTCAGCGTGTAATCCCGCAGTTCTTCCAGAATGTGCCGGATATTGTCATACTTATCGGGTATAAACTCCTCGCACTTTAACTCGTAGAGCTCATTGGCTATCTCAAAGAGCCTCCGGTGCTCCCTGTCGATCAACTCAATCCCTGTCAGAAACTCCTCTTTAAACTCATACATAGTATACTCCTCCCTTGATTTGCTTTCCTGGCTTAACAATATTTTTCTGTGTACCTAGTACGGACCGGCTCCGGCTTGTCCGGGCCAGAACGGGGCCCGAATCTCAAAACACATCTGATCGCCTGCTAACACTATACACAGCCCCCCGGTAAATTACAACAACAGAGTCCCGGATACACCGCCCCCGGAACGGTCCTGCCGCACAGTATCGGGTGCCTTCTCCTCTGTAGCCTCATATCATCGCAGCATCCCATACTCTCCCAGTTCCTGAAATCCTGCCCGATTATAGATTTTTCCCGCCACGGGATTGTCGTAAAACAGGCAGAGATACTTTTTTCCCCGCCCAAAGCAATCCCGGCACAGCGCCGAAACCACCGCGGAAGCATACCCCCTCCCCCTGCATGTTTCGGCGGTGGCTACTCCCACCACCATAGCGCTCTCCGAATTTTCCGCGCTGGTGGAGGCGATTGTCACCAGGCGTCCCTCCAGAAAACCGCCCATGGCAGCTTTGCCGCCCCGGGCCATTTCCTCCTCCATTCGCCTTTTCTGTTCCTCCCGTTCCTCTTTTTTAAAAGTACGGCTGAACTCCTCTATATCCGACAACAGTTCCACGGCCTGTGCCGCATCCCCTGGCTCCAGCCGCCGGACCGTCAGGCCCTCCGGGGCGGAAAAGCAGCCCTCCACATGGTCGCAGCGGCTCATATAGGTAGACTGGATCGTCCACTGGGGAAAGGCCGCGGCGATTCTCTTAAGAAGCACGGTCTTTCCACTGATGCAGTCCGGCTGCTGCCTCCGGAAAAAGGAAATCGCCTCCTGGGCGTTATAGTCCTCATATCGGCTGTACAGCAGGAAATACCTGTGAAACCTTAAGATCAGAAAATCCCATCGGTCCCGCTCCTCATGAAGATAAATATTGACCGTCTCGCTCTCCACTCCGAAATTCTCTATATCTCCGATAAAGAACAGATTCATCTCCGGCTCTTTTTTCACATAGGAAAGAATCTCCTCCCTGTCCTGTTCCTGTAATACGCGCATAATTCCCTCCTCCTGTTATATTTTTTGGTCAAACAGAGACGCATTCGGGTTGTCCGCCATGTTCACAAAGGTATATTGGTCATTGTGCGGAAACAGAAGCTCCATATACAGATTGCCCAGCAGACTCTTGACCTCGTCGGTATCGATATCGGCCACAGGTATCTCCCTGAATTCCAGACGTTTCAAATTCTCCAGAATCTTCTCTATGCTCTGCCATTCATATGCCTGCGGCTCCGGTTCCTCCCCCGAGGCTTTCGGGATCTCCGGTTCCATAATGGGTTTTATTTCAGGAATGTTGTATATGACATTTTTACAGGTCTTCTCAAAACACTCCGGGTCATACTCCGCCAGATAACCCAGGTCATCCATTGTCAGTGTTCTCTTATTGTGTATTTTGAGATAAATGTTGATCAGACGAGTATTCTTCCCCATCATGCCCTCCCTTCAGCTTTTCACTGTAAAAACAGGTTCCATCCTGGCCACCGGCGCCGCCATGCCATACGCCGCGTGTACGGCGATCACCCCGTCAATATCCTTATAGGCATAGGGCGCTTCCGCCCGGACCGCCTCCTCCCATTTTTTCAGAATATCGGCTCTGCCCTTCAGATCCGGGCGCTCCGGGTCTATGGGGGTAATTATGTGAAATTTTTCCATAAACTCCCGGAAAGCCTCATCATTCCCCTTGATCGCGTCCCCTCTGGACTTTTTCCGCCCGGCCCCGTGGCTGGCGCTCCAGAGACAGTCCGGATTGCCCAGCCCCCAAAGCAGATAGCTGGAACTGCCCATGGAGCCGGGAATCATCACCGGTTCGCCATACCAGGAAAACGCAGTGCCCTCCATCTCCAGACAGCCCCCCGCGCAGCAGGCTCCCTTTCTGTGAAGGTAGTAATCCTCCCCCGCAATCCGCTTTTTCCAGATATAATTGTGGGGAGCGTCATATAACAGGTCCATGGCGCACTCCCCCAGCACATCGGTAAAGACATCCTGTATCATAAACCCTAAAAACAGACGATTGGCAAAACCGAAATTGGCGGCATTGCGGGAAGCCGACCAGAAGCGGTTCCATGCGTCCGGCGCAGCGCCCTCTTCCGGTATCGGATAAATCTTATTTTCCGGATGGGTCAGTCCTTCCGGATAAATCCCCTGACAGATCTTGCGGTTTAAAAGGCCGCTGTGATGGCCGATGGTCAAAGATCCCGTGTGAAGCATCACCGCCACAGAGCCCTTCCGGATCTTCCAGGCATTGGCGGTCTGACGGTCGTAGATCTCGGCAACCCGCTGCACTTCCAGAAAATGATTGCCACCGCCGATGGTCCCGATCTGGTCATCGTAAGAAAGCTGGTCGTAGCTGCCGATGAAATCCTCCAGCCCCTCGGTGAAGTCCGCTTTCAGACTCCCCCGGAATACCGTACGGTCCAGCCATTTTTCCTGAATCCCCGGACTGAAATACTTCCACAGACCGCTTTTCTGACTGTCGCCGTATGTCTCCAGCAATCCCTCCAGGCCGTAGCGCAGAAGCGCCTGCCGCTGCTTTCCCGTCATGGGAATCTGCCTGCCGCCCTCAAAGAAGATATGACGGATCTTCTTGGTAAGTTCCGGAAGTTTTTCCCGAATCTTTTCTTCCGGCAGGTCCGTGGTGTAAAACCGCATCCCACAGTTGATGTCGTTTCCCATGGCCTGGGGAACCGCAAAGCCCTTTGTCAGCATCACGGTTCCAATGGGAATACCCGCTCCTTTGTGAAAGTCAGGGGTCAGTATGATTTTTCTGATTTGAGGCACAGATCCCCCGAAAAAGCCCGGCACAGCCGCCAGCCTCTCCAGCGTCTCTTCCAGCGCCGTCATCCGGTACAGCTCCGCCTCCGCATTTTTGTCCGGCACAGCTCCTTCCGGCAGATAGCAGTTTATCACATTGTTTCGGTCTTTGTAGGTAATTTTATGTATCATTTTTCCTCTTTCCCCGCGGCATGAACCAGATCATGTCTGAAAAATCAGGCCTCTGCCGCCTCGTCAATCGGTATTGGGAAGTTTTGCGTATCCATCTGCGCATGTGCTGTAATATACAAGTAAGACAGAACACTTTTTCATGCTCTGTCTCACGTTTACTCTTCCATCGTAAACTCCGTGGGAATCCCACCCGGCGGCCGGTCAATATGCGTAAACGCCCTCAAGGAGATCCCGGAAGCCTCCTGCATTTCGGTCAGACTGCAGCCCGTTATGCCAAACAGGCAGGCGATTGCAATTCCTGCCACTATCCATCGGAAGCGGTTCATTTCATTTCTCCTTGTGTTTACTGAAGCCCCCATTTTATGCTGTGTCCTGTTTCTATTATACACAGGCTTTCCTCAAATTACAATAAGTGAAAAAAAGCAAAGCAACGGAATCCACGTTCAGCATGGATTCCGCTTTCTGATCAGGCATTTATACTGCTTCAACAGTGAAAATTTCCGAGTAACCTGACTACACAACGCCAGCCTGTACGTTCAACCACTGTAGTACGGTAAATTCTGGCGTTATGTAGTATAACAACCAATGATACGTATGCAATCTCCTGATTCCGGTCTTTCTGGCCTGGTGCATGTTTGAAGCACACTCTGGATTAAATATTCAGCAGATCACTGTACGCCTTCAATGCGCCCTCCGTGTCATGGGCCAGAACCTTCTTCGCCAGAACCTTCCCCAGCTGTACACCCTCCTGGTCAAAGCTGTTGACGTTCCATACAAACCCCTGGAACATCACTTTATTCTCAAAATGGGACAAAAGAGCGCCCAACGCCTGAGGAGTCAGCTGCTCACCGATAATGATGCTGGAAGGTCTTCCGCCCTCAAAGTTCTTATTGCGGTTTTCATCGGCCTTGCCGCATGCAAATGCCACAATCTGCGCGGCCACGTTGGCACATAACTTCTGCTGGCTTGTGCTGTCCTGAATCACAACATCCCTGCCCATCTGACTGTTTTTGAATCCCACAAACTGCAAAGGCACAATATCCGTGCCCTGATGCAGCAGCTGATAGAAGGAATGCTGCCCGTTGGTACCAGGTTCTCCGAAGATCACAGGACCTGTGGAATAAGAAACAGGCTCACCGAAACGGTTCACCGACTTACCGTTGGATTCCATATCCATCTGCTGCAAATGCGCGGGGAAGCGGCTGAGCGCCTGGGAATAGGGCAGCACTGCCGTATTCTGATAGCCCAGTACATTGCGCTCATACACCCCGATCAAGGCGTCCAGCATTGCCGGATTTGTCAATAGATCCCTGCTCTGCGCGAGCTTGTCCTCCTTGGCTGCGCCGTCCAGGAACTGCGCGAATACCTCCGGACCGAAAGCCAGAGACAGTACAGCGCCGCCCACGCCGGAGGTAGACGAGAAACGCCCGCCGATATAATCGTCCATAAAGAAAGCCGCCAGATAGTCATCACTCTTAGCAAGAGGCGAAGTCTCACTGGTCACGGCAATCATATGTCTGGATGCGTCCAGTCCCGCATTTTTCAAAGCATCCTTTACAAAAGACTCATTGGTCAATGTCTCCAGGGTGGTGCCGGATTTGGATACCAGGATAAAAAGGGAATGCTCCACATCAATGCCGCTTAATACTGCCGCCGCGTCATCCGGGTCTACATTGCTGATGAATCTGGCCTCCATCTTAAATGTGTTGTTCACTTTGGCCCAGTTCTCCAAGGCCAGATACATTGCGCGGGGGCCCAGGTCGCTGCCGCCGATTCCGATCTGCACAACGGTGGTAAACTTTTCGCCTGCCGCATTGGTAATCTCGCCGCTGTGTACCTTATTGGCCAGTTCAGCAATCTTCCTCTGCTGCTCCACATAAAAACTGCGCTTATCCACGCCATCGGCCACAACAGCCTCTCCCAGCTGTCCGCGGGTCATGTGATGAAGTACCCTGCGGTTCTCCCCAGTATTGATCACTTCTCCGTTGTACAGGGCCTCAAATTTATCCGCAAGCTGCGTCTCCTGTGCCAGTTTCGCAAGGGCCTCCAGAATCTTGTCATCCACCTGCTTTGCGGCATAATGATAGGCAAGTCCTGCCGCCATGGGAACGCTGTATTTCTTCACGCGGTCCGCGCCTTTTTCCCCTGTCATCTCCTCCGCCAGATTTACAGGCTCCGCCTTTAACAGTTCCTGATACGCGGAGACGGTATCCAGGTTTTTCCAATTCATCATAGTTGATCGTCCCTCCTATATTTTAATAAAAAATCTTACTGCTCACAAGAAATGGGCCCGGGACATCCTTCCGCTGTCCCCCATCCATGAACGGTCCGACAGGCATGATCCGATAGCCGCGGGTTCCGTGTCTTCTCACTTATTTCTATTATATACAGGGTTACAGCAAATTACAATAAGCAAAAGACCCGCTTTCCAAAATTTTCAATTCGCAGGCATTACACCCTTCCTGAATATCTTCTTTATCCACCTTGGTTCCATGTACCGCGATGACCCGCTCTGTCACACCCAATTGCACTATGATTCTCCACAGTATACTTGAAATGTGCCGCTTCTACGCCTCCTGTAAAACCCCAAGCCCGTTCTCCCGTAAGAAAAACCGAAGTTCGCTTACATCGCCATAATACACGCATCCCTTCATGCCCAGATTTTTTGCCGCCTCTATATTCGCCGGCGAATCATCAATAAAAAAGCATTCCGCAGGATCAAGGGAAAATGTCATAAAAAAATCGAGATAAGCCGCCGGTTCCGGCTTGAGCAGTCCATGTTCGCAGGAAATCCATATCCCCTTCATGTACCGAATCGACTTGATCTGCTGACTGAATGTCCGAAAACGGTGCGAGGTATTGGACAGTAAATACAGATCATACCCACTGCCATACAGCTCTTCCACCAGCTTTTCCATAGGCGGATTTGGCGGCTGTATCATGCGGTACTCGTCAATAAAGCGCTTCACGGTTTTGTGCAGATGTACCGGCATCCTCCTGCATATGGAGGCTGCTGCTTCCTCATCCGTGACCGTTCCCCTGTCCATCTGCAGCCACTCCACCGACCTGCACAGATGATTCCTGATCCACCGGAAATCCTCCTCATTATCGACATAACCATAAATGTACTCCCTGTCGTTATAGACTGTAAGTACATTGCCCATATCGAAGACAATATTTTTTATCATATAGCCGGCCTCCCTGCATACTTCGGATCTTCCGGGCAAATGCAAAACGCTTCTTTTCCGCCACTTGTGGACCTTTCTCCAGAGTATCCCTCCGTTTATCGTTTGCTCATTCCGTATAACGACATTCCTTTCCGTTTCTTGCGGCAATCCCGATATATGCTTTATCCCTGATATCGGGCTTCTGCCCGTCATTCCAGGTGCCCTGGTCTTTAGCGCCCACTCTTCTGAAATTCAGCCATTTTCCTGCCTGTCAACAGACATGATGTAAATCTGGCATGGATTCTGTGCATCCCACAAGGATGGGAAAACTTCCAATTCCTTAAAACCAAGAGAAAGATAAAACCTGTTGGTGTCATCATAAATATCGTATCTGCCCATCTGGACAGTCTTTACCTGCATGAATGAATATCCCATCTCCCTGGCTTTTTCTGTTGCCTCATCGAAAAGTTTTCGGCCGATGCCCTGTCTGTGATATTCCCTCAAAACACCCATTACTGCCAGTTCAACAGTATGTCGGCCGGTTTCTTTCAGATAGAGAAATCCCACCGGCCTATCTCCATCAAATGCACAGAAAAAGGGCCTCCCGCTGCTGTCTGAAATATATTCCTCTACGGCTTCCGGAATACCGAACCAATCCGGAAGCCGTTCCAATATGCACCTTGTAATGCTCGCTTTCATTTCATCACAGTTAATATGCTTTATTACCATAGTATCCTCCTGTGTGTTATAACTCCTGTCTGCCCCCCACCTTTTTCCACATTCTCCTGATCTCGCAAAAGCAACGCTATATGTACATCTCCGTGGGCATTCCGTTGAAATCTTCCTCAGCACACCCGGCGGAATATTGGTATCAACAATGACCTTTATTCCCGCAAACCGGGATTTACCTTAATCCGTTTGCAAAAACCCATGAATAAAACATTTCCTTTGGGGGCTTTATGTATTCATAATCTAAACGGGAAGGCGTTGTCTCAATGACATTGATTGCCTGTTCCCGTACTTCTTCGACAGATTGGCCCGCAACATCAATTTCGACTTCATTGATCAGAGGTTTCCGCTTCCTGTTTTTTTCGTTCATCTTTTCCTGTAGTTCAAAATCCACAAGTCCATTATTCGGGCGGTTCCTCATCTGTTCCTGAATTTGCCGCAAATCACTGCAAATGAGTTTGATCGTGATAAATTCAGTCCCCTTAAAGACGATGGGGATATCGGCAGTCCTTAAGTCGTCAATGTCAGAAGCAATGATGTTTTTATAGCCAAGTCTGTGAAAGCACTTAAGGATCGCCACCTGATTTTCCCAGCAGGTAAGTTCTTCCAGTTCTCCCGTCATCGGCTCGCTGCCATCCCGTGAAATGAACTCAGGTACCATGTGCTGTTCTACGCACGTCGTCTTATAGTGCTCAAGCAGACCGTTGGCTAAAGTAGATTTACCAATACCGCTTGCACCGGTAATAAAGATAAAATCTTTCATTTTGTGGATCTCCTCACATTTCTTGTACAGACATTGCCTCTCATTTATTTCTCAGATTTCTGATTTTTACACTTACTTATGATATGGCTCTCCCTGAATAATCCGATAAGCCCGGTAAATCTGTTCACACAGAATTACGCGCATCAACTGATGCGGAAAAGTCATATCGGAGAAACTGATAGCCAGGTCACTGCGGGTCAGTATTTTTTCATGGAGTCCCAGGGAACCGCCGATCACAAAGACGATATGGCTCCGGCCATCCAGCTCCGCCCGCCGGATGACCTCCGCAAATCCTTCCGAAGTGTAACGACGCCCCCTGATCTCCAAAGTGCATACAAGAGCCCTCTCTTCCAGGCGGGAAAGCAGCCGCTGGGCTTCCCGCCCCCGGATCTGTTCCTCCATGGCGGCAGAAGCACGGTCAGGAGTCTTTTCGTCTGCCACCTCCACAATCTCCAGCCTACAGTATTTGCCAAGCCGCTTGACATACTCACCGATGGCTTCCCGATAGAAACTCTCCTTGATTTTGCCCACGCAAAGTATTGTAATTCTCAACGCTTCCCCCTTCTCCCATAGTGCCGGCCTTCACCTGTAACGCTATCCCCGTCTTGTACAAGAGACCCTTTCAAACGCGCTCACTGCAATATTTCGGCGTAAAAGCGGATATCCCCTGACCCAAACAGGCACGACTGGTTTGAGCCAAAAACGGAAATCCTGATGTATTCTCTTCTCGTGTGTATGATCAAAGCTGTCATTTTTCCCACGGACATATATGGAATACTCTGTTCCACACAGAGGCCGGGGTATATAGAAAAAAATGACTTCCCAGTACCCTGCCCGGAGTCCCTGGGAGCAGAAAAACAGAATTTTTTCCGCATATCAGGGTATATACAGAAAAAATGTCGCTACACAGCCACTTTTTTGCAATCAACGGGGTATTGACACACAATTTTTCTGTATATCCCCTGTTTCACCATATAAACTGAGCAAAAAGGGAAGAGCTTGCGAAACAGCGGGGTATTGCGGATCAATTATTTTATATATACCCTGCCGGATTAAATGATGCTCAAAAATGCCGATCTGCGCGGGGTGTCTGCGGCAAACCGTAACTGTACGCTCCGAGGAAATTGCTGCCGGATTTAGCTTCCTTCAGCAGCAGGTTCATGCGCGGACAAACCGGCGTAATATAGAAAGAGCAAGACGCAGGATACACAGATCAAATTGGCCGGACTGTATGCAGCTATACCAAGAGCCAGCCGAATGGAGTCCCGGAGCGCCGATTACACAGGAATAAACTTTCCAGTGTATCAGGCACATACAAAATATTCTGCTCCAAATAAAGGCCGGGGTATATAGAAAAAATTTTTCCCCCTGTACCCTGCGCAAGGTCTTTGAAGCTGATCAAACAGATTCATTTCCACCCACCGGGGTATATACGGAAAAAATAGTCTCCCAGATCCACTTTTTTGCGATAAGCGGGGTACAGGGAGACAATTTTTCTGTATATGCCCCGTTCTCTCATGGAAGCAGGGCGTAGAGGGGGGCTATTGACGGGAAACGGGGTACGGTGGAACAATTTTTTTATATATACCCCGCAGTCCCTGGAATTGTGCGCAGCGCATGCCACTGAGGACTTATTACCACAGGATTCCCGCGCGCGGCTGAGCAAAACGGCAGCTCCGGCAGACGCAGACCGGAATCCCCAAACATGCTCTAACCCTCAGGGAAAATGGTATCATACATATCATCCACAAAATGATCCAGAAAATCCTGGTCCAGATTCACAAACTGCCGGTTCAGCACGGCCTTGAGCAGGGCTGCCCGGCGGAAATACCACTCTTCCTCGGGCAGGTCAGACAGTTGCAGACCGGCATCCACTTTGGCCCCGTCCAGATTCTCCCTGCACCACTTCTCCATGGTGCCCTTAAGGGAGTTTTCCGAGTCCGCCTCTCTGGCATACTGTCTGGAATTTTTCAGAGAGACAAAACCCATGACAATAAAAATCACGAAGAGTACCCCCATGATACCGCCGATCATAAAGCGGTTGCTTCCCTGCAGTCGCAGGGGCAGTACGCCGGCGAGCAAAAGCGCCAGCGCCACCAGCCCCAGTCCTCCCACAATCAGCAATGTCCAGGCGGAGGACCTGTTCTCCGCCGCCTGCTCCGCCTTATTCTGATAGCCATGAGAGGACCTGCGCCCGGGCGCAGGCCCCGCCTGGGCACTTTTCTTTTCCTCCGCTTCGCCAGTATCCATGCCGAACCATTGGGGCTGGGGTTTCTCCGCCTCCCGGCGGGCCTGTTCCTCCTGCATCCTGACAGCCTCCTGAGCCTGACGGACCTGTTCCTGCTGCATGTACACAGCCCCCAGCTTGACCGCCTTCTGCTGATCTTTTTCATTGATCAGAAGCTCATGTACCGCCTCCTTCTCGTCAAAGACAATCTCCAGCTCCTTGAGGCCATTGTATTCCAGGTAGTCCTTCAGCCGGGCCAACTCTTCCTCAGCCCCAAAGATCAGCCGAATCTTGTTCACGATCTCTTTCTCCGGCACCAGCCTGCAGCCACAATCCGCACATTCCGTTATCCCGTCTCTGTACTCATTCCTGCATTTGGGACATATCAACATACTTTAACCCCTTTCCCGCACAGCATAGCCCGCGTTCCCGGACTCATTGCCCTGATCCTTTGCTCCCTGCCTGTCACCCCTGTATTCTTCTCAATCCATGGCGGACAAATACTCGTCAATTCCCCTGGCCGCCGCTTTTCCGGCTCCCATGGCCAGGATCACTGTCGCCGCGCCCGTCACGGCATCGCCCCCGGCATACACCCCCTCCTTGGTGGTTCTGCCGTCTGCTTCCTCCGCCACAATGCATTTCCACCTGTTGGTCTCCAGGCCTTCTGTGGTGGAAGAGATCAGCGGATTCGGGGAAGTTCCCAGAGACATGATCACCGTGTCCACAGGCAGCACAAACTCAGAATCCGGCACCTCCACCGGCCTTCTTCTGCCGGACTCGTCAGGCTCCCCCAGCTCCATCCTGATACATTTCATGCCGGTTACCCAGCCTTTTTCATCCGCCAGTATCTCCGTGGGATTGGTCAGCAGGTCAAAGATAATGCCCTCCTCTTTGGCGTGATGTACTTCTTCCACACGGGCAGGCAATTCCTCCTCGCTGCGCCGGTACACGATATGAACCTCCGCCCCCAGCCGCAGGGCCGTGCGGGCCGCGTCCATGGCCACGTTGCCGCCTCCCACCACAGCCACTTTCTTTCCTCTCATAATGGGAGTGTTGCTGTTTTCGTCAAAGGCCTTCATCAGATTGCTTCTGGTCAGATATTCATTGGCGGAAAATACGCCGTTGCTGTTCTCGCCGGGGATACCCATAAATTTGGGCAGTCCCGCTCCGGAACCGATAAACACGGCGGAAAAGCCCTCTTCTGACAGCAGCTGGTCGATGGTCACGGACTTGCCCACCACCACATTGGTCTCGATCTTTACGCCCAGGGATTTCACATTCTCAATCTCCTTGGCAACTACGGCCTCCTTGGGCAGACGGAACTCCGGTATACCGTATACCAGTACGCCGCCCGGCTCGTGCAGCGCCTCGAAAATCGTCACCTCATACCCCAGCCGGGCCAGATCACCGGCACAGGTAAGCCCTGCGGGACCGGAGCCGATCACAGCCACCTTTTTATCCTTCTTCTCCTTCGCGCCTTCGGGTTTTATGCCCTGCTCCCGGGCATAGTCCGCCACAAAGCGCTCCAGCTTGCCGATGGAAACCGGCTCGCCCTTGATGCCCCGGATACATTTTCCCTCGCACTGGCTCTCCTGGGGGCATACACGCCCGCACACGGCGGGCAATGCGCTGGACTGGCTGATGGTCTGATATGCCCCTTCCACATCCCCGTTTTTCACCTGTTCTATAAAGCCCGGAATATTGATTGCCACGGGACAGCCCTTGATACACTGCGCGTTCTTACAGTTGATGCAGCGGCTGGCCTCCTCCATGGCCTCCTCCCTATTATACCCCAGACATACCTCTTCAAAATTTCCGGCCCGCTCCCTTGCGTCCTGCTCCCTGACAGGCACCTTCTTTAACACATCCATCTCAATTCTCCTCTATTTCGAATTGCCCATAAGCATTTCCGGCATCCCGGGACGATTCAAATGCAATCATTCCGGCCGTGCATACGGGCTTGCGCTGTTTCAAGTTCCCGCTTGCAGGAAACGCTATGAATCTTTTCATCTGTTTCCTGTAAATGATCTGCCATCAGCCGTCACAGTGGCCGCAGCCGCCATGGTGAGTGGCTCCCTCCCTGGCTTTCAGGAAGGCTCTGCCCTCCTCCGTCTTATAGATCTGCTGACGGCTCATGGCCTCGTCAAAATTCACCTGGTGTCCGTCAAACTCCGGCCCGTCCACACAGGCGAACTTCACCTTGCCCCCCACAGTCACGCGGCAGGCGCCGCACATCCCCGTGCCGTCCACCATGATGGGATTGAGACTGACAATGGTGGGAATCTGCAATTCCTTTGTCAGCAGGCATACAAATTTCATCATGATCATGGGACCGATGGCCACGCAGCTGTCATACTGCTTTCCCTCCGCCACCAGATCCTTGATGGTCTGGGTAACCATGCCGCTTCTGCCATAGGAACCGTCGTCCGTGGTCACATACAGATTGCCTGCCACGGCCTCCATCTCTTTCTCCAGAATCAGCAGATCTTTGGTTTTGCTGCCCACGATTACATCCGCGGCAATTCCATGCTCATGAAGCCATTTCACCTGAGGATACACCGGCGCGGCACCCACTCCTCCTGCAACAAACAGGATTTTCCTGCTTTTCAGGCTCTCCGGGTCCTCTCCCACAAACTCGGACGCGCAGCCCAAAGGACCCACAAAGTCATGAAAGCTGTCCCCCGCTTTCAGGGCGGACATCATCTGGGTAGATGCGCCCACAATCTGAAACACGATGGTTACCGTTCCCTTCTCTCTGTCATAATCACAGATTGTCAGGGGAATCCTCTCTCCTGCCTCATCTGTCCGAACAATTACGAACTGTCCGGGCTGACAGTATTTTGCCACCCTCTCCGCCTCCACCTCCATCAGATAGATGTTTGTGGTAAGTTCCTCTGCTCTCACAATTCTGTACATACAATCCTCCTAAATGAAATCGCTTTGCGATGGTTCCTATGGATACGGCTCCTTCGCGGATTTATTGTTCTCCAAACTTTAAAAATTCCGGACTCTTTCAGATCCGCAAATCCCCGCCGATACAGGCGGGCCATACTGTACTACGGAATCTCGGCTATGCTGTAATTCCCCGCCTCATCTACCAGGAGCTTGTAGCAGATCCCGTTATACACATGCACCGCATAATAACTGCCCGTCCGGATGCTGCCTCCCCCTTCGTCCACATGCAGTTCGGCAAATATATAGAAATCCTCTCCGCCCACCGTCAGCGGATATTGGAGCTGGTACTGATATACACCGTTTTCCCCTGCAAATCCCTCATAATTTACAATTCTCCCCGTCCGCAGCATTTCATTATATACGGTTATAGTGGCGGTATCCACCGTGATCTCCGTGTTTAACCGCAGGCTGTACGAGCGCTGGGCCACCTCCCCCACGATACCTCCCTCCTCTATAATCGCGAAATTGTATACGGAATCCCCCAGCGGCATGGGAACCGGTCCCGTGTATCTGGTGGAATTATCCGTGGGAGTCGTGCCGTCCGTGGTGTAGTAAATCATATCCTCTTCTTCACAGTTTATTTTAATCAGGGTGGGACTGCTGTATTCGCCGCTGGCTGTTGTCACATCGGGCGCGACCGGGATCTGTATTTCAATCTGGTAACGCTTGGTGACCACGTCGCTGACCAGCCCATATTGGTTCACAAACACAGCCTTGACCGTGTGCTCTCCGTTGTCCAGAAAAATCGGTGCCGTGTATATCGGACTGTTCTCGTCAGGCTCCGACCCGTCCAGGGTATAGTAAATGGTTCCCGCCGTGTTGGAACTGAGTTTCAAGGGCAGAATCTCCTGATAGTAGCCCTCCTCAAAACCGAACTCCGGCGCCCGGGCCTGGAGATTCTGGTATGTGCTCCGGATAACATCATTATCACAGCTATTGAGCAGACTGTCAATCGTCTGGTAATCATTTCTTCCCCGATATGACTGGATCAGCTGGGAATAGGCTCTTTCCAGCTGCTTCTGGTCCAGCAGTCCGCCGTCAATCATACGCAGCAGCTGACTCTCGTAACCGCCCACATCGTCCATGGCATAATAGCAATCCGCCAGGGCAAACCCCAGTTCCTGGTCTGTATTGCCCAGCTCCAGAGCGCGCAGATAGTAATCCACCGCCTGCTGATAATTCTGTTTTGCGACACATTCCGCAGCCCGGGCCATCTGATATTCCACAGAATGTTCCATATGATACAGAGCGCCGATAATTACGCCTGCCAGAATCATGATAACCAGAAAAAAGACACCTGTCAGCCATCCCAGATATCCCTTTTTCCTCTGCGGTTTTTTCTCTGGCGTATCAGCCTTCGGGGAATCCTGTAATTCTTCCGCGATCTGCTCCAGCGTGTCCTGCATGCTCTGTTCCACTTCGGATTCAAAATCAGGCACGATATGGATATCTTCCCCACAGGCCGTACAGTATAGCGAACCCTCTTCTATTTTTGTTCCGCATTTCGGACAATTCATAAAAATTACTCTGCCCTTTCCTTCCGCACAGTTCCCGGTGTCCAACGGGTAAATTCCGCGCTGTGCCTCCATCCGTTTCAGGTTTCCTGCAGCAGTATGCTCTCCACACAGTTTTTCATCAACATGGCTATGGTCATCGGGCCCACGCCGCCGGGAACAGGGGTGATGGCACTACAGCGGGAAGCCACGGAAGCATAGTCCACATCTCCGCACAGTTTGTTGTTTTCATCCCTGTGGATTCCCACGTCAATGACAACCGCCCCTTCCTTGACATATTCCGCGGTGATCATCCGGGGCCTGCCCACCGCCACCACCAGAATATCCGCCCGGCGGGTGACCTCCTTCAGATCCGCCGTCCGGCTGTGGGCCACCGTCACAGTGCCGTTTTCCCGCAGAAGCAGCAGCGCCATAGGTTTCCCTACAATATTGCTGCGCCCCACCACCACACACTCTTTACCGCTTATGGAGATGCCGGAACGCTTGAGCAGCTGAATCACCCCGGCGGGCGTACAGGACACAAACCCCTGTTTCCCGATACACAGCGCCCCCACATTCATGGGATGAAAACCATCCACGTCCTTAAGCGGGCTGATGGCATTCAATACCTTCTCCTCATTGATCTGCTCCGGAAGAGGAAGCTGTACCAGAATCCCGTTCACATCCGCCCTTGCATTCAATTCCTCCACCAGGGACAGAAGCTCTTCCTCCGCGGTCTCGCCGGGCAGTTCGTAGGACAAGGATCTGATGCCGACATACTCACATGCTTTCTTCTTGTTCCGCACATACACACAGGAAGCCGGGTCATCACCCACCTGTATCACAGCAAGGCAGATCTCCCTCCCCTGAGCCCTGTATGCTTCCACCTGCTCCTTCAGTTCGTCCTTGATCTCCGCGCTGATCTTCTTTCCGTCAATAATCTGTGTCATACATTCTCCTTTATTATACTCCCGAAAGACCGGATTTCCTTTTTATCTTCCTTGCGCCCCTTAAAATAATCCGGTAATCATGCCTTCCTCGTTTACATCAATGCCGTAGGCGGCAGGCTTTTTAGACAGTCCCGGCATGGTTACCACCGCTCCTGTCAGCACCACCACAAAGCCTGCCCCCGCGGACACATAGACCTCCCGGATATTCATCTCAAAATTCTCAGGCCTGCCAAGCAGCGTCGGGTCATCCGACAGAGAGTACTGATTTTTGGCCATACAGACCGGCAGTTCCCCATATCCCAGCTCCTCAAGACGCTCCAGCTGTTTCAGAGCCGCCGGGGCAAAACGCACCTTTCCAGCCCCGTAAATCTCCGTGGCCACTTTGACAATTTTTTCCCGGAGGGGCAAACTGTCCTCATAGAGCAGCGTAAAATGACTCTCCTTCCGCTCCAGGGTCCGCAGAACCTTCTCCGCCAGTTCTATGCCGCCCCTGCCGCCCTGCTCCCACACTCTCGCCAGAGCAAATTCACAGCCCCTCGCCTCACAGAAGCGCTTTACATAGGCGGTTTCAGCCTCCGTATCCGCCGTGAAAGCATTCAGCGCCACCACCACAGGCACACCGTATTTCTGTAGATTTTCAATATGCTTTTCCAGATTGACAATTCCCTTTTCCAAAGCCTCCAGATTCTCCGTGGAAAGCTCTGCCTTCGGTACGCCGCCGTTATATTTCAAGGCTCGTACGGTGGCCACCAGCACCACGGCGTCCGGCGCGAATCCCGCCTTGCGGCACTTGATGTCAAAAAACTTTTCCGCGCCCAGATCCGCGCCGAATCCGGCCTCGGTGATACAGTAATCCGCCATCTTGAGCGCCGCCCCGGTGGCGATCACAGAGTTACAGCCGTGGGCAATGTTCGCGAACGGCCCGCCATGCACCAGCGCCGGTGTGTGCTCCAGCGTCTGGATCAGATTGGGCTTCAAGGCATCCTTCAGCAGCGCGGCCATGGCTCCCACAGCCTGTAGCTGTCCTGCGGTCACTGGTTCCCCGTCATAGTTGTAAGCCACCACAATCCGGGATAATCTTTCCTTCAGATCCCTCATATCCACAGCCAGACACAGAATGGCCATAATCTCGGAGGCCACCGTGATCACAAAATGATCCTCCCTGACCACACCGTCTGCCTTACTTCCCATGCCCACCACGATATTGCGCAGCACACGGTCGTTCATATCCAGACAGCGCTTCCACACCACCTGGCGGGTGTCAATTCGCAGCTCGTTGCCCTGCTGGATATGATTGTCCAGCAGCGCCGAAAGCAGATTGTTGGCGCTGGTAATGGCATGAAAATCCCCGGTGAAATGCAGGTTCAGATCCTCCATGGGCACCACCTGGGCGTAGCCTCCCCCGGCCGCGCCACCCTTGATTCCGAAGCAGGGGCCCAGAGAAGGCTCCCGCAGGGCAATCACCGCCTTTTTTCCCAGCTGGCCGAAGGCCTCCCCCAGCCCCACGGTGACTGTGGTCTTTCCCTCCCCGGCCGGAGTGGGATTGATGGCCGTCACCAGAATCAGCCTGCCGTTGGGACGATCCTGAATCTCCTTTAGAAAGGGTTCGGAAATCTTCGCCTTGTACCTGCCATACAGTTCCAGTTCCTCCCGGGGAATCCCTGCCCGCTCCGCCACCTCCGTGACAGGCAGGAGCACTGCCTCCTGCGCAATCTGAATGTCTGTTTTCATGATTACCTCTTTCTGCTTATATAGCGTTGGCATGTTCCCCGCAATCCATGATTACAGGAATCATGCTGTTTTCAGAGTTCCACCTGTTTTACAATCCCACACATGCTTAGATCTCTTCCAGCAGCTGCTCAAATTCCTCCGTGCTCATCAGAATTTTGCGGGGTTTGGTTCCCTCCTCTTCCCCCACCACGCCATAATCGTGAAGCTGCTCCATGATTCTCGCCGCACGGTTAAAGCCGATTTTGAAGGCTCGCTGCAACATGCCGATGGAGGCCTTGTCCTTGTCTATGATAAATCGCCCGGCCTCCTCAAAATACTCGTCTCTCTCCTCCGCGCCTCCGGGTCCTCCGGAGCCGCCCATACTCTTTAGCTGCTCCTCCACATCGGCGGCATATGTATTGCCAAGCACCTGATTTTTCAGGAAATCCACTACATCAGACACTTCCTTGTCCGACACAAAGGCCCCCTGTACCCGGGCCGGTTTGGAATATCCCTGGGGATAAAACAACATATCCCCCTTTCCCAGCAGTTTTTCAGCTCCGTTCATATCCAGAATGGTACGGGAATCCACGCCGCTGGAAACGGAAAAAGCCACCCGGCTGGGCATATTTGCCTTGATCAGTCCGGTGATGACATCCACACTGGGACGCTGTGTCGCGATAATCAGATGGATACCCGCCGCTCTGGCCAGCTGGGCCAGACGGCAGATGGACTCCTCCACCTCACCGGGTGCCACCATCATCAGATCCGCCAGCTCGTCCACGATAATGACAATCTGCGGCAGCTTGGCCGGGGCTTCGGGATCACTCTCCCGCATGGCCTCCACCTTTTTGTTGTAGCCCTTCATATCGCGCACATTGAAATCCGCAAATTTCTTGTATCGGTCTGTCATCTCCGCCACCCCCCAGTGCAGGGCGGCGGATGCTTTCTTGGGGTCTGTCACCACCGGGATCAACAGATGCGGAATCCCGTTGTAGACACTGAGCTCCACCACCTTGGGGTCCACCATAATCAGCTTCACATCGTCCGGATGCGCCTTGTACAGGATACTCATGATCAGTGTGTTAATACACACGGACTTACCTGAACCGGTGGCGCCCGCGATCAGCATGTGCGGCATTTTGGCAATGTCCGACACCACCGTCTGTCCCCCGATATCCTTGCCCACGGCAAAAGCCAGATTGGAGGGAAATTCCCTGAACTCCCTGCTCTCCAGCAAATCCCGCAGGGCCACGGCCATATTTTCCTTGTTGGGCACCTCGATACCGATGGCTGCCTTGCCCGGTATGGGTGCCTCGATCCGGATATCCGTCGCCGCCAGATTCAGCTTGATATCATCGGTAAGACTTACGATCTTACTGACCTTGACTCCCTGCTCCGGCTGCAATTCGTACCGGGTAACACTGGGGCCCTGGCTGATGTCGGTGATCGTGACTCTGACGCCAAAGTTTTCCAGCGTCTGCTGCAGACGCATAGCCGTGGCTTTCAATTCCTGTGTGGTATCCTTGCCGCCTCCCTTGCCCTTCTGCAACAGGGAAATGGGCGGAAACATGTAGGGTTTGGGCGGCGCGGCCGTCTGGCCTTCCGCTGTATTCCGGATATCCTTATTGACCTGTTCGGTCACTGTATCCTGACTCTGAGCCTCCTCATTGAGACGCGCCGCAGGTTTACCGCGCCGCGAAGACTGCTCCGCAATATCCTCCCGATGGATTCGGATCTCCTGTCCCTCCTCCGCCTGCATGTCTTCAAAATTCCCGTTTTCGCCCCTGTCGCTTCCAGGCAGGGGGGGAGAAAGAGGATTGACTGCTTCGGTCGAAGCGTCGCGCAAAGGATTTCCCGGCACGGAATCTTCCATATCCAGCGTGGAATAGAAGGGTTCCGGCCCTTCCCCTTCCTCCTCCGTCCCGTCAATCGTCAGCTGGTGCGCGCTGCGTATCCGTATGTTGTCAAAATCAAATATACTCCCGGAAGTTCCGCTGTCCGCGGGCTCCGGCTGATCCGTCCCATCCATCTCCGCCTCCCGGGTACCGTTCTCCTCCATGTTCTCATTCCACATGATCTCATGGATATCGTCACGTCTGCGCTCCTCGTTTTCCCGAATAATAGCCGTGTCCAGAATTACGCCGGACACCTTTCTGTCCATGCGCAGAATCCGCTCCGTCTCCTTCTCCTCCCGGCGCTGCTGTCGGCTGCTTCCCCTCTCCGCCGTCTTCCGGCGACGTTCTTCCTCCCGCCTGACCCTGACCTGTTCCTGCTCCTCCTGTTGAAGCCTCTCCGCTTCCTGACGCTGTTCCCGGCGAAGCCTCTCCGCCTCCTGGCGCTCCTCCCTCCGCAGTCTGTCCGCCTCCTGACGCTCCTCCCGGCGAAGCCTGTCCGCTTCCTGACGCTCCTCCCGGCGGCTGAGATACTCTTCCTCCTGCTCTTCCCGGCGCTGTCTGGCATACTCCCTCCGCCTCTGAGAATCCTCCCGGGTGCGCTGAAGCATCCGGGAGCCGCCGCTCTTCACACCGCTGATCAGGGAACGCTCCGTCATCAGGATAAAGCTGATGGCACCACAGAGAAGGACCACCAGCACCGTTCCTATGGTTTCCAGATAATGGTGCAGCAGATAAGCCAGGCTGCCGCCCAGTACACCGCCGCCGGTCCTCTCGGCCCTGGCCGTCTCAAAGATCTGCCGGATGTCATATTTCTCCAGAGAGAGGCTGTTATGCGCAAACAGTTCACATACCACGCCAATCATCAGAAACAGCACCCCCCCTGAAATCAGCTTGCGCAGCGCGTTGGGATTGCCGGAATTGGCGTACCAGAAGGACACCGCCACAAACAAAAGCACAGGCACCGCATAAGAAGTCAGTCCGAACAGCCCGAACAGGGCCCCGCTGATCGCGTCACCCACCGGGCCTATGATGCCGAAATTGCACAAAAACAAAATCACCATAAGGATGAAAAATATAATCAAACCTATCTCGTGAAGTAATTCGCTTTCTTTTTCATAATCATATGTAGGGGCACTGCCCTTCCTGCCGGAGCCGGACGACTTCTTGCCGCCGCGCTTGCCCGCCGGAGAGGATGCCCTTTTGCCTGATGAATTTGCCATCTCATCATACTCCTATTGCATTTTTCCTTCTCAGGAGTCCAGAACTGTCATGATTCATTCTGAACAAACAAATACTATTATAGCATTTCCTTTGCCTCTTGTCATCCTTAATTTTAGACACTGCCCATCCTCGCTTCTTCGCCGCCGCTTTCCCGCATCAGTTCATGGAGCTTTCTCACGGCTTTGTCTATGCCGCCTACTTCGTTGATAATCCCCATTTTTACCGCCTCCTGGCCCACCAGTATAGTGCCCACATCCTTGGTGAGCATTCCTGTCTCCATCATCAGATTCTCCAGACGCTCCTGGCCGATGCTGCAGTGGCTGCAGACAAATCCCGTGATCCGGTCCTGTATCTGCTTAAAGTAATCGAAGGTCTGGGGAACGCCGATCACGGTGCCATTCATGCGCACGGGATGAATTACCATGGTTCCCGTGGGTACAATAAAGGAATACCGGGTGCTGACGGCGATGGGCACACCGATGGAATGGCTCCCTCCCAGCACCAGGGATACCGTGGGCTTGCTCAGGGAGGCCAGCATCTCCGCGATCGCCAGTCCCGCTTCCACGTCCCCGCCCATGGTGTTCAGGATCACCAGCACACCGTCGATCTCCCGGCTGTCCTCTATGGCGGCCAGCTGAGGCAGAATATGTTCATATTTTGTGGTCTTGGAATTGCCGGACAGATTGTCATGCCCCTCAATCTCACCGATAATCGAAAGCAAATGGATATTTTTATGCTCCGCGTTCTGATTCAGGGTCAACTGCCCGATTTTCTCAATGCGCTCGTCCTGATGCTCTTCTTTTTCCATGCGTTTACTTTTATCGTCTCTGTCACCCATAATGATCCCCCAATCTCCGGAAAACTGCCGTCATATGCCTGTACGGTCCACCATGACATTAAGAAAAGAACCTGCACGGTTCTTCTCTTATAGTAACCAGATATGCTGTTTTCATTCTCCCGGGGAATACCTGACAAGCGTCAAATTTTTCCATCAGAGCGTGTTTCCCTGATCAAAAATCAAAATTATCGTTGGGGTCCACCTCGACGTCGTAATGCATCTGGGACGCATCGGGCGTAATGGGATAATCCATTACCTTTTTCACGTGTTTTTTGGGCAGAGGCAGGGGATTCTCAATCAGCTGCACCTGCCTGGGTTCATCCTGTTTCTTCTCAGTCCTCACTCTCTTTTCCTCCGCTGTAAGCACCGCAGATCCCGGCGTACTGTTCTCTGCTTTGTTTTCCCGGGGCACAGGCCCTTCTGCCGCCGCCACTCCCTGTCCCCCTCCTGAATCCTCCGCTGCCGTCTCCCCGGGGCCCACACTCTCCTGTGTTCTTCCGCCATCCCGGACAAACAATTCGCAGAAAGCCACTCCGGCCAGTCCCGTCATGGCAAAAAACATCTGAAAGCTGCCGTTCATATTGGGAGTCACGATCCCCAGCACCCGCATCAACGTGATCGCCAGCACCAGTATGATCCAGGGAGAAAACCTCTCCTCGTTCTTCCTGCGCATAAAGGTAAAAACCCCCAGCGCCATCATCATCAGCAGCAGAATGGTCTCATAGCCGCCCTCCTGAAAAAAGAAGCTGTAGTCCGCCCCCTTTGGGCCATATGTGACACCCCAGGCTCCCAGCACCCGTTCAAAGGTACTGCCGCTCATGGAACTGTCCAGCAGCACAAGCGCGCAGAATACACCTGCCATAGCCAGTATGGAAAGCAAAAGCTGCGCCGTCCACCGCAGTGTATCCCGCCGCTCCCGCTTTAGAACCGGCAGGCCAAGCAGCGGAATTGCCAATGTAAAACCCACAATATCCATATACCCCGCAAAGGCCGTGAGCGCGCCGCACAGCGGGGCCAGCATCCAGGTAAGGGCTTCGCCTCCGGGCTTGACGCTCCGCCCAAGATACAGCGCGATCACCAGCAGAATCAGCACATAGACGCAGAAATACAGCATTTTGGGGGAATATGTTATCCCTTCTCTGACGGAGCCGGGTGCCAGCGTCAGAAAGGACAGAGACACCAGCGCCGGCCCTCTGCCAGCCAGACATCTCACGGCAAAATAAGCCGTGGCGCTCCCCAGCGTCTGTAAAATGATCTGCAACACAATGCCTGCGGTCCACTTGTTGCCCACCAGACGGAAGAGCAGATTCAGCAGGCAAAGATAGTAATATACGCTGCCCTGTACCAGCTGGACGCGCATTCCCTCTTCGGTGACCTTGGCAACCTCATAATAGGCGGCCTCCTCTCCGGCACCTTCCATTGCGGCCAGACGCAGAATCATTCCCACAGCCAGAAATGCGGCCACCGCGATTCCTTCCGCCAGAACGGCCCTGCCTGGGTCCAGCTTTCCGATCCGCGCGCTGAATCGCTTTATCAGAAAATACGCCAGAAAAAGCACCCCTGCGGCAAGCACCAGAACCGTGAGCGCCGTGTAGGGAATCCCTGCGCTCTGATGCCCCACTGCCATACCCATAAAGGAAAACACGACGCCCATGCACATCAGATACAGTGCCCATATTCCATAGCTTACGGCATTCTTCCTATAGTTCATCCTGCTTATCCTGCTCCTTCACCGGGCTGTCGCACTCCAGTATCTTCTCAATATTGTATCGGGGACGCTGCTTTACCTCCATATAAATCTTTCCGATATACTGGCCCACCATGCCGATCGCCATAAGCTGCAACCCACCCAGGAACCAGATGGACAGGATCAGGGATGTCCAGCCCGGCACCACGCTGCCTGTAAAGTAGGAAATCAACGCGTATACCGCCGCCAGCATGGAACAGATAATGATAAACAATCCCAGCCCCAGGATCATGCTGATCGGCTTTACGCTGAAAGAAGAAATGCCGTTGAACGCAAGGGCCAGCATCTTTTTCAGCGGGTATTTGGACTCTCCCGCCACCCGTTCCTTTCTGTCATAATAGACACTGTCCGTCTGATAGCCAATCAGCGGCATCATCCCCCGCAGAAAAAGATTGGTCTCCTTGAATCTGGAGAAGTGTTCCACCGCCCGCTTTGACATCAGCCGGAAGTCGGCATGGTTATAGACCGTTCTGACGCCCATCAGTGCCATCAGCTTATAGAATGCCTGCGCCGTGGTCCGTTTGAAGAAGGTGTCGCTTTTCCTCTCCCTGCGGACGCCGTAAACAATATCGCTGCCCTGATGGAATTTGTCGATCATCTCCTCGATCACAGCCACATCGTCCTGCAAGTCCGCGTCTATGGATACCGTCACATCGCTGCGCTCCATGGCCGTCAGAAGCCCTGCCGTCAAAGCGAACTGATGTCCCACATTACCGGCCAGCTTCACACCGCGGATCTGGTCCGGATACAGCCTGTGTTCCTCCTCGATCAGTTCCCAGGTTCTGTCCCTGCTGCCGTCATTGACAAACAGAATAAAACTGTCCGGGGCGATTTTGTTCTTGGCCGCAAGATCGCGAAGTACCTCCCGCAGAGCCCCTGAGGCAATCTTCAGCACCTCTTCTTCATTATAACAGGGAACTACAATTGCCAGTCTGTCCATGCTCATCCCTCCGAATTAGAGCCTGTTTAAAATCATTCCGGACGCATGCGGACGTCCGGACATGGATTCGTGTGCTTTCTGGAAGCATGCTGTTTCAGACTCTGTTCTCACTCATCCCAGTTGTGGTATACATTCTGTACGTCATCATCGTCCTCCAGAATGTCCAGAATCCTGGTGAGATTCTTGATGGCCGTCTCGTCCGTCAATGTCACATAATTCTGGGGCAGCATGGTGACTTCCGCGCTGATCATGGGAACACCCGCCTCCTCCAGTCCCTTCCGGACCGTCTCCAGGGAATCGGGGTCGGTAAGTATCTCAAAACTGTCTTCATCCTCCGAGATGTCATCCGCGCCTGCATCCAGCGCGGTCATCATCAGATCGTCAAACTCCATGTCGCATTCTTCCCGGTCAATGATGATCTGGCCTTTCCTGTCAAACATAAAGGACACACAGCCGGGAGTCCCCACATTTCCCTGCCCCTTGGTGAAAGCGCTTCTCACATTGGCAGCAGTGCGGTTCTTATTGTCCGTAAGGGTATCCACAATGATCGCCGTTCCGCCCGGTCCGTAGCCCTCGTAGGTAATATATTCATAATTCACATTGCCCACGTCCCCGGCAGCCTTCTTGATTCCCCGCTCAATGGTATCGTTCGGCATATTGTTGGACTTGGCCTTGGCGATCACCGTGGCCAGCTTGAAATTGTTATTCGGGTCCGGACCGCCCTCCTTTACCGCCACGGCGATCTCACGCCCGAGAATGGTAAAGATCTTCCCCTTTGCCGCGTCATTTTTCTCCTTCTTATGTTTGATATTCGCAAATTTAGAATGTCCTGACATCTCTCTTCTCCTTTTCAGTCCAGTGCCTCTTTCCGCTTATTGCTGCGCCCCTCCCTCCGGGGCCTTCCCTGTAGGAAGCACCGCCTCCTCTGAATCCAGAACGGTCTCCTCCGGCATTTTGGTCACCAGCACACTGTGAATCATCTTATTTTCCACGGACAGAACCTTAAAATGATAGCCGTCCACAGAGATTTCAAACTCCTCGTCCTCATCGGGAATCTTGTCCATCCTGGAGATCAGAAATCCGTTGAGCGTCTCGAAATCCTCCTCGTGAAAAGAGATATGAAACCGCTCCTCCAGATCCTCCAAAGGCGTTTTCCCTTCTATAACATATTCATCATTTCCCTTTTCCTCGATGAAAGCCTCCTCTTCGTCATATTCATCCAGGATGTTGCCCACAATTTCCTCCAGTATATCCTCCATGGTCACCAGACCCGCTGTCTGCCCGTATTCGTCCACCACAATCACCATCTGCAGCTTGCCCGACTGCATCTGGCGGAACAGCTCGTCAATATTCCTGGTCTGGGGAATATACACCGGCTCCCGCAGCAGATCATCCAGCTGTCCGATGCTGCAAAACTGCTTGTCCTGCGTGTGATGATACCGCAGCGCGTCCTTCAGATAGAGAATGCCCACAATATGATCCATGTTTTCCTCATATACCGGGTAACGGCTGTTCTTTCCCTCCGCCAGAAAATCCAGCGCGTCCTGTAAGGGCATGGAACCGTCCAGCGCCACGATATTGTTCCGATGGGTCATGATGTCCTGCGCTTCCTTATCCCCGAACTCAAAGATATTGGAAATCATCTCCGCCTCGCTGGCCTGTATGATGCCCTGCTCATGTCCCTCGTTGACCATATTGATGATCTCTTCCTCTGTGACATCAGCCAAGTCTCCCACATTCTTCGCGCCGAAAATCCGCAGGATCAGATTGGCGGACAAGGTCACCAGCCCGGTGAAGGGAGTCAGCAGCTTCATCACCACATACACGATGCCTATGCTGGCGTAAGCCCATTTCTCCGGCAGACGCCTGGCGATTTTTTTGGGTAGAAGCACGCCGAAGGTGAGCAATATGTACAGCAGAAAGACCATGGTGACAACCGCGGAGAACGCAGTGATCACCGCCAGAGGAATCGCGACTTTCTCCGCCAGATTCCGCTGGGCAAATCCTTCCAGAAAACCCCGTACCTTCTGCAGCCAGATTCCCAGGTACACACCGCCTATGAGCACATTGTTCAGGGTGATGATCAGCTGCATGGAATTGATATACCGGGTCGGGTCCTGTAATATTTTCAGGAGCCTCTGTGAACGGCGGTCCTTCTCCTCCACAGCTCTTTTCTCCACATCCTTGATCCCCAGCTGTTCCACCGCTTCGCCAAAACCATGGAAAAACATATCGATCAATACTAGAATCACAAAAAATATACTGGCAGTGGGCCCACTGTCGTCCATTTCCCAATCACTCCTTTATCATAAAATTGCATATCAGATGCTGTTAATCATACCATTATTCACTCTATTCGTCAAGGAACAGTCGCTTTTTATGTATCCAGTTCCAGACTGATCATCAACGCCCTGTTGACTTTCCGCATGATTTCCCCCTCCAGATGACAGACTTTTGTCTTGAGGCGCTTCTTGTCGATGGTGCGCAGCTGCTCCAGCAGAATCACGGAATCTTTATCCATGTCATAGTCCTGCGCGCTCAGTTCAATATGGGTGGGGAGCTTCGCCTTGTTCATCTTGGAGGTGATGGCCGCGCAGATCACTGTGGGACTGTGCCGGTTGCCCACGTCGTTCTGTATGATCAGCACCGGTCTGATCCCCCCCTGTTCAGAGCCTATCACAGGCCGCAGATCCGCATAAAAAATATCTCCTCTTTTCATTTCCTGATACCTCTCGAATTTATCATTTACTCTGAGTATTTCCATTTCTTCTCAAGGTATACAGACGCGGCAAAAACTTTGCTTGCCCCGGGACCATGGTCCTCCCGGAGCACGGATTGTGCCGCTGTCAGGAACGCGTCCGGTCCAGCAGCTGGCCGTTCCTCAGATAGACCCGGGGAACGCGGGGACTCAGATCACACATAAGTTCATAATTGAAACGGCCCGACAGATTCCCCAGTTCCTGCGCCGTAATTTCCTCCCGGCCGTCCCGGCCCAGCAGCACCACCGGATCTCCTTCCGCCGCCTCCGGCAGGGCTGAGAGATCCACCATCAGCTGATCCATGCACACTCTGCCCAATATGGCAGCCCGTCTTCCCCGGATCAGGACACTGCCCTTTCCCGATAGGCTCCGGGGGTAGCCGTCCCCGTACCCAACAGGTACCGTGCCCACCCGCATCCGCTCCTTCGCGGTGAAAGTGCCCCCGTAGCTGATGCTCTGCCCCGGCTCTACCTCCTTCACATAGACCAGATGACTGTGCAGCGACAGGGCTGGCCGCAGCCACTGCGCCTCTCCGGCCATCTCCTCCGAGGGGTACAGACCATATAGAATGATCCCCGCCCGGACCAGGTCCAGATGAGCCTCCTTCATCCGGACGATTCCCGCGCTGTTGGCGGCATGGCAGCAGGGAACGCGCTTTCCCAGCCTGGCCTCCGCCATGGCCACAAACTGTCCGAAACGCTTCATCTGCTCCAGGGTATAACCCAGATCCCGCTCATCCGCCTTGGCAAAATGGGTGAAGATGCCCTCCAGTTCCAGATCATCGGAATCCGCGATCCGCTGCAAAAAGTCCAGATTTTCCTCCCTGGGCTGTATGCCCACTCTTCCCATTCCCGTATCCACCTTCACATGCACGATAGCCTTCGCTCCCACATGTTTTGCCGCTCTCTCCAGTTGTTCCAGGGTATCCTCCCGGAATACGGTCATGCGCACCTCCCGGCGAATCAGCTCCTCATAGGCATAGGGAAAAGTATAGCCCAGAATCAGTATGGGTTTTCGAATCCCCGCCTGACGCAGTTCCACGGCTTCCTCCGCCGTGGCAGTGGCGTATCCCCCCACGGTCTCCATGTCTTCTATGGCTCTGGCGATGGGCACACTGCCATGACCGTAGCCATCGCACTTCACCACGGCCAGAACTTTTGCCCCGGGCCCGGTCCGCAGACCGATCTGCTCCAGATTGGCGGTGACGGCGTCCAGGTCAATCTGCGCGTACACTCTGCTGTATTCCCACTCTCTGCTATCCATGATTCCTTCCTCTTCTATATTATAGTTCCGCATGTTTCCTACACCACACCTTCCTCCTGCCCCATGTCGCGGCTCCTTGGGGCACCACGGCATGGCGCTGTGTGCTTTCCGGAAACATGCTGTTTATAGTTCCGCGTACCCGGCTTCTCCGGCGATGGCCTCCCCCACGGCATCCGCCAGCTCTCCGGCGGTCAGGCCGTAGCTGCTGCTATGCAGCGCCGCCTTCTCCCCTGCCAGACCGTGCAGATATACGCCCACGCTGGCGGCGGAAAAGGCATCCGCCCCCTGGGCCAGCAGGGCCGCTATCACGCCGGTGAGCACATCGCCGCTGCCGGCGGTTCCCATGCCGCTGTCCCCAGTCAGATTCACGCAGTTCTCCCCATGCTCTCTGCACACCAATGTTCTGGCCCCCTTACAGACCAGAACACAGTGGAGGTCTCTGGAAAGTATTCTGGCCGCGTGTTCTCTGTCCTCTGTAACCTGCTCCAGCGTCTTGCCGCTGAGTCTGGACAGTTCTCCCTCATGGGGTGTCAGCACCAATGCTCTCCCCGCCTTCCCCTGATCGGCAGTCAAAATCTGTAAACTCATGTCTCCGGCAATCAGATTGAGCGCGTCCGCGTCCAGGACCACCGGAAGACTGGTCTCCGCCAGTACGCCCGTCAGAATCTCCTTAACCCTACTGTTTTTTCCCAATCCCGGCCCAATGGCAATCACATCGGCCCACTCACAACCCGCCCGCCAGTCCTGGGGCGGCGTCCAGAGGACTTCCGGTATGGCTGTCTGCAAGATACCCCTGTTTTCTTCCGGACATACCACCTTCACCATACCTGCCCCGGCACGGTACGCCGCCCTGGAAGAAAGCACCGCCGCCCCCGGCATCTGATCGAATCCGGCGATCAGCAGCACTTTTCCAAAAGATCCCTTATGCCCGTCGGCGCGTCTGGGGGGCATAAGTTTCCCCACCGGCTCATCATAGTAAAACATGCCCGGCTTTTCCCTCGCCGCCTCAAAACAGACCCTGTCAATGCCGATTTCCCTGACGGCCAGCCGTCCGACGTACTCTGCGCCCGGATAAAAGAGCAGACCTTTTTTGGCCCAGCCAAATGTCACGGTCAGATCCGCCCTCACGGCCACCCCCATAACTTTGCCCGTGGCCGCATGTATGCCGCTGGGCACATCCACGGACAGCTTAAAGCCCTTCCTGCGGTTCATCTCCCTGATGATCTCCGCGTATTCGCCCTGTACCGGTCGTGACAGCCCTATGCCGAAAAGAGCATCCACCATTACAGTATATTCTTCATGGGGCCAGTTACTGACCTCCTGCACCGGATAATATCCCATAATTTTATGCTGTCTCTCCCATTCCCGGGTGCAGTGTCCGCCAGCGCCCACCGGATAGACGGTCACCTGCCAGCCCTCGGCTGACATGATCCTGGCCAGGGCCAGTCCATCCGCCCCATTGTTGCCGCTGCCAGCCACCACCAGAAGACTTTTTTCCTCCTCGCGAAGCAGCCTTGTCCCGGCGTAAGCCTGAATCTCCGCTGCCACAGCCAATGCCGCCCTCTCCATCAGCACCAGTGACGGTATCCCCATCATTTCTATGACTGTCTCCTCAAAAAGTTTCATCTCCCGGGCATCTACCACGTATTTCACTGTTTTGCCATTCCTTTCCGAATATACAGATGTATTCCCTCACATAAGCGCAGTATCCCCCAAACGAACAGGGAGGACCGTCACTGCGCGACAGTCCCTCCCCTATAGCTCTTTCAGCTCCTATTTTTTCCCTGCCCCGGCTCCATTGTCTGCCGCCTTCTTCTGCCCTGCGGCCAGAGGATCGTACTGCATGTCAAACAGGTCGATTACCTCCGCTCCAAACAGGTCGTGCATATAGGAATAAATCTGTCTGTTCTGGTATTCCATCTCCTGTTTGCGGACCAGATTCTTTTTGAGTTCAACGCGGATATATTTCACCCACTGCGCAATCTCCACAATCTGCTGCGTGTTCTCCTGCATGCTCTCATAACAATATTTCATGGTGGACAGCATAAGGGCATGGTTGGCTTTCTCGATCTGCTGGGGCAGTTCCAGCAGTTCGTCCTGGTAATCCTCCAGCTTTTCGTTGCACTCTTCAATCAGCCGTTTGTTTTCATCGAGCTTTTTTTCCAGCGTTTTGCTGTACTTCTGCTCCAGTTCGTTCGCCATGGGCACAATCTCATCCATCAGCTTCTTTTTCAGCTTTCTGACGTTCTTGGCATCCACATTGAGCTGCCCCTGACGCTGCACCAGCTCATTGAGCTTTTTCTCCTGTGCCTGAATCTTTGGCAGCTCGGCCAGATCCGTAAACAGCTTATACCATTTGTTATCCAGCGTCAACACCGGCACTTTCTTTCCTGCCAGAGCCTGCTCATATACCTCTGACTTGTCTCCCACCACGCATCCGTCCCTTCTTGAACATAGAATCCGCGCTTCGCGAAGATTCTGGATATAAAAACTTTGATTTTACCTCTCGTTTTCCTGAAGGTATCTGTTAATATTGTAGGACAGTTTCATCAGACTGTCGGACAGGTGTACATTCTCCACCTGTATGCCCTCCGGCACGTTCAGATCCACATGGGCAAAATTCCAGATGGCCTTGATGCCGTTCTGTACCAGACGCTCCGCCACCTCCACGGCGCTGGCCTTGGGTATGGCAAGCACCGCTATGTCCACATCGTTGTCCCGGATAAACTGCTCCATCTCTTCCATGGGCTGCACACGGATTCCCCGCACCTGCTTTCCGGTAAGCTCCGGATTTTTGTCAAACATCCCGCTGAAAAGAAAGCCTCTGCGCTCAAAATTCAGATATCCCCCCAACGCCTGTCCCAGATTGCCCGCGCCGATAATGATAAAGCGATGTGTCCGGTCCAGTCCCAGTATCTTGCTGATCTCACGGTACAGGTATTCCACATTATATCCGTAGCCCTGCTGTCCAAAGCCTCCAAAATTGTTCAGGTCCTGCCGGATCTGAGAGGCAGTCACTTTCATTCTCTCACTGAGTTCCTGGGAAGAAACCCTCTCCATCCCCTCATCCCTCAGGTCCCCAAGATATCGCAGGTACCTTGGCAGCCGTCCGATTACCGCCTGGGAAATCTCTTTTTCTTCCATCATATCCTCCAAAGCAAAAAGCCTAACTGTATCTATTATATCTAACTGTTAAAAATATGTCAATGAATTGGGAGGAAATCAGGACACGAAACTCACAGAAGACCTTCCAGCGTCTCCCTGATGGCCTTGATGAAGTCCAGGCTGTTCAGTACCACAGGGTGCTCACAGGTGGAAATAGAGGCCAGGGACCTGGTCATTCTGCCACTCTCTACCGTCTTTACACAGGCCTGCTCCAGCTTTTCGCCAAAGGCTGTCAGCTCCGGGATATTGTCCAGTTCCCCTCTCTTTTTCAGGGCGCCGGTCCAGGCAAAAATAGTGGCGATGCCGTTTGTGGATGTCTCCTCCCCTTTCAGATGTTTGTAGTAATGTCTCTGCACTGTGCCGTGAGCCGCCTCGTACTCATAGACCCCATCAGGAGACACCAGCACGGAAGTCATCATGGACAGATCGCCGTAAGCCGTGGCCACCATGTCCGACATGACATCCCCATCGTAATTTTTGCAGGCCCAGATAAAACCGCCCTCAGAACGGATCACCCTGGCCACCGCATCGTCAATCAGCGTGTAAAAATATTCAATTCCCAGTTCCTGAAACTTCTCCGCGTACTCCTGCTCGTAGATCTCCTGAAAAATATCTTTAAAGGTGTGGTCGTACTTCTTGGAGATGGTATCCTTGGTGGCAAACCACAGATCCTGTCTGGTATCCAGAGCATAGTTAAAGCAGGAACGGGCGAAACTGGAGATGGACTTTTCCGTATTGTGGATGCCTTGCAAAATACCCGCGCCGGTAAAGTTGTGAATGGTTTCCCGGATCTGGGTACCGTCCTCCCCGGTGAATACCAGCTCCGCCTTACCGGGACCGGGCACCCTGATCTCCGTATTCTTGTATACATCCCCGTAGGCATGTCTGGCTATGGTGATCGGCTTGTTCCATCTGCTCACATAGGGTACGATCCCTTTTATCAGAATCGGTGCCCGAAACACCGTGCCGTCCAGAATAGCACGGATGGTTCCGTTGGGGCTCTTCCACATCTCCTTCAGGTGATATTCCGTCATTCTGGCCGCGTTGGGCGTGATGGTGGCGCATTTTACCGCCACGCCGTATTTCAGAGTGGCGTTGGCGGAATCCACTGTCACCTGGTCGTCCGTCTCATTGCGGTGCTCCAGCCCCAGATCGTAATATTCCGTCTTCAGATCCACATAGGGCAGAATCAGTTCATCCTTGATCATCTGCCACAGAACGCGGGTCATCTCATCTCCGTCCATCTCCACCAGCGGGGTAGTCATTCTGATTTTTTCCATGTTTTATTCTCTCCTTCTATTTTCCTGCTGCACTTTTCTTTTCGCGCCACCGTCCGGCGTCAGGTTCTATTTGTACTTATTCCGGCATATCCCGGACTGCCCGCAATACCGGAAACCGTAATTTTCACCGCTCTGTCCGCTGTCATACCGGTTCGCTGTCATGATATGCCTCGTGCAGACCATTCTTTACCATATTGTTATAGGCATTGATCATATGCCGGTTGGCCAGCTGCTCCGCCCGGTCCCCATCCCCGGCTTTAATGGCCTGCAGGATTTCCTCATGCTCTTCATTGGACTTAGGTCCGCGGTTCTTGTTTGCGAGGGTTTTCTTCCGGACCCGCAGCACATATTGGTGAAAATCTTTCAACTGATGCTCCAGCATTTTGCTGTTGCATGCCTCATACATGATATCATGAAACCGGTTGTCCAACTCCGCCAGCTGCTCCAGATGCCCCTTCTGGGCGTGGAACTTGGACAGATAAATATTTTCTTCCATCTCTTCCATTTGCTCCCTGGTGATATGTTCCGTGGCCCAGCGGGCGCACAGGCCTTCCAGCAGGGATCGGATCATATAAATATCCTTCACATCCTTCTCGGTAATGCCCGTCACATAAGCTCCCTTATTGGGAATAATCTGGATCAGCCCCTCCAGCTCCAGCTGCCGGAACGCCTCCCGGACCGGCGTACGGCTTACCCCCAGCTCCTCACCGATGGCCACTTCCTTCAGTTCCTCATTTTCCTCATACTTTCCGCTCAGAATATCGTCCCTGAGTTTATGAAATACTCTGCCCCGCAGGGAAAACTTGTCCGTAACCTCCTGCTTTACATCATATTTACTGCTCATCTCCGCCTCCAATGGTATAACCTTTTTCTGCACAGATCCGCTTAAGGGCCTCCACAATCTCCTCGTCTGTCAGCACCGTCACACGGCCCTGGGCATATTCCCCGTCCACCCAGGCTTTGACATCCCTCACCAGAGGGGAAGTCTTTTCCACCTGCGCGTCCGCTTTTAACTGATAGTATGTATTGATCCAGTGGGCAATCCCTGCCAGGCCGGAAGTGTTGGAGATGGCACACAGCACCGGACGATTCAGGAATTTCTCCGTGTCAAAAATGTTGTAAATCTCCTCGTTTTTCAGCAGGCCGTCCGCATGGATGCCCGCTCTGGTGACATTGAAATTCTTACCCACAAAGGGAGTTCTGGGGGGAATCTGATAACCGACCTCTTTCTCATAGTACTCCGCCAGCTCCGTGATCACAGTGGTGTCCATTCCGTTCAGATCCCCCTTGAGCTGGGCATACTCAAACACCATGGCCTCAAGGGGCGTGTTGCCTGTCCTCTCACCGATTCCGAACAGGGAGGTGTTTATGCCGGAGCAGCCGTAAAGCCATGCTGTGGTGGAATTGGACACCGCTTTGTAAAAATCATTGTGCCCGTGCCACTCAATCAGTTCATGGGGTACGCCCGCATGCGTATGGATCGCATAGATGATTCCCTGCACACTCCGGGGAATTACGGCTCCGGGATAATTGACGCCATAGCCCATGGTATCGCAGGCTCTCACCTTAACGGGAATCTGATATTCCCGCATGAGCTTCATAAGCTCCAGGCAAAAAGGCACCACATAGCCATAGATATCCGCCCTGGTAATGTCCTCCAGATGACATCTGGGGCTGATCCCCTCCTCCAGGCAGTCCCGGATCACACTCAGATAGTGCTCCATGGCCTGCCGCCTGGTCATCTTCAACTTCAGAAAGATATGATAATCCGAGCAGGACACCAATATGCCCGTCTCCTTCATACCGATCTCCTTCACCAGCTTGAAGTCCTCCTTACTGGCCCGAATCCAGCTGGTGACTTCCGGAAACTGATAACCTCTCTCCATACATTTATAGACTGCGTCCCTGTCCTTCTTGCTGTACAGAAAGAACTCACTGGCGCGGATCATACCATTCGGCCCGCCCAGCCTGTGCAGGTAATCATAGATTGTCACGATCTGCTCCGTGGTATATGGAGCCCTGGACTGTTGTCCGTCCCGGAAAGTAGTATCTGTGATCCATATTTCTCTGGGCATATTATGCGGCACGATCCTGTCGTTGAACGGGATCTTGGGTATCTCCGAATAAGGGAACATATTGCGAAATACATTGGGCTTCTCCACATCGTCCAATATATACATATGCTCCTCGATCTCCAGCAGATTATTGTGCTGGTTCATGGTCACCGGTCGATTCTGGAAGGCTTCGTTATCTCTCATATTCTCTCCTCCTGATTAAAGTCCCGCATATTCCCGGTAAGCGCACAGAGCCATTGAACCACGCAGGTCATCCCTGCGCGGTTCAATGCCTGATCCGGGAACGGTAACTTTCAATTGCTCCATCTGTATAAGTGTATACAATTATACCGGCCCTGTCAATGCTTTTTTTCCATTCTCCTGCCCTGTGCTGGACTATCTCACCCTATCTCAGCAAGCCGCCCAGATTCACCATTCCCCTGCCCGCTGATGTCGGGTTAGTGTTATGCACTTTTTGAGGCTTGGAGGCGTGGGAAGAAAGTAAATCCGCATATGTGCACTGGGAGAATAGGGAGTGGATATCAGGTTGAGTGAAAATGAATGAGGGATTAGTGCTAAGCCGTTTCGAATATTTGGTAGCGATAATTGAAAATTATCGGGCGGAAGAGAAAAGCAATACGGGGTAATCAGGATTATATGAGGTTCATGGATAATCAAGTGTTATCCGTT
>CAJUAB010000009.1 GCA_910583845.1 uncultured Acetatifactor sp.
GGAGAGGAGCATCCGGATACAGCCAGGAGTTATAATAATCTGGCGGGTGTGTATAGGAGCCAGGGAGAGTACAGGAAGGCGGAAGAACTATATGAAAAGAGCCTGCGAATAAGGGCAAGGGTGCTGGGGGAGGAGCATCCGGATACAGCCACGAGTTATAATAATCTGGCGGGTATCTATTTGGTACGGAGGGAGTATCAAGCGGCATTATCCTATTATGTTAAGGCATATAGGATTTACACAAATAAATTTGGTAACGCACATCCGCATACAAAGATTATTTATAAAAACCTGGAGAGAGCATACACGGTGTGGAAACCAAACGGCAATTTCAGCCAATGGTTAGAAGAAAAGATGGATCAATGGCAGGCTGAACAGAAAAATCCATAAAACAGTGCGAAAGGCATATGCGTAGAAGCACATGCCTTTTCAGATCCATAACAGGTTCATTTCCGCGGAGCTCCTGGCCCTTCAAATGTCTACTTTTGCTCATTCAGATACAACTGTACCCTGTTCTGTATTGTCTCCGCCACCTGCTGCGCGGTCTTTCTGTCGGACAGGTAAGCAGCGGCCTCCTCCAGGATTATATCTTCAATAAAGCGAGTGTTTTGAGAACGGGGGACCGCCCGGTCCAGGATATCCTTATATTCCGCTGTCCAGGGGGTACCGTCCGGTCTGGTGCTGAGTTCGTAATACATATTGCTGCCGATAGAATACTGCCAGGGAGATTCCGGTGAATCGGCCATGTAGCATATGCTGGCTTCCAGCAGATCCCTTCTGATGGGATGGGATAATTCTCTCTGCCATTGCTCGTCAAAGAGGGAAACCAGAAACGCGTCAACAGTTTCCCTGTACCTTGCCTGAGCGTTTACCACCAGGAAATAGTCGGCGTTCCAATAGCTTCCGTTCCCGGACTCGGTGGGAAAGCCCACGGGATGGAAGCCTTCCCCCAGACTGGTCAGATCCGCGCTGAACTCCCGGAAGTTTTCCATATGAATCAGGAGGGCGGCGGCACTGCCATCCCTTACGGCGGTGACATTGCCATTTCCTCCCGTGGCGTTTTGGACTGTCTCCAACGTCTTTATAAACAGGGGGTTGTCAAAATCGCAGCTGCCCGCGTCCATATCCAGAAAAGGGGAGTTAGGTAAATCCTGTAGAAGCAGCAGCCGCAACGCGTTTATTTTTGCCATATATCTGCTGCCGGTGATGATTCTGGTAAATTCCGGATGCCCGTCCATCAGGGACAAGGCTTCCTCCAGCGTCCAGCTGTCTTCAGGCCAAAGTTCATCAGAGATAAACAGCGTATTCACATAAGCCTCCAGGGGAATCCCTGCCTGCTGATCCTCTATCATGCCGCAGGAGAGCGCTCCCTGATAGAGGGAGCTTCGCAGCCCCTGGTCCAGTACCCCGCCCAGATCAGCCAGAACCCCTTTTTCATGCAGCGTTCTCATGTCCTCCCCGGATACATAGTAGATGTCCGCGCCCTTTCCGGAGGTCAGTTCCGCCAACACACGGGTACGAAAGGAGGTCAGGTCGCCATCCGGCTGACGCACCTCAAGGGGATGTTCCGGATGCTCCTGTGAAAACAGAATGGCGCCGGCCGCTATAAAGGAACTGTCCTCCACCAGGCTCACCAGGTGAACCGCGTCCCCTTCTTCCCCGGGTTCATCACTCAGCTTGCAGATCATAGCCTTTTCCCGGCTCAGATCCATGATCACAGGCATACCGTCATCGCTGATGCCGATGGACATTGCGTACTCATTTCTGCCGATTCCCAATTGTTCATAGTCAAAACAGATTCCCATATCCCCGGTGCGGAGATTCCATCGGTACAAGCGCCCCTGATGCCCATAATACAGGATGCCGTCCGAAGATATACTTTTGGGACTTCGGATTGGCAGCTGCTCCGCGAAAACCCTCTCTCCGCCGGTATCGGGGTCGTACATGACCAGTCGCATCGTCTCTTCGGATAAACTGTATTGCTCAAACACGATTTCGCCCTCCTCCGTCTTCATGGCGTAGGAACAGTGCGTATCGGGTTTATCCCAGGTCAGCTCCGTAAGGGGATTCCCTTCCGGGTCCAGCACCGTAAATTTGTCTCCGGAAAAACTCTGCACAAAATAACGTCCCGCATAGTCAACCCGGATGCTTAAAACAGATACCCTCCCTTCCAGATGATATCCATTTTGCCGTATGACCGGATACAGATCAACAGAGCCCAGAAATTCCCCTTCAAAGGAAAAACGCATGGCCAGATATGCCAGGGTTTCATTTTCCTGAACAATTTGAGCAAACAGCACATATTCCTGAGAATCCCGGATGTCAAAAGAGGAGACGGACAGCTCCGCGTCTTTGTATTCCTCCATCTCTGGCAGCTCGACACGCTGATGCCATATTTCGCCGGTGGCATCCTCGTAACCGCTGAGGTAACAGAGCCATGGCAGGGACGAGTCCGCGCCAGTCCGGAATTGATCCAGCCCATAGAAATCTGCTCCCAGAAAGCGGTATTGATGGGAACTGGCATCGTATTCCAGATCAGGCTGGTACTCCAATCCGCTGATATATTTCCCCACATAAAGCGATTCCCCGGAGGACTGGCCCTCACCGTGCCGCCAGTCCTCTGTTTTCCAGTTGTAATCTCCGCGGTCCGGCTCTGCCAGGGGCGAACCGGAGGGATCAGGGGGATGGTCCTGTCCCCACCGGCCACAGGCTGTCAGGCAGAGCATAAGGCATATGAGAAGGATTCGTATTCTTATATTGGGCATATTTTTCCTCTGTACATCTGTTTATGTACACTTTCTGACGAACTGATCACTGCCGTTCGTCCAGATACAGCTGCACTCTGTTCTGTATTGTCTCCGCCACCTGCTCCGGGGTTTTGACGCCGGACAGGCAGCCGCCGGCCTCTTCCAGTATGATCTGCTCTATATACCAGGTATTCTGGGGACGGGGCACGGCCCTGCCAAGGATATCCTTATATTCCTCCGTCCAGGGGGAACCGTCCGGCTTTGTGGTCAGGGGAGTGTAGCTGCCGCCGCCCATACTGTATGACCATGGACTGATGAGGTGATCCTCGAAATACTGGACCCGCATGTCAACCAGGTCGTTCCGGACCGGGCGCGGCAATTCCCTCTGCCGTTCCCGGCTAAAGAGGGAGGCCAGATAAGCGTCGATGAAATCCCGGTGCTGCGCCTGGGCGTTTACCACCAGGAAGTAATCCGCGTTCCAGTAACTGCCGCTCCCGGTTCCGGTGGGGAAGCCCACAGGGTGATAGCCTTCTCCCAGATCGGACAGCTCTGCGCTGAAGTCCGGAAAGCTCTCCATATTGACCAGAAAAGCGGCGGCTTTTCCGCTCCGGACCAGCTCCGCGCCCTTGTCCGTGCCGTTGGCAGTCCGCCCTGCCGTTTCCAGCGCTTTCACAAACAGAGGATTGTCAAAATCACAGACGCCCGCGTCCATATCCAGAAAAGGGGAATTGGGCAGGTCCTGTAAGAGCAGCAGCCGCAGCGCCTGAGTTTTGGCCGTGTAGGCGCTGCCGGTCATGATCTGCTCCAGCTCCGGGTGGGTATCCATCAGCGTAAGGGCGTCCTCCAGCGTCCAGCCCTCCCCGCTCCAAAGCTCATCGGAGATGAGCAGCGTGGTCACATAAGCCTGTGGGGCCAGTCCTGCCTGCACACCGTCTATTACGCCGCAGGAGAGCGCGCCTTCAAAGAGGGATTTCCGGAGGTCTTCATCCAATACGCCGCTCAAATCCGCCAGCACACCCTTCTCATACAGCGTCCGCATATCCTCGCCGGACACATAGTAGAGTTCCCCGCCCTTTCCCGCAGTCAGTTCCGCCATGGCCCGGCTGCGGAAGGCTTCCAGATTCCCCTCCGGCTGCTCCACCAGAATGGGATGCGCACCCTGCTCCTGTGAGAACAGGATGGCGCTGGAGGAGAGAAATGAACTGTCTTTTACCAGACTGATCAGGCGGATGGGTTCGCCTTCCTGGCCCGGCTCCGATGCCAGCTTACAGATGAGCGCCCTGCCCCTGCTGTGGTCCAGGAGCAGCGGGATACCGTTGGCATCGATGCCGATACCCTGTCCGCGAGTGACCAGCCTCTGTTTCCAGAAAGCGAGTTTTGCAATCAATCACCTGAATGATGACATTAATAACGGGAAGGAAAAAATCAGGGTATTTTTTCCAGTATACCATAATGAATAAATGACGTAAATATTGAATTTGCATTCATATATGATAAATAAACAATGCTTTGCTTGCTGAATTTATTTCCGTCCCCCTTTCAATACTGCGGATTTACTTTGGCAAATGATCACATAATTCCCTGCATCTATCTTCTTTCGGCATTTTCTCCTATGTGTATCTCTTTTTTGTTGTTTTTCTATTGTTGGCCATGTTTTGGAAGTTATATTTGCAGGGAGAGCTCATGATGGCAAAATGCTTATCTTCTGATGACTGTTCCAGCATCCGTGACGAATTAGCGCGTGTTTGAAAAATGCTTTCCGTCAGATCTGCGTTACAGTTTGTGGGAGATTTGTGCCAAAGACAGACGTATAGTGGGCTATGTAACCTGAATTTGGCGCAAATATCACGTAAAGGCTGGATGCGGTTTACCGCGGCAGGAGCGGGAATGATTTTTCAAACGCGCTCCTGCGCTTTGAACAACCGAAGACCGGACTTCGAGTATGCATGGGGCATACCGGCGCAGGCAAGATTCCGACGGCGATGAAGGCACATTAACTGGAAATTCTGAGGACGCAATGGTGTGTGCCAGAGGGGCCGACAGTTTCAGTTTATGGACAACTGGAACGCTGGAAAGATGGTGATTTATATAAGGGCCAGGGTATATACAAAAAAATGTTCCTCTAATACCCTGCGCGAGCATGTTAGAGTCCCCCAAATAGGTATTTTCCCGCATAACAGGGTATATACGGAAAAAATGATCTTTCAGATCCACTTTTTTGCAATAAGCGGGGTACAGACAGAAGATTTTTCTGCATATACCCTGTTTCCCTTTCAAAACAGGGAAAGAGGGAGGATATTGCGGATAAGCGGGGTACTGCGGAACAATTATTTTCTATATACCCCGCGGCTTCCGGAATTGTGGTCCAATTCCGCTGCCCCGCGCAAGGTTGTGCCTCGAATTCAGAAATCCCCCGCAAATTGTGAGGTACATCTGACAGAAAGCATTTTTCAGCCATGTTTTGGTCCGAAAATAAATGACAATCAGTCCCAAAGGTGGTAAGATGGATATTGCCAATAAAATATAGGAGGAGGCAAGCGGATGGAAGCAGATATCAGATGGTTGGATGACCCCCGCGTGTTCCGGGTGGGGCAGGTTCCGGCTCACAGCGATCATGCGTATTATGCGGACAGGGAGAGCATGACGGCGGGGAACTGCACCCTGCGGCAGTGTCTGGACGGGGAGTGGCAGTTTTGTTTTTCCGTAAACGCGGGCAGCAGGCCCAAGGAGTTTTACAGGGAGGACTTTGACCGGGAGAACTGGGATCATATTTCCGTGCCCATGCATATTGAGATGGCGGGATATGACAAAATTCATTATATCAATGTTATGTATCCCTGGGAGGGGAAAATGTTCCGTCGGCCTGCCTGTACCATTGAGGGTACCTGGCGTCCCGGGGAGGATGCCTCCGGCAGAGAGGGAACCGCATCCGGCAGCGAGGAGGACACCGCCTACAGAGAGGGAACCGCATCCGGTAGCGGGGAGGACACCGCCTACAGAGAGGGAACCGCATCCGGTAGCAGAGAAGAAACCGCCACCGTCGGCGGAGAGAACGCCACCGGCAGGGAAGAAACCGCCACCGTCGGCGGAAAGGACGCCACCGGCAGGGAAGAAACCGCCACCGTCGGCAGAGAAGAAACCGCCACCGTCGGCGGAGAGGACGCCACCGGCAGGGAAGAAACCGCCTCCCCCGGCGGGGCAGAGAACAGCGCGGCCCGCGCCGGGCAGGCCGCCTGGGCAGGGGACGGGAGCTTCAGCCAGGCATCCTATAATCCCGTGGGCTCCTATGTGAAGGTGTTTGATCTGGACCCGGCGCTGCGGGGCAAGCAGGTGCGGGTCTGCTTTGAGGGCGTGGAGCAGGCGATGTATCTGTGGCTCAACGGACATTTCATCGGCTATGCGGAGGACAGCTTCACTCCCTCCGAATTTCTTTTGACCCCCTATATCCGGGAACAGGGCAATGTGCTGGCGGTGGAGGTACATAAGCGTAGCACGGCCAGCTATCTGGAAGACCAGGATTTCTTCCGCTTCTTTGGTATATTCAGGAGCGTATATCTGTATGCGCAGCCCGCGCTGCACGTGGAGGACATGTGGGCCAGGCCCAGGCTGTTGCAGGACAACGTCACCGGCAGCCTGGAACTGGATCTTAAATTGAGCGCCTGGGGCCAGGCGGCCAGGACACTCTGCGGAGAGAATGCCGGCGCTTTGTGGGTGGGCAGAGATACGGACAGCGCTTTGCCGTCCCGGGAGGAGACGGTCCATCCTAAAGAGGGGGAAAGCTCTGTAGTACGCGGCGGGGCGCAGAGTGCCGGGGATTTCCATGCCCACATGAATGAGAGGGAAGATATCCCGGACTGCCCCTATAAAGTGGAGATTACTCTGCATGACGCGGAGGGAGGGCTCTGCTGGTCCACACGGCTTCCCGCGGCCCGCAGCGTCCATATAGAGCCGCAAGGCACAGGGGCCGTGACGGCCTGGGACCACCGCAGGCCATACCTGTACCGCCTGCTGATCACGCTGCTGGACCCCCAGGGGGAGGTGCTGGAACTGGTGCCCTATGACATAGGTTTCCGGCGGATTGAGATTGTGGACAAAGTTATACTTCTGAACGGAAAGCGACTGATTTTCAACGGTGTGAACCGTCACGAGTGGAGCGCCCGGGGCGGAAGAGTCATCTCCGTGGAGGACATGGAACAGGATATCCGCATTTTTGAGGAAAATAACATCAACGCTGTCCGCACCTGCCATTACCCGGATCAGATTCCCTGGTATTATCTGTGCGACAGCCATGGTGTCTACATGATTTCCGAAACCAACCTGGAGACGCACGGCTCCTGGCAGAAGCCGGGAGGAGATGAGACCTCCTGGAATGTGCCCGGCAGTTTCCCCCAGTGGCGGGAAGTGGTGCTGGACCGGGCCAGAACCCATTTTGAAACCTTCAAAAACCACCCGGCCATTCTGATGTGGTCTCTGGGCAACGAATCCTACGCGGGAGAGAATATTGCCGCGATGCATACCCTGTTCAAGGACAGGGACCCGGACCGTCTGGTGCATTATGAAGGGGTGGTCCACGCCCGGGAATATGAGGACCGGGTTTCAGATGTGGAGAGCCAGATGTACGCCAGACCGGAGGACATCGCCGCGTATCTGTCGGATCACCCGAAGAAGCCCTTTATCCTCTGTGAGTATATGCATGACATGGGCAACTCCATGGGAGGCATGAAATCCTATATGGATCTGCTGGACCGGTTTGAGATGTACCATGGCGGCTTTATCTGGGACTATATGGATCAGGCCATAGAAGTGCAGGACGCTGTGAGCGGCAGAAAGGTGCTGCGCTATGGCGGCGATTTTGACGACAGGCCTTCGGACTATGAATTTTCGGGCAATGGTATCCTGTTTGCGGACAGGACGCCCAAACCGGCATTGCAGGAAGTAAGGTATTATTACGGAAAGTATTGCTAAAACAGTTGTCCGGAGATCGGGCAGGGGGTATTTTGGATGAAAATAATCTATGGAGATTGCAGCCTGGGGCTGCGCGGAGACAATTTTTCCTATATATTCAACTATAGTGTCAAGGGTTTGGAATCTTTTGTAAAAAATGGCCGTGAGTGGATGTACCGGGGACCGGTGCCCACTTTCTGGCGGGCTCTCACGGATAATGACCGGGGCAACGGTCTTCATCTGCGCAGCGGCATGTGGCTGGCAGCGGATCAGTTCATCCGGTACAGAGAGTCACAGGTGCTGGTGGACGGCCGGGACAGATGCCAGCCGGACCCCGGAGGGAACAACCGTTATACGGGGGAGGAGACCGGCTCGGCAGTGGAAGTCCGTTATATATATGAGACCATTACCGCGCCCGCGGCCACGGTGGAAGTAAGTTATCAGGTGGATGCCCGGGGGAGCATTCTGGTGACGGCGCATTACTGCGGTAAAGAGGGCCTGCCGGAGCTTCCGGTGTTCGGCATGCGTTTTATACTGCCCACCCTGGCTCCGGGATTTACCTATGAGGGCCTGTCCGGCGAGACCTATCCCGACCGTATGGCCGGAGGCGTCCCGGGAGTGTACGAGGTGGAAGGCCTGCCGGTGACTCCCTATCTGGTGCCCCAGGACTGCGGTGTACACATGGAGAGCAAATGGGTGCGCATCCGCCCGGGCGCTGCCGCGGACAATGTGACAAAGGGCCCCCTGGCGCTGGGGGCCCGGACATGCTCCGAGGAGGAGGACTGTCTGGAAATCCGGATGGCGGATGCCCCCTTTGCCTTTTCCTGTCTGCCTTACACGGCCCAGGAACTGGAGAACGCCACCCACCAGGAGGAGCTGCCCGGTGCCAGACGCACCGTACTCTGTGTGCTGGGCGCGGTGCGGGGCGTAGGAGGCATGGACAGCTGGGGGGCCGAGCCGGAACCCGCTTACCGCATAGACGCGGCAAAGGATATCCGCTACAGCTTCCGGATCGGATGAATCAGAATTCCTTTCAGAGAAACGGCGATGCCTTCGGGCTATGCCGTTTCTCCCTTTATTTCTCAAAAGGATTAGGCGTTTGCGAATCGACTCATCAAAAGTATTTGCCAGATTGTCAATTAGATGGTATACTTCATTAAGTTAAAAGGTGCCGCCTGGGGGGAGAGTCATGCCTCTTTCCGCGCGGTGCAGGCTGTCCTCTTCCGGAGCGTTTTTCAAATATGCTCCGGTGAAGGGACTTGCAGGCTGTAAGGGGGCGACAGGCGACAATGAGCGAGAGACTGCTGGGAATCATTGTGGATTCCTTTACCAAAATTTTAATACCGGGTATTCGGGTGACCATTCCGCTGACAATCCTGTCATTTTCCTTTGCGATGGTGATCGCCGTGACCGTGGCCATGATTCAGTTTGCCAATGTGAGGGTGCTCAAACAGATCGGCCGTTTCTATATCTGGGTGGTCCGGGGGACTCCCCTGCTGGTGCAGCTGTATGTGATCTTCTACGGGCTGCCCAATCTGGGGATTATCATTGATCCCTTCCCCTGCGCGGTGCTGGTGTTTTCCATCAATGAGGGCGCCTACTGTGCGGAGACCATGCGGGCGGCGCTGGAGTCGGTGCCCAAGGGACAGATCGAGGCGGGATACTGCGTGGGAATGAGTTATTTGCAGATCATGCGGCGGATTGTGCTGCCCCAGGCTTTCCGCATCGCGTTCCCGCCCCTGAGCAATTCCCTGATCAGCATGGTGAAGGACACCTCTCTGGCCGCCAATATCACGGTGGTGGAGATGTTTATGGCCACGCAGCGGATTGTGGCCAGAACTTATGAGCCTCTGGCGTTGTATATCGAGGTGGGACTGATCTATCTGCTGTTCTGCACGGTGCTGACAGGGCTGCAGCATCTGGGGGAACGCAGGCTCAGCATCACAGCGGAGAGGAGGAAAGATCCATGGTACAGGCACGTAATATCACAAAATCGTTTCAGACGCAGGTAGTTCTGCGGGGAGTGGATCTCTCAGTGGAAAAGGGGGATGTGGTGGCGATTTTGGGTCCCAGCGGTTCCGGGAAAACCACGCTCCTGAGATGTCTGAACTTCCTGGAGACAGCGGACGGCGGCACACTGGAATTTGACGGAGAGACCTTTCGGATGGGGCACGTGTCCAGGCGCGATATTGCCAGACTGCGGAAAAAGACGGCTTTTGTGTTTCAGAGCTATAATCTGTTCAGCAACAGGACGGCGCTGGGGAATGTGACGGAAGGGCTGATCACAGGGCGCGGAATGGATAAGGAAAAGGCCATGGAGATTGGCAGGCGGGCGCTGGATAAGGTGGGCCTTTCGGACCGTTATGATTACTATCCCCACCAGCTCTCCGGCGGACAGCAGCAGAGGGTGGGGATTGCCCGGGCGCTGGCCACGGACCCGGAGATCATCTACTTTGACGAGCCCACGTCGGCGCTGGACCCGGAACTGATCGGTGAGGTGCTGACGGTGATGAAACAGCTGGCGGAGGAGGGGATGACCATGCTGGTGGTCACTCACGAGATGAGCTTTGCCCGCAATGTGTCCAACAAGGTGATCTTCATGGAGGATGGCCGGGTGCTGGAGCAGGGCAGCTCCAAAGAATTTTTCGAGAATCCCGGGGAGGAGCGTGTCAGAGCGTTCTTGCAGAACTTGGGCGGGGGGATATAATACTTTCAACAAGGAGAGAGTTTATGAAAAAGAGATGGATTGGTGTTTTTATGGCGGGGATCATGGCAGTTGGCCTGACGGCCTGCGGCAACGGCGGCGGTCAGAACGCGGAGAGCGGTGATCTGTTACAGCAGATTCAGGACAAAGGGACGCTTACGGTGGCCATGGAGGGCACCTGGGCTCCCTGGACTTATCACGATGAGAATGACCAGCTGGTGGGCTTCGATGTGGAGGTTGCGCGAAAGATTGCCGAAAAACTGGGTGTGGAAGTGACCTTCGTGGAAGGCGAGTGGGACGGCCTGTTTGCCGGACTGGACAGCGGGCGTTACGATATGGTGGTCAACGGCGTGGAGATTACCGACGAGCGGGCGGAAAAATACGATTTTACCGAGCCCTACGGTTATATCCGCACCGCATTGATTGTGGCCGAGGGCAACGAGGAGATCAGGACGTTTGAGGACTTGAACGGTAAAACCACCACCAACAGCATGGCCAGTACTTATATGACGCTGGCGGAGAGCTATGGTGCCACGGTGACGCCTGTGGATTCCCTGGATCAGACCCTGGATCTGGTGGTGGCCGGCAGAGTGGATGCCACGCTGAACGCGGAGGTATCCTTCTATGATTATATGAATGTACATCCCGATGCCCCGGTAAAGATCGTGGCTCTCACCGATGACGCCTCCCATGTATCCATTCCCGTCCGCAAGGAGGAGGCGGCGGCCAGCTTCAAGGCGGCAGTGGATCAGGCGATCAAGGAGCTGAAGGAATCCGGGGAACTGGGCGAGATATCCGTGAAATATTTTGGCAGCGACATCACAAAGGAATAAGCGCTCATAATCCGCGGCGCGGAGAATCGGGCCGCGATAGAGACAGAGAGAGCAGAAAATGTAAAAAAACAGACACAAACAGCCTGGCAATGACGGATTGTCTGTGTCTGTTTTTTGTTATATGATTATGCCTGAGAGCGGTTTACAATAGAGTCCGGGCGCGCTGTGCTATGTCGGAAAGGTCCTTCTCCCGGGCATATGTCTCGATCTGCCGCAGCGTCTTCTCTCTTTCGGGGGAGACGCCTTTGCAGCCGCAGCAGTCCAGAAACGCGTTCAGCAGTCCGGCGCTGTCCTCCACTTCCGAGATGCCCGCCACAGGCCCCTCATCCAGCAGCGCTGTGAGCAGTTCGCAGGCACGGGAAAAATCTCTTCCGGTAAGGCCGTTTTCCAGACGCTGCCGCAGATTTCCTTTCCGGCAGCATTCCAGAGCGGAGTATGCGGATAAGATGGTATTATCCCAGCCCTCGGCAAAAAGCCAGTCCGAAATCTCCGGAGTCACCGGCTCCAGAGCGGCCACGGCGTGAATCCGCCCCCAGCCGTGGCCGCTTTTGGCAATGCGCAGGATCTCCTGGGCGGATCTGGTCCAGTTGGACGCGATCTGCACCACATAGAGGGTAAATTCATCGGACAGGGCCAGAATTCGCAGGGCGTTTTTCAGCGGTTCGTTTTTGTCCGTGTCGAAGAGCACCAGGAGTACCAGGCCGAATTTTACCTCTTCCCGGTGGGTGCCTTTCAGGGCGCATTCCACTGCCAGACGGTATATCTCCGAGGGAGGCAGCTGCTGCTGGCGCTCCGTGACATATGACAGGACTTTGTTCATGACGGAGACCATATGACCGTCGGCAACCCACCCGGAGACCAGCCTGTGAGCCTGTTCCAGATCTGTGGCGGCGGCATCCACAGCCTGTTTCAGCAGTTCGGCGTCCTGATCGGGAGCGCCCATGTGATAGAGGGCAATGCCGTCCAGAGCGCCGTCCGCAAAGCGGGGCTTGCCCGGTTTTGGCGTTTCTTCCGGGGGAAGGGAATACTCTGGAGGCAGTTCCTCCCGCTCGTTCCGCGCCCGGCAGATATTTTCGTAGATACTTTCTGTGAGATTGTCCATAGGTTCTCCTTTATTAGTGATCCGGCCACCTTGTCTATATGATTCATTTAAGTATACTATATTTCAGGCACTGTGCCAAGATGGAGTTTGGATGTTCCTGAGGGCGTTTGTTTCCGAAACCGTTTTTGCCTATCGGGACGATGTCAGATGTTTTTTAACGCATTTCCTCCGTACCGATCAGTACTTCCTTCCCGCAAAACGCAAACCCGTACTCCCGGATGCGTTCCCCCGGTATTCCTTTTGCCGCCAGGGACGCCTGGTAATCCCTTTCCCTGATCTGCTGCAGGGCCTCGGCCACGGTGTCGGACAGTTCCTTTTCTTTCGGCCCCTGCACCTTGAACTCCAGGATCATGGCGTCATCCTTTGCCGTGTCCCTGGGCTCCAGCATCACGTCATACCTGCCAAAGCCGCTTTCCCGGTTGGATGTGACTGTATACCGGTCGGACAGCTCCACCATCAGGCCCAGGACAAAACCGTGGTAAAACCTCTCCGGCTCGCTGTGTACACCCTTGCTGGTGTCAAAATAGCTGAATATTTCCCTTGTCACCCGATTCATGTAGAGATTCATCGCCTCCACGTCTCCCAGCAGAAGCGCCTTGATAAAGTCATTATAATTGGAAGAGGGGCCGTCAAACCAGTCATGCACCATATCCTGGAACATGACCCGCACCTCAAAGTTTGTCAGCTCCAGTTCATAATCCTGCTGCCACTTCCCGTACTCTGCAACATACGCCCTATAACTCTTCACTTTCAAATACCCGCTGGCCAGCAGCAGACTCCATATGGCGTTCTTCTTAGCAGAGAGCTGATGATAGACAATCTGCTCGTCCAGCTCCATTTTAAGCGTTTTTCCACACAGTAATTCTTCAAAATCCGCTTTTACATCGGCCGTTCCCTCCCGGAGCAGCTTGCTGACCAGCCTGTTGGAGCTGGTATTGACCCAATAGGCCCCCATCTTTTTTTTATCCAGAAAATTAATAATGGACCATGGATTGTAGATATCTTTCCTGCCACCAAAAGTAAACCCGTCATACCAATCCCTGACCTGCTGTTTTTGGTCTGACAGGCCGTATTCCTCCAGTGCGGCAAATACCTCCTCTTCTGTAAAACCAAGACAGTCCGCATATTTTTCCGAAGTAGTTGTCACCACCTCCAGATTATTCAGGTCAGAGAACATGGATTCTTTGCTCACACGGGTGATACCGGTCATCAGGGCCCGTTCCATAAAAGGGTTTGTCTTGAATGTCGCCCCAAACAGGCTCCTGGTAAACGCTGTCAGTTCCTCCCAATAACCTTCCACGTATGCCTCCTGCATAGGCGTGTCATACTCATCCAACAAAATTACGACTTTCTTTCCATAATGCCGCATGAGATAATTCGATAACGTTTTCAGGGAACCCGTCTCCATACGGTCTCCCGTACCCGCCCGGAACTGCCGATATATCAATTTTTCGTTTTCACTTAACCGGTCGCTTTCTGCCAGAAAACCAAATTTACTGTACAGATCCATAAGGATCTCACAGATTCGCTTTCTGGCATCCGGAAAGGTTTTCTCTTTCACATCAGCAAAACTGAGCGCGATCACCGGGTATGTCCCCTGGAGCCTGCGGTATTTCTCATCCTGCCAGATGGAAAGTCCCTCGAACAGATCGCCGCGCCCGGCATAATCCACCGAAAAGAACTTCTCCGTCATATTCATATTCAACGTCTTGCCAAAGCGCCGGGGGCGGGTAATCAGCGTCACATTGTCCCCGCTCTCCCACCATTCCCGTATAAAATGCGTCTTATCCACATAAAAATATCCCTCTTTTCGGATCGTTTCAAAATCCTGATTCCCGATTCCAATTGTCCTGGCCATACTATACCTCTTTCTGCTATATATCAGACGATTGCAAAACGCTCTTTCTGGAAACAGAGGATGGGCAATATAGACATAATAAGCCGACTTGCCACTACATGAAGCTCATTTGCAAAGCAAATTTGTTTCCGAACCCGTTTTTGCCTATCCGGACGATGTCAGATGTTTTCTAACGCATTTCCTCCGCGCCGATCAGTACTTCCTTCCCGCAAAACGCAAACCCGTACTTCCGGATGCGTTCTCCCGGTATTCCTTTAGCCGCCAGGGACGCCTGGTAATCCCTTTCCCTGATCTGCCGCAGGGCCTCGGCCACGGTGTCGGACAGTTCCTTTTCTTTCGGCCCCTGCACCTTGAACTCCAGGATCATGGCGTCATCCTTTGCCGTGTCCCTGGGCTCCAGCATCACGTCATACCTGCCAAAGCCGCTTTCCCGGTTGGATGTGACTGTATACCGGTCGGACAGCTCCACCATCAGGCCCAGGACAAAACCGTGGTAAAACCTCTCCGGCTCGCTGTGTACACCCTTGCTGGTGTCAAAATAGCTGAATATTTCCCTTGTCACCCGATTCATGTAGAGATTCATCGCCTCCACGTCTCCCAGCAGAAGCGCCTTGATAAAATCATTATAATAATCGCCCTCTAAAAACCAATCCCGCACCATATCCTCAAACATAATGGTAACTTCTCTGTTGGTCAATACCAGTTTATAATACGTGCGTCCAGTCCTCTCCACAAAGGTTGTATCCAGCACCTTCAGGTAGCCGCTGGCCAGCAACAGACTCCACATGGTGTTCTTTTTAGCGGAAAGCTGGTTATAGGCAATCTGCTCGTCTATCTCCAGCTCAAGCACACCTCCGCTGAGCAGCTTTTCAAAGTCCTTCTTCGCGTTGGAATTACCCCCGCGGAGCAGCTTGCTGACCAGCCTGTTAGAACTGGTATTGACCCAGTAAGCGCCCACCCTTTTTTTATCCAGAAAATTTATGATAGACCAGGGATTATAAATATCTCTTCTGCTGCCAAAGACGAAACCATCATACCAGTCCTTAACCTGCTGTCTTTGACCCGACAAGCCATATTCCTCCAGCGCGGAAAAAACCTCCTCTTCCGTAAAGCCGAAACAGTCCGCATATTTTTCTGAAGTCGTTGTTACCACTTCCAGGTTATTTAAGTCGGAGAACATAGATTCCTTGCTTACCCGGGTGATACCGGTCATCAAAGCCCGTTCCATAAATGGATTTGTCTTGAATGTCGCCCCAAACAGACTCCTGGTAAATGCCGCCAACTCATCCCAATATCCGCCCACATAGGCTTCCTGCATGGGCGTGTCATACTCGTCCAGCAGAATGATCACTTTCCTGCCATAATACCGCATCAGATAGTTTGACAGAGCATTCAGGGAATCTGCCGCAATATAATCCTCCATATCGGCGGATACTTTTTGAAAGGTCTCTTTTTCACTGGCATTAAGTTTTCCGCTGCCAACAAGAAAATCAAACCGGTTATACAGATCTTTTATGATCTGGCAGATCCTTTTCCGGGCTCCCTGATAAGTGGTCTCTTTCACTTTCGCAAAACTGAGCGCCATCACCGGGTACGTCCCCTGGAGCCTGTGGTATTTCTCCTCCTGCCAGATGGAAAGTCCCTCGAACAGATCGCTGCGCCCGGCATAATCCACCGAAAAGAACTTCTCCGTCATGCTCATATTCAATGTCTTGCCAAAGCGCCGGGGGCGGGTAATCAGCGTCACATTGTCCCCGCTCTCCCACCATTCCCGTATAAAATGCGTCTTATCCACATAAAAATATCCCTCTTTTCGGATCTTTTCAAAATCCTGATTCCCGATTCCTATCGTCCTGGCCATATTTCACCTCTCTCTGATACGGAGCTCCCTTATAGTTATAATATATCTTCTTTTCATTCATTAATCAATGATTTTTTACCTTCTGCGATCGACACATATGCCATCTTCCAAAGAAAAAAGATCAGGTTTCCGGAGAAAAAGCAGGATGCCCCGGTCTATTTGCTGCTCCAATGCTTTTACGGCAAAGAGTTCCTGTGGGATGTGCGGCGCGTTGCTTTTTAAGACTTTGTTAGCTATAATAGTGAACTAATTAGTGACTAATGCAAAATGCAGTTTAGGTAAACAAAGAACGGGATAAACCTGGCGGGCCCGGGCACATTAAGCAGTTTGTGAAATATTTCAGTCCCCAAAAATGGATAGTATGATGAAAACTATATTTTCCGGTTTGCATATATTGCACAAAACGGATATGTATAATTAAGCTAAAATGACAAAATGCATAAAAGGTATTGCAGTTTTCAAGTAATTATAGTACAATTTATTTGCAGCTAAAAAAACTTAAAATGACTTAAAAGACGGCGGGAGAGATTATGAGGCAGAGACCTTTGAGAAAAATTGGTTGTATACTGCCTGCTTTGGCTATGCTGCTGGCAGTGCCGGGATGCAGCGGGGCAGGAGAAGGAGACGGGACAGGGACACCGCAAGACCAGGATCTGGAGACGTATTCATGGGATCAGGCGGCGGTCTATGAGGCGGAGGCGGGGACTCTGCTGGGAGCCGCCTCCGTGAAGGAAGAGGGCGACATCAGCTATGTGGAGGGCTTTTCCAAAGAAGGAGACGGCCTGGAGATGGCGATCCATATTGAAGAGGATGGATTTTATGATCTGAGCTTCTACAGCAGAAGCGCCGACGGGGGCCGCAAGGAAAACTATGTGGACGTGGACGGCCAGAGGATGGGCACCGCGGTGGTGGAGGGAAGGGAATATGTGGACTCCCTCCTGTCCCGCGTCTATATGGAGGCCGGTGAGCATTCTGTGAAAATCAGCTCCTATTGGGGATGGATACAGGTGGACAGTCTGAAAGTGAAGCCCTCCGATGAGCTGGACCCGGGGCGTTTTGACATAGAGCCGGTGCTGGTGAACCCCAATGCCACCGAGAATACCCGGCGGCTGATGAAGTATCTGTGTGATATCTATGGCAAGGATATACTGTCGGGGCAGTTTTGCGAAAACGGTATGTACGGCGCGGAAAATGCCACCATCTGGAAGGCCACCGGCGGAAAGTATCCGGCTGTCCTGGGATTGGATATGACCAATTATACGCCGGTGTCCGTATCTCACGGCGCGGAAGGCTACGCCACGGACTACGCGCTGGAGTGTTGGGATAAGGGAGGCATCGTGACCTTCTGCTGGCATTGGACCACCCCGGACAAATACACCACGGGCAACTGGTATTCTACCTTCTATAAGGAAAACACCAATATAGATCTGGGCAGGATTATGGGCGGGCAGGATCAGGAGGGATATGATCTGCTGGTGGCGGATATCGATGCCATCGCGGCGCAGCTGCTGATCTTGCAGGAGGCGGATGTGCCTGTTCTGTGGCGGCCGCTGCACGAAGCCGCGGGGGGCTGGTTCTGGTGGGGGAATGCCGGGCCGGAGGCCTACAAACAGCTCTATGTGCTGATGTATGACCGGCTGGTGAACCACCATGGATTGAATAATCTGATCTGGGTATGGAACGGTCAGGACAAGGACTGGTATCCCGGGGATGAATATGTGGACATAATCGGGGAAGATATTTACCCCGGCGAACATGTATATACGCCCCAGACATCCAAGTATGTGGAAGTGCTGCAATATACGGATGCCAGAAAGATGGTCATCCTGTCGGAGAACGGCTGTCTGTTTGATCCGGATCTGGCGATCCGGGACGGCTCTATGTGGGGGTCCTTCTGCACCTGGGGCGGGGAGTTCATTACCAAGAACAAGCAGCTGTATCTCCTGAGCGAACAGTTTACGGAGGAGGAAATGCTGAAAAAGGTGTATGAACATGAACATGTGATCACCAGGGATGAGCTGCCGGATCTGAAGACTTATCCGCTGGCGGACGAGTAGGCACAGGGGGATGATCCGGTGGGACAGTTATTTTCGACAGACGGTATTGTATACCGGTTTATGACTACGACAGGCAATATCATACTGGCCACAATCCTGTGGATCATCGGCTGCATCCCGGTGGTGACCATAGGCACCTCCACGGCGGCGCTCTACTACACTGTGGTGAAGTCGGTCCGCAAGGATGTGGGGTATGTACACTCGGAGTTCTGGAGGGGATATAAGCTGAATTTCAGGAAGGGTGTACTGGCCACAGTGCTGCTTCTGGCCATGGCGGTGATCCTGGGGACGGAGATGTGGCTGGTGCTGGAAAACGGCGTGGAGGTCAGCAGAATATGGTATAGTCTCAGCGGACTTATCATCCTGCTGATGGCGCTGACTGTTCTGTATCTCTTTCCGGTAATGTCCAGATTTGACATGAAACTGAGCAGGCTGTGTATGTTGTCCTTTGTCATGTCAATCCGTTTCTGGTATATCACCCTGGCTCTGGCCGCGGGGCTGGCGGTGACGGTGGCGGCCCAGCTTTTTCTGCTGCCAATGCCGTTGGTTCTGCTGACCCCGGGACTGTGGTGCTACGCCAGCTCCTACCTGGTGGAGAGAGCGATGAAGGCCTATATGCCGGAGCCCCGGACACAGGAGGATCAGGAGCAGCCCCCCAACTGGTATGACTGAAGCTCCCGACAGGAATAAGTCCGCGGCGGCGTCTGAGCGGGATGCCGTGGTATGCATGATAAGAGGTAAGATATGGAAGGGTGGAGAAGAAAATGATGAGAAGAAAGAACTGGAAAAGAAAAATGGCATTTCTTCTGACAATGGCCCTGACGGCGGGCGCGGCTTTGCAGACCGCTCCGCAGGTTCAGGCGGCTACTGACATCACACAGGAGGCATATGAAGATATTGTAGGTACATATTCCATTGACCCGTCGGTGCCGGGGTACCAGGAATATGTGGATGCCAATCCTCAGGTATACCCGGACCGGGAATATCGGATTGCCGCCGTCGATTATGTCAGATACGAGGAGAACGGCGTCAGCGCGACTCCGGAGATCTATGACAATTATGAGAACATTCCGGGAGGCGGCAGCGCACTTCTGACAGACGAGGAAGCCCTGGTGGAATTTGAAGTGCGGGTCGAGGAGAGCGGCTTTTATGATCTGTCGCTGGTGTACTATCCGGTGGAGGGCAAGAGCTCCGAGATCCAGAGAGCATTTTTTGTGGACGGCAGACTGCCATACAGCGAACTGGCCCTGGTGGAGCTCAAGAGGATATGGGGCATCAATGTGACAGAGAAGGCTCCCGATGAAAACGGCATTGAGGCCAGAGTCTGGCAGGTGGACAGCCAGGGCAATGACGTGAAACCCCGGGCGGTGGAAAATCCGGAGTGGGTGGAGAGCTATCTGTATGACAGCAACGGATATGTGACCTCGCCTCTTTCTCTGTATCTGGAGGCCGGCACCCATACCATTACCATGATGTCCCAGAGAGAGCCCCTCCTGCTGTCGGAGATCGTTCTGAACAACCGGAATAAGCCGGTGGATTACGCGGCGGTCAAAGCGGCGTGGGATTTAGCCGGGTATCAGAACACGGTGGCGGAAAGCATCCGGATTGAGGGCGAAAACGCGGATAAGACCTCCTCCCAGATGCTGTACCCCAGACAGGATCAGTCCTCACCCGCGGTGTATCCCTCCAGCCCCAAAGCGCTGCTGAACAACACCATCGGCGGCACCTCCTGGCAGGAAGCGGGTCAGTGGGTGGAGTGGAATTTCGAGGTGCCTGCCAGCGGATATTACAATATATCAGCGTATTGCAAGCAGAACTTTGTGAGAGGCATTGATGTGTGCCGGCGTATCTCCATTGACGGCGTGGTGCCCTTTGAGGAAATGAGCCAATATGGGTTTGCCTATGAGCAGAGCTGGCGTGAGGAAATCCTGTCCGATGAGGAGGGCAATCCCTACAGCTTCTATCTGGAAGCGGGGCCCCATACCCTGCGCATGGAAGTGGTGCTGGGGGACATGGCGGAGATTATCAGCACAGTGCAGGGTACGGTACAGCTGCTGAACTCCATCTACCGTCAGGTCATTTATATCACCGGCGTGGCCCCGGACAAATATCGCGACTATCAGCTGACGGCTTCCCTGCCCGGTCTGGAGGCGGAGCTGACCGAGGCCAGAGCGGGGATCAATCTGGCCATTGAAGCCATGAGAAAGACTGCGGGAAACAACAGTGACAAGCTGACGACCCTGATTACCATGCAGGATCAGCTGGATGAGCTCATTGATGACCAGGAGCGCTTCGTGGAGGTGCTTTCCTCCTACAAAACGAATGTCAGGGCCTGCGGCAACTGGATTACCCAGGTGCTCAGCCAGCCCCTGCAGATAGACCGGATCATGGTCTACTCCCCGGAGAATCATCAGAAGATTGCCTCTTCGGGATTCTTTTCCAAGCTGGGTTATGAGATCCAGAGGCTGTTTTATTCCTTCATCGTGGACTACAACCAGATCGGCAACGCCATCGACGATCAGGAGGAGGGCGTGGTGCTGACACTGTGGATCGGCACCGGGCGCGACCAGGCCAATGTGATCAAGGCTCTGATCGATGAGAACTTTACCAGCAGGACCGGCATAAATGTCAATGTGCAGCTGGTGGATATGAATACACTGCTGCGGGCGACTTTGGCGGATGAGGGCCCGGATCTGGCTATCCAGGTGGCAAATACCAACGGGATTGCCGGAGCCGTGCTGAACACAGGCAACGATACCCCGGTCAATTACGGCATCCGAAACGCCGTGCTGGATCTGACGCAGTTCTCCGATTTCCAGGAGGTCACCCGAAGATTCAGCGAAAGCTCGCTGGTTCCCTTCAGTTTTGACGGTGCCACTTACGCGCTGCCGGACACCCAGACCTTCCCCATGATGTTTTACCGAAAGGATATCCTGGCGGAGATCGGACTGGATGTACCCACCACCTGGGACGAGGTGAAGGTGGCTATGACGGTGCTCTCCAAAAATCAGATGGAGTTCGGCATGCTGCCCGGCGAACAGACCTTTGCCATGCTGCTCTTCCAGAACGGCGGTGAGTACTATTCCGACAGCGGGGACCGCTCCATGCTGGACTCCGACATTTCCATAGCGACCTTCAAGCAGTACTGTGAGTATTATACGGATTACAAGCTGGATAAAGCCACCAGTGTGGAGGAGCGTTTCCGTACCGGTGAGTGTCCCATTATCATCTCGGACTATACGACTTACAACAATCTGCAGGTGTCCGCGCCGGATATCGAGGGCCTGTGGGACTTTACAGTAGTACCCGGCATTGAACAGGCGGATGGCAGTATCCTGCATTCCACCGGCAGCACGGGTCTGGCGGATATCATTATGGCCAACACAGAGCATCCGCAGGAGTGCTGGGAATTCCTGAAATGGTGGACTGACGCGGAGACCCAGACCCTGTATGGCCGTGAGATGGAGAGCCTGATGGGGGCCAGCGCCCGGGTGGCGACTGCCAATCTGGAGGCGATGGCCAACTTATCCTGGCCCGTCCGGGATTACAGGGAGATTATGAAGCAGCATGAGCAGGTACAGGGGATTCCCCAGGTGCCCGGCGGCTATTACACCTGGCGTAATGTAAACAACGCGTTTTACAGTGTGACCACGGATGCCGGCTCCACCGGGCGGACGCAGGTCGCCACCCCCAGGGAGGAGCTGATGGATAAAATTATCTATGTGAACGCGGAAATCAGCTATAAACGGGAAGAGTTTGGCCTGCCTGTGGCCGGAGAAGAATAGGAGGGAGAATGCACATGGCTAAGGAAGCAGTGAGTTCCGGCGTTTCTCAGGAAGCTCTGGATATTGCAAAAAAACAAGGCACCTTGCGCTATCAGATTGTGAGAAATAAGGCTTCGTATTTTATGCTGGCACCCTATTTTATACTGTTTTTCTTCTTTACGGTGCTGCCGGTGGTGATGTCTATCGCGCTGAGCTTTACTTATTTTAATATGCTGGAAATGCCTACCTTTGTGGGATGGAAGAACTATGTAAAACTGATTTTGGAGGATGATATCTTCCTGATCTCTCTCAAGAATACCCTGATATTCGCCGTGGTCACCGGCCCGGTCAGCTACCTGCTGTGTCTGCTGTTCGCATGGATTATCAATGAGTTCAGGGGCAAACTCAGGGCCTTCCTGACATTGATCTTTTACGCGCCCTCCATCTGTGGCAACGCGTACCTGGTGTGGAACCTGATCCTCACCGGGGACCGCTACGGATACCTGAACGGCATCCTGCTGAAGCTGGACGTGATCAATGAGGCGAAGCTGTGGATGCAGACGGAAAAGTATATTCTGCCCATTCTGATCGTGGTACAGCTGTGGCTGTCTCTGGGCACGGGCTTTCTGTCCTTCATCGCGGGCTTACAGACCGTGGATAAGAGCATGTATGAGGCGGCGGCCCTGGACGGCGTGAAAAACCGCTGGCAGGAGCTGTGGTATGTGACGCTGCCGGCCATGAAGCCCCAGCTGATGTTCGGCGCGGTGATGCAGATTACCCAGTCCTTCGCGGTGGCGGATATCTCCATCAATCTGGCGGGCAACCCTTCGGTCAATTACGCGGGGGCCACCGTTGTGACACACCTTCTGGATTACGGTTCCACGCGTTTCGATATGGGCTACGCGTCGGCAATTGCCACCATCCTGTTCCTTCTGATGGTAGGCACCAACAAGTTAGTACAGAAAATATTAGGAAGGGTGGGAGAATAAGTGGCTGAGAAAAGTTTGATCAAAGGAAAAAGAAGCCTGTTCCGCAAAAAAGAAAAACAGCTGAACCGGTCCATGGCGGGCAACACCCTTATGTTTGTCCTGATGATCATCTGCGGTATCTTCATGGTGCTGCCGCTGGTGATGATTGTAAACAACGCGTTGAAGCCCCTGGATGAATTGTATCAGTTCCCGCCGAAAATTTTTGTCCGAAACCCGACGCTGGAGAACTTTTCGGATCTGTTCGTGCTGATGAACGATTCCTGGATTCCCTTCTCCAGATATATCATCAACACGATTATCATTACCGGCTTCGGCATGGTGGGGCATGTGGTGGTGGCTTCCCTGGCGGCCTATCCGCTGGCAAAGCATAAGTTTCCCGGCAAGAATATTCTTTTCAGCATGGTGGTGCTGGCCATGATGTTCTCCTGGACCGTGACACAGATTCCCCAGTATCTGATTATTTCCTGGCTGGGGATCAACAACAACTATCTGGCGCTGATCCTGCCGGCCTGGGCGTTCAGCATGGGCCTGTATCTGATGAAGCAGTTCATGGAGCAGCTTCCCGATTCCCTGATGGAGTCGGCAAAGCTGGACGGCGCTTCCGAGTGGCATATCTTCTGGACCATTGTGATGCCCAACGTCAAGCCTGCGTGGCTGACGCTGGCAATCTTCCAATTCCAGCAGATGTGGGGCAACACGGGTTCCATGTTCCTGCGGGATGAGCAGCTCAAACCCCTGCAGTTCGCCCTGCAGCAGATCACGGCGGGAGGCGTGGCCAGGGCGGGAGCAGCTGCGGCTGTGACTTTTCTGATCGCGGCTGTGCCCATTATATTCTTCCTGATCTGTCAGAGCAATGTCCTGGAGACCATGACTACGTCCGGTATGAAGGATTAAGAGGAGGGAGCGCATGAAAAAGAGAAATTTGATGAAAAGAGCAATTTACTCCCTGCTGGCCGGGGTGGTGCTGATTACTTCCCTGGGGACCACCGCGCGGGCGGAAGACCTGCCCTATGATACATATAATTACGACTATCGGGAAAATGTGGTCATGACGCCCGCGGCCTATGTGCCCACGGGCAGTATCACCGGGCAGGATCTGGGAATCGACGGGTTCGCGGAGCCGCAGGATCTGTGTGTGGCGCCGGACGGTGAAATATATGTGGCGGATACCAGAAACAACCGGATCGTGGTACTTGACCACAGTATGACGAAGGTACTGCGCGTGATTGACAGCTTCGTCAGAGACGGCGCGCAGGACGGCTTCCGGGCTCCCCAGGGTGTCTGTGTATCCGAGAACGAACAGCTCTATGTGGCGGACACGGACAACAAGCGCGTCGTGGTGCTGACGCCGGAGGGCGAATTTATCAAGATCATAGACAATCCCCAGTCGGAGATTCTGGAGGATGACTTTGACTTCACTCCGCTGAAGGTGACGGTGGACTACGCGGACCGTGTGTATGTCATCGCCAAAAACGCTTTCGAGGGCATTCTGGTATTCGAAAGCAATGGGGAGTTTACCGGTTATTTCGGAACCATTCAGGTCAAGATCACGCTGTGGGAAAAGTTCTGGAGGAAGCTGGCCAGCAAGGAAGAGCGCTCCAGACAGCAGCTGTTTATCCCCACGGAGTTTACCGGCATTGATATCGACAGCGATGGCTTTGTATACGCCTCCAATATAGACTCGGAGGGTGTGCAGGGTGTCAGGAGACTGAATCCCAGGGGACAGGATGTCATAATCAAGGGCGACAGCCAGAATCTGGGAGGCGACCTCTATTTTGGCCTGTATGGCGCTTATGGGGGCCCCAGCGAGTTCATAGATGTGGTGTACAGGGAAAAGGGGATTTATTCTCTGCTGGACCGCAAGCGCGGACGGATCTTTACCTATGACAGGGAAGGCAATCTGCTGTATGTGTTCGGCGGGCTGGGAAGCCAGAAAGGGACCTTCAACACGCCCATTGCCATCGAGGTTGTGGATGACCGGATCATCGTGCTGGATTCCCTGCAGGGAGCCATCCTGAGCTTTGGGGAGACCGAGTACGGCAGCCTGATCAACGACGCTGTGGCGCTGCGTTATGACGGCGATGAGGCGCTGGCCATAGAAAAGTGGGAAGCGGTGTTAAAGCTGGATGAAAACAACGAGCTGGCCAACACGGGTATGGGCAAGGCCTATCTCACCGCCGGCGACAACAAGACAGCCATGCATTATCTGAAACTGGGCATGAACCGCAAGTATTATTCCATTGCCTTTAAGAGATACCGCAACGAGATCCTCAAGGAAAACCTGAGTCTGATTATGACAGTTGTCATTTTGCTCATTGCGCTGGCGGTTCTGTACAAGAAGTTTCTGAAGAAGAGGATTGTCACAAAATTCCGAAAAGGAGGGCTTACCTGATGAAAGAATTGTTCTCCAAGGACAAATGGAAATATGCTTTTTACACTGTAAGCCACCCCATGGACGCATATTATGAGATCCGGCACAGGGAGAGGGGGAGCGTACCCATTGCCATTATCCTGGTGGCGCTGTTTTCCTTTACCTTCTCCATCAACCGGATGGCGGCCAGCTTTATCGTCAATGATGTGGACCCGCTGAGCGTAAACGCGCTCCCGGAGCTTATATCGGTGTTTTTGTTGTATGGATTGTTCTGCGTGGGAAACTGGTCCATCACCTGTCTGATGAACGGTGAGGGAAGGCTGAAAGACACGGCGATCGCCATTGGCTACGCTTTGATTCCCGCCATCGTCTGCTTTAATATCGGCACTGTTTTCAGCCAGTTTGTGACGGAGGATGAGGGGGCGTTTTATACCATTATCATCGGTCTGGGGATTGCCTACGCGATCATTATGGCGCTGATGGGCATTATGCAGATCCATAACTATACCCTGGGCAAGACGCTGATTACCATATTCCTGACATTTGTCGCCATGTTTATTATTATCTTCCTTGCGTTGCTGTTGTTTGATCTGTTGAACCAGCTATACAGCTTTGTCTACAGCATTTATCAGGAACTGATATTCAGAGTGTAGGGGGAGGAAAAAATGCAGACAAGTAAAAAGATATTAATCGGTATTGTAAGCATAATCGCGGCAGTTTTTGTCATCTTCATGGCGCGCTGGCTGATCCGCTACCACTTCTACAACAGTTATCGGGATGATCTGAGTTCCTACGGATATGAGGAGGGAACCGCGTTTCAGGCCATAGACGAGAGCAGCAGCGATGTGGCGGGGATGGAGCTGGCGGCGGAAAATGAGATCCTGAAGCTCTATGCCAACACCACCACCGGCGAGGTGGCGGTGGTGGATAAGCGCAACGGTCAGATTACCCTGTCCAATCCCACAGACGCGGAGGAGGACGGCATTGCCAACAGGGCGCACAAAAATTATCTGAGATCCCAGCTGATCATTGATTTCTTCAATTCCAGCAGGACGCAGGCCACATATGACTCTTTCAGCTACTGCACGGACAGGGGGCAGCTGGAGGTGGAGGGAATCGAGAACGGTATCCGCTTCTGGTATACCATCGGGGACATGAGCTCCGCCACCGGCATCGTGCCTCAGTATATAAGCTCCGCCGCCCTGGATAGGGTGCTGGCCGCGCTGGATGAGGCTAGTCAGAAGTATGTGCGCGAGAGATACAGGGAGAGCTCCGCGGTGGATGACTATTATGAACTGCTGGATTCCGCGGCCAAGGGCGCGTCCCAGATGCGCAAGATGAACCAGTATTTTGAGACTGCGGGCTTTACGGAGGAGGAGTATGTGACGGAGATGATGAACTCCGGAGTGGAAGGGGCGGTTCCCATTTCCTTTGAGATTCCTCTGGAGTACCGCCTGCATGACGACGCGGTGGATGTGTCCATTCCCATGGACCATGTGGTGGAAAACGGCGGCGGCACACTGTTCCGTATCCAGATGCTGCGGTATTTCGGCACGGCGGGGATGGATGAGAGCGGCTACATGCTGGTGCCCAACGGCTCCGGTTCGCTGATCAATTTCAACAACGGCAAACCCACGGCCAGCCAGTATTCCGAGTATGTGTACGGCATTGACCCGCTGGCGGCGGAGTACACGGTGCGTGAGAATACGGAGAATATAAAGATGGCTCTGTTCGGCATTTTCCGGGAGAAGAGCGCCATATTCGCCACCATAGAGGACGGTGCCGCCTTTGCCAATCTGACGGCTTATGTGTCAGGGAAAATCAATGAATACAACTTTGTGTTCCCTACCTTTGTGGTGCGGGGGAACGACCGGCTGTCCATGTTTGGAACCACGGGAAACGAGGCGGATATCCCGGTGGTGGAACCCAATTTCTATGACGCGGATATCACGGTGAAGTACACCATGCTGACCGAGGAAAACGCTACATACGCCAAGGCGGCCAATTATTACCGCCAGCGCCTGATCGACGAGGGAAAGCTGACCGCGGACACCGGGGCGGGCGGGGATCTGAAATTCTACTATGATGTGCTGGGCGGCGTGACCATGACCAAGTTCTTTCTGGGCACCCAGTACAACGGCATGTATACCATGACGGACTTTGACGAGGCGGCGCGGATCTACGAGGATCTGAAGCAGAACGGGATCACGAACCAGGTGATGAACTTCCAGGGCTGGATGAACCACGGTTATCATCATGATGTGGTGGATAAGATAAAAGTGGCCGGCGCCTTGGGCGGGAAGTCGGGACTGGAGGAGCTGAACGAGCTGATGGCGGCGGACGGCAATTTGCTGTACGGGGACGTGGCTTTCCAGGAGGTAAGCTATGTGAGCAGACGCTACTCTTACAACAATGAGACTTCCAGATACTACGGCGCGGGGTATGTGGCCGAGCTGGGGCTGGTACATCCGGCAACTCTCCGGAAAACCTCCGGCCTGGGCTACGCGGAGAATCACTATTTCCTGATCTCTCCCAAGTTCCTGGTACGCTACGTGGACGCGTTCACTAAAAAAATAGGCAAAGTGGACATCGGCGGGATTTCCCTGCGGGATCTGGGCAATGAACTGCACTCGGATAAGAAACGGACCAATATTATCGACCGGGAAGCGGCTCTGGATGTGGTGCTGGCCAGCCTGGAACAGATTGAGGGAACCGGCAGGAATATCATGTTGAACGCGGGCAACGATTATGCATTTGCCTTCGCGGATGATATCATCAATGTGCCTCTGTCCTCCAATGATTACTATATTGTGGACAGCACAGTTCCTTTCTATGAAATGCTGATCCACGGATCTATCGACTACGCGGGCAGCAATATCAATCTGAGCGATACCTATGAGAGGGCGGACATTGTCCTGAACCTGGTGGAGTACGGCGCATCGCCCCACTTTATGTTTACCAGCAGCAGCGCCAGCGACATGAAGAACACGGGCCTGAACAGGTATTACGCAACGACTTATGAGAACTGGAAAGAAGACGCCATTGCCATCTATGAGGAAGTAAACAACGCGCTGAAGCATGTGACCGGCGCGGCCATCATAAACCATGAGGTGCTGGAGGGCGGCGTCAAGGCGGTAACCTACAGCAACGGAGTGATCATCTATATCAACGAAGGGGCGGCGGACCAGACAGTGGGCGGCGTGACCGTGCCCGCGAGAAGCTACCGGATAGGGGGTGTTGAGTAATGGAAGCAACAGGGACAAAGAAAAGGAAAAAGCGCACTCTATCCCAAAGGCAGGCGATGAAGGGATTCCTCTTCATCACACCCTGGCTGATCGGATTTATCTGGTTCTATGCCCGCAGTCTGTTCATGACCGTGCAGTTCTCCTTCTCGGAGATGGTGGTGAATCCCGGCGGCGGCTACACGCTGGATTTTGTATGGCTGGATAACTTTATTTACGCTTTCCGGGCCCATGCGACCTACAAACAGATCCTGACCACGTCCATCGGCAATATGATTGTGGATGTGCCGTTGATTACCTTTTTCAGCTTATTCATGGCAATGCTGCTGAACCGGAAATTCAAGGGGCGCACGTTGGTAAGGGCCATCTTCTTCCTGCCCGTCATCCTCAACGCGGACGCCATCGTGGATGCCATGAATCTGTCCAGGCTGATGATGAGCGGGGGGATCTCCAGCGCCAGCGCCGAGATGGCGGCATCCGCCAGCAGCGGCATGAGCGTGGAGTACTATATCCAGATGTTCAGCTCCCTTGGACTGCCGGAGGTGCTCATCGAGTATATCTCCGGAGCCGTGAGCCGCATCAGTGATATCATCAACGCCTCCGGTGTACAGATTATCATTTTCATAGCGGCGCTACAGTCCATCCCGGGTTCCATGTATGAGGTGGCCAAGATCGAGGGCGCTACCGCTTATGAGACATTCTGGAAAGTGACCTTCCCCATGGTAATGCCCCATATTATTACCAATGTGGTATATACGGTGGTGGACAGCTTCGCCAAGTCGGATGTCATTGAACTGGCCTATGACACGGCTTTCGGACCGCAGATGAATTACGGCCTGAGCTCCGTATTCAGCCTGGTATCCACAGTGATCACCTGTCTGATTCTGGTAATTGTGTGCGGCCTGATTCAAAAACGGACGTTCTACTATAATTGAGAAAGGAGAAAAAAGATGAATAAGCAGAAAACAATCCCTTCGTCAGGCCGCATCAGGGCCGCAATCCAGTCCATGAAGGAAGATACGCAGTTTACCAACGACAGGCTGCGCTGGGCCGGCAATATCAAAGGCTTCGGACTGGGCGTATTCAGGCTCGCGATCATCCTTGGCATTTGCTACGTGATTCTCGGGCCGGTTATCGGTATTATCAGCAGTTCTTTTTTCTCTGATGCCGACAGCTATAACCCCATGGTGTACCTGATTCCCCAGGAGCCCACATTGCAGCGTTACAAGCTGGCCTCCCAGTATCTGATCTACTGGAAGACCATGGGCAGCTCCCTGCTGTATTCCGGAACGCTGATGCTGCTCCAGGTAGTCATGTGTTCCATGGTGGGATACGGCTTCGCGAGATTCAAGTTCCCTTTCCGGAACGTGCTGTTTGCCTGTGTGGTGGTCATGATCGTCATTCCCACCAACACCATCATGCTGCCGCTGTATACGACTTTTACAAGATTTGACATATTCGGCATCATCAGCGCCGTCCGGGGAGCCCCGCTGAACCTGATGTCCACGCCGGTGCCCATGTATATCATGACGGCCTTCTGCTGCGGCCTGCGTTCCGGCCTGTACATCTATATTTTCAACCAGTTCTTCCGGGGACTGCCCAAGGAGATTGAGGAGGCGGCCTTCGTGGACGGGGCGGGCACATTGTATACCTATTTCCGGATCATGCTGGTCAACGCCATGCCCTCTGTGATAACCGTTGCGATTTTCTCCATGGTCTGGCAGTATAACGATACATTTTATGCCAATCTGTTCCTGATTGACGAGAAGATCATTATCAGTAAGAGGATCTCCTCCATCACGGGTTCCATCTCCAATGTGGAGAAGATCATGGACCCGAGCATTCTGGAATTGTATATGGATGCGGGCATTGTGCTGGTGATGCTTCCCATCATTATCATCTATGTGCTGCTGCAGAAGCAGTTTATTGAAGGCGTGGAAAGAAGCGGGATCGTCGGTTGACGGCGGGCGGCTTTTCCAGATACAGTAAGTTCAACGATCATATAAAGGAGGATGAAAAAGTTGAAGGCAAAAAAAGTTTTAGCACTATGTGTTGCTGCTGCCATGGCTATGAGCCTGGCGGCATGCGGTAACCAGGACGCCGGAAGCGACAACGTTTCGCAGGAAACGGTGCAGCAGAGTTCCGAAAGTACGCCGGAGTCCAGCTCCGAAGCGGCCCCGGAATCTTCGGAGGCGCCTGTGGAGGCTCCGGCGGAGGCAGGACCGGCCAGCATTGATTTTGAAGACGAGTTGTTTGGCTTTATCGGCAACAACACTTCTGTGGCAGGCGGCCTGGGCGACGCTTCGGGATACGGCGTGGTGGACTATAACGGCTCCAAGGCGCTGGAGGCAGTTCCTGACGGGAAGGGGCTGGGCATAGGGTTCCAGATCGACGCGCTGCTGGGCGACAAGGTTTCTCAGGTGAAGACGGTGGAGCTGACCATCGGCGCCAAGAGTCCTGACGGCAAGTTCTACGCCTGCTCCGGTAAGCTCTACGGCCTGTACGCGGGTGAGAAGGACGGCGATGCCTGGTCCGTCTATCTGGAGACAGCCAATCCCAAGACGGCGGTCTATGAGGTTCCCGAGGGAAGAACCTTCGCGGCGGGAGACTATTTCGTGGTATCCCTGGAGACCGACAATGCCTCCGCCGAGGCCGGCTGGCAGACCCTGTACATTGACAATGTGACTTTCAAGGACGCGTCCGGCAATGTGCTGGAGGCCGATTCTTCCGCAGAGTATGTGGCTGCGGACAACGAGATTGACAGATCCAATCTGTGTACGCTGACAGATGTTGTGGAGTTCGAGGGCTTTGCAACCTCCGGCGGCGGCTGGGGCCAGGCCGGGTTCACGATGCCGGAGGAGTTTATAAGCGCTCTGGTGCCCGGTTCGGTGGTGGAAATCAGCTACAGCAGCGCCAGCGGCGACATGTGGGTTGTTATGAACGAGGCGGAGGGCGACTGGAGAAGAGCATGTCAGCCCGGCGGCGAGGGAACCCCCGCGTACTACAACAATGCCGGGAATATCGCGCAGATCACCTTTGAACAGCTGGCGGAAATCTATGGAGACGATGTGTCGAAGTGGGGGACCAGCATGCAGTGCGAGGCGTCCGGCGATTGGGAAGTTTTCAGTGTGAAGGTGGGAAAGAAAGCGCCTCACTATACGCTTACGAACGCGGTTGATTTTGAGGGCTTTGTCACCTCCGAGGCAGGCTGGGCGCAGTCGGGCTTTACCATGCCCCAGGAATTTGTGGACGCGTTGGTGCCCGGCTCTATCGTAGAGATTACCTACAGCAGTGAAAACGGCGATATGTGGGCGCTGATGAACGAGGCGCAGGCAGGCTGGATCAGAGTGGGCCAGCCTGGCGGTGAGGGAACTCCCGCCGTGACGGACGGCAGTAAGTGTTATATCACCTATGAGCAGTTCGCGGCCCTGTATGGGGATGACGTATCCACCTGGGGAACCACCATGCAGTGTGAGGCATCCGGCGCATGGGAGGTATACGGCGTAAGGGTCGGCACGGCCCAGGAGCTTAAGATGGTGAACAATCTGGTGAATTTTGAAGGCTTTGTGACATCCGGCAGCGGCTGGGGCCAGGCCGGATTCACCATGCCGGAGGAGATTATAAGCGCTCTGGTGCCCGGCTCTGTGGTGGTGATCAGCTACAGCAGCGCCAGCGGCGACATGTGGGTTATTATGAACGAGGCGGAGGGCGACTGGAGGAGAGCAGGCCAGCCCGGCGGCGAGGGAACGCCCGCGGCTGTGGACGGCAAGGTATGCCAGATCACCTTTGAGCAGCTGGCGGAAATCTATGGCGACGACGTGTCCAAATGGGGAACCAGCATGCAGTGTGAAGCCTCCGGCGACTGGGAGGTTTTCAGCGTGGCAGTGGGAACCGCGGCGGAGTAAATGGTTTTGTGAAATCAACCAATCCATGTCAGAATGCCGGAGCGTTCTGGCATGGACCGTCAGGCTGGTATGTCGGAAAGCGGCATCGAAGCCAAGAGTATGAGGAGACTATAATAGGAGGATAATAGCATGAAAAATGTGACAAAGAGATTGCTTTCCCTGGGGCTGTGCGCGGCTATGGTTGCCGGTATGACGGCCTGCGGCAATGAGGGCAGTGACACTCCCGCCAGCAATACCGGGAACAGCGAAGTGACGGAAAACAGCAATGCCGGCGGCGACGCAGCCGGTGACGCGGACAATTCCGGCGCTGGCAGCAATACCCCTTACAATGAGGGGGAGACCAGAACCATCCGTATAGGCACCTGGTATGACCATTATTACGACAGTACGCATGCGGATATCTATGATAATCCGAAGGTATCCGATCTGGATCAGGCGCAGGCACAGTTTGATGTGGTGAAGGAGGTTGAGGAGAAGTACAATGTAAAGATTGAGTTCGTGAATCTGACATGGGACGGCATCCAGGAATCCATCAATACCTCTATTCTGGCCGGTACTCCTGACTGTGATATCTATGAGGGCGACATGACCTTCCTGATTCCCGCGGCATTGAACGGTTTTGTGACGGACCTGACGGAAGTGCTTCCCGCAGATAACGATATATTCGGTGATCAGATGGTCTTCAGCATCACGGATATCGGCAATGGCAATGGCGCGTACATTTTCAAGTCCAACAGCGGCGAGTCCCAGTATTATAACACTTATCCCCTGGCATTCAACGCGCAGATGCTGGAGGACGCAGGCCTGGAGAACCCCAATGATCTGTACGCCAGGGGGGAGTGGACCTGGGATAAGTGGAGAGAGTACCTGATCGCCCTGACACAGGATACGGATGGCGACGGCGTCATCGACGTATACGGCTTCGGTTCCCGCACAGACTTCCTGGTGCAGAATCTGCTGACCAGCAACGGCACCTACATCGCCCGGAACGAAACAGAGAACATCAGCAGCACCGAGGTGGGAGAAGTGCTGGAGTTCATCTACAACATGTATAATGTGGACCGTGTGGCCCGTCCCTGGAACGCGGATGATTTCAATGACAACCAGAACGCGTACCTGAAGGGCAGTGTGGCCTGCTGGATCACCGCGGCATGGATTTCCGACGCAAACAAGGATATCGAGCTGGGATATGACATTATCTGGGCGCCCTGGCCCATCGGCCCTCATGGCAATCAGGATACAAATGTGCTGAGAAACGGCGCTTCCGGCAACGCATGGATGATTCCTACCGGCGTAGAGGACCCCGAGCTGGTATTCACGGTGTTCCAGGATTGGCAGAACTGGTATCACGGCGACACGGATTGGCGTGACGGCAATATGACCTGGTGGGAGGACTGCGCCATGACGGAGGAGAATCTGGAAGTCATGGGCTATCTGGGAAGCAGGGAAGGTATTGAGATTTATGGCGCTCTGGGCGATGAACTCATCACCTGGTCTGACCTGCTGGACGGCGTGAACACTCCCGCGCAGTTCCAGGAGATCTACAAGCAGCCCGTGCAGGACGCGTTGGACGGCTTCTTTAACTAAGCGGTGACACATCCCGGAAAGGATCATCAGGCGGAGCGTCGTAAGACGCCCCGCTTATGCAGGAAACGCCGGCCCTCATGGCACGGATGGTCATGGGGCCGCCTCCCGCAGAGAATGCAAGTGGGAAAACTATAAAATATTATATAATTGAGAGGTATCTATGAGCGATATTAAGATGATAGCGCCTGCCGTAAAAAACGTTCCCTGGCAGGAAAAGCCCCAAGGAATCAAGGGTGCTCCGATCTGGAGATACTCCGAAAACCCTATTATTGGCCGCAACCCTGTGGAAGGTGTGGCACGTATTTTCAACAGCGCGGTAATGCCCTATGAGAACGAGTTTATCGGTGTGTTCCGGGGGGAGCAGACCAACGGTATCCCCTATATCTATCTGGGGAGAAGCAAGGACGCGATTCACTGGAATTTTGATAAGGAAAAGATCCCCTTTGTGGATGAAGAGGGAAATCCCTTTATGCCTGTTTACGCCTATGATCCCAGACTGGTAAAGGTGGAGGATACATACTACATTATCTGGTGTCAGGATTTCTATGGCGCGTCCATCGGTATGGCGAAGACCACGGATTTCAAGACCTTTGTAAGGCTGGAGAATCCCTTTATCCCCTTCAACAGGAACGCGGTGCTGTTCCCCCGCAAAATAAACGGCAACTTTGTGATGCTGTCCCGTCCCTCTGACAGCGGACATACACCCTTTGGCGATATCTTCCTGAGTGAGAGCCCGGATCTGGTTTATTGGGGGAAGCACAGGCATGTGATGGGCAAAGGGAGAGAATGGTGGGAGTCCGTGAAGATCGGCGGCGGCGCTGCTCCCATCGAGACCAGCGAGGGATGGCTTCTGTTCTACCATGGGGTCAGCGGCACCTGCAACGGCCTGGTATACAGCATCGGCGGCGCGATCCTGGATCTGGACAATCCGTCGGTTGTAAAGTATCGCTGCGAGACCTTCCTGCTGACACCGGAGGAGTGGTATGAGGAGAGGGGATTTGTGCCCAATGTGGCATTCCCCTGTGCCACCATTCATGATCCCGTCAGCGGCAGGATCGCTATATATTACGGCTGCGCGGACAGCTATGTGGGGCTGGCGTTCTGCTACTTTGACGAGATTGTGGACTACATCAAAGAGCACAGCGTGGTGACGCAGGAAGACACCGAGATCGGCAGGAGATAAATATGGACAGAGGGAGCGGGAGACAGATGCGTGTCTCCCGCTTTTTCAAACACGCTCTGCGGATGGCGGCCCGAAAAAGAATGTGATGACTGATGCGTTGACAGGGCTGTACAACAGCGGGGGATCTGTGTTATACTCGGGACAGCAGCTTTTATCGGGTGTCGCACGGCGCGATGTTCCGGTTCCCTTCGCGCAGCGGGGGACAGACAGGGGCATCAGGGCGGGGCGTACCGGTATGGAACTTTGAACGGCGTATACCCGGGGCAGGGGGCGTACGTGAAATGAGCAGCAGAAAGGCGGATGAATATGAGATTTGTATATCCGGAAGGAAAAAAACAGGCGCTGACATTCAGCTATGATGACGGCCAGATTCATGACAGAAAACTGGTGGAGATTCTGAACCGTCATGGCATGAAGGGGACTTTCCATCTCAATTCCGGCACATTGGCCCGGGACAGGAACCACGATGTATTTGTGGCCGCGGACGAGGTGGCGGAACTGTACGCGGGTCATGAGGTGGCGGTTCATGGCGTACAGCACCGCAATCTCCCCACGCTGACCAGAAATCAGGTGGTGAATGAGATTCTGGAGGACAGACGGACGCTGGAGAAGCTCACCGGCGGCATGGTACAGGGCATGTCCTATGCGTTTGGCAGCTACAGTGAGGAGATTATCGGGATACTTAAGAATCTGGGGATCAAATATTCCAGAACTGTCAATTCCACCAACGGGTTTTTCCCGCCCGCCGATTTCCTGGCCTGGCACCCCACCTGCCACCATGGCGGCAGATTGATGGAGCTGGGGCGGAATTTCCTCTCTGTTCCCGGCTTTGTGGAGCTGCCGCTGATGTATGTGTGGGGCCACAGCTTTGAGTTCGCGGGAAACGGGGACTGGAATGTAATCGAGGAGTTTGCCGAACTGATGGAGGGCAGGGAAGAGATCTGGTATGCCACCAACGGGGAGATCTGCGATTATATTCTGGCTGTGCGCAGCCTGGATTCCAGCGGAGACGGCCTGACGCTGAAAAATCCCACGGCCGTCAGCGTGTGGATCAGAAAGGACAGCGATCAGGAACTTCTGGAGATCCGTCCCGGAGAATGCGTCTGGATCGGGGAGAGATAGTAAATCTATTCCCTGCCGATTTACAGAAACCGGGAAAACAAAAGAACAGCTCCGCCCCGCGGCGGCATATGGATGCCCCGATCTTTATTGCCGCGCGGACGCGGCTTCCTCAATGAGGCGCAATATGGTGCGGATGGAGTCCATCTGGCCGCTGCGGCTCATGGCATCGTGATAACTCTGCCGGTTGCAGAAAAGCTCATGCACCTTGGCTACCAGCAGGTCCGTTGTAAGGTCATCCTCGTTGATTACGATGGAAAAGCCCTGGGCCTCAAAGGAGGCGGCGTTGAGCAGCTGATCGCCTCTGCTGCTGGCGGCTGGCAGGGGGATCAGGAGATTGGGCTTTTTCAGCGCCAGCAGTTCGCAGATGGAGTTGGCACCCGCCCGGGAGATCACCAGATCCGCCATGGCAAACAAGTCTTTCAGCTCCGTCTTGATGTATTCAAATTGTCGGTAGCCGGGGGTTGCCAGCAGCAGGTTATCAATCTTGTCTTTCCCGCAGAGATGCACAACCTGGAAATCTTCCAGAAGCCGGGGCAGGGCATCCCGGACCGCTTTGTTGACATTGGCCGCTCCCAGACTGCCGCCGATGACCATGATCACCGGTTTGTTGGCGGTGAAGCCGCACATATTCAGACCGGCGATCTTGTTGCCCTGCGCCAGCTCCGCCCGGATGGGAGAGCCGGTGAGCACAGCCTTTCCCTCCGGCAGCATCTGCATGGTTTCCGGGAAGTTGCAGCATATTTTTTCAGCCACCGGAAAACAGAGCTTATTGGCAAGGCCGGGGGTCATGTCGGACTCGTGGATGATACAGGGGATGTTCAGGGCCGCCGCGGCGCGCACCACGGGAACGCTGACGAAGCCCCCCTTGGAAAACACTACATCCGGGCGGTATTCTTTCAGATATTTTCTGGCCTCGGAGAAGCCCTTGATCACCCGGAAAGGGTCTGTCAGGTTCCGGATGTCCAGATAACGGCGCAGCTTGCCGGTGGATATCCCTGTGTAGGGGATGTCGAAATCCGCAATCAGCTTTTTCTCAATACCGTCATAGGAGCCCATATAAGAGATCTCATATCCCGCCCGGCGCAGTGCCGGAAGCAGAGCGATATTGGGTGTCACATGGCCGGCGGTGCCGCCCCCTGTAAGTACTATTTTCTTCATCCCAGCGTCTCCTCCAGTGCATGGGCCAGCTGATCCGGGCAGGAGGTGGGCTTAAAGCCACATCGGATGCCCTTGAGTTTGTCAATTACATCTTCCACTTTCATGCCCTGTACCAGAGCGCAGATGCCTTTCAGGTTGCCATTGCAGCCTCCCGTGAACTGTACGGACTTGACAATGCCGTCCTCAATTTCAAAGTCAATCGCGCTGGAACAGGTCCCCTTTGTATGATATGTCATATCGTTATCCTCCATTCCGTTATACTGAAATATAGTATAGCAGATTTTCCCAGGTACTTCAAGGCAATTTACATGCCGGCCCGCGTACCGAAAGAGCGCACAAAAAGATTGTGCCGGAATGGGGGATATGTTAGTATGATTGTAGAAATGGAAGCAGGATGGAGCGCGTTTCTGATGATGCGAGGAGAGGCGGAAGATGAAAACAGCAAAGAATATACTGATGCTGACAGCGGTTGCGCTATGTATGGCGCTTTCCGGCTGCGGTGATGAAAAGGGAGGAACGGAGAACCCGGGAGTGGAGCGAGAGAGCAGCGAAGCGGGGACGGAGAACCCGGGAGTGGAGCAGGAGAGCAGCGAAGCGGGGACGGAAGCGCCTGAGACGGAGCGGGAGAAAACGGAAACGCGGCGGCAAAAGCCGGAATCGGAAAGGGAGGACTGCCTCATGACGTTTTCGGAGCTGCCCGGTGCCTACCGGCAGATTTTGCTGTATGTTCAGGAAGGGTTTCGAAAATATCATGTGGAGGGAGAATATCAGGCCTGTCTGGGCCCTATACACGGTGCCGGGGCGGAACTGTGGGTGGACGGCGTCTATATGGGCACGGAGGAGGCTGACAGCTATTTTTTCTGCGATATCCTGTTGGAAGGGGAAAGCGGTCTGTGGAGTGAAAGATTGGCGTTTACCTATGACGCGGAGGCGGATTGGTACAGTTTTTCGGGTCAGTATGAACCGCTGTTTGCCGGTGACCAATTTTACGCCGAACAGTCGGATTCTTCCTATGTGGAGGAATTTCTGAGCGCCTGCGTATATCGTACAACTGTTGCCCGGGACGGGGAGATCGGCGCTTCTGCCCGGTACGATTCCGAAAACGGCCCTTTGGAGAAGGATCTGTTTATCGATCATGCCTGGAATTTTCGGATCAGGGAAGACAACGGGCTTTCCTGGCAGATTGTCCCCAAGATTTACTGTTACTGGGATGACAGGCTGGATGTCAATATTCAGATTCAGTATCCCTGGCTGGAAATGGATCAGGGTATGGAGGAGATGGAAGCAGCGGTAAATGAGCGATTGAGGGAGGCCTTTTTTTATGGGTACTATCGGGATGAGGAGGAAAACCTGCTGATACCCGGGGAAGAGCTGTATACGGATATTGAACGCTGCTATATGATTACCAGGGAGGATGAGCGATACCTCTCCATGCGCATTTATGAGTACAATTCTGTCCGGGGGGCCAATCACCCGAATGAGTGGGAGACAGGGATCACCTTTGACATGAGGACTGGGGATGTTGTAGGGCTTCGGGATGTGCTGGGAGAGGACATGGCACAGGGTACGCTGGGGGATTTACTGAATGGCGGAGCCTTCCGCAGACTGTGGACATGGATGCCGGAAGACGGAGACTGGATTGAGGATCTGATAGAGGAAAGGGGGGACGATCCGCTGGGCGCATATGAGTCTAAGTTTTACCTGACGGACAGGGGACTGGGCCTCATTACCTCTCTGTCCCGCTATTATACCTGTCTGGAGGCGGACTACGAAAAGCTGGGAATAGAGGGGTTTTCTTTTAAAAATACTTGACCTGGTATACGCAGGATGGAGAAGTGGAAATATTGATTGTTATGGAGATCGGGAGTCGTGGAGATATTAATAAATGAGATGGAGGGAGAGCGCATGACACAGGTAATTCAGGAATCGGTCAAAATGCTGGAAATGCTGCCGGAGAGCGAACAGGAACTTGCAAGCCAGCTGATCAGGCGACTGGTGCTTGCCTGGGACCCGGATTTTACAAAGCTGACGCCGGAAGAGCAAAAGAACCTGGAAGCTGCGGAGCAGAGAATAGACAGCGGGGAATATGTGAAAGACAGTGATATTAATTGGTAAGAACAAGGCGGTTGCAGGCTGAAAGGCAACCGCCTTGTTTTCAGGCATTTTATGTCGAAACGGCAGTGCCGGACGGGAAATGCGGCAGATCGCGGCGGAAAAAGGCGATGGTTATACATGGAGGGAATGTTGCAATACTGCGCCTGTAAGATATATGATAGAGCTGGAAGGAATATTCGGGATTCCCGGGATTCCGATCCGGAAAGGACGACAACAATGACAATGTTTCCGATTTTTGAACAAGAGAAGGTTGCCTCCATCGTCATGCTGGCCTGTATGGCCGGAAGTATATTGATGCGGGTGGGGCTGGGACTGATGTATCTTCACCTGATCCATGAGACGGACAATATGGCCAGCACCCGCAGCAGGCAGTTAAAGCAGTGCAAGCTGAAATTTGCCAACTGTTACCAGCTGAACAATGGCATGGCCAATGTGCCGGTGTTCGTGGACAAGTTTATCAGTCGCATGAGTCTGGGGCCTGTCTCCCCTCATCTGCTGGAGCATCTGTCAGGGCAGCTGATGCTTCTGGCGGTGGTCAGCGCGGGAGTGGGGGTGTGCAGAAGCATCATTGCGGGCAGCACAATGGGACAGATCCTGCCCTTTTACATTGCCAGCATGATGGGGCTTTATCTTTTTTTCTCCATCTCCGCCCTGGTGGACCTGAAGGGAAAAAGGCGCGTACTGAAGATTAATCTGGTGGATTATCTGGAAAATCATCTCTCGGGACGAATGGGGGTAACCCAGCAGGATATGGAGATGCTGTTCGGGCAGGACACCCAGTCCGCCAGGGGCAGAAAGCGGGGCAGAAACGCCCAGGAAAATCTTTACGTTGTCCCCAGCCGGCGCAGCCCCAAAAAGGGAGTGGATGTAATCCCCGTGGGAAGCCGGCTGGGCGAGGAATCCAGGTCCTACGCGGAATCCGACACAGCCCGGGAGACAGGTATGGAGCGGCAGGTGCCGGAAGATTTCAAGGGCAAGTTTACCGCCGTGCAGGAACAGGAGCTGGAACAGCTGCTCCGGGAGTTTCTCACTTCCTGATCTATCCAGTTTTCTCTTGCATTGTCAATGTAATTTTGGTACACTTTCATATATAGATAGTATATATATGAGAAGGGTACTGACAGACGCCCGCCGGGGGTATGCGGTACTCTCCATAAAGGAGCCATGATGAGGAACCATGTTACATTTGACTATTCCAGGGCGGAGGCGTTTTTCTCTCAGGAGGAGCTCCGTATGATGAGCAGGCAGGCCCTGGACGCCATGGGCGTACTGCTGGGCAGGAGGGGAGCGGGCAGCGACCTTCTGGGATGGTTGGACCTGCCCGGAAATATTGACAAAGAGGAGCTTGCCAGGATTAAGAAGGCGGCGGCCAGAATCCGGAAGAACAGCGAAGTGCTGCTGGTGATCGGCATCGGCGGCTCCTGCCCGGGGGCCAGGGCCGCCGTGGAGTTTCTTGGCCACAGCTTTTCCAACATATTGGACAGGGAAAAACGCGGAGCTCCGGAAATTTATTTCTGCGGGAACTCCTTCAGCTCCACCTTTTTGAAGCATCTGACGGATGTGGTAGGAGACAGGGATTTTTCCATCCATATGATTTCCAGGTCCGGCACCGACATGGAACCGGCCCTCGCCTTTCGCGTGTTCAGGGAGCTCCTGGAGAAAAAATATGGCAGAAAAGAGGCGGCCGGGAGAATCTATGCCACCACCGATCAGGAGAAGGGGGCGCTGAGACAGTTGGCGGAGCAGGAGGGCTATGAGACCTTCCCAATGCCTGACGATGTGGGGGGCTGTTTTTCCGTATTGACCCCGGCGGGACTGTTGCCCATCGCCGTCAGCGGCGCGGATATCGACAAGCTGATGCGGGGGGCTGCCAGCGCCAGAGAGTGCGCGCTGAAGAACGCGTTTGTGGAAAACGGCGCGTTGCAGTATGCCGCTCTTCGCAACATTTTTCTGCGCAGGGGGAAGAGCGTGGAAATCATGTGCCATTATGAGCCGGGCGTCCATTCTATATCGGAGTGGTGGAAACAATTGTTTGGAGAGAGCGAGGGAAAGTATCACAGGGGATTGCTGCCCGTCAGCGTGGATCTGGCCGCAGAACTATACTCTATGGGACAGTTCATCCAGGAGGGCTCCCGCCTGATGTTTGAAACCATCATCGACATTGAAAAGTGCGGGGAGGAGATTTCTGTCAACGAGGAACCCGGGAATCCGGACGGTCTGAATGATCTGGCCGGGAGGACTGTGGACTCTGTCGGGAAGAACGCCGTGGACAGCGTCATCCTGGCCCACACGGAGGGGCAGGTTCCCAGTCTCATGGTACATGTGCCGGAGGCGAATGAATTCTATCTGGGCGAGCTTTTCTATTTTTTTGAGTTTGCCTGCGCAATCAGCGGCTATATGTTGGGGGTGAATCCATTCAGCCGGCCCGGCGTGGAAAACTACAGGAAAAATCTGTATGCGCTTCTCGGAAAGCCCGGATATGAGCAGCGTCGGGAAGAATTGTATTCATACACAAATGGAATGGAATGACACAGGTCTGCGGCAGATCAATCTGCCGCAGGCCTGTGTCGGTTTGCATGGCCCCTGTGCGAAAATTCACCTCATACAGGGTGCCCTTTGGATTGCATAACGTCGTTTTCTATGATATAGTATGAACATGCCGACAAAGGCGGAGCAGCAGGGAAGACGGAGACATACGCAGACTGACCGGCGGCAGGGCAAAGCCGCGCACACGGGGAAAATTTATGGAAAAAGCGGATAAAAGGAACAGACCTGTTACGACATTGTTTATGCTGATGTCGGTTGACGGAAAAATAAGCACCGGCGCGACGGACGATCTGGATGTGGACAAGGATTTTCCGCAGATTGCAGGGGTCCGCGAGGGCCTGCACCAATATTATGAAATAGAGCAGACAACGGATTTATGGACTCTCAATTCCGGCCGGGTTCAAGCCAAAATCGGTGTCAATACAAAGGAAATGCCCCACAGGACGCCGGTGTCTTTTGTGATCATAGACAATAGGCATTTGAATGAAAATGGCATACGGTATTTATGCGCTTTATCCAAAAAGTTTGTCCTGGTTACGTCAAATGCGGAACACCCGGCATTCAATATCAGGGAAGAGAACCTGGCTATCATATATCAGAAAGAATTATCGCTGGAAAACGCGCTGGTAAAGCTCAGATCAGAACATGGCTGTGAGAGAATAACGATACAGACCGGCGGGACGCTGAATGGCTTATTTCTTCGCGAAAAACTATTTGATTATATTGATATTGTGGTTGCGCCGGTTTTGATTGGCGGTAAAGACACATCTACTCTGATTGACGGGAAATCCCTGCTTTCACAAAGGGATTTGTCAGAATTAGGTGTTCTGAAACTGCAACAATGTGTGATTTTGGAAAATTCCTATGTACGACTGCGTTATGAGGTAATTCATTGATCTGACTCCGTTGGTGTGGCCCTGATCCGGAGCCGGCCTGGAAAATGTTTTCTGCCGCATGGGGGTGAAAACGCAGGATATGCATGTTTGGGAGGAAAGATCTGGAGGTAAAACTTCCGGATTCCGATTGGTGGAATACCGCTTTGCGGAAAGAGGAAAATTATGAGAATTGTCGTGTTGGAAAGACACAGTGTAGGCCCTGACATCCCTGTGCGGTATGAGCATCTGGGAGAGGTGACGTATTACCGCAACACCACCACTGCCCAGGACGTCCGCGAGCGGGTCAGGGACGCGGATATCGTTGTGGCAAACAAAGCCCCTCTGCGGGAGGAAACACTGAAAGAAGCCCGGGACCTCAGACTGATCTGCGAACTGGCCACAGGCTTTGACAATGTGGACCTGGTCTATTGCAAAAGCCGGGGGATCAAGGTGTGCAATGTGGTGGATTACTGCTCCGGCATGGTGGCCCAGCACACCTTTGCCCTGGCGCTGGCTCTGCTGGAAAAACTGCCCCATTATGACGGGTATGTGAAATCCGGTGCTTACAGCGCCCAGGACCGATTTTCCAACTTTGATCTTCCTTTCCACGAATTGGAGGGAATGACCTGGGGAATCATAGGCATGGGAAACATCGGACGCCGGGTGGCAGGTATCGCCGCCGCTTTCGGCTGTCGGGTGATCTTCCATTCCGTGACGGGCACAAGCACCTGCCGGGATTATCCGCAAGTGGACAAAGCCGCTTTGCTGGCGGAGAGCGATATTCTGTCCCTGCATTGTCCCCTGAGCGATCTGACCAGAGGCATCATCGACAGACAGGCGCTCCGTCAGATGAAAAACACGGCGATTCTGATCAATGTGGCGCGGGGGGCCGTGGTTGACAATCCCGCCCTGTATGAAGCGCTTACAGCGGGCGAAATCGCCGCCGCGGGTCTGGATGTGGTGGACGGCGAACCGCTGCGGCCCTCCAACCCCCTGAGCGGGATCAAGGACAGCGACCGTCTGATTATAACCCCCCATCTGGCCTGGGCCAGCGTGGAGGCACGCACCCGCTGCGTGGAGGAAGTGGCAAAAAACATAGAGGCTTTCCAGAGAGGAGAACCACGGAACATCGTAAATCCGTGAGAGAGTAATCTGCCGGAAAAGGGACAGGAATGGAGAATGCCGCTTGACAAGCCCGCTGTCCCATAGTAAAGTAGGAAAAGCGGTAAACGGAAGCTGCGGAAAAGAGGATGTACATGACAGAAAAAATAAAAGGTCTGATGAAAAAATATGAGGAGATGATTTCCTACCTGGTGGTGGGAGTGCTTACCACCCTTGTGTCCTGGGTGGCCATGTACCTGGCCAGCTGGCTGCTCTTTGGAAATCCCCTGCATCCGACTCCCTTCGAAAATGCCGTGATGAGCTCGGTGAACTGGGTGGCGGGCGTGACCTTTGCCTATTTTACCAACAGGAGGTTCGTGTTCAAGAGCCATGAACCGATGCTGCGGGAGATCCCCAAATTTGTGCTCTCCAGAGTTTCCACGTTCATTTTGGATCTGGCGGTTCGCCAGCTTTTCGGCATGCTGGGCATCAATACCTATATCACGACTTTTGTCTCGGCGGTATTGGTTTTCATAGGAAACTATGTATTGAGCAAGCTGTTGGTATTCCGAAAGGGAAACAAAGTAAATACGGTGTGATGGATCATAAAAACCCCGGCAGCAGGACTGCCGGGGTTTTTATGATGATCCATGAGCGACCGTTTTCACGCCCGGGATGACGCAATGGGGAATCACAGGTCAGACATTGTAGGGATCGGATCTCTGCCCCTGATCCGAGAAGGCATCGGCAAATCCCTGCGTCTGGTTCATCTCCGCCTCTTTCTGGCGGCGCAGACGGGTGAACTCATCATAATTTTTGTTGAACAGCTCCCTGAGCTGATCGCTGTAGCCGAATATCCCGGCAGGGCATTTTCTGTTCAGGTCATCGATTACCTGATCGCAGGCGGTCTGACTGGGCATGGCCAGCTGATGCTGCTTTTTGTCCTCCGTGTACAGGATGATGGAGTAGGAGGTGCTCACGGTGCGGCCATATTTCTGATGGTTCACGCAGTGGGTGTAGGCCCAGGCCACCTGACGCAGGGCGAAGACATCTGTCTTGGTGCCGGTGCAGTCAAACAGATAATTGCGCCCGATCCGGATGCCTTTGGTGGGCTCGGAGGCGCTCTCATAATCCGCGTCCGCGCGCTCCAGTTCCATCTCACCCAGGGCCTTCAGAGCTTTCACCAGCTTTCTCTGATAGCCGCCGGTGAGCGCCTTGATCAGCATATACAGGGCTATCAGGAACAGGATGGCGGCCAGGGCCATCATGGTCAGCACGAAGTCCACATGTCCGCGCTTCAGATGATCGATTTTTATGTAGTAGGGGGAGCAGTAGTCCCTGAATTCTTCGGCGGTGTAGTCTGCTTCGTCAAAGAAGGCGCGGTAATGCCGCAGCATTTCATCGTCCATGGGGAGGAGCTGTCCCGTCACCTGCATGGTGGTATCCAGCGAACGCAGGTCATATGTCTCAAAGAAATCATCGCTGTTTCTGTCGATGATCCTGGCAGTGTCAAAATATCTGGAAGGCACCGCCAGCCCCACAAACTCCCAGTACATATCTTCCGCGGTGTTTATATAGCGGTCCAGGCCGCCTACCAGCACGGCGTGATATTGCATGGAATCCTTTTCGGAGACCTTGACGCCGTTCCGGGTGGTGGTGGTGACCTCGGTGGCGAAGGTGCCGAAGGTCAGTTCAAAGGTCATGGTGACATACTGATCCTCAATCTCGTCAATAGATAAATCCTCAAAAGTCACGGGTCCCTTTACCCAGGTGAGGAAATCCGGCCCAAAATAGACCAGCAGACCCGCCGCGGCGACAAACAGGATGATGATCCAGGGCATTGCTTTTTTCAGAGAAGCACTCTTTAGTTTCTGCAGCATTTCACTCTCTCCTTATTCAGATGTTATAATTTGTTTACCAGGGCCTCAACCAGACGCGCGCAGTGTCCGGCGGCTTCACGCTCAAAAGCGGGATAATCCATCCGGGCGCTGTCGTCCGCCTTGTCGGAGATGGCGCGGATCACCACAAAGGGGAGACCGTTCAGATAGGAGGCATGGGCGATGGAGGCTCCCTCCATCTCTGTGCAGTCCGCGTGAAACTCCGCGATCAGCCGTTCTTTTACCCCTCTGTCGGAGATGAACTGGTCTCCGCTGACAACCCGCCCCACGGTGGTATGCAGCCCGGGATTGGCTTCCTCACAGGAACTGAGGGCCAGGCGGATCATGGATTCATCGCCGGGAAAAGCCAGGGTGTCAAGCTGGGGAACCTGCCCCAGGGCATAGCCGAATACCCGGACGTCCATATCATGGTGGATGACATCCCGGGAGATGACGATGTCCCCGATGTCCAGGGCGGCATTCAGAGAGCCTGCCACGCCGGTGTTGATCACATGCGTGATACCGAACAGATCCGCCAGAATCTGTACACACATGGCGGCGTTGACCTTGCCGATGCCGCAGCGCACCACCACTACCCGGGCCTGCCCTAAAGTGCCTTCCAGGAAAATCATGCCGGCCCTGGTGGTCTGTCCGGTGATGTCCATCCGGGCTTTCAGCGTTTCCACCTCCAGCTCCATAGCGCCGATAATGCCGATTTTACTCATAGATTACCTCCTTATTCAGAGCTTTTTGTCCCATAGACAATTGCGCGGATGGATGTTCCGCAAAGGCTGCCGGGAGATCCCTCCCTCTTGCGCTTCGCGGGACCCCATGCCGCGCTTACACTGCGTTTCCTATTCCGGGTAAACAAGACGGCTGTCGTCAATATGGTACAGCACCTTTTCCAGATACCCCGCGGCAAGATAATTGGCCATATGCAGATTCATGTCCAGATAGTTGCCGCAGTCCCTGGGCGAAGCGCCGGGGACTTCCCCGCTGTAATCCCGTATAAATTCAAACATGCCGGTGACCAGAGGGACGATGTCCCTGGAACTGTAATTCCCGGCCAGCAGCAGATAGAAGCCCGTGCGGCAGCCCATGGGTCCGAAATAGATCGTTTTGCTGCCATAGTCCGGATGATTGCGCAGGAAAGTGGCACCCAGATGCTCAATGGTATGTACCTCCGCCGTGTTCATGACGGGTTCATCATTGGGACTTGTCATGCGCAGATCAAAGGTAGTGATCACCTCCTGTCCCACGGTATCCCTGCGAGACACATAGATGCCGGGCACAAGCCGGATATGGTCAATCGTAAAGCTGGCTATTTTTTCCATATGTAAGTGAACTCCTTTCCGTGCAAAAGCAATCAGGCGTTTGCGCCAAAATCAGTATATACTATTTTGGCCTGAATTTCAAAGGGATTTTGTAAAATCTTGTGTTTGCGGGGCTTATCTGTTATAATGAATAAATCGCAGCCAGGGGTGCAAGGTACGCCTGCGGGATATTGACGCGCGTGAATCCGCCGTCAGCCCGGACAATTTCCGGGGAATCAGGTGCCGCGTAAGACGGGAGAGGGCGCGAAAGGGAGAAAAATGCCATGGCAAACGCAAATGAAGAGACACAGAATATGGGTATCCGCCTGCTGAAAAAGGGGCAGAAGGGGTTGATTCACGCGCTGTTCAGCCGCTTTGGCGTGATTTTGCTGCTGTTTCTCGTACAGGTGGCGATTCTGTTCAGCGTGTTTATGTGGTTCAGGGATTTGCAGCCCTATATATCGGCGCTGATGACAACCTTTTCCGTAGTCATGGTGCTGTATCTGCTGAACAGCCGCTTTGACCCCACGGCGAAGATCACATGGCTTGTGATTATTATGCTGATGCCTGTTTTCGGCGCGTTTCTGCTGTGGTTTACCAAGAGCGAGATCGGCCACAGACTGATCAAGGGGCGGGTGGACCAGATTGCCGGAGCGGCGAAGGATTACATACCGCAGAATCCGGAGGTGATTCAGAGGCTGGAACAGGAGAATCCCGGCGTGAGGGCGCTGGCCCGCTATGTGGGCAGAAGCGGCTGTCACCCGGTGTTTGACGACACTGCCGTGACATATTTCCCCGTGGGGGAGAAGAAGTGGGAGGAGATGCTTCGGCAGCTGGAGCGGGCACAGCGCTATATTTTTCTGGAGTACTTTATTGTGGATGAGGGCCTGATGTGGGGGAAGGTCCTGGAGATCCTGGCCAGAAAGGCGGCGGAGGGGGTGGAGGTCCGCCTGATGATCGACGGGTTCTGCGAGTTCACGACGCTGTCCCATAATTATCCGGAGAAGCTGAAAAAGCTGGGGATCAAATGTAAACTGTTCGCGCCCCTCACCCCCTTCGTGTCCACACACTACAATTACCGCGACCACCGCAAGATTCTGGTTATTGACGGTCACACGGCTTTTACGGGCGGGGTCAATCTGGCGGACGAATATATCAATTACAAAAAGAAGCACGGACACTGGAAGGATACGGCTGTCATGCTGCAGGGGCAGGCGGCCCGGAGCTTCGCGCTGATGTTTCTGGAAATGTGGGGAATCGAGGAAAAGGAACTGGAATTTGACCGGTTTTTATCGGATATTCCCGTTGGCGTCAGGGAAGCAAAAGAGCAGCCGGGCTATGTGATGCCCTACGGGGACTGCCCGCTGGATGAGGAACGGGTGGGAGAGCGGGTGTATATGGACATTCTGAACCGCGCCCACAGGTATGTACATATCATGACGCCCTATCTGATTCTGGACGGAGAGATGGAGACGGCGCTGAAATTCGCCGCCGAGCGGGGAGTGGACGTGAAACTGATTCTGCCCGGCATTCCGGACAAGCGCGCGGCATATGCGCTGGCCAAATCCCACTATCGTTCCCTGCTGGACTCCGGGGTGAAAATCTTTGAGTACACGCCCGGTTTTGTGCATGCGAAGCTGTTTGTCAGTGATGACCGGGAGGGGGTGGTGGGCACCATCAATCTGGATTACCGCAGTCTGTACCATCATTTTGAGTGCGCCGCTTACTTCTATGGTGCGCCCTGCCTCGCGGATATGGAGGCGGACTATCAGGCCACGCTTCAGCAGTGCAGGGCGGTGACAAGCGAGACATTGAAGGCGGAGCCCTGGACCAGAAAATTTGTTGGATATATCATGAAGGTGGTGGCGCCGTTGATGTAAGGCATCTGACATTTTTTGACAGAGCCTTGCCGAAAACCCTTGCGTTTCCGGCCTGTGCCTGCTATCATAATGATAACGTTGCGCCGATTTTGTATATGCGGGATACCCGCTGCCTGTAGGGAGAGAAGACTTCCGCGGCCTCACCGGGCGGATCATAGGGAAAGTCTGTCCGGCTCCGAAACAGGGGATTTCTGATTTATCACAACAGGAGGGGAACAGAGATGACGGAAAAAGAGAGAAAGAAAGGTTCTGACGCGCCCATGCGGCGGGGAGTTGGCATCACGGTAAAACTGGTGGCGGCTATCCTGGTCAGTGTCATTGTCGCCGTGTCGGCGCTGATGGGGGTGGTCTACAGCAATATGTCCCGGACCCTGCTGGAGAAGAGTGAGGACATACTGCGGACCACCACCGAGAGGACGATTCAGGAGACAAGAGCCTGGATGAACAGGACACTTACCCTGCTGGCGACCCAGCGGGACACGATCGAATATGAAGACATGGATGTCTCCGAAATGAAGGAATATATCATACATACGGTGGGGAGGAGCGACGCCTATCCCGCGGGGCTGTATGTGGCGTTGACGGACGGATCGCTGTATCACGCCTCCTTTGTGCCAGGGCCGGATTTCGACGCGAAGTCCAAGAGCTGGTATCAGGACGGGCTAAGCAGCGAGGATTTCATCTTGGGTGATGTGTATTTTGACGAGGACAGCCAGTCCTATGTGGTGGGCGCCTCGGGGGTACTGCGCAACGGCAGCGGAGCCGTGCGGGGAGTTGCCGCTGCGGATGTATATCTGGATTCCATCTCCCGCATTGTCAGCGAGACACGGATTGAGGATACCGGCGGCATATTCCTGGTGGATACCCGCACGGACACCATCATCGGCCATCAGAACGGGGAGATGGTGGGGGAAAAGCTCAGCCAGATAGACAGCGACATGTATGTCTTTGCCAACGAGCGCATAGCCGCGGGGCAGATGGGGCTTTCTCTCTGTAAGGATACCTATATTCAGGTGGCGGCGGTTCCTGGCAGCGACTGGATCGCCGTGGCCTATGTGTCCCGGTCTGAGGTGTTGCAGGAGCTTTACGATCTGACAAAGACCATGGTGCTGGTGGAGATCCTGACGGTGGGTATTCTGCTCCTTGTTGTGATCCTCCAGACCAGGCATATTATCGGGGTTCCGGTCCGGGAACTGAGCCGGGTGGCAACCCGGATCGCGGAGGGAGAACTGAACCAGACCATCCGGTGCCGCTCCCGGGACGAGCTGGGTGTGCTGGCACATAATTTCAACCGGGTCACGGTCAGATTGCGGGACTATGTGAAATACATCAATGAGATATCGGAGAAACTGCGTGAGATTGCGGGGGGGAATCTGGCGTTTACGCTGGAGAACGATTATGTGGGCGAGTTCGCGAAGATCAAGTCCTCCCTGGAGGCGATTTCCAGAGAATTGAATGGAGCCATGGGGCAGCTGCGCGCGGCCTCACAGGATGTGGCGGCGGGAGCGGAACAGGTCTCCAACGGTGCCGTGACGCTTTCACAGGGTTCCACGCAGCAGGCGGCGGAGGTGGAGACGCTGGCCAGACATATCAGTTCCGTATCCGACAGTGTGGGCCGGATCGCCCAGGGGGCGCAGCGGGCCAGCGATATCTCAGGGGCAGTGCGAAAAGAACTTTTAAGCAGTAATGAAAAAATGCAGAACGTCACGGAAGTCATACAGAATATCAGTGATAAATCCACGGATATACGAAAAATTGTCAAGACGATTGACGATATCGCGTTCCAGACCAATATACTGGCCCTGAACGCGGCCGTGGAAGCGGCCCGGGCGGGAGAGGCCGGAAAGGGATTCGCGGTGGTGGCCGATGAAGTCCGCACACTGGCAGGCAAGTCCGCCCAGGCGGCGCAGGAGACCACACAGCTGTTAAGTCAGATGATAGTCTCCATGGACGAGGGGGCGTTGGCGGCCAGGGACACGGCAGGGGCCATGGTGGCCATGGTGGCTCACGCGGATGAGATGAATGAACTGATCGGTCGCATAGCGGAGTATACGGGAGAGCAGGCCGTCAACGCGGAGGAGATCACTCATGGAATCAATCAGATTTCCGCGGTGGTTCAGAACAATGTGGCAACGGCAGAGGAAAGTGCCGCCGCCAGCGAGGAGCTGTCCGGACAGGCGGCCATGCTGAAAAGTCTGGTATCCAAATTCCGCCTTAAAGGATGACAGAATATGCGGCGGCTGCGGACGGGAAGTCCATGGGGCCGCCGTTTTCTTTCGGGAGAAAATATGTATTTGACAATTCCGGCGGGGCGTGTTAAGATAAGCTATCTTCAGGAGAGGGGTGGAAGGATGAGAATTTAGTTCATTTTTGTTTACATGGAGTGCAGGGACGGCACAGGGAAGAGCCCGTGTTGTCCGGTCATGTTGCCAAAAGTGGACTATGTTTTCAGTACCCTTCTTTTTTGTGCGGTAATTCAGCTTCCGGGCAGGGCGTGTTCCGGGCGGTGTTTTACCGGGGAGGCATTCCGGCGGTGTCCGGAAAACAGGGGATGAGGATATAAGGGAACTGTTTGGCAGCAGACAGTTCCTTTTTTGTGTGCGGAATTTTGAATGGAGGGATGCCAATGGCACAAATCAATGTCAGTCATCTGACCTTTTGCTATGAGGGCAGCTTTGATAATATTTTCGAGGATGTATCCTTTTCCGTTGACACGGACTGGAAGCTGGGCCTGGTGGGACGAAACGGCAAGGGAAAGACCACCTTTCTGCGCCTGTTGCAGGGGAAGCTCCCCTGCCAGGGGACTATCACGGCCCGGACGGCGTTTGACTATTTTCCCTATGCTGTCAGTCAGGAGCAGAGACGGCTGATGCCTGTGGAATTTATGGAAGAACTCAAGGAAGGATGCGAGCAGTGGCGTGTGATCCGTGAACTGGAGGAGCTGGGGCATGGGGCGGAGCTCCTGTACAGGCCCTTTGGGAGTTTAAGTCCCGGAGAGCAGACGAAGGTATTGCTGGCGGTTCTGTTTTCGGGGGAGCAGGATTTTTTGCTGATTGACGAGCCCACCAATCATCTGGACCAGGCATCCAGGGAGATTGTGAAGCAGTATTTGGCTTCCAAGAAAGGATTTATCCTGGTATCCCATGACAGAGAACTTCTGGACTTCTGCGTGGACCATGTGCTGGCGCTGAACCGGAAGTCCATAGAATTGCAGTGCGGGAATTTTTCCACATGGTGGGAGAACAGGCAGCGCAGGGACAGCTTTGTCCAGGCGGAGAATGAGAAGCATCTCAGGGAGATTGGAAAACTGAAGCAGGCGTCGGCGCGCGCCGCCGACTGGGCCGACCGGAACGAGCGTACCAAGATCGGTTTTGACCCCATAGAGGAGCATGACAGAAGAAAGGACACCAGAGGATATATCGGAGCCAAAACCAAGAAGATGCAGAGCCGGGTGAAACAGTTGGAGAAGCGCATACACCGGGAGATTGAGGAGAAGGAGGGGCTGCTGGAGGATTTGGAGCAGCCGGCGGACCTGAAGATAATGCCCCTGCGGCATCATCGGGAAACGCTGGTAAATATACGGGAGTATGGCATCCGGTACCAGGGAGCGGAAAAGCCGCTCTTTGAGGAATTGACTTTTTCCGTCAGCCAGGGCCAACGCGTCGCCCTGCACGGCAGCAATGGGTGCGGCAAGTCAACGCTGCTGAAAAGGATTCTGGGGAAAGCGGGCGCGGCGGGCGAGCCTTTCTTCCGGGAGGAAATCCGTGAGACGGGAATCTGTGAGACGGTGTCAGGACTGATTATTTCTTATGTGAATCAGGACACGTCCATGCTGGCGGGGAGTATTTCGGATTTCTGCCGGGAGCGGAATCTGGAGGAAAGCCGGTTTTGCGCCATACTCCGGCAGCTGGATCTGGAGCGCGGCCAGTTCCTGAAGGGGATGGAAGACTATTCCGAAGGACAGAGAAAAAAGGTGCTTGTGGCCGCCAGCCTGCTCACTCCGGCGCATCTGTATATTTGGGATGAACCGTTAAACTATATGGATGTCTTTTCCAGAATGCAGATTGAAAAGCTGATTCTGGATTATAAGCCGACGATGCTGTTTGTGGAGCACGACAGCAGATTCCGGGAAAAAACGGCCACCAAGGTTATTGAACTGTAGGCGGATTCACGTAAATCTGTTCTTGCGGAGGCCAGGGGGCATTCCCCCTGACGCCGTCGCGGGACGATTGAACAAGGAGAGAAGTATGGATAATATTTTTATTGAGGGATTACAGGGGATGGGCAAGTCTACTCTGCTGTCGGAGATCGCCCGGCGCAGGCCGGAGTACAGGGTGTGCCGGGAGGGGGATTACTCGCCGGTGGAACTGGCCTGGTGTGCGTGGATGGACGAAGAGCAATATGCGGCGGCGCTTGAAAAATATGCCCCCATCCGGGGAGAGATTGAGGCAGGCACATTCCGGGAAGAGGACAGGTATATTGTGACCTACACCAGGATACTTACGGATATACCGGGTTTTCACAGGGATCTGGAGCAATATGAGATTTACAACGGCAGGAAAACCCTGGCGGATCTGGAACAGATTATTTTCACAAGATATAAGCGGTTCCACGGCAGCGGATATCTGTTTGAATGCGCCTTCCTCCAGAATATCGTGGAGGACCTGATTCTGTTCCACCAGTTGAGCGACGAGGAAATCCTTTCCTTTTACAGGAGGCTTTACGACGTCATGCCCAGGGAACATTTCAGACTGTTGTATCTTTACAGTGACAGAATCGCGGAGAATATCCGGATCATACAGAAAGAGCGCGCCGATGATCAGGGAAATCCCATGTGGTATCCGGTTATGATGGAGTATCTGGTAAATTCTCCTTACGGAAAAGCCCATGGGTATAAGGAATTTGAGGATCTCATCTCCCACCTGCGCCACAGGCAGCAGGTGGAGCTGCGGATCATCCGGGAAATTCTGGGAGAGCGCGCCAGAATCATCCCGGCCAAGGAGCAGTGGGACTTTGTCTTCTGATTGATTTTGCCCCTATAACCGCGATTCAGGGTATGCCGGACTGCTCCGGCATACCCTGAATCTTTGAAATCTTGATTTTGCTTTGTTCCCGATTAACCGAAGTATCTCTTGAGAAGTCCCTCGAATGCCTTGCCGTGTCTGGCCTCGTCCCTGGCCATCTCATGCACGGTGTCGTGGATGGCATCCAGCCCCAGCTCCTTGGCCCTCTTGGCTAGATCGGTCTTGCCGGCGGTGGCGCCGTTCTCGGCCGCAACCCGCATCTCCAGGTTCTTCTTGGTGGAGTCGGTTACTACTTCACCCAGCAGCTCCGCGAATTTGGCCGCGTGCTCGGCCTCCTCATAGGCGGCTTTCTCCCAGTACATGCCGATCTCGGGATATCCCTCGCGGAACGCCACTCTGGACATAGCCAGATACATGCCGACCTCGGAACACTCACCGTTGAAGTTGGCCCGCAGATCCTCCACGATATCTTCTCTTACGCCCTGCGCCACGCCTACCACGTGCTCCGCCGCCCAGGATCTCTCTTCGCTCTGCGCGGTGAATTTGGATGAATCCACGCCGCACTGAGGGCACTTCTCAGGGGGATTGTCCCCCTCGTGAACATAACCGCATACCTGACATACATACTTCATACTTTTTCTCTCCTTTATAATAAATTTTGAAGCTGTCCGAACAGAGTTCTTTCAGCTGTCGAACCCTTTACAACACGCAGCGCAGATCCCGTAAAAAAAGGTCATATGGCCTGTGATCCGCCCCTCGAAATGCTCTCTGGCCGTCTCCAGAATACCGTCGATGCCATCCGTCCGCAGATCCTGTACACAGCCGCATTCCCTGCATATAAAATGATAATGCGGGGAGGTGTCCCCGTCAAAACGGTCCGTTCCGTCCCCGAGACGCAGCCGCTGAATCTCCCCCAGATCCGCCAGCAGGGTCAGGTTCCGGTATACCGTGCCCAGACTGATCGTGGGATTTTGCTGCCGGACGTTTCTGTATATGATCTCTGCCGTGGGGTGATCCAGCCTTTCCATGAGAATACTCTTGATCAACTCCCGCTGCCTGCTATATTTCAGCGCCATGGCAGTTCCTTTCCCAAGAGATATTAGTAATGATTCCTATTTTAGTATAAGGAAGTTTCTGGAAAAGTCAAGAGGTTTTTCAAATAAATGCGGACTTTAGATTTTTTTTATGAACATATTCGATTGTTTTTACACTTCCCGGGGGGATTTGTGATATACTGAATTATCATCGAGTGCCCGGGCGGAATGAGTCGGCGCTCCAAACGTTTGCGGGGGAATGAATAATGAAGTTTAAGACAAGGCTCCGGGTGACCTTTATAACGATTATTTTCCTGCCACTTCTGCTGACGATGCTGGCTTTCTGCGTCATCGGCGTCTATCTGATGAATGCCCAGCCGGGCGTCAGTATCCAGAACATGGATTTTGCCATGATTTCCGAGACCGTGGGGAGTTTTACGGGACATGCGGACAATGTTTACAAAAAGCTGACCGAGCAGGCCCAGAAGGATGTGGCCCTGCTGGAGGACCGGGAGTATCTGGAGAGGATGGGGAATCTGCTTCATTCCCGCTCCGCTTATCTGCTGGTGCGCAAAAACAACGAGATTTTCTATACCGGCAACCCTGAGGCGGCGGCTCAGATATTTCCTCTGCTGCCGGGTTTCGGAGAAGGGGATCTGGAGGAGGGCACGGGATACTATTTCAGCAAAATGGATAAGTATGTCAAGCAGATTGATTTTCGCTTCCGGGACGGCGCGGAGGGCAGCCTGTTTGTGGTGATGAAGATCAACTCCCTGATCTCCAGAAGGCTCCTGATCGATATGCTGGTGGCCATCGTGCTGATTCTGATCTTTACCAGCCTGATGCTGACCCAGTGGATTCAGAAAGAGGTATTTCTCCCCATCAATGAGCTGAATGTGGCCATGACCAGAATCAAGGAGGGGAATTTCGAGTATATATTGCAGACCAAATCCGGCGGAGAGATCGGGGATCTGTACAGAAATTATGAGGATATGAGGCTGCGTCTGAAGGAGAACGCCGAGGAGAGCGCGGAGCAGGAGAAGAAGAACAAGGAGCTGGTGAGCAACATATCCCACGATCTGAAAACTCCCATTACGGCGATCAAGGGATATGTGGAGGGCATCATGGACGGTGTGGCGGATACGCCGGAAAAGATGGACAAATATATTAAGACCATATATAATAAGGCTAATGACATGGACAGGCTGATCAACGAGCTGACCACCTACTCCGGTATAGACAACCACCGGATTCCATATAATTTTCATCGGATCAATGTGGCGGATTACTTCGGAGATTGTGTGGAGGAGGTGGGCCTGGATCTGGAATCCAAGAATATCCAGCTCAACTACACCAACCTGGTTGATCAGGACACTCTGGTTATAGCGGACCCGGAGCAGATGAAAAAGGTGATCAACAATATCATCAGCAACAGCGTCAAATATATGGATAAGCAGCATGGGGTGATTGATATACGGATTCTGGACGAGCTGGATTCCATACAGGTGGAGATCGAGGACAACGGCAAGGGTATCGCGCAGAAGGATCTGGGCAGGATCTTTGAGCGGTTCTTCCGGACGGATGCCTCCCGCAATTCCCTGCAGGGCGGCAGCGGCATCGGTCTTTCCATCGTGAAGAGGATCATTGAGGACCATGGCGGTTATATCTGGGCCACCAGCCGGGAGGGCGAGGGAACCTGCATGCACTTTGTGATCCGCAAGTATAAAGAACTACAGAATGAATGATCAGACGGCAATGTTGTTTCGGAAAGGCGGGAATATAATATGAGCAGGATACTGATTATCGAGGATGAGGAGGTTATCGCGGATCTGGAGAAAGATTATCTGGAGCTCAGCGATTTCCAGGTGGATATCTGTAACCGGGGAGACCTGGGGCTGCAGACGGCGCTGACGGGCGATTACGATCTGATTATTCTGGACCTGATGCTGCCGGAGATGGACGGCTTTGAGGTGTGCAAGCGGATCAGGGAGAAAAAGAACGTCCCGATTCTGATGGTCTCAGCGAAAAAGGACGACATAGACAAAATCAGAGGGCTGGGGTTGGGAGCGGACGACTATATGACCAAGCCCTTCAGCCCCAGCGAACTGGTGGCCCGTGTAAAGGCCCACATGGCCCGGTATGAGCGTCTGGTGGGGACCAGCCAGAGAGCGCAGAACGATATCGTGGAGATCCGGGGCATACGCATCGACAAGACGGCACGCCGTGTGTATGTGGACGGTGTGGAGAAGACGTTTACCACAAAGGAATTTGAACTGCTGACATTTCTGGCGGAGAACCCCAATCATGTATTCACCAAGGAGGAACTGTTCCGGGAGATCTGGGATATGGACTCCATCGGGGATATCGCCACAGTCACGGTGCATATCAAGAAAATCCGTGAAAAGGTTGAGACTGACACGGCCAAGCCCCAGTATATTGAGACCATATGGGGCGTGGGATACCGTTTCAAGGTATAAAATCCGGAAGTCACAGAGTGAAACAGCAAGGGGGACATGAGATGGGAGAGTATATTTTGAGTTGCAGCTCCACGGTGGATCTGCGGGAGGACCAGCTTGTGAAAAGAGATATCCGGTATATCTGTTTTCACTTTGAACTGGCGGGAAAGCAGTATATGGACGATCTGGGGAAATCCATTCCGCTGGCGGATTTTTACAGCGCCATGGCCCAGGGCGCGGATACCAAGACTTCTCAGATCAATGTGGAGGAGTATGAGCATTACTTTGAGCGTTTTTTGAAAGAGGGGAAAGACATTCTGCATCTGACGCTGTCCAGCGGCATCTCCGGCACGATAAACTCCGCGCTGATCGCCAGGGATACACTGGCGGAAAAATATCCCGACCGCAGGATCTATGTGGTGGATTCCATGGCGGCTTCCTCCGGCTATGGTCTGCTGATGGATAAGCTGGCGGATCTGCGGGACGGCGGTATGGGTGTGGAGGAACTGTATCACTGGACGGAGGAAAATAAGTTAAGGCTGCAACACTGGTTCTTTACCACGGATCTGACCTATCTGATCCGGGGAGGCCGCGTATCCAAAGCCGCCGGAATCGTGGGAAGCGTTTTGAATATCTGCCCGCTGCTGAATGTGGATTATATGGGGCGGCTGATCAACAGAGCCAAGATCCGCACCAAGCGCAAGGTGATCCAGGCCACGGTGGACAAGATGAAAGAGCATGCCCAGGACGGCGGGGACTACAGCGGCAAGTGTTATATTTCCCAATCCGCCTGCATGGAGGACGCGGAGGCCGTGGCGAAGCTGGTGGAGGAATCATTTCCCAGGCTGCAGGGAAAGGTGGAGATCAACGATATCGGCACTACTATCGGCAGTCATACCGGTCCCGGCACAGTGGCGCTGTTCTTCTGGGGAGATGAGAGAAAAGATTGAAAACAACAGTGATTTATGAGGACCGGGATCTTCTGATCTGCCAAAAGCCGGCCGGTCTGGCTACCCAATCGGCCGATGTCACCCGTCCCGACGTGGTCAGCGAGTTGAAAAGTTATCTGAGGGGCGGCTATCTGGGAATTGTACACAGGCTGGATCAGCCCGTGGAGGGGCTGCTGGCATTCGCCAAAAATCCGAAGGCAGCCGCGGCTTTGAGCAGACAGCTGGCGCAGGGGATTCTGCAAAAGGGGTACTGCGCGCTGGTCTGGGGAAAGCCCCCGGAGGAGAGCGGACGGCTGGTGGACTATCTGCGTAAGGAGGGCGGTCTCTCCCGAGTGGTTTCCAGGGAAACTGTGGGGGCCCAGAGGGCGGTGCTGGGGTATCGGGTCAGACCTGAGGCTCCCTGGGGGGAGATGCCGGGCTGTTCCTGCCTGGATATACAGATTGAGACGGGGCGCTTCCATCAGATCCGATGTCAGCTTTCCCATGCCGGGATGCCCATTCTGGGGGACAGGAAATATGGCACCCCGGAGAGTCTGGAGGAGAGCAGACGCCGGGGAATTTCACAGACAGCCCTGTGCGCCTGCGAGCTCCGGCTGCGGCAGCCGGTGACCGGTGAGGAGATTTCCCGTGAGATCACTCCCGGCTGGATGAATCCGGTATAAATTGTCTTTTTCTTCACATACTATCCGTAGTATTTTGGAAGCCGTGGGCAGGAACCCATGGAGAGCGGAGGCCGGGTATGCTGGAGAAGATCAGACAGAGTAAAATGCTTACACTATTGTTGATTACAGCAGTAGTGTATTTTTTTCTGCGCTATCTGACGCCCCTCTTTTCCCCGATATTGGTGGCCATGCTCTTTGTGACGATCTTTGGCCCTTTTCTGAAATCCTTGCAGGCGAGGCTGCGCATCCATCGGCAGGTGGGGGCCATTTTGCTGCTTGTTCTGGGCTTCGGGCTGCTGGTGGTCCTGGTGTGGGTTCTTTTCTCCTGGATTGTGGGCAGTCTGCCGGAGTGGGTGGGCCAGCTGGAGGCGCTGGAGCCAAAGCTGGAGGAGCTGATCCAGAAGGGAAGCGAATCGATTGGCGAGATGCTGGGAATCGACGGAGAATATCTGGAATCCACACTGCTGGCGAGGCTGGAGGAATGGATGGACTACTTTCAGAATGAAGGCGCGGCGGGGATGCTGTCCGGCTCTCTGCTGTATCTGAAAAAGCTGGCGCTGCTGGGAGGATTCCTGGTGACCTTTGTCATTGCCACTGTGCTGCTGGCCAGGGATTATGACAGGATTATGAATAATCTGCTGGACCGGGAGGAGTTTCATGTGCTGCTGGAGGTGATCTGCGGGATCATCCGCTATATTGCCACCTTTGTCAAAGCCCAGGTGGTCATCATGTCCCTGATTTCCCTGACGGCGGGGGTGGTTCTCTGGGTATGCGGTATCCGGCACGGAGCGCTCTGGGGGATGCTGGCGGGACTGCTGGACGCCCTGCCTTTTATCGGCACGGGGATCGTATTGCTGCCGCTGTCGCTGACCCAGCTGTTCCAGGGTTTATACGGAAGGGCGCTCACCTGCCTGATCTTATACGCCGTGTGCGTTTTTTTGCGGGAGATCCTGGAACCCCGTCTGATCGGGAAACATATGGGGATATCGCCCATTGCCGTGCTGACGGCGGTCTATGCGGGAATCCGTCTGTTTGGGGTATGGGGGATCATAAAAGGACCGCTTGGATTTATGATTATCTACCAGAGCTGGCAGAGCCTGATGAGACGCATGGGGGAGAAAGAGTAGAAAAGTTCTCATGCGGGGATTGCATTTTGCGGCGGATATAGTAAACTGTATTTCAGGAAGCAAAATATGCGTCAGGAACAGAATGTCAGAAAAATCCTGATGCCGTTGTATAAACACAAAAAGCTGCCGGGAAGAGGAAGGCAATGAAGCTTGCGAAGGGAAACGGGGATCAGAAAAAAAAGCCCGCTTTTATGGAACGTCTTTGCGGGATTCTCCAGGATCTGCTGGATATTCTGGTGAGTCTGTACATGCTTACGCTGATGGTGGTTCTGCCGCTGTATACCACGGAGACGGGTTATCGTCACATCGGAACGGAGAAATGCATGTTTTTCCGCTCTGTCAGCCTGACGGCCTGTAAGGTGATTCTGCCCCTGGGGGCAGTCTGGCTTTTGTGCCGGCTGGCCCGCCGCTTTCTGTCCGGGAGACGGGAGAAGGCAGGCAGGTCCGTTCTGTCAGCCACAGACGCGTTCGCGCTGGTGTATCTGGCGGCGGTGGTCTGTTCGTACCTCCACTCTTCCTTTCGGGAGAAAACACAGTGGGGGGATGCTTTCTACGGGGCGCTGGGATGGTATCTGGGTCTGGTGACGCAGCTGTTGTTTCTGGCCGTATATTTCATGGTTTCCCGCCTCTGGCAGAGAAGGGACTGGATGATCGGACTGTGGATGCTGGCTTTGGGGGCGGTGACGCTGCTGGGGTATCTGAACCGCTTTGGCGTCAATCCGCTTCGGATGGAGGGAGCCAGCCCTCAGTATATTTCCACCATCGGCAATATCAACTGGTACTGCGGGTATATAGTCACAGGTGTGTCATTGCTTGCGTATGATATATGGCAGGAATGGGGGAAGGCGGGAAAAAAGCGCGTACATGGGGCAGGGCTTGTGGTCCTGGGAATCGGTCTGGCCTCTCTGGTCACCCAGGGCAGCAGCAGCGGGATTGTGGCGCTGCTGGTCCTGGCGGGAGTGTTTTACCTGTTGTCTGTCAGGGACGCCGGGAAAATGCGGCGTTTCTGGTCGGGATGTATCCTGCTGTCCGGCGTGTGTCTGCTCACCTGGGTAATCCGACGGATCTGGCCCGGGGCCATCACATATACCGAGGGGACCACGGAACTGCTGACCGGCTCTCCGCTGCCTTTCCTCATGTTGGGGGTATCGCTGATGGGCTGGTTTGCGGCATATCAAAGCAGCCGGGCCGGACGCTTTCGCACGGGAATCTGGTCTTTCATCGGCATTGCCGCCTGGACGGCGGCGGGAGCGGTTCTGGTATTATTCTTCGTTTTGCTGGCGGTCAACACCAGGCATCCGGGCAGCATCGGGGCGCTGTCGGAAATGGGGGCATTCATCTTTGACGCCTCCTGGGGCAGCAATCGGGGAATTACCTGGACCGCAGGGATTACCTGCTTTCTGGACCAGGATATACCGGGCAAACTGGTGGGGGTGGGACCCGATTCCATGGCCATGTATATCCACAGCGGCGTAAACCCCGCGCTGAAGCAGACGGTGGAGGAGTATTTCGGCAGGTTTATGCTGACCAACGCGCACAATGAATGGCTCACTGTACTGATCAATGAGGGGCTGCTGGGAGCCGTGGGGTACATAGGGCTGATGCTGACTGCCATATGCCGTTTTCTGAAGAAGGGCAAAGAGGACGCGCTGGCCGGCGCGGCGGGCATGGGGATTCTGGCTTACACGGTGAACAATATTTTCAGCTTCCAGCAGGTTATGAGCACTTCCGCGGTGTTTTTGCTTCTGGGGATCGGGGAGTGCTGTCTGCGGGGGCATCAGAACACATGTAAACGGTAGATAGGTTTTTTACGTTTATCATCTTTCGTGTGAAACGAAATAAAATACCAGCTAACTTACGGATACAAGTTAGCTGGTATTCATTATCTTTGCTTTTTCACCATTTGAACAACAGCATCAATAGCAACAATTATGTCTGACAAAAGAAAGATAATACCACTAATTTCCCCTACAATTAACGGAATACCATAATCAGCGCCAAATACAACGGCCCCAAAAGCTATTACCATGATCAGTGCGCTAAGGACTAATATACATTTTGATATTATTCTTATCTTTTTCATATAGTCTCCTCATAATTTAGCCATAAACATTTTCAACTTTCGTTGTATGAGATTGATTCTCAGAATATGTCACCAGATTTACACCTGTAGCATTTGTTGTAACCGAATAATCCAACGTAATATCTATGGTCAATGAAGTGGGATACTCAGATGGTGATAAAGTATAAGTAGCACTTTGCCATGTAATTTAATTTGATTAAATCGGAATTCCATTATAAAATTAATAAAATAAAGTGTTTGTATATATAATAGACTATTTATATATGTGTGTCAACCAATATTTTCCAAACACCAGCTCTGACAAGTAAATATATTTTATGCCTATCTATAATGGAATCATTGTCTTTTAGGCGGTCTCGTCAGAGCTGGGCTTTGGAAACCATATTTGACTTTATGCCTTATATCTGTTAGAATAAATCTCAGAAAGGTATGGCATGGCGTATGAAGATTGAACGAGTAGATGAAAAAACCGTAAAATGCTTTCTCTCCAACGAAGAGCTGGAGGAGTATGACATTACTTATAAGGATTTTGTGATGCGCAGTGACAAGGCCCGGGAAATTGTGGAGGAAATCATGGCCCAGGCTGTGGCGGAAGTGGACTACAAGCCCCCTCAGTTTGCGTTTGACCTACAGATTATGATGCTGCCGGATCAGGGCATGATCCTGACTTTTACAGAGCGGACTCCGGAGGATCTGAAAAATGGCGCGAATCTCATGAATTATCTGAGGGAGATGCGGCGGATTCTGAAGGAAAAGCTGGGGTTGGACGGCTCCACGATTGCGGGGCTGCTGGCCCAGGCGATGGTGACGGCGGCAGCGGGACAGGGAGACGCGGCGGAAAGCGCCGCAGCGCAGGGAGACCCGGCGCAGGCGGAGCCTCAGGGCGGCGGGGAAGCTCCCGCTGAGAAAGCGGAAAAGCCCCGGTTCGCGGTTTTCCGCTTTCCCAGTATGCGCAGCCTCTGTGCCTATGCGGGGGTACTTCCCAAAAATCTGCGGGTGGCCAGCAGGCTCTACCAGGAGGACGGTACATATTATCTGTATCTGGAGCGGGGAGGCGCGTCCTATGAGCGTTACAGCAGAGCCAGCATCCAGGCGCTGGAGTTTGGCGAATTATACGCGGCCACGGAGGATAAGGTGGCGTATCTGGAGGAACACGGCGAGTGCCTGATTGGCGAGAAGGCATTGGCCAGACTGCGGTTATAGAGGATATAAATAAAAACTCCTGGAAACAGGAGTTTTTTGATTGGCAGGCGGAACCGTTCATCTATTCCGGGAAGGGCATTGATTTCAGAACGGACAGGGGATTCGGATGGGCCTCATCCGTGATATTCGTCTGTGTCATCGTATTTCGGTGGTTTTTCCCATGGGTTTTCAGGATATTCATTCCTTTGCCGTATTCGCCTTTTATGGATTGAACACAGCAGCATGACAATATAGGGAAATGAAATTACCGCAATAAGAACTATCCATTCCTCGGCTCTATAGCGGGTATAGTTACTCAGAATGCCGCCTATGCTCCACAATGTCCAGACAATAAAAAACAGGCATTTGACAATTTTCATAGGGCCTCCTTATGTAATTGCCGCGTCTCCGGCGCGGGGCAAAATGGCGCACCTTTCGACACGGAAAATCCTTGTCAAAGAAAGTGTGGCGGTGTTATAATAAAGCAGCTAAGCAATTTTCCACGGCGGCATTCCTTTTTGTGAATACTGCAAAAAAGACCTGGAATGCAGGCCTTTTACAATCGGCGTGACAGGATTTGAACCTGCGGCCTCTACGTCCCGAACGTAGCGCTCTACCAAGCTGAGCCACACGCCGTACTCTGTTGAACATTAAAATAATACACTATGTGCAGAGGAATGTCAATATTTTTTCGCAAAATACATTGCCAAATTGAAGAGGAGACCAATTATGGACCAGGCGGTTGTGACATTGAAAAAGGGAGAGGGGCGTACCCTGAAGGCCGGAGGCCTGTGGGTCTATGACAATGAGATAGATTCTGTCGCGGGAAATCCCCGGGACGGGGATGTGGTGGAGGTCCGGGATTTTGACGGCTACTGCATGGGCAGCGGTTTCCTCAACAGGAGATCCAAAATTACCGTGCGGATGCTGTCCCGGAAAAAGGGAGTTGTCATTGACGAGACTTTTATCCGCAGACGTGTCCGGGACGCGTGGGAGTACCGGCGGGAGACCGTCGACACCTCCTGCTGCAGGGTGATTTTTGGCGAGGCGGATTTTCTGCCCGGCATAGTGGTGGACAAGTTTTCGGACGTGTTGGTGGTAGAGTCCCTGGCGCTGGGCATAGACAGGTGGAAGCTGATCATTGTGGAGGCCCTGAAAGAGATTCTGGCCGGAGAAGGGATTCTGATCCGCGGCGTCTACGAGCGCAGTGACGCAAAGGTGCGCCTGCAGGAGGGAATGGAGCGCAGCAAGGGTTTTATCGGCGAGCCCTTTGACACGAAGGTGGAGATTCGGGAGAATGGCGTACGCTATCTGGTGGATGTGGAGGACGGGCAGAAGACGGGATTTTTTCTGGACCAGAAGAATAACCGGGCGGCGGTCCAGCGTCTCTGTAAGGGGAAAAAAGTATTGGACTGCTTTACCCATACCGGCTCCTTCGCGCTGAACGCGGGGATTGCGGGAGCCCGGGATGTGTTGGGAGTGGACGCCTCCCGGCTGGCGGTGGATCAGGCGACAGAGAACGCGGCGATGAACGGATTGCAGGACCGGGTTCGGTTTCAGTGCGCGGATGTGTTCGAACTGCTGCCGCAGCTGGAGGCCCGGGGCGAGATCTACGACGTGGTGATCCTGGACCCGCCGGCGTTCACCAAGTCCCGTAATTCCGTCAAAAACGCGGTCAAAGGCTACCGGGAGATCAATCTGCGGGGAATGAAGCTGGTGCGGGACGGCGGTTATCTGGCTACCTGCTCCTGCTCTCATTTCATGGACCCCGAGCTCTTTGCCCGGACGATCCGGGAAGCCGCCGCCGGAGCCCACAGACGGCTGCGCCAGGTGGAATTCCGCACCCAGGGTCCCGACCACCCCATTCTGTGGGCGGCGGATCAAAGCTACTACCTCAAGTTTTATATTTTTCAGGTGGTGGAGGAGCGGTAGCGCGAGGGAAACAATCAGAGCGTGTTTGAAAAAGAAGCCCCGGAGTGATATCGTGACGGCTGGAGGGACAAAGGGAAAATGCGGATCGCAATCTGTGACGACGAAGAGCCGCAGCGCCTTCTCCTGAAAAGGTATGTGGAGGAATGGGCGCGGCGTAACAAGGTCATATTGGATACAGAGCTGTTTGTCAGCGGGGAGAGCTTTCTCTTTGTGTGGGAGGACGACAGAGACTATGACCTGCTGATTTTTGACATTGAGATGGGGAAATTGAGCGGGATGGAGCTGGCGGCGGCCATCCGGGAAAAGGACGATGAGATTCCCATTCTCTTTGTAACAGGATATGACAAATACATGCTTCAGGGGTTCGAGGTGGCGGCGCTGCACTATCTGCTCAAACCGGTGGCTCCGGAAAGACTTTACGGTGTGCTGGACAGGCTGAAACTGAAAAAGAAGCAGGAGGAGAAGCTCTTTTTTCAGACGGAAAAAGGACCGGTGTCCCTGGCACCGTCCAGAATCTGGTATGTTGAGGCCAGGGCGCATCAATGTGTCCTGTATACACAGGACGAGGAATACACTCTGCGCGCTTCCATCAGCGAGACAATTGCGCAGCTGGGCGGGCGGAGGGAGTTTGTGCGCTGCCACCGCTCTTATCTGGTCAACCTGTGCCATGTCTCTGCCATTGTCAAGCCGGAACTGATTCTGGATGACAGGCGCAGGCTTCCGGTGAGCAGGAGCGCGGAGAAAGAGGTGAACCGGATTTTTGTGGAAATATTTAGAGGATGACGGAAAATGATCTGGCATACAATAGGAATACTTCTGGCGCTGCTGGCGGTAAATTTTCTGCTGTGGGTGTTTGTCATGCCCAGGTATGTGAATCGCAGGATTTCGCGTTTTCAGAATGAACTGGTCAACAGGCATTATGACGAGGTGGAGACCATGTACCGCAAAATGCGGGGCTGGCGGCACGATTATCACAACCATATACAGACCCTGAAAGCCTATATGACGCTGATACAGTACCAGGAGGCAGTCCGGTATCTGGAGCAGCTGGAGGAAGATCTGACCACGGTGGACACGGTGCTGCGCACGGGCAACGTGATGGTAGACGCCATTTTGAACAGCAAATTGTCGCTGATCCAGGAGAGGGATATCCGGGTAGACGCTACGGCCACGGTGCCCCGTGATATTCCCGTCCCGGATATCGACCTTTCGGTGCTGATCGGGAACCTCATGGACAATGCCATGGAGGCCTGTGAAAAAGTGCCCCGGGAAGACCGGTTCATCCGTGTTTATATTGACGTGATCAAAAAGCAGCTATACATCTGTGTCACCAATTCCATGCGGGGCCGGGCGATGAGGAGAGGAGGACGGTACCTCTCGGACAAGCAGGGCAGCCACGGCTTCGGGATGCTCCGGATGGACGATATTGTGGCGAAGCATGGAGGCTATATCAACCGCCAGAGCGAGGACGGCATATTTGCCACAGAGGTAACGCTGCCGCTGATCAAAAAGTGACGATATCGCGGGCCGGAGCTTGCCTGCAAAATGCTTTGCGGCAGAGGGAAGGAATAATTTTCCGGACACGCTCCCGGCAGCGGCACACAAAGAAAAAGCTGATTACGGGCACAAAAGGACCCTTTGGAAATGAAGGGTCCTTTTTGGTGCGCCTTACAATTTGTGCAAATGGGAGTGCCGTTCGTGCAAAAAGGTTTTCATGGGAAAAATATGTGGTAGACTGACAGGGAAGAATACATGTGAACAGAAAAGTCCCCACTGCGCTATGACCGGCGGTGTGGGGGGACGCGAAGTTCGGGATCAGGAGGGATGCATTATGCTGTATATGTCCAGGGTTTTTGACGATAAGTCCAGACGCAAATATGGTTTGATCAGCAATTTTATCTACAATATGAAAGCGGCAAAGGAGTGGGACACAAAGCTGTTCTGGTTTCAGATTTTAATGGTGATTCCCACGGTGGCGGCCTCTCTGCTGGGCACTTATCTGCCCTCCCGCCTGGTGGCGGATCTGTCCGGGCAGGTGGGGATTCCCCGGCTGCTTCTGGAGCTGGCCCTGATTTCGCTGATTATGTGGATCTGTAATGCCGCCGCCAATGTGGCACTGGAGTACTGCGATCTGGAGGGAGGCTCCATCAGCACCTATTACGCCAAAAAATACGTACATAAGATCATGGATGCGGACTATGACCGTCTGGAGGAGGAAGAGTATCGGAAGATCTCCGGAAACGCATGGCGGGTGGCGCGTTTCGGACAGGGGGTGGCCAGCGCGGTGACAGCTCTGCCGATGTTCCTCTCCTCCCTGGCGGGGGTGCTGGTTTACGGCTTTTTGCTTGCCACAAGAAGCGTGGTGCTTTTGCTGACCATATGCGCCTGTGTGGGCATCAGTCTGTGGCTGCTGGCCGTGGCCCGGAAAAAGCACGCCATGTATTACGAAAAACTACAGCTCTCCGCCAGGAAGGAAAGCTATATTACCGCCCAGGCCACGGACAGCGCCGCGGGGAAGGATATCCGCATTTACCGCCTGATGGACTGGTTTCTGGAGAAATATGACGAATCTTTGAAGGAGATGGGCAGGATCTACGGTATCATTCATGACTGGTATCTGCTGCGCAACCTGTCCAACGCGTTCCTGCAGCTGCTTATGAATGCCCTGGCTTTCGGGCTTCTGGCATATATGCTGGCGAAGGGGGAGATTTCGGCGGCGGAGTTTGTGTTCTATATCGGCCTTGTGAGCGGATTCTCCAGATATTTTGAAGAGATGCTCCGCCAGATCATGAGCTTTAACAATACCAGCGCCTCCATAAGCTATATGAGAGAATTTCTGGAGACCCGGGACGGGTGGAACCGGGGAGAGGGCGTGGGTGCAAAAAAGCTGGAGCTGATCAGCCATGCCCCTGTGAAACTGGAGCTGCGGAATGTGTCCTTTACCTATCCGGGCAGTGAGACAGCCGCGCTGAAAAATATCAACATGGTAATCCGGCCCGGGGAAAAGATCGCGCTGATCGGCTTAAACGGCGCGGGAAAGACCACGCTGGTAAAGCTGATGTGCGGCTTTTATCATCCCACAGAGGGGGAGATTCTGCTGAACGACATACCCATACAGAACTTCAACCGGGAGGAATACTACAGTCTGGTTTCCGTACTGTTCCAGGACTCCACCATGCTGGCGCTGACCCTGGATGAAAACCTTGCCGGGCGGGACCCAAAGGAGATAGACCAAAGGCGTCTGAAATCAGCGCTGGAGCTGTCGGGATTTGACACTGTGTACGAAAAGACGGCGGGCAGGGGAGAAGCCCTGCTGGTCCGGGAGATCAACAAGAATTCCGTCGACTTTTCCGGCGGAGAAAAACAGAAAATGCTTTTTGCCAGGACACTCTATCAGGACACGCCGCTGGTCATCCTGGACGAACCCACCGCCGCGCTGGACCCCATAGCCGAGAATGAGCTGTATCTGAATTACGGCAAAGCCATGGAAAACAAGACCAGCGTCTATATTTCCCACCGGCTTTCCAGCACCAGATTCTGTGACCGTATCCTGCTTCTGGAGCATGGGGAGATCATCGAGGAGGGCACTCATGAGAGCCTGCTGGCCGGGGACACCCGCTACGCCCAGCTCTTTGAGGTGCAGAGTCAATACTATAAGCAGGAGGATGAGCGGAAACGGAGAAGTCGGCTGATGGATGATGCCTATGAGGCCAATGCGGGAGAAAGGGGTGTGTTTGATGAGTAGAAAGGACTGGAAGAATATATTCGTGCTGCTGGGCAGTCTCTCGGAAAAGCATAAGGATGTGCTGGTGAGCCTGGTGGGGCTGTCCGTCTTCACGGCGGTGCGTCCTTTTATCACCGTGGTTCTGACCGGCATGCTGGTGGACGCGGTCTATGCGGGCGCGGGCCTTGAGCGGCTGCTGCGATATGTGGCAATCGGCGTTCTGGGGACTTTTCTGATGCACGCGGCGGAGGGTGTGCTGGTTATGTTTTTTAACCGGAAGCTGGAGTACATGCAGGAGATCCAGGGCCAGCCCCTGAATAAAAAGAGCATGGAAATGGACTATGAGTATCTGGAGAATGTGGAGGTGCATGAGACGCGCCAGCGGCTGGAGCGGCTTGGGGGCTGGAGCCTGATGGCCCGGGTGCTGAGCGTGATGAACAAGATTCTCAGGGAGGGTGTCACGGTGATTGCCGCTATCTTCGTGGTGGCTCCCATGTTTATCCGGGGAAGCCATTCTCTGTCCGGCGGATTTGTGGGTTCCTGGCTGATGTCCCTGCTGCTGCTGGCGGCAGTGCTTCTGCTGACCATGGCGGAGTTTAAATGCGGCAGGTATTTTAACAGTAAAATGGCTGACACCAGAAAGCAGATGTCGGGCCAGGAAGCCAGATTCAAATATTATATGGAGATCCTGTCCGGGTGCGAGAGCCAGAAGGATCTGCGGACCTGCAAGCAGCAGAAGCTCTATGAGCGGGAGTTTGAGGATATCGCCCGGGGGATCAAGAAAACCATAGACCGCCTGGCCCGCTATACCGTCCAGGATACCTTCACCCAGCATACCGTGTCCGCCCTCACAGGCTTCCTGGTATATGCCTTCGCGGGGCTTCTGGCCTTCGCGGGGCTGATCAGCATCGGCGGTGTGGTCACCTATGCCGCCAGTATACTGCTGTTCACCGAGTCCATGGGGCGACTGGTATATCAGCTGAGCTGGCTGGGAGGAAATTCGGTTCTCGCCGGAGATTATTTTACCTATATGGGACTTGCCCAGCGAAAGCACGAGGGGACGATTCCGGTGGAAAAACGCCGGGACGACAGATTCTCAGTGGAATTTGACCATGTATCCTTCCAATATCCGGGGAGCGAAAATTATGTGATCAAGGATCTGAATCTGAAGTTTGAGATCGGAGAAAAGATGGCGATCGTGGGCAGGAACGGCTCCGGAAAGACTACCTTCATCAAGCTCCTCTGCCGCCTGTACGATGTGACGGAGGGCTGCATCAAGGTCAACGGCATAGATATCCGCAAGTATGACTATGCCCAGTACTGTGACCTGTTCGCGGTGGTGTTTCAGGATTTCCGGGTGTTTGACTTCCCGCTGGGAGAAAATGTGGCGGCCGGAGGAAGGGTTGAAAAGGAGCGGGCTGCGGATGCTCTGGAGCGGGCGGGCCTGGGGGAGCGCTGCCGCGCTTTGCCCCAGGGACTACAGACCGCCGTCGGCAAAGAGTTCGAGGAGAGCGGCGTGAATTTTTCCGGCGGAGAAAGACAGAAGATCGCCATTGCCCGGGCCATCTACAGGAACGCGGCCTTTGTCATCATGGATGAGCCCACCGCCGCTCTGGACCCGGAGTCCGAATGTGAAGTGTACGCGGGTTTTGACACAATGGTGGGCAGGAAGACGGCGATCTATATTTCCCACCGCCTGGCCTCCTGCCGTTTTTGCCAGGATATCCTGGTTTTTGACGGCGGGAAGGTGGTGCAGAGAGGACGCCATGAGGAACTGGAGAGCCAGGAGGGGCTGTATAAGGAACTCTGGGATGCCCAGGCGCAGTACTACGCCTGATTTGCGTCATCACTTTTCCGGGTACATCCACCCGGTATAGTCCTTGATGGACATCTTTTCCTGCTTTTCTTTGGCGAAGAGAGTTTCGTTGCGGTAGTTTCTGGGCGTGGTGTTCATGACTTCCATGAAGTGCCGGTTAAAGCTGGATACCGAGCGGAACCCCACCATCTCGGATATGTCCAGGATGGAGTGCTCCGTGCTGCGCAGCAGATTGCAGGCGTTGTTGATGCGGGTGTTGTTTACAAAATCCAAAGGAGGTTTGCCGATAATGCTGTGGAAGAGACGTCGGAAGTGGGTGGGGCTCAACCGGCAGATATCGGCCAGGTAGTTTACGTCGAACTGTTCGTCGTAGTGGTCCTCAATATAATCCAGAACCGGGGACAGCACCATGGCGTTTTCGGGTGGCTGGCTGGTGAGCGTGGTCTTGTGGCCTCCCTGATTCTGGATGCGGTGCAGTTCAATGCACAGGGACAGCAGAAGCCCCATGGAGCTGGTCCGGTACATGGGCTTCTCATCCCGGATATCCTTTACGATCATCATGGTGAGATCGTAGATGACGGGATACTCCTTCCGGCTCAGTATGTGGCGGTATTCCTTATACGCGCTGAGGGACAGGTCAAATCCCCGTATATCCGGCGCGATATGCTTGAACAGCTCCTGGGGATTCAGGAACAGGTAAGACCAGAGGCTTTCGGAGCCCGGCGAGCTGTAAGTGGTGTGGGGGATATTTCTGGGTATGCAGGTGACATCCCCCTCCTTGAAAAAGAGCCGTTCCCTGCCGTTGAACTCCATATATCCGCTTTCCGAATGGCATACACCGATCTCAAGGCAATTGTGGAAATGCAGGCGCTTGCTGGGCACATTGGATATTTTCCAGTGTTCTCCGGTCAGGAGAAGCACGGGAAAATCAGAGGGCAGAAAATAGTTGCGGTATTCGGCTATGTCATTTTTAGGTTTAGGCATAAGAACCTCCAGAAAAAACCAATTATAGTAAAAATTTCCACCTTCAAATCCGGGAATAATCCCCAGGATTTTCATCAATTTGTATAACTGAGACAGAGAAAAAACAAAAAACTATGTAAATCTCCATTTGTTGCTTATTGCAAGTATAGCATAAATGGTTGATTCTGCATAGTTTTTATTTGTTTTTCAATAGAAATCAAAGTCAATATGCACGAAAATGGTTATACAAATCAAATATTCCTGTACAAAGTAAACGAAGAAAAAGGCGTCTTATGGAACCGGCAATGCATGAAAAAGGGAAGGAATTGCCAGAGATACAGGACTATAGGACACCGGGCGTCAGCCCTACAGGGAGTGGACTTAAAGACGGGGAGGTAAAAGCAAGTGGAGAAAAAACCAAAAAAAATGAGTCTTGCGGATCGACAGAAGCTGTTTTTCAAAAATTTCCGCCATACCTGGCAGCTGCTGGTGCTGGTTTCGATCCCTCTGATCCTGGTGTTTATCCTGAATTACGCGGCTTATCCAGGACTGCGCATGGTTTTCATGGATTATAAGCCGGCCAAGGGATATGACGGCAGCGAGTGGGTGGGCTGGGAGACCTTTGCCAAGGTGTTCAAAGACGCGGATTTTCACCGTGCCCTGCGCAATTCCATTGTATTCAATGTGTTGGGCCTGCTGGTGAGCTTTCCGGCCCCCATCATTCTGGCGCTGATTCTGAATGAACTGCGCTACCCAAGGTTCAAAAAGGTGACACAGACCGTCCTGTATCTGCCGCACTTTCTCTCCTGGCCGATCATCGGAAGCGTGGCGTACACATTGTTCCGCCCCTCCACCGGCCTGGTGAATGTGGTGTTGAGGAATATGGGGCTGATCGAACAAGGAATTCCGTTTCTGACGGAAAAGTATCACTGGGCGGTGACCTATCTGCTCATCGGCGTCTGGGCCGGAATGGGCTGGGGCACCATCATCTATCTGGCTGCCATCACCAGCATCAACGGCGAATTGTATGAGGCGGCCATGATCGACGGCGCCGGCAGGTGGAAGAGGATGTGGCATATCACAATTCCGGGAATCAAGGGAACCATCGTCACGCTGCTGATTATGAACATGGGCCGTCTGATGGGAAGCAACTTCGAGGCGTTGAAGGTGTTTGACAATTCTCAGGTCAGGGAATTCCAGTATCAGCTGGCCATCTACATATATCAGAAGGGTCTGTCCGGAAACCGGTTCAGCATGTCGACGGCGGTGGGGCTGTTCCAGTCCCTGGTGGGTCTGATTCTGGTGCTGCTGGCGGACTGGGTGGCCAAACGGCTGGGCGAAGAAGGATTATTCTGAGGGAGGAGTGAAGAGAATGAGCAAGAGAGTGAAAGATGTAGAAGAAAGCACTGCCGGCGATGGCAGCAGAGCCATAAACAAATTCCGGCTCAGCGACGGCATCATGATGCTTGTCATTGTGCTGCTCTGTCTGACCTGTATCCTGCCCTTTGTGCATGTGATGGCAAAGTCGCTGTCCTCGAACAACTTTGTCTCGGCCCAGGAAGTGACGCTGTGGCCCAAGGGCCTCACCACCAGCGCGTACAAGGCGGTCTTCGCGGACAGCAGCATGACCTACTCCATGGGCTTTTCCATTATCGTCACCATCATCTTTACGATTCTGGGACTGATTGTGTGTCTGTGCGCCGCATATCCGCTTTCCAAAAAGGAACTCCCCTTCAAGAGGGTGATTACGTTCCTGCTGGTATTTCCCATGTACTTCGGCGCCGGTCTGATTCCCACTTATCTGCTGTATAACGACTTAAGCCTTCTGGACAATATGTGGGTGCTGATTCTGCCGGGAATATATTCCGCCTACAACATGCTGGTCATGAAGAGTTATTTTCATTCCAGCATTCCGGACAGTCTGGAGGAGTCCGCGTTCCTGGACGGAGCCAATTATTTTCAGATTATCCGGCACATCATTCTGCCGCTGAGCAAGCCTATTCTTGCCACACTGGGCCTGTTCTACGCGGTGGGAAGATGGAACAGCTACGGAGACAATATGTATTATATCCGGATGAGAACGGATCTGCGGATGCTCCAGTATAAGCTGTATCTGCTGGTTTCCACGGCGGCGGAGGCCCAGTCCACGGCTCTGGCGGAGGGGTCCGCGGTGGACAGTACGCCGGAGGTGCTGCAGTCCGCGACCATCATGTTTGCCACGATACCGATCATTATCGTTTACCCGTTCCTGCAGAAGTATTTTGTCAAGGGAGCCATGATCGGTTCCGTGAAGGGATGAGATTTGGTATTCCTCCTCTGCCCCCACGGCGCGTATGCCGGGCGGCGGAGGACGGGCCGTGCAGCCCGGCAGGAGAAAGGATAGTTCCCCGCAGAGGGTAGCTATAGATTTGTATTTGTTTTACACAATTTTTTGAAGGAGGAAAAGAGTATGAAAAAGAGAACGGTTCAGAAGTTTCTGACGCTGGCCCTCAGCGCCGTCATGGCGCTGGGCGTAATGACGGGCTGCGGCAGTGAACCTGCCGGGAGCACCCCGGAAAGCCAGGGACAGGAATCCACCCCCGGCAGTCAGGAGAGTTCCCGGGAAAGCGAGAGCGCCCCGCAGGAATCCGCTTCCCAGGGCAGTGAGTCCACCGCTCCCGAGGGCGGCTCCGCAGCGGCAGGTATGGAGGGCTGGACGGCGTTCGCGGACAATGTGACGCTGAAAATTCCCGTGTACGACAGAGGACAGGCCGGAATTCCGGATGTAAAGGAGAATTACTGGACAAAGTGGGTGCAGGAAAACTTTGGCGATCAGTACAATATCACGGTGCAGTATATTCCCATTGGAAGAGGCAATGTCATGCAGGACTACGCGCTTTTGTCCTCCAGCCAGAATCTGCCTACTATTCTGATGGAATACGACTATGACAAGCTGGCCACCTGGTCTGAGGAAGGATATTTACAGACCTATGATATAGACGCGTTCCAGGAAGTGGCTCCTACATATTATGATGCCATGGTAAGGAACAATCAGCTTGTCTATACCGAGATGAACAATGAGCGTTACTTTGTGCTGGCGGAGAGACCTTATTACAACACCACGCCCAATTTTGTGACCTTCTACCGCATGGACTGGCTGCGGCAGGTGGGATATGATCATATCCCTCTGAACCGTGAGGAATATCTGGACGCCATGCAGAAGATCATGGATGCCGGTATCTGCGAGCATCCGGGCGGAGGAGCGATGTTCGAGGCCAAGGGCGGCGAGCAGACCTATGACACAAGAGATTTCCCGCTGAATGAAGAAGAGTGGGCCATGTACGGCGACTTCAATATTCCGTCCCTGAGCTGGGAGGCCAACAAGAGACTGCTTAAGAGGGCCAATGAGGACTACAATCTGGGAATTACCAATCCGGAGTATTACACCATCGACCCCGCCACTGCCGAGGCTAATTTCTATGCGGGCAAGACCTACGCGTATGGCGCGTATATGGCTCCCAGTATGCCGTTGCTTGATAACTTCTACTCTCAGAATCCCGACGCGGAGCTGGCTGTATATACTTTTGTCGGAGAAGAGCAGAAGACGCAGGCGGACCCCGGAACCGGTTACTATCCTCTTTACCGTGCGGACAATCCCTTCGGCATGACCATCGGTTTCTCCTCCTTTGCTTCCGAGGATGAGATCAAGGCTGCCTGGATGTATCTGGAGTGGATGATCCAGCCGGAGAACCTGCACACCATTCAGTGGGGCGTGGAGGGCGAGACCTACAATTATGACGAGGATGGCTTTGAAGTGGCTGTAAGCGACTATGAGGGCGAGTACAAGATGGGCTTCAACGGCAACAAGGATTACTGGTGCGTGGCGATTGAGGCCAGAAATGCCGGCGATATGTATGACAACATCAGAATGAACTCTCCCAAGGGCTATCCCCAGGACTTCACGGATCAGATCATTGGAATATATGACCTGAATGTGAAGAAAGCGGAGCTGGGTTATCCCATCAGCGACGCTCTGTTCGCCGTATCCATCCCGTCGGTGGACGAGTACCGCGGTGACCTGCAGATGAAGTATGCCGAGTACAAGGACGCGCTGATCATGTGCAAGCCCGAAGAGTTTGACGCTCTGTATGAGCAGTATTCTCAGGAGTATCTGAATATGGGATATCAGTCGATTCTGGATGAGAGAAAGGCCGCTTATGAGGACGGAAAGACCACGAAGCTGCCGGATAATCAGAAAGCGAACTGACGGCCCGTGACAGAGCGGAGAAGTTCCGATAATTGAAAACCGTATAGCCCCCGGCATATGTTGGGGGCTATATTCATAAAGGCGCGAAAACAGTTCATGCAAATACGGATACTGTTCATGCGTAATCGCCGTTTACGGGTTAAAACGTGATATAATCTATAGGGTGGAACAGACGGGAACGCCCCGGACTGCGCGGGGTATCGGCCCGGCGGACGGAAGGCGGATAAAGAATGTTTACAAGGAGGGTTACAGGGTGAAGCTGGAATATGACAGGCAGGAGATTTTGGATGTGATAGACAGGATCGTCAGAAGGACCATGAAGATGGATCTCACATGGGAATGGCCCTGCGGAGTGGCTTATTATGGGATTGCCGACGCCTATGAGAAGACAGGGAATGAAGAGTATCTGACGCTTCTTAAGGACAGGGTGGACGAGCTGATCGATCTGGGGCTTCCGCCGGTGTGGACGGTGAACGCCTGCGCCATGGGGCATTGTCTGCTGTCTCTTTATAAGGCTACGGGGGAACAGAAATACTGGGACATTGTGATGAGCAAAATCCGCTATCTCCGGGAGGAGGCGCTGCGCTTTGGCGACGGAGTGCTGCAGCATACCGTGTCGGCAAACAATGACTTCCCGGAGCAATGCTGGGCGGATACCTTGTTTATGGCGGCATTTTTCCTGCTGCGGGCAGGGGTAGAGCTGTCAAATGAGGAAATGATCGAGGACGCGCTGAATCAGTACTACTGGCATATCAGATATTTGCAGAATCCGGAAACGGGCCTGTATTATCACGGTTACGATCATATCGCCGGGGATCATATGTCCGGCTTTTACTGGGGGCGCGCCAACGCCTGGGCGGCTTTTACCATGTCCCAGGTGGGCGGTATTCTGCCTAAATGCTATCTGTATCCAAAGTATATGGATGTGGCGGGATCTCTGGATGAACAGCTTTCGGCCATCAAGCTGCTGCAGACCCCGGACGGCCTGTGGCGGACCATACTGGATGACGAAAATTCCTATGAGGAGGTCTCCGCGTCGGCAGGCATTGCCGCCGCCATGGTGACCAGGGCCAATCCTCTTCACACCAGGTACATCAATAAAGCCATCAGGGGACTGCTGGCAAATGTCAGCCCCGACGGCAGAGTGCTGCATGTCTCAGGCGGGACGGCGGTGATGAACGACGCGGACGGCTACCGCAATATTTCCAGGGACTGGATACAGGGATGGGGACAGGGACTGGCGCTGGCATTTTTTGACAGGGTGCTGATATCGGATTCATTGCAGGGGAGCGCCCTGTAGGCTGTGGGCATGTTCAGCCTGGGTTCTGAGAACAGGATGTTATGACGGGAGTCTGAACCGGATTATACTGCGGACGGGCGGGAAAGAGGTAAGAATGAAGAGGGTAGAGAGAGGGAGTTTTACACTGCCTGGTGAGGCGGGTTATGAAAAATTGACATTGGAGCTTGCGGAAAAGTGGGGGGCTGACGTGATCCGGGACAGCGACGGGACTGTGCTCTCGGATGAGATTACCAAGGCGGGATATGGTATTTATTCCACGATCTGTGTGATCCGGGATCACAATGAATGGGCAAGGCGCAATCAGGATAAACTGCAGCAGTGCTTTCTGATGACCCATCCCGCCACGGCGGAAAGCGGAAATCTGACGGTCCCGCTGATGGAGGATTTTTTTGAAGAGCAGTTCCGGGTAAATGAGAGCGCGGATTCCATGAGATACTGGCAGGTCTATGACAGAACTGCCGACACGCTGGTTGACGCTTCAAAATGGAGCTACGACAAAAAAAGGCAGGCGGTGGTGCTGGAGGGCATTACGCCCTGGCACAATTACACGGTGAGTTTTCTGGCGTACCGGATCTGGGAAGAGATTTCCATGTACAATCATACCACCAACCATTGGGACAAGGAACACCTGATGCAGATTGACCCGGTGTATCCCGAGACCCAGGCCTATATGCTGGAGTGGATGACAGAGTGGTGCAGGGCGCACCCGGATACCACAGTGGTGCGTTTTACTTCCCTGTTCTACAACTTTGTCTGGATCTGGGGAAGCAGCGCCCGCAACAGGCAGCTCTATTGCGACTGGGCATCCTATGACTTTACCGTGAGCCCCCGAATGCTGGAGAGCTTTGCCGCGCAGAAGGGGTACAGTCTGACCGCGGAGGACTTTGTCAATCAGGGAAAACTCCATGTCACCCATATGCCCTGTGACAGAAAAAAGCGGGACTGGATTGACTTTGTAAGTGATTTTGTCATCAGCTTTGGCAGGAAACTGGTCGATATAGTACATAGCTACGGCAAGAAGGCCTATGTGTTTTACGATGACAGCTGGGTGGGTATAGAGCCCTACAGGCCCTCCTTCAGGGAGTTCGGCTTTGACGGCCTGATCAAATGCGTATTCTCGGGCTTTGAGGTGCGGCTGTGCGCCGGCGTGGATGTGGAGACGCATGAACTGCGGCTTCATCCTTATCTGTTTCCTGTGGGACTTGGAGGGCTGCCCACTTTCGCGGAGGGCGGCGACCCCGCGCTGGATGCCAGGAAGTACTGGAACAGTGTAAGGCGCGCGCTTCTGCGGTGCCCCATAGAGCGCATCGGACTGGGCGGATATCTCCATCTGGTGGAAGGTTTTCCTGATTTTGTGGAGTATATAGCCGGGATATCCCATGAGTTCCGGGTTCTTAAGCAGCTGCACGGCGCAGGCAAGCCCTATACCTGCAAGACAAGGGTGGCGGTGCTGCATTTCTGGGGAAAGCTGCGCTCCTGGTCACTGTCCGGTCATTTCCATGAGACTTACATGCATGATCTGATCCATATCAACGAGGCTCTGAGCGGCCTTCCGCTGGAGGTCAGCTTTATCGACTTTGCGGATGTGAAAAGCGGCGCGCTGGAGAAGGCGGATGTGGTGATCAATGCCGGTGCGGCGGGCAGCGCGTGGAGCGGCGCGGATGAGTGGAAGGACCCGGAGACAGTGGCGCGTCTGACACAGTGGGTCCATGAGGGCGGCGTCTTTATCGGCGTGGGCGAGCCCTCCGCGGTTGCCGGATATGACAGTTATTTCCGAATGGCTCATGTGCTGGGAGTTGATGAGAATACCATGGACAGAGTCTGCCACGGGAAGTGGACCTTTGAGACGGACCGGGACAGCGCCGGGAGAGTAATGCCCCGGGGAGCCCACATCCCTGCCCGGCAAAGCTGCCATCTGACCGACGGCAGGGCGGCTGTACTGGTTCAGGAGAACGGAAATCCGCTGCTTGTCAGGAACTCCTTTGGCAGGGGATGGGGGATCTATCTCTCTTCCTTCGAGCTGACCAACGCCAACACCCGTATGCTGCTGAATCTGATCCTGGACGCGGGCGGGGAGGAGCCGGACGGATACTATCTGACGGACAATCCGGAGATGGAGTGCGCGTTCTACCCAAAGAGCCGTACCCTGGTGGTGATCAACAATGCCGACACGGTACAGGAGTGCGCCGTGCGGACACCGTCCGGGCTGGAGAGGGTCCGGCTGGAAGCCTACGACACGCTGATCCGGGAGCTGTAGCACAATTCCGTCACTGGCGGAAAGAGTTCCGCAATTGGCCGGATAAAGTCGGGTATAGAAAGGAGAGGCGGTACAGATGGTAAAGGGTTTTAAGATGAAACTGTTTCCGGGGCAGGAGGAGGAGTACGAGAGGCGTCACAACCTGCTGTGGCCGGAGATGAAAGAAATGATTCATGAGCACGGGGGGAGGAATTATACGATTTTTCTGGACCGGGACACACTGACCCTCTTTGGGTATATTGAGATAGAGGACGAGGAGAAATGGGCCCGGGGAGCGGATACGGCCATCAACCGCAAGTGGTGGGATTACATGGCCGATATTATGGAGACCAATCCGGACAACAGCCCCGTCTCCGTGGATCTGAAAACGGTGTTTCATCTGGATTGAGAACAGGTTTATATAATTCCGCTTTTCGAATAATACAAAATATGTTATAATCCTGCTTGTATGTATGAAAACAGGCCGCGTACAGGCCGGGAGGAAGACATGTTCCACATTGCGATCTGTGAGGACGACGGGGCTTCGCGGTCCTACGAAGAGGAACTGGTGCGGAGCTGGGCCAGGGATCATCAATATAAAGTGACAGTGGACACCTATTGCAGCGCGGAACAGTTCCTGTTTGAGGCGGAAGACAGACAGGAATATGATCTGCTGGTTCTCGATATCCAGATGGGTGATATGAACGGCATGGAACTGGCGGCAAAACTGCGGGCGGGCGGCACCCGGGCGGCGATCCTCTTTCTCACCGGCGTGCCGGATTATGCCCTGGAGGGCTATGAGGTGGGAGCGGTCCGCTACCTGCTCAAGCCGTTGAAGGAAGAGGAATTCCTGGAACTGCTGGATGTTCTGTTTGAGAAGGCCATGCAGGCGCGCAGACGGTTCTATCTGTTTGAGCAGGGGGCCAATGTATGCCGCATTCCGCTGTCTGATATTGTATATATGGAAGCCAGAGGGCATTATGTCTGTATGCACACGGTGTCGGAGAAGCTGGAGTGGAAGGCGGTTTTTTCAGCCGCCACGGAGGAACTTGCGGGAGAAAATTTCTTTCTGCTGAAAAGGGGGCTGCTGGTGAATCTGGAGCACGTGGAGAAGATTACAAGAACGGACTGCCTGCTGGATCAGGGAGATCTCCTGCCTGTGTCCAGGGAGCGGTACAGGGAGTTGAATGAGGCTTTTATCGCATATTACAGAAGGCAGGCGGACTGAGGGCGAGAGCCGTGCAGGAGGAGGATACGGATGAGCGGTATCATGGATTTTGTCATGGTCTTTCTGCTTATTGCCGTAGCGGTGACACTTACGGCATGGATTGTCCGGAAGGGGGAAGAGAAAAGGCAGGAGGAGTTTCAGGATCTGGTTCTCAACAGGCAGCGGGAAGAGGTACAGAGCATTTATCAGACCATGCGCGGCTGGCGGCATGATTATCACAACCACATGCAGAGTATCAAGGCCTGCCTGTCCATGAACCAGGTGGAGGAGGCGATTTCCTATCTGGACCACCTGGAAGCGGATCTGGACAGCATCGATTTCTCCGTCCGCACGGGGAATGTGGGGCTGGACGCCATTTTGAGCAGCAAAATCTCCATAGCGATGAAACATGACATATCTGTCAATTTCAAGGCGAATGTACCGGAAAAGCTGCAGGTGAGCGATGTGCATCTGTGCGCGCTGGTGGGAAATCTTTTGGATAACGCGGTGGAAGCCTGCGACAGCGTGGACAAGGAGAAGCGGTTTATCCGGATCTATATAGGAATTTTCCGGAAACAGCTGTATATATCGGTGTCGAATGCCTCTTCCTTCACGGAGAGGAAAAAGACAACGGAACTGGTGTCCTCCAAGCAGGGAAACCACGGACTGGGGCTCAGACGGATCAACAGGATTGTGGAGGAATATCACGGGTATGTCAACCGAAATAATGAGCCGGGGGTTTTTGTCACGGAGATCATGCTGCCGTTGTGACGATTTGGTGTACGAAATTTTACATTTCGTGCACTTTTTTTTATTTTAGGGAAAAATATTGTAAACTGGTATATGGAGGAACGTGCATGTGCGGCAAAGAGTGCGTCGTGGTAAAGCGGCGGAAGGAAGGCGGGAGATCAGAAAGAGATGGGGCAGATGGCGGCGGGGAAAAGACAGGAGGAAAAAGAGCGCAATTATATAGCGGGCAATGTGTTATCCGTATTCAAGGTCATGTTCCGGCGTTATCCCAAGAGCAGATGGCAGGTGCCGGTCTATATGGCCTGCAATATCGCGGCACCCTTTATGGAGACATTGATTCCGGCCCTGGCCATCAAGGCCATTACGGCGGGGGATGTGCGGTATTTTCTGGCCTCTCTCATTGGGGCGCTCTGTGCCTACTGGGGGATGCAGGCTGTAAGCGGCATGGTGGATCTTGAGCTGAATCACGAGAGAATCTATACGGGGCTGGATTGCTTCTTTACTTCGCTGGTGAGGAAGGTTCATAATACGGACTATGTGAATGTGGAGCCCCAGGCCATGCAGAAGAAGATCCAGAAGGCCTCCATGGCAACGCTGGATAATCAGGGCGGTGCCATGCGGATTATGAGCGAGGCGGTGGAGTTTCTGATCAAGGTGCTCGGTCTGCTGATCTACGGTACTGCGATGCTGACACTGGACTGGCGCATTCTGTTGGTCACGGCGGTGCTCCTGGCAGTGGATATGTCGCTGCGGTTTCATGCCATCCGCTATTCGGACGAGCATTGGGAGGAGCATTCAGAGGCGTGCCGTAAAATGAATTACCTGGAGAGAAGCGGATTCCATATACCCGATGGAAAAGATATCCGCGTGTATCACATGAAGGGGTGGTTCCGGGAACGCTATGAGGAAATGATCAGACAGGACGCCGACTTCTGGAAACGGGACTGCCTGCGATGGTACTATCCCACCGCTGCGGATGAGGTCAGCGGATTTGTGAGGACGGTTCTGGTCTATGGTATTCTGGTGGCCAAAGTGCTGAACGGAGAGATCGATGTGGCAGGCTTTACGCTGTATCTGGGGGTGGCCTCCGGGCTGATGAGGTGGATTTTTCCCCTGGCGCTGTCTTTCTCGGGTCTGCAGGAGGCAAGCCACAGATACAATGATTATGCGGATTTTATGAGGGTGCAGGATGTGTTTATACATGATGGGGAAGGGAAGAAGAGGGAGCCTTGGCGGGACGGGGGACCGCTGGAAATCACGTTCAAGGATGTTTCCTTCGCCTATGAGGAGGGCGGGCCGGATATTTTGTCTCATTTGAATTTTACCATCAAAGCGGGTGAAAAAGTGGCTCTGGTGGGAAACAACGGAGCCGGCAAGACCACGCTGGTCAAATTGTTGTGCGGCCTGTATCCGGCCACGGGAGGGGAGATTCTTATAAACGGGAAAAGGCTGCGGGATATGAATGTGGACGATTATCAGGAACAGATCGGCGTTCTTTTTCAGGATACCGGTTCCCTGGCATTCTCCATTGCCATGAATGTATCCGGATGTCCGGACGAGCTGACAGATCATGAGAGAGTGCGGGAGAGTCTGCGTCAGGCTGGGCTGTGGGAAAAAGTGCGGGAACTTCCGGAGCAGGAGAATACGTATCTGACCCAGATTCTGGATGACGGCGGCATCCAGCTTTCCGGCGGTGAGCAGCAGAAGCTCCTGCTGGCCCGGGCCATTTACAAAGGCGGCGGGATGCTGGTGATGGACGAACCCACGGCGGCCTTGGACCCGATCGCGGAGAGCAGGATCTATGAGGACTACAACGCGCTGGCGGGAGGGAAGACCACATTGTTCATCTCCCACAGGCTGGCCAGCACCAGGTTCTGCGACAGGATTTTTCTGCTGGAAAACGGGGGGATTGCAGAGGAAGGGACACACCGGGAGTTGATGGCCCTGGGCGGCAGGTACCGGGAAATATTTGATATACAGAGTTACTATTATAAGGAAAAGGTGGGAGGGGCTGATGAAATGTAAGGGAACCGTGCGAAAGGTGCTTGCCCTGGTGAGAATGCTTCAACCGGGCTATCTGACACTTCTTGTCATCACGAAGATCATTGCCGCGGCATACCCTTTCGTATATATTCTATTCAGCAGTATGATTCTGGATCTGCTGGTGGAGCGGGCATCCTACGGGCAGATCATGGAAGTCGTGCTGTGGCTGTCCGGGATCAGCGGCGCACTGGTTCTGTCGCGCTGGGGGCTGGAGATGGCGGTGGACGTAAAAAAGCGTGTGCTGGAGCATCGGGTGAATCTGATGATGTGCGAGAAGTCTTTTTCCATTGATTATGAGATCCTGGACAGCAACGAAACCATGGATATTCGCCAGAAGGCTTACGACGGTGTCAGAAGCAGCGGTAGCATTGTCAGCTTCTGTGAAACGCTGGCGGGGGCGTTGGAGCAGCTCTGCGGCATCGTCTATTCCCTGGTGCTTCTGGTGTCTCTGTTTTTGCCCGGCGGCGCTCCGGCCCGGGGCTGGCTGGCCGGCCTTCTGGACCGATGGTATGGCGCTGTTTTTCTGCTCGTGGCCATGGCCCTCTCCATGTGGGCCAACACCAGCGTAAACCGTCAGGTAGGCAGACTCCAGCAGGAGGGCTTTGAGGCGAATGTGCAGAACAACCGGCGGATCAATTATTTCCAGTACCTCACGATGGAATATTCTCAGGGCAAATACATCCGGTTGTACAGGATGCAGAATATGATACTGAGGGAAATCCGCAAAAATATAGACGCCATGGAAAAAGTGAGCAAAAATATTGCGGCGCGGAGCAGAAGGCTGAAATGGCTGACGGCGGCCTCTGCCCTTGGCCTTCAGCTTGCCAGCTATCTTTATGTGGGTCTGAAAGCCATCTATGGGTTGATCAGCCTGGGCAGTGTCCTGCGGTATGTTTCCGCCTATCAGAATTTATGTCAGGGAGTGGGAAGCATCTTTGACCTGTTTGTCAAGATGGAAGTGAGGAGCAGATATCTGGCGTACTTTTACGACTATCTCTCCATACCTAACCGGCGGTATGAGGGAACGCTGCCCATTGAGAAGAGGGATGACAATGAGTATGAGATTGAGTTCAAGGATGTTTCTTTTCATTATCCGAACAGTCGGCAGATGGTGCTTTCCCATGTAAACGAGAAGATCAGGCTGGGCAGCAGGATGGCGGTGGTGGGCAGAAACGGAGCGGGAAAGAGTACATTTATCAAACTGCTGTGCAGGCTTTATGAGCCCACAGAGGGGGAGATTCTTCTCAACGGGGTAAACATTCAGTATTATGACTATAATGAGTATTCCAAGCTGTTTGCGGTGGTGTTCCAGGACTTTAGACTGTTCTCGTTCTCAATTGCGGAGAATGTGGCGGCGTCCCGGCAGTACAATGAGGAAAGAGTGCTGGAGTGCATTGAAAAGGCAGGATTCGCGGACAGACTGCGCAAGCTGCCGGAGGGAATACACACCAATATCTACCAGCTGGAGGAAAACGGAGCGGAAATATCCGGCGGGGAGGCGCAGAAGCTGGCCATTGCGAGAGCGCTGTACAAGGACGCGCCCTGGGTCATTCTGGATGAGCCCACATCTGCTCTGGACCCGGTGGCGGAGTTTGAGATCTACCGTCATTTTGACGAACTGGTCAGGGACAGGACCGCCATCTACATTTCCCACCGCATGTCCAGCTGCCGCTTCTGCGATATGATCTATGTGTTTGATGGGGGAAGGATTGTGCAGAAAGGCAGCCACGAAGCTCTGCTCCTGGAAGAGGGCAGTCTGTACAGCAGGCTTTGGAATGCCCAGGCCCGGTACTATCAGAGGGATTGAAAAAGACAGTTACCATCCGCCTGCCGCTCATTCCGGGAAGCGGCGGCGGATTTCCGAATACAGCCTCATGGGGTGTATAACAGCAGGCGGCCCTTGAAGACAGTTCAAGGGCCTTTGCCGGATAGAGGGGAGAAAAAGTATGAATATATGCGCATGGGAGCAGTCTTTATCCTTTTTTGGATGCGGTATGCCGCTGGGGAATGATCCCAGCGCCACGGCGCGGCGACGCCTGTCTCAGTCCCTGGTATATCTGTGCAGGGCGCGGGAGAGGACAGCCGATGAACTGGCGTGTGAAACAGGCATTCCTGCCTCCTGCATAGAAGAGGAGCTGGAAATGCTGTGCAGGGGCGTGAACGGACAATATGGACTGTTGCGGAAAAACGAGCAGGAAAGGTACATGGCCAACATCATAGTGGCGGACAGGGAGGAATATGAGACGGTCAGGGGTATTTACGGTAAGTATGTTTCAACATTCTGTGATCTTCTGCAGGACAGTCTGACTGCCGGGCGGGAAGAGCTCTGCTCTTTCTGGAGGAGGAATCTGCGGGGAGAGACGGACCTGAACCTGCTTCTTTGGGCTCTGATGTCGGATATAACCGGAAACTTTATCACGCATGTGGGAGAGGAGTCGGCCTTCGCGTTTCCGGATGTGGCGGTTTGCGAACGCTCATTTACGGTGGCCGCAGTAGCGGACGTCGGGGATGAGAACTGTTTTTACAGCTGTGACAGCATCAGCGCGCACAATGTCTGCGGCTACTCGGATATTATAGCGCGGAGCTTTCACGGGAAGCGGCTGCAGCCACATTTCCGCTGCGGACATGATCTGGCCGCCGACCCGCTGCTGCGTCTGATCATCTGCTGCGCCGAGGGGATGCCGTTGTCATCCCTGCCCGGAGAAGGGCAGGCGTTGGCGTACAAAGCGCTGCGGCGGGGGTATCTGCGGCTGCGGCAGGAAATCCTGGAGCCGGCGGTCATAGTCCTGGCGGACGGGATCAGTGTATACATAGAATTTCAGAGCCTGCTGGGAAAGCTGGACGAATGCGCCAGGGAAACGGCGCGTCTCCTTGGAAGAGAACTGGGCGGGGTGATGGAGAGGTATATTCCTTCTCATCTGCGGGGAGACTATCCATATTATAATTCCTGTATCGCCGCCAACTGCTTTACCCATGAGGTGGTGGAAGAGTGTATTGGCAGAGGGCTCCTGAAGGAACCGGGCAAGCTCCCGGGGCCTGAGGGGATGCTGATGGTCCTGTGCGTCTGAGCAGGGCAATTGCTTTTTTGGACCATATGGTCCGGTAAGACTTGACAAATGGATTCTTTGTGGTATGATTCTTTATGCAAACGGATTGCAGATGCAAATCATTCGCGTCTGCAATCCGTTTGCGTCTGTGAGAATACGGTATATAGAACAGGGGAAGCAGGGCATGGGGAACATGTTGGAAATCATTTTGGACAGCTTGCTGGATACGGTGAAATTATTGCCTTTTTTGTTATTGACATATCTGGCCATGGAGTATCTGGAGCATCGGGCCGGCACGGCCGCGGCCGGGCTGGTGCGCCGGGCCGGGAAGTGGGGACCTGTCATCGGCGCCGCGGTGGGCGTGGTGCCTCAGTGCGGCTTTTCGGCGGCAGCGGCCAGCCTTTACGCCGGCCGGGTTATCAGTCTGGGAACGCTGCTGGCGATCTTTCTGTCCACATCGGATGAAATGCTTCCCATTCTGATCTCCGCCCATGCAAGTTCCCTGCTGATCGCGCGGATTCTGGGTTTCAAGGTGGCGGCGGGGATGACCGCGGGTTTCTGCGTGGACCTGTTGGCGGGAAAAACGGAGAAGGGGCCTGCCCGGGGCCGGGAGCATATTCATGAGCTGTGTGAGCATGATCACTGCGGCTGCGAAAAGGGAATTGTGAAGTCCGCGCTGCTGCATACGATGCAGATTGCGCTGTTCCTATTGCTTGTCAATCTGGCCCTGAATATTGTGCTCGGATCTGTGGAGACAGAAACGCCTGGCTCCCTGATCTGGAACAGGCCGGCGGTGGGGCAGATGCTCTCCTCCGCTGTGGGGCTGATTCCCAACTGCGCGTCTTCCGTGGTGATTACGCAGCTGTATCTGGAGGGGGTCATGAGCTTCGGGGCCATGATCAGCGGCCTTATGGCCAATACCGGCGTGGGGCTGCTGGTTCTGTGCAGGGTGAACCGCCGCAGAGGGGAGAACCTCAAGATTGTCGGCCTTCTCTATGGGATCAGTGTGGCCGGGGGGATTGTCGCGGAAGTGCTTTCGGCGGTATAGGAGGAAATTTCTCCTGCCGGTGTGGAAAAGTTTTGGGAGGTATGTATGGAGAGAGCGGAATATCCTGCCGGCATCAAATGGACCCGGCAGCGCAGGGATGTGTATCGGATACTCCTGGCGGCGGAGGAGCCGCTGAGCGCGGCACAGATCTATAAAAGGCTGGAGCAGGCCCCAGGGGAGCCGGGTTACGCGGCTTCCACCATCTATCGGATTCTGGCGGTATTTGAGGCCCACGGACTGCTTCTGAAAAGCAGCTGGCCGGGGGACGATACGCTTCTGTATGAACTGGACCGGGGAGGGCATACCCATTACGCGCTGTGTCTGGGCTGTCGCAAGCGGGTTCCGCTGAAGGACTGTCCCCTTGAACATATGCACCCTCCTATGCCCCGGCCCCAGGGCGACTTTGAGATCACCGGACACAAACTGGAGCTTTACGGATATTGTGGAGAATGCAAAAAGAAAGCCGACAGGAAAGGAACGTCGGCTGACGCTTGACATATAAAGCCACATGGTTGTAGAATATCTGTACCGCGGGATCTGTGGAATTTTATGGATAAATCGTGTCGCTGCCGGTTATCATAGTACAGATGGCTTTGGGGGTGTTTTTGGCCGGGCCCTTTTGCGCCGGAAACAGGGTGGAAGACTACATAGAACAGGTTAAACAGAAAGAAGGGACAATATGTCATACGAACAATATAACACTGCGTTGAATGCAGGGCGGAAAGAATACCGTGCCCGTCTGATGAAGGGCGGCTATCCTTATCTGCCGGCGCTGGATGAGATTTTATCTTATACCAGGGTGGAATATGAAGTGAGCCTTGGGGTATGTGAGGTGCCCATGGAACTGATTGTGGGGACCAAGACCAGGGGACGGACCAATTCCTTTGCCGCGAACTTTATGCCTCTGCTGGGCGCCAACACGGAATTTGCAGGCAAATGGATACAGCTGTACGGCGCTCTGGAGGAGGAGGGGCTGCGCGATCCGGTGAAGGTATATGAGTTTATGAACCGGTATTATGTGCAGGAGGGAAACAAGCGGATTAGTATCCTGAAATTTCTGAACGCTTACAGTGTTCCCTGTTCGGTGATCCGTATTGTGCCCAAACGGACCAATACCAAGGAAAACGAGATTTATTACGAGTTCCTGGACTTTTATGAGATTACCGGCGTCATCACCATCAATTTCAGCGAGAAAGGGCGGTTTTCCAAGCTCCTGGAACAGATCGGCACCCCCAAGGGACAGCAGTGGACCTATGAGGACAGGAGGGAGTTTGACTCGGTGTACTTCCATTTCCGGAAGGCCTTTGAGGCGAAGGATGGCGACAAACTGCCCATAACGGTGGGGGATGCCTTCCTGGCTTACATTACCGTGTTCGGCTATCACGAGGCGACGCAGAAAACGGAGCAGGAAATCAAGAAGGACCTGTCCAAGATCTGGGATGAATTTCTGGTGCTGACGAACGACCAGTCCATAGAACTGTTTATGGAGCCTCCCAAGAAGGAGGTTTCCCACAATCTGTACAGAAATCTGCTGAACCTGGTTCTGCCCGACAACGCAAACAAGGCCAGAATAGCGTTTTTGTATGAGAAGGACCACAGAACCTCCAGCTGGACCTACAGTCATGAGCTGGGACGGCTGTATCTGGACAATGTGCTCCCCGGCCAGGTGGAGACCAAGGCATTTGACAAGATCATTGCCGGTGAGAATGATCTGGAGAGGATGGAGCAGGCCATCAAGGACGGCTATAACGTGCTCTTTGCCACCAGCCCCGTGATGATTCCCGCCAGCTTAAAGATAGCCGCCAACCACCCGGATGTCAAAATACTGAACTGCTCTCTGAATATTTCCCATCCCACGCTGCGGACTTACTATGCCCGGATGTATGAGGCGAAGTTCCTGGCGGGCGCCATAGCGGGTTCCATGACCGCCTCGAACAAAATCGGGTATATAGCGGATTATCCCATCTATGGCATGGCGGCCAATATCAACGCTTTCGCGCTGGGTGTCAAGCTGGTCAATCCCCACGCGAAAGTCTTCCTGGACTGGAGTACCTTGAAAGAGCGGAAGACGGGCGTACTGGATAATACGGAGATCGACTATATCATGGATCAGGATATGACCACTCCTGACAATGCCTCCCGGCGTTTCGGACTATACCATATCAGCGGAGGAAACCTTGACAATCTGGCCATGACCACCTGGCATTGGGGGAAGCTCTACGAAAAGATCGTTCGCATCATATTGAACGGCGCCTGGAAAGAGGATGACGATGCCGCCGGAAACCGTGCCATCAACTACTGGTGGGGCATGTCCGCCGGAGTGGTTGATCTGATCTGCTCCCAGGATCTGCCTCATGGCACCAAGCGGCTGGTGGATCTGCTGCGCAACGATATCTGTTCGGAGACCCTTGTTCCCTTTTCGGGTGAACTGTGGGCGCAGGACGGCATCGTCATGAACAGGCCCGACGAGGCTGTTTTGCCCAAGGATATCATCACGATGGACTGGCTGGTGGAAAATGTGGTGGGAAGTATCCCGTCGATCACCGAGCTTACCGAGAAGGCCCAGGCTGTCACAAAAATGCAGGGACTGGGCAAAACGCAGGTGTCTGAAATCTGACGCCGTGGGATCAAACCTGATATGAGGCTGGAAAGGTTGGAAGTTCTGATGAAAATTATGGCTATTGCGGATCATGAATCTGAGTTGTTGTGGGATTATTTTGACAAAAGCTATCTGGAGGGGATCGATCTGATCCTCTCCTGCGGGGACTTGAAACCGCAGTACCTGTCCTTCCTGGCTACTTTTACCCAGGCCCCGGTCCTGTATATACACGGCAATCATGACGACCGTTATGAGCAGACGCCGCCGGACGGCTGCATCTGCATCGAGGACGAGGTCTATGTGCATGAGGGGGTCCGGATACTGGGCCTTGGCGGCTCCATGCGCTATAAGCCCGGCGAGCATCAGTATACCGAGTCCCAGATGCGCAGGCGGGTGTGGAAGCTCTGGTGGAAACTGAAGTACAGGAAGGGCTTTGACATATTGCTGACCCATTCTCCCGCCTATCAGCTCAACGACGGGGAAGATCTGCCCCACCGGGGCTTTGAAGTGTTCCGCACACTGCTGGACAAATATAAACCGGCCTACTTCGTACACGGGCATGTGCATTTGAACTATGGGAGGAGATTTCCGCGCCAGTGCGCCTACAAGGAGACCCAGGTGATAAACGCGTATGAAAAATATATATTTGAAGTGAATGTATGAAAAATTTGTTAATTTTTTTTGAAAAAATACTTGCATTTCCATAAACCATATGATATTATATCACTTGTGTTAAGGAACTACAGCAAAAAGCCTTTAAGACGCACCGCTAGCTCAGTTGGTAGAGCACCTGACTCTTAATCAGGGTGTCCAGGGTTCGAGCCCCTGGCGGTGCATAGAAGTCCTGGGATTCGCGTAAATGGCGGGTTGTGGGGCTTTTTTTTGCGTGTAGGGGAAGACTTGAGGCCCTATGCGCATTTTTGACGTCTATTTGTGAAAAACAGGAAGACAAATGTCATGTCACGGATGATATAATGGATGTGGTGCCATACAGGAATCCGCGCTTGCGGACACGGGGCCGGGACGGAGAAACACATATGAAAGTGGTAATCTGTGATGACAGCATTGAGGATTTGCTTAAGATAGAAAGACTGATGAGAAAATATCAGGAACTGGGGCCGGGCCGGGATTTTGAACTGGAAAAGTTCTCCGATGCCGCCCTGCTGTACCGGCGTATAAGGGAGGGCGAACTGGCGGATATTTATGTTTTGGATATGATCATGCCAAGCCGGTCCGGAATTGATATCGGCAGCCTGATCAGGAGCCCCGGCAGAGGGGGAACCATCATTTATGTCACCTCCTCCGATGATTTCGCGCTGGATGCCTACGGGGTACATGCGGTGCGGTACCTGCTGAAACCGGTGAGCGAAGAACAACTCTTTGAGGCGATGGACTATGCGCTGTCTCACGCCGAGGCCAGAAGGGACCCGGTTTATCTGGTAAAGACAAGGGAAGGGATGACGCAGATCCCTTATTCCCGGATCGAATATATTGAAAATGCCGCCCGCAGGCTTGAAGTGCATATGGCAGGCGGCGAAACGCTGAAAAGCATATTTATCAGAAAATCCTTTGATGAGGAGATCGGGGAGGTTGCGAGGGAAAGAAATTTTTTGCAGGTACATAAGTCCTTTCTTGTGAATCTGGACTATGTAAAGCGGATGACGCAGGAGGGCATCGAGATGGAATGCGGCGGACAGCTGCCGGTCAGCAGGAACCGGGCGGCTCAGGTCAAGAGGGAGTATCTGCTCTATGTCTCAGAAAAATACAGGTAGGAGGGATGATGGCATATTTTAAAAGTATATCCTATATGATAAGTCATGCGTTTTTAATGGTCTTTTTTTATCTGTTTGTGACTTCCCGTTTTTCCAGAAGAAGGACTTTCCTGATCTGTTTTTCTTCCTTTTTGACTCTGAATTTATTCGATTGTTTCAAGCTGCTGTTATTTCCGGACAGCAGCCTGTGCTATCTTTTGGTGACATTGGTACAGATTTTTGTGACACAGTTTACGGGACTGTTTATCTCCAGAAAGAGAGACAGCAGAATGTTGTTTATGGGATTGAGCGCGTCCAATTATGTGATAGCGGGAAGCGTGACGGCATCCATTCTGTATATTTACACAGATCACATTCTTCTGGCCCTGGCCGGAAGCGTGTTTGTGCATCTGGCGATTCTGCTGGTTCTTTTTTTACGGATCAGGAATATCTGTCTCAGATGCTGCGAGAAGGACACCTTGAAGAATTGGTGGGAGCTGTGCCTGATTCCGGTGTGCTTCTATTGCAGCTTTTCTTTTCTGGCTTTCTTCCCGCACACGCTGTACGAATATCCCAACAATATTCCCGGCAGCATTCTTTTCCTGGTGACCATGTTCGTGTCCTATGTGGTGGTGCTGCGCTACGTGGAAAGCGAGTCAAAGCGCCGGGAAGCGTACTGGAAAAATGTGATGTTCGAATCCTACATCAAGGGACTGGAGAGCCAGTACCGTCTGGTGGAGCAGTCAGAGAAAAACCTGAAAATATTGCGGCATGACATGCGGCATTACTCCGGCATGATCGACGCGCTGCTGGACCAGGGGCAGTATGAGGCGGTCAAGCGCATTGCGGGCCATATTAACGAGGTGGTGGATGAGAATAAGGTTGCCAGATACAGTGACAATCTGATTATCAATACGATTCTCCTGGAGGCGGCGGAGCAGGCACGGGCATTTCAGATCGAGCTGCGGCTGGATGTGGCGGTTTCCAGAGAACTGCCGGTCAACGCGTACGAATTTGCAATGGTACTGGCTAACCTGCTGGAAAACGCGGTGTCCTGTGTCAGAGACCTGGAACCGTCAGAGAGGTATGTGTCCGCGAAAATTCAATGCGATACGGAACATCTGTTGGTGGACATGAGGAACCGATACGAGGGGGAAATTGTCTTTAATCCCGTCACGGGGCTTCCCAGAAGCAAAAGAGGGGAAGGGCACGGACTGGGAATGCAGAGTGTGCTGGCGTTCAGCGACAAACTGGGAGGCAGCATTGGGTGTTACTGCGAGGACGGGCGGTTCAGGATCGTATTGTTTGCCAATATGCAGGGAAGTGAAAGACGGAGGGCGTCCCGCGGGACGGAGGCCGGAAGCGGAGAATAGGAGAGGACCGTATGCTGAAAACCTTTATGAAATATACCATTGTGATTATGATTACGGCGAGTCTGCTGATTCTGTCCATCAGTTTCGTTCTGAACCTGCATATGATGGAAGCGCAGCAGCTGGCCTCTTTTCACACAAAGATAGAGCAGGTGATTCACACGCTGGAGAACAATCAGGAAGAACTGCTGCTGATGAATGAAAATCTGGACGAGGACTATCTCACCCGGGCCAAGGCTGCCGCCTATGTGCTGGACAATCAGCAGGATATGACCATGGATGTGAAGCAGCTCCAGTATCTGGCGGCGCTGCTCAATGTGGACGAACTGCATGTGATCGATGAGAACGGAATCATATCCGCCGCTTCCGTATCAAAATATGTGGGCATTGACATGGACGACCACGAGCAGACCAGGGCGTTTCTGGCGCTGCTGGAGGGGGAAGAAGACGCGTTCCTGATCCAGGACGCCATGCCCAACGCGGCGGAAGGCAGAATCATGAAATATGTGGGTGTGGCCAGAAGAAGCTGCAAGGGGATCGTACAGGTGGGTTTTGCTCCCACGAGACAGCTGGAGGCGGAGTCGAGAAATACCTATGAGTATATTTTTTCCAGGTTTCCCACAGACGTGGGGGAGGAGCTGTTTGTGGTTGACAGGGAAAACGGGGCGGTTCTGGGCCATTCCGGCGGGTTGGAGGGAAACTTTGACGCGGAATGCTACCAGCTGGACCGGCTGCTGGACGGGGAGAAAGGCATATATCGGCAGGGCAGGAGCGGCGGAGAGATGTATGTGGTGAGCAGGCTCTACGGCAATGTGCTGATCTGCGCGGCGCAGCCGGGAAATGTTCTGCGGCAGAAGCTGGCAAAGAATACCATAAGCACTTTTCTGTATCTGCTGTTCGTGGAGGTGGCAGTGATTTTCCTGTTGTATTATCTGGTAAAACGGAAGGTGACGGACGGGATTCATGATATCATCGGGAATCTGACCGCTATCACCAGGGGAAATCTGGACACGGCGGTCTGCGTGGGGGGAAACCGGGAATTTGAGGAACTGAGCAGGGGAATCAACGCCATGGTCAGGAGTCTTGTGAACAGTTCCGACCGCATATCCGCCATCATCGAGATCAGCGGGATTCCCCTGGCGGCTTTTGAGTATCAGAGCGGAAAGAAACCCGTGTTCGTCACCTCCGGATTCCGGGAGATCATGGAGATCCCCGACAGTACGGCGGCCGTTCTCTGCGGCAATTCAGCCGGCTTCGGGGAGTATATTCATTGCATCACGGCGAATCCCATAGAGGGAGAGAAGGATGTCTTTCAGATCAGCCGGGAGAGGTATGTGCGGATACATATGTCGGAGAAACCCGAAAGATGCATCGGCGTCATAACCGATGTGTCCCGGGATGTGCTGGAAAGACAGCGGATGCAGTATGAAAATACCCACGATGCGCTCACGGGTCTTTTCCAGTATCCGTATTTCCGGCAGCGGGCGGGGGAAATCCTTCGGGATATGCCTCCGGGGGAGGTCTGCGCTGTGGCCATGCTGGACCTGGATCATTTCAAGTCGGTCAATGACACATACGGGCACAACGCGGGGGATCTGTATCTGCGGGGATTTTCCGCAGTCATGCAGTCCATGCCGGAAGACCATTTCCTGACGGCCCGGCGTTCCGGGGACGAGTTCTGCATGATGATTTACGGATGCGAGGACAAGGGCCGGATTATCAGTTTTCTGAACCTCTTTTATGAAGCGCTGGGAAAAAACCAGGTCAGTCTCACTGACACGCACTCCCGGACTGTGAGCGCTTCCTGCGGATTTGCCTGGACCGCGGACGCGGGATCGGCCATTTCCGAGCTTCTGGCCCGGGCGGACGAGGCGCTTTATGAGATGAAGAGAGGAAAAAGGGGATCTTATGTGGAATATGGGACGGCGGAGGCGCTATAGTAGAAAGGCGATGGTGAAAGCCCCGGGGTTATCCCGGGGCTTTTTTTGGCTGGTGCGCCTGCCATTCCCCCGCCACCCGCAGAGAACGTTTTGCGGGTGCTTACGGAAAATGGGTCATAAGGAATACAAGATGAAAAAAGAAAAATCAGGTAAAACGGGTTCCCAGGAAATGACTTTCCATGATATAATATACGAAATGTTCGGCAATTCAACTACTTGAGGTCCATGTAGTCTGCCGTTACACCCGGCCCGCGGGCAGGGACTATGACCGGGCGGCGGCAAATGCCTGTTACACAACGCGGTAGAAAGGAGAGAGAGTTTGAACCCTAAATTAAGAGAGAAAACCATGGAATCTCTTTCAGCGGTACTTCCGATTACAGGAATCGTGCTGCTCATAAGCGTTTTTCTGGTGCCGATGGAATTGGGCAGTCTGGTTATGTTTGTGGTCGGCGCCGTCATGCTGATTCTGGGAATGGGCTTTTTCCAGCTGGGGGCGGAGATGGCCATGACTCCCATCGGGGAGGGCATAGGTGTCCAGATTTCCAGGACCCGCAGCATTGTGTTGGTACTCCTCACAGGTTTTGTCATGGGGGCTATTATCACCATATCGGAACCGGATCTGCAAGTGCTGGCGCAGCAGGTGCCCTCCGTGCCTAATCAGGTATTGATTCTGACCGTTGCCGTGGGCGTGGGCCTGTTTCTGGCGCTGGCCATTGTGCGTATCAAGTTTCAGGTTGACCTGTCCAAGATGCTGATGATCCTCTATGCTCTGCTGATCGGCGCTTCCTTTTTGGTGCCCGGGGACTTTCTGGCGGTGGCCTTTGACTCCGGCGGCGTCACCACCGGCCCCATGACAGTGCCCTTTATCATGGCCATGGGTATCGGCCTGGCCTCCCGGCGGACAGATAAAAATTCGGCCAGTGACAGTTTCGGTCTGGTGGCGCTCTCCAGCATCGGCCCCATCCTGGCGGTGCTGGTTCTGGGATGTTTTTATAAGCCCACTGAGGCGCTGTACTTATCGGGCGATGTGGCGGCGGTAGAGACCACGAGAGATGTGGTCAGGGTGTTCGGAGTCAGCATTCCCACCTACGCGCGGGAGGTTCTGATTTCTCTTCTGCCCATTGCCGCCGTATTTGTCATTTTTCAGCTGTTCACCCGCCGCTACCACAGAAGGCAGTTGAAACGTATCGCCGTGGGTCTGGTTTACACTTACATGGGCCTGGTGCTGTTTCTCTGCGGGGTAAATGTGGGATTTGCGCCGGTGGGGTCCTTTCTGGGAGAGGAACTGGCATCGCTGATGTTCAACTGGATTCTGGTCCCCATCGGCATGTTGATCGGTTATTACATAGTGAAGGCGGAGCCGGCGATCCAGGTACTCAACCACCAGGTGGAAAATGTGACGGACGGCGCGGTCTCGGTGAAGGCCATGAACCGCTGTATGTCTATAGGCGTGGCGATCAGCGTGGGCCTTGCCATGACGCGGGTGCTCACAGGGCTTTCCATCGCGTGGATCATCATACCCGGTTATCTGATCGCTCTGGTGCTTTCACGCTTTGTGCCGAAAATTTTTGTGGGTATCGCCTTTGACTCCGGCGGAGTGGCCAGCGGGCCCATGACCTCCACCTTTCTGCTGCCCCTCAGCATCGGCACCTGCCAGGCTCTGGGAGGAAACCTGATGACGGATGCCTTCGGTGTGGTGGCGCTGGTGGCGCTCACGCCCCTTATCGCCATACAGATCATGGGGATTGTGTATCAGGTCAAAACCAGGGCCATGCAGGAAAAAGCGCTTCAGAACGCAGCGCTTATGGATGACTGTGATGAAATTATTGATCTGGAGGAACTGTCCGGGAAAAATATTTGAGTGTGGATATGGTTTACTGTATAGGCCCGCCCTGGCGGGCGAATGGAGGATTGCATGGATAATCAGGAAAAAAATCTGTCCTTTCAGCTGCTTGTGCTGATTACCAATCCCAAGCTGGCGGATAAGGCGACAAAGATCTTCCGAAAGAGCACACTGCCGGTCCAGTACAGGCTGAACGCCGAAGGTACGGCTTCCAGCGAGATCATGGATATGCTGGGTCTGGGCAGTACAGACAAATGCGTTCTGATCAGCGCACTGCCCCGACAGCTGGGAGATGCCATGCTCGGCAGGCTGCGGTCCGAGCTGCGTCTGGGAGCGGTGAACAGCGGCATTGCCTTTACCGTATCCTTGAGCAGCCTGAACAAACTGCTCCTGCGCATGCTGGTAAAGAGTGAGGAAGAAAGTACGCTTCATAACATCAGAAAGGGTGGAAATATTATGGCTGACACAAAATATGTACTGATTGCGGCCACCGTCAACATCGGTTTCAGCGGGGATGTCATGGACGCGGCCAAGGCAGCCGGGGCCGGGGGCGGAACCGTGATACACAGCAGATGGATCGGGAACGAGGAGGCAGCTGCTTCCTGGGGACTGAGCATGCAGGAGGAGAAAGAGATTGTTCTCATCCTGGCTGAGGCGGAGAAGAAAGTGGAGATCATGAGCAGAATCAGCGAGAAATGCGGCATGCGCAGTGAGGCCAAGGGTCTGGTGATGGCGCTGCCCATCGACGCCGTGATGGGCCTGTAATCAATTTCCGCGCCTGCCGGAAGTGAAGGACAGGCAGTTCCCCGGGCAGGCTTCTATGCATTTCCCGCAGCGTATACACTCCGGGGAGCGGGAGATCCCGCTGACGGAAAGCGCCACCGGACATGCCCTCTCACAGGCTCCGCAGGAGGTACAGCCTTGTTTTTCCCAGTGGACCTGCACCAGGCTGAAACGGTTGAACAGGCCGTAGATCGCGCCCAGGGGGCAGAGATACTGACAAAAGGGGCGGTATACCTTCACGGAGAGAAGCAGGAGAACCAGTAAGATGCCCAGTTTCCACAAAAACAGCCCTCCGGCCTGTCCGCGGAGAGAGGCGTTGGATGCCAGCAGCGGAATCGCGCCGAACAATGTGCCGGAGGGGCAGATGTACTTGCAGAATGCCGGAACTTTGGCAAATCCGCCGAAAAGAAAAGCGGAGCCGATACCTGCAAAGAGGACCAGAACCACATACTTTCCATATTTCAAAATGCGGTGCAATGGCAGCGTCTTTCTCTTGCGCAGGACGGGAATTTTGTGCAGCAGGTCCTGGGCCAGTCCAAAGGGACAAAGCCATCCACAGACAAAGCGTCCCAGAAGACTGCCCACCAGAAAGAAAAATCCCAGCATTCCGAAGGGAATCCGAAAGCCCCTCTGGTTCAGCAGAGCCTGCAGCGCTCCCAGAGGGCAGGAGGCGATGGCACCGGGGCAGGAATAGCAGTTCAGTCCCGGCACACAGGCGTATTTTAATGCGCCCTGATAGATTTTTCCGTTCAGATAGCCATAGACATATCCGTTTGTGAGTATTGTAAAAATCAGCTGTACTGCCAGCCGTATTCTTTTCATAGCTTCCTCCGCCCCGATTATATAAGAAGAATTATCCGATCCCGATACACTCCATACAGATCATCACTGCTTTTTTCCATATTATGGCAAACTGTCCCTGAAGGATGCCTATGACCAGGAACAGGATTCCTAAAAACGCGCCTCCCAGCCAGGCGGGGAGCTTATTCTTTTTCCAGAAGCCCATTGATCTTTTCCTCCCACGCTGATTTCTTCATGGAGCCTACCACCGTGTCCAGAATAACGCCGTTTTCGTCTATAAAGAAGGAGGTGGGAACGGCGGCAACATCCGTGAGAAGCGCGTAGTACAGCGACTCGTTCAGCAGCAGGTGGGGATAATCCGCGCCGGTCTGCTCCACCAGGTCTGTCACGTAATCCAGAGTCTTCTGATCGGACCCCTCCATTACATCGCTGACGACTCCCACGATCCGGAACTCATCAGCCCCGTATTCGCCGGCCAGTTCTCCCAGATCCGGCATCTCCCTCAGACAGGGATTGCAGTAAGTTGCCCATACATTGATCATGGTGAGCCGGGTCTCAGAAAAGATATCGGAGGAAACCGTATTGCCCTCCATGTCCCGGGCCTCGAAGGCCACGGACACTGTGGATTCCCCGCTTTCAGGGGACAATCCGTCCTCCGCTTCCCCCGCGGGAATGCTTTCCGTATGATTCCGGGCCGGTATGTTGGCACAAGCGCCCAGAAAAAGCAAGGACGCGGCCAGCAGGGGCGCGCAGCATTTATACATTTTTTTCATCGTTTTCCCTCCGTCCAGACTGCTCTGTCTCTGAAAGAGCACACTTCCGATAAGCCATATGACAGGAGGCAAAAGCCTCTTCCTGCCATCGAACGCGGCGCAAAAAGCGCATTTCCGATAAGGCATATTATACACAATGTAAAGGGGTTACACAACAGATATTTTTGGCCCCCAGAAAGCGACGGCAGAATTGCCCCTTGCTCTGTGATACAGAATGTGTTATAGTAAACCGTATCAGAGGTTGTTTCGTCCGCCCCTTGGGACAATGCGGGGATGATTGATTTTTATTGGGAATGAGGACGGAACAGCGGGGAGTTGCGGCGTACATTTGCAATCAGGCATTGTGCGCGGCAGTGTTGGAGCATGTTTAAAACATAAAGGATACGAGGAAAGAGGAACGGGATGCAATACCGGATTTTTGAAGTAACCGAGAACAGGGACGACGATAGATAGCGCTTGTAGCTGTGGAGACATGGGTACAAGCGCTGCGTGTGTTGTACCTGTGCGGAGAGGAACAGATCAGGCCTGAGAAAATCGCGGGATACCCGTGATGGTAATAGGGGAATCGGCAGAGAGATCAATACCGCATTGGTGAGAGATTACGAATGTGGTATTGGTCTTTTTGTATGCAAAAAATCCGTGCCCGCATGAGCGGTGCGAAAGGGGGTGATCCCATGGGACATTGTGACGATGCCCGCATGGATGAAATGCACGGCGCGAGGAAAAACAGATAATGTCAGGAAAGGCAGGAATATAGTATGAATGAATTATTGGGAAAGACAGAAAAGGCAATCCAGGAAACGGCAACGGTAAAAACGGCAGGCGGAGAAACGGCAGGCAGAGAAACGGGGAAAAGGGAAACGGCCCCGGAAGTATCCGGATTCTCCCTGGAGGAGATCGGAGGGCTGACAGGAAAAGAAATTCTGATCCACGGCAGCGTCTATAAACTCCGGCGCATGAGCGGCTTCGCCTTTGTGCTGCTGCGCACCGGCAGGCATGTGATCCAGTGTGTGTACAGCCCGGAGTTTTCGCGGTTTCCCATGGAGGAGCTGGTGGAGGAGAGCTGTGTCCGGCTCCGGGCCCTGGTGGCACCAGAGGAACGCTCCCGGCTTGGCTGGGAACTGCGTCTGCTGGAGCTCAGGGTGTTGTCCGTTCCGGAATGTCCTATGCCCATTGTGATCAACCAGAAGAAGGTGAATACTTCCCTGGAGAATCTGCTGGACTTTCGGATGCTGACCCTGCGCAACGAGAAACAGCGCGCCATCTTTAAGATTCAGGAGGGGATCTGCCAGGGATTTTGCGCGTTTTTGCAAAGTCAACATTTTACGGAGATTCACTCCCCAAAGCTGGTGGAGGCGGGAGCCGAGGGAGGTGCCAATATCTTCTCGCTGGACTATTTTGGCCGTCAGGCGTATCTGGCACAGAGCCCTCAGTTTTACAAACAGATGATGGTGGGCGTGTATGAGCGGGTCTATGAGGTGGGGCCTGTGTTCCGGGCGGAGAAACATGACACTTCCCGGCATCTGAACGAATACACGGGCGTGGACTTTGAGATGGGTTATATAGAGAGCTTCGAGGAAATCATGGAGATGGAGGAGAGGATGCTGCAGGCGGCGCTCACGGACCTGCGGACCACCTGTGCCGGGGAACTGGAACTGCTGAAGGCGGTCTTGCCCCGGTTCGCCACAGAGAGCCGGGAGGAGGGACCTGTGGCAGTGCCGCCGCAGCAAAACCAGCTGCCCATGGGACGGATTCCCCGGATTCGCTTCGCGGAGGCCAAAGCCCTGGTGGCACAGTATTACCACCGGCCCATGGGGGAGAAGGAAGACCTTGAGCCAGAGGAGGAAAATCTGCTGTGTCAGTATATCCGGGCGCACTATGGCAGCGCCTTTGTCTTTGTGACCCACTACCCCGAGGCAAAGCGCCCCTTCTACGCCATGGATAACCCGGAAAATCCGGCGGAGACATTGAGCTTTGACCTGCTCTTCCGGGGGCTGGAGATCACCACCGGAGGACAGCGCGTTCATGGCTATCGGGAGCAGCTGCGGAAGATTGAGCGGCGGGGCATGCATCCGGAGGAATTTGCCGATTATCTGCTGATGCACCGTCATGGTATGCCGCCTCACGGGGGCCTGGGCCTGGGGCTGGAGCGATTTACCGCCCGGCTGCTGGCTTATGAAAATGTGCGGGAAGCCAGTCTGTTCCCCCGGGATATTCACCGGCTTACCCCCTGATCCGCATACAGGGTGGCGGATGCCCTCTTCTGTACCGATATCTATGCGATCTTCGTTTCAGCAGGGGGTATCCGGGCGGGTAAAACTATGATACAATCAGTATACAAAAAGGAAGCATAATGGTGCGGACTCAAAAACTGTAAGGGGATGACAGAATGATAAGGATACTGATCGCGGAAGATGAAGAACCCATAGCAAACCTGATCCGCATGAACCTGACCCGCGCGGGCTATGATTGTACCTGGGCCGCGGACGGCATGGAGGCGGCGGATCTGATGCAGCAGCAGCCCTTTGACCTGGCGCTGCTGGATATTATGCTGCCGGGCTGTAACGGCTATGAACTGCTGCAATATGCTCAGTCCATGGGGCTGCCGGTGATTTTTCTCACGGCGCTGGGTACTACGGAGAACAAGGTGAAGGGCCTTAAGATGGGGGCCGATGACTATCTGGCCAAGCCCTTTGCCATTCCGGAACTGCTGGCCCGGGTGGAGACCGTGCTGCGCCGTTATCACAAGGCGGAGGGGATATTGAAGGTTTTTGACATTACCATAGATACGGCTTCCCGTCTGGTGATGCGGGACGGACAGCAGATCGCTCTGACGCTGAAAGAGTTTGACCTGCTTCTTTTGCTGGCCCGCAACCGCAATATCGCCCTGTACCGGGAGACAATCTATGAGTCCGTGTGGGGCGGGGAATATGAGGGACAGAGCCGCACCATCGACCTGCATGTGCAGCGTCTGAAAAAGAAGCTGGGGTGGAACGAGGAAATCACAGCGGTATATAAGGTGGGCTACCGCCTGGAGGGTGAGGCCTGAATGAGGTTCACAGGAAAACTTTTCTTATGGATCATGGCGCTGGTGACGGCGGCCTTTATCGCTTTCGGCATGTGGATGCTGAATTTCAGCTTCCGCAGGATGATGGAACAGGAGCGGGAGCAGGCCGGGCAGGAGATCCGCATGTTCCAGTATTTTCTGGAGGTGGGTTTTCAGTCCGGGGAGGAGTATGGGGAAGTCTATGCCTTGCAGAAAGCCATTGAGAGCATGGCTATCAATGTGGACCGGACGGAGAGCAACTGCATCGTACTGGACGGGGAGGGAACCTGCTACAGCGGACAGCAGCAGTTGGGACAGTTATCCGCCATGGTGAATGTGACGGAGATGATCATCCGGCGTGACGCGGCGGGGGACAATAACTATATCTGGCAGATCTGCCGGGGGGAACAGGGTTATGAGCTTGTCAGCATGTGTACCAGCCAGTTGGGGGAGAAAGCGTATTACCTGCTGATCAGCCGGAATATCCAAAGAATCTATGACAGCAGAACGGACACCATCAGACAGTACCGGATTATGCTGTTTGTGCTGCTGGCGGTGGCGGCGGTCTGCGCCTGGATGCTGGCCCGTTACCTCACCGGTCCCATCCGCAGGCTGGGCTGGGTGACCAAGCGGATTGCCGCAGGGGATCTGACCAGGCGTTCGGATTATCACCGCCCGGATGAGGTGGGGGAACTGGCGGAGAGCTTCAACCTGATGGCGGACCGGCTGGTGGAGCAGATGCGGGAAAAAGAACGGGAGGCCAAGCGTCAGGAGGACTTTACGGCTGCTTTTGCCCACGAACTCAAGACACCGCTGACCTCCATCATCGGCTATGCCCAGATGCTGGACACTATGGAACTGGGCCCTGAGGACCACCGCATGGCCAGCCACTATATTTTTGCCCAGGGAAAGCGGCTGGAGCAGCTGTCCCACAAATTGCTGGAGCTGGTCAGCATGGAGAAGCAGGATTTCGCGGTCAAGCCCATCAAGGCCACGGTGCTGGCGGAAAATCTGTGGAACACCATGCGTCCCATCTGGGACAGCCGCCAGGTTCAGGGCAGTATACGCATGGAGCAGGCCATGCTGTGGGGCGACAGCGATCTTCTGTTGTCCCTGCTGTATAATCTTCTGGACAATGCCACTAAGGCGGTGGGAGAGAAGGGGCAGATCAGCCTGGAAGGACGGCGCATCCGGGCAGGGAAACGGAGCGCCGCGCCCCGGGATGCGGAAGAGGGAGAGTGGGAGGAGGACAACAAGGGCGTTGTGGCCGGAAAGTGGTACGGTATCCGCATCCGGGACAACGGCAGAGGGATTCCCCAGGAGGAGATTGACCGGATTACGGAACCGTTTTATATGGTAGATAAATCCCGTTCCCGCAAGGAGGGGGGCGCAGGGCTGGGTATGTCCCTGTGCCAGAGGATCTTACAGCTGCACGGAGGCAGCTGGAAGATGAAAAGCGCTCTGGGAGAGGGAACGGAGATCCTGATCCGTCTGCCGCTGGATTTTCAGGGTAAATCCGAACGCCCTGTGAAAAAAACGGCAGAGGGAAAATAGGGGGCGGAGGAATATGCGGAATCTGAAGAGGAACATAGAAAGGAATCTGGGAATCGGCCTGGCGGCGCTGCTTGTCTTCGCGGCGATCTATCTGCCCCAGATATGGTTTGCGCTGCGGGACGCGGCTTCTCTGGGCCGGATACAGGGTGAAACCCTGGCTCCCCTGATGGTGGCGCAGCTGGACCGCAGCTATGAGCGTGATCTCTATAAGCGTATGCGCGCCTATATGGAGGCATACGCGCAGGGAGATGTGAATTGCAGTTCCAAGGAGATTGATCCAGAAGACGAGGCTCTGTGGACAAATATAGATCAGGCGGAAAGCTGCATATTGATGGAGGCCTTGCTGGGATGGGAATATGTGGCGGATGCTCCGATGAAGGGACTGGAGCCGGTCATAGAGAGCTGCAGCCAGCATGCCCTGATGCGCAGGTCCGATGGCCAGATACTGTTGGTAGCCAATGACATTCTGCTGGACAAGGGGAATGGCTGCCATATGGAACTGCTGATTGACGGGGTGGACGGGACGGTTTACTATCTGGGGAGTGAGGAGAGTAATTCTTATCCGCTGCTGCCCCAATGGTTTGACGATGTCTACGCCTGGGACTGGTGGTGGCTGTTGAATCATACTTATTATACAGAGGACCGGAAGAAAATGGAAGAATCCTATATGGATGAGGAAAGCAAGGCTTCCGACGTTGAAATAAACGCGACAACGGATGCGGCAGGCTCCACAGTAGTCGAAATGGTTGACTCTTACAATGAGTCTCCCTACGGGAACCCCAATCCCTGGGCGGTGAGAGCGGGAATCATTGACGTTTATTGTTGTCAGCTGACATTCGGGGAGGTGCAGGGCAGCTGGTCCATGGAGATAGACAAACAGGAAAACGAGGATTACTTCTATCGGATCAGAGCGGGGCTTCCGGGGCTGGTCAATCTCATTCCGGAGATGGCCGCGCGGATATCCCTGCCGGAGTATGACCAGATCCGTGACAGGATGGACGCGGAGCGGGAGGACTCCGCCGCGCGGTAACCGCAGGCAACGGAGCCGGGAATGGACTTTGGAGTCAAGTTGACACGGAACGGTATATTTGTTATCATGAAAATGGCTTATACGGATGACGGGAAAATACAGAGGAGGGACTACAGTGTTCAGTTGGGGAGGTTGTTTGATCAAGCTGTTGATCAGCGTCGCGTTGGCATGCGCGACGGGGAACAGCCAGGAAAATGATCAGGAAATCCTGGCCAGAATTGTTATGGGCGTTCTGATTTACAGTATTATATCCGCGTGGTGGTATTGCTGCTGCCTGGCGGGGAACTATATTATCGGAAGTATATTATTTTTTGTGGTGGTGGGTGTGGCCACCTGGGGGGTAAGCCAGGCACCCAATATTGTGCTGAAAATCATTTCCGGGGTTGTGCTGACAGCCGTAGCGCTGGGAGGTGTCATTGCGGACATCAAGGGGATGATCGACAGCATCCGGTACAGAACATAGTAGGCGTCTTTTCTATAGGAGGAGCATCTGACAGGCGTCAGAGTGTGTCTGAGAATCCCTGACCGGGATCTGCCGCGTAATCGGGTAGCGCGCCGGGCAGGAAGGAACATCTGACCTTTGGCGTGTAGAAGGGCAGGGAGTTGCGAGGAGAGGAAAATTGCCATGCGGAGGATCGTGGTAGTGGACGACGCGGAGATAAACCGTGAGCTTTTGCATAATATACTGAAGGATGACTTTGTGATCGACATGGCCAGGGATGGGGAAGAGGCGCTGCAGAAGCTCCACCGGCACAGGAGCGATACGGCGGCGCTGCTTCTGGATCTGCAAATGCCCAGGATGGACGGCTTTTCCGTCATAGCGGAGATGAAAAAGGACGGTTTAAGCGGCCGGATTCCGGTGCTTGTGATCAGCGGTGAGAGGTCCGTGGAGATTGAGGACAGGTGCTTTAAAATGGGGGTTTCGGATTTTATCCGCAAGCCCTTTGATGCGTCCATCGTCAGAAACAGGGTGAAAAACGCGGTGGAACTTTTTACCTGCAAAAATCAGCTGGAGCAGAAGGTGGAGGAGCAGAACGAGACGCTGAAAAAGCAGTATCGGATTATCCAGATGCAGGAGGAGGAGCTGAAACAGGCCAAGCCCTTTAACAAGCTGATGATGCAGTACCGCAGCGCCATCATGGAGGTGGAGACCAAACTGAAGGTGCTGAACGATGAATTTTCCCAGACCTACAACAGGAACCCTTTTGAGTCTGTCAAGAGCCGGCTGAAAACCCCGGAGAGCATCTATGACAAGCTGCGGCGGAAGGGATATCCCATCACGGTGAAAAATATTGAGAAGTATCTCAGCGATGTGGCGGGAGTGCGGGTGATCTGCTCCTTTCCCGACGATATATACCGTCTGGCACAGCTTTTTGCCCGCCAGGACGACATTATCCTGCTCAAGGAGAAGGACTATATCAAGAATCCCAAGGATAACGGCTACCGGAGCCTGCACTTGATCGTAAATATACCCATCTTTCTGTCCAAAGGCAAAAAATATATGAAGGTGGAGGTGCAGTTCCGCACTATTGCCATGGATTTCTGGGCCAGCCTGGAGCATAAGCTGAAATACAAAAAGGATATGGCAAACGCGGACGAGATTGTGGCCCGGCTCAAGGCATGCGCCGAGTCCATCGAAGTGCTGGACTATCAGATGCAGGAGATCCGGGATAAAATTGATATGCCCCAGGGGTAGAGCGGGCTTCTCCGGAATCTGACGGAAAGCGGGAATGGGCAGACGGAAACGGCGTTCAGCGATCTCCATACAGCGGGGGAACAGAGATGATGATAGACACACATGCCCACTACGATGACAGGGCATTTGAAGAAGACCGGGATGAGGTGCTCAAGGGCCTGGCGTCCCGGGGCGTCCATCGGGTTATCAACAGCGGCTCCAGTCTGGAGGCGTGCAGGCGGACGATGGAACTGATGGAGCAATATCCCTTTGTCTACGGTTCACTGGGGATTCATCCCTGCGATACAGCGGAGCTGACGGAGGATGACATGGACTGGCTGGCCCGGCAAAGCGGGTTACACAAATGTGTGGCCATCGGTGAGATCGGTCTGGACTATTACTGGGATGAGCCGGAGAGGCAGCTACAGAGAAAGTGGTTCGCGCGTCAGCTGCGGCTGGCCCGGGAAATGGGGCTGCCCGTGGTCATTCATTCCCGGGATGCGGCGCAGGATACCTTGGATTTGATGCGGGCCGGGCACGCGGAAGAAATCGGCGGCGTGATTCACTGCTATTCCTACAGCAGGGAATTGGCCCGCGATTTTCTGAATATGGGATTTTACTTTGGCATTGGCGGCGTGGTGACCTTTAAAAACGGCAGGAAGTTAAAGGAGACGGTGGAATATCTTCCTATGGACCGCATACTGCTGGAGACGGATTCTCCCTATCTCAGCCCCGTGCCCCACCGGGGCAGGCGCAACGATTCCGGCAATCTCCCCTTGGTGGTGGCCCAGATTGCCGAGATTAAGGGGATGGCGGAGGATGAGGTGGAGAGGATTACCACGGAGAATGCTTTGCGGCTGTATCCCAAGATGCGGCTGTGAGAAAGAAGCCTCCATATGAAGAAAATTTCGGCTTTCACAGGCCGGGAATCGATGCGTTTTCGATTCCCGGCATTTTACTGGAACCCGGCAGTATTTTCAAACTCACTTCGGGACATGCGGGGCGCAGGAAGCATATTTTTTGTATATGCCCCGACCGGATTCTCCACAGAATTGACCGGGCAAAAAAAATCTTGACATATATATCGTACTGCGATACTATTATATATATCGAAGTGCGATGCATTGCGGCGTGATATATTTGCGAGGAGGTAGCGACAATGGAGGAAAAAAGGATCAACGCGGCGTGGGCCAGAAGCCTGTTTGTGGTGGGGATTACGACGGTGATTTTGTTGGGAGCGAAGATATTGGGACTGGAAATGGCGGACAATGTGGTAAGGGTTCTGGGGATATTGGATCTGGCCGCTCTTTTCGCGCTGGCGTTCACGACTGTCAGAAAACTGAGACAAAGAGAGTAGGGACAGATATGGAAGAACACATTAAAAAGGTATATGTCCCCATGACAGAGACGGGATTTTACATTCTGTACTGCCTGCAGACGCCCATGCATGGCTACAACATTGTCCAGCAGGTACTGAAGCTCACGGATGGGGAGATCCGCATCAGCCCCGGCACCATGTACGGAAGTCTCTCTAAAATGGAGAGGGACGGTCTGATCCGCTTTGTGTGCGAGGAAGAGAAACGCAAGATTTATCAGATCACGGACCTGGGCATTCAGGTGCTGGCTCTGGAGATGCGGCGCATCCGGCGGCTGTATCGGACCGTGGAGGAAGGGAGTCCTGTGGGCGCGGCGGAACTAAGCGGTATGGGTCAGATGACTCTGGCGGGCGAATCATAGGACCATGAAGAAGTGTCATGTGGAGAAGCGGAGGGCTTTGAATATGGGTGAGACATTAAACAGAATACGTTTATTTACGATAGCGGATTTCAAGGAGGAGGAAGAATGGCTTCGGGAGATGCACCGCTGCGGCTGGAAGCTGGCGGGCCTGACGCCTCCCTGCTTTTTTCACTTTGAGAGGTGCGAGCCGGAGGATGTGGTGTATCAGCTGGATTTCCGCTGCGGGCGGGACGGAAACGGCACGGATTACAGACAGATTTTTCAGGACTGCGGATGGGAATATGTGAGCAGCTGTATGAGCTTCCATTATTTTCGAAAGCAGGTTTCCCGGATGGAGGGCGAGGAAGAGATTTTCAGTGACAACCTCTCAAGGGCTGACCTGATCGGGCGGATATGGAAGTGGCGGATGATGCCCATATTTGTTATGTTTTTTGGCTGTATCCTGCCCCAGATCCGTCACGGTGTAACCGGCAATATCCCCAGGGATGCCTTTTTCGGGATGTATGTGGTGCTGCTGTCTTTATACCTGTGGGTGATACTCCATGTGGGGATCAAGTTTTTCCGGATGCGGCGCAGTTTACAATAAAGCCGGTTTTGAAGCCATGAGGTCAAATGCACGAAAAGTCGGTATTTAGTGCAGCATTATAGGTTTACATGCGGGCAGAGAGGCCTTATAATGGGTCTGAACACAGGACAGACACAGGAGTGCTTTACTTCCGGGGTCCTGGGGCCGCCTTTTTGGGCAGAGATGACGGCTGGACCAAAAAGGCGGCGGATTACAGAGAGCGTACCGGACAGACAAACGGGATGCGGAAAGAGGTAAATATGTCATTAGAGGTAAGAAACCTGACAAAAAAGTATGGAGAGAAGACGGTGGTGGACGGTTTGTCTTTCACGCTGGAAACACCCGGCGTGTATGCGCTGCTGGGAACCAACGGAGCAGGCAAGACCACATCCATCCGCATGATTCTGGGGATGCTGGCCTGTGACGGCGGCCAGGTGCTGTGGCAGGGAAAACCCCTGGACGCCATGCACATGAACGTGGGGTATCTGGCGGAAGAAAGAGGGCTGTATCCCAAATATGAACTGATGGATCAGCTGCTGTATTTTGCCAAACTAAAGGGCGTACCCAAGGAGACGGCCAAAGAGAGAATCGCGTACTGGGCGGGGCGTCTGGAGGTGGAGGAATATCTGTATCCCGCGAAAACCAAAGGAAAAAAAGCGGAGAAACCCAAGCTGGCGGATCAGCTTTCCAAGGGCAACCAGCAGAAGATCCAGCTGATGGCGGCGTTGCTGTCTGAGCCGGAGCTGCTGATCCTGGATGAGCCTCTCAGCGGCCTGGACCCGGTGAACACGGATCTGTTCAAGGGAATTATCCGGGAGGAGATGGAAAAGGGAAAATACCTGATCATGTCGTCTCATCAGATGGCCACCATCGAGGAATTCTGCGAGGACATCACCATATTGAACCGGGGCAGGACCGTGCTCCAGGGCAATCTGAACGAGATAAAACGCAGCTATGGGCGGGTGAACATGTTTGTAAAATGTGATCAGCCCTTTGAAGATATTATCGGCAGGCATGCTCTGCCCGTTATAAACGACACGCCTGACGGAACGCAGCTGAAAGTGACCGGCGAGACCCAGGCTCTGGACTTTTTACAGGATCTTTTAAAGGAGAGACGTCAGGTGGTGAAATTTGAACTGCGGGAACCGTCCCTGCATGAGATTTTCATTGAGAAAGCGGAGGCTGCTCAGGAGGAAGAGAAATCCGGCGCCGCAGGCCGGCGGATGGAGGAGAACGGAGGCAGCCATGAAGAGAAATGAGTATGCGGGCTGGAAGGAAGTGTTTCTCTTCTCTCTCAGACGGGAGATGAAGCAGAAGTCTTTCAGGGGTTTTCTGATCTTCATGTGCCTGATCATCGTGGCAATTATGCCGGTGAGCACATGGCTGCATCAAAGAGACGAGGACCAGACAAAGGCCACGGAGGTAAGCGGTTTTACCATTTATGACGAGACAGGGCTGGGTATTGACTACAGTCAGGCCCTGACGGGTGAGCGTTACGAAAGTTTACAGGTGAAGGAGGCCCCCGGGGAAGGGTTCGCGTCCCATGTGCAGGCGCTGGAGGAAAGCCAGGACAGCACGGAGATGATCGTGCATGTGACCTATGAAGAGGCGGGATATTTTAATCTGACCTTTGTAAAAGCGGCCACGGCGGATCTGAAGGACAAGGACTGTGATCGGCTTTCTTCGGATTTTGAGAGCTTTTTCCTCGACGCGCGGATGCATGTGGCGGACGTGGAGCAGGAGCAGCTGGACTTTATCAATCAGCCGGTGGAAAGCCGGGTGGAACACACCACACAGGACGGAGAGATCACTCCTGAGGAGGACGGAGAAGGCATCTCCATGGCGGAATACTATGTACTGCTGGCGGGAATCGTCGTTGTCGTGATGATCGTCAACCTGAGCGGCGGGCAGATTGCCATGTCCATTGTGACGGAAAAGAGTACGAAGGTGGTGGAATACCTGATGATCAATGTGCGTCCCATGGCGCTGATCGTGGGCAAGATCCTGGCGGCGCTGATCACGGTGGTCATTCAGTTTGCCGCCTTCGGTGTCAGCTATCTTCTGTCCGGCGCAATCAGCCGGCTTATTTTCGGAGATGTCTCCGGCGGCACGGAGGCAGGAGGGAAGCCCGGGATTATGGAACTGTTTGCGCATGTCAATGTCGGAACGCTGCTTTTGGCGGTGGTCATGATCCTGGTGGGGGTATTGTTCTTCAGCATCGTGGCCGGACTGGCCGGAGCCTCCGTGAGCAGGATGGAGGAGATGGCGGAGGGGCTGAAAATCTACCAGATGCTGCTGGTGGTGGGCTCCTATGTGGGGATTTTCCTCTGCATCATGCAGATGATGGGCAATGTCAGTGAAACGGTGGTAAATATCTGCTGTATCCTGCCCCTGTCGGCTCCCTTTGTCATGCCGGCCAACCTGCTGCTGGGCAAGGTAGGCGTGGTCACGGGCCTGGTGAGTCTGGCGGTGATGATTGTCTGTACGGCGGCTCTGTTTTCCTTTACCGCCAAAGTGTATGAGTCTTTGATTTTTTATAATGGCAATGTACTGAAATTGAAGGATATTTTACAGATTGCAAAGAATCGCAGGGTGGCTGCGGAGCATTCGGACTCCGGAGACGGCGGTTCTGGCAGCAGGCGGATTCACGCGGGAAAGGAGGGCGGACATCATGAATAAGGGGATGTTCAGCGGCTGGCGGGATGTGTTCCTGTTTACCCTCAGACAGGCCACCGGAAAGAAATTCCGCAGTGTCACCATCGGGCTGGCGCTTGTGATGCTGGCGGCAGGGCTGGCCGTCAGCACCATTATGGCCTTTGTACAGAAAAGGGAGGACGGCAGGCGCTCTCCCATAGAACGGGTCTATGTGGTGGACAACAGCGAGTTGGAGGTATTGTACCTGGAAGGTTTTGCGGAGAGATATGGAGAAACTTTTCCGTCGGTTTCCTTTCTGGAGGCGGCGCAGCCTGTAGAGGAACTGGCAGTGACGCTGGGGGAGCAGGAACCGGAGAGCATAATTCTGGAGATCGGCCGGACCTCCGAAGGGTATCTGCTGACGGCGGTTTTGCCTTACGGCACGGAGATCGGCAAGGAGGACGCGGAAAATCTGTGTGAGGCCTTTGGTTCTGTCATGGAACAGAGCAAGCTGCTTTCCTCCGGCATCTCCATGGAGAAGCTGGTGCTGGCCATGAGCAGTGTGCAGACAAGCCAGCTGGACGCAGGGGAGGAAGAGCGCAGCCTTGGAGAGCAGCTGATGTCCATGCTGGCCCCCATGGCGATCATATTCTTTATGTATTTTATGACACTGATGTACGGGATGAGTGTGGGAAACGCGGTCAGCGTGGAAAAGTGTTCCAAGCTGATGGAAATGATGCTCACGCTGACCAGACCATACGGGCTGATTTTCGGCAAGGTTCTGGCGATTACGGCAACGGCCATCGGGCAGATCCTGCTGTGGATCGGTACTCTGGTGGGGGGATTTTTCCTGGGACATGGAATCGCGAAGGCGGTGATTTATCCTGATTACCACAATATTCTGCTGGAAATATTCAGTCTGCTTAAGGGACAGGTGGGGAGCACCGCTTTTACGCCCGGGGCTATGGCTCTGGCCGTCTTCGCCATATGTCTGTCATTTTTGTTCTACTGTATGCTGGCGGGGCTGATTGCCTCCTTTGCCAGCAAGGCGGAGGAACTGGGCCAGGTCATGAGCTTTTATCAGCTGGCCATGATTGCCGGTTTCTTTGGTTCCTATATGCTGCCGTTGCAGGAGAAGGACTGGATAAACACAATTCTTCGGATTGTTCCGCTCACCAGCGCTTATATGCTGCCGGGGGATATTCTGGTGGGCAATGTGACGGTTCTGGAGGGATTGCTGCTTGTGGCGCTTCTGATGGCTTTCACCGCTGTGCTGGTGGTGTTTACCGGACGGATTTACCGGGACCAGCTGTTTTACCGCGGCAAGAGCTTGAAGGAACGGCTGCGCAGGAAGGAGAAAGAGGCGTAAAACGCCTCTTTCTCTGCGTGGAGCCTGTTATTCCAGCTTGAAGTCCATAAGCAGAGCGTCATTGAGCCTCGCGCCCAGCAGCGTTGTTTTTTCGATGCCGGTCCAGGCGATTTCGGAGACGAAGTTTTTGGCGAAATCTTCCAGGGAAGGCACACTGTCGAATTTTTTGTTGCCGATCTCCACCGCGATGGCCTCGATGAGCGTAAAGGGGAGGCCGATGACCGCGCAGACACTGCTGGCCGCCAGAAGCTTGGAGGCCATCGTCAGACCCCGGGAGGCACCTGCTCCTGCGGCGATTCCTTCCACAGCCGTGGCTGTTGCCGCCGCTGCTTCTGCCGAGGAAACGGTGGCGTTCGATATGGTGGCCGCCGCGGAAGTGGCAGTGGTGGCGCACTTGGCCAGGAGCTTGGCAGTGCCGGCACCGATGATCAGTACTGCGGAGAGGATGTCCAGCGCCACGCCCACCCATTTGAGGATTTCGGAGGTGGTGCTGGGCTCCACCACTGCGTTGAGCTCGCCGTTGAATTCCTCGCCCTCCCGGAGAACGAAGATGGTTTTGTCCCCATTCTTTTGCGTATCAAATGCAATTTTCTGGTGCAGCGTCAGATACGCGTTGTACAGGGGCTTGCTGTAGGAGGCGTTGATGATGCCCAGTTCCAGATGGTCGTTCACCAGACGGATGGAGAAATTGTTGGCTTTTATGGTTAGGTCAACCTTATCCCCCTTGGCGACTTCTACATTTTGAAAGGTGATTTCCTTCTTGTTATGGAGTTCCAGGCCGTCGGAGGAATAGGTAAAGTCATTCGCGCTGGTTCCGGTTATCATCTTTGTGGCCGCCGTGATCAGCAGATTCTTGCAGAAGTTCTGCGGGCTGATGCACAGGACGGCGTTGGCGTCCCGGGTTCGGCCATGGAATATGCTGGCGTCCACGCTCTGCTGGATATGGGGAGGAGCGGTTTTGCCCTCGGTCATGCACAGAATGGAAAACATGCTCTCCGCTTCCACAGGCTGACTGCCCGGTACAAATACCGCGTAGCCGGTGTCGGAAGGCTTTAACCAGGCAAAATCTCCGGTGGCCTTATCGTTTATGTTGACGGTGGAGAACACATAGCGGAACTGTTTCAGAACCTTTTCCGTATTGAGATATTTTTTGAAGGTACCCTCCACCAGCAGCTCCAACGTGCCTTCCGGGTCAATCCCGGGAAAGCAGTGGTCGGTTATGACAACCTGGGACTGCTCTGAGGCGGTCAGGGTCAGCAGCTTCTTCTGCGGATTCGTTCCGTCCGTCTGGCTCTCATACTGTAAGGCGACCTCAGCGATGATATATCCCCCGTCCAGGGATTCCTCCATCTCTCCCAGGGCGATCTTCCCGCTGGTCACCGGCAGCTTCATATAGATGGAATTGCCGTTCCCCCGCAGCTCCAGCTGCCATTGTCCCCAGCTGCCCGACAGCTTTACGCTGCTGCCCTTCTCGAAAGTGGGCTTGAGCAGCTGATAATAGCTTTCGGTGTTGGCTCCGCTCAGATAATCCAGCAGCGCATGGGTCTCCGTCTCATTGCTGAAAGTGGCGGGATAGGTGGATTTCTCCCGGATTTCCCGGTTGACGACCTCATAGGTGGTGGTAAAAGAGGTATCCCAGCCAAATGTGCTGGCGCCCTCCAGGGGCTGTTCTCTCTGAATGCTCTGTTCCTCTCGGGTTCTTTGCTGTTCCATATGTACTCCTTTCTGCTATTGTGTTTCAGCCGATTGCAAAACTCTTTCCATGAGTGACGGAATCGGAGTTTCGCAAGTGTCTGTCCTGCAATTGCGCTATCCTCGCATATAGATATTTGCGGCATACCCGCCGTCCGTAAATTGCAGACTTTGATCCGCCCAGGTAAGAAAATAACCTCCCTCCTCTCCGTTATAGTGAATATCGTTCATCATATTTTTTACCCGGGACTGGATCTCATTGCCTATGAGCTCCGAAATCATTGTAAACAGCCCAAAGGTAAATATACCCGCAGTGATCTCAATCCACAGAGGAATATGCTTGTCCGAATGAAATTCATCCTCGTTCCCGGCAATGGGGGCAAAGTATACCCTGCCGCCGTTTTCCGGGGTGAAGCGCGGGCTGCGGACGGAGTGGAAAGTATAGGAGATGTAGGAATCCGCCAGTCCGGTAAAATCCACGGTTCCCTCCACCAGCAGATGCAGGTGGTCTCCCACAAACTGGAGCTTTATAAGACTTGCCTCAATCGTATAGCTCGTTGCCGAAACATTTATTTTGGACACAAACACACGGCCCTCATTGACAATAGAGTTATCGTCCAGTACCTTGAAATTGCCCCCGCTTATATGGAGGAGCTGCGGAATGCGGGGAAGTATGAATTTTTCCAGAAAAAGGCGGCGGCTCATTATGTACCCGAAGTCAAATCCCATCAGCAGCTGCGGGGAAAATTGTCGGCTGGGTTCTTTCTCCGTCTGCCTCACGGCGCACATAACGGCCATCACGGGCGTTCCGTCCAGATTCTGAAAGGCGGGGACGCTTTTGCACACAGAGATGCCCAAAGGCTGAAAATAATCGGCGTTCAGCTTTGCCAGGACGATGGAAATCCGGCTTTCCTGTTCGATGAGCGCCCGGGCCAGAATCGTGCCGAAGCTGTCCTGCAGAATCTCTTCTTTGATCTCTCCCGTGACGTCCGGGTTTTCGATCCAGACGGCTCCAAAGCGCACATCGCCGCTGCTCTCGGCAAGAGTCTTGCAGACAAAGCCCACATTCTTCTCATCCTTAAAACAAAATTGCAGATGCGCTCTGCTGCGAATCTGATCGTGTTCTTCCGTAATGCCTCCCACGCTGATCCTGACATTCCGAAGCGTGAGGTCCACAGCCATATATTGCTCGTTTCCCGCCCAGCCGATCTGAAACTCCGGGATCTCGGCACAGAGCGTACCGTTTTTGTAGTCGAAGGCACCGAGGAAAGCCATTTTCCGCTCCCGGATATTTCGATTGATCAGCTCCGTCTTACATGCAAAAACGATATCCCATGTACTTTCCATAGTATCCTCCTTGGATTTTCCGCACGGCAGGTCCCGCAGGGTACCTGATTTTCAACTGCATGGAGTATAGTTGAAAATTTTTCTGTCTGGGAGCAGATAACGGACCTTTCCGGTTTGGAGTTGCTTTACTGACTGGCTCTTGAAAATGCGTATAATTGTGTTCCTACATGATAACTTATTTGATGAAAATTGTCAATATACTTCACAAAAATCTTTGCATAATACATACGAATGCTGACAGATAAAAAAGAAAACAAAAAAATCAATATATTTACATCAAATATTTGACAAATACGCAAATCAGAATATAATTGAGAGAAAGCACCGCCGGATTTGGCCAGCTTTCATCAGCAGGTGCGTGGGTGGACAATCCGGCGCAATGCAGAAAGTGCAAGACGCAGGACGTACGGATCAAACGGGCAGGCTGGAAGTAGTTATAGTCCCCGAGCCAGCCGGACAGAGTACCAGGGACATACGCGCGGATTGTCTCCGGAACAAAACGGTGCAATCCGCCGTTGGCGGCAGAGAAGCATATAATGAACGATCCGGCCATATCTGGTTGGCCGGACAAAATGGAAACGGAGGAGAGACAAGATGAACACACCTGTTCTGGAGACAGAGAGACTGATTCTGCGGCCTGTCACGCTGGCGGATGCCGGGGAGGCTTTTGCCAACTGGACCGGCGACCCGGAAGTGGCCCGGTACATGGCTTACAGCACCCACAAAAGCATAAAGGATACGGAAGAGTGGCTTCGGGGCGTGGAGGATACGCAGGGTCTGCCCACCAGCTTTGACTGGGGATTTGAGAGAAAGAGCGACGGCAGGCTCATCGGCAGCGGAGGCATCTACTATAAAGAAAGCTCCGACATGTTTGAGGTGGGTTATAATATTATGAAGGAATGCTGGCATCAGGGCTACACCACCGAGGCAGTCAGGGAGATGGTGCGTTTCGCTCTGGAGGAGCTTGGCCAGACCAGGCTTGCATGCAGCCATGTGGCGGAGAATGTAAATTCCGGCAAGGTCTTGATGAAAGTGGGATTTCACCGGGTGGGGAAGAGACCCTGGGTAAGCCTGGACGGCACGAAAAAGGGAGAGTGCTTTGTGTACCTGTATGAAAAATAGTCCGGGGGGCAAGCGTCACAGCGGTCAACAGGCCGAATATTGCAGGGCAGGAGGCGCGGGAAAAAATGCTTGACACAGAGAGGCTTCCGTGATATGCTCCATATATGAGTTATCTTTTGACTTCGTATTCTCACAAGTTCGGGCAGTTTCTGCCGGTGTATCCATATTGCCATGCGAATGGGCAGGCGTCGGGGAAGACAGCGCTGACAGAAAGCGGAAAGAGGTAGGGCATGAACGCGCTTAACAGTATATGCCGGTGGGCCGTTATGGGAATTGTGGCGGCAGCGGCGCTGCATTGGCTGATTGACAGGGTTCCGGCCATTGGTCGGGGATTGAGCCGCTGCCTGTCGTATGTGCGGCGTAAGAATGCCGCAATAAACGTTTCGGACGGCGGATCTGCGCGGCGGACAGCGGGAGAGCGGGTAGAACGCGGGGAGGCGGAAAGAGGGTATCGCCTGGGAATCTGGCTGATTCTGTATGGGCTGGTCGCCATACGGAGCATCGGATTTGGCAGCATCCCGGGGGGATTTAACCAGGACGGGGCCATGGGGGCGGTGGACGCGCTGGCGCTGGCCACTTATGGGACGGACCGTTTCGGCAACTGGCTTCCGGCCCACTTTCAGGCATGGGGGTACGGGCAGATGAGTGTGCTGCTGTCCTATCTGACGGTACCTTTTATCTGGCTGTGGGGACTTGACAGTGTGACGGCCCGGCTGCCCATGCTGCTGGCCAGCATTGCAGGCGCGTGGGCACTGCATGGTCTGGCGCGGGATCTTTTCGGACGGCGCTGCGGCCTGGTGACGCTGCTTTGCGTGGCTGTCTCTCCCTGGCATTTTATGCAGAGCCGTTGGGCGCTGGACTGTAATATGTTTCCCCATATGTTCATACTGGGACTGTACTTTCTAAACAGAGGACTGCATAAGAGCCGCTGCCTCTATTTGTCCATGGTCTTTTTTGCGCTGTGTATGTATGCTTACGGCGTATCCTTCTACATGGTGCCGGTGTTTCTGCTGCTGTCCTGCGCCTTGCTGCTGCTGGGGCGACGGGTGAAATGGAGGCAGGCCATACTGGCGGCAGCGGTCTACTTCGGACTGTCCTGGCCCATCTATGGCACAATGCTGATCAATTTCATGGGCTGGGAGACCATAAGACTGCCTTTTACGACCATGGCCTTTTTCCCTGACAGTATGCGGTCCGGCGATATTATCTTTTTTTCAGAGCAGCCCCTTTTGCAGCTGCTGCAGAATGCCCGCGCCCTGTGGCGGCAGGTTTTTCTGCAAAAGCCGGACCTGCTCTGGAATGCCATGGATGATTTCGGGACAATGTACCTGTGTACCATGCCACTGGTGCTGGCGGGAGCGGGGATTACCTTCTGCCGCGCCATAAGGGGGGAAAAGAGCCAGAGGATGTCCTGCGCTTTGCTGCTGATTTACTGGGGGACGTCTCTCATGACAGGGTTGTTTATCAACAATGTGAATATTAACCGCATCAATATTATTTTCTATTGCCATATAGCGTTTGCCGGGATTGGGGCATTTGCCATAATCAGGGAATGGAAGCGTCTGGCAGCGGGGCTGGCGGCAGTCTACGGGCTGTTGCTGGTATTGTTTCTCAATCAGTATTTTACCGACTGGGCCGATCAGATAGAGAAACATTTTTTTGCTGATTTTCTGGAGGCGGTGGAGTACGCGGGAGAGCTGGAGGCTGACTATTATTATATAACGCCGGACTCCCAGTCTGACGGTTCCTGGTGGGTAAGCCAGATCCTGACCATGTATGCCATGAAGATGGACGCAGGGTACTTTCAGGGTAAGACGAACGTTTTCCGGGGGGCGGAAATTCCTTACGAGGATCGCTACCATTTCAGCAATGCCAGCGGAGAACTGATTCAGGATAACGCGAATATTGTATATGTGGTCCGGGCGGACCGCATCGCGGAATATGCTCCGGAGCGCTTTAACCGGAGGCAGTTTGGCAATTATTATGTGGTGGTTCCATGGTGGTTTGCCAGGTAACCAGGCAAAAGAGGGATCTCCCGATCCCTGTGCAGGGAAAGGGTGTTTCACAACCGACGACAACGGATGAGATCCGACAGGAGGGCAGATGATTCCTTATAGAGCAGCTATTATCATCACAATTGCGGTTCTGGCTGCCGCGGCGATATTGATTTTCTGGAAAGCGGGAGAATATACCCGCGGTCGTTTTGTCAGGTTGTGCGCGGGCAATCTGTTGATTCATCTGGCGGACGGATTCATTACATATGTCAACACGCCGGGACTGGAACGGGAGGGAAATCCTCTGGTGAGAGTGCTGGGGCTGGGATGGGGCGCGCTGTTTCTGGCAAACCTGCTTGTGTTTGTGTTCCTTGTTCTCTGCGCGTGGAGCTTTTGCCGGTATGAGCACGTACATCTGGAGGCATCGGGGATGTTTGATTATTATATGAAGCTCATGCACGGAGAAGGGTATAAACCCATATGGTTCTGGTACAAAACACCCGGAAATTACCGGGCCATGTTCGCTTTCGGGGGATATGGGCTGTACTGGGGGCTGACGGCCGCGGCACCGATTCCCGTAGTGGGGTGGATTCATCATATGCTGGAGAGGGCTTCTTCGCCGCTGGTTTTTTCCCGTTTTTATTGGTGGAACAGCAGGTGGCTCAGCTTTGGCCTGGCCATGACCGTGTGTCTGCTTTGCATGTATAAATGGACAAGGGAGGGCTACAGAAGCTGAGACAGGAAAGGGATACGAGATCATTGAAACGCTGTTTTTGCGGCAGGGTTTCCATGCAGCCGGATATCGTTATGGGAAGGTAAAGGGAGATGGCAGTTCCGATTTGGTTATGCTGTCTCCGTTTTTTTTGTTTTTTTCACGGCCGGCTTGCGCGTCCTCTGTCCCGAATGGGATGAATCTCGATATAGATTTATCGAAAAACGATAAAATAGTATTGACAATCGATGCACGGCGTGGTATTTTATGGATACGGAAAAACAAGCGGAAGGAATACGGTGAGATGAATAGAGACAGGGTGATCAGAATAACAAAATATCTGGTGGATTTTATGTTTGCCGCAGGCATTCTGGTAACATTGACGCTGCCGTGGAGCATTAGATGGGCAGGAACATATCTGGAGTGTCTGGCGGAGAATTACGGGGAGATTGTCACGATCTATTTTGTGCTGGGGATACTGGCTCTGGCGATTATCTGGGAACTGCGGAAAATGTTCAGGACCGTGTTGGCCAGGAACTGTTTTGTCCGGGAGAATGTGGCCGCTTTAAAGCACATGAGCTATTACAGCGGGTTGATTGTGCTGATGTCCATTGTGCGGACGATCGTCTATACAACGATTGCCATGCTGGTGGTCATTCTGGTGTTTGTGATTGCCGGTCTGTTCTGCCAGGTACTGGCCCAGATTTTTGACCAGGCCATCCAGTATAAGGAAGAAAATGATCTGACGATCTGAAACGGAGAAGTCTGTGACGTGAAAAGAGGAAGCTATGTCAATAATAATCAATCTGGATGTCATGATGGCAAAACGAAAGAAGGGGTTGAAGGAGCTGGCCGGTGAAGTGGATATCACGCTGGCGAACCTGTCGATTCTGAAAAACAATAAGGCAAAAGCGGTGCGTCTGTCCACACTGGACGCGATCTGCAAGGCTTTGAACTGCCAGCCCGGAGATCTTCTGGAGTATGTGGAGGATACGGCAGAGGCTGGGAGCGATGAGAGTGGATAGCCCGGAGTATATATTAACCGATTCCGTCACCGGCGGGGAGCATTTTGCGATTGCCTGCCGACAGTATCTATATAGGAAGGAGATCATTTAATATGGAAAATATGCAAAGGAATGTCAGACAGGAGCCGACAGACAGTGTACAGCCGCAGCAGAAATGTGATACGGGCACAGCTCCCGGCTTAAGGCCCGGCCCTGTCCCGGGTCCTGTTCCCCAGCCGGGTTCTGCTCACGGCCCTCAGCCGGGAATGCCCGCAGGCGCAATGTCCGGAGCCATGCCAGGGCCGGTTCCTGGCCCTCAGCCGGGAATGCCCGCGGGCGCAATGTCCGGAGCCATGCCAGGTCCTGTCCCCGGTCCCCTGAGGAAGCCTGACACGCAGGAAACCCGGAAAATGAAAGAAAATTTCCATATATTCGGTCTTGCCACTTTTCTGTATGCCTGCCTGTACGCCTATTGTATGTACCGCAACAGCAGCGGGGTGACCTACCCTTTTTTCGTGGCAGGAAGTCTCTTTTATATTTGCTTCTGCTTTGCAAAACAGGGGATTTCCTTAAAAAAAGGCAGCGTCTTTTACATGGGCAGCATGATGCTGCTGGCGGTGTCCACTTTCTGTACCGACGACGGGAGGATTATCGCCCTGAATAAGCTGGGTATCTTCCTGCTGACCATGAGTTTTCTGCTGGCAACTCTGTATGATACCAGGAAGTGGAACCTGAGCAAATATCTGGGAGCCATCTGCCAGACGGCATTTATGGCATTCGGAGAAATGGACCGGCCTTTCAGGGACGCCCGCTGGTACGTCAGAAACAAAATGAACAGAAAAAACAGTAAGGTGTTGTATGTGGTACTGGGACTGGTGATCGCCCTCCCCATCTTCATGGTGGTGCTGCCGCTGCTGATCAGTGCGGACGCGGTGTTCCGGAATCTTACGGAGAGGCTGCTACAGCACCTGCGGCTGACGAATATCCTGCAAGTACTTTTTATGTGGGCTTTCATGTTTCTGGCTGCTTACTGTATTTTCAGCTATCTTTGCAAGAAGGCAATCCGTCAGGAGGTAAAGGACGGCCGGAGAGGGGAGCCCATTATAGCCATTACCATAGCCACCCTGCTGACCCTGCTGTATCTGGTTTTCAGCGTGATTCAGATCGTATACCTGTTTGCGGGAAATATGACGCTGCCCGCGGGATACACCTATGCGGAGTACGCCAGGGAAGGCTTTTTCCAGCTGCTGGCCGTCAGTGTGCTGAATCTGATCTTTGTGCTGGCAGGTCTGGGCTGTTTCAGGGAGAGCAGGCTGCTGAAGGGCATACTCATTGTGATGTCGTTCTGCACTTATATCATGATTGCTTCCAGCGCCATGCGCATGATCATTTATATCAGATGGTATTACCTGACTTTCCTGCGTATATTTGTGCTCTGGGGTCTGGCAGTGCTGTTCCTGCTCTTTACAGGCATCATTGTTTCCATTGCCAGGGAGAGTTTTCCGCTGTTCCGTTACAGTATGGTGGTGGTGACGCTGTGCTATATCCTTCTGGCTTTCAGTCATCCGGATTATTGGATCGCCAGAGTCAACGTGGCCAGCACGGATCTGGCCACGCGCAGCGCTTTCTTTGAAGGGGAGCCTTATGATGATTACCGTTTTCTGAGTCATCTGAACGCGGATGCCGCTCCGGTACTGGTAGAACTGATGGCCCGGGAGGGGTATGACTTAGACGCCTACTATCTGGAGAACCCCTCCGGCAGAGCCGGAGAGGTGGGGGGGCTCCACAATGAGAGGGATGGATTTGGCTATTACTATCTGGATCGTCTGAAAAAGAGGAATGCCCGAAACGGAATCAGAACCTTCAATGTCTCCCGTTTTCTGTCGGAGTTTCTGATTTTGTCGGAGAGCTCTGCGGGGATGTAGAGCGGTAGCCCGGTTTTTCAGAAGATCCGCGTGGTCCACTCTGTGCAGTCCAGGACATCCGTTGCCAGCCCCTCATAGAAATCCGGCTCATGACAGACCATGAGGATACTGCCCTTATATTCGATAAGGGCGCGTCGCAGTTCCGCCTTGGCATCCACATCCAGGTGGTTGGTGGGCTCGTCCAGCAACAGTACGTTGGAGGCCCGGTTTATTAACTTGCACAGCCGCACTTTGGCCTGTTCGCCGCCGCTGAGAACCCGGACCTTGCTCTCGATGTGTCTGGTGGTAAGGCCGCATTTTGCCAGGGCGGAACGAACTTCATACTGGGTGAAGCCCGGAAAAGTGTTCCAGATCTCTTCGATGCAGGTGGCGTCTGTATGCCGGTCCGTCTCCTGCTCGAAATAACCGATTTCCAGATAGTCTCCCTGCTCCACATAGCCGGAGAGCGGCGGGGTCAGCCCCAGGATGCTTTTCAGCAGAGTGGTTTTGCCGATGCCGTTGGCACCGGTGAGGACAATCTTTTCTCCTCTCTCCATCTCCAGATTCAAGGGGGTGGACAGGGGGGAGTCATAGCCGATTACCAGATCATGCGTCCGGAAAACAGTTCTGCCGGAAGTACGCGCCTCCCGGAAACGGAATTCCGGCTTGGGTTTTTCTCCCGCCAGCTCGATGACCTCCATTTTGTCCAGCTTTTTCTGACGGGACATGGCCATGTTGCGGGTGGACACCCGGGCCTTGTTGCGGGCTACAAAATCCTTAAGACCGGCAATTTCCTTCTGCTGTCTGTTGTAGGCGGCCTCCAGCTGGCTTTTCTTCATCGCGCAGACTTCCTGAAATTTGTCGTAGTCCCCCACATAGCGGGTCAGCTGCCGGTTGTCCATATGGTAGATCAGATTGACCACGCTGTTCAGAAAGGGGATGTCGTGGCTGATGAGGACAAAGGCGTTATCGTATTCGTTCAGATATCTTTTCAGCCAGGCAATATGCTCCGCGTCCAGATAGTTGGTGGGCTCGTCCAGCAGCAGGATATCCGGCTTTTCAAGCAGCAGTTTGCCAAGCAGCACTTTGGTGCGCTGGCCGCCGCTTAACTCCGTCACATCCCTGTCCAGGCCGATCTCCGAAAGCCCTAGGGCCCGTCCCACTTCTTCCACCCGGGAATCAATCATGTAAAAATCGTGTTGGGTGAGCAGTTCCTGCAGGGTGCCGAATTCTTCCATACAGCCCTCCAGCTCCTCGGGGGAGGCTTCCGCCATCCTGTCACACAGTCCGTTCATTTCCGCCTCCATCTCATAGAGAAAATCGAAGGCGGAGGAAAGGACCTGCCGGATCGTCATACCGGTCCGCAGCGCCGTGTGCTGGTCCAGATAGCCCACCCGGACATTCTTTGCCCATTCTATTTTGCCCTCATCCGGCGAAAGACTCCCTGTGATGATATTCATAAAAGTGGATTTTCCCTCGCCGTTGGCTCCCACCAGGCCGATATGTTCACCCTTCAGCAGCCGGAAGGACACATCCTGGAAGATGGCCCTGTCCCCGAAGCCGTGGGTCAGATGCTCGACGTTTAATATACTCATGTTCAGTACCTGCCTTTCTCTGCTTACGCAACAAGCAAAGTATACAGGAAACCGGAGGCGCTGTCACGCACAAAATGCCGGAAACGGCGGCCCGCGGAAATATTAAGAATTTTTAATAATACATTTTTTGGAAAACAGGGTATACTATGGGTATTAAAAAGTGATTTTTATCACTTGTCACTTGCACATAGTGACAGAAAGGAGTATTATGAAAAAACTGGCAGTACTTTTTTTGACGGCAACGCTTGTTCTCAGTATGGCGGGCTGTGGCAACAGGAACGAGGCAAATGACGGCGCGCAGAGCGGAAGCAGTGAGACAACATCAGAGGCGGACAATTATACAGAGTCTGTCTCAGAGCCGGAATCCCAACCGGAGACGGACCAGCAGCCGGGGGAAGATTCTTCAGAGCCGCAGGAGGGCGTCAGCGAGCAGATGAGCGCCATCCGTCAGGCGGTGGTTGACGCGCTGGGAGACAATTACTGGCCCGACACACAGATTCCGCCGGAGTATCTGGAGGGCTATGGCCTCACAAGTGAGATGTATGCTGACTTCTGGGGAGAAATGCCCATGATCAGCACCAATGTGGACACAATTATCGTCATCAAAGCAGGTGAGGGCCAGATAGACGCTGTGGAAACGGTTTTAAACAGTTATCGGGACGAACTGGTGAACAACACCATGCAGTATCCCATGAACATCGGCAAGATTCAGGCGTCGAGAATTGAGGTCGTGGGGGACTACGCGTGTTTCATACAGCTGGGCGCGGACACCATGGATCTGGAGGAAGAAGATTCCATCCGCCATTGCCAGGAGCATAATGAGATGGCGCTGGAGGCTATAGAGCGGGTGATCCAGCAATAATTTATTATAAAATATGGGGAACAGCTTATGGTATTTAGCAGTATACCTTTTCTATTTCGTTTTTTACCTGTCTTTATGATCCTGTATTTTGTGACTCCCCGGAGGATGAGAAATATCATCCTCTTTTTGGGGAGTCTTTTCTTTTACGCCTGGGGAGAGCCGGTGTATGTGCTGCTGATGCTTTTTTCCACCCTGTCGGACTATCTGCACGGCAGACTGATCGGCGCGTGCAAAAGCAGACGGACTGCCAGAGGACTTCTGATTTCTTCCATTGTGATCAATCTGGGCCTGCTGGGATTTTTCAAATACAGTGATTTCCTCATCGGAACGGTCAACCGGCTGCTGGGCAGCAGTATTCCGCTTCTGGAGCTGCCGCTGCCCATCGGCATATCCTTCTACACCTTTCAGACCATGTCTTACACCATCGACTGCTATCGGGGAGAAGCCAGGGTCCAGAAAAATATATTGGATTTCGGCGTATTCGTGACGATGTTTCCCCAGCTGATCGCGGGGCCCATTGTCAAATACCGGGACGTACAGGATCAGCTTCGCCAGCGGAAAGCGGATATCGGGGCCATCAGCTACGGCTGCCGCAGATTCGTGGCAGGACTTGCCAAGAAAGTGCTGCTGGCCAACAACCTGGGCCTTCTATGGACAGAGATTTCCGGCGCAAATCCGGAGAGCGTCACGGTGCTGGGGGCCTGGCTGGGAGTACTGGCATACGCGTTTCAGATCTATTTTGACTTTTCGGGATACTCGGATATGGCCATTGGACTGGGGGCCATTATGGGCTTTCATTTTCCGGAGAATTTCAATTATCCCTACGTGGCAAAGTCCATTACGGACTTCTGGCGCAGATGGCATATCTCTCTGAGCGGGTGGTTTCGGGAGTATGTGTACATTCCGCTGGGAGGAAACCGCAGAGGATTGCCGCGGCAGCTTCTGAATATCCTGATCGTCTGGATGCTGACAGGCATATGGCATGGGGCCGGGTGGAATTTTCTGCTTTGGGGGCTGTGGTTTGCCCTGTGGCTGATTCTGGAAAAACTGGTGCTGGGCCGGGTGTTCAAGGCTCTGCCCTCTCTGGTGGGACGGCTGTATACCTGGCTGGTGGTGCTGGTGAGCTGGGTGTTTTTTGCCATTGAAAACGGGGCGGGCGCCCTGGATTACCTGTCTGTAATGTTCGGCCAGGGGGCGGCGGGACTGTACGATTCTTCCACGCTGTTTCTTCTGATGGAATACCGTGTGCTGCTGATTTTTGCGGCGGTGGCGGCAACTCCGCTGGCACATCGGATGACGGAAGGCCTCTTTGCCGCCGCGGGAAGCGGTGTCGTGGCAGTCCGCAGGGTGTTGGAGAAGCTGGTTCCCGCGCTGCTGTTTTTGGCATCCGTCGCTTATATTGTGGAAGCCTCCTACAATCCTTTTTTGTATTTCAGATTCTGATGCCGGGTCCCCGCGCTGCGTGATTGTAACGCTGCATTATGATGCCTGTCCCGGGGAGCGATGATCGGACACTTTACAGGAGGGGACAGCTGCGATTGGCGAGGTCGAGTGCCTGCGCTTGTGAGGTATGATAATGAGACTGGAAAACGAAAAATTTCATCAGGGTCTGACAGTGGCGCTGCTGGCTCTGCTGCTGCTGGCGCTGACAGCCGCCGACCTGGTAAAGCCGGACCGCCTTTTCTCGGAGACGGAAAACAGAATATTGGCCCAGAAGCCGGAAAGCAGTCTGGAAAACATTTTGAGCGGCGGATACGAGGAGGATTACGAGTCCTATGCCACGGACCAGTTTGTGAGCCGGGACAGATGGGTGGCGATGAAAACCCGCATGGATATTCTGTTGCAGAAAAAGCTGATCAAGGGGGTGTATCTGGGCCAGGACGGCTATCTGATCGAGCAGCATCTTCCCGGGAACTACGACCAGGAGAAGGTGAGTAAGCGGCTGGACCAGCTGCTGGGACTCACGGAGCAGTATCCCGGGACAATGGTAATGCTGGTGCCCACAGCCGACAATATTCTGGTGGATAAGCTGCCTCCCCATGCGGTCAGCTTTGACCAGAGAGAGCTGCTGGCCCGGGTCAGGGAGAAGATCGGAGAGGAGCATGTGCTGGACCTGTTCCCCATTCTTGAAAAGCACCGGGAAGAGCAGATTTATTACAGGACGGATCACCACTGGACCACGCTGGGCGCGTATTATGGCTATCAGCAATGGACCCGGGCAATGGATTATCCGCCTCGCAATTTTGATCCCCAGGATCTGGTGACGGTATCCGACAGCTTTCTGGGAACGCTGCATTCCCGGCTGAATCTGCCCATGGAAGCCGATGAGATTCAGATTTTTCCCAGAACTGTCAGCAGCAGGGTCAGAGTGGTGTACGATTTTACCCGGGAGGCGGTAGGTTACTATGAGCCCTCCTATCTGGAGACCAAGAACCAGTACGGATATTTTCTGGATGACAATCATGGCTTTGTTGAGATTGACACGGCTTATGTGGCCCAGGACAGAGAATTGTTCCTGATCAAGGATTCCTACGCAAACTCATTGATTCCCATTCTGGCGCCGCATTATGAGAAAATTTACGTGTTGGATCTGCGTTACTACAACGGCAGTCTGTTTTCCCTGATGGAGCAGTATGTAACCGGAGAAAAGGTGGATGTGCTGGTGGTATATAACTGTATTCATTTCTTGGAGGACTTTTCTTATCGGTGATATACAAAACACGCTCTGGTGAGCGGCGGGCACAGGAGAGCACGGGCCCGTGGGGAAAAGACTTTGCTCTTTGGGAGCCGTCGTATAACGACGGTGCGGCAATCGGGAGATCAGAGGATCTGACGTCAGGAGGAAGGCATGTCAGTAAAAGCGGTAGTATTTGATATGGACGGGGTGTTGTTTGACACGGAGAGGCTCTGCATGGACAGCTGGCTTGCTGTGGCGGAAAAGCAGGGTATTCCCGATATGGAAAAATTTTTCCCTTCCTGCATCGGCAGGAATCTGACCGATACGAGGGTTTTGTTTCATGAATTTTACGGGGACGCATTTGATTATGATGTCTTCAGAAAACAGGCTTCGATGTGGTTTCATGAGGTTATAGAGCGAAAGGGTGTTCCGGTAAAACCAGGTGTCAGAGAAATTCTCACCTTTCTGAAGGAGGGCGGCTACCACATCGGACTGGCCTCTTCCACCTCCCGCCCGGCTGTGGAGAATCATCTGGAGCGGGCGGGCATAAGGGACTACTTTCAAAGCCTGACTACCGGGGATATGGTGCTGCACTCCAAACCCTTCCCGGACATTTACCTCATGGCCTGCGGAAGCATGGGCGAGGACCCGGCGAGAACCGTGGCCGTTGAGGATTCGCCCAACGGAATCCGCTCGGCTTACAGCGCCGGGATGATTCCCGTCATGGTGCCGGACCTGCTTGCGCCGGATGAGGAGATGCGGGAGAAGAGCGCCGTGATCTGTGGGGATTTGTGGGAAGTGACAGCGTTTCTGGAGAAGCGGAGGTGAGGTATACATATGGCTGACTTGGGTATCCCCCAGAATACAATTGCAGTCTTGCAAAAATACAACTTTGTCTTTCAGAAAAAATTCGGGCAGAACTTTCTGATTGATTCCCATGTGCTGGAAAAAATCGTGGACGCCGCGCAGATTACCCGCGAAGACTGTGTGCTGGAGATCGGGCCGGGGATTGGCACCATGACCCAGTATCTGGCGGAGAGCGCCCGGGAGGTGGTGGCGGTGGAAATCGACAGGGCGTTGATTCCGATTTTGCAGGACACCCTGTCCGCCTATGACAATGTGACGGTACGCAATGAGGATATCATGAAGGTGGATGTGGGGCAGATCGTCCGGGAGCGCAATCAGGGCAGGCCCATCAAAGTGGTGGCGAATCTGCCCTACTATATAACCACTCCCATTATTATGAGTCTTCTGGAGAGTCATGTGCCGGTTCAGAGTATAACGGTCATGGTTCAAAAGGAGGTGGCGGACCGGATGCAGGTGGGGCCAGGCACCAAGGATTACGGGGCGTTGTCCCTGGCAGTGCAGTACTATGCCAGACCGGAGGTAGTGGCCCGGGTGCCGGCTAATTGCTTTATGCCCCGGCCCAGTGTGGACAGCACGGTGGTCCGGCTCACCAGATATCAAAAACCGCCGGTGGAGGCGCGGGATGAGAAGCATTTGTTCGCGCTGATCCGGGCGTCCTTCAATCAGCGCCGCAAGACCCTGGCCAACGGTCTGGCCAACGGCGTGGGTATACCCAGGGATCAGGTGACGGCAGCGCTTCAGGAGATGGGACTGCCCGCCACCGTCCGGGGGGAGGCGCTGACACTGGAGCAATTTGCGACACTCAGCAATCTGCTGATACAAACCCGCGCGGTATGATATCCTTTGGGGAAAACATGGGAGAAAACCGGCTGTGCCACACAGAGCCGGGCGCGGTGCAACATCTTGCATATATATATTACTTATTCGGGGCTCAATGATAAACCCTGCTTAACTCGGCAGAATTTGATCACAATTCTGGGAATCGCAGGGTTTATATAAATTAATTGTTCTACTGCATCCCGCTTATCACAAAAAAGAGGATCTGTAAAATCATTTTTTCTGTATATACCCTGTTGCTTTGAACATTTTCCGGTTTTCAGACACGCTCCGGTAGCTCCCGCCAGGGCCGGGGCTGTAGGGGGCCTTTTGCAGTAACAAATATTTATAGATGTAGGATTTATGCTGGTATATAACAAAATATAAGTTGACAAATGAAAATATTGTGGTAAAATAAATATATCAAGTGTTTTATACTATCTTAAACGGAGCGAATAGTATAAAATAGGAAAGACTAGTTTTTCTGCGACTAATTATGCATGGAGGTGGAGCAAATAAAAAAGATATAGCAAGAAAATATGTACATATGTCACTGGAAATTGTTTTGTTGTTCTAAAATGAGAGGAGAATGATGTTATGGGTAAAAATTTGAAAAAAAGACTGGTTAGTTTAGCTTTATTGACAACACTGTTGATTGGTAGCGCGATTAGTGTGCAGGCGGATACTCCAGTTTGTGGCGGTAATCATAGTTATTCTACGGTCAGAGTATTAGATTCAAGCCAATCAGAAGCATATTCGCACCAGCATGATGGACAGTTATGTTTCTATTATTATGTACATAAAAGGGTGTTAGAGAGGTGTGCTTGTGGGGCGGAAAGAGTGAATACAATAGATTATACTGTACATACCAAAACGGGAGTATAAATCTACAACGTGTTCATAAAACAGAGTAGTACTGAAAAGGCAAATTTATTATATGAAAAAATGCATTTTACTCATATGTGTAATCTTTTTATTTCTGCCCGGCTGTGGCCGGGCAGAAAGTCTTCCGGAAGAATCGGAACCGGCGGATGTGCCTGTGTTTGCCGGCGAAACCTGGGATACAGGGATTACGCCGGCTTATATGCCGCAGTTGGGTTCTTTTCTGATTGTGGAAGACATGTTATATTTTGTGGATAAAGGGGACGGAGACTGTGCCAAAATCTACAGGGTATCTCTGCATGACCTCCAAAGCCCCCAAGAAGCAGAGCTTTTTCTGAAGCAGGAGTCCGGCAATATCGAGGCCATGGTCGCCGGGAAGGACGAAGCGGGGGCGGACTGTCTGGCGGTCCTTGGTCAGGACGGGGCGGGAGCGCGCTTTCTGGCATTGTACGGATTGGACGGAGGAGAACAGTGGAGCCAGAGGTGGGATGAGGACGCGTCTGCGGAGGGGCGCGGTCAGGCGGTTCTGCGGCTGGCGCAGGATGAGACGGGGCATTACTATGCCCTGGGATCGGAGCGGATCTGGCTTTTGGACGAGAAGGGGCATTGGCAGGGCGAGATCGTGTGCCCGGGAAAGAATTATCTGGATCTCTGCGCGGACGGCCGGGGCCAGGTCTATGCGACCTGTCAGAACGACCGGGGAGAGAACGTTCTGTATCGGGTGGATTATCAGAAGCGGAAGCTATGGGAAGAGACTTCCGTCTCCTGTGATGGCGCTATGTGGACCGGCGGGGAGGATACGCTTCTGATGCAAGGAGACGGAAGCGTGAAGATGTATTCGCCCGGCCGGGGAGATACCACGGAATTGTTTCACATTCTGCAAGTTCATTTAAGACAGGAGGATGTGCAGACAATGAAAATCCTGCCGGAAGGAGATATGCTGGTGGTGAGCTGGGAGCCCCTGAACAGGGAGGCTCCGGTGACTGTCACCAGAGTGTATGAAACCCAGGGAGAGCTACAGCCCAAAACAACAATTACATTGCTTCTGCCGCAAGCGCTGCTACAGGCTGATCAAGGAGCCAAGGGTGGTATATTCGGGAAAATAGTGGAGGAGTTCAATTTTTCAGGCGAGGAATATGAGGTGGTGCTGGAGGGAGTAGAGCTGGGAGAGGGCGCGGACCTCTATGCGGCCGTCAACACCCGTCTGCTGGCAAAGGAAAGCGCTGACTTGATCTATTTGCTGGACTATCAGGATATTGAGCGTTATATGGCCAAAGGCTATCTGGAAGACTTAACGCCCTATCTGGAAGAGTCGGAGAGACTGAGTCAGAATGACTATCTGGAACCGGTGCTGCGATGCTACCGCGTCGGGGACGCGCTCTACGATATACCGGTCAGCTTTTCCGTGTACACATTGGCGGGAAAGGCGTCGGAATTGGGCGAAGCGCCCGGCTGGACGGTGGATGAGTTCCTGGGCTGGCTGGAAAATCATCCGGACGTTCTGGCGAAGGAGGGGCTTTCCCGGAGCCATATTCTGACCTATTGCCTCATGGGAGGTATGGATGCGTATTTAGACCGTGAGAGCCGTCAGGGCCGTTTTGAGGGGGAGGATTTTCAGAGCCTGTTGCAAAGAATCCGCAAGATAGAGCGGGACGATGCGGGGCACTGGGATGACTGGAGCGAACTGGTGAAAGGCGGAGAGAAGCCGGTTCTGGATCTTATGAATATATCTGATTTCCTGTATTGCGGGGAAATGGAATATCAATATGGAGAAGCATTGGTGTACAAAGGTTTTCCCACAGAAGACGGCGCTCCCTGCTATTTTTATGATGACAGCGCGATTGCCATATTAAGCAGAAGCGCAAACAAGGAAGGGGCATACGCTTTCTGGGAATATTATCTGACCCATCGCGTTATGACCCTGTCGGAGAGTTCCTATTTTACAAATCGCGACGCGCTGGAAAAAAGCATGGAATACGCTTCGGATCAATACAGAGCGGACAGGGATTCCGGAGAGGGGCACTTGAGCGCCGCCAAGTCGGAGGGCCTTGAGGAAGGCGTTGACTGGTATCCGGCCATGACGCAGCAGCAGCGGGACAAACAGCTCGCCATGATGGAGTACGTGAGGCCGGATACCCTGGAGAATATGACCATCCGGAACATGATTCTGGAGGAGGCGCAGTACTATTTCGAGGGTGACAAATCATTGGAGGAAACCTGCGGCGTCATACAGAGCCGGGTGCAGCTGTATCTGGACGAGACAGGAAGGTAAAACCGTATTTTCTTTATAAACGATATCTAGTCGGGCCCGGCCTGGGCCCGGCACAACATCTTGTATTTTTTCTCTTTTTTTTCCACATTTAATTTTGACATACTCCACGCACTGTGATACACTTATTATAACTGTTTACCATGCAAAACGGCGGCGGAATATGGGCCCGCCGGATGTTCTGCAGGGGGGCTTTCTGATACGGACCGGCGCAGGATCGCAGACCGGCGGGAACTGGATTATGACAGGACCCGGAGGTGCGGGAAAGAGGAAACTTTGGATAAAAATGAGTATAAAATAAAATCGGATGAGATAAAGGCATTGATTGCCCAGGGGGAATACCAGCAGGCGGCGGAGATTGCGGACAGTATAGACTGGCGCCGGGTCAAAAGCGTAATGATGCTGTGTACCATCAGTGATCTCTATAAAATCAACCGCAGATATGAGGACAGCCGGGATATATTGCTGCTGGCTTACGACCGCCATCCCGGGGGACGCACCATTGTGTATTCTCTGTGCGAACTGTCTATCAAGATTGAAGACTATGTGATGGCTATAGAGTACTACAAGGAATTTGTGCAGATCGCCCCCAAGGATACGGGGCGCTACATTTTGCAGTACAAGCTGTACCAGGCCCAGGATGTGAGCCTGGAGGAGCGCATCGCGGTGCTGGAGGAGCTGAAGGCAAAGGATTACCGGGAGAAATGGGCCTATGAACTGGCCTATCTGTATCACCGGGTGGGGCTGGCTACCAAATGTATTGAAGAGTGCGACGAGCTGATTCTGTGGTTTGGAGAGGGAAAATATGTGGTGAAAGCCATGGAACTCAAGATGCTGCACCAGCCTCTCTCCGATGAGCAGCAGGGAAAATACGACAGCCGCTTTCAGCCGCAACCGGTATATGGGGACGGGGAGGCGTACTATGAAGACGGGGGGCCTGCCTGTGAAGACGCGGAGGGGCAGCAGTACGATCCTGAGAACACCTATGTGGCGGAGACGGAGGAACAGGGGCTGGCGGAGGAAGCCCGTTCCGCGGTACAGCCCGTGGATGTGCTACATGCTCCCACGATTCGTATCCCTTCGGAGGAGATAGAGATCCAGGTCAAGACCATGGATGTGGGGAAATATAACACCATCAACCTGCAAAAGGAGTTGGCGGAAGGATTGCGGGAGGTGCTGGAGGAAGAAGAGACACAGGATGCCGACGGCTTTACAGAGCCTGTGACGGAGATGAGCGGAGCCGGGAGCCCACGGACGGAAGCTGCGGACGGAGCCGGGCGCTCACGGGCCGGGATGGCGGATGACGCCATGGATGAGACGGAGCAGGTGGAGACGGAGGTTTTCTTTGGCGCCACGGGCGAGATGGGGGACATAAGTCTTTCGGAGACAGCCCCGGAGTCCGAAGAGATATTGACAGGGGAAGAAGTCTACACAGAAGAAATACCGGCGCTTCGGACAAAGTCCGGAGAGGAAGAATTGCCCGGGACAGAGGATACCCCTTCCGGGGAGGCGGGGCGTGAAAAAGAGGATATGACTTCTCAAGACGAGATGCCTGCGGAGCCGGTGGACCAGACGGCGGCTCTGGTCATGGAGCAGCTGCGGCAGCAGAATCTGGGAATTGAGCCCCCCAAAGAGATGGCGGAAGTGCTGTCCATGGAGTCTGACGGGCAGATCAGTATGGTGGTTCCCGAGTCGGAAAAGGTGGAAAAACAGATCACCGGCCAGATGCGCATAGAAGATATACTGGCCGAGTGGGAGCGCATGAAGCGCAACAATGAGGAGCGGCGCAGGGAGGCGCTTCATCAGAAGGTATTGCGGCAGACGGGGCCGATGTTCACCGCTTTTGAGAAGTCCATCCGGGACGGCCTTCTGGAAAAGCTGGAACAGGGGGCGGAGCCGGAGGATATTCTGGCGGAGGCGGAGAGATTTTCCGGCAAAGAAGCCGTTGAGGCTGTGACGGAAGAGAACGCGGAATCTGCGGGCGAAAAGCCACGCGGGAAGGCGGAATCTTACAAAGAAAAAGCGGACGCGGAAGAACCTGTGGAAGCGCTTTATGAAGATTTCCCTGATGAGGAGGGAAAATATTACGGGGATCGGGTTTCTGCTCAGGGGGCCGGAACCGGGGAGTACGGTGTTCGGGCTGCGGAGAGAGAAGCGGCGGAGGAGTTTTACGAAGAGGAGCCCGCAGAGGGTTATTTTGAAGAGGAGTCCGCGGGCGAGGAAGCGGTAGAAGAGTTTTTCGAAGAGGAGTCCGCGGGCGAGGAAGCGGCAGAGGCGTTTTACGGAGAGGAGTCCCCGGACGGGGAAGTGGCAGAAGCGTTTTATGGGGAGGAGTCCCCGGGCGGGGAAGCGGCAGAGGCGCTTTATGAGGAGGAGTCCCCGGACGGGGAAGCGGCAGAGGCGTTTTACGGGGAGGAGTCCCTGGGCGGGGAAGCGGCAGAGGCGTTTTACGGGGAGGAGTCCCCGGACGGGGAAGCGGCAGAGGTGTTTTACGGGGAGGAGTCCCTGGGCGGGGAAGCGGCAGAGGCGTTTTACGAGGAGGAGTCCCCGGAGGAATTTCGCAGAGGGGAACGGAAGGGACCAAAGCCTGTGGAAACAGCGTCTTACAGGAAAAAACCTGCGGACAAAAAGCCTGTGAAACAACCCCAGGGGGCCCCGGCATCAGAAGAGACGGCATCCGCCGACAATTCCGGCGAAGCCCGGCCGTCCGGAGAGAAGCCCAGACTGCGGGCGCTGACCAGGGAAGAGAAGGAGCTTTTCGGTTCCTTTATCCAGAGCAAGTCCTCCCGGGAAAAGCTGATAGGCGCCATTGATTCCATCAGCATGGCTTCCTACACCGGCAATGTGGTGATAACCGGCGATGAGGGTATGGACACGCTGACCCTGGCCAAAAACATGATCCGGGAAGTGCGTATGACAGACAGCAATTTTTCCGGTAAAACTGCCAAGATCTCCGGAAAGTCCCTGAATCAGCGGGACATTGCGAAGACCCTGGACGGCCTGGCCAACGGCGCTCTGATCATCCAGAAAGCCTCTCATATGAACAAAGACACAGTGGACGCGCTCTACAAGGCATTGCAGCAGGAAAAGTATGGACTTATTGTGATCATCGAAGATACCCGCAAAGCCATGAATAAATTTCTGGGCGTGTACACCAGGCTGGCGGAATGTTTCAATGCCAGAATGGATATGGAGGCTCTGAGCAATGACGCTCTGGTCGCCTTCGGCAAAAAATACGCCAGAGACAAGGAGTATTCCATTGACGAGCTGGGCATCCTGGCGCTGCACACGAGGATCGCGGAACAGCAGACAAGCAACCATGCGGTGACAATCCTGGATGTGAAGGGAATTATGGATGAGGCCATCCGACACGCAAATCGCAAATCCATGGGGCACTTTGTGGACATTCTGCTGGCTAAGCGCTATGACGAGGAAGATATGATTATCCTGCGGGAAAACGACTTTATATATTGACCAGTCCCATCACTTGCGGGGAGCATATCGCAATGGGCTGAGTATAAAATAGATGACCGGGAGGTAGGGGTATGGCGAAGGCGAAGGCAAATATGCCTGGAGAAGACACACAGAAGAGACAGGCGGAAAAGGTACGGGAGACGGAGAAACAGGAGGAAACCGTGTTTATCTCCGAGGCGGATCAGTACCTGTTCGCCCAGGGAACACATTATGATATCTACAAAAAACTGGGGGCTCATCCGTCCAGGGAGGACGGCGTGGAGGGCGTGTTTTTCGGCGTGTGGGCGCCCAACGCGGCCAGCGTCCATGTGATCGGGGAGTTCAACGGATGGAATGAGGAAAGCCACCCCATGGAAAAGCTGGGGCCTGGCGGAATCCATAAGCTGTTTGTGCCCGGTGTGCAGGAAGGCTGTATGTACAAATTCCTGATTACCACCCAGGAAGGTTATAAGCTCTACAAGGCGGACCCTTTTGCCAATTACGCGGAGTATCGCCCGGGTACGGCTTCCAGAGTGACGGATCTCTCGGGATTTGCGTGGGAGGACGGGAAATGGCTGGAGGAGCGGGATCAGAAGGATGTGCAGAAGCAGCCGCTGGCGATATATGAATGCCATATAGGTTCTTTTATGAAACATCCCAACGGCACCAAGGAGGGCTTTTACAACTATCGGGAGTTTGCGGACCGCATTGTGGAATACCTGAAGGAGATGCGCTACACGCACATCGAGCTGATGGGGATTGCGGAACATCCCTTTGACGGCTCCTGGGGTTATCAGGTGACAGGATATTACGCGCCCACATCCCGCTACGGGACTCCCAAGGATTTCATGTATCTGGTAAACAAGCTGCATAAAAATAAGATCGGCGTGATTCTGGACTGGGTGCCGGCCCATTTTGCCATGGACGCCCACGGATTGAGTTGTTTTGACGGCCAGTGCATCTTTGAGCATCCCGACCCGCGGCTGGGGGAGCATCCTGACTGGGGCACCAAGATTTTCAATTACGGCAAGACAGAGATCAAAAATTTCCTGATTGCCAACGCGCTGTTCTGGCTGAAAGAATTTCATGTGGACGGAATCCGGGTGGACGCCGTGGCATCCATGCTGTATCTGGACTATGGCAAGAAGGACGGTCAGTGGCTGCCCAACAAGTTCGGGGGCAATAAGAATCTGGAGGCCATAGAATTTTTCAAGCATCTGAATTCCGTGATCCGGGGAACCTATCCGGGATTCATGACCATCGCGGAGGAGTCCACGGCCTGGCCTAATGTGACAAGCGAGATCGGCGGGGAAGGCCTGGGCTTTACATTCAAATGGAATATGGGCTGGATGCATGATTTCTGCGAATATATGAAGTTGGACCCGCTGTACCGCAAGGGCAATCACTATGCCATGTCTTTTGCCATGAGTTACAATGAGAGCGAAAATTATATCCTTCCGCTGTCTCACGACGAGGTGGTACACCTGAAATGCTCCATGGTGAACAAGATGCCCGGCTATCAGGTGGACAAATATGCCAATCTGCGGGTGGGGTATACCTATATGTTTGGCCACTGCGGCAAGAAGCTGCTGTTTATGGGCCAAGATTTCGGGCAGGAGAGAGAGTGGAGCGAGGAGCGGGAACTGGACTGGTTTCTGCTGCAGGAGAGATATAATCTGGGCATGCACAACTATGTGCGGGATCTGCTGGAGCTGTACCGCAAGTATCCCTGCATGTATGAGAACGATAATTCCTGGAAGGGCTTCGAGTGGATGAACGCGGACGACGCGGACAAGAGCACCTATTCCTTTGTGAGAAAATCCGAAAGCGGCCGCAACAACCTCCTGTTTGTGATGAACATGACCCCCATGCGCTGGGAGGATTATATGGTGCCTGTGCCGAAGAAGAAAAAGTACAAGCTGGTGCTTAACAGCGATGACACCTGCTACGGAGGCAACGGAAACGCGGTTCCGGAGGAACTGGCTGCGGAGGAGGAGCCCTGTCATTATCATGATTACTCCATCTCCTTTGACCTGCCTCCTTATACCGCCGTGGTATTTCAGTTCTGAAGCGGCTGTTATACTACATAACGCCAGAATTTACCGTACTGCACTGGTTAAACGTGTGTGGCTGGCGTTATGTAGTCGGGTTGCTCGGAAATTTTTACTGTTAAACAGTATAAGAAAATGGAAAATTGACCGAAATAATAGGTGAGTGCCTGTGCGCTCACCTGTTTTTTTAGAAAATGCTATTGTTTGGCATACAGGGAAAGGGACGCTTATGAAGATACATTTTGACCAGACAGTACAGACAGACAGTTCCCGGGAATTACCGCGCCATACCCCGAGACCGCAGGCCGGGAGAACCGGCGGTGGATACGGAGTTTATGTGGATGGCAGGGACGGCGTACATCCGGGCAATGCGCTGGGCAGCCGCTGGAACCAGAGACAGAGGGGCCGGGGCGGTTTTGGGAAAGACCTGGCGGAAATACAGGCCCAGGCCGGGGCGGCGGATGTGCAGGCCATGCAGAATCAGATGACAGTAATGTCACATACCATGTCCGACGAGGATTACGCCAGGATGGCAAAGGAGGGGTATGATCCCCGGGAGATGGACCCCCGGGAGGCGGTGACCATACTCGACAGGATCAAGGCCGAGCTGGTGAAAGCGGGCTGCAATGTGGCGGGGTATACGGATACGCTGGATCTGGATACGCTGGCGGAGGCGGTGGGGGACCGGGGACTGGCCCGGGCGCTTTCGGAGAGTTTTGCGGCTGTGGATATTCCCCTTTCCGCGGAGAATGTGGATAAGGTCATGCAGGCGCTGGATCTGGCCCGCAGTCTGGAAGCGCCGGAGGAAGGGGACTGTTTTTACATGGTCGCCGGAGGCATGGAGGCCACCATCAGGGATTTTTATCTGGGCGAGGCCAGTGGCTGCGCCCTGGAACAGGAGCGGCAGGCGGAATATTTTGACTCGGAGGTCAAGGGATATATGACCCGCAATATCGCGGCGCAGTCCCGGGACGGGGAGGATACCGCCACGGACGGGGACATCCCTGATCCCCGGGAGATCGACAGGCTTCTGGAGTCCCTGGGCTGCGAGGGAACCGGACAGGAGCGGGAGGCTGCCGGATGGCTGGTGCGGAGGGGGATTTCCGTGGACCGGGAGAGCCTGCGCAGGGCCATGGAAATCCGGGGCGTTTCCTTTCCGCTTACGGAGGAGCAGGTGGCCCGGGCGGCGGCCGCCGCGATTGCGGACGGACGGGAGGCCATGGAAGGGAATCTGGCGGACACCCGATCCATCAGGCAGAAGGCCTATGATTTGATGGTCTATTATCACAGCAGCGATGCGCAGCAGCGCATTGGCGATCACAGGCTGCTGGAAGAGATTCGGCTGCGCATGACGGTGGAGACCAATGTAAAACTCCTGGAGAGCGGTTTTTCCATCGACACCAGACCCATTGAAGAGACCATCGAGGCGCTTAAGCAGGCCCAGCAGGAGCTGGCACGGGAGTTTTTCCCGGAGACAAAGTATACGGATCAGGAGGCGGTGGACCGTTACCGGCAGCTGGAAGACGCCTGGCAGGTGGCGGAGGAACTGCCGACGCTGCCTGTGGACACCGTGGGGCGCTGGCAGGAGAGGCTGCGTGGCAGCGCGCCGGAGAACGGAGAGGCGCAGGAGGAGAGCCTGGAAGCGTTTCACCGGACAGGCAAAGAGCTGCAGGCGGAATATGAAAAGGCAGGGCGGCGCTATGAGGCCGTCAGGACCGAGCCGAGAGCGGATATGGGAGACAGTATACGCAAAGCCTTTTCCAATGTGGATGATATTCTGCGGGACCTGGGCTTTGAGCCCACGGAGGAGAACCGCCGGGCTGTGAGAGTGCTGGGGTATAACCGGATGGAGATTACACCGGAGCACGTGGAAGAGATCAGAGCGGCCTGCGCCACTGTGGAGGAAGTCACCAGAAGAATGACCCCGGCGGCGGTGCTGCGCATGATCCGGGACGGGGTAAACCCGCTGCGGCAGAGTCTGCCCCAGCTGCGGGAATATTTTGAGGGACAGGATCAGGGCCAGGAGGACCAGGGCCGGAAGGCCCGGGAGGAGACGGAGCGGTACAGCCGTTTCCTGTATAAGATGGAGCAAAAGGGGGATATCACCCCGGAGGAAAAGAGCGCGTTTATCGGTTGTTACCGGCTGCTGCGCCAGATTGAGAAGGGAGACAGTGCTGCCATCGGCAGCATCGTGAACACCGGAGCGGAACTGAATTTCTCCACATTATTGTCGGCGGTGAGAAGCCGCCGGGCGGGACATACGGACACGCTGGTGGACGACGCGGTGGGAGCCCTGAGCCGTCTGCGGGACAAGGGCATACGGATTGACGAACAGATCCAGCTGGGATATGCCCGGGAGTGGAACCGGGTGCTGGAAGAGGCGGTCAGTCCGGAGGAACCGGCGGCACCGCAGCCGCAGCAGCCGCCGGAGGATGCGGGGCAAAATGACTCCCAGCGGGCGGACCGGGAGGGCGCGGAGCAGAATGACTCCCAGAGGACAGACCGGGAGAGCGCAATGGCACGGCAGGAAATGGCCAGGGCCGCGGCTGCTTCCCAGGAAGTGTACAGGGAGCTGGACCGCGCGCAGGAAGCGCCTGCGACGGCCAATGTTCTGGCGGCCCAGGAGATGGAGGAAGAGATTCAGAAGCTGATGGGGCGCTGGAACGCAGGCAGAAAAGACCGGGAGAAGCCCACGCAGCTTTGGCAGCGTCTGCATAAACCTGGAGAGTTTCAGAGAGCTTACCAGGAGAATGTGGCGTCCCGGGAGGAAGAGACCCACCGCCAGATTCAGGAGGAGACGGACAGCCTGGTGGATGTGCGCTCTCTGCGGCTGATGACCAGGCAGCTTCACCTTATGGGCAGTCTGTCCCGGTCCGAGGAATATTATTTTCCCATGGAACTGGACGGGGAAGTGGCGGCAATACACTTGCAGATCTGTCACGGCGGGGAAAAGGGCATTGTGCGCATTGAACTGACCAGTGAACACATGGGGAGCCTCAAAGGGGAATTTCAGGTCAGGGACGGCGTCGTCAACGGGTGCTTCATGGGAAATCACAGGGAAGCGGTAATGAATCTGCGCCGTTCGTCCGATATATTTGGTAGTTATCTGCCACAGGAGCTGCGGACGGGCCAGGTGGAATACATACATGACGCGTCGGGGAGGACGCGCATGTCTTGGGACAGAACCGAACCGGAAGAGCCGGCGGCGCAGGAGGGCCTGTATGCCACGGCAAAAGCCTTTTTACAGACGGTCAGAGATGTGGAGAAACGGATGGATTAAACGTCTGGCGGCAGGAATGATTTTGTGAACGCACTCCACAGCGGGGTGGTTCTGCCACAGCCTGACGGAAGATAATATCCAAAGATTTTATCAGGCAAGTCTGAATCATGAGATTAACCGGCTGGGCCGGGTCAGGAGGAATTAAATGAGAATCAATTACAATGTGTCGGCAATGCTTACAAACAACGCCCTGGCAAACAACGACAATGCTCTGTCCGCGTCCCTGGAGAGGCTTTCCACCGGCTTGAAGATCAATCATGCCAAGGACAATCCCGCGGGACTGGCCATGGCGAAGCGGATGAACGCCCAGCTCAAGGGTCTGGAGACGGCCAATGACAATGCCAGTGACGGCATATCCATCATCAATGTGGCGGACGGAGCCATGACCGAGGTCAGCGCCATGCTGCAGCGTATCAATGAACTGACCGTAAAGGCCGCAACAGGTACCGTCACCGATGAAGACAGAGCAGTTGTACAGGAGGAGGTGGCGCAGCTCAAGGAGGAGATTGAGCGTGTGAAGGATACCACACAGTTCAATGGACAGAATCTGCTGGATGGCACCTTTAATGTCAAGGGATATACCAATGATGATTATATTAAAGTCAGTTCATTTAGCGGGAAAACCCCTGCGGGAACCTATACGGTGGATTCCATTGAGTTTGCTGATGAACTGGATGCAGATGGTAACCCCACAGGTAATAAGAAAGTGACGGCAATTACGCTGGGAGCGGATTTCCCTGCCGGCGTGACGGCGGTTCCCGACGGCGTGAATGACACAGTTGCCCCAAGCGGTTTTGTGACCATCAAGGGCAGCAACGGATTTGAATTGCAGCTGGATCTGAATGATTCGCCTGATCGCACACCTGCGAATCCGAACCCGGGCCCGGTGACGAATATGAAAGTGGAGGTCACGGATATAGGGCCCATGCGTCTGCAGATTGGCGCCAATGAAGGGCAAGTGCTGGCGGTGGAGATTCCCCCCGTCTCCCTGCGCAATATGGGGATCGAGAATATTGACGTGAGCACTCAGGAAGGGGCGAAGAACGCTCTGGGGCGGATGGACGAGGCCATAGGCTTTGTGTCCAATGTCAGAGGAAAGCTGGGCGCCTATCAGAACCGTCTGGAATCCACGGTGAACAGTCTGGATGTATCAGAGGAAAGCATGACGGCCGCCTATTCCCGTCTTATGGACGCGGACATGGCGGAGGAGATGACGCAGTACACCACCAATCAGGTGTTGACCCAGGCGGGTACTTCCATGCTGGCCCAGGCCAACGAGAGGCCTTCGCAGGTATTACAGCTGTTACAGTAGGCGGCAGCGCGGAAGACCGGAATGACTGTAAATCTATAAGCGGCATCCGTTCGAACTGCGTCAGGGGAATTTCAGAATCCGGGAGGAATGAATCGGGCCTGCCGGGCAGAGGCGGAACTACAGCCGGAAAGGGATGGATGCTTATGACATCGGAAATCAAGCAGCAGTTTACTTTTCGTATTTCTCAGGCCAATCCTACGGAGATGGTCGTGATTTTGTATGATATGACGCTGCAATATCTGGCAGACGCCTCCGAACTGGCGTCAGAGGGCGATTTCGGTGCGTATCAGGAAAATGTACGCAGAGCGGGGAAGTGCGTCAATGAGCTGACGCGTTCCCTGCGTCCGGAATATGAGCCCGCCGGTTCCCTGCGGAAGCTGTACATGTACTGTATCCGGCGGCTGGCGCAGGCGGAGATCCGGCGGCATGGGGAATTGCTGCGGGAGGTGGCCGGTATCATCACGCCGCTGCGGGACGCGTACAGGCAGATCGCCCCGCAGAATACGGCCGGCCCTGTGATGCGTAACACGCAGGCCGTATACGCGGGTCTGACTTATGGCCGGAATACGCTAACTGAGAACATGGCTGACCAGAGCGCGAATCGGGGAATGCTCGTATAGACCTTTATGGCGTCCCGCAGGGACGGTATCCGCGGCGGCCGCGTATTCTTCCTCGGAGAGCGCCGACAGATGCTTGTATCGTTTTAAAAGCGCGTTAATTTCATAGATGTAGCAATCGACCATGTCAGGGTCGACGGCATTATCGAAGCCCGCATATGCGATCTCCAGCGCAGTGCGGGTTTTTTCCAGATCCTCCCGCAGGGAGGGGACCGAAAAATGTACATCCAGGTTTTCGGGAGTATAAAAGCTCTGACTATAATAGGTTTTCATAGCGCTCTCCATTTTCAACTGTCAAAATTTGGTTGGTATAAGTATAGACCCGGTCATTCTCAAATATTCCGGCAAGTTCAATTTATTGGTCTTTTTTTCCAGTTTTTCCATACTATGATAAAAAAGAGGGTCCGGAACAAGAGATCCGGAAGGGAATCAGATGGACCAGACAAAAATATTACTGATCATGGGAGTCTGTGTGCTGGTGCTGCTGGCGCTGGCCTGGCGGCGTCAGCTGGAGTGGCTGATGAATCTTCTGCTGCGGGGAGTGCTGGGGGCCGTGGCAATCTACTTTATCAACCTGGCGGTGGCGGCGCAGGGGTATCCGACGCTGGTGGGGATCAATCCCGCCACGGTTTTGACATGCTCAGTGCTGGGATTTCCTGGGCTGGCGGCACTATATGGCCTTCAGGCTTTCCATTTGTTGTAAATTATTCACAAAAATCATTTTTGTTTGTTTCTGCTATGGACATTTGTAAAAATAGCGACTATAATGCATTTCAACAAGAGGCAATTCAAGTCTCTTATCATCTGAACATCATGTTATTGTTTATTTGTGATTCACAAGATTTTACCACGATTTCATGCAGGATGCACAGGGCCCGCCGGGGCGGGCACAGAGAAAGGAGAGGTGTTTTTGGAGCATAAAATTTTGGCGCTCTGTGATCCGGAAGAGGATTATGCGGGGCAGTTGTCCGCCTATTTGCAGAGTTATAAGGAATTTCCCTGGGAAGTGGAGGTTTATACAGGGATTTCGCAGCTGACGGACGGGGATAAGCAAGGGGCGATTGACCTGCTGCTGGTAGCTGAATCCGTATATGTCCCTTCGCTGCCGGTGGAGGCGGGAGCCACCGTGCTGCTGAACGAGAGCGGCCTGGTCAGGTGGTCATCCCTGAAAAATGTGGACAAGTATCAGCCCGCGGAAAATGTACTGAAAGAACTGCTGGAGATTTACATGGAGAAGGAAGAAGATTTTTATCCCCGGCTGAGTACCGGACAGAGCCCCCGGATCGTGGGAATGTATTCCCCTGTCCGCCGATGCCTGCAAACCTCCTTCGCGCTGACCTATGGACAGCTGCTGGCGGAAAAGCACAGGACGCTGTACTTGAATTTTGAGCATTATGCCGGGATACCCGAACTGCTGTCCGGGGAAAAGGGCCGGGATCTGGCCACGCTATTGTATTACATGAAAGCGGACCAGAGCAAATTTGTGCTTCGGATGAAAGTTCTCGCGCAGAAAAAAGGTCAGCTGGATTATATTGCTCCGGCGTATATGGGGCACAATCTGATCTACATTACCGCCCAGGAATGGCAGCAGCTGCTGTGGAAAATCGGGGAGAGCGGTGAATACGACTATATCATTCTGGATCTCTCCGAAAATATGCAGGGCCTGCTGGAGATTCTGAGGAGATGCACCAGGGTTTACATGCTGGTAAAGGAGGACCCCATGGCCAGATGCAAAATCGATCAGTACGAACAGATATTGTCACTGTACGAATACGAGGATGTGAAGGAGAAGACCAGAAAGTGCCAGCTGCCCCTGTTCCGCCGCCTGCCGGACCTGATTGAGCAGTTTACCAGGGGAGATCTTGCGGAATATGTACGGGACTTGATTGAGGAAGAGGAGAGCACGGGCACCGGCCCGGGTTAATGGAGAGAGGACCGCAAAGACGCGGCCGGATACAATGCGGAAAGGACGGCAGGAACAGACAGTGAAAGACTACGGAGAGTTAAAACAGGAACTGCGCGGCAGGGTGTTGGAGCAACTGGATTACGGGAGAGAACAGTCGGATGAGGAAGTCATGGAGATCATTGATGAGGTATTGCTGGAGGAGCAGCTGTTCAGGCTGCTGCCGGTGGGCGAGAGCCATCGCCTCCGGACGGAGCTTTTCTACTCCCTGAGAAGACTGGATATTTTGCAGAGCCTTATAGAGGACCCGGAGATCACAGAAATCATGATCAACGGACCCGCCAGCATATTTGTTGAACGCGGGGGACATACGCAGCAGACAGATCTGGTCTTTGAATCGGAAGAGAAGCTCCAGGATGTAATCCAACAGATTGTCGCAGGTTGTAACAGAGTTGTAAATGAGGCATCCCCCATCGTTGACGCCAGATTGTCCAATGGCGCCAGAGTGAATATCGTCATGAGTCCCGTCGCCTTGAATGGCCCCATCGTCACCATTCGCCGTTTCCCCAATACCCCGATCACCATGGAGGAGCTGATTCACTGGGAATCTCTTACCTGTGAGGCTGCGGAGCTCTTACAGACGCTGGTGCGGGCCGGATACAATATTTTTATCAGCGGCGGTACCGGCAGCGGAAAGACTACTTTTCTCAATGTGCTGTCCGGATGCATTCCCTCCTGCGAGCGGGTGATTACCATTGAGGACAGCGCGGAGCTGCAACTTCAGGGCCTGCGCAATCTGGTGCGGCTGGAGACCCGCAACAGCAATGTGGAGGGATGCCGGGAAATAACCGTTCGCGACCTGATCCGCGCCAGTCTGCGCATGAGGCCGGACCGGATCATAGTGGGGGAGGTGCGGGGGGCGGAGGCGGCGGACATGATGCAATGTCTGAACACGGGGCATGACGGCTCCATGTCCACCGGCCATGCCAACAGTGCCAGGGATATGCTGACGCGGCTGGAAAACATGATTCTGATGGGGATGGACATTCCGCTGGAGGCGATCAGAAAACAGATTGTATCCGGTATTGATATCATTGTGCATCTGGGCCGTCTGCGGGACGGGAGCCGGAAAGTGCTGGAGGTATCGGAGCTGGTGGATTGCGGGCGGGGACAGATCCGCTTGAACCCCCTGTATGTGTTTGAAGAGACGGGAGAGAGTCCTGAAAGCCGGGTACTGGGCGCACTGGTGAGAAAGGGGGAATTGCTTCGTGTTCATAAGCTCAAGGCGGCAGGTCTTTAGTTATCTGTGGGGCGCATCCAAAGGGGAAGCCCTGCGGGATCTGGGAAAGGGCTTGCTGGTCACAGGGTTGTTCGCGTTCTTTTTCTACAGAAGTATGTGGGCACTGCCGCCCATGTCCCTGGTGGGATGGCTTTATCTGAAAAGGAGCAGGCACCGACGTCGCCATCGGCAAAACCGGCAGGTGCTGATGCAGTTCAAAGAGTGCATTGAGGCGGTGGCGGCTTCCATGAGAGCCGGATACGCGGTGGAAAATGCTTTTCTGGACAGTATTGCCGACATCCGGAGTATGTTCGGAGATGGATGTGTCATGGAGCAGGAATTGCAGCTGCTGCGTCAGGGGCTTTACAACAATGTCACGCTGGAGGTACTGCTGACAGAGATGGGGCAGCGCTGTGCCCTGGAGGAGATGCAGGAGTTCGCGGAGGTATTCGCGATTGCCAGGCGAAACGGGGGAAGCATTCCGGTGATCATTGACGCTGCCAGCAGTTCCGTCAGCCGCAGGCTGGCCGTGGAGGAAGAGACGGAGACGCTGCTGTCGGCCCGGAAACTGGAACAGCGTGTGATGAATGCCATGCCCTTTTTGATTGTATGGTACGTGGAAGTCAGCAATCCCGGGTATTTTGATATACTGTACGGAAATCCGGCGGGTGTGGCGCTGATGACCGGTTGTATGGGAGTTTATCTGGCGGCGTACCTTCTGTCGGAGCGGATTTTTGACAAGGCTTTTGGGGAGGAATGAAAAGATGTATCTGATTGGATTGGCGCTTGGGGCGGGCCTGCTGCTGTTGGTCTTTCTGTCCCGGCGGGAGGAGGGAAAACTTCTGAGAAAGGTATCCGTGTATCTGTACAAAAAGGGCTGCATCCACAAGGTGCCCATGCTGAACGCCCATCATGTGCAGCGGGATCTGGAAAGTCTGCATCCCGGCCAGTCGGGGCTGCTTTTGCAGGGGGACTACTACATACGGAAATTACAGCTGTTATTGCTGGTATTATGTGCGGGTACTTTGCTGGGAGTCATGGCCCATGCCAAAGCGGACCGGGAGGGCAGCCTGACCGGCGCGGGGGAATTGCTGCGTCCTCTGCCGGGGCAGGGAGAGAGAAAGGTGAAACTGCGGGCCTGGCTGGATGGGGAAAAGCTGGGGGAACTTACAGTCACGGTGCCGGAACGCGCGATGACCCGGCAGGAGGCACGGGAGCTGTACGGGGAATACTGGGAGGCATGGAAAACGCAGGCGCTGGGAGACAATCCTTCCTGGCAGGAGGTATCCGGGCCGTTGAGGCCTGCGGAGGAGCTGGAGGGATATCCCTTTACAACCAGCTGGCGGAGCAGCGACTATGAAGTGCTGGGCAGGAGCGGCGAGGTCCATGCCGCTGAGTCAGCGGTTTTGGTGACATTGACAGTGGTGAGCAGGTATCAGGACTTTTGCCGGGAGGAAGAGCTGGAACTTCTGGTGACGCCGGGAACGGCGGGAGGGAACGGGGCGCTGGTGGAGCAGGCACAGGAGGCTTACAGTCTTGCGGAGGAGAGCGCCAGGCACCGGGACAGAATACCGTTGCCCGGAAAACTTCAGGGAGGCAGACTGGCATGGCGGGAAGTCAGGGAGGATTACAGCCTGTTGCTGCTTATGATAACCGCCATTACGGCAGCTGCGGTATATCTGTTCCAGGACAGGGATTTGCACCGCCAGGTTCTGCGGCGGCGGGAACGGATGAAGGAGAGTTATCCGGCGGTACTGAATAAGTTTATTCTGTATCTCGGAGCGGGAATGACCATCAGGGGGGCCTTCCAGAAAATTGCTCAGGACAATCATACCCGATATGGGGGAGATGCACGGCCTCTGTACGAGGAGATGCAATACGCCTGCAACCGGCTGCAGGCAGGCGTCTCGGAGGGGCGGACTTATGAACTGTGGGCGGCCCGCACCGGCTTGCAGGATTGCGCCAGACTGAGTACCATGTTGACGCAGAACCTGAAAAAGGGAAACGCGGCTTTGCTTACCCGCCTGCGGGAAGAGGGGGACAGGGCGTTGCAGGAGGATCTGAACCTGCGCAGGAAAAAGGGGGAGGAGGCAGGCACCAGACTGCTGATGCCCATGATTATGATGATGGCCATAGTGATGGTGCTGGTCATGGTTCCGGCATTTCATGGTTTTGGCCTTTAGTGTAACAGTAGACAGCGGACGCCCGGACTGTGCAGGAAAAAGGTTCTGCCGGAACAGCGGGCACGGACGCAAGACTCAGATAAGGAGAAAATTGTATGAAGATGTGGAAAAGAGTACGTAATTGGGCAGACGGAAAGTTGATCGGCTGGAAGTATTTTATGGCAAAGGACAATGCCGGCATGGGAACGGTGGAGGTCATCCTGATCATCGTCGTGCTGGTGGGAATCGTTATTATTTTCAAGTCGCAGATCACGGAACTGGTGGAATCCATCTTTTCCAAGATTACCAAGCAGGCCAATAAAGTGTAAGGGCACAGTGATGAATGAGCTGAGAAAAGGCCGGGAAGTCCACAGATTTCCGGGATATCTGACCGTGTATGCGGCGCTGACTCTGACGGTGATGATCTCTCTGTGCCTGGCGCTGACAGAAGGGGTAAGGAGACATACCATTGCCTTTGAGACAGAATGTGTGATGGACATTGGGCTGGACAGTGTGCTGGCGGAATACCATCGGGTACTGCTGGAACGCTATGGCCTGCTGATGGTGGATGCTTCCTATGGGACAGACTACCCTTCTTACCATATTACCGAGGGGCATCTGGCAAATTATCTGACGAGGAATCTTTCTTGCGAGGACTGCGGCATTCTGCCTTTTCTCTATCGCGACCTGCTGGCAATGGAACTTAAGGACGTTCAGATTCTGAAGGTAGCATTGGCGACAGATGACGGCGGACGGGTGTTCCAGCGCCGGGCGGCTGAATGTATGCGAGGCCGCATGGGACTGGAGGCGGCGGAAAAGCTGCTGGAATGGATGGAGACAGTTGAGGGATACGGACTTCTGGAGGAAGATATAGAAGCCCGGATGGACCGCGTAAGCGCGGAATTGCAGGAGTATGAGGATGCGGACCGGCAGCTGGGGGAAGAAGAGTGGATTCGGATTGAAATTCCGGACCCCACAGAGGCCGTACAGGCATTGCGGCGGGAAGGCATCCTTAAGTGGGTGGTGGAGGATGTATCGCAGCTATCGGAGGCGGCTACAGGTACAGACCGGTATATCAGCGGCAGATCCGCCAGGGGAGAAATCAATCATGGCAATTATCCGCAGGAGGAACCGCCGGGGCTGACAGACAATATCCTGCTGCTGGAGTATTTCCTGAATTATGCGGGCAGATACGGAAAAACCAGAGAGGACAGCCTGCTGCAATATCAGGTGGAATATCTGTTGGGCGGCAATGGCGCGGATATAGTCAACCTGCGCCATACGGCCAATGTGCTCTGCGGCATCCGGGAGGCCGCCAATGTGGTATATTTGCTGCAGGATGAGGGCAAAAGAGCCCAAGTGGAGGCTGCTGCGGCAGTACTGGCCGGGGTTGTTGCGCAGCCGGAACTACAGCCGGTGTTTGAGACGGCCATGATTCTGGCATGGGCTTATCTGGAAAGCCTGCATGACGTAAAAACGCTGCTGGCCGGAGGGAGGGTTGAGCTGCTGAAAAAGGAGAGTGACTGGCATTACTCTCTGACCGGTATCTGGGCTCCCCAGAGGGAGGCCGCGCCGGAAAAGGGGGCGGGACTTTCCTATGAAGATTATCTGCGGATACTTCTTTATGTGCAACCGCCGGAACTTCTGACCATGCGTTTTATGGATCTGATGGAGATGGATATCCGCAGAACACCTGGCAACAGCTGTTTCCGCATGGACGGTTGTATAGACAGGCTGGAGGCGGAGGCCGTGGTCCAATCCGGCTATGGCTGCAATGTTACAATCAGGAGAGAAAAAGCATATTGATCCTGCGGATGGGCCGCGGAGAACATTGTGCAATCGTCTAAGTCAACTGACGAATGATCGGGAGGTGAGCGGATATGTCTTCTCTATGGATGGAAACGTCGAATGTATCTGATAAAATTCTATATTATGTGCCTTCTCCCATGTGCAACTCCCTTATACGCAATTCTCGTGTTTTGCCGTTTATAGAGAAGATATATCTGCTGATCTCCTGGCGCGGGGAAAAGGAGAGAAGCAGCAGAGGGAGCATGACGGTGGAGGCGGCTGTGGTAGTGCCGCTGCTGATTCTGTTTATCCTTCATCTGGGCAGCTGCATGGAGATGCTGCGGTTGCACGGCAGACTGGAATATGCGTTGTGGCAGGTGGGCAGGGAGCTTGCGGTATATGGGGCGGCGGAAAGCAGGATTCATACCCCGGGCACGGGGCCGGACAGAACGGAGGATATCACTGGAGGAAGTGCCCGCGGTGAAGGTTCCCATATCGTCACGGATCTGGCAGTGTCCTATCTGTATGTCAACGGCAGACTTGGGCAGATCCTGGGAAGAGACTACCTGGACAGTTCCCCCCTGGCCTACGGGCAGCGGGGAATCAGCTATCTGTCATCAGCATATCTGGAAGAGGAGGAATGTATTGACATCGTTCTTACTTACCAGGTGTGCCCTCGGATCACCTGTTTCCCTTTTTCCCGTTTTCGTATGGTCAGCAGATATTATGGACGGGCCTGGACCGGCTTTGCTGTGGGAGACGGAACAAAACCGGTCACCTATGTATATGTGACCGAGGACGGAGCGGTGTGGCACAGCAGAGGGGACTGTTCCTATCTGAAACTGAGCATTCAGGAGGTACAGGCCGGGACCGTGTGGATGCTTCGCAACGAGACCGGCGAGCGTTATCAGCCCTGCGGACGGTGTGCGGATCGATTGCCTGAAAGCCTGGTATATCTGACCCGGGAGGGCAATCGGTATCACTCCGTCAGAAGCTGTCCGTCTCTGACGCGGCGTGTCCATGCGGTGGTATGGCAGGAAAATATGCCGTACCGCCCATGCAGCCGCTGCGCGGCAACGCGTCCGTACCATCAATAAGTGGCTGGCCGGCAGCAAATGCCAGATGGTTTTGCGCAATGTGCCGACCGGAGACGATACAGAAATAACGCATGGAGATAAGGAGGAGATATATGTGGGAGCGGATCGGAGGCCTTTGTGCGGCGGTTCTGCTGGCCTGTCACAGCGTGTCTGACATCAGAAGGCAATGTTTACCGGGGAGGTCTCTCGCGGCAGGAGTTTTGATTTCCTGCGGCTGGGCTATGGGAAAAGGTCTGCTGGGGATGCAGTCCTGGATGGGGCTGGGAGCCGGAATGCTGCCGGGATTTGTCGCTCTTTTGCTTGCCAGAGTTACCAGAGAGCAGGTGGGGCGGGGAGACGGATGGGAACTGATTATCATGGGAAACAGCATGGGACTGGCAGACTGTCTGCTGGCGCTGGGAATTGCCCTGACGGGCATCTTTCTGCTCAGTGCGGCGCTGCTGTTGCTGGGAAAAGCGGGGAAGAGTACCCGCATAGCTTTTGTGCCCTTTCTGGAGATCGGGGTATTGGCGGTGCTGCTGCGAAATCTGCTATAGTACATCTGCCAAGGAAGGCCAAATCATAAAGCAATGACACGTAATGACATAGATGGAACGGATGTTATCCGGGAAAGGAATACATGCGGAGACAAAGAGAGGCCGGCGGTTATTTTACTGTGGAAGCAGCGATTGTTCTGCCGGTGGTATTGGGAGTATATGTGTTTTTGATTACAGTTCTGCTTGTGCAGTATGACCGGTGCGTTCTGGAGCAGGATATGGCTTCCATGATTGTCAAGGTCAGTAACCGCACCGGAACACCACAGCAGCAGTTGGAATATTTGCAGGAACTGACGGCGGCATGGGACAGGGAGCAATATCTGTGGATACAGCCGCAGTCACCTCATTTTGCCATACAGGGACAGCGGATTTCGGTGGAAGCAATGGGGGAGTACGGAATACCTGTTTATGACAGTCTGGCCGGTATACGCGGGCCTCATCAGCTGAAAATGTCATTTTTGCTGTATAATTGGGACAGAACCGCGCTTGCCAAGATGCTGGCGGGACGGAATGAAACGTTTTCAGAGGTGCGGTAAACACGATAAAATGACGGCCTGTGCCTCTTACATAAATGAATGTGCTTATTGCCGCGGAGATTCGGAGCCGGGTCCTGACAGGAGTGCTCAGAACACAATATACAGAGGACGGAGAATAAGGGATGATGAAATGCCGCCAGTAAAGTCTGTGCGTGCGGGAAAGGAAAAAATGGCGAAGGAAGAAACAGAGAACAATAAACTGGAAACAGAATTTGTAAGAAATCTGAACTGCAATTATGAGAGGGTGGCTTTGGCGGAAAAACCCGGAGAGAACCGCTATCAGTATTGTATTTTAAACCGGGGCGGCATCCGCTTTCTGCTGCCATGCAGTCTGCGGTACATGGATGGTGACGCTTTTCTGTATTATGATATCTCCTCAACACAGAATATTGCGCAGCTGTCCGGAAACAGAAAGCTGGGTAGGGAATGGATGCGGGACTTCCTGTGGGGAATGGAAAGGATGCAGCAGGAATTGGGGCGTTTCCTGCTGGAGGGCCGCAATATAATGTGGCACCCGGAGCATATTTATCAGGATCTGGAGACTAAAAATTTTTATTTTATGTATGTGCCCTACTGTCAGAAGGACACAGGATTTGAGAGATTACTTGACTTTTGGGTAGAACATATTGACTACGAGGATGAAACGCTGGTGGAGTTTGTATATGGTCTGTATGAGCAGTATACCTCGGCGGGAGACAACTGTCTGAACCGACAGATCTTTGAGAACTTCAAGGAACTGGAAAAAAGAGAAAAGCGAAGGAACAGAATATCCGCGCAGGAGCAGACGGGAGAGCGGGAAAGGGCGGAGGAGCTGGAAGCGCGATTGACGCCGGAATGCAGTACCCGGCAGAAAGCAGCTGATCCAGTGGAACAGGAATACGCGGACAGAAGAAAGGGGCTTCTCTCCTTTCTGGGCAGCCGCAGAAAAAAGACGGATGCCATATCCTATCAGGAGATATTACAGCGGCAGGTGGGAATGCGGCCCATGGAGGCAGTGGGTGAGGAGATAATTTACGGAAAGGAGGAAGCTGGCCAGGCGGAGGAGGATGGAGAAGAATATGGAAGGACTGTGTATGTGGAGGAACATGCGGGGGAACGGGCGAGGGGACTGTACAGGGAAAACGGGGAACTGGCAGTGAAGATTGATAAGCTGCCATTTGTGATCGGAAAGAAACGTGAGGAGGCGGATTATGTGCTGGAAGATCGTTCTGTCAGCCGTATTCACGCCCGGATTCTGGAAGAGGAAGGCCGCATTTATCTGGAAGATTTAAACTCTACCAACGGAACTTTCAAAAACGGCCTGCGGATGCAGCCTTATGAGAAGCGCCGTCTGGAAAGAGGCGATGAACTTCGGTTTGGCAAGGTAGAATATACCTTTTGGTGATATGCTTCTATCTTCTGCCTTCTGCCTGTCCTTCTGCCAGTTCCTGTAACCAATCATTGATTTCTGGAATCCGGCCAGGACCTATATGGTTGACCTGGCACAAGGCGTTTTTGCTGGAAACGGTCTGGGGACATACAGCGGAGAGATGCTGATCCCTGGGGGATTGACCATTGTATTCAGCGCTGTGGAGCATTCCTGTATAGAGGGCGGGATTGGGTGTAGCCCCTTGGCCCGTCAACTTTCCATCTTTTTTCGTTGACGAACAGGGGCAAAGAGTGGTACAGTTTTCTATATAGACGAGCAGAGGGATATCTATGGATCGATATATTGCAAAAGGGAGGACGCTTCCCTTTATGAGCGCCATGTTGGCAGCGGCCAATATAGTGGTATTCCTTCTATGCCAGCTGCCGGGGAACACGCTGTATGGAAGAGGGTGCCTGAGCGCTTTTGAAATAGTAGCGAGGGGGGAATATGGCCGGATACTCTGGGCTATGTTTTTACATGCGGATGTGAGCCATTTATTTAACAATATGATTATTCTCTTCTTTATGGGAGCCATGATAGAGAAGGAGATCGGGCATTTTCCCTTTGCGGGTATCTATCTGGTTTCCGGAATCGGGGGGAACCTGTTGTCTCTGGCCGGCAAAATTGTGGGTGGCGACTGGGCGGTATCATTGGGAGCCAGCGGTGCCATTTTCGGTCTGGACGGGCTGTTGCTGGCGCTTGTGCTCTTTTCCCCCAGGCGGATAGAAAATATCACACCGCTGCGGGTGGTACTGATGATCTGCCTGTCCCTGTATAGTGGCTTTACCGGAGGAAATGTAGACAATCTTGCCCATATCGGTGGATTGCTTACAGGATTTGTGCTGGGGGGATTGTCAACGATCTATATGCGTCTTAAACGGATCAGATAGACGCAGGTAATGGAGGACAATGTGAATATCAATATCTATTATGGCGGAAGGGGATTGATTGACGATCCCACTCTGTATGTAATCAATAAGATGCGGGAAGTGTTGGAGGAACTGCGGGTACATGTCACCCAGTATAACCTGTATGAAAACAAAAGCGCGATTCCGACTTTGCCCCAGACATTGAAGGAGGCAGACGGCATTATTTTGGCCAGCACCGTGGAATGGTACGGAATTGGCGGCTATATGTATCAGTTTCTGGACTCCTGCTGGCTGTATGGCGATAAGGAGAAAATAGCGAAATTGTACATGTGTCCTGTGGTTATGTCCACCACCTATGGGGAACGGGAGGGGAAGCTGCAGCTGGCCACTGCCTGGGAGGTACTGGGGGGGCGGCCTTGCAGCGGGATCTGCGGCTATATTGCCAACACCCTGACTCTGGAAATGAAACAGGAATATACAACAATTATTGAGAAAAAGGCGGAGAACCTTTATCGGACTGTAAATCAGAAGATACCCAGCTTCCCGGCCAGCAATCAGGCCGTAAAGAACTCGGTGGCCATCAGTCCCAATGTGGATCTGACTCCCCAGGAGTCGGAACAACTCTCCCGCTATGTGGCGGATGACAGTTATGTACAGCGCCAGAAAGAGGATATTCAGGAGCTGGCCAGCATGTTCAGGGACATGTTGAGCGAAAAGGATGAGACTTCACAGGATACCTATGTACAGAGATTTCATCAGGTATTCAAGCCTCAACCGGGGTTCGCGGCTTCTTATGCTGTGAATCTGGATGAAAAGAAAGATTCGCTGGTGATCCGGGTAGACGGGGGGCAGCTGGAATGCTATTATGGCGCGGCGGAGGACCCTGAGGTGGAGATTACGACCACATGCGAGATCATGAATGATATAACCGCGGGGCGGATGTCCTTCCAGAGCGCGTTTATGTCAGGATCTATGAAGATGAAGGGAAATTTCAGGGTAATGCGGATGCTGGATAATCTGTTTGCCTTTGATGAATAGCCCTGATAGTATGCGGTGATTTGACAATTGCAAAAATGGGAGAACGAAAAAACATGAAAAAAGATGATTGTATTTTCTGCAAATTAGCCAACGGAGAGATACCTGCCAGAAGTATTTATGAGGATGAGGACTTTAAGGTCATACTGGATGCCGCGCCTGCCACCAGAGGGCATGCGCTGATTCTCCCCAAAGAGCATGCTGACAATCTGTATCAGCTTCCGGATGAAATGGCAGGAAGAGCCTTTGGCCTCGCAAAGAAAATGGCGATATCCATGACGGAAGCTCTGGGGTGCCAGGGGTTCAATATTGTTCAGAACAATGGAGAGGCGGCAGGGCAGACGGTATTTCATTTTCATATTCATCTGATACCGCGCTATCCCGATGACGGACAGGGATCTTTCTGGGAACCCAGGCATTATTCGGATGAGACTCTTGATGAGATTCGCAGTCAGCTGACACTATAGGCAGTTTTTGCCCGGAGAGGTCACGCAGGGGAAAGACGGGGTAGAATGAGAACAATATCGGTAAATGTGATAACAGATAACATCAGAGAAATGTGTATTGAGGCCAATCATTTTTTATCCGAAGATATGAGGCAGGTTTTGAACGACGCCGCGCATGCGGAGAGATCTCCGCTGGGCAGGCAGATTCTGGCGCAACTGCAGGAAAACCTGCGGATAGCGGGAGAAGATATGATTCCGATCTGTCAGGATACCGGGATGGCAGTGATTTTTCTGGAGGTGGGACAGGAAGTTCATTTTGAAGGAGGCAGTCTGGAGGAGGCTGTCAATGAAGGGGTGCGCAGGGGATACAGGGAAGGATATCTGCGCAAATCGGTTGTGGGGGACCCGCTTATACGGGAAAATACCCGGGATAACACACCGGCCGTTATACATTATGAGATAAAGCCGGGAGATCAGGTGAGAATGATTGTTGCGCCCAAGGGATTTGGAAGTGAGAATATGAGCAGAACATTTATGCTCAAGCCCGCAGACGGAATAGAAGGTGTAAAGAATGCCATCCTTACAGCGGTAAGGGACGCGGGTCCCAACGCGTGTCCGCCCATGGTGATAGGGGTGGGCATCGGCGGTACGTTTGAAAAGTGCGCGATTATGGCAAAACGGGCTCTTACGAGAGAGGTAGGCGAACACTCTTCTGTTCCTTATGTCAGAGAGTTGGAAGAGGAAATGTTGACAGAGATCAACAGATCCGGCATTGGGCCGGGAGGGCTTGGCGGGTCCACTACAGCGTTGGCTGTGAATATTGACACTTATCCAACCCATATTGCCGGGTTACCGGTGGCTGTGAACATTTGCTGTCATGTGAACCGCCATGTGGCGAGGATATTGTAAGGAGATAACCGTGAAACTAATGTGCAGAGGATGCTCCGGAGAGAAAACAGTACATTGCTGCGCGGTGAAGATATAATATGGCGGCGGCTGTAAGCCGACATGCGGGAAGGAGCAAGTGTGGAAAGTAAACAGGGCAGGCACTTAAATGTACCTTTTGACAGGGAGGAAGCGATCGGACTGAAAGCGGGGGATTATGTGTATCTGAGCGGTACGATTTATACAGCCCGGGATGCCGCGCATAAAAGAATGATCGAGGCGCTGCGGGATCAGGGATCAATACCGTTTGATATACAGAATAATGTTATTTATTATATGGGTCCATCTCCTGCCCGGGAGGGGAGACCCATAGGTTCCGCAGGCCCGACAACCGCCAGCCGCATGGACCAGTATACTCCGGCACTGCTGGACAGGGGGCTTCGCGGAATGATTGGCAAAGGCAGGCGCAGCGCCGCTGTGGTGGAATCAATTATCAGAAACGAAGCAGTGTATTTTGCCGCGGTGGGTGGAGCGGGGGCATTGCTGTCCAGGTCTATCATTTCTTCAGAGACGATTGCTTATGACGATTTGGGAACCGAGGCTATCCGCAGGCTGAAAATACGGGATTTTCCGGTGATTGTAGTGATAGACAGCGCTGGAAACAATCTCTATGAAACGGCAGTTTTGGAGTTTGTCGAAAAAAATTAAAAAAACCAGTTGACAAAATGGAATTGCTTATGTATAATAATTTTTGCGTCACGTTGAGAGACGCAAAATAGCATATTGGTAGAGGTGTTATTCAGATTTGGAGAAATACTCAAGAGGCTGAAGAGGCGCCCCTGCTAAGGGTGTAGGTCGCTAACGCGGCGCGAGGGTTCAAATCCCTCTTTCTCCGTTTTCTACCAGTGCTGAATTGCAAGTAGAAAAAATAATTAAAAAAGTTGTTGACAAGCTGGAAACAATGTGGTATCTTATAGAAGCTGCCGCTGAGAACAACAGCGATCACAACAAAAGCAGGAAAGTGCAGGGCGGGTTCCTTCGAAACACATCTGTGGGAACATGATTACCGGAGCACACCTGTTGGAGCACCAGCTCCATGGACCTTGACAAATAAACAGCAATGCAACCCTGAAAATTCTTGAAGCAGAGGACC
>CAJUAB010000010.1 GCA_910583845.1 uncultured Acetatifactor sp.
GAAACGCTTGTGGCCTTTTTGCTTGTGTTAATGCCATGCGTTACTGCCATTTCTCATTCCTCCTTTTCTCTTCTTTTTTGTTACTCCGTAAATTCCGCACTGATCAGCGAAACAATGTCTGCATAGTATTTATGCAGGATATTCCCCTGGCTGGCAATCTTGATTTTCGCTTCCGCCAGTTTGGATACGGGCACCAGCATTTTTCCAGCCATGGGGTACTTCTTTGTGGCCTCTTCCAGGCTCTTTTCAACCTGTTCCCTGGTTCCCACGAAAATACTGTTCTGTTTCAGCAGCCCCCTGGGCAGGGACGGCCCCACATATACCAGCGTTTCCTGGCTCTCCTGGGGGCTTTCCTGGGGCTTTCCTGCCTCCTGGGTATTTTCCCCCGCCTCTTCCTTTTCCAGCGCTTCCTGGGCTTCCTGGGGGGCTTCCTGGGCTTCCTGGGGAGTGCCTGCTGCCTCTATGGCTTTCTTTGCGCTTTTTACTGCCATATTCCTTCAACCTCCTGTTTGATTTCTGGTATGGACCAGTTCGTCATCATTTCCCCGAAATGATACGGGGCATAATCGTCTGGATAGATCAGGTATTCCAGCGGGTCCTGTAAGGTAAACTGTTCCGCCAGTATCCTGTTCCTTTCCAGTTCTGTCCGTAGTCTCATAATGACATTCAGAACGTCATAGCTGCCCACGCTCTGGTCCTCTGCGTAAGTTGCCACCACTATTCTGATCTGGCATGTGCTTTCCGGCTGGTTCCGCTCGTTCTTCCCGTCTTTGCCGGTTATGATCTGCAAGAGAATGTACGGTATGCGCTGCGTACTGTCTTCTTTCTTCGGCAGGCGCATTTTGTGGACTTCCGCTGCCCGTTCCTTCCCCTCTTCCCCAGGCTGTACCCGCACCTGTAGGATTATGTCCGCCGTCTTTGCCTTCACAAACTCCGCCAGATTGTCAAGTAAAATTATAGGTGTCATCTTTAACCCCCGTATCCGTTCAGCAGCCTGTCAATCTCATGTTCCAGGCGCTCATTTACAAGCCGCTGCGCCTCTTCCTGTACCTGCCTGGATACCGCTTCCTGGCCTGCCATCTGGGTGGCGGAAAGCCCCATAAGTTCCGATACAGGCAGGCGCTTCCTGCCTTCCCTCTCGAATACGCCCACATGGCCGCTTTTCATGGCGGCAATAAAGGCGCTTTCAAATACAGCGCCCCCGCCTTTCTTAACGCTGGCACGGACCAGCTTTTTCCCGCCGGGCTGTTTGGGGGATACCTTGAACTTGTACAGGGGGATTTTATACCCTGCAAAACGGACAAAGCCCGCAAGGTTCCCCGTGCTGGCCTTCTGTATGCTGGTATTCGTGGCCGCATTCAGTGCGGACGCCTGCACGGTGTACACCTGCTTTATTCCCTGCCATGCGGCGGTCTTTACACGGGACAGGCCCCTGTTTATGGCGTTCATGTACGCCCTTTCCGCCCCTTTGGGGACGTTTGCCAGCAGTGCCTGCACCCGTTCCATGGTTTCCGCATTGATTTCAACGCCTATGCCGCTCATTCCACATATGCCCCCAGTTCCAGTATGATTTCCCCGTCTTCGTAGTCTGCTTTCAGAATATTGTATTCCTGGGTGACGCCCGCCACCTTTATTGCAAACTCATGGTTCCTTTCCGGGATAAACCCTAAATCCTTATGCGCCACATATACCAGGGCTTCCAGTTCGGAAACCCCCGGCGCATTGTCGTTGCTTTTCCTCTGGCGCTCCGCCGCCGCCTCATGGTCCAGCACGGCGGGGGCTTCATACCATGCCCTGTCATACCAAAATCCCGCCACCGTGGCAAATTCAGCGCTGTTGTGGAATACCGCCATATCGGCGTCACACTGGGCCTTGAAGTCCATCAGAATACCTTCGCCGTCAGCCAGCTGTCCACCTCATGCGGCACGGGAATGGGGGCGGATTGCAGGGACAGAAAGCGGCGGTCCGGGCGCTTCTTGATAAAAGTATCCGGCACCAGGCTTCCTTCCACCGTCTCCCACTTCTCCGTCTTCTGGTTCAGCCTGTTGATAGCGCCGTAAAGCCTGGAATACCTGGCATTCGTGCTGGCCAGTAACAGGGTGCCGGAAGGCACCATGGGAAGCTGCGTGGGTTTTGCGGGGTTGGTCCAGTTGTCCAGATACCATTCATTGTACTTGTAAATGTCCAGGCCCAGTTCATGAATGGTCCCTATGTAGGTGACGTTATTCTCCTTCTGTTCGGGCTTGATCACTGCCAGGGCATAGTTTTTCACGTCCAGCATTTTCTGGATACTTTCGTCCTTGATAAACTCCACCGCCACGTCAGACGCCATAATACATACGTTGCAGTTCGTGAAGCCTTCCTTCTGGACCCGCTCATGCCATTCCACCAGGTTTTCATACTTGCTCTGGGCAGTTCCGCCTTTCCATTTCAGTTTTGTATCTTTGGAAATGTCGATCTTGTTAGTAAAGCCAAAATCAATCACGTCCGCCACGCCCTTACCCACTACCATGATCTTTCCGGCCAGCATGGTCTGGGCGCACATCCACTCTTCACGGCGGATAATGCTGTCCCGCAGTTCCGTGAAGTCATCACGCATTTTAATGACGGCCCGCTGTGCGGGGGTCATTTCAGAATACAGGCTTTCTCCCGGCTGCCTGTTGATGATATTGTCAATCGTGGTGACTTTATCCGGGGCGATCAGCGGCGGGGTGTAGCTGTCCGTCTCATATCCGCTGCCCGGTATGATCTGCCCGCCCACAAGACGGCTCACAAACGGGGCCATTGTCCTGCTGCCCTTCCAAAAATCAATATCCACCTTTTCCGTTACAAATGTCCTTGTGTTCCCGAAAAACGTATCCCGGAAAAAGGTGTGGACAGGCGGCAGTTTTTTAATGACGCCCATCATGGTTCTGGGTTCATAAATGCTTACAGTGTTCGGCATTTTCATTCCTCCTTTACGCCAAAATTACACTAAAATTACACCAAAAAAATACACAGTTTTCTAAGCGCCGCCTTTGCCGCTGCGGCGTCAACTGTCCCTATGTTCACGGCGTCTGCAAAGACTTCCCCGGTCATGATATATACCACAGGTTCATCTTTCGCCGCCGCATTGACAGCAATTCCCACCACGTTGGCAATGCCCGCCGTGGTTGCGGGTTGCAGGGTCACGGCTCCGCTGTCTTCGTCCGTGACCGACATGATCATATCGTACTGGGCAATCGCCGCCCCTGCCGTCCCCGTATCCCTTACCACGGGAAATTCCCCGGCAAAAAACTTCTGGGGGGTGAAACTTCTTTTTTCCACTAAATTTGCCACGTCTTTTTCCTCCCTTCTCTTTTCGCCTGTATTACAGAACCTCTTCAATGGCACGGTCATAGACGCTCTTTCCGTTATCTCCGCCGCCCATCTGTGTGCTGCCCGGCTCCACATCAAAAATCTTTGACGCCTGGGCGTCATCTTCCATGTTGCCCCATGCCGTTATGCCTGCCTGTTTCTGGGCCTTGATGATATTCAGCGCCGCCTGGCCAGCGTCCACCGGGTTTGTGAACATAGCGTCTTCCACGATCTTTTCAAATCCTTTAGGGGCGCTGTCCATAATGGATTTAATGCGGTTACGCTCTCCCTCTGCGGCGCTGTTTCTGATCTGGGCCACCAAATCCGGGTATGCAGTTTCCAGGGCAGAAACCGTGTTGATAGTCTCTTTCGGTTCCATCTGTTTTCCTCCTTTATTCTCGTTTTTATTTTGCAAACTGCCCGGATTGTTTGGGCGGTTTAACAACAGTTTTTCCGGCAGGGTATGAAACCCCGTCAAATCCATGGGCACAGAATTGACCACCACTTTGCTGGCGTTCTCTATGATCGTCTGTGCCTCTGTGAACATAAGTTCATCACAGAACCCGTTTTCTACAGCTTCATCACCAGTCCACCACGTTTCCGCCGTCATGATCGCCGCTATGTCCTCCGGCTTTTTGCCCGTCTTCATGCTGTAGGTATTCATAATGGACTGCTTGATCACCCGCAGTTCCTGTGCCATCTTCTCAAAGTCTTCCGCCCGGAAAGTATCCCATACCGACATGGCCGGATCGTGGACCATAAAAACCCCGTTTTTTGCAATCTTTATGGTATCGCCTGCCATGGCAATGATTGTGGCGGCGCTTGCGGCCCACCCGTCTATTTTCACGGTGATCTTTGCGTCCAGGTCCCGCAGGCGGGTGTAAATGGCATTTGCGGCGAACACATCACCGCCACCGCTGTTAATGCGGACAATGATTTCCTCCACGTCCCCCAGGGCGGCCAGTTCCTGGTTAAACCAGGCGGGGGTCACTGTATCCTGCCACCAGCTTTTTTGACTGGTTATAGGGCCGTACAGTAAAAGTTCCGGGGGCTTTGTGTCAGTTCCCGGAATGAAATTCCAAAACTTATTTTCCGCTTCCCCCTGGGGGTTCTGCCCCTGCTGCCGGGGCTGGTTTCTGTTCTGTGGCAATGCTTGATACCTCCTTTAGTTTGCTTTCTTCCTGTTTTAGCTGTTCCACATTGGCGTAAAAATCCGAACCTGTCATTTCCATGGTTTCGGACTGCCTTGTGGAAAATCCGTTCTTTACCCGCTTTTCGGCGGCGCTTACTTCCTGCACCGGGTTCAATATTCCCCTTGCCGGTCCGTTCCACTCTGCCCTGCTGTATGCCTTTTTATACAGGGGGTCAGAAAAGAAACCAGGGGCTGCTATCCTTCCCTTTGCCACTGCCTCTGCAAGCCATTCCTCATATACCACCTGGCAAAAATCCGTTGCCAGCCAGGTTCTGTACATGCGGAACATTTTCCACGCCTCTTCCAGCGCCCCACGGCTTGCGGAATAGCTGGCCGTGAACGTCTTTAAAAGCAATTCATAGGGGATTTCCAGGGCGGAACCGATCTGGCGGCATATGGCTTCCACAAAGCCGGAAAAATTGCTGTTCGGCCTGCCTGGTGCCACTCCGTTGGCCTTTTCGCCTTCGTTCAGATCAATCACCGCACCGGGGGCCAGCTCTATGGTGGTTTCGTCATCTGCGTCCACCTGTTCATCTTCCGGCACATTGGACCCTATCGGGGGGCCGTCTTCCGGGGACTGCTTTTCAATGAATACGGCATACAGGCCATTCACCACTGCTGCCACCAGTTCAGCGTCTGTATACCGCCCCAGCTGTTTCAGCGCCTCGATCACGGGGGCCAGGAAGGGGACGCCCCGGCGCTGGTCTATGCGCTCCCGTGTCATAATGTGTATAACGTTCCGCCTGCCGCTCTTCTCCCCGTATGCAGGCACCCGGACCCATTCGGCAGGGGCTGTGGTGTAGGAAAGCGGGTGATACTTTGAAAAATGGTATGCCACCACCTCCCCCGTGCTGTCCGTCTCCACGCCGCCTATGATATGATCGTCCATTGTGTCATATCCGCCGGGGCTGGAAAGCCGGTCCGCCTCGATCAGCCTGACCCGCAAGTCATATGGCTGTCCCTGCCTGGGCTTCATGGGCATTAGTGCCAGGCAGTCCCCGGACATAAGCCATGACATGAATGCCAGCTGCTGCAATTCGCAGAAATTATCCACACGGGCGGCGTCACAGTCCGGGCTGTCTGCCCACAGTGCCCATTCCCGTTCAATCTGCCTTTCCAGGGCATGTGCCGTCTCCGTGTCCATGCCCAGGACTTCACGGTCAATCGTGGGTTTCAGCCGCAAGCCCCGCCCTACTACATTCGTTCGCATGGTTTTGATTGCCCCCGTTGCCAGCGGCACACCCATGTACAGGTCACGGGAACGCTGGCGCAACACGTCCAGATTGTCTTCTATGTCCTCACGGGCGGAACCGCCGCTGTACAGCCACCCGGCCATGGATTTTTTGTATTGGCTGGCACCATAGTTCCCGTATCCACTGTTTAAAATGTCCATCTTCCGCCGTGCCGCCATTCTCTGTAAGCCCTTTTCCGGGCTTACGGCGGCCACCATGCCGTCAAATGCTTTTGAAATTATGCCTATCGTTCTCACCTCCCAGGGCATGAAAAAAGCACCTTTTACGGGTGCCTTTTCCTTTAACCTTTTTTGACGATATGATTTTACCACGGAAAAGCGGGCAATGGCGGGCAATCTTTTACAGGTCACGGGGCACGACCCTGTATGCGGCATTCCTGCTGCCGTGCTTCGCCTTGTTTTCCAGCTTCGTGACCATGCCCTGCCAGTATCGGATTGTCTCCCGGATTTCCGCCAGGTCCGCCCTTGTCAGCGTCCTGCTGCCTATCGTGTATGACTGGTTTGTGGTGCAGGTCAGTTCCGCTTCCAGCCATGCGTTAAGATGTTCCTTTGCAATAGATAGTGTAACCATTATAATATACCTCCGCTTGTTCTTCTGCCCCTTTTCCTTTTCGGGGCTGCTGTTTGCTGTTTGGGTGCTTCCGGCGCTTTCAGCGGTACACCTGCTATTTCAATGGCTGCGGAAGCATAATTGCGGCAGTCCAGGGCCTCATTTCTCTTGTGGGCATTGTCCTTTATGCGCCACTCAAAGAACGGGCGGCCCATCTTATATACCAGCACCTGTTTTTCTGCCGTCAGCCCTTTAAAATAGTCTTCGTTGTACCCTCTTTCCTCTTCTTTAGGGAAATGACAGAACCCCGGCCCTTCCTGCTCTACCTGTAGGCGCTGTAATAGCAGGCTTTTCCCGGTATCCACCCCCAGGGTGAAAAGATATGCCTGCTCCCTGTTGTTCTTTGTAGGCTTCTGGATATAGGCCGCTGCGCTGTCGTTGCTACCCTTAATCGCAAAAATACGGCGGTTAAACCTTGGCTTGCAGAATTTGTACACCTGGTTTGTGCGGTGTCCGCCGCTGTCTATGCAGGTGCATATGATTTTCAGCTTTGTGCCGTCCGGCTTCTGCCAGGTCTGCCCCAGAAAGGCGTCCAGATCAGCCCATACCTGGTTCCGCATGTTGCTGTTGTCCCCATACAGGACGGTGTACTGTATGCCCCAGTTTTCATATTCCGGCCCCCAGCCCACCACTTCAATTTCAAAACGATCATCTTGCGTGTCCACCCCGGCGGTCAAGTAAAGCACTTCCGGCGGGACTTCGCAGTTATAACGTTCCCGGCGCTTCAACAGTTCCTCGTCATTCACCTGGGTGCCCTCTTCCTCCCAGGTCTGCCCCATCTTCGTGTTGGTCCATACTTTCATAGGCTCTATATTGCCCTTTTTCTTTTCCTCGTTGGCAAGTAGGAATTTATTGACTATATCCTTCCACTGTGCCAGCGTGGACCCCAGGGCATTGAGATGGAACCCCTTGACCGGGTTGTCCGGGTCCGCATGGATATATTTTCCGTCCTTAAAGCATTTTTTCCATGACGCTTCCGGGGATACTACCCCGCATTTTGCGCATACATACTGTATATTGTCCAGATCGTCCTTGTCAAATACCACCCCGGACCATTCCAGGGGCTGCAATTCCCCGCATTCCGGGCACGGCACGTTCCATTCCCCCTGAGAACTGTGCTGGTACTCAATCTCAATCCGGGAAGTGTCTTTAATCAGCGGGGTGGATACATATACCTCCTTGCTGTTCCAGAACGTGGTCAGGCGTTCCGCTGCCAGGAAAAGGGGGTCCCCCTCCTTGCCTGCCGTGGCCGGGTATCTGTCCACTTCGTCCGCCAGCAGTATCTGTATGGGACGGGAAGCCAGGGAAGCGGGGCTATTGGCCCCCACCATGGTGATATGCCCGCCGGGGAATATCTTTTCCAGGATTGTGTTTCCCGTGTTCCTGCCTTTTTCGTTCACCAGGCCAGACAGTGCCGGGGTGTCCTGTAGCATTTTTGACAGGCGGTCTTTAGAAAACGATTCCGCCATCTGTATTGTGGGCTGCATAATCAGCACGGGGGCGGGGTCATAGTGCATGAAATACCCGACTGTATTTAACAGTGCCCCTTCCGTCTTCCCGATCTGTGCAGAGGACATTACCACCGTTTTTTTCACCTTAATGTCTGATATGGTGTCCATGATTTCTTTCTGGTGTGGAACCTTTTCCGTCCTCCACCTTCCGGGTTCAGCGGAAGCCCCCTGGGAAAGCCTCCTGTACTGATCAGCCCAGTCAGACATTTTCATTTCCGGCGGCGGCTTTAGCCTCGCAAATATTCGTTTAAATATGGCTTTACTGTATTTCTCCATCTTCTTTCACCTCTTCCACGGCAGAAAAAGCATTGTCAAAGTCCGCCAGTTCTTCCAGCGCTTCGTCCGTGGCCTGCTTTAATGCCATAAATATTTCTGTCTGGTCCGTCTCCGTTGCAAGCATCGGGGCCAGCTTCACCGGGATTGCCCGCACCCGCTGGCGGAAGCGCAAAAGCATATCCGTCATAACCTCTTCCACCTCACTGGCCGCCAGCGCCTCCCGCCGTTCCAGCTGCAATTCCAGTTCCTGCCGCTCCCTCTTCGTCCGCACCAGCTTTGCCCGCTCCTGGTTATAGTCCACAGCGCCTTCCGGGGTCCCGTCCTTCCGCAGGAAGTCAATGTATCGGTGTACGCACTCCTTCAACCTGTACAGTTTCGGCCTGGCCTCTTCCAGCACCTTCTGGTCACGCAACTGCCGCACCCGCCGTTCCGATATGTCAAGCCATTCTGCCACCACGGCGGCTGTATACAGCTTCATTTTTTCGTACACCCCCTTCTTTTTGCGCCGCCCGGAACCCGGAAGCGGTTTTTTTCTTTTTGCAGATAGGCCGGGCCTGGGCGTCGCCGTACCCGCAGGCCGTCCGGGCGCTGAAAGAACCTACTTTTCCCGGCGGCAGGCGGGCTATTCCTCCCCGTCCTCTCCGTCCTCCGGGTCTATGTTGAACTCGCCCGTTGCCTTCTGTTTTGCAAGGTCATATTTCAGCTTTTCCAGTTCAATGCGCCTGGCCTCCATCTCTTGTGCCCTCATGCTGTCTAACAGCTTGATAATGCGCCCATTCAGCCTGTTTAATTCAGCCTCTACCTTCATGGCACGGTCAAAAGGGCTGGACTTTATGACAGTTTTCATGGCTGTTTTCATGGACTCTTTCCCGCCCTCTGGGTCTGTAGCCTGCCCTATGTCCACCCCCATTTCATCTGCCTGGGCTTTATCCTCTGGGGACATGGGTACAATCATATGGACTATTTTGTCCGTATAATATTCCTCCTGCTTCTCCGGGTCCGTATACTGGTTTAGCAGCCCCGTCAGATACACCTTGCGGACCAGCAGCCCCTGCAATTCCTCATTCATGCGTAACATGGTTTGGCCAGGCTCCATGCTTTTAATTGCCTCCAACTGGTCCTCTGGTATGTCCTTTATGTCTATCTGGGCAAATGCCCCGTGTGTTACGGCATTTTTATTTCCGTTTTTTGCAGGGGTCTTTCCGGCGGCATTTTGGTTCCCAGGCTGGCCCCCTCTTTTTTTCGGCTTGTTTTTTAGTTCCTCATTCCACTTGTCTTCTGATTTCCATTTTCTTATCCGATTTTCCGGGACGCCTGCTGCCGCCGCCAGGTCTTTGGTGCTGATCTGCCCGCCGCTTTCCAGGTACTTTTTCCGGGCTTCGTCCCTCTTTGGGTTCCGTGGTCTTCCCATGGCTCTTTCACCGCCTTTCGTTCGTTTTCAATCTTTCAGCCTCTCTTTGTGTGCGGAAATAGTAAAAAATGACAGGCTTCGGAAACATTGTTCACAAAGCCTGTCATTTCTGGGGGGCTGACTTCAAAGGCTTCCACCTTTGCTTCATTTGCCATTATATCAGAAAAAACGGGCAATGGCGGGCAATCTTTATGCCTTTAACTTGAAATTCGCAATAACCGGGTTTTCATCAAACTTGCCTGCAAGATTTTCCACGGCGGTATTGCGGATATTTTTACATTGCCGTTCAGAATAATGGTTCCGTGCCGAAACCTGTTCCCATTTAAGGCCGTGCAGGTAATAGTCTGTAATTATGCTCTTAAATTTCAGTTCCAGGCAGGAAACTTCCCTCAAAATCTCCGTTTTCAGTCTGTAAAGGGTATTGATTTTTGAATTGTAAAATTCTATATCCTCCCGCAGGCTTTCCGGCAGGTTCAGCGCCGTGTTTTCTGTCGGACTGGATACGTTATACTTTGCTTTGGGCTGTCCGTCCATGCTCTGGCCGCCCGTTGGCGTATAATAGTTTTCCAGATCAGCCACCGTGGCTTTATACAGGCGGATTTCCCCGTCAATATTGCGGTAAAAGGTTAATAATTCAATTACCTGGCTTTTTTTCATTGCTGCTGCCATTGCCATTCCTCCGTTTTTGGGTTTACGGCGGATTTCCCTTGAAGCCATTTTCACCGTGACTGCCGCCCCCAGCAGCCACGGTTTTTGTTAATCTCTAATCCTCTTCACATTCCACCACACCGAAATGGAACCCGCATTCACCGCAGACGGCAGTGCCGTCCCCACGGTATTCCTTGATTTCCGCCCCGCATTTAGGGCAGTAGTCTATATCGTCCGTGTCCGTTATCCCGCTTATAAATCCGTACATGTTCATGCCTCCTTTCTCTCGTACAATCCGCAGTACCCGTTCATGACCCGGTAAAATGCCGCTGGCTCTTCGCTGTCCTTTACAGGCTTTCCCATTCTCCGGCATTGCGTTTTACTGTACAGATTTTTCCGCTTTTCATAGCTTTCTTTGGAATACATGGGCTTCCCTGTACTCCTGCAATATTCCGCCGTATACGTCCCGTAACGGCTGTTCTTTTCGGTCATGTCTCTTTTTCCTCTGCTTCCCTGGCATAATAGAAAATGTACTGCTGGATAACTCCCGCAAAACCGCTGTACATTTCCACGGGGAATTTTCCGTTATACTCCGCTGTTATGATCTGCTTTATCCATGTATCAATGGGGAAACTGTCCAGCTGGTGAAGGGCAAAAAGCTGGATACATGCCGCCACCTTCGCCCCCACTCCATATATGCTTTTCAGATAGTTCCCTGCCTCTTCCTGTCCCATTTCCGCCAGTTCTCCCAGGTTGACCGCCCCGTCCACCACGTTCCTGGCCAGGCTGGCTATGTATTTTGCCCTGTACCCCAGCTTTGCCGGGGCCATAGCCCCTTCGTCCAGCAGGTCTTCCGGGCGTGGAAATTCATGCCACTGGCGGCCCTCAAACAATTCGCCATGACTTGCCCCGCAGGACACGCAAAGGCTTTCTATGCTCTTCTTTATCCTGGGTATGCTGTTATTCTGGGATATAATGAAACTTACCATTGTTTCCCACAGTTCCTGCCGCAGTATCCGTATTCCTCCGCCTGCCTGTGCCGCTCTGGACAGGAAATGATCGTCCGGGTCTATATGGTCTATGTAATAGCGGTAATTTGTTTCCAGGTCAAAATACCGCTTCCACAGGGTTTCATATTCCTGGCTGCTACAGCACAGCGTCACCGGCCCGTTGTCCCTTTCCTGTATCATGTGCAGGCGCTTCCCGTATGCGATCACCTCAAAAACTCCCGTTTCAATCTCATTCAAGCGGAAGCACTGCCCAGACAGGGCAATCTGCTTCACGCTGAAATTTTCATACTGAACCTTTACCACTTTACCGCCTCCTATCCCAGTTTCCTGCCGCACATAGGGCAGCAGTGGAAGACAATGTTTTCCACGTCTCCGGTTTCCTTGCTGATTATCTGCACCATATGGCTTTCGGGGTCATATGCCAGCAGTACATTTCCTTCCGCTGTACTGATTTCCCGGTGGTGATGGGGGTGACAGAATGCACAGCCATGTACCTTTTCCGGCTGCCGCTCCACATACACCACTTTTTCCTGCCCCTCCTGGGGGCTTTCCTGGGGCTTTTCCGCCTCGTTGGTATTTTCCTCCGTCTCTTCCTCTTCCGGCGCTTCCTGGGCTTCCTGGACGGCTTCCTGTGCCTCTTCCTGGCCTTCCCCTTCCGCCTCCTGTGCGGTTTCCTCTTCGGCCTCTTCCTCTTCCTGGGCCTCCTGGGGGCTTTCCTGGGCCTGCTGCCACGCCTGCTGCCCTTCCTGCTTCCCAAACTCCATCTGCCCCGGTATCTGCTGGGCGTCCTCTTCCTGCCTTTTCAGCGTTTTGGCGTCGCTGATCGTCAAGCCTTTGTTCTCCTGGTACAGTTCGCAGGCTCTTTCCTGGTATTCGGCAGACAGGCCGGACAGTTCATAGACCACCGAAATGCCTATGTTGTCCGCCTTGAACTCTTCCATTAGCCGGGGGCACAGGTTATTCTTGATTGCCTTATACCTTCCCAGCTGTGCTTCCTTTATCCCCGTAAACTCTGCCAGTATGGCACGGGTCCGCCCTTCCAGGCTCACTTCCTTCCGCAGTTCCACCACCAGGGCTTCCGTCTGTAATACCTCTTCCATCTTTTCCCAGTCCGTCTTCTCCCGGAAGCCGTTAGCAAAAATCAGCGTCAGCCGGTCCAGAATGGCATTTATGTTCCCCTGCTTTTCCTCTTCCGTCTCCTGGCGGATAACGCACGGCACATAGCGGAACTTTTCCTGCCCTTCGTCAGCCAGGGCCATGCAGGCCAGGCGGCGGCGGTGCCCGGCCTTAATGCGGTATTTATCCCCGTCCCTCTTCACCAGTAGGGGCTGCAATATGCCCACCAGGGAAATGGACTGTTTTAAATCGTCAATGTTTTCCGTGCTGTAGAAATTCTCTTTTGACGGAATAAGGTCATACACGTCCAGGGTCAGCTGTTCCATGTTCTCCGCCTGCTGCCTGCTGTCCTGTCTGTTCTCCTGGCCGTGTTTTGCCTCTGCCCTTGATCTCTCGTTTAATAACTGGTGTAAATCAAAACCTGTTTTTTTCGCCATCTTTCCTTCCCTCCCTTATGTGTCCAAATCGGTCACATTTCCAGCATTTTCAGATATTCCTTGACCAGTTCCAAATAATCCATGGAAGCTGCGGACCGGCGGGAATATAAGAAGATCGGCAGCCTGGCAAACGTGCTTTCACTTACCTTCCTTGACGCTCTGATCTTTGTATGAAAAATGGGGTATTTCCCATCTGCTTCCAGTTTCTCCGCTCCCTGGGCGTGTGCCTCGTTTTTGGCGTCAAATTTAGTGATAAAACAGCCTCTGAACGTCAAGCCGGGGTTTAAATCCTCCCTGGTGCTTTCGATCTGTTCCGCCAGTTCCGCCAGCCCTTCCGTGGTGTTGTCATCAACTTCCAGCGGGACGATCACGTCATTGCTACAGGCCAGGGCATTTATGGTGGAAATATTTATATCCGGCGCATTGTCGATTACGCAAAAATCATACTGGTCCGCCACTGCTGCCAGCGCCTTCCCTATTCTGGTCTGCTGTGCCCTGGACTGGTCCAGCAGCACTTCCAGGTTTGCTTTCAGCAGTTTCATGTTGGAAGTGATAATGTCCAGGTTCTCAAAATCCGTGTGCTGTACCAGTTCCGCCATTTCCGGGCGGCGGGCGGTCATGATCTCCGCAATGCCTCTGCCGTCCTCACTTCTCCGGCGCAATCCACGGGAAGCGTCCCCCTGTTTATCATTGTCCACCAGCAGGACCCGGAAGTGGAAGACTTCTGCCAGAATGTAGGCAATGGCCACGCTGGAAACCGTTTTTGCCACCCCGCCTTTCAAGTTGATTACAGATAAAACCCTCATTTTCTTTCCGTTCATGTGTTACCACCTTTCTGCCCGTTTTGCCGATAGCCCAGCTTTGTTTTATTTATTTCTCTTCACAGAGAATGTGCATACATAACAGCCCTTTAATTGCCGTTGGTATGTCATACGGGACGGTGCCCGTTTCATTGCATTTGTCCAGCATTGCGGTGATACCAGCCAGCTGCCAGTCCTCTATATCGTTTTCCGGGTTTCTGATAAAATTGATAGCGTCCCTGGTTTCCTTCATGCAGGTTTTCATGACCCTGGCATTGTTTACGCTGGTATCAATGTACATAACCTGCTTTCCGGGATTTTCCTTGCACTCTTTTTCAAACTCCGCCCTGGCCTTCTCGCCTCTTTCCTCTTCGTTGAACATTTCATCAGCAAACCAGTACAGCCATTTGCAAAGCCTGGTATACACCTTTTTCCGCTCTTCGGCGTTCTTCGGTTCCTCTTTGGGTGCCTCTGCAACATATTTGCGGCTTTCGCTGTGCTTCGTACTCCAAAATTCCGTTTCGCCGTTTTCCGTGATCTCCCAGAATGTGTTGCCGTCCTTACAGCAGAATGTTTTATGGTTCCTGCCGTATTCGTCCATGTCGGTATACTCTTTGTATTCCCTGCCCTTGATGATCTCTAACTTTGCCGCCTCATACTCTGCAAAAGATACTCTTTCCATTCCTGTTCCCTCCGTGTGGTCTGTTTTGTTATGCTCTTATTATATACTTCCGTAAGTATATATTCAATAGGCGTATTGTACAAAGTTACGGAAGTATATTTGTGCAAGTCTTATACTTCCGTAACACGGAATGCCGTTTCCCCCACACGCTCCACCCGGCCTGTGATCTGTTCCTGGTGCCCGCTGTTGTCCAGTTCGTACAGGAAAACCACCTGGCCTGTCTTAAGGCTATGTACTGTCAGAATGTCCGTAATGGTCTTGCTTGTGCCCTCTTTTAAGATACTGTCCCCCAGTTCAAAAGGACAGACCGCCATAAATGCCGCTTTCTGCATTATTCCGCCCCCTGTTCTGCCTGCCGCTCCCTGGCCCGTCTCTCACGCTCTGCCGCCTCTGCCACTTTGGGCTGTATCCTGTTTATCAGTTCCAGCTGCCGGGTCAGCCAGCTGCTTCCCTGCCTGGGTGCCGCCTGCTGCCTGGAAGCCTGCTGCGGCGCTCCGTGCTTCCGTTTATAGTGCTTCTTTTTCTTCTTTGCCATCTGCCCTATTTCCTCCTTTTGGGGCGGTATTTCCTCTTTGTGGCACGTTCCCGCCGCCTCTTCTGAAATTCCGCCTCCCTGGCCTGCCTTACGGCTTTTTCCGTCCTCTCATGGTCTATGTTGTCTTCCTCTTCCTGCAAGACTTCCAAAACCTCCACCTGGTCATGGCTAAACGTGTATACGCCGCCCGGCTCATACCTTCCGGCTTCCCAGTCCCCGCAGAAACCTTCAAAGTCATCACGGTATGCAGGGAACGGGCTGTACTGTTCCGCATGGTACATGGCCAGTTTCACCCTTTCGTCAATGCTTTTCTCCCAGCTGTAAAGGTGCCAGCAGCTGTGATGATCGTATGACCAGGAAGAAAGAAGCAGTTCCAGGCCGTTGAAATACTGATCAGCCTTCTGCATATTCTTAAAATCTCTTCCAGTAAATCCCTGCCCCTTCCATTCTTCCCTGTATTCCTTCCAGTCCCTGTACGGTATATTGATTTTCGCCCGCACTATTTTGGGCTTATACTGTCTTTCCTGCTCCTTCATTGCCCTTTTTTCCTTTCCAGCCGGTCCGCAATCCGCAGAATGGCCTCCATTGATCTTTTTATATTGCCGTCCGTGTTCGCCGTGATCTTCAACACTTCCGCTATGTCCCGCAGTTCCTGTGCCTCTTCCCCTTCCGCCTGCTGCCCTGGGCAGACAATGCAGGCTATGCTGTCACGGCAGGAGAACGGGCAGGCCATACAGTCTTTTTGTGTTTTTCCCGCCATAGTCTCCACCTACTCCCAGCCTTCCAGTTTTTCCACTCTCCTGGTCAAGTTCCGCTCCCTCTCCATTAAATCCAGAACCTGCTGCGGGGTCAGCCCCGTGGCCTCATACGCATTCAGTTTCCTTGCGGCCTGGTTTACAGACACGCCTTTCCGCAGGACCGGCTTTCCTTCGTTCTGGCTCCGCTCCGTCAAGAGGCGGGGCTTTTTGTTCCCAGAGGTTTTCTTCTCCCTCTGCCGCCCGGCATTCACCTGGGGCATGGCCTTTTTTATGTATCCATATTCCGGGACAATCTTTTTCATAGCGCCGTCAATCACACTCATGGGCTTCCCCCTTTGCCTTAATCCGCATAAAACGGAACATGAAAGTTTCATCATGGATAATACGGGGTTCCCCGTCCTCGTTAATGACAAGTACGTCAAGGAACGTGGGGGCCGGCATAATCCCGGTGCTGTTCTCTTCCCGCTCCCTGCTGTCCTTCCAGATCATGTGCATTTCCAGGGCGGCATACACCCGGCCTTTATATGCCACCTCGTACCCCTTTACATCAATTCCCATTATCTCCAAAACCTCCTTTTGCTTTTTTCATGTACTCTTCCCATGTCTCGCAGTCAAATTCCTGGCGCTCTTCATTGAATGCCAGGTGAAGGAACTTCCCGCACTTTGGGCAGGTTCCGTGCCCCAGGAACGGTGCAAGCCCTATTTCCTGGGCAATGCTTTTGCATATATACAGATCGCCCCCGCAGGCAGGGCAAATTCCCTTGTATCGTGGCCTGGTGTCATGTGCCTGGTCTTTCCTGCCCACTTCCGCCCCTCCTTTCCCTGTCCACCTTGCATATGCCTATAAAAACCCTTTCAGCGCACGGAACCGCAATGCTGTTTCCCAGCGCCATATACCTTGCATTGTCGGACATTTCTTTCCCGCTGGCCCCGTACATGGTCCACCCGTCCGGGAACCCGTCCAGGCGCTCACATTCTGTCGGGGTCAGACGGCGGACCCGGTATTTCACCGTCTGGGCAATCTTCTTTATGGCTTCCACCACTATGGTTTCACTGCCTCCGCCTGCTGCCCCACGGCTCTTTTTCAGCGTCCCCACCCCTTCTTTAAACTCCGCATATCCGTTCTGGGTGTATCCCACCACCACTGCCGCCTGCTGCTGTGAAGTAAGCGTGGGCGTCTTTTCCTCCGTGTAGCTTATCCCGCCGACTTTTGGGCTTGCCTTGTGAAGCATACCCGCCGCATATACCACGGCATGGCGGTCATTCGTTGTAAGCGTGGGGGCGGTATCCTGGTTTATTCCCAGCTGGTTCCCGCCGTTTTCCTCGCTCCGCCCTATGACATTCCCGGCTATGGTATACACGGGCAGGAGATAAAGCCCTGTTTTCCCTCCGCCCCCGCCAGCCCTGCCCATCAATGTGACGCTTTTCTTTGCGTTTATATATATCCTGTCCGCCGTCCTGCCGAAATCCAGTGTCAGCTGGCCGTCTGGCTCTTCTGCCAGTCCTCCGCTATCCGTTCCAGCAGCGCTATTTTCAAGATCAGCGGCACTTCCTTCTGGCGTTTCTCCGCCCGTTGCAGGATACCCCAGCAGGCTTTCGCACTCAAAAAGTATTTGTCCGGCGTCTCCGCCTCCAAAATCATGGACAAGATAGATTCTCTTTCTACGTTGGGGGACTCCCCAAAATTGAGCGTCAAGCCTTCTCCATGCTGTAGTATGCAGTTCCCCCCCTGGTCCCCTAACTCCAACCATTCCGGCTGCCGCCCACTTTCCACTTGCAGGCATTGGAATATTACTTTCTGTGATCTCTTCAAGGACCCGCCGGAAATCCTCTCCTTTATTGCTTGAAAAAGCCCCGGCCACGTTTTCCCAGATAATATATTTTGGGTATTGTCCATTTGTCTTTTCCCTCATTTCCCGTATAATCCGCACCGCCTCCAGGAATAGCCCGGAACGGGACCCGGACAGCCCGGCCTGCTTCCCGGCCACGCTTAAGTCCTGGCACGGGCTGCCGAAACTGATAATGTCCACCGGGGGTATCTCCGCCCCGTTTATCCTGGTTATGTCTCCCAGCCGGATTGCCTTTGGAAAGTGCCTTGTTGAAATGTCAATGCAGTTTTCTTCAATCTCGCTGGTCCATACCGTTTCTATGCCCTGTCCGGACGCCGCAAGCGGAAAGCCTGCTATACCGTCAAACAAACTCCCTAAAGTCAGCCCCATGCCTCTGCCTCCTTAATTCCCGTAACGCTCCGTGAACCACCTGGCATATACCCTGGCCATATCCTCTATGTCCTCACATTCCGTATAATCAGCGCCGCATATGGCGGCTTCCAGCGTGGTTTCCAGGAATGCGTCCTGCTTCTCTTCGTCCTGTGTCTCGATAATTCCAATAATCCGGCCTGCCGTCTCTTCTCCCAGGACGGCTTCCAGCTTCACCTGGCGTTCATGGCGGTTTGCAAGGCGGGCCATTTCCTCCTGGGCCAGTTCGCTTTTGTAGTCCAGGAAAAGGCAATGCCCGTTGAACTTTACCCGGAAGGCTTCCAGATCAGCCGCCGTCATGTACTTGTGCCCATAGATTTCTTTCATCTTCCGCCAGGTGCCCCAGGGCACAAAGCCGAACACGTCACCAATACCCACGCATACCCCGGCCACTGCACCTGCTGCCCAGTGCCGTTCTAAGCTGTCCCACTGGGTCTTTGTGATCACGGACTGTAAAATCCTGTCCGTGCTGGTATACTTCGCCTCAAAGCATATTGCCTGGCCTCCCCGCAGGGTGCCCATGAAATCCGGCTGTGCATTTGCGGTGAAACGGCCTGTGAAAGTCCCGTCCCTGCCTGTGCCTGTCGTTCTGAACGGCTCCGGGATTTTCTCCACGATTGCCCGCCCGGTATCCCTGTAATACGCACACGCTCCGTTTATGTACCCTTCAAAGAAATGGCCCTGGGCATTGTTCTTCATTGCCTGCCAGCTTTTATTTGTCCGTGGCTTTCGTCTGTTCATTCTGCCTGCCCTCCCTTCCCGGCCAGCCAGGTGTCTTCCATGTCCGCCAGGTGAACCATGACCGCCAGCGGGTATTTTGCCCAGGCGTCTGAAAGACTGTGGCCGTCCGTCCTGGCCCTGGCGTCAAATCCGCCCATATGCCAGTTAATTGCCATGATCTCTTCGTCCGTCAGCCAGATATAACGCATAATCAGCATAACCGACTTTTCCCCATGCCCCGCCGGAAACTGGTTAGCATACCCCCAGCACTCCACCTGCTGCCATTTCCCGTTTGCGTCCTTCTGGTTCTTTGTCTGCTTTGTGTAGAAATCCGCCTTGCATACGTCATGCAAAAGCCCCACTATGGCGATACTGTCCAGGTCATACCCCACGGCACGTTTTAACAGGTTCTCATATACCCCCAGGGAATGTTCCAGCAGGCCGCATTCATGCGCCCCATGGTACTTTGCACTGGCCGGGGCCGTGTAAAAATCCGTTGTTTCCAGCCAGCCCAGCAGGCCTTCCATGCCCTGGCGCTTCACACTCCGCAGGATTGCCCTAAAAGCCGTTATCATTTCTTCTTTGCTGTGTCCTCTCACTTTCATACCTCCATTTTCAGATATTGCCACGATTGCGGCGGGCGGCTTATGCCGTATGCTTCCAGCGGTATGGGCTTTTCATACTCCTGGACTTCGGATATTATCCAGCCCCACATGGGCCTGCCGCTGTTCCCCGCATATTCTTTCAGCTGTTCCTTTTTCAGACAGCTTGCCGCCTGTACGTTGTATTCCCCTGCCGTGCCGCATACGCTCTGCACCTCCGGCAGGGTTCTGATCTTCTGCACACCTGGGCAGTTAAATTCCCCGCATATCCCCACGCCTCCCGTGATATACACCAGCACCCGCAGGGGCCACTTTTCCGGCGCTATATGGGGATACGTTTTTCTGATTTCCAGCAGCTTTTCCCTGGAAACCATTTTCTTCCACCAGCGGTCATGTAAAGACAAGATCACCGTTATCCTGCTGTCCACCTTCCTTTTCCTCCTTCCCGGCCTTAAATTCTCCCAGGTCAAGCGCCTGGCCGCACCTGCTACAATAATTCCAGTCAGCGGATACCCGAAAATGGTAATCCGGCCTTTCCAGATCGCCGTCATAAACAGAAAATAAATGGTATCCGCACACCGGGCAGTGAAAACTGTTTAGGTATCCCAGGGGCGGGGTGCCTGTCAGCGTGGGGTGCCTACCCTTCTGCCGTTTCGGCTTCCTGGGGGTGTCCCTTCCCCTTGCCTTTTTAAAATTCTGCCGTTTCTCCATCTTCATGCCTCCCCTTCCAGGATAATTCTGGTATAGATCAGCATTTCCAGGTCACTGAACCGAAAATCGCTTATGTTTTCCACTGCCACTTCCGTTTTAGGCTTCTGCTGGCTTCCCAGATACTTTCCCCTGTTCTCTTTTCGGAAAATATCTGTGGCCAGGCCGAACCGCTTCACTTCCCTGCCTGCGTCAATTTCATCATGGTACTGGATACAGGCCACATACCCCCGGTATATCTCCCGCCCGTCCGCCTCCTGTATGATTAGGCGGTCACTGTGTACCGCCCTTTTCAGCATATCCCCCAGCGTCACTTCTGCTTCCCTCCCTTCCCTTTAGGCTTTTTCTTTTTGGGCTTCTTTGCCTTGCGCCACATTTTTAAATAAATACTCCACCCTGTTTCCTCATAAAATTCCGTCTTAATCTCACTGATCGTATAATCCGGGAACTGTTTTTCAAAATATGCCTGCCCCATATCATTGGACTTTGCCAGGTCCTCCACTCTCTTCTTGCTATACTTGTGGTCAGCGTCCGGCTGCCTCACTGGCCGTTCCAGGTTCCGGGAAGATGACCAGCGCTTTTTCCCATTGGGGTTCTTTGTCACATACATGCACAGGGCTTCTATGCCGTTCTTATCCACCTGCAAGCGGTCCGCATTGACCCACCCCATCTTCCTCACCTGGTCCATATACTGGGGGTCTGTATTGTACTTGTTCCAGTTTATCCGCTCCGCCGTCCACATCATTTCCACTTCGTCCCGGCTCATGCCCCCGTTCATGATTATGTGGTGGTGTATCCTGGTGATCTTCTCCCCGTCCTTGCTGTAGCCGTACTCTGTCACCAGTATGTATTTTAAAGGGGGCAGGTTCAGCTTTTTCCGCCTGTAGGCAATCCGCCGCAGGTAATTCCCCACCACCCGTTCTGCCTCTTCCTCTGTCTCCGGCAGTTCTTCATCTGCATATGTGCAGGTGACATGCAGATCACCTATTCCAAAATTCCCGTTCCCCAGCTGTACCAGATACCTCCTTGCATTTTTATCATTCAAGTCTTTCTGCTTTGGCTCTGTAACCTTCTGCCGCTTCCCCCTCTTCCCTTTAACCGCTCTTTCCGCATTATCTGTCCTGGGGATTATGTCAACCTCTCTATAGTCCCGGCAGTCCACTTTCTTTTCCCGATAAAACATTTTCTGCCTGCCTTCCCTTGTACCAGGGGCAGGGGTATTCTTACCAGGCCAGCAGGGGTTCCCCCTCCTGTACTACTCCCTTATATTCACCTCATTGACAGATACATATACTTCCGTAATTATTTGCTATGGTAAGAATGTTAATACCCCATACAAGCCCGCTTTCCGGGTAATTTTCCCGGATTTTGCTTGCCTTTTGCCTGCCAACATGGTACAATATAAGTGTGATTTATATATCTGTTGGCAAAAAGCCTTGACCGTGTTTCCCGGCACTGTCAAGGCTTTTTTCTTGCTTGTTTTGGCTGCTTGCGGGGCGTTGTCACGCCCCGATCAGTTTATCCGTGATCTGTTTCCAGTCTTTCACATACAAAGCGGAACGGAAGCCGAAGTCCACACCGACGCCAGAACGGGGGTAGTACAGATTGACAGCGGACCCCCCAGCGTAGGAAGCGTTGCCGAAACCCGAACCCCGGAACGGCACAGCTTCTGCCAGTTCGCTGTCTACATATATGCCGTCTTTGCGCTCCCTGTAGTCCGGCGGCAGGATAGCAAGGTCAAAAATGATCTGCGGTATGCTTTCCAGGCCGTCAACCCTTATGTCACGCATATGTACTCCGTCCCAGTCTTCCTTTGCCTGGCCTGTGGTGATCGCCACTCCATCACCGCCGGAAAGATAGATTGCCTTCCCGTCCTCTGTCTTCGCCTGCTGCCATGCGGTGCTTTCCCTGGCCGTGCTTACCGCTGCGGCGTCATTGTTGGGGATATACTCCACACGGCCTTTTTGCAGGCGCAAGCCTGTTACTATCTCCCATACATTGCCTTTCAGCCCGTATATGCCGCCCTCCGTGTGGTCATGGCTCCACGTCACCGGGTCAAGCCCCGTCAGCGTCCGGCGTCCGTCATATGTAACGCCCTTTTCCTCCGGGTGGTCATAATCCCGGCCGCAATTCGTGTTCCCGTGCGGCTCCGTGCCCAGGTCCCGGCTTTCCGCCAGCAGATAGGCATATTCCGTATTGGTCAGCAGGTGCCAGCCCTCCCCCTTCTCCCGGCAGGCTCTGGCGGCGCTGTCCTGGTCAATCTGTGTCCAGGGTTCCCGATACGGCAGGGAATAAGGTATGCCCTGTATATTGGTATTGTGGAACTGAGAAATTAAAATAGCGTCCACAACCTCCCCGCATACCACGAACATGGGCGGGGCCTGTTCCGGGTCCTTGCTTCCGGTCCAGGAAAATGCCGTCATATAGTTGGGCACCCCGTTTTCGTCCTTAACGATCAGTTTCTGTTTTCTTACCATTTGTCTGGCCCTCCATTCATTTTTTATCTGAACCCCTGGCGGGGTATCATTCCACTGTATTTTTCTTTCTTCCCGGCTTTACGTCCTCAAAGCGGTATGTGAAGCCGTCCAGGGCATAGGGGTTCTTCACTTTCCCGTTGCACCGGTCCAGTACCGTCTGATAACTCATGTGGTTAGCTTTTGCCGCCTCCCTGGCCGATCTGTAAACCTCCACGTCCCTGCCGTCCCTGTCCACTTTAAAGACGGTCTTTCTTTTGCTGCTCATGTGCCCCGTAAGCCTGCCCAGGCTCACCCGGTCAATGAACCCGATATTTTCCAGGCGGTTATCCCAGATATTCCTGTTGATATGATACGGCACCTTGCTTTCCGGCCATGTTCCGTACCAGGCCATTGCCATGATTGTTAAAAGCGGTACTTCCGTGCTTTTCCCGTCCTTTGTCAGTTTGACAAAAAGCCTCTGCCGGAACTTCCTTCCGCTTTTCCTGTATGCGGTCATGTCCCGCACCAGGCCGGAAGGGAAGACACGGCGCACGTCAGCTATTCGGTTCACCTGGTATTTTCCGCCGTATCCGGGAATGTCCCGCCACCAGTCCGGCCCGTTGTCCTCTGGTATGTATGCCTTCATGCCTGCTGCCCTCCCAGCGTCAACATGGCCCGCCCTCTGCCCCACCAAATGCCCCGGCAGGGAACCGCCAGTTTTCTGTATACATGCGTTCCGCAGGGAAAAACCCTGTCTTGATCTCTTCTATAGCCTCCTGGTCCCAGTAAACGCAACTTTCAGCGCCGCCTATATAGGTTTCCAGGTCTTTTTTATTATCCAGGGTGAAGCCCAGCGTTTCTTCGTCATGCTTCACCGCCTCCACCTCTTCCGGGAATATGTCCCGTATCCCCGCCCAGTGTTTGGGCAGGGAGAATATGCACATCATACAGCTGCACCTGTTCCAGCCCGCCCTATAGCAGGAATGCGGGGTCACTTTATGCCTTTTGATGATCTCCCATATATCCCTTTCGCTGTGGTCTATCACTGGCCGCCACTGGTGAACCAGCCGCCGGGCCTTTTTAAATGCAAATGTGCGGTGTAATTCCATTTCATTCAGTTTGGAACGGCAGCTGCTTTCCCCTCTCCGTTCCCCGGATACCACCAGAATTTTGGTATTTGCTTTGGTCTTCTCCAAATTCGCCGTGACGCTGCCCTGTATCTGCATTTTCAGCGCCCCACTGCACCAGCGCCCAGACTGTGGGCTGCTCTTTGCAGGAAACTTCATTCTTTTCCCTATCAGTTCCAGATCAGAAATACTTTCCAGGTTTCTGATTGTGCTTTCCGCCACCATAACTTTCAGATAGGCACTGCACCAGCGTGTTGCCAGGCTCCCGGCTTTCGCAGGAAATTTCATTCTGTAGCCATACTCTTTCAGTTCCTGGACGTCCTTTTCCTCCGCTATCCCTTCCAGTATCTTTTCCCGCAGTTCGTCACTTCTTTTCTGCTTGTCGGACAGCGGCACCGTGGCCACCTGCCCTTCGTCATCTTCATACTGCACAGGCCAGGAAGCGCCCTGGCGGTACACTTCGCCCCAGAACCCGTTCACCCTCCAGGATTTCCGCAGGTGAACCCCTTCCGCCTCTGCAAATGCTTTTACATATGACTGGGTGACTGGCCAGTCCATGCGCCTGTCCGGGTGCCCTCCGTCAATGTCATGGTGCCACAGTTCTATCTTTTCTTTGGGCACTCCCCATTCCAGCAATTTCAGATATGCCGCCAGGCTGTCTTTGCCGCCGGAAAAAAGGACAATGATCAGATCATAGTTTTCCAGGGGCAAAAGCCGGGGCAGGTATGATTTTTTGTCCGTGGCCGTCTTCCGTTTCCCAGGGACACGGGGGCGGAAGCGCACCTGGCGGCCATATACGGGGCGCTCCTGCCTGCCGTACACCACCGGGGTGTCTTTGGTGCAGTCAGCGTCTTTTATGAAATTTGCCTCCGCCGTGTCCTTCCCTTTCATGCCTTTTATTCCTCCTGCGGCTTCTCTCCCTTTTCATAGGGAACGCCGATATAATCTAACACTTTTGCCCAGCCATATTTCTGCCCGTTTTCGTCTGTACAACATTCATACAGCCAGAACTGCCATTCTTTGGGGTTTCTTTCCCGCAACTGGTCAAATCTGTGCGGGGGCTTTTCCAGGTGAATGCCGAAACCACACATGCTGCACCCGGTTCTTTGTGCTTTGGTAGTGTATAGGGTTCCGTCTTCTCTTTCCGCAATCTCCCCGTAAATCTCCGGGACAATGCTTTCCGGCATTTCATATCCTTCCGGCAGGTATCCTTCCCGGACGCCTTTCTGGTAAAATTCTTCCTTCCAACCGTCTTTCCATTTCTGGTCCATTTCCCGTGCCAGGCGTAAAAGGTCATCACGGTAAAAAATCGCAAACGGGGCAGATCGTGTGGTATGTACTCCGAAATAATTACAGCCGTTCACCATCAGCCCTTTGGCTCTTAATCCGCCTTCGGAAGCCATAATTCCCATAAACGGCACACTGTTGTTTTCTTTTGCCCAGTCTTCACACGGCTTTTCTTTGAGATAGTAACAACACTTTGCAGATACCTTGAAATCTGGCTTGTTATAGTCGGTTCCCTCCACTTCATTTGCGTATCCGCCAAACTTTTTCAGCCATTTCTGTGACATTTTCATCTTCTTACTAACCTTGAAGCCGCCACGTTCTCCCGTCTGGCCCGTAACTATGGCATGTCTATAGCCTTTATTTTTTTCTGTTGGGTTTGCTAAAGCCTCTATTTTTCTAGCGGTTTCTTTAGAGATCACAGGAAAACCAAATTCCTGCAATATCCTGGGTTTTGTCCATGGCACCCCGTCAGCGTCTTTTGCTGCCCCTAACCGTTCAATTCCCAGCGCACGGTGCATTTTCTGAATGCTGGTATCTTCCAGGGACGAAACGCTAATTCCCGGGGCGTCAATTCCTATGTCTTTTAAGAAAAGAAATAGTGTGATACTGTCCAACCCCCCCCCACAGAAACATGGAAATTCAGTCCCCTGGCATAGCATTCATTTTCAAATTCGTGCGCCCGTATCCTGGCGTATGCTTTTTTAAAGCTGTACCCTTGCTGCTGTTTAACCATAAAGTCCGCTTTTTTCTTTTCCTGGCTTATTTGATTTTTCCCCATTCCTCCTTTATGCCTCCTGTCTTTCCTCCGGTTCCTGCCTATTTTCCGTCATTGTCTTCCCCTTTCAGCCCGTCCACCTGGTAATCTGGGTGAGTGCTTCCTTCCAGCCAGCCATTTTCCAGGGTCACTTTCGGGCAGCCGGTCCTGTCATATGTAACCGACACTTCCCCATAGTATCCCCAGACGGTGCCGTCATTCAGATATACGGTGACAGTGCCCTGGGGGTCTTCCTGCCGCAGTGCCGTTTTTGCGTTCTGAACCAGAAAAACCGCCATCATCACCACCAGAAACCCCAGAAAAAGTGCCGCCGCTTTCCTCTTCACCCTGCCGCCTCCTATCCTGCGGCCCGCACTGGTTCTGCGGGCCGGTCCTTTTCTGTCACTGTTACTGTTATTTTCACCTGTTCCCGTTTTGACAGAATTGCCGCCAGGGCGGTGAAAAAAGCCTGGGCATTGAATGTGCCCTTTACTTCAATTTCTGCCATGCCTGCTGCCCTCCCTTACCCTGCCACGGCAGTGCCAGCCCCCATGCGCTTGCCGAACTGTACGCCCCGCAGGAAAGCCAGCATTTCTTTTTCTTCGCTGTCTCCCAGGGTCCCCAGGAAGTCCAGCATTTCCACGGCTTCCTGCCTGTTGTCCTGGGGTATCATGGTTTCTGTCCGCCCAGTGTTCGCCATTGTGCTTGCCATATTGTCTTTTGCCATTTTCTGTACCTTCCTTTCTGGCACTGCTGCTGCCGCTTTCGCCTTAAAAGCCGCCTGCCCGAAAACCTGTTGACCGTCTACATGCTTTATAGCTGGCATGACCGCTGCCATTTGCAGTGCCTTTTCTTTTGGGTGGCGTCCCTATTGCACCAGACGGGGATTGAACCCGCTCCGCAGGCTTCCACGCCTGCTGCCCCTCCGGCTCCCGGTGCCGTTTCTCTCTTTTTATTTCCGCTTCCCTCTGCTATACTGTACTTGCCAGCCATGCCGGGCTGGACTACAGAGGGAAGGGGGTGTTGTATGACTGATTACATTCCAGAACCTACAGTTAAAACCGTTTGCAAAGATAGCCGCTATGATTTTACGCTGGTTATCTATGCCTATCGGAAATTGTCGCAAGCGGAAGCCAAAAATGTGTATCACCGCTATCTTGCCGAAAACCATTTGAAGCACCCGCCAAAAGGGAAAACAGTAGAAGCTAAAACACTTTACGGCTATGATCTCGAATAGCTTCTATGAAATTTTCCACGTCCTGCGCCCCGTGTAGCGTTATAGCATTATCGTTTCCGGGGCGTATTACAATAACTTTCTTTTCCGGGTTATGTTCCATGAAATACCGCACCAGCTTTCTTTCTGTCTCCGGCATGGCTTCCAGTTCCTCTTCCGTTATTTCCTCCGCTACGTCAATCCTATAATCTTCCGTTCCTCTCACCTCCTTTTTAGCCATTATTGCTTCATGTTTTATACATGATTGCTTGTTACACACTCATACTATACCAACCATGTATATTTGTCAATAGTTTTTTAGAAATTATCTTGACTTTTTTAGCAACCATGTATATTATGGGATTATACCGCAGGGAAGGGGGTGAAAATATAATGGATACACTTAATGAACGGATAAAGACGGTTAGAAAAAATCTGGGGCTATCTCAAAAAGACTTTGCGGAAAAGATAGGCATTTCCCAGCGTTCCGTTAGCTGGGGGGAACAACCCGGAAACAATGTCCCGGACAGCACCATTAAAGCACTTTGTATGGCTTTTCGGGTAAGTGAAACCTGGCTCCGGGACGGCACCGGCCCTATGTACACGGCGGAACCCACGTTCTCCCTTGACCAGTTTGTCCGTGACCACCACGGCACTGATCAGGAAATAGAGATCATGAAAGCCTATTTTGAACTGGACCCGGAAATCCGGCGCAAGGTCTGGGACCATTTCCGGGCCAGGTTCCCGGCTTCTGGTCCGCCTGGGCTTGATGACGTGCCGGGAACGCCGGAAGAACTGGAAGGGCAATGCCCACCAGTTGACAATTCCGGCTCCCAGGTTAGTTGACGCCCGGCCCGTTGTATCATCTGAAAATGATAATTTGCGTGGTTCCTGCGAAATCCAAGTTAATATAGATCGTGTTGTTGCTGCGGTAATAGATAGCGTATACATAGGGCTTTCTGCTGTAGTGTATGTATTTCTTTTTCATGGCCGGTCCTTTCTGGCCAGGCGTACAACAACATTATCCGTTTTAATGCTTCGCAGGAACCCCGGACGGGCAAACAAATTCCCTGGGCGCTACTGCTTACTGAAAAAGAGGGTATTATGGACAATTTACGCTATGAATGGAAAACCCGTTCCCCGGAAGGCTCCTGGCAAAAGACGCCTGCCGGGAACTATACCACAAATGCGGTCTACAGGGCTGTTATAGGCAATTATATTGTGCTGTCCCTGTACCAGACGGACGGCGGGCGCAAATACGGCCTGTTCCTCTCTCTGAAAGTGTGGAAGGAAGACGGCTGCAAAGAGAACAAGACGTGCCAGGCCCAGCGTGTGGCGTCCTTTAGCGCCAAACTTCCGCCGCCTGCCGCTCTGGCCCTGGCGGAAGAATGGTTTTCCGGCTTTCTCCGGGACCAGATCAGCTTTTCCCGCATGGGCCTTTCAGAACTGTTAAAATAGTCTTCACAGGAAGGAAAACCACCATGATTATTAAACTTACTTTAAATGATAACGACTTTGGGGAACTTTTGAAAGGGTTCTGCCGGTCCCTGGGAAATGGATACCCGCTGCCGTACCCGAAATGTGAAACGGAACTTGAACCAATAGGGCAGACGGCCCCGGTTTCCACGCCCCACTATAAAAATGCCGATCTGGTCATACAATACTTTCATGCTTCCCAGCGCTGGAACGAACTGTACCACGCCGACACGCTGCCGCCGGAAGAAAAAGCCTGGTTTTGTGACCAGATCACCCAGGCATGGGCGCACCTGGTCCGGCTTCATAAAAGCAACGATTACTTGACCAAAAATTTTGAATGTTCCTTCGTTGACAGCATAACCGGGGAATGGGAAAACGGGGAAGCGTTCTATTTTTTCCCTGGCGGCTATGGAAACAAAGTCATCAACCTGTAATAAAAATGTCCGGGGGTGCTGCGAACACTCCCGGACGGTGCAGAAATATATGATCTACCAGATACAACATACCACTGCCCCTATAGTATACCACATAGGGGCGGGAAATGACAGGCAATTAAAAGGTGATACTATGATTAAAAAAGCGGAAAATACCGCCCTGCGTGTGGCTTTATATATCCGGGTATCGGGAGAAGAACAAAAAATCAAAGGCTTATCACTGGAAGCCCAGCAGGAACGGCTGGAAGCATACGCACGGGAACGGGGCTGGGTGATCGTGGGGGTCTTCATTGACGCCGCAAAGACAGCCAGGAAGAACATGCACAAAAGAACGGAATTTCTCCGCATGATGGATTTAGTCAAGCGGGACGGCGTTGATCTCCTGCTGTTCTGCCGCCTTGACCGCTGGTTCCGCTCCGTGGCGGACTATTACAAGGTCATGGAAGTGCTGGAAGCCCACGGCTGCGGCTGGAAAACCATTGATGACGGGGAAGGTTACGACACAACCACCGCCAGCGGGCGGTTATACATTAACCTGCGGCTTTCCATTGCCCAGAACGAGGCCGATCTTGACGGGGAAAGAATTGCTGTCGTATTTGACAGCAAAATCAGCCACGGCACCGTTGTTTCCGGGTCCTGTCCCTTCTGGCTCCGGGTGAATGAACAAAAGCGTTATGAGGTTATCCCGGAAAAGGCAGCCATATTGCAGGACGCTTTCAACCATTTTGAGGCCACCGTCTCCCAGCGGGGCACAATAAAGTATATCCGGGAAACCTACGGGGTGAACTGGTGTGACGCCACGTTCCGCCGTATGCTGCGGGATAAACTGGCCATGGGGATATATGACAAAAACGGCAGGTACAATGAAAATTTCTGTGAAGCCGTGATCAGCCCGGAACAATTTGAGCGGGTCCAGAAACTCCTGGGGAATAATGCGAAAAGCGCCCCTTCTGGCCGGGTGTTCCTCTTCACTTCCCTACTTGTCTGTGAAGAATGCCGCCACAAATTAGTGGGGTGCTTCACAAAGGGCTATTATTATTATCGCTGTAACCAGCATTTCCAGCGTGGACTATGTACCCATAGAAAACTGCTTAAGGAAGACGTGGTGGAAAAATGGCTTTTTGACCACCTGGGGGAAGAATTGGAAAAGTACCGCCTGGAATGGGAAGTGCAGGAAGAAAAGCGCCGGAAGGCTGCCGCCTCTGTTGACCGTGCCGCCGTCCGCCGGAAGCTGTCCAGACTTAAGGATTTATATGTCAATGAACTAATCGACATTGAGGAATACAAGCGGGACTATGACAAGTATAATGCCATGCTGGAAGAAAAGCCGGACCCTGCCGCAGATCAGCGCCCAGACTTTGCGGCTATAGAAAATATGCTTTCCCAGGATTTCAGAACCATCTATGACGGCCTGGAACGGGAAGAAAAGCGGACCCTCTGGCGCTCCGTGATCTCCGAAATCAGAATGGACAATGACCAGCATGTCACGGGCATTTCTTTTTTATGATCATAGTTGTACTAACTTAACAGTGCCCGTGGGCTCGTCAGCCAGGATGATGGCGGGCTTGGAGATCAACGCTCTGGCGATGGCCACCCGCTGCTGCTGTCCGCCGGAGAGATGGCTGGGATAGTTTTTCAGCTTTCCCTCCAGCTCCAGGAAATCCACGATCTGCTTCAGGAATTTCTCGTCCTCCGTCCTGCCGTCCAGACGTACCGGCAGCACTATGTTCTCATAGGCGGTAAGATAGGGGATCAGATTGTAGTTCTGAAAGATGAATCCGATTCGCTGTCTGCGAAAGACCGTGAGCTGTTCCTCCTTCATCTTTTCGATATTTCTGTCCTCCACGGTCACACTGCCGGAGGTGGGTGTGTCCAGGCCGCCCAGCATGTTCAGCAGGGTGGATTTCCCGCTCCCCGATGTGCCGATGATGGCCACAAACTGTCCGTCCTCCACAGACACATTTACATTGTCCAGCGCTTTCACCAGACTCTCATCTTTGCCGTAATATTTTTTCAGGCCTGCCGTCTTTAAGATTGTCATATCCTTTCTCCCTTCTGCTCCAGATTCCGCGGGCCGCGTCCTGCCTTGCGGCGGCCCCGTTTCTTTCTGATAACATCAGGATACACCCCGGGAAAAATATTACAACCGGCATTGCCTAAACTAACATTGCGGGCGCTTAATTTATATGCGCGGGCGGTCGTAGTTCCTTTCTGCCCGGCGCATGTGGCTCTGTCACGCCGTCATGCCAGCCCGGGGCAGACGGGCACTGGATCGTGTTTCCGTCATGCACTGTACAAAAAATCGGTTATTCCTGGTCTTGTACAGGAATAACCGACTCATCTACAGAATTTCGTTTACTTATACAGCGGGTTTACGGCAACGGCAGCAGTATTTTCAGCTGAAAACAGTCCTTCCCCCGCCGGACCAGGCACTGGCCGTCGTATTTTTCCACTGCCTGCCGGATATTCCGGATGCCGAATCCGTGCAGGAATTTATCCTCCTTGGAGGTTTTTTCTCCGTCCTCCCCACCCGGCAGGCAGTTGTTCTCCACCACCACAGACAGCATCTCCCGCACACACTCCGCCTTCACCGTGACCAGGCGCTGCTGTGGGGGAAGCCTGACACTGGCCTCCAGCGCATTGTCCAGAGCATTGCCGAAGATGGTGCTGATATCCTTAAGTTCCAGAAATCCCCCCTGTTCAAAATGGACCTCCGCGGAGAAATCCACCTGATTCTCCTTGGCCCGCCTGGCCTTGTCCCGGATGATGATATCCAGGAAATCATTTCCCGTGCGTATGTAGTCCTCATAGTCCGCGATCTGCCGGCGCAGGTCCGCCGCCATCTCCCGGGCCTCCTGGCTGTCCTGCCTCTCCAGCAGCAACAGGTGATTTTTCATATCGTGATACAGCCCTCTCACCTTCTCCTCCGCTTTCAGTTTTTCCTCGTAATAGGCAAACTGCATGGAAAGGCAATGCGCCTCCCGGGCCGTCTGTTCGGACCGGCTCATATATGCCACAAGAAGCACACCCGCCAGAGACACCAGTATGACCGCCACGCACAGGGGATATACAATATAGTTGGCCTGGGTGATAAAGAGCATGGTAGTAAAAATCGCGATGGTGGAAACCAGCATCATCACGTCCGCGATCAGCCAGGTTCTCCTTCCGATCTCTTCCGAGGCAATCTGCTCCTGATTCCTTCGCATAAAGAGCCGGACGCCCGCCCAGAAAAGCACCTGGGCCGTATTGGACAGAAAGTAGAACACCGTGCTCATCAGCAGCATTTTGGGGCTCCAGTTGATTATGCGGCCCGTCTGGTCGTGGGCAGGGCTGGGGGCATGACTCAGCGCGAAAAACAGATCGCCGGACACATTGTACTGTAAAAAATTCACCGCCACAATCATAGGATAGAATATAAGCACTGCCGCCAGCTTTTTCTCCCATTTTCCCTTAAAAAAAATCCATACGCAAAGGCCGAACGCGGGCAGCAGCAGGGTAATATTCCACGGATCGTCCAGATATACCGGTATCCGGACAATATACAGAAGAGGCGGCAGCACCAGCAGTCTGAGAATCCATGGCCTCCTGAGAGGAATAAAGGCGGCTATGGCCAGATACGCCAGAAATACATGCGCCATGCCCTGCACATAATTCAAATTGTCCAAAAACGCCATCAGCTCTTCCATTACAACCTGTCCCCCCAATAGTCGGCAAGTTTCTCCATCACCGCCTTGCGTTTGGGCTGGCTGATGGGGATCACCTCCCCGTCCGTCAGCGTGATCTCCAGCTTACCCGCGCGTCTGACAAAAAACGGATTCACCAGATAGCCGGAATGGCAGCGGATGAAGTGCGCGCCTTCCAATTCCTCCTCCAGCTCCTTCATCTTCTTGTAGGAGATAATCTCCCCCTCGTCCGTGTGCAGCTTTACATTCCTTTTATAAGTCTCCAGATAGTGAAGGCTGTCAAGGTCCACCCGGTGCCGCCCGTCCTCGTTTACCACCAGAATATATTTTTTGTCCTCCCGCCTGTAGCTCTCCAGCCAGCGGTCCAGTTCCCTTTTCAGACGCGCGTAGGTTATGGGCTTGATAATGTAATTCACCGCCTGAACTTCATAGCCGGCCAGCGCGTATCTGGTCAGAGAGGTCAGAAAAATGATACTCACTTTCCCGTCCCTGGCCCGGATACGCTTCGCCGCCTCCAGGCCGTTCATAACATCCATCTGGATATCCAGGAAGATCAGATCCAGCTGGATCTGATCGCTGTCCGTCAGTTCCCGGCCGTTTTGAAACAGAGTGGTGCGGAGTTCCGTGCCTGTCTCCCGGGCATACTGCCCGATCATTTCCTCCAGTTCTCTGGCAAAAGCCTGTTCATCATCACATATTCCGATATTGTACATGGTTTCCTCCGGATTCCGGTTATCATAAACAGGGCTGCGGCAAAATGCTATTTTGCGACAGCCCTGTTCAAAACGTTTACTGAAACACCGGGAGTATATTGTCAATACTCCTCCGCGATGTCCAGTTCTTCCTGTTCTTCCTCCTTGGACACGGGACTGAGCGGTGTATGACGCAGATAACCCAGCCAGTAGCCGCATCCCACAACTCCTGCGCCGCCTATGATGTTGCCCAGAGTCACCGGAATGATACAATTGCCGAAAAACCGCGCCCAGGTGAGCCCCTCCGCCGCGATGCCGTATTCCCGGGAGGCCAGCAATGCCGCCGTGCCGAAATACATATCCGCCACACTGTGTTCGAATCCGCAGAGCACAAACAGCATGATGGGCCAGAAACTGGCCATCAGCTTGCCCGAAATGTTCTTGGCTCCAAAGGACATCCACACCGCTATACAGACCAGTATGTTGCAAAGGATACCCCGCACCAGGCCTTCCGAAAAACTCAGGTTGCACCGGGAAGCGCCCGCCGCCACTACACTGCCCGCCAGATCACCGTTAAACAGATCGGGGGTATGGCCGTATACCACTCCCAGCGCCACCAGCGCCGCTCCTAAAAAATTGCCGATGAAGACAAAGAACCAGTTTTTCAGCATCTTAAACACGGAGATTTTCTTCTCAAGCACAGCCAGAATAATCAGTGTATTCCCCGTAAAGAGTTCGCTTCCGGCGATCAGCACCATGGCCATGCCCGCGGGAAATACCACCGCGCCCAGCAGCTTTGCCGCCGAAGGAACGGCAATCGTGGAGGACGCCGTGGTGGACCCGATGCCCGCGAAACCGATGAAAAAACCGGCGAACATGCCCAGAATAACCATTTTGAAAGCGGACAGATGGGTTTTATGTATACTGACCTCCACATAACTTCTGGCGATCTCTAAGGGTGAATGCATAGGCAGTACCTCCTGAATTTTGATAATATCATTATATGTGAATCGGGGGAATTTAGCAAGACCCTGCGTGAATATCCCTCTCTTCGGATTATTTCAGAATCCGGATGCCCGATTCCTCCTGCCTGATTCACCTCTTTCCCACATGATTCCCGCCTGAGCCTGTTCCCGCTCCCTGGAGTCGGTTTCTTCCCGATCCGCAAGCCGCCGTGGTCCACACAGGCCGGGACATTCACCACGCAATGTCCCGGCCTGTGTGAGGCCATACCGCACAATAGGTTATATCCAGAATAAAAACTGCCAGCAGGACGCCGCAGAGAGCCATCCGCCATCGGGGCCTGATCCGGTGATACACCCGCATGTAGTACGGGAGCAGATAACAGTTGAGCAGCATACCGCCCAGACCGAAGCATGCTGCCCCCAGCAGGCAGATCCGGCCGTTCAGATTCAGAAAATACCCGCTGTAATCCCACCAGCGCATCCCCCATTTCCACTCCAGCATAACGCTGGCGGCATATTCCAGCACAGAGCAGATGCCTGCCGAAAGCAGGAAGGTGGCAAAGGGTTTTTGATGGAATTTTTGCAGCAGAAACCACAACAGAAGCCCTCCCACTCCATAGATGGGCAGATAGGGTCCATAATACACGCCCCTGTTGACCAGATCCTGCCGCGTCACCAGGTAGATCAGCACCTCCCACAGCCAGCCCGCAAAAGCCAGCAGGAAGAACAGCAATACATAAAAATCAATTTTTCTTGCGTTTCCCTTGTTTTTCTTCGTCTCCATGGAAATAGGATACCCGTTTGAAGCAGGAAAATGCCTGCGCCTGCCTCCTAATTCCGGAAATCTATGTCATATCTGGCACCATGGCAATACAGCACCCCGTCTGTCAGCCTTATGCACAGAATACAGGTGTTCTCGTCCTCAAAATTGTTGTGCCCGTTGTCGATCCAGGCAGCGAACACCTTCTGCAGTTTTCCTGCAATCTCCGCGTTCTCAGCCCTGCCAAAGTATCCCAGATTCACGCCCTCGCCATGGGCGGCAAACCAGTCCCCGCAGACGCCCACCACCGGATTTCGCGCGATCTGCCTCATCTTGTCAGACAGACCGTATGTGATCACATAGAACGCCCCGTCCTCATAATAGCCGTTGACTTTGCGCACACTGGGCCGGTCCCCATCCAGAGTGGCCAGGGAAATGATGGTGTCCTGTCCAAACCATTCCGTCAGAATTGCCGCTGTCTCTTTTGAAAGTTTTTCCATATATGCCTCCTGATCATGAAATGCCCATTCTGCGGGCCGTTGCTGTAATGATCCGCCGGCCCGTCCGGCGGATGTTGTTTTTGTGAGCGCCCCCTGCCTGACGGGTACTTTTTTGAGTGCGCCCTGCCTGACGAATGCTTTTATGAGTGCGCTTCCTGACGGGCGGGCGCTTTTTGAGTGCGCCTCCGCCTGACGGGCGCTGTTTGGAATCGTATCAGTTGATACTGACGGCTTCCATATGTATCCGCCAGATTGCCAGAAACGTTTCCTGCTCCCCGGAATACTTCTGCCTCAGAACCGGATACGCGGACAGGACCCGTTCAAGTGTGGCACATGTGTCATCCTCACTGACTTCACCGCTGATCCGTAGCCATTTTTCATTGGCGGGATTATAACTTGCCAGCTCTACACGCCCATTCTGCCTCAGATCGGAACAGACATTCTTTCGTTTGTCCGTGACAATATAGAGGCTCTCCCCATCCGAACAGATCATGCCAAAGGGCCTGAGTCTGGGACGGTCCGCCACGGAGGTAGCCAGAAAGAAATAACCGCACTCACGGACAAAAGCCACACAGCTGTCCGCGGATATTGCCGCTTCCGTCTGACTCCTGCCGCTCAGAACCTCGCTTAAAAGAAAATCAATGCTACAGGAAAACAGTCCGGACAGACGGATCAGCTTCTCTGTCTCGGGAAATGCCTGATCCATCTCCCAGCGGGAAACGGACTGCCGGGACACACCCAGTATCTCCGCAAGCTGTTCCTGGGTAATATTTTTCCTCTTTCGAAGCATGGCTATTTTCTCCCCGGTTGTCATCTCCGCCTCCACCGATTCATTTTTCTCACAGATCCGTCCTCCCGCCGCGATTCGATTGTAAGCCGCAGTTCTTCGTCCTCCCTGCGGCTCTCCCTGTCGCCCGCAGGTCCTCGTCCTTCCGGCAGCTCTCCTTGTCAGCTCCAGTTCTTTGTCCCCTGGCATTCCTATGGGTGTCAGGCGCATTGCCCCGCATGGGTGATCTGCTCACACGGATGATTCTATCTCAGATCCGCGCCGGAAGGAACCTCATTTTGGGTGCGTTATGTAACGTTTATGTTGCGCTGTGTGCCCGTCCGGACAGCAAAGCGGGCAATAGGAACTTCCCGTCTCCCTGGGTTGTCCATATTGCCCACTCCCGGCGTCCGAGAGAAACAGCCCCTTTCCCTCTCTTTAATAGTTCTCTGCGTATACCTCAAAATAAGCCTTGGGGTACAGGCAGACCGGGCATACCTCCGGTGCGGCCATGCCCACCACAATATGTCCGCAGTTTCGGCATACCCAGACTTTTACCTCGCTCTTTTCAAATACTTTCGCCGTTTCCACATTCTCAAGCAGGGCGCGGTATCGCTCCTCATGATGCTTCTCCACACCGGCCACCAGCCGGAATTTCGCCGCCAGCTCGGGAAATCCTTCCTTTTCCGCCGTCCTGGCGAACTCATCATACATCTCGGTCCACTCGAAATTCTCACCCTCCGCCGCCACTTTCAGATTCTGCTGGGTACTGCCGATGTCCTGCAAGGCCTCCAGCCACAGCTTGGCGTGTTCCTTTTCATTGTCAGCGGTGGCCTGGAATAATGCCGCGATCTGCTCGTAGCCCTGCTTTCTGGCTGATGCCGCAAAGTGTGTGTACTTCGTGTACGCCTGGGATTCCCCCGCAAAAGCCGCTTTCAGATTGTCCTCTGTCTGTGTGCCTGCGTATTTTCCCCGGGCGGTGCCCGCCATACCGTGTTGATCCTTTTCGGGAAGTTTGGTTTCAAAATTGTCGCTCATGTCTGCGTCCTCCTGATTTACTTTCAGAAATTTCCATCCTTACAGTATCAATATACCCGAAAGTAAACCGTTTCATACTTCCCGCAGCATGGGAGCGTGTTTGAAACACGCTCAAAACATCTTAAGCAGCTTCTCCTGCAGTCGTTCCACCGAATTGTGGAAACCCCAGGCCAGCAAAAGCAGCAGAACCAGCAGAATCAGATAGACGGTAAGCACCATCAGGGGATAACTCATTCCCTTCCCTGAAAGCCAGTCCCGCAGCGGCCGCCCCACAAACTGCATCAGGGTGACATGCAGCACAAACACGCCCATGGATATAGAGCCCAGCCACCGCAGAGGCTTGACTGACAGCCCTCTCTGCACCGTCGGGCTCATCAGGATTCCCAGAATCAGCAGCCCCGCCCCCAGGAGATGGTAGGTGGCAATTCCCTTATTGGCATAAATATGGGTGCTCAGTTTTCCCAGATACCGGTAAAAAAATACCGGTGTGGCGTAGCTGGGGTATCCTCCCAGATAAAGCCCGGCCAGCAGGACCGGTACGGCCAGCCATCTGACGAGCCGACTGTCCTCCGGCTTCCCGCTCTCCTGAAGCCATGCCAGAAGCACCCCCACCACCACGCACAGATAATACTCGTCCCTGGCCCACAGCAGCATTGCTGAGACGGCAAAGAAAAACGGCAGCGTCCACTTTTTGGAATACCTGGTGGCCAGAGCAAGAATAATCGCGATAAAGGTTCCACAGAAAATAATGTAGAGCATCCAGAAAGGCCCCAGCGCCTCCTGATCCGGTACAATCCACATTTTGACAAAGGTGTGCCACAGCATTTCCACAAAGGATAAGATGTTCTCCAGTCCCCGGTAGCAGGCAAATTCCGGTGCCAGAAACTGCCGCAACGCCCAGTACAGGATAGCTGCAATACCGCAGGGCACCGCCAGGCGGACATAGCGTTTGATAATCATACCGGAAAGTTTCTCCTGCCAGGCTGCGTTCCGCGCCGGTTCCGCTGCCGCGGCGCATTGACGCAGTACACTGACCGCCGTAAGAAAGGCCGCCAGCGTCACAAACACGCAGACCCAGAAGTTTCCGTTGGTCAGTATGCCGTAGGGCTCATAGGAGAGCCGGATATCCAACTGAAAGGGGAGCCTGGACTCCATTATTTCTCCAAAATAGGCCCCGTTAAAATACTCCAGAGAGAAGTGATGGGTAAAAATCAGCAGACAGGCAATCCCCTTGAGTCCGTCAATCCATGTAATCCGTTTGCTGTTCTGTACCGTCATATCAAAACCTCCCTGTACACTGTTGGCGCGTTCTGTACTGTGATGCCAACGCCGGTTCCCGTATACTTATTTCTTGCAGTATACCACAGTTACGACAGATTGGGAACAAAAAGTGCCGAATTTTGCCCCAGATCAATAGATGTACTTGTGAAGTACTGCTTGAAACACTTGTGAAATCTGCTATAATGAGTACATAATAGGAGCAGGAAGGTAAAGTTTGAAAGTAAAACTTCCAAATATCGATTGGTGCAATACCGCAGGCACAGCCAGCGGTATGCGGAGAGAGGAAAGAATGGACATTCATTTGCAGATCACGGACATGGCCGGTGCCGTCCCGTCACATTCCACGGTAATTGTAAATTTTGTAGCCGCCATACGCAGTCAGCTCAAAAACAGTACCTGTTATGTATTTTCAGACAATGTTCAATACAGATTCAGAACACCGGATGGAGAAAGTAAAGTTCTCGTCCCGGACGCATCCATTAATTGCCGTGTGAAATCCCGACGCGGAAATACTTTTATAGATGCTCCGCGCTTTGTTATGGAAGTGCTTTCTCCCTCTACGGAAAGTTATGACCGCAATGAAAAAATGGAATTGTACAGACAACAGGAAATCGAGGAATATTGGATTGTCGACTGGGAGAAAAAAACGGTAGAAATCTATCAGCTTGATTACGAAAACGGCATACCCCGATATTATCTCTGGAAAAAAATAGATGATACGAATAAAGATGAACTGAAAATAATTCATTTCCCCAATGTAAAAATAACCTTTGACGAATTGTTCGCGGAAATAAACCTGGATCAGTAACCGCCCCCGGCGCTCAGGCCGGGAGCGGCCCCTGTGCCTTAGTAGTTCTCCGCGTGAACCTCAAAATAACTCTGAGGGTGATTACATACCGGGCAAACCTCGGGGGCGTTTGTACCCACCACGATATGCCCGCAGTTGCGGCACTCCCATACTTTCACTTCACTCTTGGCAAATACCGCCGCTGTCTCCACATTTTTCAGCAGGGCGCGGTAACGCTCCTCATGATGCTTCTCAATCTCGCCCACCATGCGAAACTTTGCAGCCAGCTCGGGAAATCCTTCTTTCTCCGCCGTCCGGGCAAACTCCTCATACATATCCGTCCATTCGTAATTCTCTCCGCCCGCCGCGGCCTCCAGGTTCTCCGCCGTGGTGCCGATACCCTGCAATTCCTTGAACCACATTTTAGCGTGCTCCTTCTCATTGTCGGCGGTTTTCAGAAACAGGGACGAAATCTGCTCATATCCCTCTTTCTTTGCCACGGAAGCAAAATATGTGTACTTGTTGCGGGCCTGGGATTCCCCGGCAAAAGCCGCCTCCAGATTCTTCTCTGTCTGAGTTCCTGCGTATTTGTTGGCCATCTGTCTTTCCTCCTGATTCTGGGATTTGATATTTTTACAGAACTGGTTCCTGTAAATTCCAGATTTTATAGCTGTCTGTCACTCTTCCTTGTTTATGGCATAATATTATTTCACTGAAACAAAATGGATTAACCTGACAAGGTTCTCACCATACCATTCAAGCAAGTGCAGCAAGTTTTTATCAGTATATCATAAACCCATCTGAAACCACAATACATTTTTTTCGTCCAGATGCGGCAATATACCGCAATATACCATGTGGCTCCATCAAAAGCACTCTCTTCTGCTAATTCCCATTGAAGGGTCAATCAATCCATGCGCATATTTATGCAACTCCTCCAGGTTTATATTTTCTTATATTTCCGGCAATAGTCCGACATAATAGAAAGAAATTTCTCTTGCCCTATGGTATCATTCAACGTTTTCAAAAATGTAGCGCCTCGTTCATAAATGACCCATTGATAGACGGATTGTAATGCCTTCAAATCAACAAGGCAGAAAAATACAGAACAGCTTCTGATCTTTATTGTTTATATCCTGGGCGTTGATTTATTCACCGTATCTCTGTAAAATTAGACTGTGTATTGCAGCACGAACACCGTTGTGAGGTTTCTGTGACATTTTCATGTTATCCGAATAAGGGAAAGGAAGTGAAGCCATGAGGCTGTTAGTCGTTGAGGATGACCGTCTTTTGAATAATACTCTCTGCTACAATCTCTCGGCGGCGGGCTACACCGTGGACGCGGCCATGACGAAATCAGCGGCGATCAATCTCTGCGAAGCGCAGGACTATGATCTGATTGTGTTGGATGTCAATTTGCCTGACGGAAACGGATTTGACTTCTGTACGGAGATCAAAGAGCGCCGTCCAGATACCGCCGTGATTTTCCTGACCGCAAAGGATATGGAGAGCGATATGCTGAAAGGATTTGAACTGGGAGCGGATGACTATGTGACAAAGCCGTTTCCGATCAGTGTATTCCGAAAAAAGGTTTCGGCCCTGCTGGGGCGCATCGAGAAGCAGACAGGCGGCGATTGCTACACAGACGGCACACTATCCGTCAATTTTTCGGAATTAACCGCCACCCTCGCAGGGGAACCGGTTATATTCACACCAATGGAATACCGTTTGCTAAAGGTACTGGTGAGAAATCCGCAAATCGTTCTGACCCGGCAGGTACTTCTTGAAAAGCTATGGGACGCAGATAAAAACTTTGTGGATGAACACGCATTGACCGTAGCGATCAGCCGCATCCGTGGAAAAATCGAAGCAGGCGGCCTGCAATATATCAGGACCGTTTATGGCATGGGCTATATGTGGATTGGGGGGATAAAGAAGTGAATGGGAGCAGACTTTCCATCAACCGCGCCTGTGCGGCAGGGGCAGCTTTTTTAGGATTGCTCTCCATTATCACCGTTACTGCGGCTTTTCTCTTTACCGAAAATCCGGCAATCGTATGGCTGGTTCTGCTGTTTATCCTGCCGGTGTTCACCTGTGCAGCCCTTTTCGTGGCCTTTCTGCGCCGGAAGCTGGTGTTGTTTTCGGACAGGTTGTGCGAAACAATAGACAATATGCTGGACGGGGCATCGGCCCCGCCGCAGGTCTATGAGGAAGAAAACCTGTTTTATAAAATCAACCACCGGCTTGTCCGCCTATATGAAGTTATGCGGGAAAATCGGGAAAGCGTAGCAAAGGAGCGGGCCGATTTGCAGGAATTGATCTCGGACATTTCCCATCAGGTAAAAACGCCGATTGCAAATCTCCAGATGGTAAACGCCACTTTGCTGGAACAGTCTGTGACAGAAGAAAAGCGTCTGGAATTTTTGCAGGCATCCAGCGGTCAGCTTGAAAAGCTGGACTTTCTTATGCAGGCTATGATAAAGACCTCCCGGCTGGAAGCCGGCGTGATCTCGCTGGACAGAAAGGTGCAGCCACTCTATGACACCCTGGCGGCGGCACTGGGTGGTATTTTGCTGAACGCTGAAAAGAAAGCAATTCATGTCAGTGTAGATTGTCCCCCCGATATACTGCCGACCCATGATAAGAAATGGACAAGCGAAGCCCTGTTTAACATTTTGGATAATGCGGTGAAGTACACGCCGACAGGCGGCACTATTCAAGTGTCCGTTCAAAGCTGGGAGTTGTATGTAAAAATTGACATTGCGGACAGTGGCAAGGGTATAGCGGAGAGCAGACAGGGGATGATCTTCAAGCGCTTCTACCGGGAAGAAGAAGTACACGATGTGGAGGGCATCGGCATAGGGCTGTATCTTGCCCGCGAAATCATTTCCATGCAAGGCGGCTATATTAAGGTGACTTCAACAGTAGGCAGCGGCTCTACATTTTCAGTATTTTTGCCTTGTAAATAAAATCTGAAATCTTATAGGGATGTGACATTTCTGTGAGAATTGACTGTTATGATGGCAGCATCACAGAAAGGATGGTGCTACCATGATTATACACAACAACGAAGTCGTCCAGCTTGCCGACCGTATTATCCGCATTGAGGACGGCAGGATTTCCGAGTAAAGGGGGCGCAGACGATGAATGATATTTTGTTTGGGAACAACAATAGGACAATCATTAAAAAACTGGCAAAACGCAGTTTTCAGCAGATCAAAATCAGAAACAGCATTGCGGCATTGGCCATTTCTCTGACTACTCTTTTGATCTGCACTGTTTTCTTAATTGGCGGCAGTTATATCAGCTCATGGCAGCTTCAACAAGAACAGACGAGAGGCACGACGGGGCATGCTGCCTTAAATGCTCCATCTTTGGAGCAGTACAAAATATTGGCAGGTTCGGAAGAAATAGATTGTGTAGGCGTACGGGCCGATGTGTTTTTACCGAGCTTTGTTCATGCTGATTTTGACACAAATGGCGCAGGTCTTTTTTATGGCCTGCGGTTTTATAATACCTCGGAATGGGAAAACCATCGTGTTCCTGTCTTGGAAAAGATCTATGGCACTTATCCCAACAGTACAGACGAGATTATGGTTCCCACTTGGGTGTTGGAAAAATGGAATGTCATAGAACCTTATATTGGAATGGAACTGCCATTTTCTTATCAAAGCGGCTCCATGGAGGAAGCAGAACAAAAAACTTTTCGTTTATCAGGTTGGTTTGATGAGTACGATTATATAGGGGACGGGAATATTGCTTATCTGCCTGTGTCCGAAGCGTTCTGCAATGAAGTGGGATTTGACGTTTGGAGCAACCAGAAAACGACAGCAGATATGCATTTCTCTGATACACAGAACATTGCCAAAATCGCTTCCGGCATAGAAAGCAGTCTGAAATTAAGCAGTGGGCAGACGCTTTCCGTCAATCCCGATTTATTGGACGGGAACACGAATTTTCAGACAATCGCTGTCTGTATGATCCTTGGACTTGGAATTGTTCTGTGCGGATATCTTTTGATCTATAATGTGTTTTACATTTCAGTATCAAATGATGTCCGGTTTTATGGGCAGTTACGAACAATCGGAACGACTTCAAGGCAAATTGGAAAAATCATTTCACGACAGACTGTGAAAATTGCTTGTTTTGGAATTATCGCCGGTCTGCTTGGCAGCTTTGCGCTATCTCATTTTGTTATTCCCTTGGCGCTCCGCACTCTTACAGAAGCCAATACGGGGATTACAGTGGCACAACGGCCCGTCATTTACATTGGCGCTGCGCTGTTTTCTCTTGTCACCGTTTTGTTGTCGGTCCGCAAACCCATCAAAACAGCAAAAAGAATTTCACCCATAACTGCTTTATACTATCAAAGTGAAACCGCAGAAATAAAGCCAGAACTTAAAAGCAAACATTTTTCGGCATCTGGGATGGCCTGGCGGAATATACAGAGGACAAAAAGGAAAAGTGTCCTTGTTGTCCTGTCTGTCTTTTTGGGAATTACCGCCTGTCTGGTTGTTACACTCTTAATTCAAAGCATGAGTACAGATAACTTCATAAACAGTGCTATGGAGCATGATATTGAACTTACCAATCAAACCCTTGCCCTGGGTTATAGGGGCGGACAAGAACAACTTTTTGACAGGAATTTCATCAATGAGTTATATTCGATGGAGGGGATCGGGAATATCAGCTTGCAGAGAGAACAAACGATTATTCCGGAGTATTCAGAAGAAATGTTCTATTCGTATATTCTGGACAAATATCAGTCACAGGGAATGGAAGCACCCGAAGCTGATTACTATGGACAATACCCCAATCGGTTTTATACGCAGTTAGTCAGCATTGATGCCGAAAAACTCAAAGGCTATATCGTTGAAAATGGTATGGACTACGAAGAATTTTATAATGGGGATTCTGGCTTATTGGTTGCTGACAAGCCAGCATTATTTCCAATCGATCAGACGGTTCGTTTCCAATGTGGGCATATAAGTGAATTTGAGGCCGTTGCAGATGGAGATTTGCTGGAACTGCCTATTGGTGGTTTTCTTCCCGGCAGTTATTACGGTGGGTTAAGTACAGATGCCCCATATATTTTCGTCAGTGAAACGGCGATGGAGCGTATTTCTCCCGACGCCTGTATTTCCCGGCTTGGCATTGATGTCAATTCAGCAAATGAAAAGCAAGTGATTTCCTCTGTTCGGGAACTATGCAATCAAACAGGGGCGATTTCCTTAACTTCAAAGGCCGAACTTGCAGAAGGGCTGCATTCCGCTAAAATCACACTCTATACTTTAGGCGGTGGCATTGCCTTTGTACTGGCCTTTATCGGCATGATCAATTTTGCCAATATCATGTTTACCAATATTCAGGCCCGCAGGCATGAGCTGTCTGTTATGGAAAGCATCGGCATGACAAAGAAACAATGCCGCCTTATGCTCCAAATGGAAGGATTCTGGTATGCGATTATATCACTTGCTCTGTGTGTAACAGTTGGGCACGTATTACTTTTTTCTGCATTTTACGTATTTAAGGGGATCGTACAATATGCCGCTTTTAGTTATCCGATTTGGATGATGCCTGTCCTTACAGCGATCCTGCTTGCGTTTTGCTGGTTCATTCCCTTGCTGTTTGCAAACCGTATGATGAAAAAAACAACGGTTGAAAGACTACGGCAGAATTGATTTTTCTTTCAGTACAATCCCCTCAATCTCCTCCGGCCTGTCCACAAAGCGCCGCCCGCCCTGGCTTTCCAGAAAAGTCCGCTCCCGGAAGCCCCAGGTGACAATGATGCTGTCCAGCCCCGCGTTGGCCGCCGTCTGGATATCCACCTCGGAGTCTCCGATATATACGGCGTCCGCCGGGTCCACCCGCAGGCGGCGCAGCACCTCCTGCACGGAATCCGGGGCGGGCTTGCGGCGGATGCCCGCCCGCTCGCCCACGGCATAGTCAAACAGCCCCTTGTAGTAATGTCGGCACAGGGGCTGCACGGCGGCGTCCGCCTTGTTGGAGACCACCGCCGTAAGACATCCCGCCGCCCGCAGACGCTCAAGCAGCTGTAAAATCCCTTCATAGGGCCTGGTCTTGTCCGCGCAGTGCTGCTGATAGTAGGCTGAGAAAGTGTTGTGTACCCTGTCAATTTCCTCCGTTGTCAGTTCCCCGGGAACCGCCCGCTCGATCAGCCGGCGAATGCCGTTGCCCACAAACCGGCGCACCTCCTCTATGGTGCGTTCAGGGTAGCCATGCTCTCTGAGAGCGAAATTGGTCGCGTCCGCCAGATCCTCCAGGGTATCCAGAATCGTGCCGTCCAAATCAAATATTGCCAGTTTATACGCCATTTTGTCCTCCTGACTTCGCTTACTCGTACCGCAGCGCTTCGATGGGGTCCATCTTGGCCGCCTTGTTGGCCGGATAATATCCGAAAAAGATGCCGATAGCCATGGAAAAGCCCAGAGACAGAAGGATGCTTCCCATGGAGGGAGTGGCGGATGCCCCCAGCAGATTGGCCGCGCTCATACCCAGTATGACCCCCAGCACAATGCCGATCAGACCGCCAATCAGACAGATCACAATGGACTCGATGATAAATTGCAGCCGTATGGCGCTGTTGGGCGCGCCCAGCGCCTTGCGGGTGCCGATCTCCCGGGTCCGCTCGGTGATGGACACCAGCATAATGTTCATAACGCCGATGCCTCCCACCAGCAGCGCGATGCCCGCGATCACGGCGATGGCCGTGGTGATGGTGGACATCATATCCGACATGATCTCCACCATGGAAGCCATGCTGAACGCCATAGGCTGGAAATCCCGGTTGTTGCGGTAATAAGGCGCAAAAAAGCTGGCCGTGGTTTCCGCGAAGGCATCGCTGTCCAGCCCGTCCGACGTGATCACGGTAAACTGGGCGAACCCCTGGGAGTGGCTGATTTCCTGGGCCGTTTTGAGGGGTATGTAAAAATCCGTCTGAGTATCTTTCTCCGAAACCAGAGACATGCCCATGGCGGATTGCTCGTACTTGTACACGCCCACCACCGCGAAGTCAAAATATTTGTCTCCCAGATTCACCTGAAGCACACTGCCCAGCGCCTCCTGCTCATCGCCGCCGAACATATTGTCCACCACGATGCCGGAGACCATGGCCACCCTGCGTCCCTCGTCCATCTCCGTAGCGCTGAAATATCGGCCCGCCTGCAGCTCCAGATCGTTGGCCAGAAAATACCCCAGACTGGTGCCCGTCACACTCACATTGGCGTACAGGCCCTGATCCTGCAGCCTGCTCTGCCCCAGGCCCTCGGTGACGGAGATCCCCGCCACCGAGCCCGCATAGGTTTCACAGTAGTTTTCCAGCATTTCCCGGGTAAAGTAGTCCTCCTCGCCCGCCATCTGCCTGCCCATGCCGCCCCCGAAGGACATCCCCTCCTCCGTGGTCTCCTCCTCCTGGGGCCTTTGCTGCAAAGCCACTGTAATATTGTTGACCCCCAGAGAACTCATGGATTCGGTCATGGTGTAGGTCAGGGACTGCCCCACGGTCATGATGGCGATGACGGAGGAAATACCGATAATAATGCCCAGCATGGTCAGCAGCGCGCGCATCTTGTTCGCCTTCAGGCTGAACAGCGCCAACCGCACGTTTTCATAGAACATCATCATACGCAAGCTCCCTGCCTTTCCCCGATGATACAGCCGTCCTTGATGGTGACCACCCGCTCCGTCTCCTCCGCCAATTCCGGGGAATGAGTGATCAGCACAATGGTTTTTCCCTGCTCTTTATGCAGCTTGTGGAACAGGTCCATCACCATACGCCCGGTGCCTGAGTCCAGCGCGCCGGTGGGCTCGTCTGCCAGAATGATAGCCGGGTCATTGCCCATGGCTCTGGCGATGGCCACACGCTGCTTCTGCCCTCCGGAGAGTTCCTCCGGCAGATGCTTCATGCGGTCCTCCATGCCCACCATGGCCAGCAGCTGCTTGGCCCGGTCCACCCGTTTTCTGCCCGTCACACCCCCGTAGAGCATGGGCATCTCCACATTTTTCAGGGCATTGGTCTTGGCGATCAGATTATAAGTCTGGAACACAAAGCCGATCTTGCGGTTGCGGATGCCCGACAATTCCCTGTCTTTGGCCGCCACCATATCCACGCCGTCCAGATGATATCGGCCCTGGGTGGGACGGTCCAGCGCGCCGATGATGTTCATCAGCGTGGATTTGCCGCTGCCGGAAGCCCCCACCACGGCCACAAATTCTCCTTCGTAAATCGTCAGATTGATGCCGTTTAATACCGTAAGCTCATTGGGAGTCCCGATGTAAAAACGCTTATAGATATCCTCCAGCTCAATCACTGCCCGCCTGCTCATCAAAATCCTCCCATGGGGCCCATCTGGAGCATCAGATCATTCAGGTTTTCCAGACTGTTATCCGCAGGCACGATCACCTCCAGGCCCTCCACGATCCCCTCTCCGGAGATCTCCACATAATAATCGCTCTCAATGCCCTTGGTCACCGGAACACGCCTGGTGGGTAAGCTGTCCGGCAATGCGGCATTGCCGCCGGGCGCGGCGGGCAGCCCCGGCCCACCGCTTCCCAGCGGCTGGCCCTGGCCTGCGGGCTCAACGCTTCCGTCCGGCTGGCCCTGGCCTGCGGGCTCACCGCTTCCGTCCGGCCGGTCCTGGCCTGCGGGCTGGCTACTTCCATCCGCTTCTCCTGAAGCCGCCCCTGCGCTTTCGTCCACCACTTCCACATAGAAGCTGCCGTCCTCCGCGGTCTGCACGGCGGCGTAGGGCACTGTCAGTACATTTTCCCTGCTGCTGATGATAATGCTCAGCTTGGCGGTCATATCCATGCGCAGATCTTCGCAGGGCGTGTCAATGCTGACCTTCACCGTGTAAGTCACGCTGGACCCTCCGGTAGCCCGGGGAGCGATGGAGAGCACCTTTCCCTCCAGCTCCAAATCCCCGGTACCGTTGGTCTTGATCGCCACCCTCTGGCCCTCCTTGATCTTGCTGATATCATACTCATCGATCTCCACGGTCACTTCATAGCTGCTGATATCCTCGATGGTCACTATGGTGCCGCCGTTGTAGCTGTCCCCTGTCTCCAGGTTTACCGCCGTCACCACCCCGGAAGCCGGCGCCGTCACCGTGCAGGCGGCGATCTGCTCCTGATACCGGTCAATCTGCTGCTGATCGCTCATCCCCGAGGTGGAGGCGTTTAACTGGCTGGAGGTCACGCCGTCCTGTCTGCTTTGCAAAGTGCTGCCGCCGCTTCGGATGGTATCCTCCTGGCTCTGGAGCTGCCGGTTGTAGGCGTCGTAGGCATTGTTCACCGCCGTCACCGCCTGATCGTAAGCGGATTTCAGTCCCCGCTCCGTCTCCTGGGCCGTACTGTATTTCATCTGATATTCCGTAATCAGCTGCTCCAGCCGCTGGGCTTCCGCCTCCAGCGCCTCCCTGTCAGAGGCACCGACATCTCCGCCGGACACGGAAGCGGCGGATTCAGGCTGTGCGCTCAGCTGCTCATTGACTTTGGCCAGCTGTGCCTGATATCCCTCCAGGGCTTTCCTGATCTCCGTGCTGTTGTTATTGGCATTGCCATAGCTGGACCCCGCCTTGTTCATGGTCTCCCTGGCTTCCTCATAGCTTCTCAGGGCGCTGGCCACCTGCTCCTCCATACGGGACATATCCACCTGTACGGAGATCCCTGCCTCCGCCAGACTCCGTTTCGCGGAATCCAGATCCAGCTGCGTTCTCCTTTGGGCCACACTCAGAGTAAGCTCCGCGTCCGCCAGATTCTCCTCCAGATCCGCCGTATCAAACAGACACAGCAAATCGCCCGCCTCCACCAGATCTCCCACCTGCACCGGCACACTCAGAGACTTCACCCCTGTCACCTCCGCCGACACGTTCTTACTGCCCGCGCTGGTGACGGAGCCTGTGGCGGAGACGCTCTCCACCAGGGAACGACGCTCTATAACCGCCGTCTCCTGCTGCGTCAGCATGGTCATCATGGTCTGTGCCGCTTTTTGTACGCTGCTGACAAACTTTCCGATGAGAACCCCCAGAATCAGGACGATCACCAGAAAGATACACAGCTTTTTATGCTTTTTGAGCCACTTTCCAACAGATTTCATAGCATAACTCCTCATTTCCGTGCCGCTGTTTCTATGTATAATAAAGACCTGTCATGAAATATAACTCCGTCCCGCAAAAATATGCGTCAGCATCCGGATTATATTCTATTCCCCTTGGGCCCTGCGGCACAAAACAGGCCGGGGTAAAATATCTGGAAATCATTTTACCTCCGGCCTTCCGGTTCGTCTATAGAAATCACAAAATTTTCATAGAATTTATGGTATTTTTATAGAAAGAATTTCAGCCCTGCTGTATCTCCACCAGCCGTCCGATTATATACTTCGCCCCGACTTCGCCGCTGTGTCCCACATTGTAGATATAGGCATCCCGAAGCGCCGCAAGGGACTCCCTGGAAAACCGGTTATCGCAGAACAGGGAGCGGACAGCCTCTTCCACCTGTTCCAGGCTGTCCGGATTTAAGGAGATCCCCACCTTGTCCCGCAGCACCAGATCAATGGGAATGGTTTGCAGTTCCTGATAGTCCGGATTCACCACCTTCATGGGCGTGTTGACAAACAGCACCGGTTTCAGGGTGGAAAACGCGTACTCGAAAGCGATGCTGGACCAGTCCGTCACCAGCACGTCCGCTTCATACACCGTCTTGTTGGAGGAGAAATCTTTCTGCACCTCTATCCCCTGCCCGGCATATTTCCGGGCCAGACGGTCGATCTTCTCCTCAAAATGGCGCACATACTGGGGATGAGGGCGCACCACCACCCGGTAGCCGCGGCCCTTTAAAGCGTCCAGCAGCTCCTCTATGCAGGAATCCATGATATTGTCCTTCTGCCAGGAAGGGGCGATCAGGATTGTTTTTTTGTCCTTCTCTGTCTCCTCATAGGCCGCCGCCATATTGTCGATGACGCTGGAACCCCATTCCACCAGATTCTTGGAGGGCAGCCCGTTCTTTTCCTCCCGCTCCCGGATCTCGGACTTGTTCTGCACACCGGACACAAAAATCGTGTCAAAATGATCCAGTGCGTCCTTATGGAACGTCAGATTGGAACTGTTCACATCGTGGGGCACATAGATATATTCGATATCCTTCTTCACATAGGAACGCTTCAACTGAAAATTCTCCAGATCCGGCGTGGTCATCACCATCACATCGGCCTCCAGCTTCATCATCAGCACGATCAGCCGGTTCTCTCCGATATAATAGGGGACAAACTGCTGGCTTTCCAGGGAAAATACCTCATCCTCCGGATCACTGGTGATATAATGCACTACAATATTGGTCCGCCGGATGATCTCTTCTATAATATTCTTGTAATATTTGTAGAATCCGTTTTTCTCCGAATAAAAAACCAGTTTCTTCCTCTGCCCGGACAAAAAGCGTTTATAATCCGCCTTCTCTTTTTTGCGGCAGGGATTGTTACGCCCCTGTTTCTTCCTGTCCGTCATAAAGGCCCTGGCCTCTTTAAGCTCCTCCTTGCTTTTCTCAAGAGCCTCATAGTCAATATAGTCTCTGGGATTGATCCAGACATTCAGCAGCGCAAGCTGTAAAGTGGATAAAAGATTGCTGCATATCCAGTAAAAGCCCACGCCGACAGACACAAAGAATCCCAGGTACAGAGACAGTCCCACAGAAAAAATCATGGTCCCATACTGGTTCAGGGCCCCCTGCTCGGACTGCAGCACATTGATCTTATTCTGCACAAAACACATAACGAACGCGGATGCCGCCGCCACCGCCGGAATCAGCAGCGTCACTCCCAGGGCCTGTATGGGAATAACGGTAAGGGGCGTCCCCTTCTTCACCGCTTCCACCACGCCCATCAGCAGCGCAAGCTGCACAAACAGCGGAATCAGATCACCGAAGGGACTGTATTTTTCCCGCTTGAACAGCTTGTACTGTTCCTCGGAGATCAGTTCCTGATTGCCTGCGTATACAGCCTTGATGTGGTTGAGTTCCGGCTCCATCCTGACGGTCTTTATGGAATTTTTCTGTATCCACACAGAAAGAGGCAGCAGAATCACTTTCGTCAGTAGCGTAAAAAGAAATATGGCAATCCAATAATTATGACACAGCGCATAGCACCCGTCGATCAGGGCCGCCATCGCGTCCACTATCCTGACTGTAATCTCGCTCAATTGACCTCTCCCCGCCTTTCCTCTGTGTACCCTCGCGCGCTTTTCCGGAACATGTCTGAAAAATCTTTTCCGCCGGAAGCGCTCTTTCTTCCGCCCTTATTCCTGTACATCCTTGAACTCTATCTTGCTCTCTTCCTCTTTGTCCTTCTTCTTGCCCCGAAAAAATTTGAAAATCTTGTGGCGGAAAATGGTAAGCGCCGCCCCCAGAGCAATCAGCACGCCTGCCACCGCCTGGATGATGTATGTCACCGCGGAAGGGTCAATATACGCATGCACCGGAAGAGTGAACAATGTATAAAAGCAACCGAAAAAATAGATAAATGATAACGCTCTGCCTGCTGACTTCCTCATATTCAATAACCTCGCCTTTCCCGCCTCTCGGCTTGTATACAACAAAATAACTCCGAAATATTTGTTATTATATATCATGTGCGGTATGATTGCAAATATTTTTCTGGCGAGGTGTGAAAATTTGGAACTGTTGTTTCATATAAGAATATTAATGATCTCCGGGCACAGGACACGATGATGGATTCAGGGATTTCCTGAACAGAAGAGAGTCCTCACGGAGCAGGGATTTCCTGATCCGCAATAAAAAAACGGCTGTCACCGCGCCTGATCCATCGCACGGTGACAGCCGTCCTCTATTTTATTGAATGATGCATAGTGCCGGATGGAGTACTATGACTCTAGAAAAAGGAATCCACCATCTGCACCACATCATATTGTTCCTGCTCAATCTGTAAAAGCAGATCGTCATAATCTCCTGTATACTTATAGACTTTATAGATATTGGCATAGCCAATCCTGTCCTCGGCATAGTTCTGAACGATGGTATAGCGGATGTCGGAATCCCGGACCCAGACCTGCCGCTCTCTCTGCTCGTTCTCGGCAAATTCATATATTGTCCGCCCGAACCGGGCGCTGTCCAGTCCGGCGGCCCGGGCTATTGTGGGACGCAGCTCGCACAGCGAGATGGGAGCATTGGTTTCCGCCGCGGCCTCCCTTGTGACGCCCGGTTCCTTGATGTAAAAGATCACCTGGGAATCCACCATATCTCCGTGATCCGAGGTTACAATAATCGTCGAGTTGTCATATGCGCCAACCTCTTTCAGCTGATTGAGATACTCTTCCACCATGACCATGCAGCCCTTTGCCGTCTCCTCCAGAGTGGACCCGGGACTCTGCCTACAGTCCGCCGTGGTGGTATATTCGTGTGTGCCCAGCAGATGCTGAATAATGAAATAGTTGGAATCCCTGTCCGCCGTCAGTCCCGTATCCAGCAGCCCCCGGTAAAAATCCGCGTTGTTGTGATGGATGATGTCGTCCTCATAGGTGATGATATCCGCGTATTCAGAGCCCTCCGTGTAAAAAACATTTTTCAGCAGCTCCGGCATCATCCGGTAACAGGACATCTTGGTCATGGTCTTAAACAGCAGCTTGTAATATACATCCACCTTCCTGGGGGAATTGGTCACATTGGAGAAACAGGTTCTGAAAATCTCCGCATCATTGGTTCCGCACAGATGATGGGTGTCCGGACTGTATAAATGGACCACATAGTCCTTTTCCCGCAGCTGTTCATAAAAAGAAATGGTATCCGGGTCCGTCCACACCTTATAGAACCAGTCATTGACAGGTATGGAGGCGTCCACCTCCTTGCCTGTGAGCATATGGGTGACGGAGGGAAAAGTGCCATAGTAATTGCAGTCCGTATTGTTATAATAGGTAAAATCATGCAGACAATCCATCACATCCGGGTATGCCGCCTGCACTTCCAGCAGGTCCTGATTGCTGAAATAGTCCAGTATGATCAGAATCACATTTTCCCTGGCGGACACCACATATTGCTCTTCCCCGGTCAGATGCCATTCCTGGGCCTCGTGGTGATACGCGTCCTCCCTGGCCGTGACCAGCAGGGACACAAGGGCCACGGCCTGAACGCAGAGCAGAAATGCCGCGCCGTACTTTACCAGGCCCTTCCAGATCTCTTTTCTGACATAGGCCAGTGCGATGACGCCCGCAAGGATCAGCAGCCATACGCAAAGATTACCCGCCGCCGCGCCTGTCTCCACCTGGTAGCCCTCCGGGTTAAGACCCAGAAGATCCAGCTTGCGGTTTAAGAGCATCACCTGAAGATAGCCCGCCGCCGAGACGCCAAAGATCAGGGACATAACCAGACGGTACAGCCCCTCCGGCAAAACCGTCAGCAGACCGCCCGCCACCGCGGCCGCTCCCACCGCGGCCACCGCCAGATATCCCGCAAATTCTCCGTAGACAAATTCGAACTCTGTGGCATTGGCAAAAAATATTTCCGCCGGGCCAAAGATCAACAACATAAATGTCAGTAAAAATACATTCAGAAACGACAATCCAAATTTCTTCATATTCACCTGATTCCCGCTGATTCCGGACTTACCCCTTTCCGCGCGGCGCAGGCGCTGCCGCGGTTTTGCATCACTGCTTTTATGCCCCGGTGCGCCATCCGGAATCAGCCTGTATGAAACGGCCCTGCTTGGCTGTGTGCTGAGCGCAGAAGCCCCTGTTACGCATCCGGGCTTTGAGCCGGACGCCGGGCAATTTTACGACAGTTCCGCCAGATATTCCATAAACGCCGCCTTGTTCTGCCCGGCGCTGGTGGTGGGGCGTCCCAGGTCCGCCCGGGCCCCGATGGCGCATCTGGCCTCTATCAGAGTCAGGGCATCCCGCCCGGCCGCGGCGGTCAGCTCCCGGTCCAGTTCCCCGAAGCTGTCCACAGAAACGGCATATGGGTAGCCGCAGGCTCTGGCGATGGCGGGCAGATCTATCCCTCCCGCCACCGTGGGCATTCCGCCCACGGTTTCATGGGCTCCGTTGTTGATCACCACATGCACCAGATTTTTCGGGCGGTTTGCCCCGATCACAGCCATGGCGCCCATATGCATCAGCACGGCGCCGTCCCCGTCAATACACCAGATCCTGGTGCCGGGCTTATTGGCCGCAATCCCAAGAGCAATGGAAGAACTGTGCCCCATGGACCCCACTGTGAGAAAATCGTATTGATGGCTCTGTCCATTGGCCTCCCTGATTTCAAACAGTTCCCGGCTCGCCTTCCCGGTGGTGCAGACAATCGGGCTCTCCCCGGCGGCAGCGGCTATATGGCGGATGATCTCCTCCCGGGTCATGGCATGTTCATTGCCGTAAGCCATGTCTCCGTCAAAGGACAGCGCCGATTTGCGCACTACCAGCGCGATACACTTCCCCGCGGCGAGAACGCTCTGCAATCCCTCCAGCGCCCTTTTCAGTTCCTCCTCCGTAGTCTCTTTTCCCACAACAAAGGAGCTGATGTCCATATCCTCCAGCAGTTTCAGCGTAACCTCTCCCTGATAGATATGCTGAGGCTCGTCATGTATACCCGGCTCTCCACGCCACCCGATAACAAAAATCACCGGTATCGCGTACACCTTATCGCTCAGCAGAGAGGCCGCCGGATTGATGATATTTCCCTCCCCGCTGTTCTGCATGTAGACCACCGGTATTTTTCCGGTAGCCAGATGATAGCCCGCCGCAATGGCGGCGCAGTTGCCCTCATTGGCGGCAATCAGATGATGTACCGGGTCGATGCCATAACGCTTCATCAGATAATCGCACAGCGCCTTCAACTGTGAGTCCGGCACCCCCGTATAGAAATCCGCCCCAATAAGCTCCACGAACTTTTCCGCTTTCATTTTTTCCTCTTTTCCGCGCCAATCCGTATCCGGAAATTTTACTTCCAGACTTTCCTCCCTCCGGCTGACCGCAGGTCCCTGTCAAGTCTTCCAAGCTCCTCCACCGTGTCGATCTCGTAGATCTGCCCCTCCTCTATGGGATGTACCGTAAGCCTGAGCCTGTCCAGATTGCGGTCCACCACTTCATCCCAGAACAGCTCCTCATATCCCGGCCTCCGGTAAGCCTCCTTAATGGCATCCCGCAGAATCAAGCAGTCCGCCTGCCTAAACCAGGAGATACCTGCCATATTGTAGCAGTTATTCCCTCCTTTTCCCACGCGGGTGATATATCCTTCTCCGTCCCGCTCAAACAGCCAGTCTCCGGAATATCCCTCCACATATTTTCCGAAATAGCAGGATTGTTCCATCACCGCGTCAAATATTTCGGGGGCGGCGATATACAGATCAGCCTCGCAGATAAAGCAATCGCCCATTCCCAGGACAGAGGAAGCCCTGTATATGGAAGAAATATTATTCACCCGCTGGTAATCCTGGTTTTCAATCAGGGTCACGTTGTCGTATTTTTCCTCCAGATAGGAGAATTGTTCTCTGAGATAACCCACCACTATATAGATTCTTTCCGTTTTTCTTCTCCGCAGCCCCTCAATGACCGTTTCAATCATGGGGACGCCGTTGACCGGGATCAGAGGTTTGGGAGTCCTTTCCGTCAGCGGCCGCAGTCTGGTTCCCATTCCCGATGCCATAATAATCGCATATTCCATCTGTTTTTCCTCCGCCTGTATATGCACAGGCTTCGCCCGCGCCGCCTACAGCTCGTCGATCAATGTGAGAATTTCGCCGATGGGCATCAGCCGCTCATCCACCTCTCTGGCGCGGTGATTTTTCAGGATATCCACCGCCGTCCGCTGCATGGCGGGGAACGCGCTTCTGGTCAGCTGATTGGCGTAGATCACAATATTGACCCCATGTGCCATAAGCTCCTCCTCCGTGACTGAGTTGAAGGAGGTGGGCACCACCACAATGGGGGTCCTTTGGTCTTCCTGCCGGAATAAATCACAGAATTGCAGAATTTCTGCCGGGTCCTTCCTGCGGCTGTGTATCATGATCCCGTCTGCGCCCGCTCCCACATAGGCCCTGGCGCGCGTCAGGGCGTCCTCCATGCCCTGTTCCAGTATCAGACTCTCGATCCGGGCGATAATCATAAAGGCATCCGTGAGCTGCGTCCTCTTGCCCGCCGCTATTTTCTCACAGAAGTGCTCCACCGTATCCTGCGTCTGTGAAACTTCCGTCCCGAACAGCGAATTTCTCTTAAGCCCCGTCTTGTCCTCGATGATGATGGCCGAGACTCCCATCCTCTCCAGCGTCCGCACCGTGTAGACAAAGTGTTCGATGAGTCCGCCCGTATCGCCGTCGAAAATGATGGGCTTCGTTGTCACTTCCATAATGTCATCTATGGTCCTGAAACGGGATGTCATATCCACCAGTTCAATATCCGGCTTGCCCTTGGCGGTAGAATCGCACAGGGAACTCACCCACATGGCGTCAAACTGATCCAGCTCCCCGCCCCGCTCCACAATCGTCTTTTCCGCTATCAGCCCCGTCAGCCCGCTGTGCACCTCGATGGTCTTGACAATGGGGCACAGGGACAGAAGCAGCCGCAGACGTTTCCTGCGGTATTCCGGCATGCCCACCTTTTCACGGATGCGGGCATCAATCCGCTTCACGTTCTCATTGTACGTATAGGGGACGTCTATGATTTCCCCGCCGTATTCCTTCAGGGCCGCCTCCACCTGATCCCGCACCGCCTTCATGGGGCCGCTGATCCAGTTGTCCCCATGAATCACATAGTCCGGACGGATTTGCCGGATCACCTCGTCATAAGCGATCTCGTCCTGCACCACCACCCGGCTTACTCCGTCCATCTCCCTGACAATCTGCACTCTCTCCTCAAAGGAGATGGTGGGAAAACGGTTAAAGCGGATCATGGCGCGGTCGCTTAAGACTCCCACCACCACCTCCCCGTACTCCCGGGCTTTTTGGATAATGTTCAGATGTCCTTCGTGAATCACATCCGTGCAAAAACAAGTATATACCGTCTTCATTGTCTACTCCGCCCTCCCTGTGTACTTTATGGGAATCGCCACATGATACGTTTCCAGCGCCTCTCTCAGTACCACAAAAAAATCCCGGATATCCTGTTCGTCGATGGCCCCCAGCGCGCAAAGGCGGAACGTATCGGTCCTGGCCACCTTCCCGGGATAGATGGTAAAGCCCCGCTCATAACAGTAATCATGTATCTTCTCAAAATCCCAGTTCTCATCTTCCGGATACAGCACCGACACCACCAGCCCAGCCTGCCACTCCCTCCGGATCAGGTCTCTGAAGCCCAGTTCCTCCAGGCCCTTATGGATGGCGTTGAATACCCTGGTATGTCTGTTCCATTTCTCCGTCTCCCCCTCCGCGAAATACTCTTTCAGCGCCTGCAATGTGGCGTAGATGGTCTGAACCGGCGGGGTAAAATGCATCTCCCCTGTCTTCTCAAAACAGTCATACTGTAAGAACAGGTTACAATAGTAGGAACGCCTGGGATACAGTCTGGACCGCTCTATAATCTCCCTGTTCCCGATAATAAAGGACAGACCCGTCATAGCCATCAGTCCCTTCTGGGCCGATGCCATACAGAAATCTATATTTTCCGCCTCAATGTCGATGGGACGCATGGCCAGCGTGGAAGTGGTGTCCACCGTAAAGACCGCATGATACCGGTGCGCCAGTTCTCCGATCTCCCGGATGGGGTTGAGTATACCTGTGCCCGTCTCGTTGTGGGTGGTATGTACCAGCGCGATATCCTCGTTCTCGGCCAGGGTCTTCTCCACAAGCCGCAGATCCGGAAGCTGATCCGCCGGAAACTGCAGGTCAATATGGGGCAGTCCGTAATAGCTGCAGATTTCCACCGCCCGCTGGCTGTAGGCCCCGTTGTTCACGATCAGAATCTTTTTGTTTTCGGGCAGCAGAGAATTGAGACACACATCTATATTGATGGTTCCGCTGCCACAGAAAAGCACGGAGGTGTATTTCTCCTGATCCCCGTGGACAATCTTCACCAGGTCCCGCCGAAGGTCCTTCATCAGAGCGGCAAACTCTTTCTCCCGGGGGCATATATCCGGCACTACCTGAGCCATCTTGACCGTGTCCGTGGTCGTGGACGGCCCCGGATTCAACAGAATGTTGCGCTTTATCGATTCATTCATAATAACCTCCTGTCAGTATATGACAGATTTATTATACGCACTTTCCTGTAAAGTATCAACAGGGAAGTTCCAGAATTCCCCTTCTGAGCTTTATTTCTGAGCTTTATTCCGCGCTGTCCGTGACACGTCCCGCCAGCGCCTGCCTGCCCTTCTCATACAGAGGACGCACCTCTTCCAGCAGACTCCTATAATAGCTTTCCGCCGCCTGTCGGCGGGCCCGGGCCATCTCCGCACCCTTCTTTGTGTAGAAATGAGAATAAATGTTCTCCAGCTTGTACTTATATTCCTTTAAAAAAGACGGTTCTGTGTCCCCGGAGCCGTCCTGTACCCTGCCCTGTTCATCCACGGTGTACAGCGGCTCCGACACCCTTCCTTTGTAAAAGAGCGTCCGGGCAATGCCTATGGTGCCTGTCACATCCAGCTTGTCCGCATCAAAAAGTATCCTGGCTTCCAGAGTTTCCGGCTCATGGTTGTTCCGGTAGCGATGGGTCAGAACGCAGTGCCTCACCCTGGCTGCAAACTCTTCTTCAAAGCCCTGTTCCACCAGAAAGCGGTATGCCTTTTCCGCCCCCACCCGGGCATGGCACAGCGACGGGTCCTCAAACTGCTCTCTGCGCCCCACATCATGAAGCAGGCAGGCGCAGATCAGTACGTCAAAGTCCACCTCCTGCTCCTCTTCCTCCGCAATCTCCAGGGCGCTGTACAGCACCCGGTAAATATGCTCCTTGTCGTGGGCGCTGTCCCCCATGCAGGACAGCATATAATCTTCCAGTAATCTGTATATCTGACTCGTCATAATACCTCCTGATTAAATCGCTGCGCGAAGCCTCTAAAGGGTATAGTCCCCTCGGCGGTCAGCTCTTTTTATCCTTCTTCTGATCCCGGTCCTTCTTTTCAGGATCTTTAGTTTCGGAACGATCGGGCCCGTTTTCCAGCCACCATCCCCATACGGCCACCCCCGCTACAATGACACACATAATCCCCACAAATATATCCTGTAACATATTTTACCATCCTCTCATGATTCAACAGATTGCATCCCTTCCCGGTTCCTGCACAGCAGAAATCCGGGAACCTCAAATGCCCCGCCATGGGCAGGGTAATCCGGACAGACGCCGGGATCTCCCTGTTTGTGTCCGGGTCATGTCCCAAGCCGGGCGGCATGCACCGGACACAAAGGAAATCCATACATCTGTCTATATGTTTCCTGAGAGAATGTTGTCTTTCTGACCGTCCTGGTCATGTATGTAAGATATGATTCTGCTGCTGCATGGGAAAACAGACCTTTCCCTGTTGTCCCGGGAACAGTACCCGCCAGGGGCACCCGGCAGCTCCGCCAGGGCCGCGCTGTCTGCCTCCACCGCAGATCTGTGGGTAACTCGTCTGCCCGGTCCGCCTTGCGTAAGAAGATCCGGCCGGGATTGCTGTATCCTCTCCGCGGGCCAGGCTTCGTCCGGCCTGCGGAGCAAGCCGTTCTGCGTGAGGCGGGAGGCGGGCAGACCCGTCTCATATATGCCCTGCCCGCTGCCCCGCCCCGCTGCGGGGGCAGTCGTCTTACAGGTTTCAGCGGTACACGAAAAAGAGGCGTATACCGGGATATCCTCCGTGACGCCCGCCCCGTATACACCTGCAAGACATAGAATAATGATCAGCGCCAGGCCAATCCATTTTTTCCTTCCCGCTTCCCGCCGCATTTACGCTTCCTCTCCATGCCGAAGCCCGCTCTGGTACTCCGTCCGGTCAGTAACGATACTTTACCGAAATCTCTTTTATTTTATCCCCTGCCCCAAACGGGTCCGGACCAATCCCGCTATATTCTCTTCCCGTGGATATGATCAAAAATGTCCGTTTTCCCACAGACGTATCCGGAATATTCTGTTCCAGACAGAGGCCGGGGTATCTATAAAAAAATACCTTCCCAGTACCCTGCCCGGAGTCCCTGGGGGCAGAAAAACAGATTTTTTTCCGCATATCAGGGTATATACAGAAAAATTGTCGCTCCAGATCCACTTTTTTGCCATCAGCGGGGTACTGACGCACAATTTTTCCGTATATACCCTGCTCCACCGTACAAACAGAGCAAAAAAGGGAGATCCGGCGAAGCAGCAGGGTACTGCGGAACAATTTTTTCATATATACCCTGCGGAATTTGGACAGCTTCCATCAGCAGGTTCCTGGGGGGACAATCCGGCGTAATGTAGAAAGTGCAAGACGCAGAATGCACGGATCAAATTGGACAGGCTATATGCAGCCATAGTGCAAAAAACCAGCCGGATGCAGCACGGGCTACCACCCAAAAAAGACTTCCACCCTGCGCCGGTAATTGTCGCCGTCGCAGAAAAAACTGCGCACATGACCCGCCCCCTCCACCAGCAGCAGCTCCTTGCGGGAAGCGCAGGCCTCGTATGCCCGCCGGGTCATATCCCAGGGCACAAAGTCATCCGCCAGGCCGTGGACAAAGAAAACCGGCAGCTTCGTCTTTTTCATGGCCTCCAGTGTGGAATACTCCCTTATGCCAAAGCGCGCCCGGAGCTTTATGATCAGATTCACATAATCCATGGCCGGGTGCTCCCGCATACGCAGGGATTTCCTTCCCACCTCATAGAGCATCTCATAGGGACTGGTAAAGCCGCAATCCGCCAGCACACCCTTCACAAAGTCCGGCAGCTGATCTCCCGCCGCCATCAGCACAGTGGCGGCCCCCATGGATACGCCGCCCAGATACACGGGCAGGGTATTATGCCGCTCCTTTTCCAAATACTGGAGCCACTGCGTCACATCCCTGCGCTCCAGCACACCAAAACCCATGTATCGCCCCTGACTGGCTCCCTGGGCCCGCTGTTCCGGCAGCAGCAGATCGCACCCGATTTCCCGGAGCCATCTGCCCATACTGCCAAAGTCCCCTGTCCAGCTGCCGCGCCAGCCGTGAAAAAGCACCACCAGCCTATGGGGAGTTCCCGGAGCGGGGATATAGTGTCCCACCAGCCGCAGCCCGTCCTGAGAGAGAATTTCCACATCCTCCCGGGGCAGAGCATCCATCCATTCCCCATCCTCCTGAATCTGCCTGCGGACCCGGGCCTCCCGGGCCGGAATCTCCGCCGCGTCCCCTGAGGACAGCAGATTGGTCGATCTGGCATTCAGCGCCAGATTCATTAAAATATGGTATTTCAGGATAAAGAAGGCAATGGCCAGCGCAGAGGCAACTGCCAGGATTATACACAAAACCTTCATAATACCTCTCTATTTCCAGCATTTACCGGAAGTGAAGCGCAGATTTCCCATCCCCCCTACTCCCCGGGGCCGTTCACTCGGCAAACAATTCTCTGGCCTTCTCCATGCGCTCTACAATCCCCACGCTAAAGGGACATCTGGTCTCGCAGCTGCCGCAGCCGATGCAGTCGGAGGCATTTTTCTCCAGGGCCCTGTAATGAGCCTTCACAGAGGCGGGGATTTCCTCCTGCATTGTAGCCAGATCATAGAGTTTATTCACCATGGCTATGTCGATGTCCATGGGGCAGGGCTTACAGTGATTGCAGTACATGCATTTCCGGCTATAGGCATGATGAGGGGCTGTTGCCAATACGCTGGCATAATCCTTCTCCTCCTCCGCGGCCGTCTCATACGCCACCGCGTCAGCCACATGCCGTGGCTCGGAGTATCCCACCATAATACTGGCTACCGCCGGTCTTGTCAGCGCGTAGTGGATGCACTGGACCGGTGTGAACGCCACGCCAAAGGGAGAAGCCTGCTCGCTAAAAAGACGGCCTCCCGCATAGCCCTTCATCACTGTGATTCCCACATCCTGACTCTCGCACAGCTTATACAGCTCCGCCCGCTCCGGATCCATGCCTGCCAGCGACGCGTCGTACTGCTCTGCAAAATAATCGTCCAGGTTCTCCGTGGGCGGCATCAGGTCAAAGGCAGGATTCAGCGAGAACAACAGCATCTCGATCTCTCCGGACAGCGCTGCTTTTCGGGCCACCTTCGGATTGTGGGAGCTTAAGCCTATATGCTTTATTATGCCCTTTTCTTTCAATTCATGTACGTATTCCAGGAATGGCCCGGCCACGATTTCGTCCCACTCCTTCTCCGAATCCACATAATGGATCATGCCCAGATCTATGTAGTCCGTGCCCAGTCTGGAGAGCAGATCCTCAAAAGCCGCCCTGACCTTGGGGATATCACGGGTACGCACATACTGGCCGTCCTGCCAGGTAGAACCGATGTGCCCCTGGATATACCATTTTTCCCGGCTGCCCTTGATGCATTCCCCGATGGCTGACCGCACATTGGGCTCGGACATCCAGCAGTCCAGAATATTGATTCCCTGTTCCTGACAGGCTTTGAAAATAGCCCGACACTCTTCCAGTTCCATCCGCTCCAGCCACTCCCCGCCAAAGCCGATCTCGCTCACCATCAGATCCGTTTTTCCCAGTCTCCTGTAATGCATGCCATACCTCCTGTCGGTAATCGGAAGCCTGCGAACCCGTAAGCCCGCTCTTTCCTGATCTCATCGTTATTATACGATGGCGCTCTCCTGCACCCTCGCGGTTTTGCCGCCTGCTTACCTGTGCAGATACTTTGCCAGCAAGCGGGTCAGCACATCCATATCTATGGGCTTGGATGTGTGGTCATTCATACCGCACTCCTTGCATTTCTTAACGTCCTCTGAAAACGCGTCCGCCGTCATGGCGATGATCGGCAGCTCCGCGTCCCGCCGCCCAAGCGCCCGGATCTTCGGAGCCGCCTCGTATCCCGACATTACGGGCATACGGATATCCATCAGAATCGCATCGTAGTATCCCGGTTCGGACTTCTCAAACATCTCCACACAGATCTGCCCGTTCTGCGCCCATTCGATCTCGATCCCGATAGCGGACAACAGTTCATTGGCAATCTCATAATTGATGTCATTGTCCTCCGCCAGCAAAATCCTGACCCCGCTGAAATCCTTTGCGGGCGTTTTCCGCTTTTCCGCCTTTTCCTGCACAGGATTCATATACTGCGACAATCCGTGATAAAGAGTGGATTTGAACAGGGGTTTTGAGATAAAACCGCAGATTCCCGCCTCCCTTGCCTCCTCCTCTATGTCGCTCCAGTCATAGGCGGAAATCAGCACAATGGGCATCTCGTCTCCGAATTTACGGTGAAGCTCTCTGGCGGTCTCTATACCGTTCATACCTTCCATCCGCCAGTCCAGCAGAACGATCTGATAGGCATCCTGCCGGTTGTGATGCTCCGTCACCCTCTCTATGGCCGTCTTTCCGTCAACCACCCAGTCGCAGTGAATTGTCAGTTCCTCCAGTTTCTGGGCCGTCTCTCTGCAAAGCTGCTCGTCATCGTCCACCAGAAGCATGTTCCAGCCGGGAAGAATCATGTCTTCCTCCTTCACATCGGCTTTCTCCAGATCCAGAGTGACATGGAACTCGGTGCCCTTGCCGGTCTCGCTGGCAACCTCTATGGTTCCGCCCATGGCATCCACAATGTACTTGCTGATGGCCATGCCCAGGCCGGTACCCTCGGTTTTATGTACTCTTGTATTGTCCTCCCTGGAAAAGGACTCGAACAGTTTCTTCTGGAACTCCGGCGTCATACCCATACCGCTGTCCTTCACCCGGAAATGCACCCGCACATAATCCTCTCCCCGGGGGGATTCCTCCTGGTTGAGGTACACATGGATTTCGCCGCCCTCCGGAGTAAACTTATAGGCATTGGACAGAAAATTAATCAGCACCTGATTGAGCCGTACCCCGTCACAGTACACGTCTTCCGCTATGATATTGGATATAAAGACATCAAACACCTGGTTTTTCGTCTTGATCTGCGGCTGTATAATCGTCACAATACTGTCCATCGTCTCCCGGAGGGAAACCAAATCCAGGTTCAGCGTCATCTTACCGCTCTCTATTTTAGACATGTCCAGAATGTCGTTGATCAGCCCCAGCAGATGACGGCTCGAAAGGGTGATTTTTTTCAGACAGTTCATCAGCTGCGCCTGGTCATCAATATTGGCTGTGGCGATAGCCGTCATGCCCACAATGGCGTTCATGGGTGTCCGGATGTCATGGCTCATATTGGACAGAAATTCGCTCTTGGCCTTGTTGGCGCGGATCGCCTCGCTTCTGGCCTCGTCGATCTCCACCATCTGCGCCTTGGTGACCTTGTAATACATGACAAATACAATGATAAAGATTGCGAACATCAGAACCATTGCTGCCAGAAACGCCCGGAGACTGCTGAAATCCAGTTCCCGTATGATTGCGTCCAGCGTGTCATAGGGCATGGCCGTAACCAGATACCACTCAGAGTAGGGGAGAGGCACCACATATACATATCTGACTCCCTCGATGGTGGATATGATAAAGGCGGACAACGTTCTGTTGTCAATGGATTCCTGAATCTTTTCCGCATAGTAGTCGGCACCCTGTTCGTCCGTTTCCAGCACCAGGTTACGCAGACGGTCATAATAGTTGTTCAGCACTGCCGAGCCGCTCTTTATGACAAAGTCTCCGTTTCTTCTTATTATATGGGAGTAATTGTCCATACCCGGATTGTCCAGGATCAGTGTGCTGTTGACATAATCCACATCAATTCCGGCTACCATGGCGATGCTTTCTTCGCCGCTTTCCATGGCATACGCGCAGGGAACCCCCAATAACACCAGCGTAGTGTCTGTTCCGGAGACATTCGCCACCGCGATTTTCTTTTCGCCGGCTTTTAACGAATCCATAAAGGGCTCTTCATCCGCTATTTCCACTTCCCCGCCCAGAATCAGCTGCACATTGCCCGTTTCCGACAGCAGGCCCAAAAAGCGGAAGTCTCTGGCGGCACCGCTTATGGCCATGGTCTCGATCAGTTCCTCGCCCTGCACTTCCCCCTGGGGCGGAACGGTTTTCACAATGCTCTCCACCTGCGCCAGCTTGATTTCCACTGTGGTGTCAAAATGCTGGGTAATCTGTGTGCTCATTCCATCCAGATAGAAATCGTTGATTTCCGTAACCGTGTTCTTGCTGAAATTCATGATATGACGCATCAAAACCACAAATATGCATCCGCACAAAATAAACATGACAACAAAACTTATAATCAGGAATCGGTTGGTTCTGTTCCTCATATCGCTTTTCATAACGCCTTTCACCTCATATGTCTCAACTTGCCCTCTATTATATTATACATAATTGGAAAAAGCAATGAGTCAAATATTTTTCGGCGCGTGTTTGAAAAATGCTTTCCGTCAGATGTGCGTCACAATTTGGGCCAAAGACGGACGCATAATGAGCTGTGTAACCTGAATTTGGCCCAAACAGGTCCGGACAGTTCAAAACCCAAAACGGAAATCCGAATGTATTCTCTTCTCGGGCGTATGATCAAAAATGCTCGTTTTTCCATGGACGTATCCGAAATATTTTGTTTCAGACAGAGGCCGGGGTATATATGAAAAAAAACCTCCCCGATACCCTGCCCAGAGTCCCTGAGGGCAGGAAAATCGATTTTTTCCCGCAGATCAGGGTATATACAGAAAAATTGTGTGTCAGTACCCCGCTGATCGCGAAAAAGTGGCTATGGAGCGACAATTTTTTTGTATATACCCTGTTTCACCATACAAACTGGGCAAAAAGGGGAGAATTTGCGAAACGGCGGGGTACTGCGGAATAATTATTTTATATATACCCTGCCGGATTTGGACCGCTTCAGCAGGTGCGTGGACAATCAGGCGCAATGTAAAAAGTGCCACGCTCCAGAACACAAAACAGGACATCCGTAAGAAACCGCTACGGATGTCCTGTCAGCCGTGCTGAAAAACGATATTTTGTGCATTTACTTTCCGTCCCGGGCCTGAGTTGCCGCACGGAAGATGCCCAGAAGTACCACGAACAGCAGGGCGGCCACCGGCCAGATATACCAGCTGGTGTCGAAGCTGTCATTCCGGAAGCTGACTGTCAGGTAGATGGCGACCACAAGACACCAATAGGCACCGGCCAACGGGCCCATTCTCCTGCGGCGGCGTTTCTCGTCCGCGGAAAACTCTCCCTCCTGCAGCAGCTTCCGATAACTGTCCCAGATGCTCCCCGCCCATACCAGCAGAAACACCCCCCCAGACACAATGAACAGCAGTATGCCAACGCAGTACACCTGCCATATCTCCGCCACATTCAAGCCTATGGCAATCATAAGCGGCAGCACACTCAGGATACAGATGATCACCCCCAGGGCCATGCTGCGCTGATACGTTTTCGTATACTCCGCCTTCTGTTTCTCCACTATGCCGCTGACGCCGTACTGCAGACGCACTTCTTCCTTTTCCAGGTATTCATAAGGTTCCAGTCTCATCCCGTTCAGAACAAAAAGAACCACTGCCACCGCCACCATCACCAGCAAAATGGAAATCCCCAGTCCCGAGGCCATATTCTCTGAAATATCCACCGGCCCATACTCTGACCAGCCTCCCATCACCAGCAGACAGATCGGGGAGAGAATGCAGATCAGCACTCCCGCGGCAATCTGTCCGGCGGTCTGCCGGACTGTGCGCAGGTAAATACCCGCCTCCTCCAGGGAGATGGAACGCGCGTGCCTGCATCCTCCATCCTCCTGCTCTGGGTCCGATGAAGTTACCCCCTCTATTTTCTCCGGCTCCCGGGCGCCCTCCGATAATGCCTGGATGTCGTACTCATCCTTCAATAAAAAATCCGTACTCACATCAAATATATGGCTCATCCCTATAATCTTATCCAGTTCCGGGATGGAAGCCCCTGACTCCCACTTGGACACGGACTGTCTGGAAATATCCAGCTGATCCGCCAGTTCCTCCTGAGACCACTCTCTCTGTTTCCTTAAATACGCTATTTTTTCTGCCAGAATCATTGTTGTCCTCCTATTTGAATCGCTGCGCGATGGCGCTGAAGAGCAAAGTCCCTTCGGCGCACCCTCACGAGAGGAACTTCCATTCGACAATACACTCATGGAAGTTTCTCTCCTGCGCCTTCGCGACTTTTCTATCGCTGCGCGATGGCTCTAAAGTGCATAGTCCCTTCGGCGCACCCTCACGAGCTGATTTTGAGTTATCATGGGAGCATCGCCGCAGCCGCTGATCAGGCAGCCGCCGAAAGCTCATGGACACACACATATATGTCGTTTCGTCCCCTGTATTCTAGCAATTTTTCCGGTTGACAACCACCAAGCGCGCCGTACATTTCGCTCTTTTTCTGTCAACCCGCGGTTGCAGTTTACAAAAATCCGCGTTTATGGCTGATGATATCCCTGAACGCCAGGCAGGCCGCACTGTACAGCAACAGGATTCCCCAGAGAAAAAAGGTACTCTTTGGCACATAGCTGTTGCTGTTTCCGTAGACTTCCCCGACAGCGGATATCGGCGGCAAGAGCCTTACAAGCCATTTTACCACCGCATATTTTTTCAGGGCGGGACTCAGGACCGACATTGCTGTCAGGAGTATGGTCAGCAGCAGTGACAGCCTGCGGTCTCTCATAACCCGGGGAGAAAGCAGACTGCCCAGGGCTATTCCCGCCCCGGCACAGCCCCAGAGCAGAAAAAAAGACTGTGCCAATTCCCCCGGGGCAGTCTCTCCGGAAAACGTGCCCGTCCCCATGACGGTCAGCAGCAGCGGCATTGCCGTTCCCAGCGCCGCAAAGATCAGCTGCACCGCCAGCAGAAACAAATTCCTTCCTATATAATATGTACTTTTCCGAAGGACCCGCAGGTACAACAACTGTTCTTGTACCGGGTCCTCCCTGTCCCCGATCGCATGTCCCATCCATACCATGGTGAAAAAAAGCACAAAACAGAGCATCACCACACATGTGACCAACCGGGCCGGCCTGATACTGTAGCAAAACCCGCCGTACAGCGCCAGCATCACCAGCGGCATGACATACAAATGTCCCTGCTTCCATATATGGTAACGATATTTTGCCATTGCCAATATGCTCTTCATCTCCCGCCCCTTCCTTTTCCCAAAGGCCTGCTTCCCCACACGCTGATCCGATCTCTCAGACTTTGTGCAATCCTCTGAGCCGCCATCCCTGTGCCAGGAGCATGCCCAGACAACGGTCACACTCCTCCCTGGGTAAAATGATCTGATATCCGTTCCCATAGGGTTGTATTTTCCCGCCCGCCGTTTCAGCCAGCAACGCCTGCGCCTGCTGCCGGGCACCGCTCTCCCCCTCCCAGCACAGCAGTATCCGATATGTCTCCCTTGCCGGTTCACGGCAGGGCAGCAGCTGCCCTCCCTCTATGGTATATGATTTCTCCGTCACCGCCGCTACCAGCTCGGGCTCATGACAGGACATAAACAGAGTGACGCCCCGCCCCCGCAGTTCATTCACCTTCTCCGTAAACACCCTCTGCGCCTCCGCGTCCTGCCCCGACAGGGGTTCGTCCAGCAGCAACACATCCGGCGTCACCAGCAGCGCCTGAATGACTCCCACTTTCTGCAAAGTTCCCTTGGAAAGAGTAGTCATTTTGCTTCGCAGATGTTCCTCCATATGGAATTCCCCGGCCAGCTTCCTGATTTCTTCCGACAGCCGGTCCTGGGGAAGCCCGTCTATCATACCCATATGCGTCAGATACTGTTTTGCCGTGAGATGGGTCGCCGGGAATCTCTCAGGCACATAGTGGATGACCAGACGCCTGTCATGCCGCACTTCTCCCCGGGTAGGCGTCACCAGCCCGGCCAGTACCTTCAACAGGGTACTTTTTCCGCAGCCGTTATGCCCCACGAAAGCCGTGGCGCTGCCCGCCGCAAAGCTGTGGGTGATATCCCGGAGGACCTGTTTCTCTCCATAATTTTTGCTGATCTGTCGCAAGTGAATCACTGCCTGTAACACCTCCCGGGGATGGCCGTCCCGCATTTTTATAAATCAACTGTAGGATATCACAGAATTTTTCCTGTGGCAACATGGATCTGTTTTCCCGCAATCCCTTACAAATGAAAAACTTACAAAAGAAAAATACTTGTTGACTTTGACATTACGTCATAGTTTATAGTATATTTACACGGAAGGAGGCATGAGCAATATGATGACCGTTCATGAAGTAAGCGCGCTGGCGGGAGTGAGTATACGCGCTCTCCACCATTATGACCGGATCGGCCTGCTGCATCCCACAGAGGTCACGGAGGCAGGATACCGGCTGTATGACGATACGGCTCTGGAGAAACTGCATTGCATTCTGCTGTTCCGGGAACTGGAATTTCCCCTCCGGGAAATAAAAGATATTCTGGACAGCCCGTCCTTTGACCAGGACAGGGCGTTGGAGCAGCAGATCACATTGCTTGAAATGAAAAAGGAGCATCTGGAGAAGCTGATCAGCCTGGCCCGTGAAATTAAAAAGACAGGAGTGAAAAAAATGGATTTTCAAGTATTCAATACCCAGGAAATGGAAGAATATGCCCGACAGGCCAAAGAATCCTGGGGGCAGACACCGGCCTACCAGGAGTACGAGCAAAGAGCCGGCGGCAGAAGCCGGGAGGAAGAGCAGCAGATTGGAATGGAGCTGATGCGCATTATAGCGGAGTTTGGCGGAATGAAAGAGGGAGCCCCGGAAGAGGAGGCCGTACAGGCACAGGTAAGGAAATTGCAGGAATACATTTCCCGGCATTATTACACCTGCTCCGACGAGATTCTGTCCTCCCTGGGACAGATGTATGCCGCCGGAGGCCCATTTACGGAAAACATTGACAGGGCGGGCGGAGCAGGCACGGCCGAATTTATCCACCGGGCCATCGAGGCCTGCTGCCGGAAATCATCCGAAACCGCGGCAGAATAAAATGTGAACCATGGGCCGGAATCGGGATTTCCCGGGTTTCGGCCCACGAATTTCATATGCCTGCCGGACGCTTAGTTCTCCGCATATCGCTGCTGTTTTGTCATCAGCAGAACCAAAGTCCCCACTACCAGCACTATCGTCACCGCCAGGCCGCCTTCCAGCCCGAAATCACCGCCGTTGATCAGTTCCCGTCCCGCCACCATCTCCGAGGACAGCACGGAGCAGCCGGTCTGCATACCGCTGACACGAATGCCATAAACATTGCCCTGGGCCAGGTTCCAGATGGAATGCAGAGCGCCAACTCCCCAGATATTGCCCCGCTTCACAAAGTATATGGAGGCGAACACGCCAAATAGCACCAGATTCGCAAAGGCCAGCACGGTTATGCCGTTGTTGAGCAGATGCAGGGCCGCAAAGAGTACCGCGTTGGCAATGATCCCTGCCGCCAGCGGATACCGCCTGCTCACAGAGACCAGAAAATACCCCCTGCACAGCACCTCCTCCGCCATTCCCTGCACCATATAGCCCAGAAGAAACAGGATAAATATGCCGACGGAAAAGCTGGGAGACAGGCCCTTTAGTCTGAGGGCTCCCGTCGCCGCGCAGATCAGCACCGCCGCTGTAAAGATTCCGAAACCGATCCCCAGCCCCACCGCGTATTCCTTCCACATTCCCGGCTTCTGAAATCCCACTGTGGTCACTTTCCGCTTCTGAATCAGCTTACAGAACAGCAATGTCACCAGAATAATCCCCACATTGGAAAAAAGCATGGACAGGGTCATGGCATCGGACTGCGCCAGCGCGTTGGCCGCCTCCGCGGCACCTGCCATGTCACCGCTCAAAGCCGCGTTTATATAATTCGGATCAGTAAACATCAGTACAAGCTGTATCGGCATCAGCACGATCGTTTCCGCTATGGTACACACCACCAATACGGCGATGAATACCAGAATCTCCAGCGCGATATGCATCCCTCTGCTCTTCTCCGCAGCTTCCGCCACCATCCTGGGCTTTTTCAGCTCCAACAATTTTGTCATCTCCCTCTCATCCTCCTGTCCCATTCAAAAATCGGTCAAAACCACCTGATATCCTCACTCAATGATCAGACTGGCGCACCTGATATCCTCCGAAAGGTCATAAACTTTCCCGGTACGCAGCCCTATGACCTTGGGACGCAGCGGATACTGGGGGTTATTTTTCAGTACCTTTGCCTTTTCCCCGTTGCTCAGAGTAACTACGCTGTTCACGGGATAGAGAATAACAATGCCCAGAAAACTACGCATAAACGTGATATCCAGTTCGTCTGTCATAGCCATGATCATCTCTATGGCATCCTGCTGGGAAAACGCCTTTTTGTAAGGGCGTTCTGTCACAAGAGCGTCATAGATATCCGCAATGGCCAGAATCTTCGCGTAAGGATGGATTTTATCCTCCGGTACGCTCATGGGATATCCCTTCCCATTCAGTTTTTCATGATGCTGCAGCACCCCCATGAGCACCTCCTGGGGAATGCCGCCCTTGTCCTTCAGAATCCGATAGCCATAGACGGAGTGATTCTTCATAACCGCAAATTCTTCCTCTGTCAGCTTACCTGCCTTGTTCAGGATTTCATTGGGAATCTGGGATTTCCCCATATCGTGAAGCAGGCCTGCCATGCCGATCTTCTGGATTTCCGCCTCGGACATCGCGCTGTTTCTGGCAATCAGCATGGCGATTGTGGCCACATCCACACTGTGCTGGAAAGTATACTCGTCGCTGAATTTCAATGTGTCTATATTCAGCGCCACCGCCTCGTTTTCCATGATGGAACCCACCAGGCTGTTGGTGACATTGGCCGCAGTGTCAATAAAGTCGGGCGCGGAGGTATCATGGTAAAGAAACTTGATCCCCTCCGATACCCGTTTCTTCACGCTCTCGGACAGATTGACCCGGGAGCGGTCAGCCACGGTCAGCTTTTCGATGGCCGTCTGGATTTCCGGCGTCACCTCTATGTCGCCGTCCGTCTCCGGATCTTCCTCTCCCTCCCGGATATAAATGCCGGTAATCTTCATCTTTTGCAGGGCATCAATCAAAAACTCATCCAGAACCGTCTTCCGGGCAATCAGTATGCGCCCGCTTCTGTCTATGATGGCCTGGTCAATCACCATGCCCTGCTTAATTGCCCTTGTACTTATAAATTTTCTTCTTATCACAGATACCACCGCTGCTCTATAAAGCGCACATTTTGCGCCTCGTCCGATTGCAGGAAGCTGCTTGCGCTCACACTATGTATACTTATACATTATAGTTCATTTTAGAATAAAAATCTACTCTTTTTTATGGTATCTGACGGCGGACATGCCTGTGACAAAAAAGAACTTACGATCTCTTATAAGACGAAGTTTCCGCGATGTAACCCCTTGCGCTCTGCTCCGGAACAGGAACATGCTGGCGTTCTGTCTTTGTCTGCGCTTTCTGCTTCCTTGCCGTATATAAACATTCTCCCCGGGAGTTAAACAGGAGGGTGACCGGTTCACCGTTATAATCTTCAAAGCGGGGATATATTTCCAGAATCAGCAGGGCGCGCCCCTTATAGGGATTGTCCTCAAAAAATATGTCATAGGGTTTATGCAGTCCGCCGCTCAGAGGTATGACAATGTCCTCCGGCGCGTCAAACTCCTCATATTCTTCTCCCGGTTCCAGAATCAGGAGATATCCCGGAGATACCACCACTTCAACCGCGCTCAGATTATCCTGTATCTCCGGTATGTCCGTGGCTATACCGGTCCAGGAAACGGAGATAAAATCATCATACTGAAAATCCGTCAGGAAAAAGGTACCCTCCATTCGCGGTCCGGTCCCGTTTCCCCCGGATTGGCCGTCGGCGGATGACAGCGCCATGATCGCCAGAAACACAGACAGCCCCAGAACAGCGATCAGTCCGGCGCCCGCCAGAACAATCCTGCTTGCCTGCTTCATTTTACAGTCTCCCTTCCATTGCTCGTTCTTGCTTAATACAACATATTTTTATTCATTATATCATGCTTTTCTGTGCTGCCATGCGCCAATTTTGTCACAAAATGCGCTATTTTTGTATTTTTAAGCAAAAACGATGCCGGAGAGGGAGCGCCGATCCGGCAAAAATCTTCCTGTGCGCCTTCCGCGGTCCTTAATTCCCGCGGCTGATCTGATAGATAATCTCCCGGGAATCGTCACTGCGGATTCCCGTGAGGGTAAGAGAGTTACAGGTTCCCAGCGTATCCAGCGGCAGCATGGCCGTAAAGCCGCTCTCCAGATAGTCCTCTCTCTGCATAACCTCCACCACGTCCGTCCGCTCTGACCTTTGTACATCCAGGAAGGAACCGTCTATCTCCAGCAGGTATTTCTCATAGGGCCTGTCGGTTTCCGTGTCGATACACCAGCCGAAAAATTTGATTTCATCATCCACAACATAGATGTTATCCAGATAAAATAATTGCTGCTCCTCCACAACACGGAAATTCTCAAAAGGACATATAAAAAAAGAATACTTATCCAGCCTGACCTGCGTATAACCGATCCGTGTCAGAAATTCAAAAGATGACCGGTCTGTGTTCGACACAACATAATTGTTTCCGATATAAACTCTCTTGGGAAATTCGTTGATGGAATCCTTCCCATAGCTTTCTTTTCCATTGACAGGAATGTTCATTATATAGGGGTTCACTTTGTAGGACCACAAATAGTACATATAATTGCTCGGATAACAGGTTCCCCGGGAAATCCATGCGGCCTCCCTGTTCTCCTCCAAAAAGGCAATTACCTCGTCATAGGGTTCATAAAACAGCCAGTTCATGGGAAAAGCCAGTTCATTATACCGGGTAAAGTAATAATGCCCGAAGGACAAAAAGGAAGCCGTATACAGCACCGCCAGCGCTCCGGCAAAAATCCTCCTGCGCCATACTTTTTTCAGCAAATTCCATGTGTCATAAATGCCATTTGTAATCAGGTATAAATATGCCATAAAAATACCGATCATCCGGGTGGTATTGGGTGTGGACCAGCCCTTTAACAGGCAGCCCATGACAAATTCACCGATCAGCCAGAAGAGAATCGCCCCTGAGTAATCCAGCTGCTTTCTTCTGACGGAACGCCAGGTCTCGCACACCGTTTTCAGCAGACCGATCAGCAGAAAGGGCAGTGAGAAATAGTATAAGTTTCCGTACCTGGAACAGGAATTATAACTCAGATTGTCAAAGAACAGGGTGTTGGTAAACATCAGTTTTACATTGCGAAGGATATCCTGAACCCCCAGTTCACCCGAGCGATAGTTTGGCAGCCGGGTGAGCGTAAAGGGGCCCAGACACATTTCCGGCAGGGAAAATACATTGATGATCTGCACCATAATCAGGGGAGCCGCCAGCAGGGCCAGGGGAAGCGCCAGCAGCGGCAGTCTGCGCATCCGTATTTTTCCCAGCCAAATTCCGTATGCAAGCCACAGAAGCAGATAGACCGGCAGCACAATATACACCAGGGCATAGGTATAAAGCGCAGCCCCCATGGTGATACCCGCGGCAAGATAGTATTGCCATTTTTCCGTTTCCAGCGCTTTCATGCTGGTATACAGCACGACCATGGATGCCGACAGAAGAAGATGGCTTTCCAGGCCAAAACGCTGCGTCATGGTAAAGACCGGAAGAACGGCATACAGGCCCAGAAACAGAACGGGAACTCCTGTATCCTTCCATTTCCGGGAAGCATACAGATAACCGAACAGCGCCCCTGTCAGAGAAGAGAGCGCGATTCCCATGCGGACCGTCAGTTTGGAGATGCCGAACAGACGAAAAAACAGAGCGGTCAGATACGTGTAAAACGCGTTCTGTCCGTCTCCGTAATTGGTGAAATATACGGGATAACTCTTGATATAGCGGTCAACGCCGTAAGTCATAATACTGTACGCGTCATAAGCGGAACCCACTTCATCCACATTCAGCCCATATGGGATCTCCGTCAGTTTATAAAGATGCATAAACAGAATTGCGCATATGATCACCCCCAGGATCATATACCTTAGTATTGTGTACCATTTTTCGTCTTTTCTCATTGTATCTTCCCCGTGTTCCATAAATTACTCCGGCAATCGCCGTATCGTGTTATATACGTTTCAAAAGGTAGACATTGCGGAACAGGAAGGGTATAATATAATGAGGTGGAAATATGCGTTTCACTTCCAGTAAAAAGGCGCGTTCTTTGTGGTGCGTTCGATTACAGGAGAACACAAAAAATCATTTCAAATCTCCTACCTTTTGCAACATCCATTTGTAATCTGTCCGGGAAAAAGCGGATAAACCAGAGAGGGATGGACAATTGCTTTCCACCAAAAAAAGAAACCACATCCCTCCCCATCCAACAGAGAGATGTCGTTTCTTTTTACAGTGCATGTCTGATTCTACGGTCTGCGCAAATTCCGCCGCCAGTGTTCCTCCCTACAAAAACACATTCACCCACACCGTGATCAGAAAATCATACAGTCCGTGGCCAATTATCAGAGACAATGTGGTGCAGCTTTTCACTTTGTGTCTCACCGCACAGAACACCAGCCCGATCAGAGCCGTCATCACCACCTGTATGATGTTTCCTCCAAAGATGTGAAAGAGCCCGAAACCCACGGAGGACAGCAGAATGGCCGCCAGGTGGGAACCGCTGAGGGCCTGGAGCTTCTGATACAGAAAGCCCCGGAAAATAAACTCCTCCGTGAGAGCCACCGCGCCCACGCAATAGACGATCTCATACAGGAACTGCCACAGGAACGCATAATGCTTTCCATTGTCGCTCCACTCTCCATGACCTGACAAAAAGAGCGGCAGTGTAAGCACCAGGGACATGACCACTCCCAGCCCTATGCCTGTCAGGATCTGCGCTCCGATCCTTTCTCCGGAGAACAGATAATCCGCCAGCGTATCTCCGGCGAGGATCATAACCAGAAGAGGGCCCAGGGCTATACACAGATACAGCGTGATACTGAGCGTCATCCGTGACAGCAGAGGCAGATTCATCAGGACAAAGCGATTGAAACACACCACCCCCCACAGCGCGAGTACGCTCCAGCCAATTCCCAAAAGCATTTCCACAAGTACCTTCTTTTTCTTCATTGAATACTCCCCCCTCTATTCATACCGCCTGGCCGCCGCGTACATGGGGCCAAACAGGGCAACAAAAAACAGCGGCAAACAGACAAACACAAAAGCGCTCTCCACAAAGACGGGGAACAGCAGGCCGCAGAAGAAATACAGCACCGGCAGCGCCACTGCGGAGATCAGCATTCCCCGTATGGCGGCCCGCTTGATGGGACGCCAGTTCCGGTTGTTAAAATGGATTCCCGGCATATTCATACGAAAAATGCCGTCACTGTACGCGTCAACTTTATATTCATCATAGTACTCCGGCAGGGTGTCCTTGGCAAAAAAGCAGAAGTAGGCGCAAAAGAACAGAAACAGCAATTCATAAGTCAGCAGATTCAGACAGATCACTTCCCAGCTGTATCCCAGAACCCGCAGCCCCAGCAGTTCCAGCACCACCGCCGCCAGACTCGCCCCGAACATCGCCGCCTCCTGCCTGCGTCTTCTGTGCCTCTCCGCGGGAGTCTCCTCGGAATAGGTGATCACTCTGTGCATCAGTTCCTCTACATGGCTGGAATCCATGGCCGCCTGTTCCATTCTCTGACACTCCAGCAGCTCTGTCACGGAGACTCCCAGAGCCTGGGACAGGGGAATCAGCAGAGTGATATCCGGCATACTCAGCCCCCTCTCCCACTTGCTCACCGCCTTGTCCGATAAGTAGACCATCTGCGCCAGCTCCTTCTGCGTCATGCCCCGCTCCCTGCGCAGCCCTGCCACAAATTCACCGAATTTTTCCTTGTCAATCTCGTACATGCCCGTCTCCTTCCAGGGATCAACAGCCCCTTGCCCTTTACCGGGCCAGGCCGTCTCTCTGATGGGATTCATTATACTTTTCTGCCGCGGAATAAGCAACCGACTGACAGTAGAATCCCGTAAAAACAGCAAGTTTCGCATATGACAAAGAAGCCGCGCCCGCCAGATATTCCGGCGGGCGCGGCTTCCATGTTTTATGAGACTTTTCCTGTGGAAATCTTCTTGATCCATTTCCCGCTCCGGAGCCGGAATACGCACCACACAGCCTTCGCGATCTGATCCGCTTTCAGGAAGGTATAGATCCAGAATGCCGGAAGCCCCAGCGCGAAACCCGCCAACAGCCCCAGCGGAATGGACAAAAGCCACAGAAAGATATTGTCCGCCAGCATCAACATTCTGGTATCGCCGCCTCCCCGCAGCACTCCCTTGGTCATAATACTGTTGGCAGACTGAAAAATCATAATAAAGCCTATGGCATCCATCAGCTGCCCGGCCACCTCCGTAGTCTCCTGTGACATGCTGTAGGCATGGATCACCGGACCGCTGATCAGCTTGATCACCATGGCGGCAAACAGCCCCAGGCAAATCCCCAGTCCCAGAAACGCGTAGCCCTGTTCAAGAGCCTTTTCCCGCTCTCCTTCCCCCAGCGTCTGACCGGTGACGATCGCCCCCGCCTGGGCCACTCCCTGCGCCAGCACATTGCTCATCTGCTGCGTGACGCTGGTAATGGCGTTTGCCGCCACAAAAGCCATGCTCAGATGGCCCACCACCATCGCCACCGTATTGTTGCCAATGGCGAGAATGCCGTCGCTGACCAGCACGGGAATACTGATGCGGATATATTCTCCCATCAGATCTCCGGTCCTCATAAAGAGATGCCGGACGCGGAAGCCTATGGCTCTGTCCGCGAAGAACAGATATCCGCAGATCACGCCCGCCTCAAATATTCTCGCGGCCAATGTTCCCAGAGCCGCCCCCGCGATTCCCATTTCCGGCATGCCCAGCCTGCCGAAAATAAGGCCGTAATTTGCCACCAGATTCACAAAAAAAGCGCCGATGGACACATACAGAGGCATTCTCACCTGTCCCACGCTGCGCAGCACTATGGTGCAGACCAGCGACAGCCCCAGAAAGAAATAAGTCACAATCGAGTATCGGAAATAGACAATGCCCAGAGAGACAATGGATTCCTCAGGCGTATACATCCTCATAATGGAGCCGGGCATGACCATTGTGATCACGGCAAACAGAAGCGCCAGCCCCAGCGTCAGCCGCACCATGATACATATGGTCTTTTTCAGAGCCTCCGCCGCCTTCCGGGGCTCGCTCTCCCGCATCCCCCAGTATCTGGATACCAGCACGGATGCCCCCATGCCCAGGCCCATACAGAAGATATGATAGATATTGATAAACTGGTTGGCCAGGGAGGTAGCCGACAGCGCTTCCTCCGACAGTCTTCCCACCATAATCGTATCCAGCATATTGACGCCTATGGTAATCAGACTTTGCAGCGCAATGGGCAGTGCCAGCGTCAGCACCCTTATATAAAATGCCTTATCCCCCGAAAACCATTTGTTTGATCGCTTAATCACTCTTTCCATCCCGTCCGGCCGCGCCTGAATCCTTCTTCAGCATTCCGCCAATCTGATCCGTCAGCATTCTGATAAAATCCGTTTCCTCATTTGTCTCGGCCACCGGTCCGTCGCCTGTAAAAATCATCTCCGTGCGATGCTCCGGCGTATACGCGTCCCAGACCGGCATGTCCTTCCCGTCCGCGTCCTTTCCGTTGGGATTTCCCGTGGCGATAAAATTTGCCCAGTAATTGCACATCTGCCGGGCCAGGTCATAATGCCTCCCCGTAAAGGGCCTCCAGCATTTCGCAAGGGTTTCAAAGAAAAACCACAGATCCACGGAGTGGAAAGTCCCCGGATTATCCCAGCCCGGTATGTCGGAGCGGAAGCTGTAGCAATAGTTGGCTCTGGGGCGGCTGCCCGCGGCGTTGGCGAGAAATTCGCTTTTCACGGTACAGCCGATTCCGTTCACCGGCGCGTACCCCGCATCCGTTCTCACATGAGCCTCCGGGCAGGCCAGGAATCTGTCGGCGGAATCCCCGAATATCCTCCGCGCCTCCCGCTCCAGCTCCTCCTCATCGGAAGCAGATATGCCGCTTAAAAATTCATCCTCCGTGTTTCCCGCCATCACAGCCACATCCACACATTCTCCCGCCGCGTACATCGCAAGGGGATCTCCCACACAAAAATGCCCGTCCAGAACCGTAAACATGGCGGGATGGGAACGGATATACTCATAGTAACGGTCCCGGATCAGCGCCGCGTCCAATTCCCTGGCCTCTTCCAACGTCCCGACTCCCAGCTCGGCAAAGAATGCCTCCCCGTTTTTCTCGGCGTCTGCAAGCTCCTCGGGCACTCCCACCCCTCCCTCCTGGTAGGGGCTTCGGATCATGGCGCTCATAATCACGGCTTTCTGAAAGAGGCCCGCGTTGTCCTTACAGGCCATCTGGGACAAAACGCTGCCCCCGCCCGCTGACTGTCCGGCTATGGTAACGTTTCCGGGATCTCCCCCGAAAGCGGCTATGTTGCGGGCCACCCACCTAAGTCCCGCCTGCTGGTCCAGGCTGCCAAAGTTGCACGGAGCCTGGGGCTGCTCCCTGGTGAGCTGGGGATGGGCCAGAAAGCCGAAGACATTGAGCCGATAGTTGACGGAGACCACTACAATCCCTCTTCTGGCCAATCTCTCCCCGTCGAACTCCATCTCTGCGGGATAGCCCCATTGCAGCGCTCCGCCAAAGAACCATACCAGCACCGGCCTTCTCTCCTCCGGGCTTTTCGCACCAGTCCACACGTTCAGGTACAGACAGTCCTCACTCATGGGAATCTCCGGGTCCACATGCCACTCCCGGCAGTAGATATCCGTTCCCAGCCCCGGTACGCTCTGCATGGAAATCGGCGCGAACCGGCACGCCTCCCTGACTCCCTCCCAGCTGGCGGCGGGCTGTGGCGCCCTCCATCTGTTTTTCCCCACTGGCGGCGCGGCGAAGGGAATCCCCTTGAACGCCGTAATTCTGGGATCAGCCGCTTCGATGCCCCTGAGGGCTCCGTTCTCCGTATGCGCAATTCTGATCATATCGCTTCCTCCGTTACACGCCGGTTACCGGCGACTTTTTCATGACAATGACATTAAAGGAAAGAGGTTTTACACTGGTTTTCAGCAGTCCCTTCTCAAAGACTCCGCCCGGATGCTCCGCAGGACAAAGAAGATCCGGCTCCTCATAGCTGTTCCTGCGCTCCAGATCTCCGCCGCTGATTTCCTGGTGCCCCTCGAAAATGTATTCCTCAAAGCCTCTCACATCCACCGTCAGCGGATATTCGTTTTCCTCGCTTCGATTGACCACGAATATCGCCAGCCGCCCCTGCCCCTGGTCCCAGGCGGACGCGGCGTCTATGTAGTACAGCCCCTCCTTGCCGGTGTACTGGGAGGTGTCGTCAATGGCATATCCCGGCAGGTCGAAGGTCTCGGACTCCACCGCCGTCCTCATGGAGATGCCCCGGGCATATTCCATCATCAGCATAAAGGCGTAATGAGAAGCCGACTTCCAGACATGCTCCCTGTTGGCGGAGCACAGCGCGCCCAGTCCCCCTGTCATGCATCCGATCTTCACTCTGTCCGCGTGCCGCAGAAACGCCAGCTGAATAGAGACCATGGACAGCATCTGGAGCAGGTCCCCGCCCGGTCTGAAACGCTCCGGCATATTGTCCGGATCGTGCAGCACATACTTCCTTTCAGGGTCAAACCGGTAGTGGGCCTCCACCATGTTGTGATAGCCATATCCCGGGTGCAGCGGGCTGTTGGGGCGGATCATGGCGCCATATTCGTCTATGGAGAGCATCAGCTGTTTGGGAGAACGGCATTTTGCCGCGATCAGGTCGCAGAGAGCCACCTCCGTATTGATAAAATCTTCATAGTACGCCGCTCCCCCCAGCAGCGCCCGGATATCTCCGGGAGGGGCGCTGTGGTAGTGATGCATGGAGAGATAATCCACGGAGTCAAAGCACTCCTGCAGCACCGTCTCCTCCCACTGGGGGTAGTGGTCCATAAAGGGCGCGGAGGAGGCGCACACCGCCGTCTCGATTCTGCCGTCAATCCATTTGATGGCCTTGGAGACCTCGTTGGCCCGCACTCCGTATCCCCTGGGGTCCTTGTCCCAGGAGCCCAGCTGCCACGGCCCGTCCATCTCATTTCCCAGATACCAGGTCTTTATGTCGTAGGGCTTCTCATGGCCGTTTTTCCGCCGCAGATCAGACCACCAGGTCCCGCCCTCATGGTTTGTGTACTCCACCAGATCCATGGCGTCCCGCATATCCCCGGTGCCCAGATTGATGGTATACAGCGGTTCCGTTCCCACCTTCTCCGCCCATTGCAGGTACTCGTCATGCCCTACCTCGTTGGTGATATACTGATGCCAGGCGGGGTCCAGTCTGACCTTGCGCTGCTCCCTGGGACCTATGGAATCCTTCCAGTTCCACGCCGATACAAAATTTCCCCCCGGCAGGCGCACCGCGGGCAGGCCCGTGGCCCGGAGAGCCTGGATAAAGTCCCGGCGGAATCCCTGCTCGTCTGCCGTGGGATGTTTGGGGTTATACATGGTGCCGTTCACCATGGTGCCTATGGGCTCCAGAAACGCGCTGAACAACCTGGGAGAGATCTCTCCCGTTGTGTATAATGGGTGTATTGTAATCTTTGCCTGTTGTGCCATATCCGTCCTTTCCTATTCTCCGTTCTCCCGTTCAACACACAAAAGTTCCGCAATGTATACAACATAAGAGCGACTTGCCGCTGTATGGGAACCTGTTTTTGTATAGATGAACCGATTCTGTCTCCCCACCTATTGGAACAGCCTTGGCAGGAAATCTTTTGCACAGTGTCTCCAGAAAGTCCAGTCGTGATATCCATAATCCTCGAAGGTCACAATGGGCACACCTGCCGCCAGCACGGTCTCTTCCTTCTCCTTTGTGTCCTGATAGCCGCCCTCCCGGGTGCCGCAGGCCACAAACAGCATCCGGAACCTCTCGGCAAACTTTTCCGGACACAGAAGGATATCCCTGTAGTCCGCCTCCTCATTCTGTATCGTCAGTCCGCCCGAGAAAATCCCGGCCCAGGCAAAGAGCTCCGGATGCGCGAAAACACATCTCTGGGTCTGCATTCCCCCCATGGACAGCCCGGCCATGGCCCTGTGCTCCCTGTCGGGAATGGTCCTGTACGCTCTGTCAATACTGGAAATGCCGCAGTCCGCCATCTCCTCCGCAAACGCTCCCATGGCCGGGTGATAATCGCCGCTCTCCGGGAAGCTGTAACCCGTATTCATGACAATAATCATCTCCTGCATCCGCCCTGCGGCTGTGAGATTATCCGCCAGGTTGGCAAGTTTCCCCTGCCAGATCCACCCCGTCTCATTCTCGCCGCCGCCATGCTGCAAATAGAGTACCGGATACCGGCGCTCCGGCTCCCCGTCATAAGACGCGGGAGTATAGACATAGCACAGCTTGACGCGCCCCGTCAGCGTCGACTTGTAATAATGCAGACGCACAGCCCCGTGAGGAACCGCCCTGAGTCTGTACTCCTCAAAATCCTCCTCCGGCATCTCCAGATAATTGATGGCCCGGAAACCGCCGTATCCCACAGGGGCGTTGCCGTCCAGCACATCCACGCCGTTGACCCGGACGCCGTAATAGTGAAATCCCTTTTCTATGCCTGCCACCTCGCAGCTCCACCAGCCGTCGCTCCCCTGCTCCATGGCATAGCTTCCCATTCCCCAGATATCCACCTCCACGGTCCTGGCTCCCTCCGCCCGAATCCAGAATCTGGCTCTGCCCTCCGCGCTGTCCAGCACCTGTGCGCCGCAGTGCTCGTCCCGGTACCTTCCGGCGGGTCTGCCCTTCTCGTCCACGGCCAGAATCAGCCCTTTGTAGATGGGGTCAGACATGAGAATGTGTTCCGCATAGGTCTGCCGGTCCAGCTGTTCCCCGGTGATCTCCGGCTCCCGGTAAGTAAATTCCTCCTCCCGCTCTTCCCGGGGCTCCCCCTGGAAGATCAGTTCCGCGAAGTCCCTCAGGCTGGCTCGCCACACATGCCACTCGTGGTAACCGGGATAGTTTCTCTGCCCCCCTGCCACGCCCAGTTTTGTAAGCTGCTCCGTGTAAACTCTCTGATTTTCATCCAGCCCCCGCTCTCCCTCGCCCGCAGTCATGAGAACGGTCTCCATAGGGTATATCTCCTGCCGGGCGATGATCTGTTCCATCTCCTGATCCCGCAGGCCGGAGAAAACGCCCAGATGCGCGAAGAGCTCCTGATATCTGGCGACAATCTGCGTGGCCTGGGCCGAACCCAGCGACAGCCCGGCCATGGCTCTGTTATGCCTCCCCTTGGCCGTCCTGAAATGCTTCTCGATAAACGGGAGGACGCTCTCCTTCATCTCACGTCCGAAGTCGCCGGGAAAAAACACCGGATCTTCGTCCCGCAAAAACGCGTAGCCGCAGCACATCACCACCAGCATCTCCCGGCATTTTCCCTCCGCAATCAGATTGTCCAGGATAAAGTTGAGCTTGCCGTTCCAGATCCATCCCGTCTCGTCCTCCCCCACCCCGTGCTGCACATAGAGCACAGGATACTTTTTCTCCGGCTCCCGGCTGTAGGAGGGCGGCGTGTACACATAGCATTTCTTCACATGTCCGTTGACGCAGGAACCGTAGCTGCGGATCTGCACTTCCCCGTGGGGAACATCCTTCCAGAACCAGAAATCCTCCCCCTCCCGCGGGACCTCAAAAAAGTTGGTGGCTCCAAAACAGCCATAAGCCACCGGGGCCGCCGGATTTGTCACCTGCACCCCATCCACGTACCAGAAATGATAGTGGAAACCGGGAGCGATTCCCGACACGGTCCTGGAAAAACAGCCCTGTTCATCCCTGTCCAGAGCGATGCGCTCCCTTCCCATACTGCCGCCCACCCCGGCCACCTCCACGGTACCGGCCGTAGGCGCGTACATGGAAAAAGTCACATCCCCGTTGTCCTCCAGACGCACACCCCAGATATCGTCCCGGTATTTCAGACTGCGTTTCCCGTCTGTCTCCTCCACATAAGCCCTGCTGTAGATCGGGTCAAAAAAAAGCGGATGCATTGTCAGCGCCTGATTTCTCTTTGTCTGCATATCTGTCCTCCTGTGGGAGATCACCTGATCTCCTGATTGCCGCGCGGTGGCTCTGCCGGGCACGCAACTCATGTTATTTCTTTCAGTGTATACTTGTTGCCATCATTCTGTCAATGAGGAACCGTGCTTTTGTCGGGACGAAATTCCGACCGGCCGGTTATCGGACGGTATGTCTGCTGTACGAGCGCACCGCCAGAAACAGAAACAGCGGGATTTCCAGGATATTGGCCCCCACCATGGCATAGGGAGTCCACACAGGCATCCCGGCCAGGTTCAGAAACTGAAAGTCCGTTATGGCATAGAGTATACTGGCCTGTATACTTACGCCGCTGGCGGGGAGCAGGCTGCAGATCCATGTGGAAGCAGTTCCCGGAACAGCCATGGAGACAATCACCGGCATCATGCAGAATGCCGCTGCCGCCGCCAGGGATGCCATCGTGTTCCGAAGTACGGATGACAGAAACAGGGTAAGGCTCACCGCGGCCAGGACCGACAACAGCCCCGCAAAGGCAAAGAACCATTGCAGCTGTCCCACGCTCATATCCGTCAGCGTGACGATGGAATACATCATCTGGAGGTCCGTCCGGGTGCAGTCCCAGCCGAACAGACTGTCGACTGTGAAAATATAGACGGTGAAGCAGATCAGGCATGTAAACGCGCTGATGCCCAGCACGGCGGCGGCTCTGACGGCTCCCAGCCGCGCTCTCCCATGTTTCGCGCAGCGCAGGATATCATCGGCTCCCGACTGATAATCGGCGGAAAAGACCGGAGCCGCTGTCACCACACAGAACAACAGCACCAGAAATCCCAGAATATTCTGATAATCCATCACATTGGTTGTGAAGCCCGGATAGACCATGAAGGGCTTCTTTACCCGCTCATACATCCCCGCCGCCCTGTTCTGGACAGAGGGATCGTCCGGCTGCTCCATCTTCATGAGAGCGTCCAGACGGTCCTCGCAGACCGTGTAGTAATTGTCAATCCATTCCGGGGAGATCTCCATGATCCCGGGTGCCATACCGGTGTCCGGATCGGCAAATGCCTCCTTGACGCCATGAAGCAGCGGCGCGAAGGGAAGGATCTCCCTCTCGTAAACCCCCTGGGGCAAATCGTAGGACTCTGTCACGCCATAGCGGCCCAGGCATTCCTGATAGGCTTCCACCGCCGCCCTCACCCTTTCCGGGGTCACAGCGCCGGCAGCCTGCGCCTGCCGCTGTTTTTCATAGAATACAGAGGCCCTGCCTATGAGGGTGATTTCATTTCCCTCCTCGTCCGTGTAGCTGCTGTAACAGTAGGCCATGGGCAGCCACGCCAGCAGGACGGAGAGAAGCAGCGACAGAGCCAGCAAGATCCATGTGCTTTTGGCCTTTAATATTCTTTTGCACTCCAAATTCATGATCCGCATTTTATTCCTCCTCCCTTTCATTCTGCGGAAACATCCACAGGTATAAGTCTTCCAGCCGGGGCACCTCCGGAACGGACATCCCGTCAAAGGGCTGCTCCGCGAGATAACGGACGGAAACCGTGCCGTCGTTCTCATTGCGCAGATTGACGATCCGGAGACAACTCTCGTACTCCGGTACCTCGCAGGCCGGTATCCTGCCGCTCCAGACTTTTCCCTCCGCCAGCCGCACCAGTTCCTCCGTGTCCCCCACCGCCAGCAATTTTCCTTCTTTCACAATGGCATGGCTTGTAGCAATATATTCCACATCCGGTACGATGTGAGTGGATATCAGAACGATCCTGTCCCGGGCAAACTCCGAGAGCAGATTGCGGAAACGCACCCGTTCCCCGGGGTCCAGGCCGCCGGTGGGCTCATCCAGCACCAGCACCTCCGGGTCATTGAGCAGCGCCTGGGCGATGCCCACCCGACGTTTCATGCCCCCGGAAAGTCTGGCAATCTTTTTCTCCCGGACATCCCCCAGAGAAACCTGTTCCAATAGTTCTCTGATCCGCTTAAGTCCCTGTCTTCTGGTCAGCCCTTTCAGCGCCGCCATATATTCCAGGTAATCCCCCACCGAAAAATCACGGCAGAATCCAAAGTCCTGGGGCAGATAACCGAAGACCTGCCGGTACCGCTCTCCCAGTGTCCCCACGGAGACTCCGTCGTACAGAATTTTCCCGGATGTGGGCTTCATGATCCCCGCTATCATTCTCATAAGGGTGGTCTTGCCCGCCCCGTTGGCCCCAAGCAGCCCCCATACGCCGCTTGTGACATGCAGGCTGATATCATCCACCGCCCGTCTGTCTCTGAACACCTTTGTAATATGATCCAACTGTAATTCCATTTGACACTCCTTTCTGACACACATGCCACCCCTTGCGGAGAACGTCTTGCGATGGCCTGTGAACTTAAAAAACCCCTTCCGCGCCGGCACCATTACTGTACCAGATCCGGAAGGGGTATTTATCCGTTTCCTCCTATGAAATTCCCATTTTTTTGTGCGGGCTGTCTCACAATTTTCCTACAGGAGGGGAAGCGTGATCAGAAATGTAGTCCGTTGGTTCTCACTCTTTGCCGTGATGGTTCCTCCATGCAGTGTGATAATCTGTCTGGCAATCGCCAGTCCCAGCCCCGCGCCGCCCGTGCCGCGAGCGCTGTCCAACCTGTAAAACTGTTCAAATATGCGCTCCAGCTTTTCCTCCGGAATGGTGTTGCCCTGATTTTCGAAACGAATGGACAGACAATCCTCCCGGCGCTGGGCCAGAATACGGATCTCCGTCCCCTGGTAGCTGTACGCCACCGCATTGCGCAGCAGGTTCTCGAACACTCTCTGCATTTTTCCCGCGTCGCAGTTCAGGATCACATCCTCTTCCATGCAGAGTCCGCACTCCAGCCCCTTCTCCCGCAGCATGGGGCCAAACTCATAAAGCAGCTGCTCCAGCAGACGCGTCAGATTGATCCGGCTGTATTGCAGCGTTACATCGGACAGACTGTATTTGGCTATGTCAAAAAATTCGCTGATCAGATCCTCCAGCTGCCGGGCTTTGTCAAGGCAGACAGACAGATATTTTTTCCTGAGCTCCTCCGGAATCTGGCTTTGGTCCCGCAGCAGGCTGAGATAGCTGACCACGGAGGCCAGCGGTGTTTTCAGGTCGTGGGCCAGGTACATGACCAGGTCGTTTTTCCTCTGTTCCGCAACGCGCATGTCCTGCTTCTGCCGTTCGATGGTATGCTTCGCCGCGTTCATTTTCCGCTCGATGGAATACAGTTCCCCGGGAAGGGAGATTTCCATGGCCCTCTCCTGTATCAGCGCGTCCATTCCCCGGTTGATCCGGGCGAAATATCCGGTAAACCAGCCCAGATACACATGGAACGCCAGGGCAAACACCGCCGCGATGGAAAACAGTATCAAGAAATCCCTGTGCTCACGAAAAATCCGTTGATAGAGGCTGGATGCCGCATCATATTCCATCAGAAAGACTCTCTGGAAAAGAGACACCGTCCAGTTGGCGAAATTGCCGTGCAGGACAAAGGAATAAATGGCATAGATGACCGTCACGGCTGTCAGCAGCATAATCACCGTCATACAGAATATTTTCATCCGGAATTGCCGGAATTCATTGTTTGCTCTATTTTTCAATGGTATATCCCACTCCCCACACTGTTTTGACAAATCTTGGATTTCTGGCCGGCTCGTTCATCTTTTCCCGCAGCCTGCCAATATGGGCCATGACGGTATTGTTATTATTGTAATATTCCTCTCCCCATACAGCCTCAAACAGCTCCTCCGAAGAGACCACCGTTCCCTGGCGGCTGCACAGATACCAGAGCAGCGAGAACTCTGTGGGAGACAGCCGCAGTTCTTCTCCATATAAAAAACACCTGTGGGAATCCCGGTTGATGGAGAGGCCCCGGATATCGTACTCCTGTTGTTCCTCCGACAGACCGGCACCAGGGCCGTTATAATGGGTATATCTCCGCAGCTGTGTCTTCACTCTGGCCACCACCTCCAGGGGGTTGAAGGGCTTTGTAATATAGTCGTCAGCGCCGATGGTAAGCCCCCTGATCTTATCGTTGTCCGCTGTTCTGGCCGTCAGCATCATGACGGGATAAAAGAATTTCTCCCGGATCTTCCGGCAGATCTGAAAACCGTCCATGTCCGGCAGCATCACATCCAATATGGCCAGATCCAGGTCCGTACTCTCAATGCAGGCCAAAGCCTCTCTGCCGGTATAGAACTTATGCACTCCGTATCCGTCGTTTGTCAGATACACTTCCAGCACATCCGCAATCTCTTTCTCATCGTCCACCACCAGAATCTGTCCGCTCAATTGTCTCTTCCCCCTTATTGTCACATGAATCTACGGGCTGCTTTCCACGGCGATTTTCAATAATCGCTCTGCCGGGCCTGCTCTTATCATAGCAGGGACATTGTTGTTTTTTCTGCGTTTTCCCTGCGAACTTTCTTACAATTTTCACACAGCCGGACACATGGGCATAAACGTCTGACACAAAATAGCAGCCGGATTATTTCTCCGGCCGCCCTGCATACCATGCCCTCTTGTCCTCATACATAAGACCGTCCGCCTCTCTCATCAGCCGGTCCATATCCTCGTTCCCATCGCTCCTCCAGACAGCTCCCAGGGCCATGAGCGCATTTCCTCTTTTCATCTCCTGTCTCAGTTTCTCCACTCTTTCCTGCAGCTGTTCCCGGGATATCCCCGCGCAGAGGGCCAGGAACTCGTCCCCTCCCACGCGGAACAGCGCCTGATCCCCAAAGGTTTTCCGCAGACATTCACTGGCGCGGATCAGCAGATTGTCCCCCTCCAGATGTCCCTTCTCGTCGTTGGTCCGCTTAAGCCCCATCACATCGCAGTAGAGCACACCCACGCTCTGCTCCGGAATCATACCCGTGATGTAGTCGTTCATGGCATGTCTGTTGCCAAGCCCGGTGAGCTGGTCCTGGAAGCACAGCTCCTCCAGACGGCGCACATGATTCCGCCGGTGCAGAAGCGCCACAATGAAATGTCCCAGGATCTGGAGCAGTGTGGTGATATGTTCCAGATAGCGCTCCGGCGGATTGTCAACGCCAAAAAAGCCGATGATCTTTTTGTCCCCCACCAGCGGGGCAGCCACCAGGGACTCTATATGCTGCGGCTGCAGACACGCATAGACCGCAGGGTCTTCCCTACGGATACTTTCAATGTTTTTGATGAGGACATTTTCACCCTTACTAAATTTCCGGTACCAGAGACTCACCACTTCATAGGATATCCCCTGTAGATTTCCCTTCTGGGGTTCAACGCCGTCAGCGCACCATTCATAGGTATTATCAAAGCCGCCTTGCTCTGTCTCCTCAAAAATATAAACCCTGTGGCTCTTTAACGCATGGCCCAGATATTCCAGAAGGGCTGTCAGAGATGCCTCCGGTGTGGGCGCTGCCAGAGAAACGCGCAGTCCCTCATTCACCATGGCCTCGTTGTCCTCATATCCCCGATTCTGCTGTTCCCACGCGCTCAGATCCACCGCCAGCTCAAAGCGGTATCTTCTGCCGTTGTCCTCGATGATTGTGTCTTTCACCGCCAGCTTCTTTCCGATAAAGGGATTGTAGCGCACTTCCTCCAGAAAATGCCCGGGACGCAGCCTTTTATCCTCGCACACTGCGCAGGGCATGGAATTGCCCCGCAGAGCCATATAGCATTTTTTCCCTTCCGCTTCTTTAATGGATGAGAAACCGTAGAGTTCCCGCGCGCAGCGATTCATATATACGATCTCGTGCGTGTCCATATCCAGTACAAATACGATTTCCCGCATCTCCTCATAGATTTCCCAGAGTCTTGCCACTGGCCGCTCTATAACCCTTTCCGCCGTCTGTGCTGTTGTCTCTTCTGTTGTCGTTCCTGTTGTCTCTTCTGTTGTCTTTCCTGCTGTCTGCGCTGTTGTCTCTTCTGTTGTCCTTCCTGCTGTCTGCGCTGTTGTCTTTCCTGTTGTCTCTTCTCTGTTCACATATACTCCGATCTGCCCGTTTCGGGACATATATTCTTCTATGACGTAAATGTACTTATCACCCGAACGCACTCCCGACTATACCTTAAAGGATGCCACAGTCCGGTTCAACGACTCGCTGCGTCGGAACAGTTCTTCAATCTGTTCTTTTACCGCTCTGGAACTGACGTCGGACACATCCGCGGCCTTCTGCATATCCTCCATATGCTCCGCAATCTCAGCGGACAGTTCCGCTATGCCCGCTATGGACACATTGATTCCCTCTATCCCGGTGCTCATCTCTCTGGAAGCCGCGCCCAGTTCGCCGGAAATGTCATTGTAAAACACCGCGTCCTGTTCATACATTTTCGCAAGCTCCGTCATGCCCCGATAGTCCTCCATCACCCTGCCGTTCATAAACTGCAGCAGTTTACCGGAGCTTTCCGACAAAAAGCCCACATTTTCCACCACGCCCTCCGTGACCTTACGGATTTTGTCCACTGCCTGTCTGGAATTGTCCGCCAGCTGGCGGATCTCCTCCGCCACCACGGCAAAGCCTTTCCCGGCATCCCCCGCCCTGGCCGCCTCGATACTGGCATTCAGCGCCAGCAGGTTGGTCTGGGAACTGATGGCAAGAATCTCCTCCGTCAGGGAGTCGATCTCCCGCACTCTCTGACTGTCCGTGATGGCCTGTTCCAGTTCCCCCTTGGTTCTCTGGTACAGGGTGACAGCCTCATCGCCGGAGTTTCTGGCGTTCTGATACTGTTTTCCCGCCCGGTCCATGATGTCGCCGGACTGTGTGGCCGCTTCCGCCGCCTTGCGGGCCACATTTTTTACGGCGGCGCTGAGTTCCTGTCCCGTATACCGGATCTTATCGGCCAATTCCCGGGCAGCCGCAGTCTGTCTCAGCGTCTGCGCGGATGAATCCGTCATCCCTGAAATTTCCCGGGTCAGCGCCGTCACTGCCACGGATGTCTCCTCCGCGATGGTTCCGATGCTTTCCGCCTCCTGTTTGGTATTCAGGATTATACCCCTGATCCGCTGTTTAACCTCCGCTGTGGCTGTTCTGATCTGCTCCGTCTCATCCCTGTATTCCCGGGGTATTTCCTTTTCGATCGAAACGTTTTCCGAAAAATCACCGGACGCGAACTGTTTCAGCATCTGCACCGGTTCCAAGGTTCTGCCGATCAGTCCCGCCATGACGGCGGCTACCAGCACGATAATAACCAGAGCGATAGCTGCCGCCACCAGAATCATTGTAATCAGAGGATCTCTTACATTGGCAGTAGGCACCGCCACTCCCATTTTCCAGGCGCTGCTCCTGATACCGGACACCGCAAAATAGCAGTCGCTGCCGTCATAATCTCTGAGCCGCACTACCTGACCGCTCTGCCCTCCCATCAGCTCTGTCAGCCCGGGCATGATATCCGTAACCGCCACGGCCCTGTCCCCGGAGGGTTCGTATTCCTTGTTTCTGTGAGCCACATATTTTCCGCTGCTGTCCGCCAGAAAGCCGTAAACCCCCGGGGCAAAGTCAATGCTCGCGGTGAGGTCCGTCACAGTCCCCAGCGTCACGTCAAGGCCCACCACCGCCTGCAGCTCCCCTTCTATGTAAACCGGAGCGGCAATTGTGGTACACATCTGATTGGTCAGCACGTCCCAATAAGGATCTGTCACAATCACTTTCTTTTCATCCGCGGCCTGCTGATACCAGCCCCGCTGCACCGGATCGTATCCCTCCGGAATTTCCGCCTCTCTGTTGGACTGGATGAAACGGCTGTCCCTGGTTCCGCAGTACAGGTTCAGCAACTCACCTCTTCCCGACGCGAAAATGTCCACAATAGACTGAATGGAATCCGTGTCCGTATTTCCCGCGGCTGCAATGCCGTCCGCCGCGCCGCCCGCAAGCATTTTTTCCTCTCCGATCCAGGTGTTGATCTCCTCGGCGTATCTGTCCGCATAAATTTGTAACGCCTCCGTCTGATCCCGAACCAGACGCTCTCCCGCCACAATCACAATCCCCATGGTTGTCAGTAAAATGCTGGCAATTACCATGCAGATCACGCTGGCTGTCAATTTTCCCTTTATGGTTCTTCCCATCTTCCGATTCCTCGCTTCCCTCTCATTCCCAGAGCCACAATGATTGGATGGCCATCCGGCCGCCTCCTGCCTTGAATAAGGTTATTCTATCATGTGCGCAGCCCGCACATGATTGGATGGCCATCCGGCCGCTCCCTGCCCTGAACAAGGTTATTCTATCATGTGCGCAGCCCACACATGATTTGGATGGCCATCCGGCCGCCTCCCGCCCTGAATAAGGTTATTATATCATATCTGTCACTTTCTCTTTCATGTTAATTTTGTACTTAATTGCGCTATTTTTGCACTTTCGGTTTTAAAAAAAGGGATTGACAGATATATCGGTTTCCGATATAATTATATCGTCATCCGATATATCGGCCGTCGAAATTGCTGGGCCGGGCAGCGTAGTTCCGCTGTCCCCCGCCAGATATCTTCTCCGGCAGATCCGGATCAGAGGAGGTGATAAGATGACCGGTTGTGCATTGACGGAGGCTGTATATTACATTTTGCTCTCTCTGGTACAGCCCCTGCACGGATATGGCATCATGCAAAATGTAGAGCAGTTGTCCGGAGGGCGGGTGAAATTGGCCGCCGGTACACTCTATGGCGCCATCAATACACTACTCATGAAAGGCTGGATTGCCGCCCTGCCAGGCGAGAGAGACAGCAGGAAAAAGGAGTATCAGATTACAGAGTCGGGAAAGAAGGCGCTGTGCGCCGAACTTGTGCGCCTGACGGAGCTTATTGAAAATGGCATTCAGATATTGGGCAGCGATGTAATAGCGCAAAACCAATAAGCGGGGCAGGAGATTACGAGCCAATACGCGCGGCCCCAGGGCATTTTTCAAACACGCTCCAGTGAGGGAATTACCTGCATAGCGCTTTCCGCGCCATACAGGTATGAAAATTCCAGGAAAGAAAGGTGGTAATGTATGAGACAGGTAGTACACAAATTATTTTTTATCTGGGACTACGAGAAAGAAGAAGCATGGCTTAATGAGATGGCAGCAAAGGGACTTGCCCTCATCTCGGTCAGATTTCTGGCTTATGAATTTGAAAATACTCTGCCGGGGGAATATCATGTGTGTGTGCAGATCACGGAACATTCTTCCCGACACCCTGAGACAGCACATTATATTCATTTTCTGGAGGAGACCGGCGTACAGCATGTGGGCACAATCGTCCGGAATTCCTATTTCCGCAAAAAAACCGCTGACGGTCCGCTGGATCTGTTTTCAGACAATGCTTCTCTGATAAAACACATGAATTATATCCTGGCGATGCTTTACGCCCTGATGTGTCCGAATCTGTTCAATTTTTTCATGAGTATCTGTAATTATATGATGAACCGGCGTTCATTAGGCACGTTCTTTTTCCTGAACGCCCTGATATGTCTTTTTCCCATCGGCCTTCTGTGTGTCGGAATCGTAAAGCTGTCTGTCCGGAAGAAAAAGCTGAAACAGGAACAGCAGATCTTTGAATAACTGTCGGCTGCTTTCCGGTGCTACCTCGCCTGTATTCTGGCCAGAAGGGCTTCCTGCAATACCTGGGAAAAGTTCAGGCCCATGGCTGTAGCGGCCTCGTTCATCCACTGCGGGATGCTGAGAGTTTTCTTGACGGCCCGTGAGTTGGTGCGTCTTTTATAGGCCAGCAGATCAAACTCGATCACCACCAGAAACGCGTCCTGCCCGGGGGCAACCGCTCTGGGGTCCGAACCGGCGGGAAGAGGCCGCTGCTCCTTTTCATAGGCGGACACCGTCAGACCAAGGGCATCCGCGGCCGTCTCATAAGCCTGCGTCAGGTCATCGCCCTGGGCGGTACATTCCGGAATATCCGGAAAAGAAACCGTATAATTGCCTTCTTCAGCGATGTGAAATACTGCGGGATAAAATAATTTTTTCATTATATGCCTCCATTTTCCAAAAATATTTCTGCTGAAAAGAAAAAGAGAAAACACAGATCCGGCATCCATAGATGCGAATCTCCTGTTTTCTCTTTGCTATTGTAGTTAAGTGTATGCTGTTTCAGGGAATCTGTCAAGTTCTTTTTTTTGCCAGATTGCATTTACCACGGATATATTCTGAGACAGCCTCCTACGGACGGCCCTTTTGAAACATGGGTACCCATTGCCCCGAATAATTGTCCAGCTCCAGAATGAAGGCAGGTTCCTCCGTATCATCCATATAAATATAGTAAGTATCCCAGCTTCCGTGCGTGATGTAAATATCTTCATACGCAATTCTGCCCTGTCGGTCGAAATAGCAGTTCCATGTGGTATACCATGTACCGAAAATATAGCTGTTGTGCCAGTAGGTGCGGCTTTTCAGATTACCGGTATCATAATACTCATAATCAATCCACAGGATTGTATCCGGCTTCGCGTTATTTTCCGACATATCCGTCAGAATGCCGGAAGCGTCATAATGAATGATCCGCCCCTGATCATCATACTCCGTATTTTCCCTGAAATCCTCAGCTGCCTCAGCCCCATTGCCCCCGTCAAAGGCCTCCGGTCTGAGATAATCTTCCCGGATCTCCTTCTCTCCGCTCTCCTGCAATCCTTCAAAAACAAACCCGTACATACCCGCAGTGGCGAAAGTGCTGGAATCCCGCTCATAATAACGGATTCCGCATCCCCGCTGTGTCGCATCGTCATAGTAAAGCGTCAGCCGTTTCTGACCGTCCGGAAGAAAATACACAAAGAACGGCTCCTCCACGTCAAACCCAACTGCTGCCACAAAATCTGACTCATTCTGATACCAGTAATTCTCTCCCTGCTCGCGCGCATGGACATAGATCCCGGAATGTGCCATATCCCCGTCCTGCGCCGCCTGCGTTTCCGCATCTGCCCGGCACAGCTCACCGGCCCCGCCTGGAAACTCTTTCAGCTTGCCGGCCCCGCCTGGAAGCTCTTTCCGATCTCCCAGGCGGAGTCCGCCGTGCTGATATGCCGCCGTGTCCTTCATTGGCTTTGCAGTCCCGGCAGCCGGAAACGCGCAGGCCTCCAAAAGTAAACCGATCATCCCCGCCAATATTGCCAGCTCTTTTCTCATAATGTCCAGCCCCCTTATTGCAAACACGCTCCGGCACAACCCGCTTGTCTTTCCACAGGATGGTCCTTCCGTCAGATTCATTGTACCACAGCTTTTTTTACAAAACATAAAAACACATAAAAATATACTGGAAAATCTGCGCCATCTGTGTTAGACTTAAAAATGGTCAGGAATCAAATCCTGCTCCAGACAGACAACAGAATCTACACTCAGTAGAAAACTGTCGCAAATAATAACAGGAGGTCCGGCAAATGCGGAGATAGTCTATGAACAGTAACTACACAGAGATTCCGGCGATACGGCTTACTTTTGGCAGGCTGTGTTCTTTGTGTAACCGTTGATAGAGATCTGGTCATTTGTCTTATCCTGTGAAGACAGGCATTTTCTGCCTGCGACATGGTATGCGCGAGAATCTGCTTTCGGTTACATCATTGAGCCGGAAGCATTTTTTTATGGGTTTGGCATATAACGGCAAAGCCCGGATGGGAGGTGCCCATGTTACAGGTTAAAAATTTGAATATTTATCACAAAAAGGATCTGCGCCCTCTGACGGCAAATCTTTCCTTTACATTGAAGGACGGGGACAAAGCCGCTGTCATCGGAGAGGAGGGCAACGGCAAATCCACACTGTTGAAACTGCTGTATGACCCGGCTCTGGCAGCGGATTACGCCGAGTACGATGGGGAAATCATCAGAAATCACCTGGTCTGCGGTTATCTGCCCCAGGAACTTTCCCGGGCGGACCGCGGGAAAACCGTCTACGAATTTTTGAGTGAGGAACCCGCCTTTCTGGAGGCGGACTACCGGGAATTGTCTTCTCTGGCCGGCAGACTCGGCATCGGCGCGGATCTTTTGTACAGTGATTTTGGAATGGAAATCCTCTCCGGCGGGGAGAAAATAAAGGTGCAGCTCATCAGGATTCTGAGCAGACATCCCAATCTGCTTCTGCTGGATGAGCCGTCCAACGATATGGATATCGCCACTCTGGAGTGGCTGGATCATTTCATCAATGACTGCGCTTTTCCCGTGCTCTATATCTCCCACGACGAGACGCTGCTGGAGCGCACCGCCAACATGATTCTGCATATGGAACAGTTAAAGCGCAAGACGGAAAGCCATTGCAGCGTATTTCACACAGGCTACCGGGAGTATGTGGAAATCCGGCGGGAAAACTTTAACCGGCAGGAACGCCTGGCCCTGGAAGAGAAAGCCGCCTATGAGAAGCAGCAGGAAAAATTCCGGAAAATCTATGAGAAAGTGGAGTACCGGCAGGATATGGTTTCAAGACAGAACCCCGGCAAGGCGGCTCTGCTGAAAAAGAAAATGCATTCCGTCAAGTCCATGCAGCGGCGCTTTGAGCGCCAGGCGGAGAACATGACCCCAAGGCCGGAGACGGAGGAAGCCATCTTTTTCCGCTTTGCGCCGGGAGAGGGCATCCCTGCGGGGAAATGGGTGATCGACTGGGAGCTGCCCCTGCTAAGAGTGGGAGAGAGGGAACTGGCCCACAATATACAGCTGCGGATCAGGGGCCCGGAAAAGGTATGCGTCATCGGAAAAAACGGCGCGGGAAAAACCACTCTTCTGCGGGCTGTCGCCGGGCAGCTTCTGGAGAGGACGGATATCCGGGCCGCCTATATGCCCCAGAACTATGAGGAACTTCTGGCTCCGGACAGTACGCCGGTGGAATATCTGTGCAGAGTGGGGGATAAGGAGGAAGTCACCAAGATCCGTACCTACCTGGGAAGCATGAAATACACCGTGCAGGAAATGGAGCACGCCATCCGTGACCTCTCCGGCGGGCAGAAAGCCAAGCTGCTGCTGTTAAAGATGAGCATGGAGCATCGGAATGTCCTGATCCTGGACGAACCCACGCGAAACTTCTCCCCTCTGTCGGGTCCGGTGATCCGGGAACTTTTGCGGAGTTTCCCGGGGGCCGTGATCAGTGTCTCCCATGACCGGATGTATATCCGGGAGGTCTGCGACCGGGTGCTGGAGCTGCGGGAGGATGGGCTGTTTCCCGTTGATTCCCTGTGACGGGCCTGGTATGATTCTTCGCTCGCGGGGGGCAGCGCTCCAATCTGTCGAAAACGACATTGGAAATTCCGATGTCGTTTTCTGTCAGGCCCCCCAAGCGCAGGCTGCCGGGCCAGAGCACCCGATCTGACAGGAGCAATGCCACGGGCGCAGATCCGTTGCCGTTCATCCCAGAAGCTGTCCGTTTCCTATTCTGAAAATATGATCATACGCCCCTTCCTCCATCAGATGATGTGTAATCGTCAACAATGTCAGATCCGGAATCCCCAGCAGCAGCGTCTCTATTTCCCTGGCTGTCCCTTCGTCCAGGGCAGAGGTCCCTTCATCCAGTATCAGAAAGCGGGTATTGCGAATCAACGCGCGGGCTATGGCCACCCTCTGCCGCTGTCCGCCGGACAGGCGTTCGCCCCGCTGGCCCACCTGGTATTCCAGTCCCCCTTCCAGAGTATCCATGAATTTACCCACACCGCTGAGAGATACCGCGCGCTCCAGCTGCTCCGCCTCAAAATCCTCATACAGACAGATATTGTTTCGGATTGTATCGTCAAACAGAAAAACCTCCTGCTGGATGCAGGAAACAATCTTGCACAGCTTTTTGTGATCAATATTGTGAAGTTCTTTCCCGTCATACAGGATTTTACCCTGATAATCCCCGTAATTACCGGTAATCAGATGAATGAGCGTACTTTTGCCGCATCCGCTCTCCCCTGTGAGCGCATATTTTTTCCCCCGTTCTATTTTCAGGTTGATTCCATTCACCACGGGCTGCTCTTTACTATAGCCAAAGGACAGATCTTCCACCGTCACTTCCCGCTCAAAAGTGGCCGCCTCGCTTCCGCCGGCGTCAGGGTCCGTATATTCTTCCATCTCCTGTATGCGCTGTACAATGGGAGTCACTCCCATAAGCAGGGGGGCGCTTTGCAGAAACATACTGAATTCTCCGCAAAAGCCGCTGCTCAGGGTGATAAACACCACCAAGGCCCCAAAGGACATTTGCCCGTTGACCACCATATAGCAGGACAGAACCAGTATGACTGTCTGGGACAAAATGCTGAAAAACTGGGACAGCCCATCAGACGCGGAGGAAAGGGCATCCGTATGGTATTCACACTTTTTCAGCCCGGTATTGGAGTCCAGAAAGCGTTTCCTGACTATATTTTGTATGCCAAAGGAATTTATGACGGAAAACGCGGAGAAAAATTCTGACAGCAAGGTTGTAAGTTCCGCTTGCGCCAGCGAGCGTTTTTCCTGCCATCTTTTGATCCTGCCTCCCAGCGCGATCGGAACGAGCGCTATGACGCAGGCAAAAATCAGTGTGCAGACCGCCAGCACCGGCTGATAATAGAACATCAGAGCCGCATGGAATATCATGCCTGCCACCGCCAGGACGAGCATATACAACACACCCATATACAGACTGCGCAGGGTGCTGATGTCATTCGTCAGGGCCGAGAGATAATCGGCGGTGTTGCGCGAAAAAAAGTCCCTGTAATTTCTGCGCATAATCCCCTGAAAAGCCCTGCCCCGGATGTCATTCATCAGCTTGTCCGCAAACATCTCCTGGTAAATCTTGGTTCCCATATACAGACAGGCCCCTGTGAAAGAATAGACCAGCAGTACCGCCGCGTAAAACAGGATGGCCTCCCGGTTCTGGGCAACCACTTCATCAATCAGGTGCTGATTCAGCACAGATGTTCCAACCAGCACACCGTCCATCACTATAATGGACAGGATGGCCAGGGCAAACTGCCCTTTCATATTTTTAATATATTTCCACATTTTCTTCGCTCCCGTTTAGGATTGTTTAACGTATCTCCCCGCAACAGCTTTAGCACCACAAAACTGTGATGCTGAAACCGTCAGAAAGGCATTTGAAACTTTTCTGTGTCTTGTTATTGTTTACAGTTCAATAACTTTGCCGCTCTGTCCAACAATACAAACCTGTACCTTTACACTTTCAAAACGCATTGCCTTGCCCTCCTTTCACTGGATATTTATCCTTTCAATGCCGATAGTGTTTTTTCTATATGAGAAGCATATATCGGGCATAACGGATCTGTGTCCTTCAGATTCCCTCGTAATGCGTAACTTCGAAACAGACACCCACCACCACAAATATAACGATATTTACATTCCGAGCATTCCTCTTTTCGACTCACATCAAACATCGGCCTATCCAAAAACACTGTATTCAAGTCATTTGATAACGCATTTCCCATCAAATATGCACTGTCATGAAACATATGGCAGGGATAAACATCTCCGTTTGCTGAAATACTCAGTTCCATACTTCCTGCGCCGCAACAATCCCTGCAATTGATTTCACTGGTTATAGATGTGTCAGTAATTGTTATATCATTATGATAAACGGCATTTTCTAACATCTGCATATCTATATTTGTCAATTCAAAAGCATCTGTGCGGCTGGAATGAGAGACTGAAAACAAGCTAAAACTATAATTGACTCCCAGTGACTCTGCCAATGCTTTCATTTCCGTGATGGCCTGCAAATTTTTCTTATGTATTGTAAAAATTATGGATATATTCTTTACCTGATCACGCAATTGTTTTATAATACTGACTACCCTCTCATGAGATGATTTTCTGAAAAAAGAGGATTCCCTGCTGAAGCCGTCCAGTGAAAACGATAAATCATCCAGATACATGCATGCGTTGATATATGAAGCGAAATCCGCTACGCCGTTCGTTATACAACATACGTTTTGTATTTTTGCCTCCTGTTTCATATATTTTATTAAGTCTAATATATCTTTTCGAAGAAAAGGTTCACCTCCTGATATGACCAATGCCTTTATATGCGCATTCGCCAGATTGTCTATTATTTTGATCATCTCTGAATGAGATAACTCGCTCTCCGTAACATGATCTGTCTTGGAATAACAGCCAGGACAATCCATATTACATCGTGATGTCACATGTAAATATGCTGCCCTTACAGGAGCGGTCTTGTCACTGCATGTAAATTGTCTGTTTCTGTTGAGCGCATCTATTAAAGCAAATTCTGATTCAGATAGAGCTTCCAGATTTACATCACATCCCTGTACCAATTGATCCGCCAGTTCCGTTCCTTTGTCATCCAGCCCGAATAACGATTGTGTTCTTGGATTACCCAGCATTTCTACGCCATCAATTGCGAATCGGATGCAATCATTGTTTAATTTGTAAAACATTTTATCCGCGCCTTCCTGTTGGTTCCTTATTGCTATATCAACAAGTCATATTATACCCTTCCTCTTTGCATATAACAAGAACCAAAGTTGTCAAATTCCGGTGTAAAAAATTTGACAACTTTGGTTCTTGTCATTCCTGCTCAATTATGCTTATAATTTTCATATATCATTTGATGAGGAAATTACATGAAAAAAATATTAAAAGAGACTCTGGTTGTCGTCTCTGTATTCTTAATCCTTCTGCGTCTGCCACCTGAAGGGCAAAATGACAATCAAAAAACAGTATCCGATGGCAAATCTTCTTATAGCCTGTTATGTGATGAAACTGAAAGTGAAATCAAGGCAAAATAACTCATTGCGCTTGAAGATTTTTCAATTTATTCTGATAAAATTCTTCACGTATCCGACTTTTACAGAGTCTGGCAAGCTGAATGCACTTTTGCAGTTCATGCTCCGTACATATTTTTTCTTCTATCAAAACACTGTCAGCGGAGCATTCTCTTTGATTCCACCATTTGTTATATATACATCTCATAAGCATATTCATTCTTCGCATTGACAGGCATTCCTGCATGATTTCGTCGCTTATTTCGTTGGACCTCTCGAACTCACCTTCATCTCCCAGAAAACTTGCGATATTACTCATAAATGTCTCATATGTATCTATGTAGGCCTTAATTCCATTATCTTTCACAAGCTGTCTGCAGGCTGATAACAATAAGTTGATATACATCTTTTTTTCCTGCCCTTCTGATTTCATCGCAATATTACATAAATATTCCATCTCCCCGCAGGTAAGATAACTCTCTTCATCCTGTTTTATACATTTCAAAGGAACCGTATACTCCAGAATCCTTTTCAGCCTCTCCACACACTCTTCCTTCTCAATGCGCTTCAAATGATACAGATACAGCGTCTCCAAAAACCCCATCTGCTGTCGGTTAATTGTCAGCTCCATGGGCAGCATCTCCCGCAGGCGTGGCAATATCCTGCTCAGGGCATCTGTATCCATTCTGCTTACAAATGCGCTGACAGCCTCGTCGTATAGAACTATGGCCTCATATCGGTCGGTGATTACACTTTCCCTTGCATACTCACAGGATAATCCCAGCCGTTCAAGCAGCTCCCCTATGATCTCGATCTGGGTGTTGGATTTTTTGCTCTCCAGACGCTGCACAGTCCTTTTCTCACAGATTCCCGCGCACAGCTCCTCCACTGACATGCCCAGCATCTTCCGACGTTTTCTCACCACATCTCCATAGCAATAATTCTGCGTCTGCCAGTAAAGATAGCAGTCATTCTCCATTCTTTCCGGCACGCCTCCGTCCCTGTATACCTGGGATAATACCTTTCTCCACTCCCGTACCTGTTCCAATGTGGACAATAATTCCCTGATACTGCCCGGGACAGTCCCCAGCTCCCGGGACAGCAGAACCAGCGCCTGTTCCTCTATTTCCAGAAGTTCGCTCAAATAATACATCCTCTCAGTGGAGCGCAGTACTTCCACCGCACTGGCGGATATACGGAACAGCCGCTCACAGTCCCAGACCTCTCCGGGTTTTTTCATCAGCTCTGCACAGAGATAATAGGCCGCTTTGGAACCGATTCTTGCACGGCTGTAAATATCCATCCCGGATTCCTGTACCGCTTCCAGTAAAGCCTCATAGGCCATTGCCTTATAGGAATCCCTCCAACCGCTCTCCGCAATTTGTCCCACATCGCCGCCGCTATGGATAAACTCCAGCAGCAGATTCCATTCCTGGCCTGACAGCAGGCATTTTTTCCATTGGCGCATATGGTACTCCGGCATCGTGCATGCAATGGCATGTTGTAAAACCGTGCGCCGTTCCTCTTCCATTGCTTCCTGACGGCGCATCAGCTGTACCTTCATGGTCAGATAAAATTGAGACTCTATGGCATTGCCGCTCGGCGCGTTTTCCTCATATTGGCGAATCATCCGCCATGCTCTGTCCGGTTCATCGTTCTCTATGGCGAAAAGCAGGTCCTGCCGGGCTGTCCAGCGAGCGTATTCATCCGGCTGTAAATAGTCCTCATAGCCATCGTTTGTCACCCCCAGTCTCTCTAACAGCCGATCCCGGGTCATCTTTTCCGGCAGGCGCTTCCCCTCCTCAATCCTGTTCATCATGCTGACCGAGCAAATCCCCCATCCCAGCTGTTCCAGCGTGACATTTTTGCCTGTTCTGATGGCTTTCATAAAATCGCTGAAGTACATCCCATATTTGCGTTTCATCCTGTCTCTGCCTCCGCGCTGTCGTATGCAGTGTCTCTGACAGGATTATACCAAATCGTGCAGAAAAAAAACACTCAAAACAGTAATCTTTTTCGATTGCTGTTTTGGGTGTCCAGCATAACTGTGTTCAAAGCATTATTTCCCCAGCGGAACATACTTAAGCCAGTTCTCTTCCCCATCTTTTCCCAGCAGGAGGAGACGTCCGTCAGCCAGAAACGTGAGCGGCCAGAATTCCAGGTCGCCGCCAAAATCAATATCCGCTATATGTACACGATTTTCCATGACTCCATTCTCGCCGTCATACGCCCAGGCCCCGCTATATGGGCTAAAGAGCAAAAGATTGGTATCCGTGCCGCGGGACATGGCGGAAAAGACCTCATCGCCTGAAAAGCAGAGGGACGAATCTCCTTTGAGGATGGAGCCGTTTGCCACATCAAGCCTGCCTATTTCGATTTTCTCACCCTGCTCGCTGTGAAGCAGGTAAATCTGCCCATCCTTTCCCGACGCCGCCTGATAAATCCACCCGGTCCCCAATGATTTCGGGGTAAATCTGTACATAAGCTCTCCTTCGCTGTCAAGGATGATTCCGTCTCTGTTTACCGTCCATTGCAGATAGTATGTGCCGTCCTTGTCAATCAGGAACCACATCGGCATCTGTTTTGTCTCAAGGTATGGCGAAACATCCATCACTTTCTCCACCTGGTAATTTTCATCAAGCTGCCAGATATAACTCTTCTCCCCGCTGGAATCCGCCATGAACAGATGAATTTTCCCCTGCATATCCATTGCGATCTGACAGACATCCAACCCCTCCGGATTATCAATATTGGCCCTGTTCTGCTCATCCGCGCCCAATGACATAATGTATAAATCCCGGGTTCCATAGACGAGATAAATATTCTCCCCATCAGACGCGCAGCGGCGCATAGCGCCCAGCAAATCTATATCGTCTTCCAGGCGGCAACGGATATCCTGTGCCATCGCATTTACAGGAACTGTCAGCAGCTTGGGCATGTCTGTAGATAATTCGGGATCTTCACTTTCCTCCGCCACCTGCATTTCTGTCTGACCAGAGACAGGCGTATCCGATATTTCTTCTTTTTCCGCGCTGACCGTCTCCGCAATATTTCTGTCAACGGTTTCCGGCGCGAACTCGCCGCCCCGTCCGCATCCACAGAGGGCGGTTATGACCGTCAGAAAAATCATGGATGCTTTTCTTCGAAAGACCAAAGAATATCTGCTCAATTTTTCTCATCCTCCCTGTTTATTCTCACTGATATATATGCTGGCCCTGTTCTGGATGATATTCGCCACATCGTCTATATTCCGGTCCTCATTGAATAGGTACTCCACTTCCTCCAGCAGAATGTTATACAGGTTATAGTCAACGGTTGCGTTATTCTCTATCTTACGAATAAGGGACCTCAGTGTTTCGGCATCTTCCTCTGTGATCTCATAGATCTCCACAGGTTCCTCTCCCTCAAAACGCAGAACCCCCTTTGCCACCTTTTCGCCATTAGCGTCATATTCCGCCCTCATCGCCTCCTCCAGTTTTTGTTCCATGGAACTGACCCGAAGGGGCAAAGCGTTTGTGATACTGTCCTGATATGCAGGATCAAGAAAACTTCTTATAAAATCCCATGACGCTTCCATGTTTTTACTGGACGCACTGATTCCCATAGCCAGACTGGCGATTCCCGCCATGGTTCCGCATCCCTGGTCAAACGGGTAGCCAATATACACGGGCGTTCTTCCAAAAAGCATTCTTACGCCGGTTATCCCACTGGCATCGTCAATGGAAACCGGATACAGAAGGGCCTGCCCCCCGGCAAACATTTCCTTTGCCGAGTATTCATCCGTTATATTCAGATGAAGCGGAAACTGATTGGCAAAATGCAGGATTTCCTTGAAGCTCTCCCTGTTGAAGTCACATGTGCCCTCGGCCCAGTCAATATAGTTTTCCAGACTTCCGTAACACATCATTCCAAAAACAGCCTTTTTCGTTTCCCCGGGAAAAAGAATGCCATCGTCGCCCAGCATATTGTACGCGTCCTCTAACTGCTGTACATTCATGCCCTCCAGCCGGGCCAGCTGATCGTTGACCGTGGCATAGCTGTCTATTTTATAGCCGGGCACAAGCACATACAGACTGTCCCCTACCGCGAAGGCATCCAGAATATTACAGTAGTAGTCCTGCCTGTCAAATGACTCATCCTCCTGCAGGAAGGGATACAGATCGGCCAGCATGCCGCTGGAAGCGTCAAGGGGCGAATACTGTCTGCCAAAGTTGATCAGATCCGGGCCTTTCCCTGCGGTAATCTCTATTTTGATCTGGTTCAGAGCTTCGCGCGGGTCCGGATAATTGTCCAGATAATTGACTGTCTCGATTTTTACATCCGTATGCTTTTCATTATACAGATTTACCCAACGGGATAAATCCGCGCCCCCCAGCGTGGCCAGCGTCAGGGTTTCTATTTCTGTTTCCGTCTCCGCGTTTGCGGGCGGTCTGACGCCACATCCGGTGAGCAAAAAACAGCCTGCCAGCATAATCCATATACTATTTTTTTTCATCCCGCCTCCCTGATTTATTCAAAACCCCTTTTACAATCCCTTTACTGTCCCGATGGCAGATATTTGAGCCAGATGTCGTCGCCCGTCTTTCCCAGCAACAGCAGCCGTCCGTCAGCCAGAAATGTGAGTGGCCAGAATTCCGTATCACTGTCAAATCCAATATCGGATATCGGCACACGATTATCAAGGATTTCGCTTTCCGGATCACAGGCCCATACTCCGCTGTACGGGCTGAAAAGCAGCAGATTCGTATCCGTACCTCCGGACATTGCGCTGAAGGTCTCGTCACCCGAAAAACACAGAGGGGAATCTTCCTTCATTATGGTACAGCTTTCCACGTCCAACTGGCTGATTTCCAGTTTTTCGTCCATGTAGCCATGGATAAGATAAATCCCGCCATCTTTGCCCACGGCAGCCTGGTAAATCCACTTGACCCCCAGGGACTTTGGCGTGAATCTGTGCATGAGCGCGCCCTCTCCGTCAATGATCATACCATCCCTGTTCACGGACCATTGCAGATAATATCTGCCCGCCTTATCGATCAGAAACCACCCCGGCATATTTTTTGTATCAAAATAAGCAGAAATATCAATCTCTTTGTCAATCTTACCGCTTTCGTCAAGCCGCCGGATAAACCACTGATCCCCCTCAAGGCTCATGAGCAGATGAATCCTTCCGTAAATATCCATAGCAATATTGCAAACATCCAATCCCTCCGGATTTTCAATATTCATCCGGCTATGTCCATCTGCGCCAATGGGCATATAATATAAGTCCTGCTCTCCATATGCAAGATATATATTTTCTCCGTCAAACCGGCATCTGCGCATAGCCCGCAGCAAGTCAATATCATCCTCACTGTGGTAATGAACATCCTCCGTCCGGGTATTTACGGGAATATCCAGCGGTTTGGGCAAATCCGTGGACTGTTCATCCCTTTCCGTTGGTGCGAAGCCTGAATTGCCGTTGCTGACATCCTGCTGTGGCGGTTCCGCTTCCGTATGGTCCCTGGGTATCGTTTGGACCGGAATCCTGTCGTCCTGCCCACAGCCAGATAAATAGATTATGGCAATCAGTAATAAGATTAGTCTTCTTTCAATAACCTTAATCCTACACATTTTCCGCTCCATTATCTATGAATGTTGAAATATCGCTTGTAATCAACTATATTTCCAAATGCTGGCTACACCGCATTAGTAACTTATATCGAATTGGATGCGCACCTGTTTTCCAACAAAATTATTGTATTTCATTTTCTGCTATCAAACAAGTGCCAAAGTTGTCAAGTTTACTTAAACTATTGACAACTCCGGCACCCGCTTGGCTCCCTGTTCTGTATTCTCATAAAAACGCGTCAAATACCTTCTGCGTTTATGATTCACCCCACTTTCAGGGCACTCCCGATCAGCACCTTCTTGCCGCAGAAAGCAAATCCGTATGCTCTGATCCGCTCCTTTACGATTCCCTTCGCCACCAGGCCCGCCATATAGTCTTTCTTCCGAATCTGTTCCAGGGCCCGCTGTACCGTATCGGCCAGCTCCCTCTCGTCCTCCTCCTGCACCTTGAATTCTATCACAATGGCATTGTCCTCCCGAACTTTGGGCTCCAGCATCACGTCATACCGCCCGAATCCGCTCTCCCGGTTCGATGTGATCACATATCTGCCCTCCAGCTCCACCATCAGGCCCAGCACAAAGCCGTGATAAAAACGCTCCGGCTCCTCCCCTGCTGCCCCCTTTCCCGTGTCAAAATAGCTGAATACCTCCAGGGTCACTCTGTTCATAAAGGTGTTCATGGCTTTCACGTCATCTGACAGCAGCGCCTGCAAAAAGGCATTTTTGACCCTGCGGCATCCGTCAAACCAGCCCTCGATCATCTGCTCAAACATGGCCTGCACTTCCATGTTTGTCAGCTTCAGCTCGTACTCCGCCCTGCGCCTGACAGTACTGAACTCATAATGCACCGCTTTCAGGTATCCGCTGGCCAGCAGCAGGCTCCACACGGCGTCATCCCCCTGGTCCAGCTGGCTGAATACAATCTGCTCGTCTAAGGATACGCAAAGGGAATCCCCCTGTAGCAGCCTCTCCATGGTCATCTTGATCTCCGGGCTTCCCTCCCGGATCAGCTTTCCCACCAGGCTGTTGCTGCTGGAATTGGCCCAATAGGTGCCTGCAACTTTTTTATCCAGAAAATGGATAATGGACCAGGGATTATAGATATCCCCGCGTCCCCCAAAGACAAAGCCGTCATACCAGTCCCTGACTTCCTGCCTCCGCCCGGACATCCCATACTCCTCCAGCGCCGCGAACACCTCTTCCTCCGTAAAACCAAAACTATCCGCATATTTCTTCGAGGTGGTTGTCACCACCTCCAGGTTGTTCAGATCCGAAAAGATGGATTCCTTACTGACCCGGGTAATGCCCGTCATAATCCCGCGTTCCAGGTAAGGGTTTGTCTTGAACGTGGAGTTGAACAGGCTCCTGGTAAAAGCCACCAATTCCTTCCAGTAGCCATTCACATATGCTTCCTGCATGGGGGTATCATATTCGTCCAGAAGAATGATGGTTTTCCTGCCATAGTACCTTGTGAGATAATCCGACAGCGCCCTCAATGACAATGCGGCCGTGCTGTCCGACATGGCGGCGGAAACCTCCCGGTAATACGCCTTTTCCTTCTCATTGAGCAAACCGCTGTTGAGCAGATATTCATGCTTATTGTACTGCTCTTCTATCATTCTGCACATGTTTTCCCTTGCGCCTTCATAGCAGTTCTCCTTGACGCCGGCAAAACTCAGGAACAGAACGGGGTATGTGCCCTGTAAGCCATGATATTTTTCATCCTCCCAGATACGCAGCCCCTCAAACAGATCGCCCCTGTCCGCATACATGGTGGAAAAAAATTTCTCCAGCATGCTCATGGTCAATGTTTTTCCAAAACGCCTGGGGCGGGTGATCAATGTCACCACATCATCCGATTCCCACCATTCTTTTATGAAACCGGTTTTGTCCACATAAAAATTGTTTTTGCTGCGCAGGCTCTCGAAATCCTGATTGCCTATACTGACCGTCCTCGCCATATTCATATCCTTTCCTGACAGGCAGGGCCGCAGATTCGTTCCCCCTGTCAACCCCTGCCATATTGATCCCCGACTTTCATTTATCACCGACTATTCCTGCGATCCGATCAGCACCTTCTTGCCGCGGAAAGCAAATCCGTATGCTCTGATCCGCTCCTTTGCGATTCCCTTCGCCACCAGGCCCGCCATATAGTCTTTCTCCCGAATCTGTTCCAGGGCCCGCTGTACCGTATCGGCCAGGTCCTTCTCGTCCTCCTCCTGCACCTTGAATTCTATCACAATGGCATTGTCCTCCCGAACTTTGGGCTCCAGCATCACGTCATACCGCCCGAATCCGCTCTCCCGGTTCGATGTGATCACATATCTGCCCTCCAGCTCCACCATCAGGCCCAGCACAAAGCCGTGATAAAAACGCTCCGGCTCCTCCCCTGCTGCCCCCTTTCCCGTGTCAAAATAGCTGAATACCTCCAGGGTCACTCTGTTCATAAAGGTGTTCATGGCTTTCACGTCATCTGACAGCAGCGCCTGCAAAAAGGCATTTTTGACCCTGCGGCATCCGTCAAACCAGCCCTCGATCATCTGCTCAAACATGGCCTGCACTTCCATGTTTGTCAGCTTCAGCTCGTACTCCGCCCTGCGCCTGACAGTACTGAACTCATAATGCACCGCTTTCAGGTATCCGCTGGCCAGCAGCAGGCTCCACACGGCGTCATCCCCCTGGTCCAGCTGGCTGAATACAATCTGCTCGTCTAAGGATACGCAAAGGGAATCCCCCTGTAGCAGCCTCTCCATGGTCATCTTGATCTCCGGGCTTCCCTCCCGGATCAGCTTTCCCACCAGGCTGTTGCTGCTGGAATTGGCCCAATAGGTGCCTGCAACTTTTTTATCCAGAAAATGGATAATGGACCAGGGATTATAGATATCCCCGCGTCCCCCAAAGACAAAGCCGTCATACCAGTCCCTGACTTCCTGCCTCCGCCCGGACATCCCATACTCCTCCAGCGCCGCGAACACCTCTTCCTCCGTAAAACCAAAACTATCCGCATATTTCTTCGAGGTGGTTGTCACCACCTCCAGGTTGTTCAGATCCGAAAAGATGGATTCCTTACTGACCCGGGTAATGCCCGTCATAATCCCGCGTTCCAGGTAAGGGTTTGTCTTGAACGTGGAGTTGAACAGGCTCCTGGTAAAAGCCACCAATTCCTTCCAGTAGCCATTCACATATGCTTCCTGCATGGGAGTATCATATTCGTCCAGAAGGATAATTACTTTTTTGCCGTAATAACGGGATAAATATATGCATAACATTTTCAGGGAGAAGGACGCCATATTGTCTTCCATATCCGCCGATATCTGCCTGAAATCATTTTTTTCGCTGTCGCTGAGCAAAGAACCCTGAATCAGAAAGTCGTATCGGTCATACAACAGCTTGATCGTGCGGCATATGGCCTTTCTCGCCTGTATAAAAGCCGTCTCCTTGATGTCCGCGAAGCTGAGCATGATCACAGGGTATGTGCCTTGCAGATCGCGGTATTTTTCATCCTCCCAGATATGCAGTCCCTCAAACAGATCGCCCCTGCCTGCATATTCCGCCGAGAAAAATTTCTCCAGCATATTCATTGTCAGTGTCTTTCCAAAACGCCTCGGACGGGTAATCAATGTAACCGTGTCATCCGCTTCCCACCATTCTTTTATAAAACCGGTTTTGTCCACGTAAAAATTGTTTCTCTTCCGCAGGCTCTCAAAATCCTGATTGCCTATGCTGACCATCCTTGCCATACTCACACCCCTTCCTGATAAGCATAAAATCAGGGGGGAAGTGTATACTTCCCCCACTCATAATATGTCTGCTGTTATATAATGTCATATTCCTCAAAAAGCCTGTTTCTGAAATCAGGATCATCCAAAACACGATTCAATTCATCAGTGCGGTTTTCGGATAGAAGTATCTTGATTAAGGAAGCCATCTGATTGCTGCCCACTTCGCGCCCTTCTTCACGCCCCAATTCGATATTCTCCCGGTCTCTCTGCAATAAAGTCATATACTCGACCTCCATTTCCTTACTTTCTTTTACCTCGGTAACCTTTTTATGGATCTCTTTTATGAGCGGGCTTCTGGCCCGCGATGCAAAGTCATCCGTTGTATTCTCCACATAAGAAAGAAATTCCTGCATTTCCGGATCGACATTCTGCATGTTGCCTTTAGTGTTCAGAAAAATCTTGGTAGTCTCATCTCCCAGTGTGAGGAAAGGGTTTTCTACGCACCTGTTTTCAAATGTGTACATATGACGCCGCTCTCCAAACGGGTCAAAGGTGCAGATGAAAATGACATAGGATTTTTTCAGTTTCCTGTAATCTTCCCCTGCGGAAATGATGTCAAGGTCAATATTTCCCTGATAGTACCTGGAGCGCTTGGGGAGAATGACCTTTTTATGTTTTCCCCGCTCCATCTCCACATTATATACCGTACCCTCGTTGTCATTGAGGTATACGTCCAGCCGGATGCCTTTTCCGTCATAGAGCATATTGATGGTTTTCTGTGTGGCAGGCACGGAAACTTCCCGTATGGAAACGCCCAGTATTTTCTCCAATACTTTTCTACAGACCTCCTGATCACTCATTACCTTGGCGAAAAGGAAATCATCCTCCAGATTCAACTGCCGGATAGTTTTGTTTGTCATAAATGTACCTTTCTTTCTCAAATTATAGCATGATTCTGCCGTTTTGTCAGTTGGGATTTGAAATTGTTATACGGATCGCGGACAGAAATCTGGCCTTGGTATCCGCCATCGTACACGCTCTGGGATTTCAAAACAGAAGAATATAAACCAGTGTCAGCCCCAGCCCCAGACAGACCAGCAGCAGGCCGAAAGACAGACTGCGGCGGAGGATAAAACCGTCCTCCTTGATCTGGGCGTGCTTCATGGCCAGAAGATGCACATATTCCCTTCTGGTAGGGAATCTGCGTTTCCAGGTGTGATTGCCCAGCCATTGCAGGCCGTTCAGCACATGTCCCAGGGCCTCCGTTACGACATTTCCCTCCGGAAGTTCCCGGGGCAGCGGGCTGTCCCGGTAAAGAGTCCTGCGCAGCGCCACCACCAGCAGATCCACCGCGCTGTCCAGAAGCCTGCACACAATGCCGAACAACAGCGGCAGCAGGGACAGCAGTACCGGACGATACAGCAGCTTTTCCAGATCCAGCCATGCGGGCCAGGGGTTCGTGTAGTCCGAAGGCGTGTTCCACTTGATCAGACGTTGAACCCCCAGTGCCACACCATTCCCGGCCTGCACAGAACCGGCAGTTTTTTCCCTCTCCCTGATCCGCATGGAACCGACTGCGCTCCCGCTTCCCCCGGCCTGCATGGAGCCGCCTGTTATTTCCCTCTCTCCGGCCCGGGCGCTGCATCCGGCAGCGCGAAGGCCTCCCCCTTCGGAAGCCTCCCGGCACCTCATCAGTCCTCCCCGCACCGCCGCCAGATACACTGCGGCACCGATGCCAAGGGAAATCAGCGCCCCGGCCAGATTTTCCGGGCTATAGTAAGCCACCTCTTCCCCGGCCTGGATCAGCCCCATAAAATCCTGCCCCAGCCGCGCCGCCGGGTCCATGGTAAGTCCGGGAACCAGACCCCAGAGCAGCAGAACCGCCGCGCTGCCGGTGAGGGCAAAGCCCGTCACCGGATTCATATAGGGCTTTTTCTCCTCATAAAATGCCTGTCTTTTAGCATCCTGATTTTTTTCCACGAATATAGCCACAAACAGCTTGGTCATATAGGCCGCTGTCAGACCCCCGGAAACCAGAAACAGCCCCTCTACGGCGGAAAACAGACTGCCGCCCCCATATTCCACTATACTCTCATGCAACAGCGTCTTGCTCACGTATCCGGCAGACAGAGGTACGCCGCCCAGCGCCAGGGCTCCCGTCAAAAAGATCCCTTTCAGCAGCGGTTTCTTTCTACCGTACCCACGAAGTACATTCAGATCCAGCTCATGCACATTGAAATAGATAACCCCCGCCGCCATGAACAGCACCAGCTTGATCAGGGAATGGTTCACCATATGCAGCAGCGTTCCATGGACGGCCAGCTCATTTCCCTCCCCCGTCAGGCCCTGCATACCGATACCCACCAGGATAAAGCCGATCTGAGACATGGAGGAGCATGCCAGGGTCCGTTTCAGATCCAGAGAAAACACCGCCAGCACCGCGCCCAGCACCATAGTGACAACCCCCAGGGCCAGAACCGTCATCCCCCAGCTGTCATCATGGGCAAACAGCTGACAGCTTAACAGTAATATCCCATAGATCCCTGTCTTGGTCAATATGCCGGACAGCAGGGCAGAGGCCGGTGCCGGCGCCACCGGATGGGCCTTGGGCAGCCAGATATGCAGGGGGAACGCCCCGGCCTTGGCTCCAAACCCCACCAACATGCAGATTCCCGCTGCATACAGCACTTCCTTGTTTTCACAACCCTCAGCAGCCGCCAAAAGCCCCGCGATCTCCAGAGTGCCCAGCTGCCGGTAAAGCAGAAAAATCCCCATCAGCATCACCAGCCCGCCCAGAACCGCCACGGCCAGATAGGTGTCCGCCGCCTCCAGAGAGGGGATATTTTCCTCCTGCGCCACCCATACATAGGAGGTAAAAGACATGATCTCAAAAAAGATAAATGTGGTCATAAGGTCCGCCGACAGAAACACGCCCATGACGGCTCCCAGCGTCCATAGCAGAAACAGGTAAAAGCGGCTCACATGCCGGTGATGGGCAAAATATTCCCCCGAAAACAGCGTGGTCATAAGCCACATAAAAGCCGCCGCCACTCCATAGATCAGTCGCAGGCCGTCCATGCAAAAATGCAGGCCGAAGCCGCAGATCCCGGGAATTACGCACTCCAGCGCCGTCCCCGCGGGCTCGTACAGACGCGGCGGCATGAGCCGGGCATTCCGGTAAAATATACCCGCTGCCAGAAGCATCAGCAGAAACTGCACCGTCACGGCGCAGACAGCCAGGACACGGCCGGTCCGGGATATCCCCTGCCCATCCCGCTCTCCGCCGCCCGTCCGGCCTGCCCCATACACTGCAAGTCCCATCAGAAACGGCAGAAATACCAGAATCGCCAGAATTACATTCCTGCCCGCCGGTTCCAGTGTTCGCGCCGCCGCGCCGACAGATCTCCAGACCCGGCCGGTTATATCCATGATCCTCCTGCACTGTATCCCCTGCTCCATCATAGTCATTCTTTCCTCTTTCTGCATACCGGTAGTTGACTTGTCAACTACTGCTGTGCCTGCGGTATTGCACTAATAAACCTCTCCTCAAATCCGACTCCGGTAAACTTTTGTGGGTACCTTTTCCTGACAGTTCTTCCGGTAGACCCTCTATTCTGTCGGCATCACCGCCGCCACTTTGTTCAGGAACTCAACAATGGGCCGGGAATGCAGCCCGAAATACAAGATCACCGCCGCGAATATGACCAGAGGCATCAGCATCTTCCAGCCCGGGTCGCCTGCGTCAGGCAACGCGGTATCATCAAAATCTTTCCCCGGGAAAAAGGCTCTCACCGAAATTGTCAGCATATAGATGGCCGTGAGCAGCGCTGACACCAGCAGTGCCGCCACTCCCACCCAGGCCAGAGGACTCCCGCAGTCCGCCGCCGCCCGGGCCAGCTGCCATTTGCTGACAAAGCCCGCCAGACCCGGCACCCCCATCAGGGCCATACCGCACAGGGTAAAAATTCCAAAGACAATGGGCATTTTCCGCCCCATTCCGTCCAGTTCATGCACATAGCTGCGGCCTGTCTCATGCATCACGGCTCCGGCGCAGAAGAAGGACCCGATTTTCATAAAGGAGTGGAACAACATATGGCACAGCGCCCCGGCCAGCCCCAGAGGGCTCATCAATACCACGCCAAACAAGATATAGGACAGATTGCTCACCGTGGACCAGGCCAGGCGGCGTTTGATGTGCGTCTCTTTCAACGCCCGGCTGCAGCCGTAGACAATGGTAAAGATCACCAGGGCCATCACCACATTCTGCGCCCAGGTGCCGCGCAGCAGCCCGGTTCCAAAGCTGTAATAGGTAACGCGCATGGTGGCGAAAGCGCCTGTGTTGACCACCGCCACCGCATGGAGCAGCGCCGTCACCGGCGTGGGAGCCACCCCCGCCCTGGGCAGCCAGCCCGAAAAAGGCCAGACGGCCGTCTTCACCCCAAAGCCCAGGAAGCACAGCACATACATCAGCAGCATCATATCTGTCCTGCCCCCGGTCTTGTCCGGATCAAGCACCCCTCCCGGCACAAAGGCGGAAGTGGTTCCATAGGACAGAATAAAAATCATGCCGATAAAGGCAAAGGCCGCGCCGCCGATCATATAATACAGATAGCTACGGCTGGCCAGCTCTGCCTCTCTGGTCCGGGTATGCATAATCAGGGGCAGCGTTACCAGGCTCATCATCTCAAAGAAAAAATACATGGTCAGAATGTTGTCCGCCATGGCGATTCCCAGCGTGATCCCATATGTGATCACATAGAACATAAAGAAACTTTTCTCGTTGGGATCGTTTTCCATGTACTCGAAGGAATAAAGTATGGCCAGGGGCCACAGCGCCGCCGCCAGGGCCGCGAATACCCGCCCCATCCCGTCCAGGTGAAAGCTGACCCGCAGATTGCCGGTAAACCGGAACAGCACAAAAGCCGCCTGAGGCTGAAAGAGCAGCATAGTGGTCACCAGAATGGAATTAATCAGCACCAGGGCTTCTATATACCAGAGCATTTCCCTTCTGCTGCGGAAAGGGAGCAGGGGAATCAGAATCCCCCCCAGGATGGGAAGCAGCACCACCGTTATCATTACCGCTATATGCATGATGTTTTCTCCTTATTAAAATCGCTGCGCGATGGCTCTAAAGCGTAAAGTCCCTTCGGCGCACCCTCATGAGAGGAAGTCTCATTCGAAAACGCACTCATGATACTTCCTCTCGTGCGCCTTCGCGACTTTACCGGTCTCCCAATCGCTGCGCGATGGCTCACCCCCACTTACCCCAGAACCTGCGCCGCGATTTTATCCGCGTATTCTGTAAGGACATCGGGAAACAGGCCCGCGGCCAGCGCCAGAGCTGCCAGAAACAACAGCGGAACCAGCATGGCCGCCATCCCCCGTTGCTCCGCGGCTTCCCCTGCCTCTTTCCCCCATAGCGACCGGTCCCGGTCTTCTTCCCCGGATTCTCCGGGAAAGAACCCCTTTGTGACAACAGGCAGAAGATACCCGGCAGTGAGCAGGGCGCTGACAAGGAGCATGGCCGCGCTCCCATACCCCCAGGGTCCCGGGACCGCCTCCAGAGCGCCCTGGGCCAGATACCATTTACTCAGAAAACCGCCGGTGGGGGGAATACCGATGAGAGACAGGGAAAAAATCGTATAGCACCACAGTGTAACAGGCATTTTCCTCCCGATGCCAGCCAGCTCTCCCACCTTTGTTTTTCCATAACGGAACAGGAAAACTCCCGCGATGAGGAACAGCCCGCACTTTGCCGCCGCGTGGAAAGCCGCGTGAAGCAGCGCCCCCGTGAATCCGGCGGGGGACAGCACCGCCAGCCCAAGGAGGATATAGGACAGATTGCTCACCGTGGAATAAGCCAGACGCTTTTTCAGAACCGGTTCCCGGAAAGCCAGCAGAGAACCCATGAATATGGTTGTGAGGGCCAGCGCCATCCAGGTGTATTGCACCCATGTCCCCCGCAGGAAATCCGGTCCCACGATATAGTAAACCACCCGGATGACTGCCAGCACACCCGATTTTACAATGACGCCGGACAGGACCGCGGAGGCGGGAGAGGGTGCCACAGGATGGGCCGTGGGCAGCCAGGCGTGCAGGGGAAACATCCCCGCCTTGGCTCCGAACCCGACCAGCATAAGCATCACCGCCGCCAGCAGAAAGCGTTCATGCCCCTGTATCACAGATAGACTCAGGATTCCCCCCGGCGTAAAGGTCAAATCCCCACAGAACCCATGGAGGCAGAATATTCCAAACAGGCCCATGTACGCGCCGCAGAGGGAATAAAAAAGATATTTCAGCGCCGCCATGATCGCCTCCCTGCTGCCGTTATGCAGCACCAGGGGAAATGATGTAAGCGTCATAAATTCGTAAAACAGATACATTGTCACCAGGTTTCCCGCAAAATCCAGACAGATCAGCACACCATAGAGCAGCAGACAGAAACCGGAGAACCGTTTTTCTTCCCCTTCCCGGCGCATATACAGCGTGCTGTAAATTCCCACAGGCACCCACACCGCCGTCACCAGGCTCACAAACCATCTTCCAATGCCGTCCACCTGAAAACAGATGGGAATATCCTCCATCAGATAAAACAATGTGACGCTTCGCTCGCCGCTCCAGGCTGCCCACAGCGCTGAACCAGCCGCCGTCAGCAGCGCGCCTGTGGCAAGGATATCCGCCGCTTTTTGCCCTGTTCTCTCCGGTCTCTGTTCTCCGCCCGGAGCTTTCCTGCCATCCCTTTTCCCCGGAAGCGCCCGATGCTCCGCAAAGGACCATATCAGCAGGGAAACACCCGCAAGCCATGCCACCAGAACAGGAAACAATATCCACAGATTGCTCATATCTTCCTCTTTTCACATATTGACAGGCGGAGCCGGTTTCCGCCTTACGCCGCGTCCGGCCATCCGGCCCAAATGCCGCCCACCACGGTTATGAAAACATTCCAAGGCCCCGCTGGATCAGTCCGATCAGAGGCTCTGAGTTCAGTCCCAACAGAATGTTGAGCAGAATAAACAGAATCATGGCCACCGCCTTTGCCGGCTGCTGCCGCATCGTAATCTCTCTGTAGTTCTCCGGCATACGGGAGGTTTTTTCCCTTCCGTCTTCCTGTTTTGCAGGCTTTTCCTCCGAAGCTGTGATTTTTACCGGAGAATAGATGCGGATGACAGTCCTCATGAAATACACCGCGTTCAGCACGGTGCTGATGGCCAGGGCGATCAGCGTGGGCAGCATCTTGATCTCATGCCCCACCGCCGCCTGAGAGAAAAACAGTTTGGATATGAATCCCGCGAACATGGGCACGCCCACCATGGACAGAGCCCCCACGGTAAACGCCACCCCCGCCAGCCTGTTGCGGCGTCCGGCACCGTTTAAATCCTTGAAATACCTGCTGCCGCCGGAGGCGTCGGTGATACCGGAGGCTGCCACGAACAGCAGGGACTTGGTGGCCGCATGGCAGATCACATGATAGATGCTGGCGATCACCCCCTCCATGGTGCCCAGGCCAAAGCCCATATAGATATAGCCGATCTGGGCCACCGAGGAGTAGGCGATCATACGCCGGATATCACTCTCCCGGATGGCGTCCACAGAGCCCATGATCATTCCCGCGATGCCGAACACAAACAGCACATGAATCACTTTGCTGCCGCTGAATACGTCAAACCCTATGACCCGGCAGAATATTTTCACCAGCAGGAAAATGTAGCCCTTGGACACCAGAGAGGACAGAATTGCCGCGGAGGACACTGTGGAATATCCGTAGGCATCCGGCAGCCAGTTGTGAAAGGGAAACAGGGCGCTTTTGATGGCCAGGCCCACGCACATCAGGCAGATGGCCACCAGCAGGGGCCGCTCATACATCCCCTCCGCCGCCAGGACCTGAACGCTCTCCCTGATATTGCTCATGAGCAGATGTCCGGTCAGGTCATACAAAAAGCAAAGACCCAACAGCAGCAGACCCGACCCCAACAGACTCATGATCATATACCGGGCCGCTGCCTCAACGGTCCGACCGCTGCGCCTGATCATAATCAGTCCGCAGGCGGAAATGGTATTGATCTCCACAAACACATAGGCGGTGAACAGATCATTGGTATAGATCAGGGCCAGCAGAGAGCAGAGCAGCAGATCCACCATAATATAGTACAGATTCTGCCTGGAGGCTTCAATCTCCGCCTCCCGTTCCCGTTCTCCCCCCAGCATACACAGCAGCATGATCGCGCAGAAAAAGACTGCCATCAGCGCCTCCAATATGCCTGCCCGGATCTCATTGCCCCATGGAGCGGGGAAATGCCCCATGGTATAGACATAGGCCTCCCCCGTCCGGCACACATACCACAGAACCGCCACGGACATGACGCCGCACAGCCCGATCACCGCGCCGTTTACCCTTTTTGCCCATTTCCCTCCGAGGATGGAAGACAGAGGCCCGGAAAAAAGAGAAAGAATAATGGAGAAAAAGGGAAAGTTCCGAATAAAGTCCATTGCTTTTCCTCCTTTTACCTTTCTGTTCTTTGGGATGCCTCTCCGGAGGCTCCCCTGTTATCTTCTTCGCTCTCCGGAGGCAGACTGTTCTGCAGCGTGGTGATCTCATCCAGATCCAGCGTGTGGTACCGCCGGTACAAACGGATCGTCAGAGACAGCATCAGCGCCGTCACCGACACGGACACCACAATACCCGTCAGCACCAGGCCGCTGGGTATGGGATTCACATACGCCTCCACACTCTGAACGCCGTCCACGACCACCGGTGCCTTGCGCCCGTCAATATAGCCCTTCATCGCCAGAAACAGATAAGTGGCCGTGTCCATGATATTCAGCCCGATAATCTTTTTAATCAGATTTTTCTGCAGGAGCAGATTGGAAAAGCCAATGCCGAACAGGATCATGGCCACAGCCTCTCCATAATTGCGAATCAGATTTCCCAGATCCAACTGAACTTCCCTCCCCAACACTCTGGAGTATGCTCCAGAGCACACTCTAATACCCGCCCTTGCGGAACATCACATAGAAAGTATACATAGTGCCTGCCACCACCACTCCCACACAGATATTCAGAAGCAGAATGAGCCCGCTGCTCAGAATGGCTCCCGGTGTGCCCAGAGGGATCACACTCTCTATGTGGTTGGCCCCTGTATAAAAGGAATAGGTTTTGGACAGGCAATAACAGGCCAGCGCCCCGAAACTCATCCATTTATAAGTGGCACCGGTAAAGAACCGCTCTGCCCTGGCAAAGCCGAAAGCGCTGACATAGAGAATCAGCCCCGCGCCGATCACCGCGCCGCCGGAAAAACCGCCCCCCGGCCCCAGGTGACCGCAGAGAATGATATAGATGCCAAATATTATTATAAAGGGAACCAACAGCCTTGCCGCCGTCTGCAAAATCACATCGTTTTTCGGCTCGTAGGCCCTGTCATTCATCTCTGCCTCCTCGCCGCGCTCTCCCTCTTTCCCGTCCGCCCGAAGCAGGATCAGCACCGTGCAGGTGGCAATAAACAACACATGGGATTCCCCCAGCGTGTCAAAGGCCCTGTAATCCAGTATCATGCCCGTGACAATATTCACCGCCCCCGTCTCCTGCAATCCCTTCTCAATATATCTCTGCGGCACCTCATTGTTTACCGGCTTGTCCGCCTCTCCGAAGGGAGGCAGATCCGCCACGCCGATCAACAGCATGGATACCAGAAAAACACAGAACAACAGACTGAAAATCCGATATATTTTTTTGAAGAGCAGCATCTCCCGGTTATGCTCCGTATCATAAACCCGGGCCCGCACCCGCTTTTTGTCCTCCTGATGCCGACGCCTGGTGCCCTCATCCTCCTGCCGCGGGCTCTGGGGCCGCATCTCCAGATTGCCCAGGTAGAGGTCCCTGCTGCCCTCCAGCCAGGATTTCAGTCTGTAGGAGATGGTTTTCTCATATTGCTCCTTGGGCACCTTTCTGCTCACGAATTCCGCCTCCTTCTGTATTCCAGCTCATTCTCCGCCTCTTTCTCCGCGGCGTCCGCCCCCATGATGGCGTGTATTTTTTTCAGAGTCAGCACAAACAGCACAGTGGTGACTCCCGCGCCCACCGCCGCCTCCGTGACAGCCAGATCCGGAGATTCCAGAATCACCCAGATCACAGACATCACAAGGCTGTAGGACATAAAGATGAGCACTGTGTTCAGCAGACTCCTGGACAGACTTGCCGCCACCGCGCATACAATCAGAAATACAAATAAAATGCAAGTGAAAACTGTCATGACCGTCCTCCTTCCTCACTCTTGCCGCTCCGTCGCGGCCCTGTTCCCCTCTTCCTCCGGTTTTGCCCCCTGCTCCTGTCCCAGCGCCAGCCTGCGGTAATGCTTCTCCGGCTCCTCATCCGTAGTCACCTCCAGCCTCGCGATCAGATGGGAGGACGTGGGGGAGGACAGCCATAAAAACAGAATCACCAGAAAGAGCTTCAAAGAGGTAAAATTCCATCCGCTTATCACAATCAGTCCTAGCATACAGCAGCCGATCCCCAGCGTGTCCCCCATGGCCGCCGCATGCATACGGTTCAGCACATAGTGAAAACGAAACACCCCGATCATCTCTATGACAAATATCCCCAGGCCCATGAGCAGCAGCGCCGCCCCCGCCAGAAAACGCAGCCATTCCAGTACCGCCATCTTTCACCCCTCCTCCCTGCGGTTTTTTCTGTGCCGTTTCCATTCCGTGTAGACACCCATATAAACCTTGGTCAGTATGATCACCGCCAGAAAGCTGATCATGGCATAGATCAGACAGATATCCACCAGATATCCCTCGTTCAGAAACAGCGCCAGTATGGCGATGATTACCATAACCATGGTTCCCATCATATTCACCGCCACCACCCGGTCAGCGATCCGCGGACCGATAATCGCGCGGATCAGACACAGAATCACCATAATCGCCAGAAACACCAGCGCTCCCACAAACAGAAAAACATATGCCCGTTCCAGGCCCGGTAAAGATCCGCCCATACCTGTCTCCTCACGCCCCCCTGCGTTCCATCTCCTGTACCAGTTTCGTAAAAATGCTGTCGTCCATGCCCTCCGCCAGACTCTCATCCAGACAATGCACCGTATAGTCCCCATTTTCCAGGGTAACCGTGATGGTGCCCGGAGTCAGCGTGATGGCATTGGCCAGAAGCGTCTGCGTCAGGGGACTTTTCAGATCGCTGTGAAACCGCGCCAGCACCGGCTCGATCTCCTCTTTCTGTGTGAGAATCAGACGCACCGTTCCCAGATTGGCCTTTACCACCTCTATCACCAGAATAACCGCATATTGCAGTAATCGGCCCAGCTTCCGGTACAGCCACAGCTCCTTCCTTATGCTGTAATCCATGAATCTGCACGTAAACGCGCAGAGAAGCGCCGCGATTATCACGCCGAAAACACAGATCTCCCCTGTAATCCGCCCGTTAAATATGATCCATAACACAAAATACAGTACAAGCATGACTCTCTCCAAAGGTTTTATCTTTATCAAAAACGACTTAATATTATACCTATTATTTCCTAAAGTCAATGTCTGAAATACAAAAAAACGGAAAACAAAAAAGATGCCTCCCTCATGAAAAGGGAGACATCTTCTTTATGCTCTTTTTCTCCTTCGGATCTGATATGCCACATAGCAGGCCAGGGACAGCAGCGTGAGCCCCAGAGCGATGAGCAGTAGCTGCTGCCATGTCACATGCCAGGTATTGACCAGTATTATGGAGGCCACCATCAACGTAAAGACCCAGTAAGCATACATCAGAATACCTGCCAGCAGAGTGAAGAGGATATCCTTCAGCAAATCCAGTTTTGTATAACGTTTATCCATATTTCTCCTTATTTTTGGTTCCGCGGCACCGCTTCCGGTCCCTTTACCTCAGAGCAATTTCCGGACGCGCCGCGCTCCTCAATATTTGACTCCCCAGATGCTCTCGTTTACGCCCACGGCGGAGAAAGTCATCACATCCGTGCCCGCCTGGTCCTTCATGGCGCAGAACACACCGCTGTACACATGGTCATCATACGTGATATGTACATAGGGCGTACCCTCCGTCACAGTCCATGTGCCCACGATGGAGCCGGTCACCGTGCCGTCCTCGTTCAGATCAATCATCACCGGCTGCGCGATCTCCCTGTCGATTTTCATGCCCTGATTGATAAAATAGTATTCCCCGGTGAGCGCGGTCCGGTCATAGCCGCTCCGAGAGAGAGTCTCCCCCGCGGTGGTATAGGGAGCCAGCACCGGCCAGGCTTCCTCGTTCATAAAGATCTGCTTTACCGCAGGCTCATGGTACTCGTTCCCATTGTTGAAACGGGTGTGATAACATACATACTGCTTACCGTCCTCATCAAAGAACGTGGACATGCCGCCGGTGGCCATATAGGCATATTTGCAGCTGGGCAGATAATAGTTGCCGGACAGCTTGAGACCATAATAGGCATTGTTATAGCCTTTCAGGGGGCGCTGTCCTCCCATGTCCACATACTCCCCGTCCGGTTTGTCGCTGCGCAGCACACGGATCTGATAGCCGCCCACCCGCTCCAGCGAGCCGTAGCTCAGATACAGATAATAATACCCCGTGTTGGCATCATATTGGATATAGGGCCCCTCGATGGACTGATGGCCGCCGCCCAGCAGCCGTTTGCCAAAATAGGGATCAACCTCGTTCTCCGGGTCCGCCTGGGGATGGATCACCAGGCCCGTCCGGGGATCAAGCTCCAACAGGAAGATTCCCCCCGACCAGGAGCCATAAGTCATCCACAGCCGCCCCTCCGCGTCATAAAAGGGCGCGGGATCTATGCAGTTGGGCCAGTCCTGATTATTGTACTGACCGTTCCCTGTCAGATAATTCCCGGCGGCGTACGCCTCGTCCACATAGTCGTACACATCCGTCTGCCCGATATCTTCCTCCGTAAATCCGGAGTACAGAAGCGCTCCCTGATACTCGTAGGGCCCCTCCGGCTGATCCGCCGTGGCATAGCAGAGATTGGACTTTATATAGGTAGAGGAAGTGCAGAAATACATCACATATTTGCCCATGACCTCATTGTACATCACATCTTCCGCCCACACCGCGTAGTTCCCGTTGCCCTGATCGCCGGAGTAGTCAAACACCGTAAGCTCTTCATTGAACAGATCCTCAAAAAGCGCGTTGTCCGAACTGTACCCGTTGCCGATATACTCCCATGTATGCAGATCCTCCGAGACAGCCCCGGTCATATGGGAGCCGTAGATATAGTATCTGCCGTCAAACACTTTGATGGACGGATCATGCACGGACACTTTCGCCCCGTTGGCCGCCGTTTCGATACCCGTATAATCCGCCTCTCTGAGCTCGGGCTGTGCCGCAGGCTCCGGGGAAGGCTGCGCGCTCTCCGCCACGCTGCCGGTTTCGCTCTCACTTTCCCCCGGCTCCCCCGAAGAAGCCGCCGGCTGCCCGCCGCATCCCACAAGCGCCCCTGTGAGACAGACACACAGTGTCACTGCCAATAGTTCGTTTTTCATAAGCTCACATCCTCCTATTTGAATTTCCGCACCTGTCCCCAAAAGGACTTCTTTACTCTAGATTAAAATGTTTTACTCAAAATGTCAATAAAATGCTGAAAAAATGTAAATCTTTTCGCTCTCCATATTGAAAAAAAAGTACTTTAGGAGTAGAATAACTAAGGAATTTATAAATATTTTATTCTTACTTTATATTTTATATAGGAGAGGGTACGTATGAAAAACATTCAAAACAAGTGGATACGCGCTGCGATCCCGGCTCTGCTGCTGCACTGCAGTATCGGTACCGTGTACTGCTGGTCCATTTTCAGCCAGGAAATTGCCGATTATATCGGCTTTTCCAAGAGTGCCACCGAGTGGGCATTCAGTTTCGCCATCTTTTTCCTGGGCATGTCCGCCGCCTTTCTGGGCAATGTGGTGGAAAAAGATATCCATCGTTCTTCACTGATCGCCGCCATCTGCTTTGCCGCCGGCATGGCCGGGACGGGCTTCTTCATCTGGTACGGCGGCACCCATCAGCACAGTCCGCTGGCCCTGATCGGGATCTATGTCTGTTACGGCTTTATCATGGGTATCGGGTTAGGCACGGGCTATCTGTCCCCGGTCAAAACGCTGATGCTGTGGTTTCAGGACCGCAAGGGGCTGGCTGTGGCAGGCTTCGGTGCCGCCAAAGCCATCGCAAGCCCCATCATGCAGGCGCTGCTGAATTCTCTGGGAGAGGGCGGCATCTACAAAATGTTCCTGATTCTGGCCTGTGTGTATTTTGTCATGATGTTCGTCGGACACCTGCTGCTGGCCAAGCCCGAGGGCTGGCATGAGCCTGCCTCCCAGGAGAAGGGGGCAAGGGCCATGGATGTGATCAGGACCAAGCCCGTGGTGTTTATCGGCATCTGGCTGATGTTCTACATAAATATCACCTGTGGTCTGGCGCTGATCTCCCAGGAAAAAATGATCATCAAGTGCATCGGCCTGGCAGGTATGGCCGGGGTGCTCTCCTCCATCACCGCAGTATTCAACGCGGGCGGGCGTCTGGGATTTTCCGCCTGGGCCGACACCATGAAGGACAGAAACACTGTATATAAAATTATGATCATTCTTTCCATCATTGCCACCGGCCTGGTCATTCTGACCAGAGGCATCGCGGACATGGGGCAGAGCACACTGCTGCTGATTCTGGTGCTGGTGCTGCTGTTTGTGGTAAACGCGGGCTATGGCGGCGGCTTCAGCAATGTGCCCACGCTGCTGTCCGACCATTACGGCATGCAGAATATCAGCGCCATCCACGGCATCACCCTCTCGGCCTGGGCCATCGCGGGTCTCACCGGCAACCAGCTGGCGACCTTCATTGTAGGGCATGTGGGACAGATGGTGGATGTCAGCGACGGTCACGGCGGGCTGACGCAGGTGAATCCCGTGGGTTACCAGACTGTGCTGTATGTCACCATTGTATTGTATGTGATTGCACTGCTGTGCAGCTTCTTCCTGGTGGGAGGTAAGAAGAAAGAAAAGAAATAATAAGCGGCAAGCGCCATGAGGAATCTTCCTCATGGCGCTTTTACTCTTCCTGTTCTTTCATGGCCTGCTGCATATCGTTCATAAGACTGAGCATTGTATCCGCTTTTACCATGGCGATGCCCTGGGCCTCATCCCCCAGCACCACCAGACGGTCTCCGGCCTCAATATGGAATATTTTCCGGGCCTGTTTGGGAATCACAATCTGTCCCTTGTCCCCCACGGTCACCACCCCGAACAGATGCTTGCCTCTGGGGGGAACCATCATACCGCTGCCCGCGCTGTCGTAATTCACCAGGTCATCCACTGACACATCATACAGCCGGGCCATCGCCACACAGTTGTGAATATCCGGTGCCGTCTCCCCGGCCTCCCACTTGGCCACCGCCTGCCGGGACACGCCCAGACGTTCCGCCACCTGCTCCTGAGAAAATTTGTGAAGTTTACGCAGATTATATAAATTTTCACTCAGCATCATCGCTCTTCCTTATCCAATGCTCTGCCACTCTCTGTACGCCCCCTCCCTCCGGAAATCCATGTCGACACGCTTCATGACATCCGGCGGAAAGCAGCGGGCCCTCCGGGAAACGGCCCTTGAATACCCTCTACAGATCCAGTTTCTCAAATCGCTGTTCCGAGCGTTTCAAGGACAGCAACGTGCCCGCCGCAAAGAGAACCGCTCCCCCCAATAGTACCACAGACTGGCGGAAAACGCCATCCCCCTCCACCGCGTTCAGCCACTCCATCCCGGGGAAATGGTGCAAAGTCTCCCCCAGACCCACCACCACAAAGGCTGCGGCGCAGAACAGGATAAAGGGCTTTCCGTAATAGTACGCCGTCTTGTAAAAGCCCCCCAGAAAAAGTATATTGAACAGAGCCATCATTGCCAGCAGATACCCCAGAAAAGCCGGATTGGCGTTCATCAGGGGATTCGTCCGATACGCGGAGGCCTCCCCCAGCGCCGTCATCCGCAGCAGCGTCAGCAGTCCGCAGAGCAATACCCCCGCCAGCTGTACACAGACCACAAAGATATACCTGGCCCTCACCACATCGCGCTTTCTGACGGGCAGCAGCGCCGTGTACAGCACATCATTATACTCCCTGGAAAACTGAAACGTGTAAAGTATGCCCAGGCAGATAAAAAAGCCGCACATCAGAATGGGATACCCGGGAATCATGGTCATCAGCGCAAAAGCCAGAAACACATAAGTCAGCGGCGCTGCCGCCAGCGTAAACTCCTTTTTAACCAATTGCCTCATGTTGATCCACTCCCCCTTCCAGATGTACCATAACAGCCTCCAGGTCTGCGGGCATGACCTGTATTCCTCTCGGTACAGACGAATCGCTGCCGTTTCCGCGAAGTCCCCGAAAAAGTTCCTCCTGCTCTTTGAGGATCAGGGCCGTCCGCCCCTCCTTGCAGCGGCGGACTCCCAGCGCCAGTTCCCGCTGGGCCGAAGTCAGCTCTCCGGGCACCGCCGCCAGCCGGTATCGCTCCAAAAATGCCCCGGTCCGTTCAGATGCCAGAATCTGTCCTTTCTGAATATAGGTGATGGCATCCGCGCATTTATCCAGGTCGGAGGTAATATGAGTGGAAAACAGGATGGACACCCCGGAAGCCGCCAGATCCAGAAAAATCTCCAGCAGTTCCTCCCGGGATACCGGGTCCAGACCGCTGGTGGGTTCATCCAGGATCAGAAACTCCGCCCCATGGGACAGGGCCAGCATCAGATTAAATTTTACCTTCATCCCCTCGGACAACTCCCGCAGGCGCTTGCCGGGTTCAAGGGAAAACTTTTCCATATAATGCCTGCAGGCCGTCTCGTCCCAGCCTGGATAAAAGGTTTTTGTCACCCGGACGATTTCCTCTGTCTTTTTTCGATGATAATAGCTGATGCCCCCGGCGGCATATCCGATCCGGCGCTTGATCTCCTGCTCCTTCTCTCCCGGCTCCAACCCGAAAAAGCTGATTTCCCCGCTGTCCGGGTGTACCAGCTTCATAACGGATTTCAGCGTGGTGGTTTTGCCCGCCCCGTTACGGCCGATAAAACCCATAATCATTCCCTTTTCCACGGCAAAAGATACATCCTGCAATTGAAAGCCTGGATACTTCTTGCACAGATTCCTGATCCTAAGTACCTGTTCCATAATATTGACTCCGTTCTTTCCGTTTACTCCTGTTTTTCCTACTTTTGTTCGCTTTTTTTACATTATAAAATGCGATACACACATTGTCCACCAACCAAAACTGACATTTACAGGTCTGATCTGTTACGATTTGTTACGGCGGCCCACAAAAAACGCCGATGAAGACATCAGCGTTTTTCGTAGGTTACTTTTTCTCGGGCGGATAAAAGACCAGCAAATCCTCTATCTTACATTCCAATACGGTGCAGAGCTTACATAATACAAACACATCTAATCGGGTAATGTTATTGGTGCAGTAATTGTCGATCTGTTTCCAGTTCATCTCTGCCTTGTGCGACAGCTTGTTTTTGCTTAATCCCCTTTTCTTCAGTAATTCGTCCAGCCGAATTTCCAAATTACCAAAATTCTCTTCCACATCATCACCTCTTAATACGTATTTTTATGTATCTTTACAATTTAATTCTATACTTGTAATAGTTCTTTGGTAACCCTAAATAAGTGCTAGATTTATATATACAGAAATATACGTTCGAATTGTTGAGAGATGTAGATTTTTGTCAAATAAATGGGATGACATTCTGTTGAAAATTGATAAGGGACTTGATATAGTTTATTTAACGCCTGCTGTAAGTGTTAGTATACTTGTAATATAATAATTTACTTTCAGCAAAATCATGTATCAATCTACATACGGAACTACGGATTCCGTGAAAGGAGAAAGGAATGGATCTGGATTACTTCAAGGATAAGCTGTTTGATTTGCTCAATGATGCGGACGATATGGGAATCACCGATATCGAAACCAACTATCGGGAAAACAAGTTGATTGTTTCCCTCCAGGACGGCCTGGTTGTAGAAATCCAGTGCCGGCAGATCAGCAATTAGACCGATTGTGCCGACACGGCAAGGGGACTGTAGCCATAGCGCTACAGTCCCCTTTGCTGTTCTTGGCGGCAGAATACCGGGAACCTGTACCTGTTGCCACAGTCTGTCAGGCACAGCCCTTGCTACGGCCTTTGCGTCTCCAGTTCCAGTTCCGTGGAAACACCGAAGCGGTTTGCCAACACCCTCCGATACTTCCCCGCGTAGCCGTGGTGAGTCAGAACGCACCGGGATACGCCCTCTTCATTCACCTCAATGCGGTACAGATTATACTCCCCGTCCCGGTAGGCGAAATCCTCTCCGTTATCCTGATAGTGCTCCCATTCCCCGGCACCGGGATATACATCCAGAAGAAGCACATCCTCCTCCTTCTCCCCCACATAAGCCATGGGCTCCATGGCCGGGATCACGCTTCCGGCCTTCACGTAGATGGGGCATACATCCAGCGGCGCGTCCCGGACAAACCACACAGGCCCGTTTCTCTTCTCGTCCGTCCAATAGTCATACCAGGTTCCCTCCGGCAGGTAGACCATCCGTTTATCCATACCCTGCCAGATCACCGGTGCCACCAGAATCCGGTCCCCCAGCATAAATTCGTCATTACATTTTCTGGCTGTCTGATCCTTTTCATAATGGAATACCAGAGGACGCATCACCGGGGCGCCGGTGCGCTCCGTCTCCCGGAAGAGATCGTAAAAGTAAGGAATCCAGCGGTAGCGCAGCTTCACGTATTTCCGATAAATATCCAGAATCTCCTCTCCAAACTGCCAGGGCTCCTGCCGTCTGCTGCCCATGGCGCTGTGATTGCGAAACAGCGGTGAAAAGCATCCTGTCTGCACCCAGCGGGCCAACAGCTCTCCCGTGGTATCGGACCCGAAGCCCCCCACATCCGTCCCCGCGAAAGGCATCCCCGACAGCCCCAGATTGCAGAGCTGGGGAATGGCCATCTGCAGATGAGCCCATATACTGTGATTGTCCCCGGTCCAGCAGGTGCTATACTTCTGGCTCCCCGCATAGCAGGCTCTGGTGATCACAAAGGGTCTGCGCCCGTCCAGCCGCTTAAGCCCCTCATACGTGCCCTTTGCCATCAGATGTCCATAGAGATTGTGCATTCTGGCATGGTCGGAGACCTTATCCTCATCCGTAAATACCACATCCTCGGGCAGCGGTCCCTTGAAGCTGGCAGGCTCATTCATATCGTTCCAGATTCCCCGCACACCTTTGTCCAGCAGAAACTGCTGTTTTTCTCCCCACCAGTGTCTCACCGCCGGGTTCCCAAAATCCGGAAACGCCGCATCGCCGGGCCACACGGCGTTGATGTACACCTCACCCTCCGGCGTTCTGGCGAAATACCCCTTCTCCACGCCCTCCTCATAGACGGCATAGCCCTCTTCCTTCTTTACCCCCGGGTCGTTGATGACCACCGGCTTGAATCCCCTGTGGGCCAATGTGGCCAGATAGCCCGCCGCGTCCCCATGATAGCGGCTCTCGTTCCAGGTAAATACCTTGTAATCCTGCATATAATCAATATCGAAGTGAATGGCGTCGCAGGGAATATCCCGCTCCCGCATTCCCCTGGCAATCTCCTCCACATCCTCCAGGGTGGTATAACCCCATCGGGACTGATGATACCCCAGCGTCCACTTCTGCGGCAGAGGGCAGGTTCCGGTCAGGAAGACGTACTGGGAAAGCACCTCCGCCAGGGAGCTTCCCGTCATGTAATAGTAATCCAGATTGCCCGCCGCCGCGCCGAAGTAGTAGTACTCCTGCGACTCCTGTCCCATGTTGAAAAAGCTCTTACAGGGATTGTCCAGAAAGATGCCGTACACATGCTCCCCCGTCAGGGCCATAAAGAAAGGGATGGACTTATACAGCGCCTTGAAGCTGTCCACCTGGGGATCTGGATTGTCCGTATTCCACATCTCATAATCATAGCCCCGCTTATCCAGAAACCCTGTCTTGTCTCCCAGACCGTAGAAATGCTCGTCTCCTCGCAGCTGTTTTAACACATCAAAGGCATGCCCCGTCCCCCTGTCCGCCTTATGCCCCTCGCTGGCCAGGATTTTCAGCATCTCGTCGCTGACTACCTGCAAGGGCTTTCGCTCCCCCCGGTAGTCCGAACATACGGCCTCTCCTTTTTCATCAAAAAAATCCACATAAAAACCGTCGCTGACCCTGACAGACAAGACCTCCGTACCGATCCAAAGGCCATCCTCCCTCTCCTCCACAGACAGCTTCACCGCCTGCTCCCGGTTCCCTTCAATGGCCCTGGAGGTGTGCTCCCGACTCTCCAGGCCGCGGAACACATTGACAATCCCGGGGGCCACCGCCCGGATTTCGGCCTCGCCGTGTTCAAATGTCAGTGTGACTTTCTGTCCTGATACTGTATACGCTATACGCTTTCCCAGATCCATTTTCCATTCCTTTCCGGTTCAACTCTTTCATAGACGATTGCGAAAGGCCTCCGCAAGAAACCGGCATCTTCGCTGGTTTCCCGCGGGCGCTTTCCTCAGCCTGTCTCCAGCAAGATCCGCGCGACTTTTTCCCAGTCGCCGTCCATCACGCAGTAGGTGGGCTCATACTTGCCCTGGGGCGGGGAAGAGATGGCGGTGTGAATATACAGACTGTCCATCCCGGCGCATACCGCCCCGCTGATATCCGCGTACTCGTCGTTGCCGATCATCAGACTCCTGGCCGGGTCCAGACCGTACCGCGACAACAGCCTGTCAAAAAAGGCGGCACAGGGCTTTTTACATCCCTCCTCCGACGAAATCAAGATCCCGTCAAAACAGTCCGCAAGACCCAGCAGCTCCAGTTCGGGCCTGGTAAAGTCGCTTTGGGCATTGGAAAGCACATAGAGTTTCTTTCCGCGAAGCCGCAGTTCCCCCAGAGTCTCCCTTACCCCGTCGTACAGCCGGATCGACCGTCTGGACAGGATTCGGAAAAAACCGGCCGTCTGCCTGGCCATCTGCCGGTTGCAGGATACACCCTGTTCCTGGAACAGGCTTTGAAATACGCCTGTCAGATCCGGCTCAACCAATACCGCCTCCCGGAGGGAGGCGGCTGTGTCCCTTTGCATCCGCCGGGTTTCTTCCGCTTCTGTCCGCCGAAATTTCTCCCGCAGTTCCTTCCAGCCATACCTGCACCCGAAGGAGCCGTAATATCTGCTCATGGCGATCCAAAGCCCTCTGTTGTTCTCATCCGTAGATATATCCGCTAAGGTTCCATAAAAGTCAAACACATAATTATCGTACATATTTCCCTCACAGAGCGACCGTTCAGGAGCTTCCCCGCACTTCCCTGTCCGGCCTTCCTTCCGCTTACTGTTCCAGAGCCTCATAGACTCTCAGAATCTCTCCCACGCTCCAGGCCTGGGCAAAACAGCCCTTGGAGCTTACCGGGTTTTCCCCATCGTAAATCTCCGGCAGCTGGCCCACACAGCCCTCCCGCAGAGCGGTCTCTATGCCTCTTAGCTGCTCCCGCACACAAGCCTTGGCCTGCCGGGAATAGTCATGTACCTTCAGATACGCCAGATAATATCCTCCCAGCGGGAATGTCCACACCGTTCCCTGATGGTACGCCAGGTCCCGGTCCAGCTGCGCCCCTCCGTAAAAGGGATGAAACTGAGGGTCCTGGGGGTCCAGGGTCCGCAGTCCCACAGGAGTGTACAGTCTGCGGAACACGGTTTCCACCACCTGCCGTTCCTTCTCCCTGGAAAGCAGTGAAAACGGGAGCGAAACGGCCCAGATCTGGTTGCAGCGCACCTGGTCATCCGCCGCCGTGCCGGAGATCACGTCCCGCAGGCACTTCTTCTCCTGATTCCAGAACAGTCTGTCAAACGCGGCATATACCCTGTCCGCCATGGCGCCATAATCCAGCTGCTCTCCGGACCGGTCCTCACCGCCGCCCGCATTCCGCGCTTCCGCGGCGCTCTTTTCCGGCTGATGCCCGGATAACTCTTCCATGATGCGAAGAGCGTTGTACCAGTAGGCATTGATCTCCACCGGCTTCCCATGTCTGGGCGTGGGCAGGATATCCTCCACCCGCACGTCCATCCAGGTCACCTGATCATATCCCTGCCCCGCCATAATAAGGCCGTCCTGGTCCATATGGATTCCGTAATCCGTGCCCTTGGCGTACCACCGGATGATATCCTGCATCACCGGGTAAGCCTGCCTCACAAATGCAGAGTCACCTGTTCTCTTCTGATATTCATACACGGTCAATATAAACAGCAGCGCGGCATCCACCGTATTGTATGCCGCCGCCTCGGTTCCCTCGGGAAACAGGTTGGGCATCAGCCCCCGGCGGCAGTTAGCCATAAATGTCTGGAGGATGCTCCTGGCCGTATCATACTGCCTGGTGGACAGGCAGCATCCCACCAGAGCGATCATGGTGTCCCTTCCCCAGTCCTCAAAAAAGGGAAAACCGGCCAATATGGTCTTCTGTCCGGTGGAAGCCCGGTCCGAAATAAACTGATCGGCGCTGGCGGCCAGGGTTCTCGCCGTCTCGTTGTGAAATCTCTCCTGCAGATTCTTTCTGTGGTTGGATACATTCTGCAGGATTTCAGTCATATTGGGCAAAGAGTCCTCTGTTCCGTATACGATTTCCAGCGTACCTTCCTGGCCCGCCTCCACGGTATAACGGATTTCGTGGTTTACCGCGCTGCGGCCCAGCGCCATCTTGCCGTCCTCCACATCGCTGCGGTAATACAGATCCTCATAATAGCGCACGGGAAGTTCCCGGCTTTCCCCGTTGGTGCGCAGACGCAGAACCTGTCCTCCCGATGTGATTTTTCCCTGTGTATAGGTAAATTCCTGCTTGACCGACAGCCTGTGCCCTTTCGGCACAAACTGTAAATGGGGGCGGACCTGCAAAGTCGCCCTGTCCAGAGAGCGGTTTCGGATCTGATAGGAAATCCCCACCACATTCCTTCCATACATAAGGGCAATGGTGCGAACCACCTCCACCCCATCCGCCAGATAACTCCATGTGGGATAATCTTCATAGCAAAAACCGGTCTGCAGGCGATATCCCTCCTGCCTTTTATCATGACACTGAAAATCCTGGCTGGACAGGAATACCCGGCGGGAGGAGTGCCCTTCCCCGCCCAGCTCCAATACCTCCTCCAACCGATGGATCATATTATATCGGTGATTGGGCGAATGGGTGCAGGCCATCAGCACCGCCTGGTCGTTACGGCTACAGGAAGCGATCATGCTCAGGGAAGAAAAGCCTCCCAGCCCATTGGTCATCAGATAACAGTTTTCCTCGCCTCTCTCAAAACTTTTCCAGTCTTGTCTGCCATATAGAAACTTCATAACTACTCCCATCTGTCCGCCTGGGCGGACACACTAATCCTGCGAACACCCCAGAACCGCACCGCTGCAGGCAGGGACGGATATGCGCCCTTTCCGGATCAGGAAGGCTTCTCCGCCGGCTTCCTCACAGGCGCTGCCGTCATAATCCGTCCGCTGTCCGTCCGCCAGAACAGTCCAGGTTCCTTCCGGCAGGTCAATCTCCGTCTCCCTTTCTGAGGCATTATAAATCACAAACAGTCTCTCCGGTGCCCCACCGTCCGCGTCATCCGGCGTCCGCGGCAGATTTCCCGGCCTGTTATCCATATGATAGGCAACGATTCCCGGTCCCGGCACCTTTTTCTCCAGAATGCGCTCCGCCGCCTCCGGACTCTTGTCACACAGCCCGGGAAGCCGTCCGCGCAGTCTGATCAATCCTCTGTAATAAGCAACCAGTTCCTTATACTCCACCGTCTGCCGCCATCTGAGCATATTGATCTCGGGATGGGAGCGGTAACTGTTGGCGTCCCCCAGCTTGGTACGGCCAAACTCTTCCCCCGCCTGGAGAAACAGATTGCCCTGGCAGGTAAAACAGATCAGCGCCGCCAGTTTGTTGGCTGCAAGCACATCCTCATAGGGTCTGGTGAAGTCCGCCCCGGTTCCATGGAGGGATACCACCAGCTTATCCCACAGAGTAAAATTGTCATGGGCTGATATATAATTTATAATCTGGGAACAGCTCCTGGGATGAAAAGTCCCCTCCCCGGAATCTTCCCCGCACCAGCCGGTCACGGCCCGGAGAACCTTTTCCTCCAGGTCCTGCCCGCCGTTTACAAATCCCGGTTCTTCCTCATAGAACACATGTCCCTTGATCACATCTCTGGTGCTGTCGCAGAAAATCGCGATTTCCTCATCCAGATATCGGATATTCTCTTTCAGCGCCGCGCGGGTGTCCTCTTCCATGGGAGAATCCGCCGCCCGCCAGGGCTCCCCGTACATCAGCTTTTCTCCCCTGCCAAACTCCCGGTCCAGTTCCCGGCGGATACGGTTCATAAGCTCCACGGTCATCAGGCCCATGAGGTCAAAGCGGAATCCGTCCAGATGATACTCCCTGGCCCAGTACATCACCGAATTGACAATATAGTTGTCAACCATTCTCCGTCCTATGGCCAGATCGCTGCCGCAGGCGGAACCGTTGGAGAGAGTGCCGTCCTGGAGGCGGCGGCAATAGTAACCCGGCGCCGTCCTCTCCAGCCAGGAATCCGCGTCCTGGGTGTGATTGTAGACCACATCCATAATCACCCGTATCCCCGCCCGGTGCAGAGCCTGGATCATCTCCTTGCACTCCCGTATCCGGACCGTCCCGTCATGTACATCCGTGGCATAGGAACCCTCCGGCACATTGTAGTTTACCGGGTCATACCCCCAGTTAAACTGCTCCTCATCGCCTTCCTCATCCAGCCACCCATAGTCAAAAAAGGGCAGCAGATGCACATGGGTGACGCCCAGCTCCTTCAGATAGGACATACAGGTGGGATATTGCCCGTCGGCGGCCAGTCTTCCCTCCCCCAGGGTAAACGCCTTATATTTTCCGCGGTAAGCCCGGGGAATGCCGCTGTCCGGATCATGGGAAAAATCTTTGATATGCAGTTCATAGATAATGTTCTCCGCGGGCCGCCTGGGGGCGCAGTCCTCCTCAAAACCCTCCGGATTGGTCCGCTTCAGATCCGTGACCATACTGCGGTAGCCATTGCTGCCGCAGCCCACGGCATAGGGGTCCGCCGTCCGGCAGCATTCCCCCTCCGTCCAGACGCGGTAATCATAATAGGACCCGTGATAATCCCCCGCCAGAAAAAGGTTCCAGACCCCCTTTTCCTCCTTCTCCATCTCCAAGATCCGGCCGGCCTTTGTCTCCCGGCCTCCGTCCTCATACAGACACAGTTCCACTCTGTCGGCAAAAGGAGCCCACAGTTTAAAGTTCGTCCCCTGGGGGCCATAGACCGCCCCCAGATCTTTTCCCTCATAGGCAAACTGCTCGTCAAAATCTCTGGAATACCGAAATTGCTTCATGTCAACTCCCATCTGCCTGTTTTCAGGCCTCCACAGAATCATCCAACGGGACAAAAAGAGGACCGCTGCAAAGCAAAGGCACTTATTTTCGCAGCGGCCCTACCTCTCATGGAGTCCGTCAGTGCTGATACGGCGTCCCATCCGTCCTCAGGCCGGGAAAACCGGCGAAGCGCGGTGAGAACCAGATCCGTATATCAGCCCTTGACGGCTCCGGACAATCCTTCCACATAACATCTCTGTGTCAATACAAACAGAATGGATATCGGGATGGATATCAATACGCAGCCCGCATAGAATTGCGTATAGAAAGTCTCGATATATTCTTTTTCCAGCATGGTCCAGAGACCGATGGCAATGGTGTAATACTTGGTATCATTGCCCATAATAACCTTGGCAAAAATGTAATCCACCCAGGGACCCATGAAAGTGGTAATCAGAGTATAAGTGATGATCGGCTTGGACATGGGGATCGTCACATGGATAAAGGTATCCCATTTGGTAGCCCCGTCTATATAAGCCGCTTCATCTATGGTCTTGGGTATGGTATCAAAAAATCCCTTTGCCATATAGAATCCCAGGCCTGCGCCGCCCGAATATACCATCACCAGCGCCACCTGCTTCAATACGCCCGTCTCCAGAAAACCCAGACCTTTCAGGATATAGTACACGGCAATCATGGACATAAAGCCGGGGAACATGCCCAGGATCAGGGCGATATTCATAAAGGGCTTACGCATCTTGAATTTCAGACGGCTCATACAGTAGGACACACACAGCACGAAGAAAGCCGCGATAATCGTACTGAAAATCGCAATCACCAGGGTGTTGGTGAACCACCGGAAGAAGTCGATCTGGCTGGTGGGCTTGAACAGGTTGGCATAATTGTCCAGTGTGAAGCCTCTGGGCCAGATATAACTCTTGTAGGAACCGCTCTCCTTTCGGAAGGAGGTCAGCACTACATAAAATATGGGCAGCACCCAGATAAAGCTGAGTATGGCCAGCAATATATGCACAAATGTGTTGGTAACAAATCTCTTCGCTTTCATTATTGGAACGCCCCCTCATCTTTGTAGGAACCGGTATGCCGGTAGGTCAACAGTGACAGAGTAGCCAGAATAATGAACACCAGAATACCGATTACGGCACCCAGGTTGTAATCCTTTTGTGTAATGGTCAGCCGGTACAGCCAGGTGACCAGCAGATCCGTCTTACCTGCGTAGTAGTAATCCAATGTGTCGGGCCCGCCGCCGGACAAAAGGAAAATTACATTGAAGTTGTTGATATTGCCGGTAAAGGATGTAATCAGGTTGGGCGTCATGACAAATACAATATAGGGTATGGTGATCTTGCGGAAGATGACGAAAGCGCTGGCACCGTCAATCTTGGCCGCCTCATACAGATCCGCCGGAATATTCTGCAAAATACCCGTAGTGGACAGCATGGTAAAGGGAATACCGATCCAGAGGTTGATGCAGATAATGGTAACCTTGGCCAGCGTGGGATCGGTGAAAAACGGAATGGATTCCGTGGCGCCGATCATACCGAATTCCCGCAGCAGCACGTTCACGGGACCGTTGGCATTGAAAATGGTTCTCATACTCAGCAGGGATACGAACTGAGGAACCGCGATGGACAACACGAACATAAATCTCCAGAATCCCTTGATCCTGGTTCCCTTACGGTTGATCAGCAGGGCCAGGATAATACCCAGAATAAAGCAGCTGAACGTCGCGAACACAGCCCAGATGAGCGTCCATCCCAACACCGGCCAGAAGGTGGCGGCCAGCTTGCTGCCCTGACCCAGCATGGTCTTGAAATTGTCCAGACCGACCCAGCCGAACAGATTTCCGGGGGGCTGATGCTCATGGTCATAGCTTGTAAACGCGATCAGAATCATGAAAATCAGCGGCACAATGGTGAAAATAATGATGCCGATAATCGGAAGCGCCAGCAGTCCGGTATGGATATTCTCCTCGCGGAGAGAACGCAGGTCATCCAGAAAGCCGGGAATATGCATTCCCCTTTCCTTGCGCAGCTGTGTGCAGTAGGCGCTCTTTGCAGACATGCAGGCTATAAATACAACAGCCAGTGTAAGTACAATGGTGATAACGCCGTACAGCAGGAACAACATGGAGTTGTCCCCGGCGGTATACTCATAGATCCCCAGGGCCTCATTGTAGGTCTGTCCCTGCTCCTTGGTCCCCAGGGTCATAAAATTCCCGATGGCTCTCACGCCAAATGTAGCCATATAGACGATATAGGCTATCTCGATTGCCAGGAAAATCAATCCCCGCACAATCTGTTTGTTCAAAATATTTCCGAGGCCAAAGACAAAAAGCGAGCCCTTTGTGAGCGCATTTCCTTTTGCAATTGCCTCACTGACGCTTGCATCGCTGGGTCTCCCGGAAGTCGTCTGCAGTTTATTCTTCTTCAAAGCCCCCATACGGAACCTCCTCATATTTTAGGGAAGATAAGGAAACCTGTGACGGTTTCCTTATCTCCGGATGATTGCTGTCTTGATTTCTTACTCGGTCATGGCCTTTACGAAAGTATCCAGCTTCTCCTGTACATTGTCCTTGTTGATCTCACCGCTTCTGATCTCGGTGGGGATAGCGCCCGCGTAGGTCCAGTATCTGGAAGAGAACACGCTGTGAGAGGGCTGCATCACGCTGGCCTCATTGGACTCCTTCACGATAACGGCCGCCAGAGGATCGGAGATAACCTCGGTGCTGGCACCGGCAGTGATATTGGTGGGAACCTGCGCGGATTTCTGATACCGCAGCATCTGGTTCTCCTCGTTGCCAAGGTAGGTGGCGAAAGCTACGGCCGCCGCCATATTCTTGGAATGAGCGTTCACACCGATACATTTGGAACCGTAGAAGCCCAGCAGCTGATAGTCGTTTCCGTCGGGATTGAAGGTGGGAATCACACCGATGCCCATATCGTCGCCCAGAATGTTCTTGTAAGTCTCGTAGTTCCAGGAACCGTCAAACCATACGCCCAGTCTGTGGTCCTCGATCAGCTCGCTGACAGCGATCTCGCCGTCATAGGCGCATTTGGGATTGTTGATCAGGTCGATGAGGTAATTGGTAACGGCCACACCGGTGGCATTGTTCCAGTTTACGCCTGCTTCCAGATCATTGCCCTCGGGACCGAACACGGTCAGGCCCGCGCCATAGTAGTAGCAGCCCAGCTTCCATCCGCCTGAGGACTCAAAGTAGTAATTGTATACATTGTCCGCGGTCTCCTTGGCCATGATCTTCTCCAGGGAGGTCACATCGTCCTCGCTCATAATGGTCTTGTCATAGAACATAAAGAACGTATTGTGGGTAAAGGGAATCGCATAGGTCGCGTCTCCCACCATAGCGGTGGCGCGAACGGAATCCGCGATGGTCTCCTTGACCAGCTTCTCCGCGTCGCCGCCCAGCTGCGCGATGGCGCCGGCATCCACCAGCTCGATCAGCTGATCAGACGCGAACAGGAATACATCCGCCGCAGCGTCCACATCCTTGAGCACTTCTGTCTTGGCGTTGTCCTCGCCCACGATCTCGGTGGTCCAGGTAATGTTCCACTCGGGATGAGCCGCGGCGAAAGCTGCCTGCTGATCCGCCATAATGCCGGTATCCACCTGGTTCTGAGGGCACCATACCTTCAGGGCTACATCCGTCACTTCACCGGTAGAGCCGCCGGCGCTGCCGGTGTCACTCGTATTGCTGCCGGTGTCACTCGTATTGCTGCCGGTGTTACCCGCGTTGCTGCCGGTATTGCCCGCGTTGCCGCTGTCATTGCCGCAGCCGGCCAACATGGAAAGGCACAGCGCTGCCGCCATCGTACATGCTAAAACTTTCTTTTTCATAAACATGATCCTCCTTCTCATACATGCTCTCGAAACAAGTTTCGGTATGTTGTTCATCCCTAAATTACCACAGTCCAATAGATAAGTCAATCACTATTTTTGTGATATTTAACACATACGCACGGTCTTTCCATGTTACATTGTGCAATATGTATAGGTTTTGAGCAATTTTTATTGCCTGTCGTTTCGAAACTTTATTTTCAGGCTTTTCGCTCTTACCTTCGTGGAAAACACGCAGTTTTCAGCCTTTGCCACCGGATTTTCCCCTTTGGGGGACAAAAGTTTAGGAGAAAGCTCTTGCCTTCTTTTCTCTTTGTTGCTATAATGAGTTTCGGAACCCGTTTTTATTTGTCACTTTTCACGAATTTTTCTGCCGTTTACCGGGAACGGGGCGTGTTTTCGTGTTTCGAAATATTTCCCGGTCCGCCGACAGAAAATGCTGCTGCCGGAATTGCGGACATGCCCGCGCTTCCGCAAGGAGAATACCTATGACTACCATATCCGATATTGCCGCCAGACTCGGCATTTCCAAAAGTACCGTATCGAAAGCGCTGAACAATGCCACGGACATCAGCGCCGGTATGCGCAAGAGAGTTCTGGAAACTGCCGCCGAGATGGGATACATCAATAAAAGGCTTCTGGGTGTTGAAAAAAAGCTCTGTATTCTAATAGAAAACATGGACTATGAGACCCCCAACCAGTTTGGCCATGACATCGTGCAGGGTTTCCGTCAGATGGCGGAGGCCGAAGGATGGATTGTGGAGGTGGTGCCCCTGACCATGGATTTCCAGCGGCTGACCCCCTATGGCGTATTTATGCTGGACCATGGCTACCAGGCGGCCTTTGTGCTGGGCTTTTCCCTGCTCGACCCCTGGATGCAGGAGTTCAGAAGCACACAGATCCCCACCGTGTTATATGACAACTATATAAAGAACAATCCCTATACCGCCTCCGTGGGCTGCGATAATCAGGAGGGCATTGAGCTGGCCGTAAAACACCTGATCGAACTGGGGCACAAAAAAGTGGGGCTGATCTCGGGCCCCCTGGATTCTTATATCCTGAAAGCGCGCTATCATGCCTATCTGGGGGCCCTGGAAAAGTATGGTCTGGAAATTAATGAAGATTACATTGGCCTGGGCTATTTTGTGGCGGAGTCCGCCAGAACCTATATCCCCAAGCTGCTGGATCACGGGGTCACCGCCATTCTCTTTTCCCACGACGTGCGGGCCTTCTCCGCCATGACGGAATGCAGCGACAGGGGCATCCAGATTCCCCGGGACCTGAGCGTCATCGGCTTCGATGACCTGCCCATGACCGCTTACACCACCCCTCCGCTGACCACCATCCGGCAGGACCGGAACGGCCTGGGACGCTGCGGGTATTTTGCCACGGGCTGTCTGCTGGGCGGGCTGCCCATCGGCTCTATCCTGCTGCGGGCGCCGCTGATCGTGCGCGGCTCCACCGGACCTGCCCGCAGGGATTGACCTGTCTGTGTCCTGAAATCTTTTTATTAGTGTAAGCCGATGAGGCAAATATATTTCTGGCAATACATGGAACAGCTGTTGAAAAAACAGGATTTTGCCTTTATAATCAAATAGATAAGTCCGTTCGGGAGAGGAGGAAAAATATTTTATGAGAAGATATGTTCTGTTTGCGTAGCACTGGCTATCGCAAAAAATAATTGTCATAGCCAATGCTTATCCTGAAAAGAATATACATTTAGGAGGCAGACATGGGCTATCGGAACGCAGGAGATATCCTGCCGGTTGAAATTATCGAGTTGATACAGCAGTATGTGGACGGTGAAAATATTTATATTCCCAGGCGCGCGGAAAAACGCCTGAAATGGGGTTCCCAGACCGGAATTACACAGGAATTGTCCGACCGGAACAGACAGATCTACACGGATTTCCGCGATGGGCTGACGCCTGCGCAGCTGGGGGAAAAGTATTACCTGTCCGAGAAGAGCATACAGCGCATCATCCGAGATATGCGGCCCGGGCACAGCGCGTCCCTGTCGGATCAGCGCATTGCCGCGGATCGGTAATGACATCAAAGAATGGGCCATTGGCTCATTCTTTTTTATAAAAAAAAGACAGGTGGCACCAGGGGTTGCTTTCTGGTAAGCTGACTGTATACGGATTGGCGTATATCGAAGGCAAAACGGGCGGTATGCGGAAAGAGGGAAAGATGACAGAGATTATCAAAAATTACCGGGACAATGCCCTCCTGCGTCACAGCTTCAACACACTGGCGGAAGAAACCTTCGGCCTGGACTTTGAAGCCTGGTACCAGAACGGTTTCTGGGGAGATGACTATAATCCCTACTCCATTGTCAAGGGCGGACAAATTGTGGCCAATGTGTCCGTAAACCGGACGGATTTCCTATATAACGGCAGGATCAGGCATTTCCTCCAGCTGGGTACAGTGATGACCAAAGAGGCTTACCGCCGCCGGGGCTGTATACGGGCCATCATGGAACAAATTGAGGCCGATTATAACGGGAAAACCGACGGCATCTATCTGTTTGCCAATGACAACGTACTTGACTTTTACCCCAGATTTGGATTCCGTAAAAGTAAAGAATATCAATATTCCATACAGCTCCGCGGCACCGGAGCGTGTGAATACCGGCATATTGCCATGGATGAGCCCGCCGCCTGGCAGCGGCTCCGGCGGACCATGGAACACAATGTCTGCCACGGCAGGCTGGATATGACGAGCAACATCGGACTGCCCTTTTTTTATCTGACCGGATTTATGCAGGGCAGCGTGTACTGCCACGCTCCCAGCTCCACCTATGTGGTGGCGGACCGGCAGGGGACGGAACTGTTTCTGCACCATGTCTTTTCCGACACATTGACGGAACTGACAGAGGTGCTGGATTTGTTTGGCGGGGAGATCAGGCAGGTCACTCTGGGGTTCACCCCTGTGCACAACCCAGGGGATCAGGCGGCTGAGCTACAGGAGGAAGACTGCACTCTTTTCATAAAGGGCAGGGATCTGGAGATCATAGAACGGGAGAAACTACGAATCCCCACTCTGGCCCACGCATAACAGACGATTGCGATACCCTGTCCGCAAGTGACGAGGCTGGTCAATATATACAAAAACGGGCTCGGAAGCAAATTTGCTTTGCAAATTAACTTCATGCAGTGGCAAGTCGCCCTTATTTTGTATATATTGCCCATCCTCTGTTTCCAGAAAGCGAGTTTTGCAATCACCTAAAAACATCCATTATAAGGGAGGATAAAATGTTCATAGAAACAGAAAGACTGATTATCCGCAGCTTGGAACCCGAAGACGCAGAGTCCTATATAGAGATGGCCTCAGACGGCAGTCTACAGGATATTTTCGGGGATTGTACAAATTGCAGGGAATGGATGGAGTCCTGGATAGCGGCGGCGCTGTCTCTGGACCGCAAAGATGACCCCTGCGGCGAATACCTGGCCTACGCCGTCACGGAAAAACAGAGCGGCGCCGTGCTGGGCAGTGTGGGCTGCTCTTATTATGAAGATCTGGATCAGGTGGGGATCACTTTCTTTATCGGCAGCGCCTGCCGGAGGAACGGCTACGCCTCTGAGGCGGTGAGAGCCTATGCGGGATATTTTTTTGCTCATTATGCCTGGAATCCGTGTGTTTCAGCGGATATTGGTGATGCCCGGCGTTCTGTCCGTCAGCTGATTGCCACTGTGCGGGAAGACAATATCCCATCCTGGAAAACTCTGGAGAAAGCGGGATTTATTCTGACAGAGTCCAGGCCCTACCGGGATATCCATGATGAGACGGCGTTACCCTACCGTTTTTATGTCCTGCACAGCCATGGTCTGGACGGAGTTTTATCCCGTTGGGGACTACAGGACAGCAGCGCCGGACAGATCTATGATACTGCCTGGCAGATCGGCAGCGACTATGTGCTGAAAGTATACCATGACCGGGAGATGCTTGAGCGCAATCTGAAGATGCTGCGCCTTTTATACGGGCAGGGCATTCCAGTGGCGCATATCATACCCACGCAGGACAACACGCAATATGCATCCTGTGATGACGCTTATTATTTTCTGTCCGAGAAACTCCCCGGCAGCCGGATCACACAGATTGACGGCTCTATCGCCCGTTCCATGGGGGAGATCATCGCCCGGCTGCATGTGGCTTTCCGGAAATGCGAGCCCCTGGAGGCCACATGGGACAACAGTCTGTTGGACGAGATGAACGGCTGGGTGATGGACAGTATGGAAAGAAACCAATGGAAATATATCTCCCAAAAAGACTATCTGCAAACCGTCTCCCAACTGGCCGCTGTGTATGACCGGCTGCCGGTGCAGCTGATACACAGAGATATCCATTTCGGCAACTTTTTGTTTGCGGACGGCGCTTTTTCCGGCTATATCGACTTTGATCTGAGCCAGCGGAACATACGGATCTTTGACCTGTGTTACTTTGTGCTGGGACTGTTGTGTGAAGAGGAGAGCTTTGAGATCACAGAGGATACCTGGTTTATTGTTCTGGAGCAGGTTTTCGACGGATATGAGAAGATTCAGACCCTAACGGCTTCCGAAAAGAAAGCCATTCCCTGTGTGATGGAATGTATCGAACTTCTCTTTACAGCCTGGTTTGCGGACCAGAAAGACGACGGCCTTGCCCAAAATGCCATGGAAACCTGTCATTTTGTGCGGAAACATCAAGATAAAATATGGAAATGCCTCCGGCTGTCCTGATCCGGCAACCGGCTGGCTTTTGCACTATAGCTACATACTGTCTGGCCAATTTGATCCGTGCATTCTGCGTCTTGCACTTTCTTCCTTACGCCTGATCGTCCACGAGCGAACCTGCTGATGGAAGCCGTCCAAATCCGGCAGCGATTACACGGAGCGTACAGTTGCGGTTTGTCCCGGACACCCCCGCACGCGGGGCGGCGCAGCAGCATCCTCACTTCCTCCGCACAGGCAGGCATATTTTAATCATCCTTTGATCCGGCAGGGTATATATAAAAAAATTGTTCTGCAGTACCCTGCTGTTCCGTAATTTCTCCCCTTTTTACTCAGCTTGTACGGTGAAGCAGGGTATATACAGAAAAATTATGCGTCAGTACCCCGCTGATGGCAAAAAAGTGGATCTGGAGCGACAATTTTTCTGTATATACCCTGATATGCGGAAAAAAAACTGTTTTTCTGCCCCTGGGGACTCCGGGCAGGGTACTGGGAAGTAATTTTTTTATAGATACCCCGGTCTCTGTCTGGAACAGAATATTCCGTATACGTCTGTGGGAAAGGGGACATTTTTGATAGTACACACGAGAAAAGAATACATCAGGATTTCTGTTTTGGGCTCTGACCAGTCCGAACCTGTTTGGGTCAGGATATAAAATAAAAGGGATTTCAGTACAGTATCGTTACTAACCGGAGTTTTTCAGTTCAAATGATTCCTGTAAAAGACGCGTTCTATGCGCCGCATTTGATTACAGGATTTGCGGAGCGGTTTCTGTAATATGGCTTATCGGAAGTATGCATTTCACTTCCGATAAAAGGCGCGTCCTTTGCGCCGCATTTGATTACAGAAAGATGCTTTTGTTTCCTGTAAAATAATTCTGTGTTTTTCTTTACGTCGTATAAGGCGTACAAAACCTTCCCCCTGTTCAGCAGATATAAATTGCGAATTTTCTGTGAAAAACGATTAAATAAATCTAAAACTATAGATATTCCCAAACAGGGAATGCTATTCTATAAAGGAAAGCAAATCAGAGTATCTCAGAACGGTCGGACGGAGGTTATGGGCTATGGGCGCATTTGTAGAATTTCAGAATGTCGGCAAAATATACCGTACAGGGGAAGTATCCATACAGGCTCTTCACGATGTGAATTTTCAGATACAACAGGGAGAGTTCTGTGTCATCGTGGGAGCCTCCGGGGCAGGTAAAACCACTATCCTGAATATTCTGGGCGGCATGGATACCCTGACGGAGGGCAAAGTCTTTCTGGATGGGAAGGAGATCTCCGCCTATGGCAAAAAGGAACTCACCAGGTACCGACGGTTTGATGTGGGCTTTGTATTTCAATTCTATAATCTGGTGCCCAACCTGACAGCGCGGGAGAATGTGGAGCTGGCGGCGCAGATCTGCACGGACCCGCTGGATGCGGCTCAGGTACTTGCCGAAGTAGGCCTGGCAGACAGAATGATGAATTTCCCGGCCCAGCTGTCCGGCGGCGAGCAGCAGAGAGTAGCCATCGCCCGCGCCCTGGCCAAGAATCCCAAGCTGCTGCTGTGCGACGAGCCCACGGGAGCGCTGGACTACAATACGGGCAAGGCTGTGTTAAAACTGCTGCAGGACACATGCAGGAACAAGGGCAGAACCGTCATTGTCATCACACACAACCAGGCGCTGACCGCCATGGCAGACAGGATCATAACCGTCAAGAGCGGTACGGTGGTCAGTATGGTTGAAAATGAACATATTGTGCGGGTGGAAGACATTGAATGGTGACTCGTGTCATGGCATAGCCGCCGTAGACGGCGTACGCCATGGGAAAGCAGAGAAAGAAAACTGTCAGGAAATGGGGAAATCACATGAAATCCATGATGAAAAAGACTACATTGCGGGAAATCCGTCAGAGTCTGGGACGCTATCTGGCCATCTTTGCCATCGTGGCATTGGGCGTAGGTTTTTTTGCCGGACTGAAGATTACCAAGACTGTCATGGTGGAGTCCGCGGACGATTATCTGCGCGAATATCAGCTTTTCGATTACCGGCTGCTGTCCACTCTGGGCTTTGAAGAAGAGGATGTGCAGTCCCTGGGGCAAAAAGAATCTGTCCGGGCCGCGGAGGGCGCGGTGGAGGCGGACGTCCTCTATATCAACGAAACAGGCAGCGAGGGGGTTCTCAAAGCGCACACATTGATGGAGCAGATCAACGGACTGAAACTTCTGGCGGGGAGGATGCCCCAGAGTCCCTCAGAGTGTATTGTGGACTCCAACCGCTATGACGAGACGGCTCTGGGAAAAACCGTTCTCCTCTCCGATCATAACACCCAGGATGATTTGGATAAATTCGCCTACCGTGAATACACCATCGTGGGCGTTGCCCAGGCGTCCGCCTATATCCAGTTTGAGCGGGGAAACAGCTCGCTGGGCAACGGCCGTGTGGACGGATTTATGTACCTGCTGCCGGAAGGCTTTGCTACGGATTACTATACGGATATCTATGTAAAATTTGATATGGACGAGCCGATCTACTCCCGGCAGTATGACGCCTTTATGGAAGACCAACAACCTCTGTGGGAACAGTACTGCCGGGAACAGGGCGAGAGAAGGTATCTGGCCATCGTGGAGGAGGCGGAGGCAGAACTGGCGGATGCAAGGGAGAAGCTAAGCTCCGAAAAAGCCGAGGCGCAACAGGAGCTGGCAGAGGCACAGCAGCAGCTGCTGGAGGCCGAAGCGGAAATCGCGGACGGAGAAACAAAATTGGCGGAGGGACAGCAGCAGCTTGCCGATCATAAGGCCCGGATCAGGCAGGAAGAGCAGAAACTGGCGGATGCGAAAGCCGCTTTTGAACAGCAAAAAGCGCAGCTTGCGCAGATCACACAGATACCGGCGGGCCAGAATCTCTCTCCTGAACAGGCCGCCATGTTCAGGCAGCAGCTGGAACTGGCGGAAAAACAGATTTTGGACGGGGAGGCCGCGCTGTCGGAGGCCAAAAAGCAGATCGGAGAGGCAGAAGCAGAACTGGAGGAAAACCGGCAGACGCTGGAAGATGCCCGAAAAGAACTGGTTCAGGGACAGGAAGATTATCATAGGGCCAAAGCGGAATTTGAAGAGCAGATCGCAGAGGCCGAGCAGGAGATCCTTCGGGCCCAGACAGATATTGCCGCCATCAGAAAGCCCGAAACCTATGTGCTTGGCAGGGATACCAATGTGGGATACACGCTTTTTGAAAATGATTCCTGTATCGTAGAGGGAATCGCCAATGTGTTCCCGGTCTTTTTCTTTCTGGTGGCGGCGCTGGTCTGTATGACTACCATGAATCGCATGGTGGAGGAACAGCGTACCCAGATCGGCGTACTGAAAGCTCTGGGCTACGGAAACGGCAGCATCATGGGAAAATATCTGTTTTATTCAGGCAGCGCCGCTCTGGGAGGCTGTCTGGCCGGATATTTCCTGGGAATCTTTCTCTTCCCTCTGGTGATCTGGCAGGCCTATGGCATGATGTACAGACTGGGGGATATCGTGTTTGTGTTTGACTGGAACGCCGCACTCCTTTGCCTGACGGCCTCCCTGCTCTGCTCCATGGGCACCACCTGGATCTCCTGCCGCCACGAGCTGAGGGCCCCGGCGGCAGGCCTGATGCGTCCCAAGGCCCCCAAGGCGGGCAAAAGGATACTGCTGGAGCGCGCGGGATTTATCTGGAACCGTCTGAAATTTCTGCATAAGGTATCGATCCGCAACATCGTCAGGTACAAAAAAAGACTGTTTATGATGGTTATGGGCATCAGCGGCTGTACGGCCCTCCTGGTGACCGGTTTCGGCGTACGGGATTCCGTGACCGACATAGCAGACCGGCAATACGCGGAGATCCAGACCTATCAGTTGAACGTGACTCTGAGCGATGAGGAGGAAGGGGACGTTTTTCAGGAATTGTATGACCTTATCGGCTCCTACGGGGGAACATACACCCGCGCCTTTGAGACATCGCTGGATATGGTAAGCGCGGAGGGAATCAAATCCGTCAATCTGATCGTGGCGGAAAATCCGGCTCAGTTCGAGGATTATATAAATCTGCATACTACTTCCGGGGAAAAGCTCTCCTATCCCGGCGCAGGAGAGATTCTCATCTGCAACAAGCTGGCGGAGCAGTACCACCTGAAAACCGGGGATACCGTGCGCCTTATGGATGAGGACAGAAGGGAGCTGTCCGCAGTTATAAGCGGTATCTGTGAAAACTACATCTTCAATTATGGTTATGTGAGCAGCGAAACTTATGAAAAGGCGTTAGGCGATATCACGTTCCAGAACCTTTATGTCAATCTGCCGGAGGATATAGATGTACATGAGGCAGGCGCCGCTGTGATGAATGCGGAAAATGTATCCTCCCTACAGGTGAATGCGGATATGCTGGTACGTTTCTCCAGCATGATGAGCAGCATGAACTATATCGTGTTTTTGGTGATTGGCTGCGCCGCGGCGCTGGCTTTTATCGTGCTTTACAACCTGAACAATATCAATATCACCGAGCGCGTCCGGGAGATCGCCACCATCAAGGTGCTGGGATTCTACCGGGGTGAGACCTCCTCCTATGTCTTCCGGGAAAACACGGTACTCACAGCCATGGGCTGCGCGCTGGGTCTTGTGCTGGGAAAACTGCTGCACATCTATGTGATGCATGAAGTGAATATTGACATGATCTCCTTTGACATACATGTGACGGCTCTCAGCTATTTTCTCAGCGTGGTGCTCACTTTCGCCTTTACCTGGATAGTCAACCGGATCATGGCTGTAAAACTGGATCGGATCAATATGGCGGAGTCCCTGAAATCCGTGGATTAATCCCGCTTATCATCCGCATTATTTCCGGTGAACTTCACAGGCTGAGTTTCTATCAACGAAACGGAAGAAGGAGGCGATACGGTGGTATCGTTGACTCCGGTCAACCGATCAACACTTTCTTACCCTGAAACGCGAAACCATAACTGCGAATACGCTCCCTGGGAATACCACGCCCCTCAAGCTGCGCGGCATACTGCCTCTCTTCGATCTGCCTGTGAGCCTCCTGCACGGTATCCTTAAGCGTCGCCTCGTCCTCCGGATCATGTACCTTAAATTCCAGGATGATGGCATCGTCCTCCGCCGGTTTCTTGGGTTCCAGCATTACGTCATACCTGCCGAATCCACTCTCCCGGTTGGAGGTAATCATATATCTGCTCTGCAGATCCACGATCAGTCCCAGCACAAATCCGTGATAGAAACGCTCCGGCTCTTCTCCGGAAGGTTTCAGTCCTGTATCAAAATAGCTGAAGGTGTTCAGCGCCACCCGATTCATGTATGCGTTCATGGCTTTCAGGTCACCCTTTAACAATGACTTGATGAAATCGTTGTAGTCCGAATCCACGCAGGAAAACCAGTCGCGGACCATGTTGTAAAACATGATCTTCACTTCCCGATTGGTCAGGGTAAGTTCATACACCGGTTTTTCATCGTCCATGACATCCTGATAGCTCTCGTAGGAAAGAACTTTCAAATAACCGCTGGTTAAAAGAAAGCTCCACACCGCCGTCTCATTTCCGTCTAACCGATTATATACAATCTGCTCATCTATCGCTGACCGGATATTCTCCCCATGGAGCAAGCTCTCAAATTGCTCTTTCAGTTTATTGTTCCCTTCGCGCAACAATTTGCCCACCAGACTGTTTGAGCTGGTGTTGGCCCAGTATGGACCATATTTTCCAGTGTCCAGGAAATTGATAATGGACCACGGATTATAAATATCTTTGTGCTCTCCAAAGATAAAGCCGTCATACCACCGCTTTACCTGTTCTTTTTCCTCTGAATAGCCGCACTCATCCAAGGCGGCAAACACTTCTTTCTCTGTAAATCCAAAAGACGTCGCATATTCATTCGATGTGGTGGTAACTACTTTTAAGTTGTTCAAATCAGAAAAAACAGACTCCTTGCTGACTCTGGTAATCCCGGTCATTATAGCTCTTTCCAGCCAGGGATTAGTCTTAAAGGCAGCGTTAAACAAGCTCCTGGTAAATCCCACCGTTTCACTCCAAAATCCGTTTACATAAGCCTCCTGCATGGGGGTGTCATACTCATCCAGCAAAATGATGACCTTTTTCCCATAATAACGATACAGAAATTCACACATTTTATGAATCGCCATAGCGGCCACTGTCTCCGGCATGTCACTGCGCACAGAGTCAAAGAATTGCCGTTCTGTCTCGCTCATCCAGTCGCAGTCCCTTAAAAAGCGGTTTCGGGAATACAGATCCGTGAGCAGCCAGCAAATCCTCTCCTTTGTATCCGGGTAATTTCTCTCCTTCACATTGGCGAAGGTCAGGCTGATCACCGGATAGGTACCCTGCATTTCTCTGTATTTTTCCTCGTTCCAAATAGAAAGCCCCTGAAACCACTCTCCTCTGTCTGCATACTCCACCGAAAAAAATTGCTCCAGCATGCTCATGTTCAGCGTCTTGCCAAACCTCCGGGGGCGGGTAATCAGCGTCACATCGTCTCCGCTCTCCCACCATTCTCGGATAAAATCGGTTTTATCCACATAAAAGCATCGGTTTGAAATTATTTTTCCAAAATCCTGCAGCCCTATCGCTACATTCCTTGCCATATCTGTCTCCTCACCCTTCTATCAATTTGCTCTCAATATAAAATATTTCCTTTCTCGGGGGGATATCCCACTGTAATTCATTCATTATCCCACTCTTTCTTCCCGCAATATTGTAGCGCTGCCTTTGTCTTATAATGCGTCGTTCATATATTGGCGAAACTCTCTAAAGCTTTTAGTATTTGGCGCTGCCATATACCATTTTTTCAAAGTCTCGCCATCCTGTTCCTCCTCTATCCGTCTATAAATGTCCTCGGGGATTTCCCCCAGGAGTTCTAAAAAAGTATATATCACCTGCCGCTTTTCTTCGATTTTTCCTTCGATTTTTCCTTCTATTTTTCCTTCTGCTTTACCCTCAGCCTTACCCATAGCCCTGCCAACCGTAATCCCGGCCTCCCTGCCGTCCTCATACGCTTCTTCCCGTTCCACTTCAACCGCGTCGTCATAGTTCCACTGCGTATACAGCATAT
>CAJUAB010000011.1 GCA_910583845.1 uncultured Acetatifactor sp.
AAGCATCTGGGGACTCACCGGCATAGCCGGTGGTTTATTTTTTACTGTGGCACAACAAAGGGGAGTCTGGCCAAAGCCAGACTCCAGCTGTATCGGAATCCGGCGGTAAATAATTCTTGCGTCTATGAGTGTGCCATGGTAGAATCAATATATCAAAATGAATGCGGGTACTTGCGGACAGGGTTTCGCAAACCCCTGCAAAATCAATTAAGAAGGAGGTAACGGAGCATGTTGATCACGATACAAGGAGCAGTTCAAGTTCATAATGGTGTAGGAAATGCGATTACCTCGGGGATTTCAGTGTACTGATTCCGTTTCATGGAAGGATATGTCGGGACCTGGCCGTGGCAGATTGCTGCGGCTTTTATTGTTGTACACAAGAATGCTCCGTGGGTTTGGGAAAAAGGAGAGACAAATGCAGATTGTAGATTTTACTGGGAAATATGTAGCGGATGCGCAGTTTGACCAGAAGAATTGTGGAGAGCGCCTGTGGCAGCCCCCAAAGTCCGCAATAAGGCAGCTGAAGCCCTGTGGTAATACTTCGAAAGTGAAAATGGAAAGTTAAAGGTAAGGAGAAAAAGGAATGAGCGAGCAGATCAGGAGAAAAGACAGTTTTGAGATAGTCCCCCTGCCCAGGGAGAAGTGGAAGGGCACGCCCATACCCATGCGGTATTCCACAACGGAATACATGGATGTGGCAATCGAGCGGACAGAGGAGGGATTTTTGGTGAAGATGGAAAAAAAGCCCTTCGCGGAGCCAGTTACACATACTCCGGAGGAGTATGACTTCCCGGACAGGCTGTATCAGGAGCATTGGGAGAAAGCGTACGCATGGGGGGTTCTGGATGGCGGGGAGATGGTTGCCTGTATTGAGACCTGTCCCGAGGAATGGACCAACCGTCTGATGGTGACGGAATTGTGGGTGCATGAGGGGTATCGCAGGCGGGGAATTGCTCACGCCCTGATGGCGCTGGCAAAGGAACAGGTCCGGCGTGAAAGGCGGCGGGCGCTGATCCTGGAGACCCAGTCCTGCAATGTGGGGGCCATTGCGTTTTACTTGCAGGAGGGATTTACCTTGACGGGTTTTGACTCCTGCTGCTACCAGAATCATGATCTGGAGCGTAAGGAGGTGCGGTTGAATCTGGGAATCCTCTATAATAGAAAGCCGCAGCTTACCCGGGAAGATGTCGAAATCCGGCGGGAGACGGAAGACGAATTTCATGCTACGGAAGAGATGACCATGCGGGCTTTCTGGAATAAACATCACAGGGGATGCGATGAGCATCTGCTGGTTCACAAGATGCGTCTGTCAAAAGATTATGTGCCGGAAATCTCCAGAATAGCCGTAAAGGATGGCAAGGTGATCGGTTGTATTATGTATTGCAGGGCCTGGCTGAAAAAAGAGGGGGAGACTATGGAAATACTGAATTTTGGCCCCCTGTGCGTGGAACCTCGCTGGCAGGGCACCGGCGTGGGAAAGATGCTGCTTGAGGAGACTGTCGCGCTGGCCAGGGAGGCCGGATTTGCAGGGATCATCATATATGGAGAACCGGACTATTATCCAAGGAGAGGCTTTGTCACCTGTGACAAGTTGGGAATCACCACGGCGGACGGTAAAAACTTTGATGCATTTATGGGATATGAGCTGGTAGAAGGAGCGCTGCAAGCCTTTGGCGGCAGTTTTTATGAATCGGATGTCTTTTGGAACCTCCCCGCCGAGGAGGTGGAGGCGTTTTCTACACAATTCCCTGCCCTGAAAAAGCAGTATTTTCCAGGGCAGTGGGATTAGAGCGCGGCGATACCGCGGAAGCATGGAGCGGATCAGAGGAGGCGGAGAATAGTCCCGCCGTTTAACCTTGCCGTGATTTCTCCGAATCATCGGACAGTTTTAATACCTTGATATATTTGATCAGATCCACACGGCGTTCGGGCGTCAACTCAATGACCGTATTTATGAGATCGGAAACCGTATACTCTTCAAGCAGTCGGCTGTCCGTGTCTTCTATGGGGGCAATGTATTCCGTGCGGCCCAGCAGATAGTCCGTGGATACATGAAAGAACTGGGCGATTTCCCCCAGCGTTTTAAGATCCGGCAAATGGATGTCATTTTCGTAGCTGGATATGGCGCTTACGGATATATGAAGATGCGTGGCCAGTTCTTTCTGGAAGACGCCCTGTTCAGAACGCAGATTGTACAGTTTTTCTCCGAAACTCATATGGATGCTCCTTTTTCTTTTGTTTTGAGCCCGTTATTGACGTATATATTGTACTGCCTTTTTATAAAGACTGAAATAGGAGTACATATATGAAGAAAAAATGGTTTTTTGACAGGAACAATTTTACCAAAACTAAAACCGCATGAAAGATATAGTGATGCAGCGGAGACATCCCGCAGAAAGCCGGTTTTCATATTTTTTCATATTTTCGCAAGAATTTTGCAAGGATATCTTGAAGAAGGAGATCTGTACTTTCTGATATACTCTTAGACAAGATCAGGAATTGCTGAAAATGAATGGGCATGGTGCTTCCGATCCGCCATATTGCAGAAGGCAGAAAATCTTTCTGTAATCAAATGCGGCGCAAAGGACGCACCTTTTGCCGAAAGGGAGATGTATCCTCCCGATAAGTCATATTGCAGGCAGTTCTTCAAGTCAAGGAGGAAAGGGCAGAATGAATGTGGAACAGCAGAGAAAAAACAGGATTCAGGTTGCGAGGAGAAGGCAGCAAAGGCGCGTTTGGAGAGTTTTTTGTGTTTGTCTGGCAACGGCAGCGCTGGGGTTGTTGATTACAGACGCTCTGCTGCGCCACGGATCAGAGGGGATGGTCCCGGCCGGGAGAAGCGGCAGGCAGAGTATCGGACAGTCCGGACAGGAATACCCGGAGAGTTTGATTGAACTGCTGGAACTTAACCCGGAGACGGAACAGTTTGTGAGAGATTATTTTCAGAACAGGGACAAGCATCCGGAGATCGACCTGACGGGGGAAGTGACACAGGGAACCATACCGCTTTTTCTTCAGTGGGACGAGCGCTGGGGATATGAGACGTATGGCAGTGATATGATGGCTATAACGGGATGCGGCCCTACCTGTCTGTCCATGGTCCTGTGCGGCCTCAGCGGCGATGCCCGGTGGGACCCTCTGACTCTGGCCCGATATGCGGAGCGGGAGGGGTATTATGTGAAGGGGGCAGGCACTGCCTGGGACCTGATGAAAACGGGGGCGGAGGATCTGGGGCTGACCTGCCGGGACATTATTTTTGACGCAGACCATATCCTGGATTGGCTGGCAGACGGCAATCCTGTCATATGCGCCATGCGGCCGGGGGATTTCACCACCACCGGACATTTTATCGTGCTGGCCGGTGTGGATGAGGACGGCAAAGTGGAGGTGTGTGATCCCAACAGCCCAGGCAACAGCGAAAGGACCTGGGCTGTGGAGGAGTTGATTCCCCAGATCAAGAATCTATGGGCCTATCAGTTTGTGTCATGAAAATATCCTTTGTATTGAACGGACAAAAATCCCCTGTACTTTTTTCCTATATTATGTTATAGTATATAAAAAGTGTTCTGACTGTCGGGGTATTGATCCATCGCGTAGGGCAGATTAGCTTGGATATAAGTATGTAAAAGGACCGGCAGACAGATTGGCTGAATCAAAGGGCGCTGAAAGCAGGGGGAGTGGTGCGAAGCCGCTCCCCTTTGCCATAGAGATGGCGGGAAAGCATATTTGCATGTGCATATGTGAGAAGGACGCGGAAATTCGGCCGGAGGAAGGAACGGGCATGCAGATCAGAAGAGCACAGGAAAATGATGTGGAGGGGATCAACAGACTGTTGTTTCAGGTGCTGGCAGTACACCATGAGGGCAGACCGGATCTGTTCAGGGAAAATGTGAAAAAGTATACGGATCAGGAATTGGCGGCGATGATCAGGGATGACAGCCGTCCTGTTTTCGTGGGTGTGGACGAGGCGTCACAGCAGGTGCTCTGCTATGCTTTCTGTATGTTTCAGCAGTATAAAGACAGTAATATATTGACAGACATAAAAACACTGTATATAGATGATCTCTGTGTGGAAAAGCAGTGCCGTGGGCAGCGGATCGGCCGCACGATCTATGAATATGTGCTGGATTTCGCGCGCAGAGAAGGATGCTACAATGTTACATTGAACGTCTGGGCCTGTAACGAACCCGCCAGGCGTTTTTATGAGAGCTGCGGGCTGGCACCGCAGAAGATCGGAATGGAGAAAATTCTGTGAGTGGGATGTTTCCGGCGGGCAGAGGGCAGAAATGGGATTATACTAGGAAACAGCAGAGCGATGATCGTATAAAAAATGCGGAGTGAGTAAGCAGCGCCGCGGAAAAGGGAGGCAGAATCATGCTTGGAAATAGAAAAAGGGCAATACTTTCAGCTATATTGGCTGCGCTGACAGTGCTTCGGGTCTTTCCGGTCCAGGCGCAGACAGAGTGGTACGATGATTCGGATATCGTGCGCGCGGACATCAGCTATGAAGATATGGAATATGTAGGTTATGACCCCGCATATGCTTATACTCTGATAGAGGAAATGCGTTCCCTGTCCCAGGAGTCCGGCAACGAGGAGCAGATCAACACAAACTATGACCTGATGGGGATGGAACTGGACAAGATGTACACCCAGCAGGCGCTGAACGAGATCCGGTATTACCGGGATGTGAACAATGAGGAATATGCCAGCATCGACACTAAGCTGCAGCAGATTTACCGGGATGTGGTGGATCAGTTCTTACAGACGGTGCGGGATGTGCTGTGCTCGGATTACAGGGATTCTCTGGGGGCGCATATTGATGACGAGGAGATGGTGGAGGATTATCTGGATTACGAGGATATGACCGAGGAATTACAGGCGCTGCTCGATGAGGAGAATGCTCTGGAGCAGCAGTATGACCAGGCCAGTATGGCGGAGTACACGGTGACGGTCGGCGGGCAGCAGTGGACGGAGGCAACTTACAACGAGGCCATAGAGGATCTGACGTGGCGGGAGATGCTGTCCATCAGCACGGCCCTGGATCAGGCAAAAAATGAGGCGATATGTCCCATCTTCCTGGACCTGGTGAAAAACCGCAATGCCAGGGCGCAGATATACGGGTATGACAATTACGCTGAGTATGCCTATACGGATCTGTACAACAGGGATTATACCATAGAAGAGATCAAGTCCGTGTACGCGGCGGTAAAAGAGCATGTTGTCCCTGTGCTGGCGGAGGTGGAGGAGAGAGTCTACGCCGGCAGACTGGACGAACTGCTTTATATGGACTATCTTACGGAGGATTATGTCATAGACGTGGTAGGCCGGCATATGGGGGATATTGATCCGGCGCTGGCGGAAGTATATCAGTATATGGTAGATTATCACCTGTATGATATTGACTATGATCCCGGCAAAATGAATGTGGGGTATACCACTACCCTGTATGAATATCAGGAACCGTTTATTTTTAATACCCCGGATTACTCCTATTATGACCTGGAGACCATGATCCATGAGTTCGGGCATTACAATGAGGCGTTCCATGCGGGAACTACGCTGATTACCGATGTGACCAACATGGACGTGGCGGAGATCCATTCCCAGGGGCTGGAGCTTCTGTATCTGGAGTATGCGGATGACGTGTATGGAGAAGGGCTGGGAGACACGGCGCAACAGATGATTTTATATCAGATCCTGTATTCCGTGATAGACGGCTGCCTGTATGACGAGTTTCAGAATGCCGTGTTTTCAGCGGATCATGAAATGACGCAGGAGGAGGTCAACCGACTGTTCCGCAGGCTTTCGGAAGAGTATGGCTATACCTATTATGACGCAGGAGACGCGGCATACGACTGGGTGGATGTGCCTCACACTTTTTCCTCTCCCATGTATTATGTCAGCTATGGGACTTCCGCGCTGGCGGCGCTGGATATCTGGACCATCGCGCAGGAGGACCGTCAGGCGGGAATTGACAAATACATGGAACTGACCACGTACGGTCTGACCACTGCCTACTGTGAACTCCTGGAAAAATGCGGACTTAAGAGCATCTTTGAGGAGGGGACGATCCGGGAGATCGCCCGGGCGGTATCAGAGTATTCTTCGGCTCTGGCTGAAGAGGAGGCTGAGGAGGACGCGTCCTTCGGAGGATATGACGGGGATGAAGCGTTCAATAATTCCGTGTGGGAGAGATTTGGCGATGAGCTGACGGACAGGGATCTGCCCGGCACTTTGTTACTGGATCGGATAGATGATTTCCTGGAAATGCACATGCATATCATGTTTGGAGCGCAGCTGCTTACTGTAGTCACAATTCTGATCATCATAAAAGTGCTGTCCTTCCGGGAGAAGAAAAACAGGTGACAGGAGACAGAAGATAACGGAGGCAGAACATTTATAATAATGAATAGAAGGGAAAGTTGCGTAGATGAGTTGTCTGGGTAATTTATTGTGGTTTGTGTTTGGCGGGTTTGTGGGCGGTCTTGGCTGGCTGCTGGCCGGATGTCTGTGGTGCATCACCATTATAGGCGCGCCGATAGGAGTGCAATGCTTCAAATTTGCGTCCATGTCCTTTTTCCCGTTCGGGAAGGAAATTCAGTACGGCGGCGGGACCGTGTCCCTGGTGGTAAACATTATCTGGATACTGATTTCAGGAATACCGTTGGCTTTGCATCATCTGGCCTGGGGATGCCTGTTCTGTATAACTGTCATAGGGATTCCCTTTGGCATGCAGCATTTTAAACTGGCTAAGCTTGCGCTTATGCCTTTCGGGGCAAGCATAGTCTAAAGAGAGAGGCGGAGTGTTTCACGAGGGAGAAGGAGGGTTCTAAAGTGGAAAAGAGAAAAGGGTTTCGAAGTCTGACGGTGATGCTGGTAGCCATTATTTGCGTTCTGGTATCTATCCCAACCATCGGACTGGCATGTCTGGGTATTGTATACCTGCAAAAATCCATGAACGAGTCGGTGGAGTTGTACGAGGAGTCCATGAACGACGGGTATTCTACAGAGATTAAGTCCATGGTGCAGGGAGCGATCGCTGTTGTGCAGAGCTATTATGACCGGAGCCAGAGCGGGGAACTGACGGAGGCACAGGCGAAGGAGATGGCGGCGGAAGCGGTGCGCGCCATGCGCTATCGGGACGACGCTTCCGGTTATATCTGGATAGACGGGGAAGATCATGTATTGGTCATGCATCCCATTTTATCAGAGCAGGAGGGGGACAACCGGTATGACCTGACCGATAAGAATGGTGTCAAGGTCACGCAGAATATTGTCTCGACGGCAAAAGCCGGGGGCGGATACAATGAGTTCTATTTTACAAAGTCGGACGGTGTGACGGTTGCGCCCAAAATTGCCTACAGCGAGATGTTCGAGCCGTGGGGATGGGCAGTTGCCACAGGAAACTATGTGGACGATATGAACCAGAAGATTGACGGCATGAAGGTAAATATTCAGCGGGATTTTTCGGGTATGCTGATGATTTACGGTGTGGCGGCAGTGCTTATGCTCGTCGTGGCGCTGTGTATTTCTGCCTGGGGCGGTATCAGGATAACCAAGGGAATCAAACTGGTGGAAGGCCATCTTCGGCAGGCGGCCAGGGGAGATCTGAGTTTCACCGTCAGGCCGTCTTTGATGAGCCGTGCGGATGAGATCGGAGAAATGGCCCGCTCATTGGAGAATGTGAGGCAGTCCCTGGCGGGAATGCTTGGCAGCGTGATACATACCGGCGAGACTCTGAATCAGAGCAGCGTGAAATTCAACGAAAAATTTGAGAGCATTTTAGAGAGCATACAGAATATCAATCTGGCGGTGGAAGATCTGGCACAGGGTGCCACCAATCAGTCCAACGAGACCGAGACCGTAAACGAGAAGATTGCGGAGCTGGGTGGTGTCATTGAAGTGGAAAAGGGCGGCGTACACAAATTGGAGGATGCAGTGACCGCCATGGCGGACTATTCTGTGGACGCTTCCAAGAGCATCAAGGAACTGGACCGCATCACAAAACTGACGATAGAGACCATTGACGTGGTGTCGGAGCAGACAGTCAAAAATAATGATTCCGCGGCAGACATCAATAAGACCATCGAAATCATCAAGGGATTGGCGGCACAGACCAATCTGCTTTCCTTGAACGCGAGTATAGAGGCGGCCAGGGCCGGCGATGCAGGACGGGGCTTTGCCGTTGTGGCGGAGGAGATCCGGAATCTTTCGGAGGAATCCTCCAGCAGCGCCAAGGAGATAGAGGAAATCGTGAGGGAACTGGTTGGAAACGTGAAGGTTTCCGTGAGCAAGATGCAGGAGGTTACCTCCAATGTGCAAAAGCAGCAGCAGTGTCTTGACGAAACCAGAACGGTGTTCCAGAATCTGGATAAGGAAGTGACGCTGGTGGAAGAGGTGACAAGAGAGATCGGCAGCCAGACGGAGGTGCTGGATTCGCTGAAACAGATTGTCACGGACTCTGTCAACAGCCTTGCCAGCGTGGTGGAGGAAAATGCCGCGTCCACAGAAGAAACCAGCGCCAGCATGGCTATCCTGTCCCAGAATATCAGCGAGTGTACCGCGGATACCCAGGGGTTGGTGGATCTGAGCCGACGTCAGAAAGAGCAGGCAAGCAAGTTCCAGATCTAGCGGTATTATTCCTTATGTACGAGGACGGATTCCCCGCAGGGTCTTGCTTCGGGGACTTCGGGGAAGGCGGATATAGGTGTTTTCGATGTCTCGGAAGCACCTATTTTGCTATTTGTGACAACAGAATCGGGATTCTGTTGTTCAAGCCAACAACAGAGTCCTGATTCTGTTGTTCAAGCCAGCAACAGAGTTCTGATTCTGTTGCTCAGGTCAGGAGGAAATGACAATATGGAGAAATTGCGGCTTTTGCGTCCTGCGCCACAATACGCCCGGGAACTGGCCGACTTCCGCAGGGAATTGCTGGAGGCCGGGGATGCGGATTCCTTTGCGGGGTGCAGCAGGCTTGAGCAGTATGAGGATATGGAAGAATGGATGGAGATGGTCTGGCGGCAGGAGCAGGAGGCCGAGCCCGGGAAAGTGCCCTCCCATGTGTATCTGGCCGTCCGGCAGCAGGATGGACGGCTGGTGGGGATCATCGATCTGCGGCATCATATTGATCATCCCGTGCTGGGACTGTGGGGCGGACATATCGGATATAGTGTGCGGCCCGGCGAGCGGGGCCGGGGCTATGCCCGGGAGATGCTACGGCTGAATCTGGAAAAGTGCAGGGAGCGGGGGCTTGAGAAAGTTCTGGTGACCTGCAGCCGCGGCAACCTTGCCAGTGAGCGGACAATCCTGGCATGCGGCGGCGTGTTCGAAAGAGAAGTGCGTGTGGACGGAGAGTGGATCAGGCGGTACTGGATTACCGTAGGATAGAGCAGGGGGCGGCGATGGAAGGAAAACTGAGAAACATGGTGTCTCTGTATCTGACGGTGGGGGAGAGAATGCTGCTGCTGTACCGCATCGGTTCAAGAGTTGTTAAATCTCCTGTCTGGTGTGGGATCGGCGGCCATTTTGAGAAAGATGAGTTAAACGACGCCAGGGCTGCGCTGCTGCGGGAGGTATACGAGGAGATTGGCCTGGAAGAGAGGGATCTGGAAGACTTGCGGCTGCGGTATATCACGCTGCGGCGGGTAGATGGAGAAATCCGATTGAATTACTATTTTTTTGCCACATTGGCCGAAGGGGTAAACGTGACGGATACCTGTAATGAGGGTATCCTGGAGTGGGTGCCGCTGCCGGAGGTCTGTGGGAGGGACATGCCCTACACGGCGGGGTATGTGGTCAGGCATTATCTGGAGACCGGGCGGTACGAGGATAAGCTGTACTGTGGCGCGGCGGTCAGAGAGGGAGTGCGTTTTACAGAGCTGGAGGTTTTCTAAGCCAGACTCTGCCACAATGATTATGACAATATGGAAAGCAGGAGGAGAAAAAAATGGCGGAAGAATTAAAGAGCAGGAAAGAGATACCGGAGGAGCTGACCTGGGATTTATCCCATATCTATGCCACGGAGGAAGATATGTTCCGGGACGCGGAGAAGATGGAGCAGATGGCCGGAGAGATTGTGGAAAAATATAGGGGACATCTGGACACGCCGGAGCGCATAGAGGCCTGTGTTACAGCCTACAGGCAGGTGTATGAGCTGATGATGCTCACGGGCAGTTATTGCGACCTGGCGGTGAGCGTGGACTATTATGACAATTACAATCAGGAAAGAAACGGTAAAATCAGCCGTCTGATCGCGAGATTACAGAGCAGTCTGAGTTTTGTCAAAAGTGAGATCATGGAGCAGGAGGAGGCGGTGATCCGAAAGGCCATGGAGGACAGCCAGGGCAATCGGCATTTTCTGCAGAATATCCTGCGGGATAAGCCCCACAGGCTGCACCCGGAGGCGGAGCGGGTGGTTTCCGCCCTGAGCCAGAGCATCTACGGCACCCCCTATGAGGTCTATAATATCGCCAAGCTGGCGGATATGAAGTTTGATCCCTTTGTGGTGGAGGGGAAGGAGTATCCCCTGGGATATACCCTTTTTGAGGATGACTATGAGTATGAGCCGGACACCCTTGTGCGCCGGGCGGCCTTTGACGCTTTTTCCCGAAAGATCAGGGAGTATGAGAATGTGACGGCCACCGCCTACAATGCCAATGTGCAGACGGAAAAAATCCTTGCCACTCTGCGGGGCTTTGACTCGGTATATGACTATCTGCTCTTTGATCAGAAAGTCAGCCGGGAGCTCTATGACCGCCAGATCAATCTGATCACGGAAAAGCTGGCTCCCCATATGCGCAGGTACGCAAAGCTGATCCAGAAGGTGCATGGGCTGGACAAGATGACCTTCGCGGATTTAAAGCTCCCCGTGGACCCGGACTATGCCCCGTCGGTAACCATTGAAGGTTCCAGAGAGTATATCGAGAAGGGACTTTCCATTCTGGGGGAGGACTATGTGCGGATGGTGCATACGGCCTATGAGGAGCGCTGGGTGGATTTTGCCCAGAACAAGGGAAAATCCACCGGTGGTTTCTGTGCAAGCCCTTACGGAAAAAATTCCTTTATCCTGCTGACCTGGAACAACAAGATGTCGGATGTGTTTACGCTGGCCCACGAGCTGGGACATGCGGGGCATTTCAGGTCCTGCAACGCCAGCCAGTCCATCTTCGACACGGAGGTGTCCACGTATTTTGTGGAGGCTCCCTCTACCATGAATGAGCTGCTGATGGCCCATTACCTGCTGAATACCAGCCAGGATACGCGTTTCCGGCGCTGGGTGCTGACCTGCATGATCGGCAATACGTATTATCACAATTTCGTGACCCACCTTATGGAGGCGGCTTACCAGAGGGAAGTGTATAAGCTGGTGGACGCGGGGGGCAGCGTACAGGCCCAGGGGCTGAGCGATATAATGCGGGATACCTTGCAGAAATTCTGGGGAGACGCGGTGGAGATCAACCCGGGGGCGGAGCTGACCTGGATGCGCCAGCCTCATTATTATATGGGACTGTATTCCTACACCTACAGCGCCGGGCTCACCATCGCCACGCAGATGTGTAAGCGCATCGAGAACGAGGGAGAGCAGGCCATTGAAGACTGGAAAAAAGTGCTCGCCGCGGGAAGCACCTTAACGCCCGTGGAACTGGCGGCGCTGGCAGGCATAGACATCACCACCGATGCTCCGCTTCTGGATACCATCGAGACTATTGGAGGCATGATTGACGAGATCTGCCGGCTTACGGAGGAACTGTGATGATCAATCCTATTACCCGGCTGGATTATCCTGATCCGGATGTGATCCGAGTGGGAGATACCTATTATCTTGTGAGTACCACCATGCATTTTATGCCGGGATGCGAGATCCTGCGCTCTTACGACCTGTGCCATTGGGAGCATGCGGCTTTTGTCTATGACAGGCTGGACAGTACGCCCGCTCAGAGGCTGGAGGGGGAGGAGAATATATACGGAAAGGGCATGTGGGCGGCATCTATTCGCTATCACAAAGGCGTATACTATATATGCTTTGTGGCCAATGACACGCATAAGACCTATCTGTATACGGCCAGCCGTGTGGAAGGTCCCTGGGAGAAGCATTATGTGGAGGGATTCTACCACGATTGCTCCCTTTTGTTTGACGATGATGACAGGGTGTATATTGCCTATGGGAATAAAAATATTTATATCACGGAACTGAAAAGCGATCTGAGCGGTCCCGTCCAGGGGGGACTTCACAGGCTGGCGGTCAGCGATGAGGGGCATCCCAGCCTGGGATATGAGGGAACCCATTTTTACAAGATCAACGGAAAATACTATCTGTTTTTTATTCACTCCCGTAGAGACTGCTGGAAGAGAGTGGAGGCCTGCTTTGTGGCGGATTCTCTGACCGGGGAGTTTACCGGCGGCGATGTGCTGGATGATGACAGGGGATACTGCGGCCAGGGAGTCGCCCAGGGGGGAATCGTGGATACGCCCGAGGGAAAATGGTATGCCATGTTGTTTCAGGACAGCGGGGCCGTGGGGCGGATTCCCGTTCTGGTGCCGGTGTCCTGGGAAAACGATTATCCGGTGTTCGGGGAAGCGGGCAGAGTGCCCGCGCAGTTTGCTGTTGCGAGCACACGTCAGGAGCATGTTTACAATCCCCTGGTGGAGAGCGATGATTTTAAAGGGGCATTCAAATCATGCTGGCAGTTCAATCATGAGCCGGATCTGGCGCTGGTGGAACAGGACAGGGAAAAAGGAATCTGGCGGGTGCGGACAGACAAGGTTTGCGGTAATCTGACCCAGGCCAGGAACATGATTACCCAGAGAATGCGCTATCCCGGGTGCGCAGGGGAGGTCACCGTGGACGGAAGCGGTCTGCGGGAGGGAGATTATGCCGGGATCTGCGCGTTGCAGGGATGTTATGGATTTGTCGGGATTACCAGAAGAGAGGGACGGCTGTATCTGACGGTGCGCGCGGTGGCAGGACAGGAGGGCGCTGTAAAGCCTCTGGATGCAGAAGAGCGGTCCGAGCGGGAACAGGCGGCGGTACCTCTGGAGGGAAATGCCGTGCGATTGAAGTTGGAGGCGGATTTCACGGAGATGCGGGATATGGCTGCCTTCTATTACCGAAAGGCGGACGCGGGGGAGGAAGAACCCTGGACCGAAATCGGAACCGGCCATAAACTGTACTTCAAGCTGGATCATTTCACGGGCTGCAGGTTTGGGCTGGTGATGTATTCCACAAGGGAGCCCGGCGGCCAGGCGGAGTTCGGAAATTTTGTTTATCGGGAGAGATGACGTTTGCCGGTGGTCCCTGTGTGAGATTGGATTCCCGACACCGGGGACCGGAGGCGGAATATCCGGCGCGGAAAGGAGCAGCGGATGGATATTGAGAGAATTAATTCCTACTCGGACCGGCGGTTTGCCCCGGAGGTGCTGCGGCAGCATGGGGCCTTTGTGGTGGATGGGAAGTACCCCTGCGGCTTTCAGATTGTGAATGAGCATTCAGCGCTGGTGTATTATCATGATTACACGGATCTGGATGAGATTTTGGAGACATTCCGGTTTTATACAGGCCATATCAGCCGATTTTACAGGCCTGACGGCGAGCTGCTGAAAGAGTATGAGGATGTGGAATTGTTTGATTTGCCGCTGGAGCGGATTCAGCCTTCCCAGTTCTATGTGGACCGGGAGAAGCTGGAGGCGGTGGGGAGCTTCATACAGAGACCGGAGGATATTGTCATTCCGGTGATGGAATACCAGGGGCGTTATGTGTCGGAGGACGGGCATACCCGCCTGTGGCTGGCCTGCAAGAGGGGGTATGGGCAAGTCCGGGCATTTCTGGAAAAAGACGCGGGGGGCTATCTGACGGATTTTGTGCGGGAGGCCCAAAGCAGGGGCATATATCACGTGGAGGATATGGAGGAACTGGCACACCCGGAGTATGAGGTGAAGTGGAACCGATTCTGTGAGGACTATTTTTCGGATACGCGGCAGGTGCCTTCTGCGTGAAGTCCTGTCTGTCAAGGGCCGGAGACCGGTACAGGAGGAACTTGCGGTGAGGGAGCATGAGATAGAGTATCGTATCGCGACGGGGGAGGATATGGAGCTTCTGATGAGCAGCAGGCTGGAGATGCTGCGGGAGGTAAACGATTTACCTCAGGGGTATGTCTTTGACAGGCTGCTGGTGGAGGAGAGCCGGGCGTATTTTGCCGAAGGGAGGCAGACCACCGTTCTGGCCCTGGAGGAGAGAACGGTAGTTGGCTGCGCGACGCTGTGTTATATCGGGGTGATGCCCACTTTTTCCCATCCTACGGGAAAGAGGGCGCATCTGATGAACGTGTATACAAAGAAGGCATACCGCAGACAGGGCATTGCCGCCCGGATGGCGGAGCTGCTGATCCAGGAGGCCAGGGACAGGGGGGTCACGGAGATCAGTCTGGATGCTACCCTGTCGGGACGTCCGCTGTATGAGAAGCTGGGGTTTGCGCCTTCCGCGGAATGCATGGTGCTCTGTATCGGTGAATAAGTGACCGCCGGGCCTGTTTTTGCCTGTCTGTTGTGGACTGGAGAGCAAAGGATGCGTCAGGGGGGCGAGAGAGACCCGCTACAGCCGGAGGCGGATCACGGATATGAAGTGGGGGAAAGAACGATGAAGAGACCGGATATGATTCTGTTTGACTATGGGCAGACGCTGGTAAACGAGACTCCCTTTGACGGAGTGAGGGGAACGGAGGCAGTACTGCGATACTGTACGGAGAACAAGTATCACCTGACGGCAGAGCAGATTCAAAGGGAGGCTAATGCCATCAACAGCGAACTGGGCAGGTTTGATCCGGCCAGGCGGCATCTGTTTCAGGTGGAAGCGCCCAATTATATGTTTACAGCCTATCTGTATGAGTCCCTGGGGATTAAGCTGTCCCTGACCAGCGGGCAGGTGGATCAAATATTCTGGGATGCCGCCTCCCCGGGCAGACCCACGGAAGGATGTCCGGAGTTCCTGGCATATCTTGCGGCGCAGGGGATTCGCACCGGGGTGATCAGCAACATCAGTTATTGCGGACAGGTGGTGGAGCAGCGGATCAGGGGGCTCTTTCCCGGGCATCCGTTCGAGTTTGTCCTGGCCACCAGCGAGTATATGTTCCGCAAGCCCAACAGGCGTATTTTCTGGCTTGCGCTGGAGAAAGCGGGACTGAGGCAGGCCTGGATGACGGGAGAGGATGCAGGGAAGAGGCAGACCTGGACAACGGGAGAGGACGCAGGGCAGGGGCATAATCCGGATACCGGGAAGCAGTTGGATTCCGGTATCCGGAATGTCTGGTATATCGGAGATCAATACGAGTGTGATATCGTTGGCGCCGCCGGAGCGGGACTGTTCCCGATATGGTATACCGGAGCCATGGATTTACCTTATGAGTCTCATGAAGGGGTTATGACCGTGAGTCACTGGAAAGAAGTACGGGCGCTTCTGGAAGCCTGTGAGGCGTGAGGGCCGACTGACCGTCCGGTATCATCGGGAATCTGGCAGAGAAACGTTTAATAGATCTTGACAAAAGCGTCCGTAGCGGATATAATGACACAAAAGAGAACATGCGTTCTATACTACCAGATGGGGCTTTCTTATTCATCAGAACAGGAGGATGGGATGACTGCGGAAGATCTGTGGAAGGAATATGCCCGGAAAGCGGGAATAACACATATGGAATATGAGGCTTGGGCTTTTGGGGACGCGGCGGATGAATTGGCGGCGCTGACAGCCAGAGGAATAAAGACCGCTACATCTTCGGCTTTCCCGTTGTATGAGGCGGAGAGAGAGCCGCTTCCTGAGGCAGGGGAATACAGTGTGATCCTGGACAGCCGGGAGCAGGCTGTCTGCGTGATCAGGACGGAAAGAGTCTGTCTGACTCCTTTCCGGGAAGTCGGTGAGGAACATGCCCGGCGGGAGGGGGAGGGAGACAGGAGTCTGGTATACTGGCGGGAAGTGCATGAACGGTTTTTCCGGCAGGAAATGGAAGAGGCCGGTATGCGGTTTGACTGGGATATGCCGGTGGTGTGTGAAGAGTTTACATGTGTATATGTATCCCCGGACGCACGGGAAGAACTTACATGAGGAGATAACCGAAGGAAAAAGTCCTTCTGGTGGAGGTGCGTCGCCATCGCGCAGCGATTATATTAGGAGGAAATGCAGTGTGAGTGATATAGTAGAGAAGATCCGGACGCAGTTGTGGGCTATGCAGGACACGGAATATAAGGATTTTCATGCGAAGCTGATACCGACAGTGGATTCCGGGGCAATCATCGGAGTGCGCACTCCCCAGCTGCGTAAATATGCCAGAAAACTTGCAAAAGATCCGCAGATAGAAGATTTTTTGACACAATTGCCCCATCGGTATTATGATGAGAACAATGTTCATGCCTTTGTGGTGGAGCAAATGAAGGATTATAAAGAATGTCTGGCACAGATTCAACGTTTTCTGCCCTATGTCGATAACTGGGCTACCTGTGATATGATGGCCCCCAAGGTATTCGGTCAGCATAAGGCGGAATTACTGACACCGATCCGAAGCTGGATCACTTCGGAAGAAACCTATACCATACGCTACGGCATAGGAATGCTGATGCGTTTTTATCTGGATGAGGATTTTGTGCCGGATTATCTGCGGTGGGTGGCGGAGGTGTCCTCCCGGGAGTATTATGTGAATATGATGCGTGCGTGGTTTTTTGCCACGGCGCTTGCAAAGCAGTACGACAGAACGGTTCCTTTTTTTGAGGAGAAGCGTCTGGATGACTGGACCCACAACAAGGCTGTTCAGAAAGCCTGTGAGAGTCTGCGGATCACGGCACAGCAGAAGAAGTATCTAAGAGGTCTGAAGGTGCGGACAGCCAGGAAGGCATAAGATTATGGGCCAGGGAGAGCAGATCCGGCCTGAATCCGTGGGGGTATGTTATGGCATTTTTTGAAGAGCAATCTGTAGTAATAGAGGGAAGGGAATATGTTCTGCGCAGCGCGCGCAGGGAGGATGCCTCCCGGCTTGTGGCGTATCTCAGACAGACTGCGAAAGAGACACCCTACCTGCTTCGGGAGCCGGAGGAAGTGACGCTTTCCGTGGAGCAGGAGGAGAGATTTATACAGGAAAAGGAAGAGAATAAGAGGGAGTTGATGCTGCTTTGCTTTGACGGACAAAATCATGTGGGGAATTGTTCCGTCATGGCGGCGGGCGGCATGGCCCGGTGGGCGCACAGGTGTGAAGTGGCCATTGCCCTTTATCAGAAATACTGCGGCAGGGGAATCGGAAGGAAGATGATGGAGACTGCGCTGGAGGCGGCCAGGCGGATGGGATACGAGCAGGCGGAGCTGGATGTGGTATCCGCCAATCAGGCCGCGCTGCGTCTCTATGAAAAACTGGGATTTAAGCGGTATGGCGTATTTCCTCATAACATGAAGTACAGAGACGGAAGTTATGCGGATTGTATTTGGATGATGAAGGAGCTTTAAAACGGATGTATGTAAGGAGAGAATTGCCATGAATGAGATACTGGAGTTTGCGGACAGAGAGGCATTCAGGAAATGGCTTTCTGAGAATTGCGAAACAGAAGCCGGTGTCTGGCTTCTGTTTCGTAAATCCGGCGGCCCCAAAACAGTCAAGGCCGGGGAAGCGCTGGAAGAGGCCCTCTGCTATGGTTGGATTGACGGGCAGATGCAGAGTATAGACGATAAAACGTATAAGAAATATTTTTCCATGCGAAGGGAAAAGAGCAAGTGGTCGGAGAAAAACAAGGCGCTGGCGCAAAGTCTTGAGGAGCGGGGGCTTATGACGGAATCTGGCAGGAAAAAGATAGAGGAGGCCAGAAAAAACGGTCAGTGGGACGCTCCCAAACCGGCGGCGGTCACAGAAGAACAAATCGCCCGGGTTTCCGCTCTGTTGGAAGGATATGAACCCGCCTGCACAAATTTTAAGGCCATGTCCTTATCGGTGCAGAAGACCTATACGCGGGCATATTTTGACGCCAGGACGGAAGCCGGGCGGGAAAAGAGATTGGCCTGGATGGTGGACAGGCTCAATAGAAATCTGAAGCCCATGTAGTTTGGGCGGAAGTGAGTACGCGGGGAGAGAACAGATGATCAGACGGATGGAGACAGAAGAAATCGACAGATGTGTGCAGGTAATAAGGGATAGCTTTTTCACGGTGGCGGAGGAATTTGGCATTACCGAGGAAAACGCGCCCCGGTTCACGGCTTTTGCTACCACCAGAGAGCGGCTGATGTGGCAGCAAAAGGAGGGCCGTCCCATGTATGTATGGGAGGAAGAGGGGCAGATCGCAGGTTATTATTCCCTGCACCTGCAAGGAGAGCAGAGATGTGAGTTAAACAATCTGTGTGTGCTGCCTGCGTATCGGCATCGGCAGATCGGTGAGCGGCTTCTGGAGCATGCATTTGTACAGGCCCGGGAATTGGGCTTTAGACAGATGGCGATTGGAATCGTGGAGGAAAACGAGCGGCTTAAGCGATGGTACGAGACGCATGGCGCAGTGCATGTGGGGACGCAGAAATATGACTTTTTTCCTTTTACATGCGGGTATCTGGAAAAGAGTCTTGCATAAGCCATGTGAAGAGATACCGATATGCGGGAGGGCTTGGTGAAATGATATTGTACAGACCGGTGGGCACAAAGGAGCTTGAGCTGATTGCGGAGAGCGGCTACAGGGAATTTCCGCCCAGACTGCCGTCACAGCCCATTTTTTATCCCGTCTTGAATGAGAGGTACGCAGCGGAGATTGCGGCGCAGTGGAATGTGCAGTACAATGATGACCACAGAGGGTATGTGACCAGGTTTGAGGTGGAGGACGCCTATCTCGGGCAGTTTGAGATTCATACCGTAGGGGCCGGCTATCATCAGGAACTGTGGGTGCCGGCAGAGGAACTGGAGACATTTAATAGGCATATTTTGAACGAAATTCAGGTCATCAGCTCATTTTCCGGTGAGGGGCAGTCCGGCAGCTCCACATGAAAAGTCTATGGACACAGGGCTTATTACGGGGGGATTTGCCATATGTCACCATATCAAATGACGCCATACGAATTGATGGTCAAAACAAATCATTATCTGATTAAGGGAGGAATACTGAGCGCCGGACAGAGTGAGGGTATTGTAAATCGGTTTCTCTGTGCCAGAAATACGTCTCAACAGGCACAAAGGTTTTATCCCGGTGTCAGATATCCGGGCGGTTCAAAAGAAAACAGCAGAAGAATGTATCCGATTTTCTATCTTCCCCCCTGCCGTGGAGGCAAAAAGTTCAAGACGATATTGGGGCAGATGCCCGGGACGCAGATCCTGTCGGCCAATATGTACGAGCTGGAGATCTTGCGGCTGCTGCAATGTATGGCCCCCGGCAACAGAGAAGTGAAGTATATGGTGGGGGAGACACTGGAGAGATTGAAGACAACCTGTTTCGGTTATATGGAAGATGGAGCAGGGGAGTGCTTTGACACATCTCTTGTGGTACTGCGCTTTATTGCGGCAGCGGCGCGGGAGGACGAAAGCTGGATACAAAGCAGGATTGACAATTACAATCGACACTGCGGGGACAAAAGGCGTCCCTGGTTTTCCCGATGGTATTATTGGCTGTGCCTCTCGGAACTGCCTTGGGAGATTGTCCGTGGGGAGATCGAAAAGGAGAAGGATGAAATGCGGCATTGGCTCGCGGATAAAGGTTATGCGGTGAACAGCGACCACGATCAGGCGATTAATCCGGTACGTATGTGCATTTTACGCAATGCACTTGCAAAGTGTCCCGGATATGAATATCTGAAAGAGCGTCAGCCTTATATCAATCCACGGGACGGAAGACTTTATTTTGATACCCAGAGTCTTATGGAAACAGGGGAGCAGCTCTGCTTTAAAAATATGCGATAAGGATTCAGGAGGCAAAGCGGGCGCAGACCAGACAGACTCCCGGGTACCTTATTATAATCAGGAGGAAAAACAGAATGACGGAACAGGAAAAATATGCTACGGCAGTGATGGAGGAATGGCTGTCTCATCCACAGGAATTGGGCGCAAAACCCACAAAACTTGAAATCGCGGGGACATTTGAACTGCATGGCCTGCGCTATTACATTTTCAAGTTTAAGAAATCCGTCTTCGGTTCCTGGAAGGTGGCGGTATGCGGAGGCTATGAGGGGGAGGGACTGGGCCACTGCGGCCATATATTCAGCGAAATGGAAGCCTATGATCCCGCCACGGCACAGGAAAAATGTGTGGCAATGGTAGAAAAAATCCGTCAATACTGGAGTGAGCAGGCCAGTCAGCAGGGGAAGGACGGCGGGAGCGAAACACAGAACCAAAAGGGATTTTTGGGATTCGTCTTACTGTCCACCCCGGAATTTCAGGCGGAGGCGTTCCGGGAGGCCGTCAGGGCGGACTGGGGAATTGCATGTCCCAGGGAGTCCGGGCATGAGGACAGTGATGACAATACCATCGTCTTCGAAGAGGAGGGCATGCTGGTCACAATCGGTTTGATGGAGGCGAAAGTTCCTGACGGTGAGGCGGAGTATTGGGCCAACAGTAACTATATCACCAGAGATGCGTCTGTTGCCGCGGCCCAGGCCCATGTGGCACATCTGTTAGTGGCTGTGCTGGGCCGGGACCGTGCTCCGGCTGACGCAGGAATCCTCTTTGTCAAGATTGCCTCTGCCTGCCTGAAAGCCTCCAACGCCCTGGGAATCTATACACGCGGTACCGTGTGGCTGCCGGAGAATTATATTCAGAACGCGATGGTCATAAAGGCGGGTGAATTTCCCATGATGGATCTGGTCTTTGTGGGACTGTACAGGGATGAAAAAGGAGTCAGCAGTTGGACCAACGGTCTGCGATCCTTCGGCAAAACGGAACTGGAGGTAATATGCAGCCGCCAGTCTCCCTCGGATGTGCTGGAGCTGATGTACAATATTTCCGCTTATCTCATACAGCAGGGCGCGGTTTTGCGCAGCGGGGAGACTCTGGGCTATACGGCAGAGCAAAAACTGCCTCTTACACTTTCGGAAGGGGTATATATCGAGGGAGAGACGATGAAAATCGGATTCTGAGCATGTAAGCCGGCAGGATCACAACTTGTAAGGAATGGAAAGGATACAAATATGGAGATGGTGACAATACGGTTGGCCACAGAGCAGGACTACGCGTCTGTGGAGCGGATTATGGGACAGGTTCATAACATGCATGTGCGCTGGAGGCCGGATATTTACAGGGATATGACCCTTTTGCTTCCCTATGAACTGTATCTGGAACATCTGAACCAGGGGCAGATCCTGGTGGCGGATCTGGCGGGGGAGGCAGTGGGCCTGCTGATCTTTCTGATACGTCACATTTCCGGGGGACCCATGCGGGAGCGCAAAGTGCTGTTTGTGGATTCTATGGCGGTGGAGGAAGGGTACAGGGGACAGGGCATCGGCCATAAGCTGCTTAATTATGTGCGGGGACTGTGCCGGGAAGGAAAATTTGACGGTCTGGAATTGCAGGTCAACGCCAGAAACACCGCGGCCAGAGCTATGTATGAAAAGTATGGCTTTACGGAAAAATCTATTAATATGGAGTATTTCGGCTTTTAACAGCGGGATTAGAGGATGGAGGAAAACAGAGATGATTTTGGAGGAATTTGACCGGTCCAAAGATGCGGTGGTCAATCCGCGGGACACGGTAAAAAAGCAGCCGGGATTTCCCAGAGTGGGGGTGAGCTGCTTTTCCCGGGTGACTTTCGAGCGGATGCTGCAGGAACTGGGAGGTGGCAGTGTCATCGGGAAGTCCTGCATGGCCAATATGGATTTCCCGATTTACCGGGTGGAGTACCGGGGGATGGAATTGGCGTTGTTTATGGCGGATGTGGGGGCGCCGGGCTGTGTGGGCCTGCTGGAAGAGGTGTTTGAGATGGGGCTGGAGAAGCTGGTGCTGTTTGGAACCTGCGGCGTGTTGGACGCCGGGATTGAGGACTGTTCGGTGATCATCCCCCGTTGGGCCGTGCGGGATGAGGGAACCAGCTATCACTATGCGCCTCCCTCGGAGGAGATCGGCGTGAATCCCCGGTACATAGAGGAATTTGAGGAGATTTTAGAGGCCCATGGCTGCCGGTATACGGTGGGCAAGGTGTGGACCACGGATGCCATTTACCGGGAGACCCGGGAGAAGGTGAACCGCCGCCGGGAGAGCGGATGTGTCTGTGTGGATATGGAGTGTTCCGCCGTGGCGGCGCTGGCCGGGCTGCGGGAAAAAGAGGTTTTTCACTTTTTCTATGCGGCGGATAATCTGGACAATGAGGTCTGGGACCGGCGCAGCCTGGCAAACGAGGATCAGGTGCTGGAAAAAGACCGGATTGCGCAGCTGGCTCTGGAATTGGCAATAAAGATGGGACAGGAATAAATCTCACAGGATCGGGTGTGCGCCGACAAGCCGGAATCATCTGCGCTGGAGGCGCTGCCTGCGAAAAGGTTTCCGGAGAGATTTCTGCATATGAGGTGGTCTATGACAATCTTATTTCCTTCCGGCTACGGGAACAGCCGGAGAGCGGATGAGTCTTTTGAGAGGGAATATGAGGCGGCGCAGGAGGCCGGTCTGGCAGTGGCGCTGTTCCATCAGCAACTCTGGGACGGAGACAGGGAGATCCGGCTTTGCGGGGAAGTGTCGGAACGGGTCCTGTACCGGGGCTGGATGATGAAGCCGGAGGAATACAGATCTTTCTATGAAAAACTATCAGAGAAAGGACTGACGCTGCTGACTGATCCCGCTCAGTATGAGGCCATGCATATTTTCCCCAATGTGTATAAGGCTCTGGAGGGGTATACGCCCAGGACGCTCTTTTTTCCGCTGCATGCCCGGATGGATGTGGAGGAAATCCGTGGAAAGCTGGGGGCATTTATGATCAAGGATTATGTCAAATCCGCTAAAAACACGGACTTTCCGACATATTTTGACCGGAATGTCACCCAGGAGGAGTTTGAGAGATGGATGGAGCGTTTCTATGAAATCCGTGGGGAATTGCTCACCGGGGGAATACAGGCAAAACAATATGTGAGACTGAAAAAGTACGGCGGACATACCAATGAATACCGGGTGTTTTATCTGCGGGGACAGATTTTGTCTGTGAGCAGGAACTCATCCCAACCTCTGTATGCCGCCGGGCTGCCACGGGAACTGGCGGAAGCATTCAGCGATACTTTTTCGGAGCCGGGTCAGCGTCAACCTGTCCTGCTGCCCGGTTCCTTTTACACGGTCGATTTCGCTGAGAGGGAAGACGGAGAATGGATTGTGATCGAAGCCGGGGACGGCGGAGTGTCCGGGTTGTCGGAGGGACAGGATTACACAGCTTTTTATCGGAGTATCAAGGCGGTGCTTGCATAGGCGGATGGCATGAGGGGTGAGGCATCCCCGGATACTGCCGTCAGAAAAGGAGGAGCGGACAGGATGGATTTGCACGAAAGATTTTGCTGGTATGAGACAGATGGGCATATGGGAGGGGACAGGGAACCTTCGGAACAGTATGGGGATATTGTAGAGTGGGCGGGCAGGGCCAGAGGGGCTAACCCTGCGGCTTTCGACGAGCTGGCGGCCTGGATTCTCGGAGGCGCGGCCTGGAGCGACGATGAGATGGCCGAAAACGGGAAGTACTTTATGGAAAAGGTGCTCGGGAGATTTCTGGAACAGAACAGGCTTCTCAGGGCGCGGCTTACAGCTCTTGAGCCGTCGGGACTGGTAAACGCGGCGGTGTTTGGTGCCTTGGACCGCTTTGACCGGGAATTGTCGGGGGAGACTCTGGCGGAGGAGCTGAAAGAGGCCGTGGACGGGGTTTTTCGCGATTTTACCCGAATCAGGGATCGGGAGACCAGGGAACGTTTTGCCGGAGGAATCACGGGCCCCTCCGGGACGGACAGCGTGGAGATATTCGGGTATATCAATGTGCTTAAGGACTGCGACGCATCGGTGCAGTGGACGCTGTTTATGCCGGATGTGGTCAGACGGCAGCAGGACGGTTTCCGGGTGGAGCATTTTGAGTACCGGAAGTTCCCGGGGCTTCGGTTTATCGGGATGGAGAAGGACTTTGAAGCGGACCCGGAGGCGCTGGAGGAGCTTCGGCGGGTGCTGGACTCCCTGGATGAATACCGCAGCGGTTTTGACTGTGACGCCATTTTGCTCCATCATTTGGGCAGGGGAGTGGACGTGGAACCGTGCCACGGCCTGTGGGGGCGCTTTATGGCGGCGGGCACTCCTGTGCCGGAGGGATTTGCATATGTGGATTTTGTTCCCCGCAGGGAAGGCGGCCCCGGAGCGCCGTATCTGTCGCAGTTTGCCTGTGCGCGGTTTGTCGGAGACAGGGATTCCATGCACAGACAGGAGGGATTTGACTGTGACGCCATGTACGACGTGACCAGGAATATTATTCTGGGGCAGAACGTGACAATTCCGTATCCGGATAAATACTGGACGGCGGAAGTGTATCAGGACGGATTCGGGAAGGACAGCGCTGTCTATCTGTTCAGCGTGGAGTTGTAAGCGAAATTCCGGGCAAAACAGAGAGGGGGCAAAATGTTATGACAAACAGGGAGAGAAGAGACGCGCAGATGGCGTATATCTCAGATGACAGTGTTTTTGAGGAGCAGATTGTGTGCAGGAAGATCTTGCAGAAGCTGAATTTTATGGACCGGTCTGATTTTGCCGGAATCAGCCAGGTGGTGCGGGAGCTTCTGGGCAAATCGGAGGGCGCTTTTATCAATCCGCCCTTTTACTGTGATTATGGCAAGCATATTGAGGTGGGAAAAAATTTTTTTGCCAACTATAATTGTACGCTGCTGGATGTGGCTAGGATTAAAATAGGGGACAATTGTCAGATGGCCCCCAATGTGTCCATCTACACCGCGGGGCATCCCGTCCATCCTGTGGCGCGCAACTCGGCCTATGAATATGGCAAAGAGGTGGTCATAGGGGACAATGTGTGGCTGGGAGGCAATACAGTGGTCTGTCCCGGCGTGAAGATCGGCAGCAATGTGGTCATCGGCGCGGGCAGTGTGGTTACAAGAGATATTCCGGACTGGTGTATTGCAGCAGGCAACCCTTGCAGGGTGATCCGCAGGATCACGGACGCCGACAGGAGAAAGTTGTTTAGGGATGAGGAGATTGATCCGGAGGCCTGGGCGGATATTGAGGCCCGGATGGACGCAGGCCATTAGGGTAAGAGCATGTCGGGGGAGAAATTTACTTTTTAAAGCGATCATGCGGTGACGGCCCGGCAGTGGAAGAGATGCAGGAGGAGGTTATTAAGATGGGAAACAGATATGCGATAGACTGGGACGCCTATGCACGGATGGCGAGGAGGGCTGCGGCGGAAGGAGCGGTTTTGCTGAAAAATGACGGCGATGTACTCCCGCTGAAAGAGGGGGAGCGGCTGGCAGTTTTTGGGAGAATACAGTTTGATTATTATAAAAGCGGCACAGGTTCAGGGGGAATGATCAACACCCGATATGTGGTGGGGATTCTGGACGCCCTGAAAGAGGAAAAGCTCGTGCTGAACAGTGAGTTGGAGCAGACTTATCGGGACTGGCTGAAAGAGCATCCCTTTGACAAGGGCAGCGGCTGGGCTCAAGAGCCCTGGAGTCAGCAGGAGATGCCGCTTGATGAGGAGACGGTAAAGAAGGCGGCGGCACAAAGCGACACGGCGCTGGTGATCATCGGCCGTACGGCGGGGGAGGACAAGGATGCCAGGGCGGAAAAGGGCAGTTTTTACCTCTCCGAAGAAGAGGAGGGGATGCTGGAGCTTGTGTGCGGCACCTTTGACCGGGTAGTGGTGGCGCTGAATGTAGGCAGTATCCTGGATATGGGCTGGGTGGAGGCTTACGGCCCCCAGGCGGTGCTCTATGTATGGCAGGGCGGTATGGAAGGCGGACATGGAGTGGCGGACGTTCTCATGGGACGGGTAAATCCCTGCGGCAAGCTGGCGGATACCATTGCGCGCAGTGTGGAGGACTATCCCTCCCACACAGATTTTGGCGGCGAGCGCGGAGACAGATATGTGGAGGATATCTATGTGGGATACCGCTATTTTGAGACTTTTGCGTCCGCCAGGGAGAAGGTGCTCTACCCCTTTGGGTTTGGCTTGTCCTACACCTCCTTTGCGGTGCAATGCCATATGGAGACAGGCCGGGAGGGCTGCGTTTTCCATGCCAGGGTTCAGAATACCGGCGCGCGTCCGGGGAGAGAGGTGGTGCAGGTGTATGTCGGCGCGCCTCAGGGGAAGCTGGGAAAACCCTCCCGCAGTCTGGCCGGGTTTGCCAAGACGCGGTGTCTCGCGCCCGGAGAAGAACAGGAGATGGAGCTGAAAGTCGATAAGCGTGTTTTCGCGTCCTATGATGACAGCGGAGCCACAGGACATAAATCCTGCTATGTGCTGGAGGCGGGTACATACCGTTTCTATGTGGGAGGGGATGTCAGAGCTTCGGAACTGACGGGAACCATGGAACTTGAGGAGACGGAGGTGCTGGAACAGTGTGCGGAGGCTCTGGCTCCCGTGGAGGAATACGACCGCATGAGACCGGCGGCGGAGAGCTGTGCCGTTTCGGGGACCATTCCGGAGGAGAAGTATGTCCTTTCCTGGGAGAAGACGCCGCTTCGCACCTACAGCATGGCCCAGAGAAGCAGGGAGGAGGACAGACCGGGGCTTCCCTGCACCGGGGACAGGGGATACCGTCTGGCGGATGTCTATGACGACAGGGTTTCTCTGGAGACATTTACGGCCCAGCTCAGCGATGAGGAGCTGTGCTGCCTGGTGCGGGGAGAGGGCATGTGTTCCCCCAAGGTGACGCCGGGGACTGCGGCCGCCTTTGGCGGGGTTACGCCGTCGCTGGCGGAATATGGGATTCCCTGCGGGTGCTGTGCGGACGGTCCCTCCGGCATCCGTATGGACTGCGGCACTTACGCTTTCTGCCTGCCCAACGGTACTTGCCTGGCCTGTAGCTTTGACGAGGAGCTGGTGTGTCGGTTATACGAGATGGAGGGGGCAGAACTGCGGAAGAATCGCATTGACATTCTGCTGGGGCCCGGGATGAATATTCACCGGCATCCTCTCAACGGCAGGAATTTTGAATATTTTTCGGAGGACCCGCTGCTCACCGGCAAGATGGCCGCGGCCCAGATCCGGGGAATGGGGCGGTACCAGGTCACGGGGGCTTTGAAGCATTTTGCCGCCAACAACCAGGAATTTCACCGCAGTCTCTACAACTCCGTAGTCTCCGAGCGCGCTCTGCGGGAAATCTATCTGAAAGGGTTTGAGATCGCCGTCAGAGAGGGCGGGGCCTACGCCATCATGACCACATATGGGGCGATCAACGGCCTGTGGACGGCGGGCAATTATGATCTGCTGACCACCATCCTGCGGAAGGAATGGGGCTATGAAGGGCTGGTTATGACGGACTGGTGGGCCATGATCAACGATGAGGGACAGGCTCCCGACCGGGGCAATCTGGCGGCCATGGTGCGGGGACAGAACGATGTGTATATGGTGGTGCAGGACTCCGGGAATAATTCCGGCGGGGACAATCTGGAAAAATGCCTTGCGGAGGGCACCTTGCGGCGATCTGATCTGTTGGTCTGCGCCATGAATATTTTGAAGGTGCTGATGCGCTCTGCCGTCATGGACCGGAGCCTGGGACGGCTCTGCCAGGAGGAACTGGAGGCGGCGGAGAGTCTGGGAGAGGAGGAGACCGCGAGTTTTGATCTGGTCTGGTACCGCCTGGAGAATAAGCTGGAAATAGACGGAAAGGATATAGACACCGGGAAGGGAAAGGCCTTCCTATGCGGGTTGGAGGCCGGCGGCAGGCATTTGTATGTGATCCGTCTGAAAGTGAAGGTGGACGCGCCCAAGCTGGCCCAGGTGCCCGTCTCCCTGTTTGTGAACGGCACTTTGCAGGGGACCATCACGCTGAACGGCACGGACGGGGACTATGTGGAGGTGGAGCAGACCTGTGGGGCATTCACCAACACGCACAATTACCTGCGACTGTTTTTTGCGGAGGGCGGCGCGCAGATTGAAACGCTGACCATCCAGCGACTGGAGGAGAATGCGATCTGAGGGCGAGAACAGAGCACTTGCGAAGCGCGGGTTCTATCGAAGGGAAGTCACAGGGTGGTAATGGAAGTGATTGCGGGAGGATAATTCAGATGAAAGTTTTATTATTGAACGGCAGCGCCAACCAAAAGGGATGTACTTATACGGCGCTGGAGGAGATCGGTCATACCTTGCAGGAGGAGGGGATTGCCTACGAGATTTTTCAGACAGGAGCCCGGCCCATCAGGGACTGTATCGGCTGCAGGCAGTGTACGGAGCAGGGATGTATATTTATGGACGATCCGGTCAATGCTTTTGTGCGGAAAGCCAGAGAGGCGGACGGTTTTGTGTTTGGCACTCCGGTGTATTATGCCCATGCCAGCGGACGGATCTTGTCTTTTCTGGACAGGGCCTTTTACAGCAGCAAAGACGCTTTTGTACATAAGCCCGCGGCGGCGATCGCCTCAGCCCGCAGGGCGGGAACCACGGCTTCCCTGGACGATCTGGGCAAGTATTTTGGCATCAGCCATATGCCCGCGGTGGGCTCCAGCTATTGGAACATGGTACATGGCAATCGGCCGGAGGAGGTGCTGCGGGACGCGGAGGGATTGCAGACCATGCGGAACATCGCCCACAATATGGCCTGGCTGCTGAAATGTATTGAGGCGGGAAAGCAGCAGGGGATAATGCCGGAGACGGAGAGCGGAAGCTGGACGAATTTTATCCGTTGAATGCTGTTCATAAAGAGTTCGCAAATGCCTGAAGCTGGTCAATATAGCAGAGGTAAAAAATGATGAAATTATTAATGGAAGCGGTGAATCTGTTGAAGAGGCAGTCATGGGAATGGGCGGTCTGCGGCGGTCTGGGAATAGACCTGTTTCTGGGGTATGAATCCCGCGGACACGGTGATATTGACATTCTGGTATATTGGAAGGACCGGGATGACATTATCCGTTCCCTGCAAGGCGAGGGGTATCAGGTTTATGAAATGCTGGGTGGCGGCAGAGCGCATCACATCACAGATATAAGGGAGCAGAGATGCGAAAAAAGGAATATCTTCGCCATGCTGGAGGACTGCGGGATCGTACACCTGACGCCCACCGGGGAAAAAGACATATATGGGATTGATTTTTCTCATGAAGGGCTTGATAGATTGAACTTTATAGAATTCCTGTTTAATGACCATGATGAGGACTGGTTTTACTATGCCCGGAATAAAGAGGTCAGACGGGAGATGGACAAAGCGATTTTATACAGGGAGACGCAGGGGACAAGGATTCCCTACCTGGCACCGGAGTTATTGTGTCTGTACAAATCCACGGATACGGAAAGGGAAGGCTATGGGCAGGATTTTGAACTGTCTTACGCGCGGATGAATCAGGAGCAGAGACGCTGGCTGCAAAGGGCGCTTTCCGTCATGAATCCGGCGGGGCATAAGTGGATTGTGAAGGGTTGACAGATATGTCTGGCTATCTCTCCCAAAATGTGGTATGATAACTGAACAGGCAAACAAGATAAAGCATTTGCCATTAAAAAGCAGATGCTTTTTTGATCTGCGCTCGCCAGCGGCTGAGTTTTCCTTTCTGTACGGCGCGTAGCTGCCCGATTACGCGACAGGTGCGGACAGGAGTCGGACAATTCCCATTTCAGGAGGAGTATATGAGAGATTACACCGAAAATGAGCAGATTCCACAGACAAGTTTTCACAGACAGCGCACCCGATCCGTACAGATCGGGCAGGTGCGTATCGGCGGCGGCGCGCCCGTCGCCATTCAGTCCATGACCAACACCCGGACGGAGGACGTATCGGCCACGGTGGCGCAGATCCATCGTCTGGAACAGGCGGGCTGCGAGATCATACGCTGCACCGTACCCACCTCAGAAGCGGCCCGGGCGCTGAAAGAGATCAAGAAGCAGATTCATATTCCGCTGGTGGCGGATATACATTTCGACTATAAGATGGCCATTGCCGCCATGGAGAACGGCGCGGACAAAATCCGCATCAATCCCGGCAACATCGGTTCCGCCGAAAGGGTGAAAGCGGTGGTGGACGTCGCCCGGGAGAGGAATATTCCCATCCGGGTGGGGGTCAACAGCGGCTCCCTGGAGAAAGCGCTGCTGGAAAAATACGGCGGCGTGACGGCGGAGGGGCTCGTGGAGAGCGCTCTGGACAAGGTACAGATCATTGAGGATCTGGGGTATGACAATCTGGTGATCAGCATCAAATCCTCGGATGTGCTGATGTGTGTGGAGGCTCATGAGCTGCTGGCGGCCCGGACCCTGTATCCTTTGCATGTGGGCATCACCGAGTCCGGTACGGTCCAGAGCGGCAACATCAAGTCAGCCATCGGCCTGGGGCTTATTCTGCGCCAGGGCATTGGCGATACCATACGGGTGTCGCTGACGGGAGACCCGGTGGAGGAGATCAAGTCGGCCAGACTGATCCTGCGCACTCTGGGACTGCGGCAGGGAGGGATTGAGGTGGTATCCTGTCCCACCTGCGGCAGAACCAGGATCGATCTGATCGGTCTGGCAACCCGGGTGGAAAAGCTGGTGGCGGACTATCCGCTGAATATAAAGGTGGCCGTCATGGGTTGTGCCGTGAACGGTCCGGGGGAAGCGAAAGAGGCGGATATCGGCATCGCCGGAGGAGACGGCGAGGGACTGCTGATCAAAAAGGGAGAGATTGTGCGCAAAATGCCGGAGGAAGAGCTGCTGGCGGCGCTGAAAGACGAGCTGGATCACTGGGGCCAATGAGCCTGTGCGGGACGGCAAACAAGGGCAGGCAGGGGGTATACACAATGGCGAAACCTTTTTTTGAGGTATTTCCCACATTACAGTTAAAAGGCAAAGTACGCGACATTCTGGAGCAGACCGGCGTGGATAAGATTTCCGCCACAAAGCGTAAGGATTTTCTGCGGATTTATCTGCGGAGCAGCCGATTGATTATGAAAGAAGATATCTGGGCGGCGGAGAGAGAGATCAAGAGACAGCTCTTTCCCGGCGCGAATCTGACCGTAAAGATCTATGAGAAATTTGAACTTTCCTCCCAGTATACCCCGGAGAAGCTGATGGATGTATATCGTGACAGTATTCTGGAGGAATTGCGGGAGTATAATCATATCGATTATAACAGCTTCAGAACGGCGCAGCTGTCATATCCCGATGCCGGGCAGATGACGCTCACGCTGGAGGACAGTGTGCTGGCCCACAGCCGGGAGGAGGAATTTACCCAGGTCCTCCAGAAAATCCTGGTGGAGCGCTGCGGCTTTGACCTGGCTTTGCGGGTAGAGTACCGGGAGGCGCAGACCGGCAAGTACGCGCAGGAGGATGAGCAGAAGATCCGGCTGCAGGTGGCAGAGATTTCCCGGCGCGCGGGCAGGAGGGAAGCTACAGAGGACTTTATGCAGGCGGATGTGCCGCCCACACTGGATGTGGCCGCGGGGCAGAGCCAGACGTCCGGGGCGGGTCATACGGGCGGCAGCCGGACAGGAGCCGGAGTATCCGGGGCGGGGTACGGAGCCGCGGGCGCAGGAATGTCAGGAACGGTTCAGGAAGCCGCAGGCAGCGGAATCTCCGGAGGGCAGGCGGGCAGCGGAGCCGGAGCATCCGGGGCGGGACGCGGAGGCCAGACAGGCAGCGCCGGTCAGACGGGCACTACCGCGGCCGGTGCCGGTCAGAGCGCTTCGGGCCAGAGAAGCCGGGGCGGTTATGGCATGAAAGGGGATTATCCCAGAGGCGGTTACAAAAGGGGGGACTATAACCGGGGCGGTGCCTACGGAGGCAGCGTGAAGCGCTCCGACAATCCGGATGTGATCTATGGCCGCGATTTTGAAGAAGAGGCCATGCGTATTGAGGACATCATCGGTGAGATTGGCGAGGTGGTGATCCGGGGCAAGATCCTGTCCGTGGACAAGCGGGAGATCAAGAACGAGAAAACCATTATCATCTTTGACGTGACGGATTTTTCCGATACCATGACTGTAAAAATGTTTGCCCGCAACGATCAGGTGGAGGAGATCCTGGAGGGGGTCAAGGCAGGGGCCTTTGTGAAAATCAAGGGGATCAGCATGATGGACAAATTTGACCATGAACTGACCATCGGCTCCCTGACAGGCATCAAGAAGGCGACGGATTTCACCACCGGCAGGACGGACACCGCCCCTCACAAGCGGGTGGAGCTGCACTGCCACACCAAAATGAGCGATATGGACGGGGTGTCCGAGGCCAAAGATATTGTGAAGCGGGCCTACAAATGGGGACACAGGGCCATCGCCATCACGGATCACGGGGTGGTGCAGGGCTTTACCGACGCGAACCATGTGTGGGACGATCTGTGGAAAGCAGAGAAGGGCAGGCGAAAGGAGGCGGGGGAGGAAAACCCTGACAAACAGGATTTTTTCAGGATTATCTACGGGGTGGAGGCCTATCTGGTGGACGATCTGAAAGAGATCGTCACCGGCGACAGGGGCCAGGATCTGGACGCGGATTTTGTGGTGTTTGACATTGAGACCACGGGTTTTTCCCCGGTGAACAACCGGATTATCGAAATCGGCGCGGTGAAAGTGGAGCGCGGGGAGATCACGGAGCGTTTTTCCAGCTTTGTGAATCCGGACGTGCCCATCCCTTTTGAAATAGAAAAATTAACCGGTATCAATGACGGCATGGTCATGGAGGCTCCCATGATTGATGAGGTGCTGCCGCGATTTCTGGAATTTTGCGAGGGCTGTGTGCTGGTGGCCCACAATGCCGGCTTTGACATGAGTTTTATCATGGAGAATTGCAGGCGGCTGGGATATGGGGACCAGTTCACCTATGTGGATACCGTGGGAATCGCCAGGATTTTGCTGCCGGGCCAGGCCAGGCACACGCTGGACGCGGTGGCAAAAACTTTGGGCGTATCGCTGGAGAATCATCACCGGGCGGTGGACGACGCGGAGGCCACGGCGCATATCTTTGTAAAGTTTATTCCGAGACTGCGGGAGAACGGGGCGGAAGACTTAAAACAGGTGAATGCCCTGGGAGCTTCCAGCCCGGATCTCGTGAAGCGTCTGCCCACTTACCACGCCATTATCCTGGCGAAAAACGACCTGGGGCGGATTAATATGTACCGGCTGATCTCCGAGTCCCACACCACCTACTACAGCAAGCGCCCCCGGATTCCCAAGAGCCTGATTCTGAAATACCGGGAGGGCCTGATTCTGGGCAGCGCCTGTGAGGCCGGGGAACTGTACCGGGCGCTGCTGGAGGGGAAGGCGGACGCGGAGATTGCCCGTGTGGCAGGCTTCTATGATTATCTGGAGATCCAGCCGGAGGGCAACAACCGCTTTATGATCCTGTCTCCCAAGCATCCGGATATTCAGTCTGTAGAGGATATACGCAATGTGAACCGCCGGATCGTGAAGCTGGGAGAGCAGCTGCATAAGCCGGTGGTGGCTACCTGCGACGTACATTTTCTGGACCCGGAGGATGAGATATACCGCCGGATTATCATGGCAGGCAAGGGGTTTGAGGACGCGGACGAGCAGGCCCCCCTGTACCTGCACACCACCGAGGAGATGCTGGAGGAGTTCGCGTATCTGGGGGCGGAAAAGGCCCGGGAGATTGTTATAACCAATCCCAACCGGATCGCGGATATGGTGGAGACCATCGCCCCGGTGCGGCCGGACAAATGCCCTCCGGTGATCCCGGATTCGGACAAGACCCTTAAAAAGATCTGCTATGACAAGGCCCATGAGCTGTATGGGAAAGATTTGCCCGGGATCGTGAAGGATCGCCTGGAAAAGGAGCTGCATTCCATCATCACCAACGGCTTCGCGGTGATGTATATCATCGCCCAGAAGCTGGTGTGGAAATCCGTGGAGGACGGTTATCTGGTGGGCTCCCGGGGCTCGGTGGGGTCCTCTCTGGTGGCCTTTATGGCGGGAATTACGGAGGTGAACTCCTTAAGCGCCCACTATCGCTGCGGCAAGTGTTTTTACTATGATTTTGATTCCCCGGAGGTGAAGGCTTTCGCCGGTAACGCCGGATGCGATATGCCGGACAGGATCTGCCCGGTGTGCGGAGAGCCTCTGATCAAGGATGGCTTTGACATTCCCTTTGAGACCTTCCTGGGTTTCAAAGGGGACAAGGAGCCGGATATCGACCTGAATTTTTCGGGAGAATACCAGTCCAAGGCCCATAAATATACGGAAGTGATCTTTGGCGCGGGCCAGACCTTCCGGGCGGGCACCATCGGTACCCTGGCGGACAAGACGGCTTTCGGCTATGTGAAGAACTATTTCGAGGAGAGGGGAAAACACAAGCGCACCTGCGAGATCAATCGGATCACGGTGGGCTGTACCGGCATCCGCAGAAGTACCGGGCAGCATCCGGGAGGCATTATCGTGCTGCCCATGGGCCAGGATATCAACTCCTTTACCCCGGTACAGCATCCCGCCAACGATATGACCACGGACATTATCACCACTCATTTTGACTACCATTCTATTGACCACAACCTGCTTAAGCTGGACATTCTGGGACATGATGATCCCACCATGATCCGTATGCTGCAGGATCTGACGGGGATCGATCCTACCAGAATCCCCCTGGACGACAAGGGGGTTATGAGTCTGTTTCAGAACACTGACGCTCTGGGCATCACCCCGGAGCAGATCAGCGGCTGCCCGGTGGGTTCCCTGGGCATCCCGGAGTTTGGCACGGAGTTTGTGATTCAGATGCTGCTGGACACCAAACCGCAACAGTTCTCCGACCTGATCCGGATCTCCGGCCTGGGCCACGGCACGGATGTGTGGCTGGGCAATGCCCAGACGCTGATTCTGGAGGGCAAGGCAACGATTTCCACCGCCATCTGCTGCCGTGACGATATCATGATCTACCTTATCAATCAGGGGGTGGAGAGCTCTCTGTCCTTCACCATTATGGAGAGTGTGCGTAAGGGAAAGGGCCTGAAAGACGAGTGGATTGACGCCATGACGGAGAAGGGGGTGCCGGACTGGTACATCTGGTCCTGCAAGAAGATCAAGTACATGTTTCCCAAGGCCCACGCGGCGGCCTATGTGATGATGGCCTGGCGGATCGCCTATTGTAAGATCAATTATCCGCTGGCCTACTATGCGGCGTTTTTCAGTATACGGGCCAAGGCCTTTTCCTATGAACTCATGTGTCAGGGGCAAAAACACCTGGAGAACATTATGGCGGACTATCAGAAGCGCTCGGACTCCCTCTCCAACAAAGAAGAATTGGCCTACGGAGATATGAAGATCGTGCAGGAGATGTACGCCAGGGGCTTTGACTTCATGCCCATTGACATTTTCCGGGCTCAGTCACGCTCTTTCCAGATTGTGGACGGCAGGCTGATGCCCTCCCTGAACAGCATCGACGGCCTGGGGGAGAAAGCGGCGGATGCCATTGTGGAGGCGGCCAAGGACGGCCCGTTTTTGTCCAGGGACGATTTCCGGGAGCGGTGTAAAGTATCCAAGACCATCGTGGAGCTTATGTCGGATCTGGGATTGCTGGGCAGTCTGCCGGAGTCCAATCAGATCAGTCTGTTTGATTTTGTGTAGCAAATGGTGTATACTGATTACAGATCAGGCCGGACTTGACGCCGCATGCTGCCGGCGGAGGCTGTCCGCGTTGAAAATGGGAAAATGATATCGTAATCTGAGAAGGGGAGGGTCTTACATGGGGATTTATCTGAACCCGAAAAACGGGGGCTTTGCGGAGTCCATCCGCTCGGAGATTTATGTGGATAAATCGGGCCTGATCGCCTACACGAACAAATGTTTAAACACAAAGGAAAAATATATCTGTGTAAGCAGGCCCCGGCGTTTTGGAAAGTCCATGGCGCTGGAAATGCTGGCGGCCTATTACAGTCTTGGATGCGATTCAAGGGAATTGTTTGCCGGACTGAAAATAGAAAAAGACGGGACATTTGAGGAGCATCTGAATCAGTATGACGTGATTTATCTGAACATGCAACAGTTTTTAATCGGCGCGGGGACCCGGGATGTGACAGCATATCTGGAGCAGGAGGTTCTGGAGGAGCTTCTGGACCGGTATGGGTCATTCATAAAAAAACCGGATATCATGCTTGCGGACGCGCTCAGAAAAATCTATGCCGCGTCAGATAAGCAGTTTATTTTTCTGATTGATGAGTGGGACTGTGTGATGCGGGAGCGGCAGGAGTCGGAAACTCTTCAGAGACAATATCTGGATTTTCTGCGCAACCTGTTAAAGGATCAGCCCTATGTGGCGCTGGCCTATATGACGGGTATTCTTCCTGTCAAAAAATACGGACAGCATTCGGCCCTGAACATGTTTTGGGAGTTTTCCATGACGGATCAGAATGTTCTGGAAGAGTACACCGGTTTTACACAGGACGAGGTGCGAAGGTTATGTGAAAAGTACGGAATGGATTTTGCCCAGGCGGGCAATTGGTATGACGGGTATCGCTTCCGGCGTCTCAAACATGTTTACAACCCCAGGTCGGTAGTAGCGGCGATGAAAAGCGGTTACTGCTCCAATTTCTGGACGTCCACCGAGACCTATGAAGCGCTGAAAATCTATATGGATATGGATTATGACGGACTGCGCTCATCCATAGTGGGGATGCTTGGCGGTGAAACGGAAAAGATCAATACATCCAGCTTCCAGAACGATATGCGCAATCTCAGGACAAAGGACGATGTGCTGACGCTGCTGATTCATCTGGGATATCTGGGCTATGACGCGGAGACAAAGGAAGCCTTTATCCCCAACCGGGAGATTATTGAGGAGTTTGAAAATGCCATGAGCGTGGGCGGGTGGCCGGAGGTCATGCAGATTTTGCGGGCGTCGGATAAGCTGCTGGAGGATACCCTGCGCTGTGACGCGGAAAGCGTTGCCCGGGGACTGGACCGGGCTCACACGGAGGTGGCCTCCATTCTGACCTACAACGACGGGAACTCTCTTGGCTGTGCCATCGGCCTGGCTTATTACAGCGCGAGAAAGGATTACAGGATCATCCGGGAAATGCCCACGGGCCGGGGATATGCGGATATGGTTTTCCTGCCCCTGCCCGCGTCCGGAAAACCTGCGCTTGTGATCGAACTGAAATATAATGAATCCGCTGACACCGCGCTGCGACAGATCAGGGACCGGCGTTATACCCAGGCGCTGGAGGGCTATGCGGGGGAAATCCTTTTAATCGGGGTAGCCTATGACAAGAACAATAAGAACAAACCCCATAGCTGTGTAATTGAAAAGATGGTGTCAGGGGCCTGCTCATCCTGAATATTGAAAGGAGGCGCTGCATGGGAATCTATCTGAATCCGGGAAACGATGGCTTCAGGAGAGCAGTCCGCTCAGAGATTTATGTGGACAAAACGGGGCTGATTGCCTGGACAAACAAATATCTGGATACAGAGCAACAGTATATCTGCGTCAGCAGACCCAGGCGTTTCGGCAAATCCATGGCGCTTAATATGCTGGCGGCCTATTACAGCTGTGGCAGTGATTCAAGAGAACTTTTTACAGGGCGGAATATAGAAAGCGATCCCACTTATGAGGAATATCTGAACCGATATAACGTGATTTTTCTGAATATGCAGCAGTTTTTGATCCGGTCCAGGAAGCAGGCAGTAACAGCGTATCTGGAGCAGGCGGTCATCAGAGAACTTCGGGAAACATATGGGGAACTGTTTTCGGAGCAGGAAACGGTTCTTGCCGCCGCTTTGGAACAGATCTATGTAAAAACAGATCATAAGTTCATTTTTTTGATTGATGAGTGGGACTGCGTGATGCGGGAGCGGCAGGAATCGGAGGGCTTACAGAGACAGTACTTGGATTTTTTGCGCAACCTTCTAAAAGATCAGCCCTATGTGGCGTTGGCTTATATGACAGGCATTCTGCCTGTGAAAAAGTACGGACAGCATTCGGCGCTGAATATGTTCTGGGAATTTTCCATGATAGACCAGGGATTTTTTGAGGAATACACAGGTTTTACGGAGACGGAAGTCAAGGCGTTGTGCGGGAGGTACGCCATGGATGAAAGTGAGGCGGGCAGTTGGTATGACGGATACAGACTTGCCAGATTCCGCCATGTGTACAATCCCAAGTCCGTGGTAGAGGCCATGCATCAGCATAGATTCTCAAATTACTGGACTTCCACGGAGACCTATGACGCCTTGAAAATTTACATGGAGATGGACTTTGACGGACTGCGTTCGGATATTGTGGGCATGCTTGGCGGAGAGTATGTCAAAGTCAACACATCCGGTTTCCAGAATGATATGCGCAATTTCAGGACAAAGGACGATGTGCTGACGCTGCTGATCCATCTGGGATATCTGGGCTATGACGCGGAGACAAAGGAAGCCTTTATCCCCAACCGGGAGATTATTGAGGAGTTTGAAAATGCCATGAGCGTGGGCGGGTGGCCGGAGGTCATGCAGATTTTGCGGGCGTCGGATAAGCTGCTGGAGGATACCCTGCGCTGTGACGCGGAAAGCGTTGCCCGGGGACTGGACCGGGCTCACACGGAGGTGGCCTCCATTCTGACCTACAACGACGGGAACTCTCTTGGCTGTGCCATCGGCCTGGCTTATTACAGCGCGAGAAAGGATTACAGGATCATCCGGGAAATGCCCACGGGCCGGGGATATGCGGATATGGTTTTCCTGCCCCTGCCCGCGTCCGGAAAACCTGCGCTTGTGATCGAACTGAAATATAATGAATCCGCTGACACCGCGCTGCGACAGATCAGGGACCGGCGTTATACCCAGGCGCTGGAGGGCTATGCGGGGGAAATCCTTTTAATCGGGGTAGCCTATGACAAGAACAATAAGAACAAACCCCATAGCTGTGTGATTGAAAAGATGGTGCCGGAGCAATACAGAGAAACAGGGAGGACAAAACAGGACAGATAGATAATCTTGACATACTGTCGTATGAAAAAAATAGATTGGGGAACAGGAGGAAAATAGTGTATGGGATTGTTCAAAAAAAAGAAAAGCAGTGAAAAAGCAACTTCGGATATGGCGGGGGGCAGGCCTGACCGGGAGTGGTGGCCGGATCTGACCGCCTACAGAAAGGCGATACTGTTGCATAACATCACTCTCAGCGAAGTGGACGCGCTCCTCAAAGAGTACGCAGGTCTGTGGAAGGACGACAGCCAGGTGGTATGTGACTTTCTGTACACTTCCCTGCCGGATGACGAGGCATGGATCTACCTGGAGTTCCCGAATTTTGAGAATGCGCCTCACTATATAAATTTCTGGAATTATCAGGATCTGCTTGTCTGGCTCAGTCAGAAGACGGACCGGGAATTTTGTCTTGCCATTCCCCGGGACCAGCATGCACCCCTGTTTCTGTCCACAATGGACCGGAATAATCCTCACGGTGATTCCTGTGTGGGAATCTATGCGGACCGGGATTTCTATTTTGAGATTCCGGCGAATCTGTTTGAGTGGGGGCCGGTACCCACATCCGCCTTCGATTATATGGGGTTTTTGCGGGATACATTTCAATTTGACACCCGCTGGATTCCCAAAGTATCACAGTGCAAATGGGAGAGAACCCGGATCACGCTCACCTATTCGGTATAGCATTCCGTGTGGAAGCCGGGACTGACGAAAAGGGGCGCTATGATGAATGCCGTGAAAAACCCGGCAGAGACAGAGGAGGCGTAAGATCAATGAAAATTCCTGTAGATCCGCGCAGGCTGTATGAGGGCTGTGTGTTCGCGGCGATTGTCCATGCAGTGACGGCGGGCGAATATCCGGAGCTGAATTATGAACATTCCTGGGACGGTTACAATTATTCCATGAATGATTCCCAGGGATGCAGGGCTACCATCACATTCCACCCGGAGTATATTGTGGCCGTGTTTCAGGAGTCATCGAAATGTGATTACAGAAGGGCGGCGGATGATTATCTGGCGGATATGCCGGAGGAAATTCTTGCGATTGCCCGGTCAGAAGCACTTATGTATGTGCTCCGAAACAGAGCGGGAGAGGATGTACCGGTCATAACCGCCGCATTTTGGGGAACCTGGAATGAGCTGTGCAGCGGGCAGAGCTGGGAGGAGATCGTGGAGAATGGCGGACATATCATAGAACGCCAGCTGCTGGACCGGGCTGAGGCGTGGGTACAGTGGGACGATTATTATGGAATGAACAACAGACAGATGGATCTGATTGCGTCTTTGTGTAAGCGGAAAATGGAAAACCACGGTGAGAAAATCTATCTGCTTGCCGAAGAGATGGACTCTCTATACGGTGATCAGGACGAATGTCTGGCAGCTTTGGAGGAACTGAACATTTTTCCCTATGCAGACACAGAGTGAGGGCGGAAGGGGGATTCATATGAAAAAATTTGACGAAGCATACCCATTGCTTGACGAGATGTACAGAGACGGATATTTTCCTGATTTTCTGGTTGATAAAATAAAGGATTTGGTGCAGAATGTAATTGGACTGTTGGAAACCGGGGAGAAGGACCTGGATAGGATACAGGACGCGCTGGATGAAATGACCTTAGGCATTAATGAATTACAGGATGAATTTGCAGAAAATGACAGCGAAATAGAGACGGTGGCCAGGGAGAGCATTGCCCAAACCGTAGATTATATTCTCAAATGGTTTGACATGGAAATTGATCTGGAGGATGCCATCGGCGCACGGGACTGGTAGAATACAAGGGGGTTGGGGCGTGAAATGTCGGGAATGTGAGATGCAAATCCCGGATTTTATCGGGAGAAAGATGGATTATCCTGAAATGAAGCGGTTTCTGGAACATGTGGACGCCTGTGCCAATTGCCGGGAGGAACTGGTGATCCAGTTTTTGATTCAGGAGGGTATGGCCCGCCTGGAAGACGGAGATGCCTTTGACTTGCAGCGGGAGCTGCAGGCGCATCTGGAGGAGGCACGGAGGCGCATCCGCATCTATGAGGGAGTACTGCAGGTGGGAACTCTGTTCGAGGTACTGACCATGGCGGGCGTGATGGGAATTGTGATCTGGATTCTACGGTAAAGTTCACCGCGTGGCAGGAAAAGGGAAGATCGGAAAAAGACAATATAGAAATTTGAGGAAGAGCAGATGGCAAAGAAACTGGTACTGATCGACGGACACAGCATACTGAACAGAGCCTATTACGGCGTACCTGATTTAAGCAACGCCAGGGGGCTGCACACCAACGCAATCTATGGATTTCTGAATATTATGTTCAAGATTCTGGAGGAGGAACACCCGGACTATCTGGCGGTGGCTTTTGACGTACATGCGCCCACTTTCCGGCACCAGATGTATGAGGCATACAAGGGAACCCGTAAACCTATGCCAGAGGAGCTGCGGGAACAGGTGCCGGTGATGAAGGAAGTTCTCCGGTCCATGAAGATCACGATTATGGAGCAGGCCGGTCTGGAGGCGGACGATATACTGGGCACTCTGGCCAAAAAAGCCCAGGCACAGGGACTGGAAGTGTCTCTGGTATCCGGGGACAGGGATTTGCTGCAAATCGCCACGGAGCAGATTAAAATCCGGATACCCAAGACCAAGATGGGCCGCACCGAGATTGAGGACTATTATGCGGAGGATGTCAAGGCCCTCTACCAGGTAACTCCCGCCCAGTTCATCGAGCTGAAAGCGCTGATGGGGGATACGTCCGACAATATTCCCGGTGTGCCCAAAGTGGGGGAGAAGACAGCCATATCCCTGATGACGCAATACGGCTCCATAGAAAATATCTATGCCCACCTGGAGGAAATCAGCAAAAAGAGTATCCGGGAGTCTCTGGCGCAGAACCGGGACCTGGCCGATCTGAGTAAGAAACTGGCCACCATCCGGACGGACTGCGATCTCACGCTGGACTATGAACAGGCGCGGGCGGAGGGATATTTTACGCCGGAGGCCTACCAGCTGTTCAAGCAGCTGGAGTTCAAAAATATGTTAAACCGGTTCGACAGACAGGAGGCGGAGGAGACCCGGGAGGATATCACGACGGGATTTCACCTTCTGAAAGAGAGCGGACAGATGGTGAAAGTGCTGGATAAGTTGCGGAAATCCTCCGGAAAGCAGTCTCATCAGGCCCAAACCGGAACGGAGCCAGGGGCCCGGATGGAACTTCCGGGGGCCGTGGGGCTGGTGGTGCTGACGGAGGCCGGGAGACTGGCGGGAGTGGCGGTGTCCGATCAGAAAAAACAGAGCTACTTCTATTATGAGAAAAACGGGAGCGCCCTGGCGGAAAACCAGCAGCTGTCCCTGTTTGACGAAGTGAATGAGGCTCCTCAGGACACAGCCCTGCTCACGGCGGTGCGGCAGCTTACGGCGGTCTGCCCGATATACACCCTGGATATCAAGAGACAGTATGGCTTCTACGGCTGGGAGCAGACAGGGGAGAGTGATTTTACCGGACAATATTTCGATGCCGTGATCGGCGCGTACCTGCTGAATCCCCTGAAGAGCGACTACGACGGGGAGGCCATCGCTGCGGAGCACCTGGAGCTGGCCATACCGGGTTACAAGGAGTGCTTCGGCAAAAAGAGACTGTCGGAGGCGGCTGCGGAGAATCTGGAGCAGCTGGGAGTGTTTTACCAATATCAGGCTTATGTGGCCTTGCAGGCCGGGATGGTGATCCGCCGGAAGTTGCGGCAGGCCGGTATGCAGCGTCTGATGGAGGAAGTGGAGATGCCGCTGTCCCTGGTGCTCTACGAGATGGAGCAGGAGGGTGTGGCGGTGCGCCGGGAGGAGCTTAAGAGCTACGGCGATGCGCTGGTGGCCCGGATTCAGGAACTGGAGCAGAACATCCACCGGCAGGCAGGATGCGCCTTTAACATCAATTCCCCCAAGCAGCTGGGAGAGATTCTCTTTGACCAGATGCAGCTTCCCGGGGGCAAGAAGACCAAGACAGGCTATTCCACAGCGGCGGATGTGCTGGAAAAGCTGGCCCCGGAACATCCCATCATAGCGGATATCCTGGAATACAGGGGACTGACCAAATTAAAGAGCACATATGCGGACGGGCTGGCGGAATATATTGACGCCGGGGGACGGATTCACACCAGTTTCAACCAGACCATAACGGCCACGGGACGCATCAGCTCCACGGAGCCGAACCTGCAGAATATTCCTATGCGCATGGAGCTGGGACGCCGGATACGCAAGGTGTTTGTGCCCCGGGAGGGCTGTGTGCTCATGGACGCGGACTATTCCCAGATTGAACTGCGGGTGCTGGCCCATATGTCCGGGGACGAGGAACTGATCCAGGCATACCGGATGGACCAGGACATTCACCGGATCACTGCCTCCAAGGTGTTCAAAACACCCTTTGAGGAAGTGACGGACCTGCAGAGGCGCAATGCAAAAGCCGTGAATTTCGGCATTGTGTACGGCATCAGCTCTTTTGGACTGAGCCAGGATCTGAGCATCAGCAAAAAGGAGGCGGCGGAGTATATCGAGCAGTATTTTGCCACTTATCCCAAGGTCAAGGAATATCTGGACCGGCTGGTGTCGGATGCCAAAGAAAAGGGATATATCACCACCATGTACGGCAGGCGCAGGCCGATCCCGGAACTCGCCTCCTCCAATTTCATGCAGCGGTCCTTCGGGGAGCGGGTGGCCATGAACAGTCCCATCCAGGGCACGGCGGCGGATATCATCAAAATTGCCATGATCCGGGTCTGGAACGGGCTGCGGCAGGCAGGACTGTCCTCCAGGCTGATTTTGCAGGTGCATGACGAACTGGTCATTGAGACTTGCCGGGACGAGACGGAGCAGGTGAGACAGATTCTGGAGGAAAGCATGAAACAGGCGGCAGATCTGGCAGTCCCGCTGGAAGTGGATCTGCACACGGGGGATAACTGGTACGAGGCCCACTGACGCCGCGCTGCGGGATACAGGCAGACAGGCCCTTTGGCCGGAGGATAATTATATGGACGGGTGTCGGTTTTATCCAGCGCGCAATCGGGCAGCATGCGCCGGACAGGGGGCACAACGGACCGTCCGGCACATGGCAGAGGAGGCGGAAATATGCGTCTGATCGGTATAACCGGCGGTGTGGGAGCCGGTAAATCCACCATACTGGAATATATACAGGCCCACTATCTCTGCCGGATTTATCTGGCGGACCAGGTGGCCCACGCAGTCAGGGAACCGGGACAGCCCTGTCACGAAGCGCTGACGGCACTGCTGGGCCGGGAAATACTGGAAGAAGACGGAAGGATTCACAGGGGCAGAATGGCGGAGAAAATTTTCGCATCTCCCGATCTGCTTAAGCAGGTGAATGCCATCGTACACCCTGCGGTGCGCGTCTTTCTGCTGGGGGAGATTGAGAAGGCCCGGCAGGAGGGAGGGGTGGAACTGTTCTTCATTGAGGCGGCCCTGCTGATTGAATGCGGATACCGGGAGATTGTGGATGAGATGTGGTACATTTACGCCGCGGAGGATGTGCGCAGAGAACGGCTTTTAAGGAGCCGGGGGTACAGTGCGGAGAAAACGGAGCGGATTATGGAAAGCCAGCTGACAGAGGAGGCTTTCCGGGCAGGCAGTGATTTTGTCATAGATAACAGCGGAGCGCCGGAGGCAGCTTTCCGGCAGATCCGCGGGAAGCTGGAGGGTTACACATGGCGGCAGTAGAGAGCAGGGAACTGGTATTTGGACTGGATATCGGAACCAGGAGCATCGTGGGCACAGTGGGCTATAAGGACGGTACCCGCTTTCATATCATAGCCCAGCGGGAGAAAGAACATGAGACCCGTGCCATGCTGGACGGACAGATTCATGATATCGGCAAGGTCGGAGCCACCATCGCGGAGGTGAAAAATCTGCTGGAGCAGGATCTGGGGCGAAAGCTGACACAGGTGTGCATTGCCGCCGCGGGGAGAGTGCTGCGGACGGTGACTACTTTTGTGGAGTATGCCTACGGTATGGAAAAGGAGATTACCAGCGAGGATATCTATGCGCTGGATACCATGGGAGTGGAGCAGGCCTACGAGGAGTTTACCCGGGACAACGATACGGACATGCAGTTCTACTGTGTAGGCTACACCGCCATGCGCTATTATCTGAACGGATATCCCATGGGCAATCTGGAAGGGCATAAGGCCAAGACGGCAGGAGTGGATCTGATTGCCACTTTTCTGCCGGACGATGTGGTGGACGGCCTTTACAAGGCAGTGGGGGTGGCAGGGCTGCAGGTGGCCAACCTGACGCTGGAGCCCATTGCCGCCATTCAGGTAGCCATTCCGGAAAAGTTCCGTATGCTGAATCTGGCTCTGGTGGACGTGGGAGCGGGGACCAGCGACATCTCCATCACCCGGGAGGGCACCATCACCGCGTACGGCATGATCCCTATTGCCGGGGACAGCCTTACGGATATATTGGTGCAGCATTGCCTGGTGGATTTTGACACGGCGGAGCAGATCAAGCGCAGAATCGGCGTGGAGGAGAACATAGAATATTCGGATATCCTGGGGCTTCCCCAGTGTATTACTTCCGATGAGGCGCAGGAACTGTTGCAGGAGAATCTGCACAGGATGACCAAGGAGGTGGCGGACTGCATCCGGGAACTGAACGGAGATAAGCCGGTGAGCGCCGTGTTTGTGGTGGGAGGCGGAGGCATGATCCCCGGCTATACCCAGGCCCTGGCGGAGCAGCTTGGCATCGCCAGAGAACGGGTGGCCATCCGGGGGCAGGAGGTTATGCAGGCCATCAGCTTTGACATGGAGAATCCCCGCAAGGATTCTCTGATGGTGACGCCCATCGGTATCTGTTTAAGCTATTATGAGCAGAGCAATAACTTTATCTTTGTGGGATTTAACGATCAGCGGGTAAAGCTCTATGACAACGGGCGTCTGTCCGTGGTGGAGGCCGCTATCGCCGCAGGATTTCCCAATGAAAACCTGTTTCCCCGGCGGGGGGAGCCCGTGGAGTTCACTGTGGACGGCAAGAGCCGCATGGTCAGAGGCGAGCAGGGGGAGGCCGCAGTCATCACGGTAAACGGGCAGGAGGCGGATATCCACACCCGTATCCAGAGTGGGGACAAGGTGATGCTGGTGCCCTCCACGGCGGGCGAGGCGGCCCACCCTTTGCTGGAAAAGCTGCCGGAGATGGCTTCGCAGCTACATATCCAGATCAACGGCATTCAGATTACACTGCCCCAGCTGGCCTATGTGAACGGACAGCAGCAAATGGGCTCCTATGAGATTCAGAATGGGGATAAGATCTGTATTCAGAATTGGTACACGGCAGAGCAGGTGGCCCAGTATGCCGATATACCCGTGCAGGGCAGGATATTGGTCAACGACACTCCGGCCAAAGCAAACACCAAAGTATACGAGGGATTTGATATAAAATTTGAACCGGAGCAATATCCGGCGGAGGAAAACCTGGAGGAGGAATATGCAAGGGAGTCGGACCTGGACCAGGAGGTAGAAGCGCCGGATGCAGATGAGGACTACAGCGCGTCCCGGCCGGCGCATGCTGCGGGCGCCAGAGAGCCGGGCGGGAAGGAGCAGACCCAGCCCAGGCTGGAGAGCAGCCTGCATGTGACGGTGAACGGGCAGAGCATAACGCTGCGGGGCAAGGAACAGTATGTCTTTGTGGATGTATTTGACTTTTTCGAGTTTGATCTGGGAGATTCCAGAGGGAGAAGCATTGTGACCCTGCTCAACGGCAGACCGGCAAGGCATATGGAGGAGCTGCACGGAGGAGATGTGATTGATATCCATTGGAACTGAGCCGCTGCTTTTCAAGCGGCGATACGGGCAAAAAGCGAAATGCCGGGAAGACCGGAAAAATGGCACTTATCATGAATAAAGTGCAATTGACAGAACAGACGGAAGGAGACGGGGCAAAACTTTCCCGTGCATGGAATAGATATGAGAATGTGCAGTATAGCAAGCGGGAGCAGCGGCAACTGTGTCTATGTGGGCTCGGATGCCACGCATCTGCTGGTTGATGTGGGGATCAGTGGTAAAAAAACGGAGAGCGGACTGGGGGAGCTGGGGATCACCGGACGGGACCTGGACGGCATACTGATCACACATGAACATGCGGACCATATCAGTGGATTGGGGGTGCTGGCCCGCAAATACGGGATACCCATCTACGCCACCAGAGGAACCATAGCGGCGATCAGGCAGATGAGGGGGATGGGCAATATAGAGCAGGAGTTATGGGTGGAGGTGCAGGAGGATCAGCGTTTTACCATCAAGGATCTGACCGTGAATCCTCTGCGGATCAGCCATGACGCGGCCCAGCCGGTGGCTTACCGCATCAGCTATGGGAGCAAGCGGGTGGCGGTGTGTACGGATCTGGGGATCTACAATGACTATACGGTAGAATGCTTAAAGGGTCTGAATGCTATTCTGCTGGAGGCCAACCATGATGTGAATATGCTCCAGGTGGGGCCGTATCCATACCCGCTGAAACAGCGGATTCTGGGCAGCCGGGGGCATTTGTCCAACGAAAATTCCGGCAGGCTGCTCTGCCGGATTCTGCATGACGGCCTGAAATTTATATCTCTGGGGCATCTGAGCCAGGACAACAATCTCCCGGAACTGGCCTACGAGACAGTGCGCATGGAGATATCACTGGGCGATAATCCCTACAGCGCGGAGGATTTTCAGATTCAGGTGGCCAGGCGCAGCGAGCTTTCGCCGGTGATGGAGTTTTGAAGGGGCGGGCTGATCACCCCCACAAGGCCAGTATCCAATGGATGTTGACGGTATGGCCGGAAAGATATATAATTCAGTTTGTAAAAAGAGCAGATATTGGCCGAAAAACGGCGGTATCCAGAAAAGAGGGCAGCGTGGAAGGAAAGCAGTTACCCAATACGGATTGGTGCGATACCACAGGCATAGCCGGCGGTATGCGGAAAGAGGTAAATATGAAAAAGGCAATTATTACGGTAGTGGGCAAGGATACGGTGGGTATTATCGCCCGGGTGTGCATGTATCTGGCGGAGAATAAGGTCAACATACTGGATATTTCGCAGACCATTGTGCAAGAGTATTTTAATATGATGATGATTGTGGATATGAGTAATATGCTTGGGCAGTACGGAGATATGGTGGATGAACTGGAGAAATTAGGGCAGGAAATCGGTGTCGCGGTGAAATGTCAGAAGGAAGAGATTTTTGATCAGATGCACAGGATCTGAAAGGGTACGCGACAGGAGCCCGGTTTGCGAACAGTGAAGAGAGGAAATTATGATAAATATTTATGAAGTGGCCGAAACCAATGAAATGATCGAAAAAGAGAATCTGGACGTGCGCACCATCACCATGGGCATCAGCCTGTTAGATTGTATTGATTCGGACTTAAAGATGCTCAATGAGAAGATTTACCAGAAGATTTATGAGTCTGCCAGGGATTTGGTGAAGACCGGCGAACAGATTTCAAGGGAGTATGGCATCCCCATTGTCAACAAGCGGATATCGGTGACACCCATCGCGCTGGTGGGAGCGGCGGCCTGCAGGACGCCCCAGGATTTCGTGGGCCTCGCGAATACTCTGGACAAGGTGGCTCATGAGGTTGGCGTCAATTTTATCGGAGGCTATTCCGCTTTGGTCAGCAAGGGGATGACACCTGCTGAGGAGATGCTGATCCGCTCTATTCCTCAGGCTCTGGCCGCTACGGAGAGAGTCTGCAGCTCGGTGAATGTCGGTTCCACCAGGACGGGCATCAATATGGACGCGGTGAAGCTGATGGGCGAGGTGATCCGGGAGACGGCGGAGGCCACCAGGCAGCAGGATTCCCTGGGCTGCGCAAAGCTGGTAGTATTCTGCAATGCACCGGACGACAATCCCTTTATGGCGGGGGCATTCCATGGCGTGACCGAGGCGGACCGCATCATCAACGTGGGCGTCAGCGGCCCCGGTGTGGTCAAGACTGCTCTGGAGAAAGTCCGGGGCGAAAATTTTGAAGTGCTCTGTGAGACGATCAAGAAAACGGCATTTAAAGTGACCCGCGTGGGGCAGCTGGTGGCCAGAGAGGCGTCTGCGAGGCTGGGTGTGCCCTTTGGCATTGTGGATCTGTCTCTGGCTCCCACACCGGCCATCGGAGACAGCGTGGCGGACATTCTCTGTGAGATGGGGCTTGAGTACGCGGGCGCGCCGGGGACCACAGCCGCGCTGGCGCTGCTCAATGACCAGGTGAAAAAGGGCGGTGTCATGGCATCCTCCTATGTGGGAGGCCTGAGTGGCGCGTTCATTCCGGTCAGCGAAGACCAGGGCATGATTGACGCGGTGACGGCGGGAGCGCTGACGCTGGAGAAGCTGGAAGCCATGACCTGTGTATGTTCGGTGGGATTGGATATGATTGCCATTCCGGGAGATACCAGAGCTGCCACCATCTCTGGGATTATCGCGGATGAGATGGCCATCGGCATGGTCAATCAAAAGACCACTGCCGTCCGGATTATCCCTGTCATCGGCAAGGGCGTGGGTGAGAAAGTGGAATTTGGCGGTCTGCTGGGCTATGCGCCGATTATGCCGGTAAACGCTTTTCAATGTGACGATTTCGTGAACAGGGGGGGACGTATACCTGCGCCGATCCACAGCTTTAAGAATTGACGGTATATAAGGGAGTCAATATCTTCCGCATCTTGCAAGTATACCATGAACAACCATAATGAAATCCGGATGACAGTCTGCTCAGAGTGTGTCATCCGGATTTTTAAGTTAAAGGGGCGGATTACATGAACCTTCTCCCTGCGTACAGGGGGGGCTTTCGCCTATACGATAATCATCGGCCTGGTATACTCATGGTACATCCTGTGACCGGACTTGGCGGCCTGAATGCTGCTGTAGATATCCGTGATCTGCATTTCCTGCTGGAACATATGGGCTCCTCCCAGAGTCAGGTACTTATCCGCGTCAGCCATCTTGGTGATCAGAGGGATGGAGGAATTCTGGTCAATGGCGGTCAGAAGAGGTCTGGCCTCCTGCCTGAATCCCAGCAGCCGCGCATAGGAAACGGAATCCTGGTTATCTATGTAAAACTGCATATTATCCTTGGTTATATTCAGAAGGATGTGCAGCAGACAGCGGGAAATCCGCGTGTAAGTCATATCCTTGGACTTGAGCAGGTCGCAGAACTCACTGAAAGTGGTGTACTGATACACATACTTGCGGATCTTATCGGACAGATCCGGTGAGATATCCAGATAATCCGTATAGCCCTTGGCCTGCTCCGACAACAGCTTATAGTGCAGCAGAGTGGAGAAGTCATCCTGGAATAAGGGGCGCTCCTGCGCGAAATAGTCTGTCATTACCCGATATGCTTCCTCCGGCATCTGGGAACTGAGTTCTTCGACGCTCCGGTTGCTCTGGATCGCCTGCCGAAGCGCCCTGGCGGAACTCATGAAATAGCCCAGCCGTCTGTCCCGGTGGTCAGAGCCCACCCGGCGGATATTGACGGGATGAATCCGGCTGCGGCGGCGGTGTAATGCCTTGATGTATTCGATTCCCAGAATATTGTTGGGGCTGGAAACCACGGATATGTCTGCCGCCAGCTGCGGATACGCGATGATCAGCGCGTTGGAACGGGCAGTGGGATAGGAATATCCCAGCTTGAGCTTCTCCAGCAGAATCTTTTTATACTGTTCGGGCTCCTCCAGAAAGATATCCGCGAACTGGGACAGAAACTGGATATCCGAACATTCGCTGCCAAAGCACAGATAATCTACCATGCCGAGGTGGTCCAGCATGGAGATGGCTCCCCGGGCAAAGTATTCCGCGCTGCCGGTGGCAAAGCAGCCGGGCAGTTCCAGCACCAGGTCGGCACCGCAGGAGAGGGCGGCCCGGGTGCGGGCATACTTGTCGAGCAGCGCCGGGTCTCCCCGCTGTACAAAATTACCGCTCATGACGACGATGACATAATCGGCATCCGTGAGCAGCCGGGCCTGATTCAAGTGATAGGCATGCCCCAGATGGAAAGGATTGTATTCCGCAATAACAGCACATACTTTCATAATAATACCCTGCCCTTTCTTACACAATACGGTGTACCGACTCCCCTGTTGCGCACCACAGAAGAAATGACACGGCGGCCAATCCATATCTTGTGGCGGCAAAAAAAGGTGGTGAAAAGAATAAACTAAATATCGTCAATAAATCGAGGGAGACTATGTGAAAAAAATAACAGACAGTGTAAGCGTTTACATGCACATAAGAATCACATTTGCGAGTAATATGAAAGAGACTTTTGTACTTCAAAATATACAATTTAACGCATATTGGTGCTTGTTAAATTTTTCTATCTCTAGTATAATATAAAAAAGAACGTTTGTTAAGCAAAATTTCGAAATTTTTAAAAAAATATATAAAGATTGCGGCAATTCCGCAGGAAGGAGAGCATATGTCATATATTGACACAATCAAGGCACGGGCGAGGCTCGACAAAAAAACCATTGTGCTGCCGGAGACCACAGACAAGAGAACTCTGATAGCGGCGGCAAAGATTATGGAAGAGGGCATAGCGAACATTATCATGATCGGTGATGAGGAAAAGATCATGGATGGTGCCGGCTGGCTGGAGGTGGATCTGACAGGTGTGAAGGTGATTAATCCCAAGACTACGGACAGGCTGGATGCCTATGTGGATCTTCTGTATGAAACCAGGAAGTCCAAGGGGATGACGCCGGAGAAGGCAAGGGAGATTCTGTTAAATGACCCCCTGACTTTTGGAATCGTCATGGTAAAAGCCAACGAGGCGGACGGCATGGTGGCCGGTGCCTGCCATTCCACGGCCGACACTCTGCGCCCGGCTTTGCAGATCCTGAAGACCGCTCCAGGCGTCAAGCTGGTGTCAGCCTTTTTTGTGATGGATACCCAGTTCAAGGACCAGGGGGAGGACGGCACCTTTATCTTTGCGGACTGCGGCCTGAATCAGGACCCTACGGCGGAGGAACTGGCCGCCATAGCCGAGACTTCCTCCAGAAGTTTCAAGAGTCTGGTGGGACCTAAGCCTGTGATCGCCATGCTCAGCCATTCGACCAAGGGCAGCGCCAAGCATGAACTTGTAGACAAGGTGGTGGAGGCCACCCGGATTGCTCATGAGCAGTATCCTCAGCTGACGCTGGACGGCGAATTGCAGGTAGACGCGGCGCTGGTTCCGGGCGTAGCAAAGTCCAAGGCCCCCGGCAGCAGCGTGGGCGGCAAAGCCAATGTGCTTATATTCCCCAATCTGGACGCGGGCAACATCGGTTATAAGCTGGTGCAGAGACTGGGGGGCGCGGAGGCTTACGGCCCCATGTTGCAGGGTATTGCCAAGCCTGTCAACGATCTGTCCCGCGGATGTTCCTGGCAGGACATTGTAGGCGTCGTCGCGCTGACGGCTGTACAGGCCCAGCTGGTATAGCTGGTATGGTTGGTATAGCGCATCGGGCAATGTAATAAGGAAAGGAAGTCATATCATGAATATTTTAGTAATAAATTGCGGGAGTTCTTCTCTGAAATTCCAGCTGATTGATTCCGAGTCGGAACAGTGTATTGCCAAGGGACTTTGCGAACGCATCGGTATCGAGGGCAGCCAGATCAGTTATACACCGGCGGGCGGGGAAAAAGAGCTGCGTGTGACGCCCATGCCGGATCACACAGAGGCGATCCGTCTTGTACTGGAAGCGCTCACGGGCGAGAAGACAGGCGTGGTGAAGAGTCTGGAGGAAATCGGCGCGGTAGGACACCGTGTGGTGCACGGCGGAGAAAAATTTGCCCAGTCCGTGGTCATAGACGATGAGGTGCTGGCGGCCATAGAGGCATGCAACGATCTGGCCCCGCTGCACAATCCGGCCAATCTGATCGGAATAAACGCCTGTAGAAAGCTGATGCCCGGTACGCCCATGGTGGCGGTGTTTGACACGGCTTTTCATCAGACCATGCCGCAGGAAGCCTATATGTATGGGCTGCCGGTGGAATATTACGAGAAATATAAGATCCGCCGCTACGGTTTCCACGGCACCAGCCATTCCTATGTGTCGAAAAGGGCGGCGGAGGTACTGGGTGTGCCCTGTGATTCTCTGAAAACCATCGTGTGTCATCTGGGCAACGGCGCCAGTGTATCCGCTGTAAAGAACGGCCGCTGTGTAGACACTTCCATGGGCCTTACTCCCCTGGAGGGTCTGATTATGGGGACCCGGAGCGGCGACATTGACCCGGCCATCATTGAGTTTCTGGCGCACAAGGAAAATAAGAGTATTGACGAGATTATGAACATTCTGAACAAGAAATCCGGTGTGCTGGGCCTGTCCAACAATCTGTCCTCCGACTTCCGTGATTTGGAGGAGGGCTATCACAAAGGGGATGCCTATGCCGACTGCGCCATGAAAACTTTTGCTTACCGCGTGGCAAAATATATCGGCGCTTACACTGCTGCCATGAACGGCGTGGACCTGATCTGCTTTACGGCGGGAGTGGGCGAGAACGCCGCTCTGGTGCGCACCATGATCTGTGAGTATCTGGGTTATCTGGGCGTGACACTGGATCAGGAGGCCAACAAAAAGCGCGGCGAAGACATCGTGATCAGTACCCCGGATTCCCGGACCAGGGTGATGGTGATTCCCACCAATGAAGAACTGGCTATTGCCAGAGAGACCGTGCGTCTGGTATAGCCGGAAATCCAACATGGGTTCAGACGGCGCGTGGAAAACAGAGTAAGAAACAACAGAGTCCTCGCCTTGCAGGGATTCTGTTGTTTTTAACGGCATTATTTCTGTGTGATCTAGGCTGTTGGACCGGCACAGGGAAACAGGAGGTTACGGAATTGGAATTGCAGAGAGGAAAAAGGATGAATACAGAGTGCAGATGGAGACTGATGAAATCTTTCCTGTTAAGTCTGGTCATGGTGTTTTTGCTGCCTTTGGGTGTGCAGGCCCAGGCGGATACCTCCCTTCCCTTTATTTTATCCGAACAGGAAGAAGAGGAAATCAGTATTGTAAGCTGCGATCTGACAGGGCAGACGGAGCTTGATGTAAAGGCGCAGTCCGGGGCAAGGGCCGCGATACAGGAAGGATTAAAGCAGCACGCGGCCAGTATTGATCTCCGCGCGTACCGGCTTACATATGATGAGGCGCGGGCGCTGTTGAAGGATGTGATTTACTGGGACGGTTCTTTGTTTTATGTGGAACCGCTGGCGAGCGCGACGCTGTCGGGAGGGTATGTCATAGAGCTTTGCCCGAGGTATATCGAGCATGAAGCCGAAGTGGAAAAAGCGCTCAAAAGAGCGGTCAGGGAATCCATAACCTCAGATATGAGCGACATACAGAAGATGCTGGCTTTACACAATTGGCTGGCGGTAAATTGCAGCTACGACTACACTTATAGTAACTATACCGTTTATGACGCGCTGGTGACGGGAAGCGCTGTCTGCCAGGGTTACAAAGACTCGTACGAGATGATGCTCAGATATGTGGGCATATTGGAGGTGGGAACGGCCACCGGCGGAAATCATACCTGGAATCAGGTCAAGGTAGACGGGCATTGGTTTAATATAGACGTCACATGGGATTCCAATGCAATAGAAAACGCGCCGTTCGGACAGATGTACTATGGCAATTTCATGATCAGTGACAGTCAGCTGCTGAAAAATCATACGCTGGAATCACAGGATCATGCATGCACGGACACGCGGTATGATGAGGGCGGATGGTGGAACGCCGGCGGAAGAGAGGTTTGCAGCGCAGCTGTGCCTGTAAGCGGGGCAGGCAGTTATCGGCTGGGATATGACGGATCAGAAATGAGTTTGATTTACCGTACGGAAGCAACCGGCAAGGAAAGGGTAATGCGTGTATTTGACAATGCGGTCTGGGGATACAGGAACGGTAATTACTATGAATATTACCCGTACTGCTTCGGGGTTCTGCAGCGCGTTGGCAGGACGACCTTTCTGAACGATACCAAGAGTGTTTATCGGATTACAGACGATGGAAATGTTTCGGTTATCTACACCTATGAGGGAATGGATGGCAGAAATATTTTCGGCATGCGGGCCAAAAACGGAAAACTGGAACTTCAGATCGGATACAGACCGTATGAGACGGAGATCCGAACCGTCACTCTGGAATCATACATTGAAGAGGAGGCAGATGTCACGGCCTTTGTGAAAAGATTGTACACTGTCTGCCTGGGCAGGCCTTATGATGAAAAGGGTCTGAACGACTGGGTCGGGCAGCTGGAGTCCCAGACCCAATCTGCCGCTGAGGTGGCGCAGGGGTTTTTCTTCAGTGATGAATTTACGCAAAAAGAGTATGATGACAGTGAATATCTGCATCTTCTGTATCAGACCATGTTTGACCGGAGCGCGGATCAGGCCGGGATGGAGGAATGGCTTGACAGATTGGAAAACGGAGTGAGCCGTTTGTATGTTTTCCGGGGATTTGCGGAATCGGATGAGTTCACAAATTTGTGTGACAGATATGACGTAATACGAGGGAGTGTGGACGTCACGGCCTGGCGGGATCAAAATCCCGGCGCGACGGGATTTATAGCCCGGCTGTACACTAAGATGCTGGGCAGGAGATTTGACGAGGACGGACTGGAGGATTGGTGCAGGACATATCTGACAGGGGAGAAAACCATAGAAGAGATTGCCTCAGACGGATTCCTGCATTCTCAGGAGCTGATTAACCAGAACATTCCGGACGAAGAATTTGTGCGGCGGATGTATCAGACCTTTTTAAACAGGCAGCCGGATTCCGCGGGATTTGCGGATTGGGTAGCAAGGCTTAAGACAGGAGAGGAGAACAGGGATACGCTTGTGTACGGTTTTACCAAGTCTCAGGAGTTCGGCGCGCTCAAAGCATCTTATGGCCTTTGAATCATTTTTCGAAAAAATACTTGACACATACTCCTTTATGGAGTAGTATGGAAAAAATGAATAGCGGAACACAAACCGTTGAAGTGGAGATAAAAACAGTAGATGCGCTTACAGAGAGACCGGATGCTGAGAAAGGTCGGAAATGCAGGCTGTTAAATGGACCACTGAGGGCATGAGGAAAGGCTTTGTTTCAGAGCCGAGTATTTCATGACGTACGCATACGTCAGTTGCAGGGGATATGTTGGTATCCTGAAAGAGCATGCTGTCATAGCATGAATCAAGGTGGCACCGCGGGGAAAGTGTATTCACCCGTCCTTGACAGAAGGTATATCTGTCAGGGACGGTTTTTTTGTGTTCCGGAACCGTGTCCGGCAGACAAAGGAGAGCAGGAATGGAGGGAAAAGCGCATGATGATCAGACCAACCTTGGAGGAAGTAAAGCGGATGATGTCACAGGATAATTTTGGAGTGATTCCCGTCAGCACGGAGATTTTTTCCGACAGCACTACACCGGTGGAAGTGCTGCGCAGGCTGAAGGCTGTCAGCAGACATGTCTATCTGCTGGAGAGCGCGGAGGCGGATAAAAAGTGGGGACGATATTCCTTCCTGGGATATGATCCGGCCATGTCTGTCAGCTGTTCTGACGGGCAGGTGACGATCAGGACTCCCATGCTGACCCGGAGCCTGCCGGATAATCCCCGGCGGTATATCCGGGAGATTCTGAAGGAAAACAGAAGCCCGCGGCTGGAATATCTGCCTGGCTTTACCGGCGGGCTGGTGGGATATTTCTCTTATGATTATATCAAGTACAGCGAGCCGACATTAAAACTTGACGCGGAGGATGAAGAGGGCTTCCCGGATGTGGATCTGATGCTCTTTGACAGAGTGATTGCCTTTGACAACGATCGCCAGAAGATCGTGCTGATCGTCAATATGAAGACGGAAGACCTGGAGACCGGTTACCAGAAAGCCCTGCGGGATCTGGAAAATATGAAAGCCCTGGTGGAGCGGGGGGAAAAGCCGCCTGTTCCGCCCCTGCGGCTGCTGAGTGATTTCCGGCCGCTGTTCGACGAGGCGTGTTACTGCGATATGGTCAGGAGGGCGAAACAATATATCAGGGAGGGGGAGATCTTTCAGGTGGTGTTGTCCAACCGCCTGGAGGCACAGATGGAGGGGAGCCTTTTAAATGCATACCGGGCGCTGCGGACGTTGAATCCGTCTCCCTATATGTTCTATCTTTCCGGTCAGGACGGCGAGATTGCGGGGGCAAGCCCCGAGACCCTGGTCAAACTGGAAAATGGCATACTTCATACTTTTCCGCTGGCGGGCACCAGGCCCCGGGGCAGGGACGAGGCGGAGGACATGGCGCTGGAGAGAGAACTTCTGGCAGACGAAAAAGAACGGGCGGAACACAATATGCTGGTGGATCTGGGACGCAATGATATTGGAAAAATAAGTGTCATCGGAAGTGTGCAGGTTGAGAAATACATGTCTGTGGAGCGGTATTCTCATGTGATGCATATCGGCTCCACAGTCAGCGGGCAGATTGCGGAGGGCAGGGACGCGCTGGACGCGGTGGATGCCATCCTGCCTGCGGGGACTCTGTCCGGAGCTCCCAAGCTGCGGGCCTGCGAGATTATCAATGAACTGGAAAACAACAAGCGGGGGATTTACGGCGGCGCTATAGGATATCTTTCCTTCACCGGGAATCTGGACACCTGCATCGCCATACGCCTGGCTTTTTCCAAAAATGGCCGGGTATTTATCCGTTCCGGGGCCGGAATCGTGGCGGACAGTGTGCCTGAAAAAGAATACCGTGAGTGCGCGCAGAAAGCGGCGGCAGTGAAAAATGCCATACAGATGGCCTGCGAGATGCAGACAGAATAATGCAGGGAGGTGGTTATTATGGTACTGCTTATTGACAATTATGACAGTTTTACTTACAACGTGTACCAGCTGATGGGCTCCGTTGATCCGGATATCAGAGTGATCCGGAACGACGAGATGACCATAAAAGAGATAGAGATGCTTTCGCCCGACCATATCGTGATATCACCGGGGCCGGGAAAGCCCCGGAACGCAGGAATCTGCGAGGAGGTGATCCGCTGTTTTCAGGGGAGAATCCCTGTTCTGGGAATCTGCCTGGGCCATCAGGCCGTCTGTGAAGTATATGGGGCAGCCGTCACCTATGCAAGAGAACTGATGCACGGGAAACAGTCTGTTGTCACATTAGACTGTGACAGCCGTCTGTTCAGGGGAATGGATGGGCAGATCACGGTGGCAAGATATCATTCCCTGGCGGCAGATCCCGGGACCATGCCGGACTGCCTGCGGGTCACGGCGGTTACGGAAGACGGGGAGGTCATGGCGGTGCAGCATAGAAGCTATCCCATATATGGGGTGCAGTTTCATCCGGAGTCGGTATTGACACCTCGGGGGAGAGACATTGTGAAGAATTTTCTGGCAGAGGATATGGGCTGATTATCGGGCGGACAGGGAGAGGAGAATATGATGATCGGAGAGGCAATCATTAAGTTAAGCAAAAAGGAAGATATCGGCTATGAGATGGCCAAGGCAGTTATGAATGAGATTATGAGCGGGGAAGCGTCAGATGTACAAAAAAGCGCTTATCTCACAGCCCTGTCCATGAAGGGGGAGACGATTGAGGAAATCACAGGTTCGGCGGAAGAGATGCGCCGCCATGCCACCAGGCTGCTTCACGAACAGGATGTGCTGGAGATTGTGGGCACCGGCGGCGACGGTTCCAACTCCTTTAATATTTCCACTACGGCGGCTCTGGTGATATCCGCCGCCGGTGTGCCTGTGGCGAAACACGGGAACCGGGCGGCCAGTTCCAGATCCGGGGCGGCGGACTGCCTGGAGGCCCTGGGAGTCAATATTGCGCTGGAACCCCGGCAGAGTCTGAACCTGTTGAATAAAATCCATATCTGTTTTCTGTTTGCGCAGAAATATCACAGCGCCATGAGGTATGTGGGACCCATTCGCAAAGAACTGGGTATACGCACGGTGTTCAATATTCTGGGGCCCCTCACCAATCCGGCCGGAGCCAACATGGAGGTGCTGGGGGTCTATGATGCGTCGCTGGTGGAGGTGCTGGCGGAGGTGCTGCGGAATCTGGGCGTAATCAGGGGGATGGTGGTATACGGACAGGAACGCCTGGATGAGATATCCGTATGCGCCCCCACCACTGTCTGTGAAATTCGGGATAAGAAGTTGAAAAAGTATGTAATCACGCCGGAGCAGCTGGGCCTTAAGCGATATGAGAAGGGGCAGCTGCTGGGAGGCACGGCGGAGGAGAATGCCGCTATCACCAGGGCTGTCCTGAGCGGGCAGGAGCGGGGGGCCAGGCGGGACGCGGTGTTGATCAACGCGGCAGCAGGCCTGTATGTGGCGGACCGGGTGGCGGATTTGCAGGCCGGGGTGGAACTGGCGAAGGAATTGATTGACAGCGGGAGAGCGCAGGAACAGCTGGAACGGTTTGTGAAGGAATCCCGGGAACTTGCGCTGGATTCCGGTTTTTCCGGGGCAGAGCGTGTCTGAAAGCAGAGCGCCCGGGTATTGATTGGAGCAATACCGCAGGCCGTGCCGGCGGTATGCGGGAAAGGGGAAATGATGATTTTACAGCAAATAGCGGAAAAGACCAGAGAGAGAATACGGGGGGAAAAGGAAAAAGTCTCCCTGGCGGAACTGCGGGCCAGAGCAGGGAACTGCGATGCGGCCACGGGTTTTCCCTTTGAGGCGGCACTCAGGAAACAGGGCATCGGCTTTATCTGCGAAGTGAAAAAGGCATCTCCCTCCAGGGGCATTATCACGGAGGATTTTCCGTATGTGCAGATTGCGAAGGAGTACGAAGAGGCCGGGGCGGACGCCATATCGGTGCTCACAGAGCCCTTCTATTTCAAGGGGCAGGACAGATTTTTGCAGGAAATCCGGCAGGCAGTATCCCTTCCTCTGCTGCGAAAGGATTTTACGGTGGATGAATATATGCTTTATCAGGCCAAGCTGGCAGGAGCGGATGCGGTGCTGCTGATCTGTGCCATCTTAAGTCCTTCGCAGCTTGAGGAATATCTGGGAATTGCCCGGGAGCTGGGTCTGTCGGCTCTGGTGGAGACCCATGACGGACAGGAGATCGAGATGGCATTGCGGGCCGGAGCCCGGGTGGTCGGCGTAAACAACCGTAATCTGAAGGATTTTACCGTAGATATGCACAATTCCGTGCAATTGCGGGAACTGGTGCCCGGAGAGATCCTCTTTGTGTCGGAGAGCGGGATAAAGACCAGAGAGCAGGTCCGCAGGCTGGAAGAAAACGGCACGGACGCGGTGCTGATCGGGGAGACTCTGATGCGCAGCCAGGATAAGGCCGGGATGCTGCGGTGGCTGAGAGGCAGGGAGGATGCCGGAGAGATTTCTTATCGTGGGGAACGGCAGAGAGGGGGAATGAGATGAAGATCAAGATCTGCGGTCTGACAAGACCGGAGGACATTGTCTGTGTGAATCGATGGGGGCCGGACTATGCAGGATTTGTGTTCTGGCCAGAAAGCCGCCGTTATGTGGACAGACAGCGGGCGGCTCAGTTAAAAAAACTGCTTTCTTCCCGGATACAGGCAGTGGGCGTATTTGTGGACGCGCCTGTGGAGAATGTGACAGGCCTGCTGGCGGAGGGGATTATCGATGCAGTTCAGCTCCACGGAGAGGAATCGGAAGAAGACATCCGCTGTATTCAGGAGACCACAGGCGCAACGGTGATCAAGGCGGTAAAGGTGTACAGCCGTCAGGACGTGGAGGCATGGATGGACAGCAGGGCGGATTATCTGCTGTTTGACAGCGGTATGGGCAGCGGCCGGACCTTTGACTGGAGGCTGCTGGCAGGCATCAACAGGCCCTGTTTTCTGGCAGGAGGGCTGGGAGCCGATAATCTGGGGGAATTGCTTGATCATATCATTCCCTACGGCATCGATGTAAGTTCGTCTGTGGAGACGGACGGACACAAGGACCCGGAGAAAATCCGTCAGATCATAGAACAGGTACGCGATAGGTCCGGACAGATGCAGACGGTCTGTCAGATGGAGGAGAAAAACAATGAGTAAAGGACGTTACGGCATTCATGGCGGTCAGTATGTTCCGGAGACGCTGATGCATGAATTGAATCATCTGGAAGAGTGTTATGAATTTTACAGGAATGATCCGGAATTTCAGCAGGAGCTGCGGAGACTGCTGCATGAATACGCGGGCAGACCTTCCCTGCTGTATTACGCGGAGAAGATGACAAGGGATCTGGGCGGGGCCAGAATCTATCTGAAGCGGGAGGACCTGAACCACACGGGTTCCCACAAAATCAACAATGTGCTGGGGCAGGCGCTGCTCGCCAAAAAGATGGGCAAGACCCGCATCATTGCCGAGACCGGCGCCGGTCAGCACGGTGTGGCCACGGCCACTGCGGCGGCCCTGCTGGACATGGAGTGCGAGATTTATATGGGGGAGGAGGACACGGTCCGTCAGGCGCTCAATGTATACCGTATGGAGCTTCTGGGAGCCAGGGTCCATCCTGTCACCAGCGGAACCAGAACCTTGAAAGACGCTGTCAATGCCTGTATGAGAGAGTGGACAAACCGGGTGGATGATACCCTGTATGTGCTGGGTTCCGTCATGGGTCCCCATCCGTTTCCCATGATGGTGAGGGATTTTCAGAGTGTGATCAGCCGGGAAGCCAGGCGGCAGATTCTGGAACGGGAGGGAAAGCTCCCGGCGGCTGTGGTGGCCTGTGTGGGCGGCGGCAGCAATTCCATGGGAATGTTCTACAATTTTATAGCGGATAAGGATGTGGAGCTGATCGGCTGCGAGGCGGCGGGCAAGGGTGTGGATACGGCTTTGACGGCGGCTACTATTGCCACCGGCAGTCCGGGGATTTTCCATGGCATGAAATCCTATTTCTGCCAGGATGAATATGGACAGATCGCGCCGGTGTACTCCATCTCCGCAGGGCTGGACTACCCCGGCATAGGGCCGGAACATGCCCACCTGCATGACACCGGCAGAGCCCGGTACGTTCCCGTCACTGACGACGAGGCGGTGGACGCTTTTGCCTATCTGGCCCGGATGGAGGGAATTATCTGCGCTGTGGAAAGCGCCCATGCGGTGGCCTATGTCAGAAAGACAGCCGGAAATTACAGCCCGGACCAGAGCATCATCATATGTCTGTCGGGCCGTGGGGATAAGGATGTGGCGGCGATCGCCAGATACAGGGGGGTGGATCTTCATGAGTAGACCAGAATATAATCAGATCAGCAGCGTATTTCAGACACCCAATCACAAGGCGTTTATCGCTTTTCTGACGGCGGGAGATCCCACGCCGGACTGCACCGTACAATATATTGCGGAGATAGCCCGGGCGGGAGCGGATTTAATTGAAATCGGTATTCCCTTTTCCGATCCCATCGCGGAGGGAGTGGTGATCCAGGATGCCAGTATGCGGGCGCTCCAGAGAGGGATGACCACAGACGGGGCCTTTGAGATCGTGAGACGGGTGCGGGAGCAGGGCGGAGATCATGCCGGAATCCCGCTGGCTTTCATGACCTATGCCAATCCGGTATTTCACTATGGCTGTGACCGTTTTTTTGCCGGATGTGAGGAACTGGGCGTGGGTGCCGTCATTGTTCCGGATCTTCCCTATGAGGAAAAGCAGGAGATGGAAGGGGCGGCAAAGGCCCATCATGTGGCGCTGGTCTCCATGATTGCCCCCACCTCCCGGGAGCGGATTCAGATGATTGCCCGCGAGGCCGAGGGCTTTATCTATGTGGTATCCTCCCTGGGAGTCACCGGTGTGCGCAGTGAGATCGGCACCGATCTTAAGTCCATGGTGGAAAGTATACGGCAGGTGACGGATGTGCCCTGCGCCATAGGCTTTGGCATCAGCACTCCCGGGCAGGCCCGGCAGATGGCGCAGTTGTCCGACGGGGCCATCGTGGGCAGTGCCATTGTAAAGATCATCGCCCGGGACGGCGAGCAGGCGGGACCTGCCATTCATGCGTATGTGAAGGAGATGAAGGAGGCCGTGGCCCGGGCGTGACCTGAAATATCCGGTCAGTATGGACATACGGGTTCATGAAATTTCATACAGGCAGACTGACTGGACGGGGATTACGGCCCGAGGAGGAAACAGGAAGATCTTTTGAGACTTATTTTGAGATAAGAATATTTTTCACTGGATTATATGCCTCATATGATTTATAATGGGAATACTTATCAGCTTAAGAGTTATTCTAAGTAAGAAGAGGGCTGGTAAGAGGAAGGGGATAAAAATGATCATTCTGATTACAGGCGCGTCCCATACAGGCAAGACCATGCTGTCCCAGAGACTGCTGGAGAAGTATAAATATCCCTATCTGTCCATTGACCACCTGAAGATGGGGCTGATCCGCAGCGGACAGACCACGCTCACCCCTGTAAGCGACGACAGGGCATTAACGGACTATCTGTGGCCCATTGTGCGGGAAATGATAAAGACGGCCATTGAAAATTTCCAGAATCTCATTGTGGAGGGCTGCTATATTCCCTTTGAATGGGAAAAGGACTTTGCGCCGGAGTACTTGAAGGAGATCCGGTACTACTGTCTGGTGATGAGTGAAAAATATATCGCGAATCATTTTGACAGCATCAAAAAATACGCCGGCGTTATTGAAAACCGCGGGGAGGACGAGGACTGCACACCGGAGAATGTGCGAAGAGACAATGCCAGGGTGTTGGAGCAGTGCCGCGAAGCAGGGGTGAAATACATTCTCATTGATGAAGAGTATCAGGTTGATATCCAGCTGGAACCTGATGCGCCTGAGGATGACGACTTATGATCATCTATGTAAAGGTACGGGCCAACGGGGAATATCACTCTCAGAATATATCTCACGCGGCGGCCGGATTCAGGGAAATGGGCGCTGAAATAAAGAAATATCATGTACTTGATGAGATTTATGAAAAAGTGACCGCAGATGATATTGTGGTGGACTATATTGATCAGGTGCAGACAATTCTGCGAAAATTCGGCGTGACATGCGACTGCCCGGATTATCCGGAGCAGCTTTATCCTTTTATGGGACGAAGCATCTGGAGGGATCATATCAATTCCATCAATACGCACCCTGAAAAATGGGGGATCTTTGTCAAACCTGTCAAAGACAAGGTTTTCACCGGACATATTATCAACGGTCCCCGGGATCTGATCGGATGCGGCAGCTGTTATGAGGACTATGAGGTGATATGCAGCGAGATTCTGGACATCCGCAGAGAATGGCGGGGGTTTATGCTCTATGACGAGCTGGTGGATATCCGTCCCTATAGGGGAGACTATCATTATCATTATGACGCGGCAGTGGTGGATGGGGTAGTGGAGGCGTTTCGCTCAATCCCGGGGCGTCCCATGGGATGCAGCATTGATTTTGCCGTTGCCTGCAAAGAGGGAAAAGAGCAGACGATATTTCTGGAAATGAATGACGGCTACGCGCTGGGAAATTACGGACTTTTGCCTGTTCTGTACGCCAAATTGATCTCCGCCAGATGGTCTCAGCTTTTGAAACGAAAAGATGTTTTTGATTTCCGGGGATGACAGAATATAGGAAAAAGCGGATACGGAGGGAATGATGAAGACGGAAGGGTATGAGGCCGTACAGGGGAATACCGGATATGAGCCTGCGGATATCCTCCTCTATGTACGGGGAAAAGGTCTGGTACTCAGAGAAAAATCGCTGGTGGCCTATCGCAGGGACAACGGCAGAATCGTGGCTTTTGGAACGGAAGCGGAGAAAATGTCCGGAGGAGATCCGGAGAATCTGGTGGTCATGTCTCCGCTGCGGCAGGGGAGGGTAGCGGATTACTGCGTGGCGGCAAATCTTTTTTCCATGCTCTTGGTGAAAGCCCTGGGGAAAAAACCACTTTTAAAGCCCTGGCCGCCAGGCGGGACTGCATCTGCTCAGGAGAGAAAATCAGGGGGAAAGTGGCTGCTGCGTAAGCCGGCGGCTGTGGTGTGCCTTCCCAGGGGAAGCACGGAGGTGGAGAGGAAAGCGCTGGAGGACGCCCTGATCTTTGGGCACTGTGTGAGGGAAGTGCTTTTTACAGAGCTTTCAGCAGGAGAGGTCATTGAAGAACTTGAGGAAAGATCTCCTGATTTGTACCGCAAATACAATGTGATGATCGGCATTGGGAAGAATGAGCCGGAGCGCTATATTGAAGAGCGGCTGCGGGAGATTCTTTCCTACGGGGCCCAGGAAGGCATTGGGTCGGAGCGGGTGAGCGCAATGATGCGTGAACTTCGGCGGGAGCAGGACGAGGCGGAAAAACAGCCTCATGACGGACAGAAGGAAATCCGTTTTTGACGGACAGACAGGAAATAGCAGATTGTGAGCGGCTGTGCAAGACGGCCGCTCAATTGTGTTTATGCACGATGGATTTTATTGTTGGCCTGGATACCGGCCGGGAGATCATGCCGGCAAATGGGAATGGCAAAGTAATGGCAAAATTTATGGCAAAATTTTTCATGGGAAATGTAGAAAAAATGTGGAAATATACAGTATTTTATGATAGACTTGTAGACAATGCCATTTTACATGGCTGCGGCTGACAAACGGGACCGGGACAGAGGCTTTACGAGGAAACCGGACAGCAGGAAAAGGCCCGTATCATAACATGAAAGCTATAGGAGGAGACTGTGTTGAACAGTGGTACACAATCTGAACATTTTCTGGAATTCAAGTCCCTGTGCCGTTCCTTTGAGGACGGTTTTGTAGCGGTGAACGATTTTAACCTGACCATCAAACAGGGCGAGTTTGTGACTTTTCTGGGCCCCTCCGGCTGCGGCAAGACCACAACGCTGCGGATGCTGGCCGGTTTTGATCTGCCCAGCGGCGGCGAGATTCTGCTGAGCGGCAGGGATATCACCAGGCTGCCGCCCAATGAAAGGCCCATCAACACGGTGTTCCAGCGCTATGCCCTGTTTCCCCATCTGAATATTTTTGACAATATCGCCTTCGGACTGAAACTGAAAAAGCTGCCTCGGACGGAGGTGGTGAAAAAGGTGAAAAAGGCTCTGGAGATGGTGGATCTGGAGGGCTTTGAGTCCAGAACCGTACAGACGCTCTCGGGCGGACAGCAGCAGCGCATCGCCATCGCCAGGGCGATTGTCAACGAGCCTCAGATTCTGCTGCTGGATGAGCCGCTGGGGGCGCTGGATCTCAAGATGCGCAAGGAAATGCAGCTGGAGCTCAAGAGCATGCATGACAAGCTGGGCATCACCTTTATCTATGTGACCCACGATCAGGAGGAGGCGCTGACCATGTCCGACAAGATCGTGGTCATGTCGGAGGGACGGATTCAGCAGGTGGGTGAGCCGGAGGATATCTATAACGAGCCGAAAAACGCTTTTGTGGCGGATTTTATCGGGGAGAGCAATATCTTTAACGGCATTATGACGGGAAAATATAAGGTGCGTTTCTGCGGCGCAGAGTTTACCTGTGTGGACGATGTGGAGAACGGCACCATGATCGATGCTGTACTGCGGCCCGAGGATATCCAGATCACGCCGCCGGGGGAGGGAATTATCCAGGGAAGGGTGACTTCCGTGGTATTCAAGGGCGTACATTATGAGATTACCGTGCAGTCCGGCAAGAATGAGATCGTGATCCAGTCCACCCGCAAGGCCCGGGTGGGGGACCAGGTGGGCCTTACCGTGGACCCGGAGGGCATACATATCATGATTGCCGAGAATACCGTCAATAAATTTGAGGTGCGGGTAAAAAGCGGCTGTAAGCTGGATTTCCTGGACGGGGAGTTTGACTTTGATATCACCGGGCTGATTCCCGGTTCGCGGCTGGCGGAGGGGGATGTTCTGGTGGATGCCCATGGGGACGAGGTGGATACCTCCGCCCTGCATATCATCGTGTCCATCAGACCCGAGGATATTGCCATGAGTGATGACGAGGAGGCCGGCGTGGTGAAAGGGCACATTATCAACCTGATCTACAAGGGCGACCACTACCGTTATATCGTGCGGACGGACGAGGACGAAGACTTTATTGTCCGGGACGAATACCTGTGGAACATGGACGATTATGTAAGCCTGATCATCCCCAGGGACAAGCTGCAATATGCGTTGAAGAAATAATAGGACATACAAGGAGGAGACATGGGAGTACTTCGTTTTTCCAGAAAACAGCTCTGCATCCCCTATGCGGTGTTTTTGCTCTGCTTTGTGGCGGCACCGCTCCTGGTTATCATATACTATGCATTTACAAACGGGGAGGGAAATTTTACCCTCCGTAATCTCACGGGCTTTTTTACCAGTCCTTATACCATCGGCACCCTGGCCTACAGCTTTGCCATCGCCGCAGTGACCACCTGCGTGTGTCTGCTGCTGGCGTATCCCATCGCTTATATTCTGGCCAGGAGTCAGTGGAAGCGAAAGTCGGTGATCGTGGTGATGTTTGTCCTGCCCATGTGGATCAATTTTACGCTGCGGATCACGGCTCTGAAAGAAATTCTGACGGTGATTGAGGGAAATCTGGCCTTTCATCCGTTCCTGAATACAGTGGTGGGCATGACCTATGATTTCCTGCCCTTTATGATTCTGCCCATGTATACCACATTGCTGAAGCTGGACAAGAGTCTGCTGGAGGCGGCTGCGGATCTGGGGGCGGGACCCTTTCAGGTCTTTTGCAAGGTGACGCTGCCCCTGTCCGTGCCCGGTATAATCAGCGGGGTGGTCATGGTATTTCTGCCCTCCATGACTAACTATGTGGTGCTGGATATGCTGTACAACAGTACTTATATTATGGGCAGTCTGATCGGCAGCTTCTTCAGCGCCTATGACTGGCATAACGGCTCCATGATCGCTCTGATCCTGCTGCTGATCATTTTGGTCTTCACGCTGGTCACGGACCGGTACACAGAGGAGGACGCCGGGAGCAGAGGAGGTACCCTGCTATGAAAATGAATCTCGGGAAAATATTTATCGGCGGCATGCTGCTTCTGCTGTATCTGCCCATTCTGGTGCTGGCTTTTTACAGCTTCACCACCTCCGCCAATATCGGTTCCGTTCATGGTTTTACCTTGGACAACTACGTAAATCTGTTCTCCAACGAGGAACTGCGGGGAATGATTCTGGGCACAGTGCTGCTGGCTTTGGGGGCGGCGCTTCTGGCTACGGCGCTGGGAACGCTGGGTGCCATCGGAGCGTTTTATTCCAGGAAACTGACCAAGAGCGCCGTGGGGGCCATGAACCAGGTGCCGGTGATCAACGCGGATGTGGTGACCGGATTTTCGGTATGCATTATGCTGGTGGTGGTGCTGGGGATTGACAAGAGCACTTTTGTGCCCCTGGTGGTGGGGCATGTGGTGCTGTGCGCCCCCTTTGTCTATCTCTCGGTGGTGCCCAGGCTGAAGCAGATGGACGCCAGCTTATATGAGGCGGCCATGGATCTGGGGGCCACGCCCAGGCAGGCGCTCACCAAGGTGGTGCTGCCCCAGATTCAGCCGGGGATTGTGTCAGGCTTCGCGCTGGCTGTGACATTGTCGTTGGACGATTATTTTATCGCAAGCTATACCAAACCTGCCACTTTTGATACCATCAGCACTTATGTGGTGAATGCCACCAAGGGTTCCCAGACGGAGATCAAGACGGCGCTGTGGGCTCTGTCCACACTGATCTTTCTGATTGTGGTCCTGGTGGTGGCCGTAATGAATCTGAAGGAGCGAAAAAGCTGATAGAAGGGTTGGCCCGCCGGGGCGGGCAGATAGGAGCCTGGATGAAAAATAAGAAAAGAGGACGTGCCTTCATCCTGTGTCCGGCACTGCTGCTGTGGGCGGCTGTGGGTGTTTTCCCGCCCGCCGGGGAGGGGCTGGGCCAAGTGACGGCCAAGGAGGATGTGATCACGCTCCGGGTCTGTAACTGGGAGGAATACATTGATCTGGGAGACTGGGATGAAGAGGAACTGATCGAACTGGACAACGGCGTGGAGATCCTGGGGGTAAACGCGCTGTATGAGGAGTTCGAGGACTGGTATTATGAGACATACGGAAAGAGGGTGCAGGTGGAGTACTCCTGCTTCGGCACCAATGAGGATCTGTATAATCAGTTGACGCTGGGGGATACCTATGACCTGGTCTGTCCCTCGGACTATATGATCATGAAGCTGATGGCCCAGGGGGACTTGGAGCCTTACTCGGAGGAATTTTTTGACGGAGAAATAGAGGAAAATTATTACCGGAGAGGTGTCTCTCCCTATATCGCCCGGGTTTTTGCGGAGAACCATATCAACGGAGAGAGCTGGGAGCGCTATGCCGCAGGTTATATGTGGGGAGTGACGGGAGTGCTGTACAATCCGGAGCTGATGACCCGGGAGGAAGCCTCCACATGGGCTGTATTTGACAACCCGGCCTTCTATCGGCAGATCACGTTGAAAGACAATGTGAGGGACACGTATTTCTCCACACTGGGCTATCTGCTGCGGGACCGCCTGACGGACAGCGCGTTTGTGAATGATCCGGATTATTCGCGGAAACTGGGAGAGATGATGAATGACGTATCGCCTGAGACGATTCAGGCGGTGGAGGAACTGCTTGCGGGCATTATGGGAAATATCTATGCCCTGGAGACGGACAGCGGAAAAGCCGATATGGTGACGGGCAAAATCATCGCCAACTATCAGTGGTCCGGGGACGCCGTGTTCGCCATGGACCAGGCGGAGGAAGACGGGGTGTATCTGGAATTTGCGGTGCCCAGGGAATGCACCAATCTCTGGTTTGACGGCTGGGTGATGCTCAGGGACGGCATTGGCGGCGATCCGGAGAAGAAACAGGCGGCGGAGGCTTTTGTCAATTTTTTGTCCAGACCTGACAACGCGGTGCGGAACATGTATTATATCGGCTATACTTCCGCCATATCCGGCGGGGAGGACGACACCGTGTTTTCTTATTTAAACTGGTGTTATGGCGCGGAGGACGGAGAGGAAGGGGAAGGAGAGCAGCTGGTGGCCTATCCCGTGGGCTATTTTTTCAGCGAGGACAGCGAGGATGAGAACTATGTGGTCTACACCCGGCAGGAGCAGGTGGGCAGACAGCTGTATACACAGTATCCTTCCCGGGAGACTATATCCAGAGCGGCGGTAATGTGGTACTTTGACGAGGAAGAAACCCGTGATATAAATCAGATGTGGATCAACATTCGCTGCCTGGACGTGCGGGAGATTCCTCTGTGGTGTGTGCTGCTTACCCTGTGTGTTCTGGCGGCCCTGGGGGTTTCCGTGATCCTGCATAAGAAAAATCGCTATTATAATTGAAATACTTGTTGACAAACCCGGATCATTTATGTATAATCAAAAAGTGTGTGGGAAAAGCCACATGAATATTTTGCATGGGAGTTGCTATGTTCATTCATTTATCCGATGTGTTTACATCCGAAGGAAAACGGCTGGATCTAAACGCGGAGCTTGAGATGACAAGCTTTGACAATGGGCAGGGATGTTTTGAGATCACGCAGAAAGATCCTGTTTCCATTGTGATCACGCATCTGGAGGCGGGTAAAGTCCTGGTGAAAGCGGATTTACGGCTCACTCTGGAGGCTGCCTGTGACAGGTGTCTGGCGGAAGTACCGGTGCGGCTTGCCTTATGCGGCGAGCGGATTGTTTTCTCACCGGAGACAGCGACGGTGGATGACGCGGATGATCAGAGTTTTGTGAACGGGTATGAGTTGGATGTGGATGCTCTCGCGCGTGATATACTTATTGGTAACTGGCCTGCGAAGATTCTGTGCAAGGAAGACTGCAAGGGTATATGCCCTGTATGCGGACAGAATCGGAATGTGAGGGAGTGCGGATGCGACAGCTTCGTTCCGGACCCACGGATGGCAGTGATACAGGATATATTTAACGCGAAGTAAAAAACAGGATCTGTCCACACAAGTCCGGGTAATTCGGGGCCATATACGGTCACGGGTTATTATGGCGGTATTGTGTGGGTGCGGAACCTTAGAAGGAGGTGTAAAGATGTCTATTTGTCCTAAGAATAAATCTTCCAGAGGCAGGAGAGATAAGAGAAGAGCGAATTGGAAGATGAGCGCTCCCGCCCTGGTAAAGTGCAGCAAGTGCGGCGCGCTGATGATGCCTCACAGAGTATGTAAGGCTTGCGGTTCTTATAATAAGAAGCAGGTTGTCGAGGCTGACTGATTGAATGCTCTATATGAGGGAAAAGATTTCTCCGCTTGCGGGGAAGTCTTTTTTGTCATATGGGGGATTAACGCTTGCTTTTTACGGCTTGTTTTAGTATAGTAGTAAATGGATTTTTAACGAACTCTGATCAGGAGGGAAACGGACAGATGGTCAATGTGGCAGTGGACGCGATGGGCGGGGATCACGCGCCTGCGGAACTTGTGCGGGGCGCGATAGAGGCAGTGAATACAAACAGGGAAATCAAGGTTTTTCTGGTGGGCAGGGAGACTGTCATCAAGGAAGAACTTGCAAAATATACTTATGATATATCACAGGTGGAGGTGGTACACGCATCGGAGGTGATCGAGACGGCGGAACCGCCCGTCATGGCGATACGCAGGAAGAAGGACTCCTCCATTGTGAAGGCTCTGTATATGGTGAAGGACGGGACCTGCGACGCTTTTGTGTCCTCAGGCAGCACCGGAGCCGTTCTGGTGGGCGGACAGGTAATTGTGGGCAGGATAAAGGGAGTGGAGAGACCGCCCCTGGCACCCCTGATTCCCACGGAAAATGGCGTAAGCCTGCTGATTGACTGCGGTGCCAATGTGGACGCGCGGCCTTCTCATCTGGTACAGTTTGCCAGAATGGGATCTATCTATATGGAGAGCATTATGGGGGTGAAAAATCCCCGTGTGGGCATCGTGAATAACGGGGCGGAGGAGGAGAAGGGCAACGCTTTGGTCAAGGCGACTTTTCCTCTGCTGAAAGAATGCCCGGACATCCATTTTATCGGCAGCGTCGAGGCCAGGGATATTCCTGCGGGCGTGGCGGATGTGGTGGTCTGCGAAGCCTTTGTGGGCAATGTGATATTGAAGCTGTACGAAGGCGTGGGCGCTACATTGATCAGGAAGGTGAAGAGCGGTATGATGACTTCCCTGCGCAGCAAGATGGGAGCGCTTCTGGTAAAACCCGCGCTGAAGGAAACGCTGAAGAGTTTTGACGTGCAGGAGTATGGCGGCGCTCCTCTGCTGGGTCTGAACGGGCTGGTGGTAAAGACGCATGGCAGCGCCACGGCGGTGGAGATCAGAAATTCTGTTTTGCAGTGTCTCGACTTCAAGAAACAGCAGATAGGCGAAAAGATACAGGAGAGAATTGTGCCGACAAAGCAGTAAGCAGGGGATTCCCGATAGGATGTCGGCAGGGAATCCGCAAATCCCAAACCCAAATGAAGGAAGAGACAGAGATGGAATTGGAGAAAATCAAACGGATTATTGCCGGAATCCTGAATGTAAACCCGGAAGATGTGAAGGCCGACAGTGTTTTCACCGAGGATCTGGGGGCGGACTCACTGGATATATTCCAGATTATCATGGGCATTGAAGAGGAATTTGATATCGAGATATCTCCGGAGGAAGCGGAGCGGGTCGGCACGGTGGCGGAAGCGGTGGAACTGATTCGAGGTGCCGCCCGTTGACCCAGTACTCCATCCGGACAGCAATCACACTTTCAGCACCGCCTGTTTTGCCATCTGCCGCGTTGTTGTCGGTCAACGATGCCACCGCATCGTCTCCTTCCTCCGCCTTGCAGACTGACAAAATATCCGGCACTGTCAGTGTGATTTGGCCGGGTCGAGGACCAGTATATTCCTGGATCTTATGGTTCAGGAATATTTTCATTCATTATGGAAGTTCTTGAGGTCTGCAACAGGGCGGATATGGCCATCGAAATGTGTACAGAGAATAGTTGTGATATACGCCGGCACTCCATCCCGCCGGAAACGGAACTTCCGGTGGGATGGAACACCGGGCGCGGAAGCAGGGAAAGTTGAGCATATGAGAGAAGTACGGGAATTATCTCTATTAGAAAAGAGAATCGGATATACATTTGATAATAAGGAGTTGCTGGTGCAGGCGCTTACCCACAGTTCCTACGCCAATGAAAGGCGGATCAATAAGGTCAATAACTATGAGCGGCTGGAGTTTCTGGGAGATGCCGTTCTGGAACTGGTGAGCAGCGAGTTTCTGTTTGAAAAGCATCCGCAGCTTCCCGAGGGGGATCTGACCAAAATGCGTGCCTCCATGGTGTGCGAGCCGGCGCTGGCGTTTTGCGCCAGGGATATACGGCTGGAAGAGTTTATCCTGTTGGGCAAGGGTGAGGAGAGTACCGGAGGCAGGCAAAGGGATTCCATAACCTCCGATGTGATGGAGGCGGTGATCGGGGCCATTTACCTGGACGGAGGCATGACGCCTGCCAGAGCGTATATAGACCGTTTTATCCTGTCCGATCTGGAGCATAAGAGATTGTTCTACGACAGTAAGAGCAATCTGCAGGAGGTGGTGCAGGGCAAGTTGAAGAAGGATCTGGAGTACGAACTTCTGGATGTACAGGGGCCGGAACACAATCAGACTTTCCGGGTACAGGTGCGCATGGGGCAGGAGATACTTGGGACAGGGGAAGGACATACCAAAAAGGCGGCGGAACAGCAGGCCGCCTATAAGGCTCTGCTGCAGCTGCGGGACTCTTGACAGCAAGCCCCCGCCCTCTGCCGTGGAAGGTATTGAAAGGGGGATTACGGAACTTTAAATAGGAAAGGCACAGATAGAATGTATTTAAAGAGTATAGAGATACACGGGTTCAAGTCCTTTGCCAATAAGATCAATTTCCAGTTTCACAACGGCATCACCGGTATTGTGGGCCCCAATGGAAGCGGCAAAAGCAATGTGGCAGACGCCGTCAGATGGGTGCTGGGCGAACAGCGGATCAAACAGCTGCGGGGCGCCAGCATGCAGGATGTTATTTTCTCGGGCACAGAGACCAGAAAGCCCTTAAGCTACGCTTATGTGGCAATTACCCTGGACAATTCCGACCATCAGCTGGCCATCGATTTTGACGAGGTCACGGTGGCCAGGCGGATCTACCGTTCCGGAGAAAGTGAATATCTGATCAATGGGGCTCCCAGCCGGTTGAAGGATGTAAATGAACTTTTTTATGACACCGGTATCGGCAAGGAGGGCTATTCCATCATCGGACAGGGACAGATCGACAAGATCCTCAGCGGCAAGCCGGAGGAGAGAAGGGAACTGTTTGACGAGGCGGCAGGGATCGTAAAGTTTAAAAGGCGTAAGGCCGCGGCCCAGAACAAACTGGAGAGTGAAAAGCAGAATCTGGTGCGGGTGACGGATATCCTGGCGGAACTGGAGAAACAGACCGGCCCTCTGGAGAGACAGTCCGAGGTGGCGAAGGTATATTTAAAGAAAAAAGAAGAATTGAAGGCGCTGGACATAAATGTGTTTTTGCTGGAAAACGAACGGCTGAAAGCCCAGCTTCAGGAGATCGGAGAAAAACATCGGATCGCCAGCGGTGATTTGCGGGAAACAAAGGACAAATATGAACATATCAAGGAAGAGTACGAGCAGGTACAGTCCCAGATCGAGGCGCTGGATACGGCCATAGAGGAGGCCAGGAACACGCTGAATGACACGGGACTTCTTCGGGGCAGGCTGGAGGGCGAGGTGGCGGTGCTGAAAGAGCAGATCAATTCCGCCAGGGGCAACGAGGCACATCTGAGAAATCGTAAGGACGCGGTATCGGCAGAAATTGCCGCGAAGAACGGAGACAAAGAGGAAATACTGGCCCAGAAAGCCCGGATTGATTCACAGGTGCGGGAACTCACCGAAACCAGGGATGAGGTTCACAGGCAGCTGGAGGCAGTGCAGGGAAGGATTGAAGAACTCAACAGTCAGATTGAGGCAGGCAAGAACGCCATTATCGGAGAACTGAATCAGAGGGCGACCATCAAGTCCAGGCTGGGACGCTATGACAGCATGACGGAGCAGATCAATATCCGCAAGGCTGAGTTAAACTCCCGGATTTTGCGGGCCAAATCCGACGAGGAGGCCAGGGAGGAGAATATCCGTCAGCTGGAGCAGCGCTTTGAGGAGATAACGGGGCAGCTGCGGCAGATGAACGAGGAGGCCGCCGCGAAGGAGTCGGAGCTGGGAGAAATCCGGCACAGCCTGGCGGGACATGATCAGAAGCTGCGGGAGACGCAGCAGAGTTATCATCAGGAAAAATCCCGCCTGGAGGCATTGTCAAACCTTACTGAGCGTTACGAGGGATACGGCGGCAGTGTAAAGAAAGTCATGGAGCAAAAGGAACGGGTGAAGGGCATCATCGGCGTGGTGGCAGATATCATCCAGGTGGAAAAAAAGTACGAGACTGCCATTGAGACCGCGCTGGGCGGCAATATTCAGAATATCGTCACAGACGATGAGAACACAGCCAAGAAAATGATTGCCTTCCTGAAAGAGCAGAGGGCAGGCCGGGCCACTTTTCTGCCTCTGACCAGCATTACCCGTCCACAGGAGTTCAAAGCCCAGGAAGCGCTCCGGGAGAAGGGCGTCATCGGCATGGCGGATGAACTGGTGACCACGGATACAAAGTACCGCAATGTGGCAAAAGCCATGCTGGGCCGTATTGTGGTGGTGGACAATGTGGACAATGCGGTGAAAATTGCCAGGAAGTATGACTACAGCATAAGGATGGTTACCATAGAGGGAGAACTGCTGGTTCCCGGCGGCGCCATCAGCGGCGGCGCGTTCAGAAACAGCAGCAATCTGCTGGGGCGCCGCCGGGAGATGGAGGAACTGGAGAAAAAAATCCGGAAACTGGCCCGGACCATCGAGGATATCAATACAGCCATTGAAGATACCAAGTCTCATAGAAATAAACTGCGCATGGAGATCGAGACCGCAAAGGCTGACATGCAGAGATGTTCCATTGAACAGAATACAGTCAGGATCAGCATTTCCCAGGCCAGAGAGCGCATCGCGGAGGAGGAGGAGGGTTTTGACTCCATGAAGCGCGAGGAGAAAGAGATCGAGAGCCGGATTCAGGAAATCATCAGCAGCAAAGAGACCATTCAGAAGGAATTGTCTGCCAGCGAGGAACTGGAAAAGAGTACCCAGGAGCAGATCGGCCTGTGGCAGAAACAGTTGGAGGAAAGCCGCAGGGAGGAGAGTGAGGCATCGGCCCATGTGGCGCAGTGGGATCTGAAAGTGGAAAAGATGTTACAGACCCAGGAGTTCCATCAGGCCAATGTGGACCGTATTGCCGGGGAGACGGAGCGCTCGGGAAAGGAACTGGAGGAGATAGAGGAGGCGCTGCTGCAAAGCGAGAGGGATGTGGCGGAGAAAAGCGGCCATATAGAGGAGATTCAGCGGACGATAGAGGCCTCTCATGACGCCCAGAGCCAGTCGGAGATTCAGCTGAGAGAGGACATGGAGAAAAAAGAGGTACTGAGCGGCAGGCAGAAAAATTTCTTTACCGCCCGGGAGGAACTGGCAGAGCGCATGACCGGACTGGACAAGGAGGTTTACAGGCTTTCCTCCCAGAAGGAACGTCTGGAGGAATCTGTGGAATCCCAGATCAATTATATGTGGAACGAATATGAGATTACCCTCAGCGACGCCATGTCCGCCCGCAATGAGGAGCTGACGGATCTGCCCGCCATGAAGCGGGACATCGGCAGCCTGAAAGACCAGATCAGGAAATTGGGCGATGTGAATGTAAACGCCATTGAAGATTATAAAAATCTTATGGAGCGCTACACCTTCATGAAGACCCAGCACGATGATCTGGTGGAAGCGGAGAAAACGCTGGAAGGCATTATCCAGGAGCTGGACAGTGCCATGAGAAAGCAGTTCAACGAGAAGTTCGCGGAGATCAGCCGGGAGTTTGACAAGGTGTTCAAGGAACTGTTCGGCGGCGGCAAGGGAACGCTGGAACTGATGGAGGACGAGGATATTCTGGAGGCCGGTATCCGCATCATCGCGCAGCCCCCGGGAAAGAAGCTGCAGAATATGATGCAGCTGTCCGGCGGAGAGAAGGCTCTGACAGCCATTTCCCTGTTGTTTGCCATACAGAATTTAAAGCCATCTCCTTTTTGCCTGCTGGACGAGATTGAGGCGGCGCTGGATGAGTCCAATGTATCCCGGTATGCAAAATACTTACATAAGCTGACCAGGCACACGCAGTTTATCGTAATCACCCACCGCCGCGGCACCATGGAGCGCGCGGACCGTCTGTATGGCATAACCATGCAGGAGAAGGGGGTGTCCACGCTGGTGAGCGTGAATCTGGTGGACAAGGATCTGACATAACTGCAAACGCAATTTTGTAAACAGGAGATATTTTATGGGCGAGGAAAAGAAAGGTTTTTTCAGTCGTTTAAAAGAGGGTCTGAGCAAGACCCGGAATAATATTGTGAGGGGAATAGACAATGTCTTCAGCGGTTTTTCCGCCATAGATGAGGATTTTTATGAGGAGCTGGAGGAGATTCTGATCATGGGGGATATCGGCGTAAATGCCACGGGGGAGATTGTGGAGCGCCTGAAAGCCCAGGTGAAAGAGCGGCGGATCAAGGAGCCCTCCGCCTGCAAGCAGCTGCTCATCGACAGCATCCGGGAGCAGATGCGGGTGGACGATACGGCCTATGATTTTGAACACCAGAAATCCGTCATCATGGTGATCGGCGTCAACGGCGTGGGAAAGACCACCTCCGTGGGCAAGCTGGCGGGTAAACTCAAGGACAACGGTCTGAAAGTGCTGATTGCCGCGGCGGATACCTTCCGCGCGGCGGCGGGAGAGCAGCTGGCGGAGTGGGCCAGGAGAGCGGATGTGGATATGATCGGAGGACGGGAGGGCACAGATCCCGCCAGCGTAGTGTATGACGCGGTGAATGCCGCCAAGGCCCGCCATGCGGACGTGCTTCTGATCGATACGGCGGGCAGGCTTCACAACAAGAAAAATCTGATGGAGGAACTGCGGAAGATGAACCGGATCATTGACCGGGAGTTTCCCGATGCCCATCGGGAGAACCTGATCGTCCTGGACGGCACCACCGGTCAGAATGCCATGGTACAGGCCAGGGAGTTTGGCGAGGTGGCAAACCTGACCGGCATCATTCTGACCAAGATGGACGGCACGGCAAAGGGCGGCATCGCAGTGGCCATCCAGTCTCAGCTCCAGGTGCCGGTAAAATATATCGGCGTGGGGGAGACGATAGAGGATCTCCAGAAATTTGATTCGGATGAATTTGTGAACGCGTTATTTGATGTGGAACTGTCAGAACAGGAAGAGGAACAGGAACAATAACTATAAGAAAGAAAAGGTGTATTGACAAATACGGAACAGGTTCATAAGCGAGCCTTGCAATCAGAAAGGAATCTTACTATGTTGACATTGGATCAATTTGAGGAAGCGTCTGAGGTGGTGAAGCGGGTCACACTGGAGACAAAGCTGGTGTACAGTGATTTCCTGAGTAACCATACGGGAAACAAAGTCTATCTGAAACCGGAAAATATGCAGTTTACCGGTGCCTATAAGGTAAGGGGTGCCTACTATAAAATGAGTACCCTGACGGAGGAGGAGAGAGCCAGGGGGCTGATCACGGCATCCGCGGGCAATCATGCCCAGGGGGTGGCCTATGCGGCCCAGTGCTATGGGGCAAAGGCGACGATTGTCATGCCCACCACCACACCACTGATGAAAGTGAACCGTACCAAGGGTTACGGAGCGGAGGTGATCCTGTATGGGGATGTATATGACGAGGCCTGTGCCAAAGCCTGTGAACTGGCGCAGGAGCACGGGTATACTTTTATTCATCCCTTTGACGATCTGACGGTGGCCACCGGTCAGGGGACAATCGCCATGGAAATCGTGAAAGAGCTTCCGCTGGTAGACTATATTCTGGTACCCATCGGCGGTGGCGGGCTGGCCACAGGCGTATCCACACTGGCAAAACTTCTGAATCCCAAAATTCAGGTAATCGGTGTAGAACCTGCGGGAGCCAACTGCATGCAGGAGTCCCTGAAAGCGGGAAAGGTGACCACATTGTCCCGTGTCAGCACCATCGCGGACGGCACAGCGGTGAAGACCCCCGGCAGTAAACTTTTTCCCTATATTCAGCAGAACCTGGATGACATTATCACTGTTGAGGATGAGGAATTGGTGGTGGCTTTCCTGGATATGGTGGAGAACCACAAAATGGTGGTGGAAAATTCCGGTCTTCTGTCCGTGGCGGCAGTCAAGCATCTGGACGTGCGGGACAAAAAGGTGGTAGTGATTTTAAGCGGCGGCAATATGGATGTGATTACCATGTCCTCCGTTGTACAGCAGGGTCTGATTTTCCGTGACAGAATTTTTACCGTATCCGTACTTCTGCCGGACAAGCCGGGTGAATTGTGCCGGGTATCAGGTGTGATAGCGGAAAAGAACGGAAATGTAATCAAGCTGGAACATAATCAGTTTGTCTCTACCAATCGCAATGCGGCAGTGGAACTCCGGATCACGCTGGAGGCATTTGGCACGGAACATAAACATCAGATTATTGAGGCGCTGGAGAAGGGCGGCTACCAACCCAAGCTGGTGCGCGCGAATATTTAGGGAGAGCGATCCCTGTCGTGCGCCTTCCCTGGAAAAGAAGTATAATAGAGCAGGAATGCTGTATACTGATTATGAATCCGCATATGAAAATATGCGGATTTTTGATACAGTTTACCTTTCAGAGCCATCGCGCAGCGCAGGGAAGCGCCGAAGGGACATTACCCCTTCAGAGCCATCGCGCAGCGATTCAATTAGGAGGAAAATGTAATGGAAGAGAATATGCGGAAAAGTGTTCCCAAGGGAAAAGTGAGCATGAAAAAGACCGTGAAAGATTATTTGTTGATTACCGTAGCCTGCGTTTTCTATTCGGTGGGCATCAGCATGTTTCTGGACCCCAATTCCCTGGCTCCGGGCGGCGTGACAGGTATAGCCATTATCCTGAACCGCCTTATACCGGTGGAGACGGGCACATTGATTCTGCTGATCAATATCCCCATTTTGATTTTTGGAGCCTGGAAATTCGGACTCCGTTTCAGCCTTTCCACCATATACAGTACGGCGCTGATTTCCCTGTTCACCAATCTGCTTTCCGGGGTAAAGGTAGTAACCACAGACCCGCTGCTGGCGGCGCTGGTGGGGGGCAGTCTTTCGGCCATAGGCATTGGCTGGGTATTTAAAGCGGGAGCTACCACAGGGGGGACGGATATCATCATCAAATTCCTTCGGGTCAAGATGCCGCATCTGAGGACAGGGGGCCTGTTTCTGGCTATGGATGTGGTTATTGTGGCTCTTTCCGCCTTTGTGTTCAAGGATATAGATGTGGCTCTGTATGCGGGGCTGACGGTATTTGTGATCTCTCTGGTGCTGGATCTGGTGCTTTACGGCAGGGATGAAGCCAAACTCATGTTTATCATCAGCGACAAGTCGGAGGAAATCACCCGGCGCCTGCTGGAGGAGCTGGATATGGGTGTGACGCATATGCGGGGGGCGGGGGCTTTCAGCGGCAAGGAAAAGCAGGTCATTTTATGTGCCGCCAAAAAATCCACAGCGCCCAAGACAGAAGTCATCGTGAAGGAGGAGGACCCCCAGGCCTTCATGATTATCACCAGCGCCACAGAGATTTACGGCGAGGGATATAAGAGCTATTTCAGCGAAAAACTATAAGGTGTAAAGAAAAAATACTTGACAGCGTGGGAAGGATGTTGTATGATGGCAAATGTGGGCGACGGACCCACAGAATGAAGTCTGGAGGCAAGTCGCATGGAGAAAATATATCAGCAGGCGCTTTTGTATGACTTCTATGGGGAATTGCTGACGGAGCATCAGCGCAGCATTTATGAGGACGCAGTGTGCAATGACCTGTCCCTGGGAGAGATTGCCCAGGATAGAGGTATCAGCAGACAGGGGGTACATGATCTGATCCGGCGATGTGACAGGATTCTACAGGAATATGAGACCAAACTCCGTCTGGTGGAGAAATTTATGAATGCCCGGGACAGGGTGGAAAAGATTATGGATCTGGCAAGCGGGCCGGAGCAGGGACAATGCGGGAAACTGTTGCGGGAAATTCACAGAGTGGCAGAGCAGCTGCTGCAGGAATTATGAGGAAGGCATCATGGCATTTGAAAGTCTTACAGACAAACTTCAGAATGTGTTCAAGCGCCTGCGGGGCAAGGGAAGGCTTACCGAAGAGGATGTGCGGAGCGCCCTCAAAGAGGTGAAGATGGCTTTGCTGGAGGCCGATGTAAACTTTAAGGTGGTAAAGCAGTTCATCAAGGCCGTGGAAGAGAGAGCCATCGGCCAGGATGTGATGAACGGACTGAATCCGGGCCAGATGGTCATTAAGATCGTCAATGAAGAGATGATTTCCCTGATGGGCAGTGAGACTACGGAAATTGCCATGCAGCCGGGAAAATCCGTCACGGTCATCATGATGGCCGGACTGCAGGGTGCCGGTAAAACCACGGCCACGGCCAAAATCGCGGGTAAGCTGAAGCTCAAGGGCAAGAAATCTCTGCTGGTGGCCTGTGATATCTATCGGCCTGCCGCCATTGAGCAGTTACAGATCAACGGGCGCAAGCAGGAAGTGGATGTGTTTTCCATGGGCAGTGACCACAAACCTGTGGAGATTGCCAGAGAGGCCATCGCCCACGCAATGAAGAACGGACATAATGTGGTGATTCTGGATACCGCGGGCCGTCTTCATGTGGACGAGGGTATGATGCAGGAATTGCAGGAGATCAAGGAACAGGTCGCGGTTCACCAGACTCTGCTGGTGGTGGATGCCATGACCGGTCAGGACGCGGTGAACGTAGCCAGGGAATTTGACGAGAAAGTCGGCATTGACGGTGTGGTACTGACCAAGATGGACGGCGATACCCGAGGCGGCGCGGCATTGTCCATTAAGGCGGTGACGGGCAAACCCATATTGTATGTGGGTATAGGAGAAAAGCTCTCCGATATGGAGCAGTTCTATCCGGACCGCATGGCCAGCCGGATCTTGGGCATGGGGGATGTACTGTCCCTTATTGACAAGGCCCAGGCCAGCCTTGACCTGGATGAGGACAAAGGCCGTGAGATGGCCGGACGCATGAAGAAGGGGAAATTCGATTTCGAAGATTATCTGGAGAGCATGAAGCAGATGCGCAAACTGGGCGGCATTGGCAGTATTCTGAGTATGCTGCCGGGTCTTGGGAGCAAAGCGGGAGAACTGGAATCCCAGGTGTCCGAAAAGCAGCTGGCGCGCACGGAAGCCATCGTATTGTCCATGACGCCGCAGGAAAGACGCAATCCCAAGCTGCTGAATCCCAAGAGAAAGCATCGTATAGCCAAGGGTGCAGGCGTGGATATAAGCGAGGTAAATCGCTTTATCAAGCAGTTTGAACAGAGTCAGAAGATGATGAAGCAGTTTGGCGGCGGCAAACGCCGGGGGATGATGGGCGGTTTCCCAGGCATGGGAGGCGGCAAATTTCCTTTCTGATGTGTGTCTGCGGATTATTTCTCTGAGATATTTTTCAGACATATGCTGCCATAGACATACAGATGGCGGCCGGAAGAGAAGATTTGTACTTTATGTACTTATCCAATATAAAATAAAGCATATTACGGAGGTAATGAAAAATGGCAGTAAAGATCAGATTGAGAAGAATGGGACAGAAGAAAGCACCTTTCTATAGAATTATTGTGGCAGATTCCCGTTCTCCCAGAGATGGCAGATTCATTGAGGAGATCGGTACCTATGATCCCTCCACCGATCCCAGCACCTTCAAGATCAATGAGGAGCTGGCCAAAAAGTGGCTTGCGAACGGTGCCCAGCCCACAGAAGTGGTAGGAAAACTTTTTAAGGCCGCAGGCATCGAGAAGTAATCCAGGCTTTCTACTGCCGGTTGTATGGTACACCAGTGAAGTTTCCATATTATCGGTTGCTGCAACAGCGAGGACAGGGCGGCGGTCTGATGGGATTCAGATGCCGTTCGAACAGGAAAGAGGTATATTTGGATGTAATATTTCCAAATCCTGATTGATGCAATATCATGGGTTCTGCCCATGATATGCGGAAAGAGGTATGTTTGGAGGTAATACTTCCAGATCCTGATTGGTGCAATAGCATGGATATAACCCATGCTGTGCGGATAGAGGTAAGTATGAAGGAATTGGTTGAAGTGATTGCGAAAGCACTGGTGGATCATCCGGACGAGGTTGTTGTCACAGAGAAGGAAGAGGGCAGAAATATTACGGTTGAACTTCATGTGGCGGCATCGGATATGGGCAAGGTGATCGGAAAGCAGGGCAGAATAGCCAAGGCGATACGGTCAGTCGTAAAGGCGGCATCTTCCAGAGAGAACAAGATGGTGGATGTAGAGATCGTATAAGAATGGAACCTGGAGGCATCAGCTGCTGACAGGAGAAGATAAACTGGCGGAACATGCGTTTATTGTATGTTTCGCCATGTTTGCATATGAACTGAAAACAGGCTATGAGCAGCCGGACAGTAATTTTAATATGAAAGGGCATTGCATGGAAGACTTTTTGCAGGTGGGGATTATTGCAACCACCCACGGTGTGAGGGGAGAGGTGAAAGTTTATCCCACTACAGATGATATCACTCGTTTCAAGAAGCTCAAAGAAGTCATTTTAGATACGGGCAGAGAGAAATTGACAATGGAAGTAGAGGAAGTGAAGTTTTTCAAGCAGATGGTAATTCTGAAATTCAGAGGAGTGGATACGCTGGACGAAGTGACAGGGTATCGCCGCGCGGGGCTGTATGTAACCAGGGACAATGCGGTGAAGCTGGAAAAAGATGAGTATTTCATTGCGGACTTGATCGGTGTGGAGGTGTATGACGAGTCTGAAAAACTCCTTGGGCGCCTTGAGGATGTGATCACGACAGGGGCCAATGACGTGTATGTGATTCGTATGTCAGACGGAGGAGAATTGTTATTGCCGGCCATCAAACAGTGTATTTTAGAGGTGGACCTTCCGGGACGAAGGATGAAGGTGCATGTGCTGGAGGGCCTGCTATGAGGTGGGAGAGATTATGAATTTCCATATATTGACGCTGTTTCCGGAAATGGTGGAGCAGGGACTTCATCAAAGCATTCTGGGCAGGGCAGCGGAGAGAGGACAGCTGGCATTTCATACGGTGAATATCCGGGAGTATACCCGGGACAAGCATGGCAAGGTGGATGACTATCCGTATGGCGGTGGGGCAGGTATGCTGATGCAGGCCCAGCCGGTATATGATGCCTATCTGTCCGTTGTATCGGAGTTGTCCGGGGGGCGGAGAGACGATGACTGTGAGGGATGCGCGGAGCCGTCCGGGCATGGGGCCGACAGAAAAATCCGCACAGTCTATGTGACTCCTCAGGGAAGGACTTTTACACAGGAAATCGCCCGGGAACTGGCGAAGGAAGAAGATCTGATCTTCCTGTGCGGACATTATGAAGGGATTGATGAGCGGGTGCTCACAGAGATTGTAACCGACTGTATATCTCTGGGGGATTATGTGCTTACTGGCGGAGAACTGCCTGCCATGGTGATGATTGATGCCATTGCCAGACTGGTGCCCGGTGTGCTTCACAACGAAGAATCCGCGGAAACGGAGTCTTTTCACAATCATCTGCTGGAATATCCCCAGTATTCCAGGCCGGAAGTATGGCGTGGAAAGGCGGTGCCGGAGGTGCTTTTGTCCGGCGACCATAAGAAGATTGCGTCATGGCGGCTTGAACAGTCCCTGATACGTACCAGAGAGCGCAGACCGGACCTGTACGCACGGTATCAGGCCGACCAGGAGATCCTGCGGGATCTGGCAAGGCATAAACGCAGGTATATCCATATGATGGAACTGCTCACAAGAGGTATGGCCCACTTGCTGATTCGTCAGGGAAACATTATCCTGATAAATGTGGAAAATACGCAATGCTATGCGCTGCATGCGGAAGCAGCCGATGATGTGAAGGGGCTGTCGGGACAACTGGAGACGGCCTGGGCGCCGGATCGGATGACGCTGGCTGTCTGCCAGGAGACTGTCAGGGATTTTCTGACAGACCAATATGGGATGCGGATAAGAAAGATTTGTTATCAGGCCTGCTTTACCCGCAGGGAGCCTCTGAGAGTGAAACACAGGGATATCAGACCCCTGAAAGAAGCGGATTCAGATTATCTGGCAGAACGATATTCTGAATGCGATAAACCGTATTTGCTGCGGCGCATTCAGGCTGGAGCAATGTATGGCATCTATGTGCGACAAGGGGAGAAAGAACTTTTGGCTGGCTTTATCGGCCTGCATGAAAACGGCAGCATGGGGATGCTGTATGTAGAAAGAGCATATCGGGGCCAGGGCCTTGCGGCTTCGTTGGAAAGCTGGCTGATTAACGATCAGCTGAGACGGGGGGAAACACCTTTTTGTCAGATTGGCGAGGAAAATATTCCAGCCATGCGGCTACAGGAAAAATTAGGATTATATTTGTGCTGTGAACCTATGTGGTGGTTAGAGAAAGGCAGAACAGAATAATCTATATGATTTTTCTTTCACTTTCAAGCCACTTTCTGTTCTCAACACCTCTTCCCCAGGCATCCAGAGCCAGTTGATTGGCTTTATCAATCTGGGAACTCAGTTTTTTGATGTCCCTGCTCGTTTCCAGCTGGCCGGCCCTTAAAGCGGATACCTGGGATTCCAGCTTGTCCATGCGACCTTCCATATGATCCATACGGGTTTTCATATGATCCATGGAGTCTTCCATATGATCCATGCGTGTCTCTATGTGATCCATGCGGGTTTCCATATGATCCATGCGGATTTTCATATGATCCATGGAGTCTTCCATGCGATCCATGCGGATTTTCATATGATCCATGGAGTCTTCCATGCGATCCATACGGGTCTCCATATGATCCATCCGACTCTCCATACCGTCAAGTTTGTGATGAATCGGCTCAAGTTTTTGATCCATCATCTCTGACAGTGCCATCAGTAATTGTTCATTTTCCATATAAAATGTACCTCCAATGACACGAGTATAGCACATTTTTTTTGTCATGTCCAGTGAAAATAAGATCACTTTATGGTATATTTATATGAGGAAACATGCGGGAATAAGACGGCGGGAAGGAAGCGCATTCGCGCGTCCCGGGCTTATGCCCGCCGCTATAATGAAAGAAAGGGGTTCAGACCATGAGAATGTACGATATAATAATGAAGAAGCGAAACGGCGGCAAACTGACTTCCGGTGAAATACAATACTTTATCGACGGATACACCGGCGGAGAAATTCCCGATTATCAGGTGTCAGCCCTGATGATGGCCATATATTTCCGGGGGATGGATGAGGAAGAGACGCTGACCCTGACCATGGCCATGGCCCACAGCGGGGATATGCTGGATCTGTCTGCCATCGGGGGAACAAAAGTGGATAAGCACAGCACCGGCGGCGTGGGGGACAAGACTTCTCTGGCGCTGGCTCCCATGGCGGCGGCCTGCGGCATCAGGATTGCCAAGATGAGCGGCAGGGGCCTGGGGCACACTGGGGGAACGATAGACAAGCTGGAGAGTTTTGCGGGATTTTCCACCGACATCAGCCGGGAGCATTTCATACGGCAGGTGAACGGGATCGGTATTTCCATTATGGGACAGACGGCGGATTTGGCCCCTGCGGACAAAAAACTCTATGCCTTGCGGGATGTGACGGCTACAGTGGACAATATGTCCCTGATCGCCAGCTCCATCATGAGCAAGAAGCTGGCGGCGGGGGCCGACGCCATTGTGCTGGACGTCAAGACCGGCAGCGGCGCGTTCATGAAGACATTGCCGGATTCTCTGACTCTGGCCCGGGAGATGGTGCGGATTGGCAACGGCGCGGGACGCCGCACTGTCGCGGTGGTGTCCGACATGGACCAGCCTCTGGGCAGGGCGGTGGGAAATGCTCTGGAGGTAAAGGAGGCCATAGATACTCTGCGGGGACAGGGACCGGAGGATTTTATGGAGCTGTGTATGACCCTGGGCAGCCGGATGCTGATTGCGGGGGGCAGAGCCAGGGAGGAGGAGCAGGCCCGGGAGATGCTGCGGGAAGCTGTTTCAAGCGGTGCTGCGCTGGAAAAAATGGCGGAGTTTGTACAGGCTCAGGGAGGAGATTCCAGGGCAGTCCGCGACACCGGCCTGCTGCCGCAGGCGCTCCATATAGAACCGATTCCGGCAAAGACGGACGGATATGTACAAAGCATCCGATGCGATGAGATCGGTATGTGCTCTCTGCTGCTCGGGGGCGGACGGGAGACCAAGGAAAGTGAGATTGACCTGGCCGTGGGGCTGGTACTGTGCGCCAAGACCGGGGATTATGTCAGGGCGGGAGAGCCTCTGGCCTATATGCATTATAATGATCCGGGAAGAGCGGCGGCAGCCAGGGAACGCTTTTACCAGGCATACGCTTTCGGCCGGGAAAAGCCGCAAATTCCTGCATTGATCCATGAGATTATCGAGCAGGCATAATCGTTTGCCGGGGACGGAGGACGGCATACCTTAAAGAACAACTGCATATATTACAGGGAGAACAACCGAATTCGGGGAAGTTGTCTCCTGCTGCCTTTTCGCCGGGAACGAAGCGCGATGCCCGGGCAAATGATCAGGGCCTGGGCGGAAATTGCCATAGCAGGGCGTCGTTCCCGGAGTCGGCAGGAGGTAAGCCATGAGAAAGAAGCAGACGGAGGGAACCAGCCGCAGGGAGGCGATTATCGACTCTCTCTCCCTGCCCAAGGATATTCTGCTGGGGGCCCTGCGGGTGACTCTGACGGGCTGTCAGGAAGCGTGGGTGGAGAATTATAAGGGAATATTGGAATATACAGAGTGTCAGATCCTTTTGCAGGGCAAAAACTGCCAGGTCTGCTTTGAGGGGCAGCGGCTGTCCATAGAATACTACACCAATGAGGACATGAAGATCAGCGGCTGCATCCGCTGTGTCAGATATCAGTAATCTGAGTCGGGAGGATTCATATGCTGGGAATACTGCAATTCCTCAAAGGGTATGTCAGAATGAAAATATGGGGGGTGTCCCCGGAGCGCTTTCTGAATCTGTGCAGCAATAAGAATATTCTGTTGTGGGATATCTGCAAGGATGGGGATGTATATACCATGTGCATCAGTCTGAACGCGTTTTTACAGCTTCGTCCCATAGCCAGAAAAACGGGGGTAAGGGTAGTCGTCTTGCAGAAGTTTGGACTGCCTTTTTTACTGCCCGGCCTTCTGAAAAGGAAAATTTTCATTGCAGGCTTATTTCTCTGCGTCACTTTCTGGATCGTCAGTTATCGATTTGTGTGGGATATCACCCTGGAGGGCAATTACCAGATCACACAGGAGGTGTTCACGGATTTTCTGGCTTCCCTGCAGGTGCGTGTGGGTATGCGGAAGACGGATCTGGATATCAGCGCCCTGGAGAGGGAAATCCGGCGCGCTTTTCCGGAGGTCACCTGGACTTCGGCCCGACTTTCCGGCACCCGGCTGGAGATTTCCATAAAGGAAAATGACGCCCCTATGCTGGAGGAACCGGTGCCTGTGGAGGGCGGCCAGAATCTTGTGTCGGAATACGCGGGCGTCATTACCTCCATGATCGTGAGAAGCGGGGTCCCGATGGTGAAAATCGGTGATACTGTGGAGGAGGGGACATTGTTGGTGGAGGGCCGGGTGCCGATCTACAACGACGATGCCACTGTCCGGGAATATCTGTATATTACGGCAGACGCGGATATTACGGTGGAGCATTCCATCACTTATCAGGATACGCTGCCCGCCACCTATATCCAAAAGTCTTATACCGGACGCAGCTTTAGCCGTCCCTTTGTGAGGCTGGGAGGGAAAGAGATCAAATTGCCGCAGGAACGGCCTTATCTGGTGTATGATACAGTGACCCAGGGACATACGCCCATGTTGCTTGAGAAACTGTCCATCCCGCTTTCCTGGGGCCAGTATGTCTACCGGGAGTACATGAATGTGGAGCATGAATATACGCTCAAGCAGGCGGAGGCGCTGCTGGTGGAAAAGGAGCTGCAATTTCTTGCAACTTTAGAGGAAAAGGGGGTACACATTATTGAAAAAGATGTTAAAATAGAAGAGGGAGGCGTGTGCTGGACCATGGAGGGATGGATTCTGGTAGATCAGCTCACGGGACGGCTTGTGCCCATCTCCGGGGAGGAACCCGTGCCGGGAGCGGCAGGGCAGGATGATTGACGTTATTATGCAGACACCGCCGGAATCCGGCCGGGGCGGATTCCGGCGGTGCGGGAAGAGGAAATATGAGTGAAGTGACATTACAGATGGATATGCCCGCGGAGCATATGCAGAAAATTTTCGGCGCGGGGGATTCCTATGTCCGCAAGATCGAGAGGGATCTGCATGTGACCGTGGTGGACCGCAACGGACGCGTGGCCGTCACTGGGGAGGAGCATCAGGCAAATCAGGCATGCCGGATTCTGAGCCAGCTTACGGAGATATCCAGAAGGGGCAATGAAATCGAGGAGCAGAGCGTGAATTACGCGATTACATTAGGGATGGAAGAAAAAGAAAATATTCTGACAGAGATTGACGGGGACGTGATCTGTCATACCGTCAGCGGGAAACCGATCAAGCCCAAAACCCTTGGGCAGAAACAATATGTGGACGCCATACGCGGCAAAATGATTACTTTTGGCCTGGGGCCTGCGGGGACGGGCAAGACTTATCTGGCCATGGCCATGGCCATCACGGCGTTCAAGAACGATGAGGTCAGCCGGATCATTCTGACCCGTCCGGCCATTGAGGCGGGGGAAAAACTGGGATTCCTGCCCGGGGATTTGCAGAGCAAGGTGGACCCTTATCTGCGTCCCCTGTATGATGCCCTTTATCAGATCATGGGCGCGGAGAACTTTGCCAAAAACATGGAAAAGGGGCTGATTGAGGTGGCCCCCCTGGCCTATATGCGGGGCCGTACCTTGGACAACGCCTACATTATTCTGGACGAGGCGCAGAATACCACCCCTGCCCAGATGAAGATGTTCCTGACCCGGATCGGGTTCGGCTCCAAGGTGGTGGTCACCGGCGACAGCTCGCAGAAGGATCTGCCCACCGGCAGTCAGTCCGGCCTGGATGTGGCCGCGAAAGTGCTGGGAAAGGTGGAGGATATCGCTTTCTGCAATCTGACCAGCAAGGACGTGGTGCGTCATCCTCTGGTGCAGAAGATCGTCAAGGCCTATGACGATTATGAGGCACGGGAGAAGTACAGAGAAAAGGCAAGGAGCAGAGAAAAGAGACATGGCCGGAGGCAATAGAAACGGAAGAGAACGGACGGGGGCGAAGTGCTGCGATGACTTTTTATGTTGAGAATGAGACCGATGTGACATATTCCTTCGATGTGGAGCAGACAGTGGCGGCGGTGGCAACGGCCGTGCTGGAGTCGGAGGGCTGTCCCTATCAGGTGCAGATAAACGTGCTGCTCACCGACAATGAGGGGATCAGAGAGTTCAACAGGCAGTACCGTCAGATTGACAGGGAGACGGATGTGCTGTCTTTTCCCAATCTGGAATTTGACACGCCGGGAGATTTTCAAAACGCGGAGGAACAGAGGGCGGACTGCTTTGACCCGGACAGCGGCGAGCTGATTCTGGGGGATATCATTTTGTCGGTGGACAGGATTGCCGGACAGGCCAGGGAATACGGACACAGCCTGCGGCGGGAACTGGCGTTTCTGGTGGCGCACAGTCTGCTGCATCTCTGCGGTTACGACCATATGGAACCGGCGGAGGCGGCGGTGATGGAGCAAAAGCAGGAACAGGTTCTGAACGCGCTGGGCATTACCAGGGACCCGGCGTGAGTTTTGCCGGCTGAAAATACGGAAGGAAACGACCTTTATGAGGCAACAGGAGATCAAGATAAAGCAGATCATATGCTATACCTATGTTATTGGCATCATTGGTTTGACTGGCATGGGAAGGGTGCTGGGAGATATGGGAATGGCCTGTCTGTCAGTAGCCATGGAGGGCGTCAGTCTCTTTTTTCTGCTGGCGACCTGCGGGGTGTCGGATGTGATCGCAAAGCTGCAGAGAAACCGCAGAAATAAGGGACAGTTCAAAGGGGTGGCCCGGATGCGCGGGCAGTTTTTCATTTTGCAGGGAGCCCTGGGGGCGCTGCTGACCACACTTCTTTTGCTGCTGGCGGAGCCTCTGGCGGGACGTATCTTCCGGGTACCCTACGGCGCGTCCGCGCTGAAGCTGCTGGCTCCGGTGATTCTGTTCCAGGCTTTGAGCGCGGCGCTGCTGGGCTATTTCCAGGGAAGCGGCAGCTACATGCCTTCTCTGGTCAGCGCGGTGATGCGCCAGGGATTTTTTCTGGTACTCGGCGCTTTGTTTGGAAGATGGCTGACGGGTTATGGAGACAAGGTGTCTCGTCTGTTGAAAAATGACTGTTACAGCGGTATGTATGGGGCCATGGGAGTTGCTCTTGGCATCGCGGTCTCAGAACTGCTGGTATTACTGTTTCTGGTTGTGGTTTATCTGGGCAGTGACAGGAAGACGGACGAACAGAAAAGCCAGGAGGGACTGCGCCGCACGGAGAGCATGGGGGACGTGGTCCGGATTTACTGCGGGGCGCTTTGGCGGGGGGTATGCACGGCGATGCTGGCAGTGCTCCCCTTGGTGCTGGGCGGCGCTTTTTATCTGCGCGGAGCGGCGTCACTCAGTACTGATGTGCCTGCGCTGGCCCCCGCAGTGGAGGGAGCAGCTTCGGAGGAAGCGGCTCCCCTGGCAGTCTTGAGTGCCGATCTGGCAGTGGCGGGTTATGGCGGTCTTATCGGGAAATGCCTTTTGCCATGCGCGGCATTTGTGCTGGTTCTCGCCGCCCGATGTTTTCCCGTCTACGGCAGATTATGCGGAACTGTCCGCAGGGAGGACGCGCGGTATGCCCGGGATGTGGCGGCGGTCGGGCTGCACTATGTGTGGACGGCCGGGCTGTATTTTGCCGTGACCGCGGTGGTGATGGCCCCGCGGATCGCGGCGGGCTTTTTTCCCGGAGGAGAGGAAAACATGAGCGGCATGCTGAGAATAGGCGGGGGCCTGGTTCTGGCACTGGGGCTTGTGGCGCTGTTCTCAATGATCCTCCTGGCCCACGGAGAGCAGTATATTCTGATGGGCATGCTGGGAATCTGGACGGTTCTGAATATGATTTTCCAGAGTCTCTTTGTCAGAGGCAGCGGATACAGCGCCGCCGGAATCCTGTACGGAGCCTTTGTGTCCACCATTATTCTGCTGGCAGGAATGGCGGCTTACTGCGTCTGGCGGGGCAGAATGGGTACGGACTATGTCCGGATTCTGGGGGTGCCGCTGGCGGGGGCAGGGATTATGGGGCTGTTAATCCTGCTGGCCGACAAACTGCTGGGCGCCCATATGAGCGATGTGGCGGCCGTGGCGGTGGCCGCCCTGCTGGGGGCAGTGGTTTATGGGGGCATCCTGGTGGCAACGAAAAATATACGGGAATATGAGATTTCCGTGTTGTATGGAAAACAGGCCAGAAAAATGCTGGAACGTATAATTTCATAAAATATGGTTGATACTATGTGTGAGATTGGATCGCACATAGAAAAACGTCTCGTTGAGCCGTTTTTCACGGATTGTGGGAAAAAGGGGTAAGAGATGAGACGGACGAGGACGAAGGGACAGCGGATAGGCATATTTTCAGCAGGGCTGCTGTTATGCGGCTTGATGGGGATGACAGGGGGCTTGCTGGGCGCCAGACTGGCACAGCGGTATCAGCCGCAGCAGATCCGGCAGGAGACGCTTCCGGGGACGTTGGAGGAAACACCGGAAATATCTCTGCCGGAGGCTGCGCCCAGATGGCATAATCAGGTGATGGAGACGCCGCCGGAGGATGTGGAAGATCAGAACGGACCGGCCTCCCAGGTTATCAGCATCCCGGAGACTGTCAATGCGGAGACGGAATACATTTTGCGGGAAAAGGATCTCCTGAACGGTTCGGAGGTGGAGACCAGCGTGAAACTCCCCGATATGTATATCGGCATGAACCGGGAACAGTTCGTGGCGGCCATGGAGAGCTATGAGGCGGCACCGCCGCTGTCCGAGAAGGAGAGGGGATTTGTGAGCCTGGACGTGCTCTCCTTCGCCCCCAGCCGGGTGGTGGTTCAGATGAATTACCGGTATGTGCAGCCTTCGAAGAGCTTCTATGTGGTGGCGATCAACGACCTGATCGTGGTCTATAAGGAAGACAGGGAAACCGTATATCAATATACGAATATCCGTCTTTCCCATCTTCCGGAGCGCTTGCAGCAGGAGATTATCGGAGTGAAATATATTGCGGATGAGGAGAGGCTGTATGACTTCCTGGAAAACTATACCAGCTGACAGATACGATGTGGCGGTGGCGGGCGGCGGCGCTTCGGGGATGACGGCGGCCATAGCGGCGGCCCGGTCCGGCGCCAGGGTGGCGCTGCTGGAACGTGGAGAGAGGCCGGGGAAAAAAATACTGATGACCGGCAACGGCAAGTGCAATCTGGGCAACAGGGATTTGAGCCCCGCCTGTTACTATAGCGACAATATGGCAGTGGCAGCCTCCGTTCTGGAGCGTTTCGGGACGGAGGAGACCATCGCCTTTTTTTCGTCTCTGGGACTTATGGTGCGGGAGCGGGGGGGATATCTCTATCCCTTCAGCGGGCAGGCGGCAACGGTGCTGGATGTGCTGCGCTACGGATTGGAACGGGAACGGGTAGAAGTCATGACCCGGGCCGCGGTGCGGGAGGTGACTTCCCGGGCGGCAAACCGGGGCGCGCGACAGGAGTACATACTGAAGCTGGACAATGGCAGAGAACTGCGGGCGGAGCGGGTGGTGCTGGCCTGCGGCGGACAGGCGGCTCCCGGGACCGGGTCAGACGGCAGCGGCTATGCGCTGGCCCGGTCTCTGGGGCATCGGATCGTCCCGCCCGTGCCCTCCCTGGTGCAGCTCCATTGCGGCGAAAAATATTGCAAGGCTCTGGCGGGAGTGCGGTCGGAGGGGACGGTACGGATTTACGGAAGCGGACAGGGGGATCTGCTGTTTGAAGAGACGGGGGAAATTCAGCTTACGGAGTATGGCATATCCGGCATCCCGGTGTTTCAACTCAGCGGCGGGGTGAACCAGCTGCTGGCCAGGAAGAAGGAGCTGCGCGCGGAGCTGGATTTTTTCCCCCGGTGCGAAGAGGATGTCTATGAGCGGCTGTGCCGGGAGAGAATGGAACAGATGAGGCAGGAGACGGTGGAAATGTTTTTTACGGGTATGCTGCATAAAAAGATTATGGCCGTGTGCGTCCGGCAGGCAGGGCTTTCGCCGGAAGAGCGCGCGGCCGGGGCGGACCGGCGGAAACTGCGGCGCGTTTTTGAGCTGTGCCGTCATCTGCCCTTTACCGTCACTGGCAGCCATTCCTTTGAAAACGCGCAGGTATGCCGGGGCGGCGTCAGCATGCGGGAGGTGGACGGGCAGCTGCAGTCCGGGCGCTGCCATGGCCTGTATATGGCAGGGGAATTGCTTCATGTGGATGGACGCTGCGGCGGTTATAACCTGCAATGGGCCTGGGCAAGCGGATATATCGCGGGAAGCGCGGCGGGACAGGGAAGCGGGAGGCGTAACGGCAAACCCGGATACAGGGATGAGGAATAAAATATGTTGCGAGTCAATCAGATAAAGATAAAACCCGGTCAGGGAGAGCGGGAAATTCTGCGAAAGACGGCCAGACTGCTCAAGCTGGACGAAAAGGATATACAGCATATGGAAATTCTGCGCTGTTCCATTGACGCCCGGAAAAAACCGGAGATCTGGTGCAGCTATACGGTGGATGTGGAATTGAAAAAACCCTCCCTGGAGGCGGGGATCTGCAGGCGTCTTGGACAGGCGCTTGTCACCCGGACGGTGAAACAGACTTATCATTTCCCGGACTGCGGTGAAAAGCCGCTCACCCATCCGCCGGTGATTGTGGGGATGGGGCCGGCTGGGCTTTTCTGCGCCTGCTATCTGGCCCGGCATGGCTATAAGCCCATCGTGCTGGAGAGGGGACAGGATGTGGACAGGCGCAGGGCGGATGTACAGCGTTTCTGGGATGAGGGCATCTTACAGCCCCAGTCCAATGTGCAGTTCGGGGAGGGCGGTGCCGGGACTTTTTCGGACGGAAAACTAAACACGCTGGTCAAGGACAAGTATGGCAGAAACCGGGAAGTGCTGCGGACCTTTGTGACTCACGGCGCGCCGGAGCGGATCTTGTACGACGCCAGACCCCATATGGGCACGGATGTGCTGTCACAGGTGGTCAAGAACATGCGGCAGGAGATTCTGGACCGGGGCGGGCAGGTACTCTTTGGAACCATGCTGGAAGGACTGGAAACGGAGGAGGACGGGAGCCGGATCACGGCGGTTTATGTCAGTGGAGGACGCCGTATTCCCTGCGAGCAGCTGGTGCTGGCCATCGGTCACAGTGCCAGAGATACTTTTCAGATGCTGCATGAGGCGGGACTGCCCATGGAGGCCAGGCCCTTTGCCGTGGGTCTGCGGGTTGAACATCCGCAGAGCATGATCAACCGGGCCCAGTATGGGGCAGAGATGCCGGGAAATCCGGAAAGCACCCCGGACCCGGTGCCGGGAGCTGTCAGCTTTTCAAAAGCTGCCGGAGAGTCGGTTTCTGAGACTTTACCGGAGTCGGTCCTGGGAGCCGCCTCCTATAAACTGACAGCCAGGGCATCCGACGACAGAGGAGTGTACTCTTTCTGCATGTGTCCCGGAGGCTATGTGGTCAATGCTTCCTCAGAGCCCGGCCGGCTTGCCGTAAACGGTATGAGCTACAGCCGCCGGGACGGAAGCAATGCCAACAGCGCGATCATTGTGTCCGTAACGCCGAAGGACTATAGCCGTGTCAGCCGGGGGGATTCTCAGCCGGAAGGTCTGGAATCTGTTAAGGGGGAAGGCCAGGCAGAACCTTTGGCGGATTTCCAGGCAGATCCCCTTGCAGATCCCCTGGCGGGGGTGGCGTTTCAGCGGCGGCTGGAGGAGAGAGCTTATCGGCTGGGACAGGGAGCGGTGCCTGTACAGCGCTATGGAATCTATAAGGCTTGTGTGGAACAGGGATGCAGCCAGGAGGAACTGATGGCGGACCAGGGAAAGGGGACCGCAGAATTTTCACCGGATTGCCGGGAGCAGCCCCTGCAGCCCTGCATCAAGGGGAAGTGGCGGGAGAGTGATCTCAGCGGCCTTCTGCCAGAGGAACTGAGCAGGGCTTTTGTGGAGGGCATGGAGCAGTTTGGCCGGCAGATCCCCGGCTTTAACCGTCCGGACGCCATTCTGTCAGGGGTGGAGAGCCGGACTTCGTCGCCTGTCCGGATTCTCAGAGACGAGGAACTACAGTCCCGGATACGGGGGATTTATCCCTGCGGTGAGGGGGCCGGGTACGCGGGAGGAATCACATCCGCGGCCATGGACGGAATCAAGGTGGCAGAGGCCATCGCCTCCGTCTTTAAGCCGCCGGAGGAACCTCTCATTCAGGCGGGCGGCAAGTCTTTTTGCGCTCCGGTGTGCTCCAAGGGAGAAGTATCATTGACGTATGAAACAATTGATGATAGAATCTAGAAGAAATAAGAGTCATAGTATATACGAATGCGAGGAAATATAAAGTGGCAACAGCAGGTACGGAAACGAAACGCGCGGCGAGGGAAGCGCTCAGGGATAAGCGGCGCATTGTGGTGAAAATCGGCTCTTCCTCCTTACAGCATGCGTCGACAGGGGATCTGGACTATATCCGTCTGGAGAAACTGGTGCGGGAGCTGTGTGACATCCGCAACCAGGGAAAGGATGTGATTCTGGTCACTTCCGGCGCTATAGCCGTGGGCAGGAAGGCCGTGGGGCTCCGGGAGATCACGGAGGATGACGGGGAGCGGCAGATGGCGGTGAAGCAGGCCTGCGCCGCCGTGGGACAGGCCCGGCTGATGATGACATATCAGAAGATCTTTGCGGAATACAACCAGGTGGCGGCGCAGATTCTCATGACGAAGAATACCATTGTGGATGATCTGAACCGCTTTAACGCCCACAATACATTTACCCAGCTGCTGCGGATGGGGGTGGTTCCCATTGTCAACGAGAACGACACGGTGGCCACCTACGAGATTGAGATCGGGGACAATGACACGCTCTCGGCCATTGTGGCGGCGCTGGTGGACGCGGATCTGCTGATCCTGCTCTCCGATATAGACGGTCTTTATACGGATGACCCAAGGCAGAACCCGGAGGCGTCGTTTATTCCCCAGGTGGATGAACTGACAGAGGAGCTGCTGGCCATGGGCAAGGGCAGCACAGGAAGCAATGTGGGAACGGGCGGCATGAACACCAAATTGCAGGCTGCGCGTATCGCCACCGGCTCCGGTGTGGATATGGTGATTGCCAACAGCAGGGATATCGGCATTCTGCACAGAATCCTGGACGGCGGGCAGGAGGGAACCCTCTTTGTGGCGAACAGGGAAGAGGGGTTTGATCTGCCGCAGTTTGTCAGCCGTCTGCACAGGCGGCAATAGAAGCTGCGGCAGCCGGATATGGAAATCAGCTCAAAAGGCGGATCAGGCATATTTGCCGGACCGGCTTTGCAATACAGGGAGGCTCATATGGACGAAAGGACTATGGAACAAAAAATAGCCCGGATCAACGCCTTATACCACAAATCTCAGTCCCAGGGGCTGACGGAGGAGGAAAAGGCCGAACAGGCGGCTCTCCGTCAGGAGTACGTGGCCAGTGTGCGGGCTAATCTCCGGGGGCAGCTGGACAGCATCACCATTCAGAAAGAGGACGGCACACTGGAAAATCTGGGGGAAAAATACGGCGGGAAATCTCCGCGCCCGGAGCAGTGAGTCGGCGAAAAGGACAGACAGGGGCGTTTATGAGTGAGGAGACCAAAGAGCGGAAAAGATATGTCAGGCAGGCGGTTCTGGCCCGCCGGGACGCGCTTTCCCAGGAGGCGCGGCGCAGGGCGGCCTGTCTGATCACGGAGAGGCTGCTGGGACATCAGTGGTTTTACCGGGCGGATATTTTGCTGTGCTATGCCAGCTACGGAAGCGAACTGGAGACCGGTGAACTGATCCGGGAGGCGCTGCGGCTGGGGAAACAGGTATTTTTGCCCAGGGTATTGCCGGGGCACCGGATGGATTTTTTTCAGATTGATTCTCCGGAGGAACTGCAGCCGGGATTTCATGGAATACTGGAACCGCCGGAATTGCATCCATACAGAGAGATTGCGGAAAATCCTGCTCTGCGCGGGGAGGAGACAGGGCCCGGGGGCCCTGCGCTGATGCTGATGCCCGGTGTGGCCTATGACCCTTACGGGAATCGGCTCGGATACGGCGGCGGTTACTATGACCGTTATCTGGAGGCGCATCCCCGGTTTTTGACGTATTCCATCGGTATCGGACACAGCTGTCAGCTGGTGGAGAAGCTGCCTGTGGAGGAGACGGACTGCAAGCCCTACCAGGTGATTCTGGTGTGAGAAGGCATCGCTGCCGGGAAGCATTTCGCCAGATCTTTTCTGACACACATCCCGTCTCTTGCGGAGTACGTTTCACAATCGTCTGAGAGATCACGACAGCGTTCATTCATTATGTATGAAAGACACAAACAGGGGGACATTATGGATTTAACGGAAATGGGTAAGCGGGCGGCAGCCGCCAAATATGAGCTGCAAAATCTGACCACAGAGGAAAAAAACAAGGCGCTGGAGCATGCGGCGGACGCTTTGACAGAGCATACCCGGGAAATCCTGGCCGCCAACGCCCGGGATCTTGAGCGGGGGAGGGAAAGCGGAATGCACCAGGGCATGCTGGACCGTCTGTTGCTGGATCAGGGGCGGATCGTTTCCATGGCCCAGGGACTTCGGCAGGTCGCGGCGCTGCCGGACCCGGTGGGGGAATGCCTGGAGAGCTTTGACCGGCCCAACGGCCTGCACATCGAAAAATGCCGGGTCCCTCTGGGAGTTATCGGCATCATCTATGAATCCAGGCCCAATGTGACGGCGGATGCCTTTGCTCTGTGCTTTAAGGCAGGCAATGCGGTGATCCTCAAGGGGGGAAGCGACGCACTGGCCTCCAATATGGCGATTGCCCATGTGCTGCGGCAGGCGCTGGAGGATTGCGGCATCACAAAGGATGCCGTATCACTGATCACGGATGCGAACCGGGCCGTAACCGGGGCTTTTATGCGTATGAAGGAGTATGTGGATGTGCTGATCCCCAGAGGCGGCGCGGGACTGATCCGGGCGGTGGTGGAAAACAGCACCATTCCCGTGATCGAGACCGGAACAGGAAATTGTCATATCTATGTGGACCGGGACGCGGATCTGGATATGGCGGTTCCCATCATCGTAAATGCCAAGACCCAGAGAATCGGCGTCTGCAACGCCTGCGAATCACTGGTAATACACGAGGCTGTGCGGGAAGCGCTGCTGCCCCGGCTCCAGAAGGCACTGGGGGAGAAGCACGTGGAAATCAGGGGAGATGAGAGGGTCTGCGATGCCATATGCGGCGCGGTCCCGGCCACCCCGAAGGATTACGGCAGGGAGTATCTGGACTATATTATTTCCATGAAGACCGTGGATTCCCTGGAAGAGGCCATCGACCATATCAACCGCTACAGCACCCATCATTCCGAAAGCATTATCACGGACAATTCTGCTGCGGCGGAGCAGTTCCTGAACAGGGTTGACGCGGCCTGCGTCTATGTGAACGCCTCCACCAGATTCACGGACGGTTATGAGTTCGGTTTCGGCGCGGAGATCGGGATCAGTACCCAGAAGCTCCACGCCAGAGGTCCCATGGGCCTTAAGGAACTGACCAGCTATAAATACAGAATCACCGGCAGCGGACAGGTCAGGCCGGATTAGGCTGTGCCGGACCTGCGTCACAGTCTGCGGCAGATTGATGCCTGTACTTTTTTACGGTCCGTAACGTGCGGGGACAGAAAGCCATATTGTTTTATCGTGCAGATGTTTGTGTGGCGAAAAACAGTTCTGATGTGCTATAATAGGTGCATAACATAAAGAGGACACCTGCGGCGCGGGGCCGTGGGCGGGGAGACGAAAGGAGATACATTATGTTATCTGTAAGTATTGTGATTACTATCGTATTGGCCATCGTGTTTGTCGTAGTCATCTTCTTGACCGGTTATGTGAAGGCTTCACCGGATACAGCCCTGATTATATCCGGTATGCGCCGGAAACCCAAGGTGCTGATCGGCAAGGCGGGGGTGAAGATCCCGTTTCTGGAGAGGAAGGATGAGCTGAACCTGCAGCTGATTCCCATCGATGTTAAGACCTCCACAGCGGTTCCCACCGCGGATTATATCAATATCAAGGTGGATGCCACGGTCAATGTGAAGATCAGCGACAATGAGGAGAGACTGAAGCTGGCGGCCCAGAACTTTCTGAACAAGAAACCCGACTATATCGGCGGTGTGGCGCGGGAAGTTCTGGAGGGCAATGTCCGTGAAATCGTGGGCAAGATGGCTCTGGAGGAAATGGTCAGCGACCGGCAGAAATTCGCGGTTCTGGTAAAGGAGAACGCGGAGCCGGATTTAGCGGCCATGGGCCTGGATATCATCAGCTTCAATGTGCAGAACTTTGTGGACAATAACAGCGTCATCGAGAATCTGGGTGTGGACAATATTGTCAAGATCCAGAAGAACGCCGCCATCTCCAGGGCGGACAGCGAGAAGGAGATCGCCAAGGCCCAGGCCAATGCCAAGAGGGAGGCCAACGAGGCGGAGGTGAACGCGGAAACCGAGATCGCCATCAAGCAGAATGAGCTGGCAATAAAGAAGGCGGAACTGAAAAAGGTGTCCGACGTCAAGAAAGCGGAGGCGGACGCAGCCTATACAATTCAGGAACAGGAGCAGCGCAAGACGGTGGAGATCACTACCGCCAACGCCAATATCGCCAAGCAGGAGAAGGAGATTCTGCTGAAACAGAAAGAGGTGGAGATCGCGGAGCAGACGCTGGAGGCGCAGGTCAAGAAGAAAGCGGAGGCGGATAAGTTCGCCAAGCAGCAGCAGGCGGACGCCCAACTGTATGAGCGCCAGAGAGAGGCGGAGGCCCGGAAGTTTGAGACCGAGAAGGAGGCCGAAGCCATGAAGGCCCAGGCCGAAGCGCAGAAGTATAAGATGGAGCAGGAGGCCGAGGGCATCAGGACCAAGGGTCTGGCGGAGGCGGAGGCTATCCGCGCAAAATCCGTGGCGGAGGCGGACGGTATTGAGAAGAAGGCGGAGGCCATGGCCAAGATGGGCGAGGCCGCTGTGCTGGAGATGTACTTCAAGGCCTTGCCCGAGGTGGTCAGGAATGCTGCCGCTCCTCTGGAAAAGGTGGAGAAGATCACCATGTACGGCGACGGCAACAGCGCCAAGCTGACCAGGGATATCATCAATACGGTCAATCAGGTGACGGACGGCCTGAAGGAATCCACAGGGGTAGACTTAAGCGCCGTATTGTCCGGGTTCCTGGCCGGGAAAGCGGCAAAGGCGACAGGAGATGAGTGACGGGATCAGTCAGGAGGCAGATAAAGAACTTACGCTCTGTAAGGATTCTGTCGTCATGATATAGTCATGAAAAGTACAGGGCGCTGCCTGATCAGGCAGCGCCCTGTGAAATATCCGCCCGGTGCTCCATCCCGATTACAGCCGGATGGAGCACCGGGGACAGGCTTTGGAAAAGGAGACGCATCATGGAAAATGTAACGGATCGGTTTTTACGCTATGTACAGATAGACACTTGCTCGGATGAGGGGAGCGACACCCATCCCAGCACATTGAAACAGCATGATCTGGCGAAGCTGTTGGCGGATGAACTGCAAGGTATGGGGGCCGCGGAGATTACCTATGACAGAGAGCACTGTTATGTCTATGCCTCCATACCCGCCTCGGAGGGGTTTGAGGACAGGCCTGTAGTGGGCTTTATCGCCCACATGGATACCTCCCCGGCCATGAGCGGGGCCGGAGTAAAACCCCGGATTGTCCATGATTACGACGGGGAGGATATTGTTTTGAATCAGGAACAGGGAATCGTGCTGCGGACGGCGGATTTCCCGGAGATTCGCGGATATCAGGGACAGGATCTGATTGTCACGGACGGCACCACACTGCTGGGAGCGGATGACAAGGCAGGCGTGGCGGAGATCATGACCATGGCGGAATACTTTCTGAACCATCCGGAGATTCCCCATGGAAAGATTCGGATCGGATTTACTCCCGATGAGGAAATCGGCGCGGGGCCGGATTTTTTTGATGTGGCACTATTCGGGGCTGCGGCGGCCTATACGGTGGACGGCGGGGCTCTTGGGGAACTGGAGTATGAGAATTTCAACGCTGCCGGGGCCAGACTCTATGTACAGGGATGCAGTGTTCATCCGGGCTCTGCCAAGGGGAAGATGAAGAATGCCATCCTGATTGCGCAGGAGTTCCAGAGCATGCTGCCCGTCTGTGAGAATCCCATGTACACGCAAGGGTATGAGGGATTTTTCCATCTCGACAGCATCCAGGGCAATGTGGAGGCGACTCGGGCGGACTATATTATCCGGGATCATGACAGACGCCTGTTCGAAGAAAAAAAGGAATTTTTCAGAAATGCCGCCGACTTTCTGAATATGAAATATGGCGCGGGCACTGTGACAGTGGATATGAAGGATTCCTACTATAACATGAGAGAAGTCATGGAAGAGCATATGGATCTGGTGGACCGGGCGGTGGAGGCCATGGAAGAGCAGGGGATCAGGCCTGTCATCACCCCCATCCGGGGCGGCACCGACGGTGCAAGGCTGTCCTTTATGGGGCTTCCGTGTCCCAATATCTGTACCGGGGGAGAAAACTGTCATGGCAAGTTTGAGTATGTCTGCGTACAGTCCATGGAGCAGGTGGTGAAGCTGCTGACTGGACTTGTGAGAAGGTTTGTCTGATTTCTCAGGCATTCTGACCAATGCAGTCAATAAAATGACCATATTGGTCAGTTTTATGGGAAACCATAGATTACTTCAAAAGTCAGTCGGAAAGTCTGGGGATACCTTATCAGACATTGATCAACTTGTATTTGTCTGACTGTGTAGCATCAAAAAGAAAGTTGAAGATGGAGATGTCAAAAAATATGATAGAATTGGTTCCGGAAAAAGATATTGATACTTTATATAGAGCAATTGTAAAGTTTATGCCTGAAGTAATCCCTGAACCGGACGAATTAGAAGTCATAAGATTATACGATTAAAAAACATTTCTTGCTTTGGTTATAAGGCGGAAAGGGAGAAGGGTCAAAAGAAATGTATCAGGAAATTGATTTAGATAAAATAGACATACATGCAGAACCGCCCATTGAAGAACCAGCCAGGCAGTACTATTATATGGCGAAATGCCGGGAGTGGGTTCGGGGATTGGAACGGAAAAATGGCCGTCGCCCAACCGCGTTTACGCAAACCTTCGGCTGCCAGATGAACGCCAGGGATTCCGAGAAGCTGGCGGGGATTCTGCGTCAGGTGGGCTATGAGATGACAGATGATGAGAACGCGGATTTTGTGATCTTCAATACCTGCACGGTCCGGGACAACGCCAATCAGCGGGTCTATGGCCGTCTGGGGGAACTGAAAAACCGTAAGAAGCGGAATCCGGCCATGAAGATTGCCCTGTGTGGATGTATGATGCAGGAGCCTGCGGTGATTGAAAAACTCCGCGCCAGCTATCGCTTTGTGGACCTGATTTTTGGCACCCACAATATTTTCCGTTTTGCGGAACTGCTTTGCAGAAGTTTTGAAGAGCAGGGGATGATTGTTGATATCTGGGAGGACACTGATCAGATCGTGGAGGATCTGCCAGTGGAGCGGAAATATCCCTTCAAGTCGGGCATTAACATTATGTTTGGGTGTAACAATTTTTGCAGCTACTGTATTGTGCCCTATGTGCGCGGCCGGGAGCGCAGCCGGGAGCCAGAGGATATTCTGCGGGAGATCCGTCGGCTGGCCGCCGGGGGCGTGGTGGAGGTCATGCTGCTGGGGCAGAATGTGAACTCCTACGGAAAAAATCTGAAAGAACCCATAACCTTTGCCGGGCTTCTCCGGGAGGTGGAAAAGATAGAGGGCCTGGAGAGAATCCGGTTTATGACTTCCCATCCAAAAGATCTGTCGGACGAACTGATTCAGGTGATGAAGGAATCCAGGAAGATCTGCCGTCATCTGCATCTGCCCCTGCAATCCGGTTCCACCCGCGTTCTGGAGCGGATGAACCGCCGCTACACCAAGGAGCAGTACCTGGCCCTGGCGGAGAAGATCCGGCGGGAAATTCCGGATATTGCCATCACTACGGATATTATTGTAGGATTTCCCGGGGAGACCATGGAGGATGTGGAGGATACCATTGATGTGATCCGAAGGGTCAGATATGATAATGCCTTTACGTTTATCTATTCCAGACGCACGGGAACCCCGGCGGCATCCATGCCTGACCAGGTGCCGGAGGAGCAGGTCCGGGAAGGCTTTGACAGAGTGCTTAAGGTGGTGCAGGATACCGCCAGAGAACAGGTGGCCAGATATCAGGGGCAGGTGGCCGAGGTCCTGGTGGAGGAGATAAACGAGCATGAGGAAGGTCTGCTCACAGGCCGTATGTCCAACAATACACTGGTGCATTTTCCGGGTTCGCCGGAGCTGATTGGCCGGATTGTTCCGGTGGCTCTGGACAAGTGCCAGGGGTTCTACTACATGGGGAGGATCATGCGATGACAAAGCAACAGTTCAGGGATTTCTGTAAAGACAGATTTATCCTGTTGGACGGGGCCACAGGCTCCAATCTGATCAAGCGGGGAATGCCCGGGGGAGTGTGCCCGGAGCAGTGGATACTGGAGCATCCCCGGGCGCTGGTGGAATTGCAGAAAAGCTATGTGGAGGCGGGAAGCAATATTCTGTACGCCCCCACTTTTACTGCAAACCGGATCAAACTTGGGGAGTACGGTCTGGCAGACCGGCAGGAGGAAATGATCAAGGGTCTGGTGGCTCTGACTAAAGAGGCGGCGGGCGGGGCGGAGGTCCTGGTGGCCGGGGACCTGACCATGACGGGGCGGCAGCTAAAGCCCATGGGCGACATGGATCTGGAGACTTTGATCGAGGTGTACAAAGAGCAGATCCGGCTGATGGAAAAAGCCGGTGCGGACCTGCTCGTGGTGGAGACCATGATGAGCCTGGGGGAGACCCGGGCAGCACTGATTGCCGCCCGGGAAGCCACACAGCTTCCGGTGATGGTGACCATGACCTTTGAGGCGGAGGGACGTACGCTTTTTGGCACGGACGCCCGGACGGCGGCTGTCGTGCTGGAAAGTCTGGGGGCGAGCGCCATCGGGGTAAACTGTTCCACCGGCCCTGCGAAGATGAAGGAGATTGTGGAGGCCATGGCGGAGGTCAGCAGCCTGCCACTGATTGCCAAGCCCAACGCGGGGCTGCCCGGGGTGAACGAACAGGGGCAGACGACATATGATATGGACTGCGACACTTTCTCCGCGGAGATGGAGGAACTGGTGGCGGCGGGAGCCGTGATTCTGGGAGGCTGCTGCGGCACGGACCCTGCCTATATCGCGGGGCTGAAACGCCTGACACAGGGAAGAAAGCCTGCGGAGCATAAGAGACCTCCTCAGGGCATCCGCTATCTGACCAGTGAGCGGCGGACCCTGTCCTTCGGTCTCGGGGACCCTTTCCTGATTGTAGGGGAGCGGATCAATCCCACCGGGAAGAAAAAATTTCAGGAACAGCTCCGGAACGGCTGTATGGATCTGGTGCTGCAGTTTGCGCAGGAACAGGAGGAATGCGGGGCCTCCATTCTGGATGTGAATATGGGAATGAGCGGCATCGATGAGAGAGCCATGATGCTGGAGGTGCTGGAGGAGGTGCAGGGCGTGACGGATCTGCCTCTGTCCCTGGACTCCAGCCATGTGGAAGTGCTGGAGGCCGCGCTGCGCCATTATCCCGGAAGGGCGCTGGTAAATTCGGTTTCCTATGAGGCAGAGAAGTTCGAAAAGCTGCTGCCCATTGTGCAAAAGTACGGTGCCATGTTTATCCTGCTGCCTCTGTCGGATGAAGGGCTGCCCCGGGATTTGGAGGAAAAAAAGGAGATTATCGACCGCATTGTGACCCGGGCGCTGGAGCTTGGCATGCGCAGGGAGGATATTGTGGTGGACGGTCTGGTGACCACCATCGGTGCCAACGGGCAGGCGGGCCTGGAGACACTGGAGACCATCCGTTATTGCAGGGAGCAGGGGCTGGCCACGGTCTGCGGCTTGTCCAATATCTCCTTCGGCATGCCTGCAAGACCCTATGTGAATACAGCCTTTCTGACATTGGCCATCTATGAGGGGCTGACCATGGCCATCGCCAATCCCTCCCAGGAGATGCTGGTCTGCGGGGCGCTGGCAACAGATATGCTGAAAGCCAAAAAGGACGCGGATTTGCGATACATTCAGTACGCGGCCCAATTACAGCCCGCGGCGGGAAATCAAACCGCGCGGGACGGCAGTCGGAGCGCCGCAAACGGAGGACAGAGCTCCACAGGCGACAACGCGGCGGATGCAGGGCAGAGGGATTCCGGCAATGCGGGGGCTGATTCCGGCTCTGGCAACGGCAAAAACGTTTCAGCGGCCCATGCCTTGGGGACGCGTCTGGAGCAAATCTCGGAGGCCGTGCTGAAGGGGAATCGCAGCGGAATCGCCGCCATGACCGCGCAGGCCGTTGAGGAGGGGGAGGACCCTGGCAGACTGTTAAACGAGAGCCTTCTGCCCGCAATTAACAGAGTGGGAGACCTCTTTGAACAGAAAAAATATTTTCTGCCCCAGCTGATCGCCAGCGCCGAGGCCATGAAGAGCGCCATCGAGGTGCTGGAGCCGTATCTGCTGAAGGAGCAGAACGGAGATTCCATGCCGGTGGTGGTCATCGCCACCGTGGAAGGTGATATTCATGATATCGGCAAGAATCTGGTGGCGCTGATGCTGAAAAATTATGGCTTTCAGGTGATAGACCTGGGCAAGGATGTGCCGAAGGAAACCATCATACAGGCGGCGAAGGAGCATCATGCGGATATCATCGCCCTGTCGGCGCTGATGACCACCACGATGCAGCGGATGCGGGAGGTGATCGCTCTTGCCAGAGAAGAGGGAGTGACCGCCAGAATCATGATCGGCGGTGCAGTGATCACCCAGGAATACGCGGACGAGATTCAGGCGGACGGCTATTCCAAGGACGCGGCGGAGGCGGTGAAGCTGGCCAGACGTCTGCTGGGTCTGATGAACGCATAGGGAGAATGCTTTTTCAGACGTGCGTGATGATGGACGGAAGGAAAGCACATAAGGCAAGATAAAGGTGACTTCCGAAACGGTAGCGAGGAGAGAAGGATTATGAAGGAAGAGGAATTGCAGACGGCGGGATGGGATGCCATCGCCGGGGAATGCGAGAGGGTTTATGGAGGAGCGCTGCTGGAGCATTATGGTACCTTGCTTAAATGGAGGCTTGGCGGCAAGGACCCGCTGGACGGGATTGACGTTTATGACGGCGGGGATTACTGGCATTTTGTGACTTACGGAATGTCGGAGCTGTATGAGAAGGAATGCGACGATCCGGAGTACAGCGGCTATGGAATGGAGTTTACCTTCCGACTCAAAAAAGACGACTATGAGGACGAGAGGGCGGAATGGATGTGCGTCTGCGGGATTTTGCAGGAACTGGCCCGCCTCACTTTCAACCAGGGGGAACTCTTTAACGCCTGGGAATATGTGTATACCGGACAGACCCAGGGGATAGATGTCAACCGGCGGTCGAATATCACCGGATTTATCACGGCCCCGGACAGCAGGCTCAAGCCCCTGGATACTCCCAACGGAAAAGTGGAGTTCGTGGAATTGATTGGTGTGACCCATCGGGAATTGCTGGCTGTTATGCAGGGGGAGACCACGGTGAAGGAATTGTATGGCAGATTGGGGGGCGGGATGACGGATTATAACAGGGATTCTTTGTATTGAGGACGAAATCTGGTTAAATCTATGACTTGTGTACAATAATTCATTGTGTTATACTACATAACGCCAGAATTACCGTACAGCATCGGCTATACATATATGGCCGGCATTATGTAGTCAGGTTAATCGGAAATTTGAACGGTTCAGCAGGATAAAATGGAGAAATCAAAACAGGGGATGCGTAAAGCAAAAGGATCGGCAATCTTAAGTTCAGGAGGTTTATATGATAGGTGCAGATGCCATAATCAAATGTCTGGAGGAAGAGGGCGTAAAATATGTGTTCGGCTATCCGGGGGTGGCCATATGTCCGTTTTATAACAGTATTCTGCAATCGGAGATTCAGACCATACTAATCCGCACGGAGCAGAACGCGGCCCATGCGGCCAGCGGTATGGCCCGGCTCACGGGCCGGCCCGGCGTCTGCGCCGTCACCAGCGGCCCGGGCGCGACCAATGTGATCACAGGGATCGCCACCGCCTTCGCGGACAGCATTCCCCTGGTGTGCATCACCGGGCAGGTACATACGGATCTGCTGGGCAGTGACTCCTTCCAGGAGGCGGATATCACCGGAGCCGTGGAGTCCTTTGTCAAATACAGCTATCTGGTCAAGAATGTGGCGGACATCCCCCGGATTTTCCGGGAAGCCTTTCATATCGCCAACACCGGCCGCAGAGGCCCCGTGCTGATCGATATTCCCATCAATATCCAGAATGCCCCCGTCACCAGGTTCCAGTACCCGGAAGAGGTCAATATGCGCACCTACAAACCCACAGTCAAGGGACACGCGGTACAGATCAAGAAGGTGATCCGGGAACTGGAGAGGGCGAAGCGCCCCATTATCTGTGTGGGCGGCGGTGTGCTGCTCAGCGAGGCCAGAGACGATCTGCGGGAATTTGTGGAGAAATACCGTATTCCGGTGGTGTCCACCATGATGGGCATCAGTGTTATGCCCACGGAACATCCCCTGTACTTCGGCATGGTGGGCAACCACGGCAAAGCCTGCGCCAACAGGGCCATGAACGAGTCGGATCTGCTCATAATGGCCGGTGCCAGGGTGGCGGACAGGGCGGTGAGCCAGCCGGATCTGATCACCAGAGACAAAGTGCTGGTGCATATCGATGTGGACCCGGCGGAAATCGGCAAGAACGCGGGGCCCACCATACCTCTGGTAGGCGATGTGAAGCATATTTTCCAGGATTTTTCCAGGGAGGAATTTCACTGCGAGCATGAGGAGTGGCTTCAAATCCTGGAGGAATACCGGAGGACCCTGGTTGCCAGACGCAGCCCCGATCCGGCCTATGTGGACCCGGCTGCCTTTATCACCCGACTGTCCGAGAAAATGGACCCCGACGGAGTCTATGTGGCGGATGTGGGACAGAACCAGATCTGGTCCTGCAGTTATCATATTGTAAAAGAGGGACGTTTTCTCACTTCCGGCGGCATGGGAACCATGGGGTATTCGATTCCGGCGGCCATGGGTGCCAAGCTGGCGGATAAAAGGCGCCAGGTGATCGCTGTGTGCGGAGACGGTTCTTTCCAGATGTCCATGATGGAGCTGGCCACCATGCGCCAGTACGATATCCCGGTCAAGATCATTGTGCTGAAAAACGGCTATCTGGGAATGGTGCGGGAGTACCAGCACTACACGTATAAGGATCATTACTCGGTGGTGGATCTCTCCGGCAGTCCCATGCTGGACAAGATCGCGGCGGCTTACGATATGCGGTATCTGCTGCTGGAAAATATGGACCGGGTTGAGGAAGTGCTGGACACCTTTCTGGGGGATGACAGGGCGGTGCTGCTGGAGTGTCTGATTGACCCCATGGACCTGGTGAAGTAAGGTCGGAAACCAATCCGCGCGTTATTGCAGGCCGATGATAGATTTTGAGTCCGTCAAAGTGGACAAGGGGTGTAAAGATGAGAAAGAGAATTTATTCCGTTCTGGTGGAAAACCGTTCCGGCGTGCTGGGCAAGGTGGCGGGGCTTTTTGCCAGAAGATGCTTTAATATAGACTCCCTGACGGTGGGGGAGACCGACGATCCCGAGATATCCTGTATGACGATCGTCAGCAGCGGGGACGAACGCACCATTGAACAGATCGAAAAACAGTTGAACAAGAAGCTGGATGTAATCAAGGTCAAGACTTTTGATGAGACACAGAGCGTGAGCCGTGAGCTGATGTTGGTGAAGGTGCGCCACAACAAGGGAAACAGACGGGAAATAACGGAGATCTGTGAGATCCTGCGGGCGGAGATTGTGGATATGTCCAAACATTTTATGATGATTCAGATCTGTGACACGCCGGAGAGAACCAGGCTTTTGCTGACCATGCTGCAATCCATCAGCATTGCGGAGGTGGCCCGCACGGGTACTCTGGCGCTGGCCAAATGCAGTGAGAATGACGATTAAGCGGGATGCCGCGGAGAGCGGGCCTGAAAATAGGGTTGACATTCACACTTTATCTTGCTAAAATGTAGAGCAGCTGTGCAAAGCACCTTTCCGAAGCAGGAATGCCAGACAGATGCAATTACCTGGAACCAATGCGTAGGACAGGCGGTTTCGCCAGGCGCGATGACGCAGGTACACAGGAGTCCTGAGTACAGGATTTTGCTGGGCCGGGAAGAGAGAGTGATTATGCAGAAGAAAGTATTTCAGTTGTTGGTAGACAATACATCCGGCGTGTTGAGCCGCATATCCGGCCTGTTTTCACGCAGGGGCTACAATATTGAGAGTATTACGGCGGGAGAGACCGTTGATCCCCGTTTTACCCGGGTCACCATCGTGACCTGTGGAGACGATGAGATTCTGGAGCAGATCGAGAAGCAGGTGGGGAAGCTGATCGATGTGCGCAGCATCAAGGAACTGAGGCCGGAGGAGAGTGTCTACAGAGAGCTGGCCCTGATCAAGGTCAAGGCAGATCCCCAGCAGCGCCAGAGCATCATTGCCGTGGCGGATATTTTTCGGGCTAAGATCATTGATGTATCCAAGGACAGCCTGATCATCGAACTCACAGGCAACCAGGCCAAGATTGAGGCATTCATAAACCTGCTGGACGGCTATGAGATTCTGGAGTCGGCCAGAACGGGAATCGCGGGGCTGGGCAGAGGGATGGAGAATGTAATTCATCTGGAGAGTGATACGGAAGGAAAATAGTATTTCCCAACCTATCAGTTATAAATTATTTTAACATAATGGAGGAAAAAAAGATGGCAAAGATTTTTTATCAGGAAGATTGCAACCTGTCTCTGCTGGAGGGGAAAACAATCGCGATTATCGGCTACGGAAGCCAGGGCCATGCCCATGCGCTGAACTTAAAGGAGTCCGGCTGCAACGTGATCATCGGACTGTATGAGGGCTCCAGATCCTGGGACAAGGCCGTAAAGCAGGGCTTCGAGGTATTTACCGCCGCGGAAGCCGCCAAGAGGGCCGACATTATCATGATCCTGATCAATGACGAGAAGCAGGCGGATCTGTACAAGAAGGATATCGAGCCCAATCTGGAGGCCGGCAATATGCTGATGTTCGCCCATGGCTTCAACATTCATTTTGGTTGCATCGTGCCTCCCGCGGATGTGGATGTGACTATGATCGCTCCCAAGGGTCCCGGCCATACCGTGAGAAGCGAATATCAGGAGGGGAAGGGGGTTCCCTGCCTGATCGCCGTGGAACAGGACGCCACCGGCAAGGCACAGGATCTGGCTCTGGCTTACGCGCTGGGCATCGGCGGCGCGAGAGCGGGTGTGCTGGAGACCACCTTCCGCACCGAGACCGAGACGGATCTGTTCGGTGAGCAGGCAGTGCTGTGCGGCGGCGTATGCGCGCTGATGCAGGCTGGATTTGAGACGCTGGTGGAGGCCGGTTACGATGAGAGGAACGCTTACTTCGAGTGTATCCATGAGATGAAGCTGATCGTGGACCTGATCTATCAGAGCGGCTTCGCAGGCATGAGATATTCCATCTCCAACACCGCGGAGTACGGCGATTATGTGACCGGTCCCAAGATTGTAACCGAGGAGACCAAGAAGGCCATGAAGAAGATCCTGAGCGATATCCAGGATGGCACCTTTGCCAAGGAGTTCCTGTTGGATATGTCTCCCGCGGGCAGACAGGTTCACTTTAAGGCCATGAGAAAACTGGCCAGCGAGCATCCTGCGGAGAAGGTCGGAGAGGAGATCCGCAAGCTCTACAGCTGGAACAACGAGGAGGACAAGCTGATCAATAACTGAGAATGCTGTCTTATATGAGCATACAGGGAATCCGCCTTTTGGGTGGATTCTCCCGCTGCGAAAAAAGAGTTGCCGCTGTGGCAGCTCTTTTTGCATTTCCGGGGATTTTCCTGTCTCAGAAGCTGTTTTCATCCAGATATAGCTGCACACGGCTCTGAATAATACCAACGACCGTGTCTATGTTCTTGTCGCCGGAAAAATATGGCTGCGCCTCCTCCAACACAATGGAGGCTATGATTTCATCCTCCACGGGGGAGGGGATACAGCTGTCCAGAAAGGCGATATATTCTTCCACATACGAAGTGCCGTCGGGTTTTCCGGCCAACAGAACATAGGTGCCTTCTCCTTTATTGAACTGAGGACCCAGACCCCAGTCAGGGATCACCACCTGACTCCGGAGCACGTCACGGCGCAGGCAGTTGTATGGATATTTGCGGGCGATCTCATCCCCGTAGAGCGTGGGAAGAAATTCCCGGATCAGGTCCATGTTTTCCGTATCTTTACTGACTACCAGAAAGTCTGAGGCAGAAACCAGATTGCCGCTTTCCCGATAGGTGGGAACCCCTATCCAGTGATAGTTCTCCGGGAAGAAGGACATCTGGTCGCTGAAATCGAGAAGACTGTTGACCCAGCAGGAACAGGCAATATATTCTCCGTTTACCACCATCCGGGCCAGGTCGGGATTCTGCCGACTGTAGTCAGTCTCCGGAACCGGTGTGTTTTTGCAGTATTCCAAAAGCCTGCGGAAGGTCTCACCGTCAAAATGGCAGGTCCCGGCAGTTCTGTCCACAAAAGTGGTCTCCATGTCCCGCAGGGCGATTTCATACAGCAGCTCAGAGGGACTTGAGTCGCTGTAACGCAGGGGAATGAGACCTTTCAGCGTGTTTTGCGGCGCCTGATCCGCCAGATCCAGCATATCTGTCAGTGTCCAGGTATCCCCGGGACAGAGATCGTCCGACACCAGCATGCTGTGGCAGGATATGCCGGTGGTCAGTCCCATCAGCTTTCCGTCAATGGTTCCCACGTTCCAGACACAGCCAAATACCTGATCCCGCAGCTGCTCTGGAATCACATCGCTTAAGTCGGCCAAAGCGCCCTTCTCATAGAGCATATGCATGGTTTCCGCGGGGACGATGAACATATCCGGGGCATCCCCCGCCACAATCCGGTTTGTCAGGTTCGTGATACAGGAGGAGAAGTCCTCCCCGTCGGCGGCGGAGAACGCAATGCGGACTCCCGGCTTTTTCATGGAATACAGCGCGGCGGCGGTCTGCTCCAGCGAGTGTTCGTTACAGGCGGATACCAGCGTCAGAACCCGTTCTTCCGCAGGAGCCTCCTGGGACAACACGTAAATGTTTTTCTTCTCTGTCACAGGGTCCAGAATAAGTATGTTGCCATTTGCCTGAACCGCCATGCGCTTTTCAGCCGCCATGTTGCCGCATATACTGTTGGCCCCGCAGTCAAAAATATTTTCCTGTCTCCCGGACAGGGTGTTCCATCTGACCAATATTCCCATAGAGGTAAGGTAATAGATATTCCCATGGGAATCCATACAGCCACAGGGCAGTGACATATAGCCGGATTGGCCCAGAGAGCGCATTTCTGCGGCGTCCTGGTCAAAAATCCAATAGGTGTTGGAACGGCTTTTCAGATCCTGGCTTACGAATACGGGAAGCCCCTCCGGCGTTCTGCACAGATAGGCCAGAGGCGCGGCATCATTCTGCGGCTCTTCCAGCAGGAGCAGCTGTCCTGTGTCGTCGACAATCAGGAGCTTGTCCTCCAGAACGATATAACAGCAGCCGTTTTGATCGCACAGGATATTTTTCTCCGAAAACGGCGCTATATTGTCAACCATTCCCGCAGCCGTCAGGGCAGGCAGCAGATCCAGAGTCTTTTGCACACCGTTTTCCATGTGATAGAAAACCACAGAACAGTAAGATCTGGGAGTACCTGTTTCTTCCGTGGTATAGAAATAACAGGCGACAAGCCGGTCTCCCGCCACGTCCGCCAGGGCCAGGTTGGCTGTCTTTGGCAGGTCCCATGCGTCGGGACTGATTTCCGTGTGAAGAGAGTCGGCAGTCTCCGTGTCAAAATAATCCAGACAGTTCCACGCTTTGGAGAAGCTGCCGTCCTCATTGTAGAGGGCATATTGGGTAAGGGCGCAGAAATCCCCGTCCGGACTGTTATAGAAAGAGGAGCTTTTCCAGCTATAGGCCTCCGGAAGCGTGATCCAGCTGTCAAAGGATTCCCGCAGATACCACTGGGAGCCGTCTTCCTCTTTCGCAGCCGATGTGATCCGGTGGCTGTTCCAGTCCACAGTCTGTCCGGCGCTTTCCTCCACAGTCTGTCCGGCGCTTTCACCCACAGTCTGTCCGGCGTTCTCACGGGCAATGTGCTCCTGACCGGTATCCGGGTTCCCGGCGCTCTCGCAGCCTGACAGGCACATGAAGACGGCGGTCAGCAGACAGAGGACTCTGCCTTTTTTTGTGTAGTTGGTTTTCATTGGAGCAATCCTTCTTTCATTTTTTAAAGGGCCGGGATCTGGCCTTTTATGGTAAATATCCGGCCGATAACCCGATTGGGAGCGTATGCTCTGTTGTTTTGCGGAAGATTGATTTTATTATATAGAATACGGAGGAACATTACAATAAGCGTAAGGCTGTTTCAGATAAGGATTTGTTTAAGACTTGTTTAAGTTTATCTTAATAATCGCCCCCTGCGGTTTTGCTGGAAATATCTGTTGCGGTGTGGTAAGATGAAAAGGACAGATATTCTGGCAAGGAGGAGCAGAATGTTTATTTTCCCGGAAAATTTATTTACGGATGTGCGGATAGAGACCAGCGAATATGTGAATTATTATACCGCCAACGACGAGGTGGAGGTCAATAATCAGTCTCAGACCACAGGTGCCCTGATCAGGGTCTTTGACGGAGATATGTGGTATTCCTGCACCACCAATGAACTGGGACGGATACAGGGGGAGATAGACGCTCTGGCCTCCCTGGCTCAAAGGAACCAAAATATTGATGACCATCCGGAAATCAGAAATTTTGGCAGCCATAAGGCGCACATCATAAAATATGACGGGGAGAACGATGTCCGCAGGATCACTCCCAGCCAGAGAGAGGGGCTGGTAGCTCATTATCTCGCGGCCTGTGTGGACAGGTCCGTAGAGGAGATGAAAAGCTATGGGGGCAGCTTTTACAGCACACACACGGTTAAAGAGTACTATTCCAGCAAGGGCGCGGCAATCCGGCAGGACATGCAGCGATGCAGCGTGTGGGTGGGAGCCGCCTTTGTGGTGGATGGCGTGACCACCTGGGGAGGAAAAAACTTCCAGGCCATGTCCTTTGACCGGCTGCAGAATCGGGAGCAGGAGATCCGGGAGGAACTGGACCGGTATCTGCGTTATGCCAGAGACGCCGTGGATATACAGCCCGGCGATTATACCTGTGTGCTGTCCCCCGCCGCCACGGCCCTGTTTACCCATGAGAGCTTCGGACATAAGAGCGAGTCCGACTATATGCTAGGCGACAGGACTCTGCGGGAGGAGTGGGAGATAGGCAAAAAAGTGGGAAACGAGAAGGTATCCATCTGTGACAACGGAAATATGGAACACAATGGTTACACTCCCTATGACGATGAGGGGAATGCGGCCAGAGAGACATGGCTGATCCGGGAGGGAGTACTCACCGGCAGGCTTCATGACAGCAAATCCGCGTCGGCGCTGGAGGAGGATGTCACCGGAAATTCCCGGGCGGACAGTTATGGGGCGGCTCCCATGGTGAGAATGACCAACACCTATATGGCGGCGGGAAATGACGACCCGGAGGAGATTCTGCGAAATGTGCAGGATGGCATCTATGTCTATGACATTTATTACGGCACCGGGTTCTCCACCTTTACCATGCAGCCGGCCCTGTGTTATCGGATCAGGGAGGGCAGGATCTGTGAGCCGCTCAGGGTCAACGTAATCACGGGAAACGTGTTCCGGACCCTGTTTGATATTGATGCGGTGGGCAATGACCTGGAGATCTTTGACACCTTCTACTGCGGCAAGAACGGGCAGACAATACAGGTCTCCGCAGGAGGTCCCACCGTCAGGGTACGGAAACTTACCGTCAATTGAGCAAAGATATGCATCCCCCGATCCGTGTGCCGGGAGGGGATATGCGGAACTTCATAATAAGAAAAATAAATAAGAAAAATGATGAGAGAAAAGTATACACTTCGCACGGTTATCTCCGCCGTGGGAATTGAGGAGAACAAAATTCATGCCTTTAACAGGCGCAACGAACAGTATTTTTCCTTCCGGGTGCAGGAGGATGGCTGTCTGGGCGTACATTTCCAGATTGGCGAGATGGGAGATGAGGAGGGTTATGCCAGAGCGAGAAAGAATCTGGTTCTGAAAAGACCCTATCCCTTTACCCTGGAGACAGGCAGGCGCAGCCGGGATCTGACAGAGCGGGTGCTTACGGACAGAGAACTGATGGAGATTGCGGGGGAGGCGCTGGATCATGTGCACTCCCTGCATCCGGACTTTACGTTAAACGGCGGCTTTGTACAGAGTATTGTATATTCGGGACAGGAAAATGACAGAGGGCTGGAATATTCCAACAGAGACTGTACTACAGAGTTTCGTTTTTCTTTCAGGCACAGAGACAGCCGGGATCTGACGGACGGGGGATTTTCCATAGGGCAGAGGGATTTTGACGTCCGGAAGCTCTATGCCATGGCGGACAATTACCTCGTCGGCTTTGGAGCAGAGCGGGACCTTCCGGACGAGATCATTGTGCAGATGCAGTATTATGACCTGCTGGGCCTGTTGGCGGGAAGCCTGAACGCGGAGAGTATGTGTCTGGGCACCTCCCTGTTATCCGGCAGAATCGGAGAAAAAGTATTTGCCGATCATTTCAGTCTTGCTCATGATGTGTCAGAGCAAGAGTGCTGGAATACGCCTTTTTTTGACGGAGAGGGTGTCGTGCAGAAAGGGGACAGGCTGCCCTATATTGAAAACGGGGTGGTGCTGCGGGGGTACGCGGACAAAAGGATTGCCGCCAGATACGGAGTGGAGCATACGGGAAGCGCCTGGAGAACTCATTCCGATATCCCCAACAACGGGAATGTGAACCTGCGGATTCAGCGCAGTGACAGAACGATCAGAGAACTCTTGAACGGAAGGCTGTCTGTTGTCCCCGTGCGGTACAGCGGCGGGGGATTTAATGAAAAAGGGGAATGGGTCATGCCGGTGCAGCTGGCTTATCTCTGTGACGGGGAGCATTTTTTGGGCCGACTGCCAGAGTTTACTCTGGTGAGCAGCATGTTTGACATGTTTGGAAACGATTTTATCGGCGTAGGCAGTGACAATCCGGTATTTAACGACAAAAGCATTCTGGTGAGGATGAGAACAGGCAGAATATGACAGAACAATCAAGGCGGACGGGGCAGCGGTACCTCGTCTGCTTTCTTTTTATTTCTCTCTTTCTTTAGAAATTCTTTGGTTTTCCATGTCAGAAAACTTCAGAAGCGGGACATATACTATCCTCAGACAACAGGGGAGGCTTCTCTGATCAGGTGCGGCGAAGTGATTTTACGCTTCAGAGCCATCGCGCAGCGATTGTGACAAGGAGGAAGAAAAAATGGACTATGCGGCAATTTTGGATGTGTTTACCAGGTATGGCGCAATCGCCATCTTTGTTTTGGTATTTTTGGAGTATATGAATTTGCCGGGGTTTCCGGCGGGGATTATCATGCCGCTGGCGGGAATTATGGCGGCGGGAGGGAATATCTCGTTCCCATGGGTGATGGTCATCACCGTGGCAGCGGGACTTTTGGGGAGTATGGTGCTTTATGTGCTGGGACTCACAGGCGGACGGTTCTTTCTGGAAAAATATATGAATAAATTTCCGAAACAGCGGCCGACGATAGAGAAGTATCTGGCCTGGGTGCAGGAGAAGGGTGGCATGGGGCTGATCGCCGCCAAGCTGATTCCCATGATCCGCACACTGGTGTCCATACCGGCCGGGGTGTTCCGGATGAGGCTCAGTCAGTATGTAATTTGTTCCACCGTAGGTATCTTTATATGGAATCTGTTTTTTGTGGGAGCAGGTTATTTCTGCGGTGAGCAGGTACTGAGCTGGTTTGCCTGAGTCGACGGCTTTGCAGAGAATAAGGGCCCGGAACACAGGAGTGGACAGAGGGAAGGAAGTCTGGAAGTAAAACTTCCCAATATGATTTGGTACAATATTGCAGGCAAAGCGGTAGTTGGCAGGTCAACAGCAGTCAGCAGATCAACAGTAGTTGACAAGTCCTACCGGTATGCGGAAAGAGGATAAAATGAAAATAGCAATGATGACAAACAACTACAAACCTTATATCGGCGGTGTGCCCATCTCCATAGAGCGTCTGACGGAGGCCCTGCGGGAGCAGGGGCATAAGGTGGTGGTCTTCGCGCCCAAATACACATATCTGGGGGATGGGCAGCAGGAGGAAGATGTGGTGCGTTACAGCACCTTAAGTCAGCATTTCTACAGTGATACCGTGCTGCCCAATCCCCTGGACCCGGTGCTGGAGGAGACTTTTGCCCGGGAAAATTTCGATGTGATCCATGTGCATCATCCGGTGCTGATTGGTAAGGTGGCGGCCCGTCTGTCCCGGAAGTATAATATTCCGCTGGTGTATACATACCATACCCAGTATGAACAGTATCTGGACTATGCGGGGCCGATCCACTGGCTCAGCCGCGGGGCGGAAAAGAATAATCTGCTGGGCAGACTCCGCTGCCGGGGCAGCCGGGCCATCAAGCAGGAACTGGCTCCCTGGTATCTCAGCGGATTTATGAGGCGCTGTCATACCGTTATCGCCCCCACAGAGGGCATGAAGCGGACCTTCTATAGGCAATATGGATATACCTACAACTGTCAGGCGGATGTGGCGGTGCTGCCCACGGGTCTGAACCGGGAGAGCTATGAGGCCGCTCCCGGGACTGTCAGGGAGATCCGGCAGCGCTATGGCAACGGACAGATGCCCCTGCTGGTCACGGTATCCCGGCTGGGACATGAGAAAAACGTGCCGTTTCTTCTTCGCTGCATGGCCCGTCTCAGACAGATTCTGCCGGATTTCAGGCTGATGGTAATCGGAGACGGCCCCCAGAGAGAGGAATATATGGATCTGTGTGATCAGCTTGATATCCGTCAGCAGATCTGCTTTCTGGGAAGTCTGCCCAACCGGGAAATCGCGGCGCATATGGCGGCTGCGGACTGTTTTGTGTTCGCTTCCAAGACGGAGACCCAGGGAATTGTGATTCTGGAAGCCATGGCGGCCAAGACGCCCGTGGTGGCCCTGCGGGCCTCGGGGGTGGAAGATCTGGTGGAGGAAGGCGTCAGCGGATATCTGTGCCCGGAGGAGGAAGACGCTTTCACGGAACAGCTGCTGCGGGTACTACAGAATGAGCCCCTGCGGGAGAGTCTGCGGACCGGGGCTTTTGAGGCGGCGCTCCGGTATCGGGAAGATGCGGTTGCAGAAAAGGCCGTCAGGATATATACTGATACCTGTAGGCAATACGCAATGACACAGACAAGCGCCCAGATCAGTGTATTCAGGGATCTCCGGGAGCGCCTGCGTCTGCCGGGCTGAATCGCAGTGATCACATCGGGTTATGCTGACAAACGATATCTGTCCCTGCCTGCAAAAGAATGATAAGGGAGAGTAAACAGTATGAATCAGCAAGAGTACAGCATCCTGGTGGTGGAGGACGACAGAGAGATACGGCAGGGAATTGAGATTTATCTGCGCAACCAGGGATATCAGGTCTATCAGGCGGCCAACGGTCGGGAGGGACTGGAGATTATAAAGAGCAGGGAATTGCATCTGGTGATCCTGGATGTGATGATGCCGGTGATGGACGGAATCACCATGCTGATGAAGACCAGAGACCTGGGATACGAATTTCCGGTATTGATGCTTTCGGCCAAGTCCGAGGAAGTGGATAAGATCATGGGACTGAACATGGGAGCGGACGATTATATCTCCAAACCCTTTACACCGCTGGAGCTGCTGGCCAGGGTAAATTCCCATCTGCGGCGATACAGTAAATATATGAACGCGGTGAGCGGCGGGACGGCAAGGGAGCATATTTATACGCTGGGCGGATTGGAGCTGAACGAGGACAGTGTGGAACTGACCGTGGACGGGGAGCCGGTGAAGCTCACTCCCATGGAGTTTAAAATTGTGCAGCTGCTGATGAAGAACCCGGGCCGGGTGTTCTCCGCGGATGAAATCTACGAGCGGGTCTGGAATGAGAAGGCAGTCAACACGGACACCATCATGGTCCATGTGCGGAATATCCGGGAGAAAATTGAGATAGATCCCAAGAATCCCAAATATCTGAAAGTAGTATGGGGCGTGGGATATAAGATGGAAAAACAGTAGGCAGCAAAAAAGGGCTTTATAAAGGGGATTGGCGATGAAAAAGGGGAAACAGAAAACAGAGGTGGTTCTGGCTGAGTCCGGGCAGCAGGCACTCCCGATACCCAAAAAGAAAAAATGGCAGAATATATGGCGGCTGGGAGCGGTACTGTCCCTGGCGGGCGCGATCGTCATATTGACACATTACCTGAATATCTCCGAGCTCCATCCGTCCGAGCCCTCCATATCCGATCTGTACAATGTGGGAAACTGTACCGGTTATAACTATGTGCTGTACCGCGATCTCTACAATGTGGTCAACGGCAGTCATATGAGCTTTGATCAGCTGTATGGCATGTCTGACGGGGAAGGGCAGGAGCTGGATCTGAGCAGCGCCCTGGTAGAACAGGGCCAGGCTCTCCTTATGGACGCGTCGGAATATGACGGCGAAAATATGGACGCGTCGGAATATGACGGCACAGAGGAAAAGATACGGCAGCTCTGGGAATGGGTCATGGACCAGTCCCTGTATAATGTGTATGCCTGCCTGGATGAGTATCTGGATTCCCTGAGCCAGGATATGCAGGGGAAAATGGGGGTCCTTGACTATTGGATGCAGGACCATAAATCGGGAACCATCGTCACCAACACTTTACAGACGGAGAAGGGACAGGACTTTCTGACGCAGGAATATGCTGTCTGGTTCAGGATGGACTATGATGCGGCAGGTAATTTTTCAGTCAAGGCCGCCATGGATAATGATGCTAATACTCTGATCAAATCTCTTTATGACAGCGTCCGCAAAGGCCTGTACGGAATTTGTATACGGGAGGGGAATCTCAGAAGCTATGTGCCTGAAAATATAGAGATGGCGGAATATGAGTATGGTTACGTGGGGATTGCGGCCCTGGATTCCTCCTTTATGAGCCAGCTGGAGCAGCGGGCGCGCAGCTATGGCGGCCCCAAAGACTGCACGGTTGTCTATGGGATCAAGAACAGCCAGTGGGAGACCATGGCGGGCAATTACCGGGCGGAGATTGACTACACGGATGTCTACAGGGAGTATGAATACAACGGTCTGGGCAGCGTCTTTCTGACGATTGCCGCGGCGCTCCTGGCCTGGGGCTTTTTTTACGGCAATCCCCGCAGGGAAGAGAAACGGCTGCTCCGGCATTTCCGCCGGGCTCCGGCGGAGGCGATGGCAGTGGGAATAGCAATGTTTCCGGGAATACATGAGATGGTCATTCACTGGGCCGCCCTATTGTATATGAATAACAATCCGGGCTATTATCTTCGCACGGTCTATTGGTGGACCTGGGGAGACAGACTGGCCTATGGCGTGAATCTGCTGGTGGTGGCGGGACTGTTTTTCGCTGCCTGGTATATGGGCTGCTGTCTGGGGGAGATGCGTCGGCTGGGTGTCAGAGGATACCTGCATAAGCGCATGCTCTGTGTTCAGATCTGGAACTGGTGCAGGGAACGGGTGCGGCGGTATTACCGTACGCTTGTGAATCTGGATATCACCAGGGATTCCCGCAGGCAGGTGATCAAACTGCTGCTGATCAACGGCATTGTGGTGCTGCTGCTCTGCACCATGTGGGTGGCGGGCTGGTTTGGAGTCATCATCTATTCGCTCCTTCTGTATTTTGTGGTGAAAAAATATATCAGCGATCTACAGAAAAAATACAGTATCCTGCTGCGGGCCACCAACGAGATTGCGGACGGCAATCTGGAGGTCAGGATAACGGAGCATCTGGGCGTGTTTGAACCCTTTAAGCCTCAGATCTACCGGATTGAGGAAGGGTTTCAGAAAGCGGTGGCGGAGGAGGTGAAGAGCCAGCGTATGAAGACGGAATTGATTACCAATGTATCTCACGACTTAAAGACCCCCCTGACGGCGATCATCACATATGTGAACCTGCTGAAGGAGGAAAATGTCACCGAGGAGCAGCGGACGCAGTACCTTCAGATTCTGGAACAGAAGTCCCTGCGGCTGAAAGCGCTGATTGAGGATCTGTTTGAGGTCAGCAAGGCCAACAGCAGGAATGTGACGTTGAATCTGGTGGATGTGGATATTGTGAATCTGCTGCGGCAGGTAGAATTTGAGCAGGAGGACCGGCTGGAAGAGAGGAATCTGGCGGTGCGGCTGCGGCTGCCGGAGGAGAAAGTGATCGTGCGGCTGGACAGCCAGAAAGCGTACCGGATCTATGAGAATCTGTTTGGAAATATCATCAAATATGCTCTGGAAGGGACTCGGATCTATGTGGATCTGGAGCGGTCCGAAAAGGAAGTGACAGTGCGGCTTAAAAATATCACGGAGCAGGAGATTACGGTGAGCGCCGAGGAACTGACGGAGCGTTTCGTGAGAGGGGACGCCTCCCGGGGTACGGAGGGAAGCGGCCTGGGGCTGGCTATCGTCCGCAGCTTTACGGAACTGATGGGCGGACGGTTTTCCGTGACGGTGGACGGGGATCTGTTCACCGCCAGCACCACCTGGGTATTGGAGCAGAACTGACCAAGGTTATGCTTTGCCGACCTGCTCCAGGAAGGCGCTCATGGCTGCGGAAGGCCTGGCGGACCGGGGATAGGCAAAGCCGATGCGGCGGGAGGGAACAGGCTCTCTGATGGAACATTCCACCAGGGAGCCTTCTTTCAGTTCCCTTTGGACAAACTCACCGATGACGCAGGCGATTCCCAGGCCGATGCGGGCGAAATCAATGAGCAGGTCCATGGTGGTGACTTCCACCTGATGCTCCATGGTGATGTTCTGCAGCAGCATATGCTTATCCATATATTGACGGGTCACATTATTTTTGTTCAGCAGCAGAAAGGTGCCCTGGGTCAGCAGGTCCCCGTTTTCCGCGGACTGTTCTTGCAGCTTTTCCAGATACTCCGGAGAACAGACAAAGATGTCATGAATTTCCCGGATGGGGAGAAAGGCCAGATGGCTGTTTTCCATACGGTCGCTCTCGCCCACCAGCCCCAGGTCCAGCGTTCCGTTTTCTAGGGACGCCATGGTCTCATAGGTGGACTGACAGGACAGGGACACCTTTACATAGGGATTGGCGGCGATATAGTCCTGCAAATAGGGCAGCAGCACATATTTGCACAGGGTGGTGCTGACGCCGATGGAAAGGCTGCCGGCTCCCAGCAGGTCATTTCTGCTGATCATTTCCTCTCCCTGGCGGATGGCCTGAAAAGCGGTGTCCAGATGCTTATACAGGAGCTGACCGTTCTCCGTCAATGTGACACCCCGGGAACTGCGGATCAGCAGGGGCGAGGCAAAGGATTCCTCCAGCCGCGAGATGGATTTGCTTACGGCGGGCTGGCTGATATACAGCTTTTTTGCGGCGGCAGAAATATTGCCGCACTTGGCCACAGTGTAGAAGATGTGATATAAATTCAACTGGTTCATGGGTAATACCTCTCTTTAAGCTATAGAAAGTCAATCCTCATTCTGAAAGAGGGTAAGCTCTGACTTGATTATAAAAGATCTGTCCCCTGTGTGCAACGCATATTTACAGGTTTGTGTTCAGCGGGGGACATTTTCCTGTCAGACAGGAAACTCCGGATATTGGAAAGTATAGGAAAAAATTCTGCGGAGGCTCTCGACAGAATGGAAAAAAAGTATTATAATTAGAATCATTCTAAATTTGAGATGGCAGAACAGTGTATACGCCGCTCATGTGTTCCGTCCAACTGAAGATGCCTGTAGATCCACCGTTTTGCCACAATCCGGTTTTGCCTGGAAAGGAGTATTATGACCCGTAATGCGAAAAGAATTTTAGAGATCATTGATACCTCCTGCGAACACTTATCCGCGGAACAGGTATTTCAGCGGCTGAAGGAATGCAATCAAGGTGTTGTTCTGGCCACCGTATACAACAATCTGACAACCCTGTATAAGCAGGGACTTGTCCGCAAAATTTCGGTGGAAGGCTGTCCGGACCGCTATGACAACATGCGGCAGCACGATCATCTTGTATGCAGAAACTGCGGAAAACTGAGGGATATCCAACTGGAGGACCTGACAGAAAAACTACAGGAACGGACAGGGATTCCCATACTTTCCTATGATCTGAAAATTCATTATTTGTGCGCGGATTGCAGTGCTGTTCAATTACCCGGACATAACAATTCAGGAAAGGACCCGATACTATGAAAATCAGGAAAAAAGCATTTGATACGACTCTTGCGTCTATCTCCAGACTTGTGCCCATGAACTATGATCCTCAAAATGGGGCGCTTAACGATATCCATCAGCGTCTGATGAGGGGACGGGGAGAATTTGAACGGGCCACGACAAAGTGTATGGACGCCGTCATACGCATGAGCGCCATGGATCTGACACTGGAAACCAGCGCCTCCGTTATAGAGCAGGTCAACACTTCGACTGTCTCGGCGGTGGAAATGATCAGTGGAGCGGCGGATTCCACCGCGAAAATTGCCTCGGAGGTGACAAAAGCGCATGAGAATCTGACAGCCACGATCCTTGAGGTCTCCGGTGAATCCGGTCATATTATGGAGGATATCCGCAACTGTGAAAATGAGCTGACAGCCATTTCCGGACTGTCCGCCAACGCCATTTCCACGGCCCAGGGGATGAAGAATGATCTCTATGGACTACTTGAGGTCATTGAAAACATGACAAAGGTAGTGGATGCGATCAACGCGATCTCCTCCCAGACAAATCTTCTGGCGTTAAACGCATCTATTGAAGCCGCGCGCGCCGGGGATGCCGGAAAAGGATTTTCCGTTGTGGCGGAAGAGATCCGCACTCTTGCGGAGGAGACAAAAAATCTGACCAAGCGCATGGGAACTTTTGTGAATGCCGTACAGGATGCTTCCCGCAAGAGCTCCGACAGTGTTGACACCACAGTGGCCGAGTTGGAACATATCAATGAAAATATTCAGAATGTCTGGAAGATTACCGGAAACAACCGCAAGGGCATGGACCAGATTAACGACTCTGTCTCTTCTCTGGCGGCTGTCAGCGAAGAGATCAGCAGCTCCATGTTTGAACTGGACAATCAGATGCAGCATGTGAGCGACGAATGTCAGCGGCTGCATGGCAATGCAGAGTCTCTTACAGAATCCAGCCGCTCGATTTCGGAGCTTGTGGAACCCTCGAAGGCCATCGAAAAGCATTTGGAAGAATCCACAAAGATTATGGGGGCCATGGCACAGGACGCGTTTTACATGCTGGATAATCAGGTTCTTCTGAACTGTCTGAACAGCGCGGTGGACGCCCACCGCAACTGGCTGAACACCCTGCGGGAAATGGCGGACAGCGGAGCGTTAAAGGTCCTACAGACCGACTGCACCAAGTGTGGACTGGGGCATTTCTATTATGCGTTTAAACCGGTCCATCCACAGATTGCCGGTATCTGGAAAGAGCTTGAGGGAAAACATAAAACGTTTCATTCCTATGGTACGGAAATGATCTCTGCCATACAATCCGGACGAAGCGGGGATTTACAGCGGATTTATGAAAAGGCTGAGACATGTTCTCAGGAATTGATTTCGGATTTTCAGACGATGATTCGGATTATTGAAGCGCTGTCCGGGGAGAATGTGCGTATTTTTGAGTAAAGGCCCGTACATAGCGCAGCAACCACTCAGCCACCGCTCTCTGAGTGTTTTCACAATGGAGCAGAGACAATCCCGTCTGCATTTTGGAATCAAGACAGCGGCGCTGAGCTTCATAACCAATAGTTATGGCAAATATAAATATTATATATTTGAAGAATAGCAAAAAATATGTTAGGATGAAAACCAGGTTGAGACAGATCAGAATAGAGTCCCGGAATCCGCGGCTTTAAGGCGGGGTTCCCGGGACTCAGGGACAGGAGGTAAAATGCGATGGGAATGACAATGACGCAAAAGATTCTGGCAGCGGCGGCCGGGCTTGAAAAGGTGGAAGCGGGCCAGTTGATCGAGGCGAATCTGGATCTGGTTCTGGGCAATGATATCACCAGCCCGGTGGCCATCAAGGAGATGGACAAGATGAAGGTGCAGGGGGTGTTTGACAAGGATAAAATCGCCCTGGTGCCGGATCATTTTGTGCCCAACAAGGATATCAAGTCCGCGGAGCACTGTAAATGTGTGCGGGAGTTTGCCCGCAAAAACGAGATTACCAATTATTTTGAGGTGGGAGAGATGGGCATCGAACACGCGCTGCTGCCGGAGAGGGGACTGACGGTGGCGGGGGATGTGATCATCGGCGCGGATTCCCACACCTGTACTTACGGCGCGTTGGGCGCTTTTTCCACCGGCGTGGGCAGCACGGACATGGCGGCAGGCATGGCTACGGGCAAGGCCTGGTTCAAGGTACCGGCAGCGATCCGGTTTAACCTCACGGGCAGTCTGCCCAAATGGGTCAGCGGCAAGGATGTGATTCTGCATATTATCGGTATGATCGGCGTGGACGGCGCACTGTACAAGTCCATGGAGTTTGTGGGGGAGGGCATTGCCAGCCTGTCCATGGACGACCGGTTTACCATCGCCAACATGGCCATAGAGGCCGGAGGAAAGAACGGGATTTTCCCTGTGGATGACAAGGCCATAAGCTATATGAAGGAGCACAGCTCCAGAGCATACAAAGTATATGAGGCGGATGCGGACGCGGTCTACGAGCAGGAGTATACCATTGACTTAAGCGCGCTGCGGCCCACCGTGGCGTTCCCTCATCTGCCGGAGAACACCCACACCATCGACGAGATTCAGGAGGATATCGCCATCGACCAGGTGGTGATCGGTTCCTGCACCAACGGACGGCTGGAGGATCTGCGGACGGCGGCGGAGGTGCTCAAGGGCCGCCATGTACAGAAGGGGATGCGCTGCATCGTGATTCCCGCCACCCAGGCCATCTATATGCAGGCCATGGAGGAGGGACTTTTGAAAACCTTTATAGAGGCCGGAGCCATTGTCAGCACGCCCACCTGCGGTCCCTGCCTGGGCGGCTATATGGGCATACTGGCGGAAGGGGAGCGCTGCGTCTCCACCACCAACCGCAACTTTGTGGGCCGTATGGGCCATGTGACCAGCGAAATCTATCTGGCCAGCCCCGCCGTAGCTGCCGCCAGCGCCGTGGCAGGCAAAATAGCCGGTCCGGAGCAATTGTAAAATGTGTATGAGGTTCATTTTTGTAGCGCTGGGCGGGGCGGTCGGGGCCATGGGACGATATGCCATAAGCCTGATCCCGACCAAAACGGATTTTCCGGTTTTGACACTGATCACCAATATTGCAGGAGCCATATTAATCGGTTTTATTGTCGGCATCGTAAACCTGCGGGAGGATATTTCCCCCCATACAGCGCTGTTTTGGAAAACCGGCGTATGCGGCGGATTTACAACGTTTTCAACATTTTCTCTGGAAGCGGTTTCTCTGCTGGAAAGAGGAGCGTACTGGGCGGGAGGGCTCTATATCGCGCTGAGTGTAATCTGTTGTATGACAGGTGTTCTGTGCGGAAGGGCGCTGGCAATGCTGCTCAGATGACAGCTTCCGCTTCACGGAACATTCAAGCCGGTGCGTACGGAAACATTTTATAGAAATACAGAAAGTTCAAGAAAGAGGTGTGATTATGAAAGCAAACGGAACAGTCTTCCGCTATGGAGACAATGTGGATACGGACGTAATTATTCCCGCCAGATATCTGAATTCCTCAGACCCGGCGGAGCTGGCCACGCATTGTATGGAGGATATTGATCGGGATTTTGTAAAAAAGGTACAGAAGGGGGATATCATCGTCGCGGATAAGAATTTTGGATGCGGTTCCTCCCGGGAGCACGCGCCCATCGCCATCAAGGCGGCGGGAGTGAGCTGTGTGATCGCGGAGACCTTTGCCAGGATTTTTTACCGCAATGCTATCAATATAGGCCTGCCCATCATCGAGTGCCCGGAAGCCGCAAAGGGAATAGAGGCGGGGGATCAGGTGGAAGTGGACTTCGACAGCGGCATGATATACAACCGCACCCGGGGCACCCAATTCAAGGGCCAGGCTTTTCCGGAATTTATGCAGAAGATCATCGCCGCGGAGGGACTGATTAATTACATCAATAATAAATAACAGAATCTGCGCTCTGCGAGAATACTTTTTTACAAATGAAAAGCGTGGCGCTTTCCTGCTGAGGCATCCGTAATTTTACGGATGCCTTGCCTTATAGTCCGGAAGTCGCCATCCTTGCAGAATCAACGCAATCAGACGAAAAGCGTTTTTCAAACATGTTCAAGGTCTGAAAATAGAAAAAAGGCTGGCTGGTACAAGGAAACTGTGGTAAGATGAAATCAAATGAGGGAACCTTGGGGAAATTTTTCATGAAAATCAAAAGGGAGAAGGTGTGAATGTGGCAAAGACTGTAGGGATCGGCATTCAGAGCTTTCAGAAAATCAGGGAGAGGCATTGCTTCTATATTGATAAGACAAAGTTTATCAAAGAGTGGTGGGAAAGCCAGGATGAGGTCACGTTGATCACCCGTCCCAGACGTTTCGGAAAGACGCTGGCCATGAGCATGACGGAACAGTTTTTTTCCATAAAATATGCAGGACAGGGGGAGATGTTTGAGGGGCTCTCTGTCTGGGAGCATGGTGAGTACAGGGCCATGCAGGGAACCTGGCCGGTGATCAGCCTTACCTTTGCAAATGTGAAGGAGAAGAGTTATGAGTCTGCCATACAGAGGATGAACCAGATTCTTACGGATTTGTACTATGAGTTCAGCTTCCTTACAGCCAGCGATCGTCTGCTCCCGGAAGAAAAGGAGGATTTTCGCAGCATATCCAAGGACATGCCAGAGATTACGGCGACCATGTCCCTGCATTGGCTTTCCAGATTTCTATATAAGTTTTACGGCAAAAAAGTGATCATTCTTCTGGATGAATATGATACCCCCATGCAGGAGGCCTATGTAAACGGATATTGGGAGGAAATGGTTTCCTTTACCAGAAGTTTGTTTAACGCCGCGTTCAAGACAAATCCCTGTCTGGAGCGGGCAATCATGACAGGGATCACGAGGGTGAGCAGGGAGTCTATTTTTTCTGATTTGAATCTTTTAAAAGTCGTTGCCACTACTTCCAATGAATATGCGGATTGCTTTGGATTTACGGAAAACGAGGTGTTTGCGGCACTGGACGCGTTCGGACTGACGGATAAGAAAGAGGAAGTAAAAAAATGGTATGACGGTTTCCGGTTCGGAGAGCAGCCGGACATTTACAATCCATGGTCTGTTCTGAATTATCTGGATACGGGGAGGATAGACGCCTACTGGGCCAATTCCAGTGCCAACAGCCTGGCGGGAAAGCTGATCCGGGAAGGAAGTGCGGACATCAAGCAAAAATTTGAAGTTTTGCTTGCCGGTGGTTCTGTTGTAACGCCTGTCAATGAACAGATCGTGTTTGAGGAACTGGATGAGGACGAGGAGAGAATCTGGAGTCTGCTGCTGGCAGGGGGATATCTGAGGGTACTTCGCTTTGAGAAGGACTGTGAAGGGATGGGAGACCCCTTGTTTGAACTGTGCCTGACAAACCGGGAGGTACAGAGAATGTTTCGGGCTATGGTACAGGGCTGGTTCCGAAGGAGCGGGAGAGCGTACAATGGATTGATCAGGGCACTTCTGTCCGATGATTTAAAAGCCATGAACTTTTATATGAACAAGGTGACGCTGGAAACTTTCAGCTTCTTTGACACGGGAAATAAGCCATCGGAAAGGGCGGAGCCGGAACGCTTTTATCATGGCTTTGTGCTGGGACTTTTGGTGGAACTGTCAGACCGTTATCTTATAACCTCAAACCGGGAAAGCGGATTTGGCCGATATGATGTAATGCTGGAGTCCCGGGACGGGGAGGACGGGATCATTCTGGAATTCAAGGCACAGGAGCCGGAAGAGGAAACAGAGCTGTCCGACACCGTGGATGCAGCGCTACGACAGATTGAAGAACGGAAATACGAAGCGGCGCTGGAAGCCGGAGGGATTTCCCGGGAGAGCGTACGGAAGTACGGATTTGCGTTTTGCGGGAAAAGAGTGCTGATCGGGAAGGGGAATCCATGAGCTGGGACGTTTTGATGATAAGAACCAGAACCAACGCGGAGAAGTCGTTGGACGAGATTGAAAGTGAGAATATTATCCCGCTTGGGCAGACGGAAATAGCCCATGAGATCCAAAGCATATCCGCCAGACTCAGGTGTGTTTACAACTGCGATGACCTGTCCTGGCAGAGTCTTGACAGTGATAGCTGGTCAATAGAATTTTGTGTGGGAAAAGATGAGGAAACGCAATCGGTCATGCTGCTGATCAGAGGGGGAGAGGAGCCCCGGGAGGTATTTGCCGCCCTGGCGGCGGACTTGAATGTCCGGCTTATAGATGGCAGCACGGGTGAATTTATTTGTCCGGGCAAGACTACTTCCTTTGAGCGCTGGAGAGCGTATCGCGATCAGATTGTAAATGGCGGGTAAGCAGACGGGCTTGGTCGCCTGACCGGCGGCGGAACGGAGAAGGCTATGAAAGATAAAACCGTAAAAAAGAACAAATATGAGATGGATATGTGCAGCGGGCCGCTGCTTCCCAAGATTCTGCTGTACTCCCTGCCCCTGATGCTGTCGGGCATTCTGCAGCTTTTGTTTAACGCCGCCGACATCGTGGTGGTGGGGCGTTTTGCGGGCAATGACGCTCTGGCGGCGGTGGGTTCCACCAGTTCGCTGATCAATCTGCTGGTGAATGTATTCATGGGGTTGTCTGTGGGCACCAATGTAATGGTGGCCCGCTTTTTCGGGGCCGGGCAGAAAAAGGAGCTGGAGGAAATGGTACATACCGCCATACTCACCTCCCTGGTCAGCGGCGCGGCCCTGATTTTTGTGGGACTGGCCCTGTCCAGACCCGCGCTGCTTCTCATGGATACCCCGGAAAATGTGATTGACCAGTCCGTGCTTTACATACGGATCTATTTTGTGGGAATGCCTGCCATGATGCTCTACAACTTCGGAAGCGCGGTGCTGCGGGCGGTGGGAGATACCCGCAGGCCCCTGTACTTTCTGCTGATCGCGGGCGTTATCAATGTGTTTCTGAACCTGTTCTTTGTGATCTCTCTGTCCATGGGCGTGGCGGGAGTCGCGCTGGCTACCATTATTTCCCAGACCGTATCCGCCGCTCTGGTGCTGGTCTGTCTGATGCGCACCGAGAGCGATTATCAGGTTTCTCTGAAAAAGCTGCGCATTGTGAAAGATAAAATGTTCAAAATGATTCAGATCGGCCTGCCCGCGGGATTGCAGGGAGCGCTGTTCTCCGTCTCCAATGTGTTGATCCAGTCCTCGGTGAACTCCTTCGGCTCCATTGCCATGGCGGGCAACACGGCGGCGCAGAACCTGGAGGGCTTTGTCTATACCTCCATGAACTCCCTGCACCAGACCTGTATCAGTTTTACCGGGCAGAACTATGGGGCCAGGCAGTACAGACGGATGGGGAGGATTCTGCTGATCTGCCAGGGCTGCGTCATAGCGGTGGGAGTACTTATGGGCAACGGGGTCTATCTGGCGGGCGGAACGCTGCTGAAGCTCTATTCTCCCGATCCGGAGGTGATTCAATATGGAATTTTGCGGCTTTCCTATATCTGTACCACTTACGCCCTCTGCGGTATGATGGATGTGATGGTGGGAGCGCTGCGGGGAATGGGGTACAGTGTTATGCCCATGCTGGTGTCTCTGACCGGGGCCTGTCTTTTCCGGGTGGTGTGGATTATGACTTTTTTCAGGGCCCGGCCCAGCCTGGAGACGCTGTATGTGTCCTATCCGATCAGCTGGGGGCTGACTTTCGCGGTGCATTTGCTGTGCTTTCTGGTGGTATACCACAGAATACGGCATCGGATGCCATCCGCGTAAAGCCAGAGCAGGGATTTGTCATGGAGCGGACGGAAACATGATTCGCAGAAAATCGGATGGAGTGCAGAGGGGATTTATATGAATGAACTGATGAAAGATATTATACATACCGCGGACAGCTTTGTAAAAAATTTCAGTGGGAATTCCGATTTCCCTTTTATAGGAAGAGATTCCCTGGATTATTCCGTGGGAAGTCTTAAAGCGGTGGATCAGCTTTTGGAGGAGCTGGGCGATCTGGGAATGGACGAAGACTCTCTTTTCAATGCCGCTTCCATGATCGGATGCTATGTCTTTGAAACGGCCCGAAAGAATTACGGAGGGGAGTATCTCTGGGTGAACGGAGAACAGCAGCCGATGCTGGTGGCCGGCCTTCCTGATTTCCAGGTTTCCATCCGGGCCTGGGAAAAAGTCAGAGGGCGCATCACGAACGGTGTGGAAGACAATATTCCCTTTTATATTGCCGGGTATAAAGAGCATATCGCACAGGCGAAAAAAGGAGACTTTATTGCAATAGTCTAATATAAAGGAGTGAACCAATGGCTAATTTACAGATTCGGTTTTACGCAAACTCGCTGAACAGAAATACCACATTTGAAATGTATCTTCCGGGGGATATCCGCAGAGACATTCCCCAGGAGGAGACCGTCTACACCGCCAGGAAAACCAGAGCGCTTTTTCTGCTGCATGGCTATACGGGTGATGCCGGGAACTGGGTTCCCGAGTATATAGCGCAAAAATACAATTTTGCCGTGATCGTTCCCAACGGGGAAAACGCGTTCTGGCTGGACGGGCTGTCCACCGGGCACAAATACTGCACCTTTGTGGGAGATGAGCTGGTGCGGTATATCCGCCAGACCTTCGGACTGGCCATGGGGCCGGAAGAGACCTGCATCATGGGAATGTCCATGGGCGGCTTTGGCGCGCTGCACACGGCGTTGGCCTATCCGGAGCATTTCGGCAAGGCAGCGGCCCTCTCCTCTGCACTCATCGTCCATAAGATCGCGCATATGAAACCGGGTGAGAGCAATCCGGTGGCAAATTATGAGTATTACCGGGAGTGCTTCGGGGATCTGGACAAAGTGCTGGAAAGCGACAATAACCCGGAGACCCTGGTCCGCAGGCTAAAGGAGAAGGGAAATCCCATTCCGGAGATTTTCATGAGCTGCGGTACGGAAGATTTCCTGCTGGAAAATAACCGGGCGTTTCACCGTTTCCTGGAAAGCATGGATGTGCCCCACACATATCTGGAGAGCAGGGGCGGACATGATATGGTTTTCTGGGAGGAATACGCAGTCAGATTCACGGAAATGATGTTCGGCGGGGAATGAGGCCACTGTGCTGCGAGCATGCCCGCTATGTGTCAGATCTGTTTTGTACCTGTCTGTGAGGGATACAAAATACAAAAAACGCTTGAAACATATGTTCGAATATGCTAAAATAAGTAGACTGACGCGGGAGGAAAATCATGTTTGCTTATGTGAAGGGGATTGTGGCGGATATCGGGGAGGATTGCTGTGTCATAGATGTGCATGACGTGGGAATCAACATTCATATTTCGGCCCGGACAGCGGCCAGGATGCCGGGAATCGGCCAGGAGGCCAGGCTGTATACATACACCAGCGTACGGGAGGACGCGTTCTGGCTCTATGGATTTCTGCAAAAGGGGGATCTGGAGATGTTCAGGCGCTGCATTACCGTCAGCGGTATCGGGCCCAAAGGGGCGCTGGGACTTTTGTCTGAGCTGGACGGGGACCAACTGCGGTTTGCCATTCTGGCTCAGGACGTGAAAGCTCTTTCCAAGGCGCCGGGTATCGGGAAGCGCACGGCGGAGCGTCTGGTGCTGGAGCTGAAGGACAAGCTAAACTACGGCGATGCCGATATTTCCGGGGAGGCCGCCCTTTACCCGGGCGACCGGAACGCGGGCGGTCTGCCGGAGCATCCCGGCAAGCGCGAGGCGGTGGAGGCTCTGGTGGCATTGGGTTACGGGCAGAGCGAGGCCATGAAAGCCGTCAGTCAGGTGGAGGGTGCGGAGACGCTGGACGCCTCCGCGCTGTTGAAGCAGGCTCTCAAGAAGATGTTTTAGGATGAGGATATGGCTAAGAGAATGATAGAGACCAACCTGACCGAGGAGGACGTGAAGATTGAGGGTTCTCTGCGGCCCCAGGTGCTGGAGGACTATATAGGACAGTCCAAGGTCAAACAGACATTAAAAATATATATCGAAGCGGCCAGACAGCGGGGAGATGCCCTGGACCATGTGCTGTTTTATGGCCCTCCGGGGCTGGGCAAGACCACGCTGGCTTCCATTATCGCCAATGAGATGGGGGTGCATCTGAAAGTGACCAGCGGCCCCGCCATTGAAAAGCCGGGGGAACTTGCCGCCATTTTGAACAATCTGGAAGAGGGGGATCTGCTGTTTGTGGATGAGATTCACCGTCTGAGCCGCCAGGTGGAGGAAGTGCTGTATCCGGCCATGGAAGATTACTGCATAGACGTGATGATCGGCAAGGGGCCTACGGCTCGGTCCGTGCGTCTGGATCTGCCCCGCTTTACGCTGGTGGGAGCCACTACCAGGGTGGGGCTGCTGACGGCGCCTCTGCGGGACCGTTTTGGGATGATCCATCATCTGGAGTTCTACTCCGTGCAGGAGCTGAAGCTGATTATACAGCATTCCGCCAAAGTGCTGGGGGTGGAGATCGACGAAAAGGGATCTGCGGAGCTGGCCCGCCGCAGCCGGGGAACGCCCAGGCTGGCCAACCGGATTCTAAAGCGTGTGAGGGATTTCGCCCAGGTCAGATACGATGGCAAAATCACCGAGGCGGTGGCCCGGGAGGCCCTGGATCTGATGGACGTGGACAAGCTGGGCCTGGATCACATGGACCGCAGCATTTTGAACACCATGATTGAGAAATTCCAGGGGGGGCCGGTGGGGCTGGATACCCTGGCCGCCGCCATCGGGGAGGACGCGGGGACCATCGAGGACGTGGTGGAACCCTATCTGCTGAAAAACGGCCTCATTAACCGGACCCCACGGGGACGGGTGGTGACAGAGTGCGCTTACAGACATCTGGGACTGGAGGAGAATGTGCTATGAAAAAACTGTTTACCGCCATCTGTCAGAACCGTTCTTAAAAGATTCAGGAAAATATCGGAATGGGCTTGTCTGCCCGCCCATTCTGATATATAATAGGAGAAACAGATATTGTGTTCCTATAGTACAAAGGAACGCATATATTGTAGTTTGATGTCGAATATCGGCTGAAAGCGGAAAATTTTCAGACAGGGCGCGCAATATCCGCATATTGCAGGGCGAAAGGGTGAGATATATGGCTTCCAAAACAGATACAGAGGTAATCATAGGCGGAAAAGTTTTTACGCTCAGCGGTTATGAAAGCGAGGAGTATCTGCAAAAGGTGGCCTCCTATATCAATAACAAGGTGAATGAATACAGCAAGATGGACAGTTTTCGCAGACAGCCGCTGGATACCCAGGCCGTGCTGCTGCAGCTGAATATTGCGGATGACTATTTCAAGGCTAAGAAACAGATCGCTCTGTTGGAGGAGGAATTACAGAACAAGGAGAAGGAATTGTATGATCTGAAACACGAATTGATTTCCTCACAGATCAAAATGGAGAACATGGAGAAAGACTCCAGGGAGATGGAATTACAGCTGCGGGAAAACGCCAAACAGATAGAAAAGCTGGAAAAAGAACAGAAAAATAAGAAGCTGCCGGTGTAGGGCAGCTTTTCGATTCTATTGTTGCAGGGACAGTGGGACCCGGAAAGATCTGACAGTCCCGAAAACGGACAGATTGGGAATGGATATGGAGAGGCAGGCACAGGAAGCGCATACAGGAAAAAGAATAGAACTGCTGGCCCCGGCGGGCAATCGGGAAGCCTTTTACGGGGCCGTTCACGCAGGGGCGGACGCCGTCTATCTGGGCGGTGAAAAATTCGGGGCCAGGGCCTATGCGGACAACTTTTCCAGGGAGGATCTAACCGATTGTATACGGTACGGGCACATACATGGCTGTAAAAGCTATCTGACTGTGAACACTTTGATAAAAGAGCCGGAACTTCCGGAGATGGTGGAAGAACTCGGGCCGCTCTATGAGGCAGGGCTGGACGGCGTGATCGTGCAGGATATAGGGGCCTTGCAGGTGATTCGTCTCCATTTTCCGAAGCTGGAAATTCACGCCAGCACACAGATGACGGTCACCGGGCCGGAGGGCGCAAAACTGCTGAAGGAACTGGGGGTATCCAGGGTTGTGCCCGCCAGGGAGCTCAGCCTGCGGGAGCTGGAGAGTCTGAAACGGGAGAGCGGTCTGGAGGTGGAGGCTTTCATACATGGAGCCATGTGCTATTGTTACTCCGGAGCATGTCTTTTCAGCAGCTTTCTGGGAGGCCGCAGCGGCAACCGGGGGCGCTGCGCCCAGCCCTGCAGGCTGGCCTATGAAACGGACAGTCCGGGTGCATCAGTCCACAAAAAGGAATATTACCCCTTAAGTCTGAAAGACCTGTGCGCCATAGAGCATCTGCCCGAACTGATAGAGGGAGGCATAGATTCCCTCAAGATTGAAGGGCGTATGAAAAAGCCGGAATATGCGGCAGGGGTGACTGCCATCTACCGGAAATATATCGACAGGTATCTGGCCCATCGGGACCAGACATTCCATGTGGAGAAGGAAGACCTGGAGGCCCTCTCCGGACTGTACATCCGCAGTCAGAGACAGGACGGTTATTTTTTCAGACAGAACGGCCGGGAGATGGTAACTCTGGAAAGCCCTTCCTACAGCGGCTGTGACGAGACAGCGCTCAGGAAGGTGCGGCAGAACTATCTGGATCAGAAAAAGCGCCTGTGTGTCAGGATGAAGGCGGAATTTGTCTGCGGCAAGCCGGCCTGTCTCCAAATCGGAACGGGGAAGTGGCAGACGAAAGTCTGCGGCAGCATGGTGGAGCCTGCCCGGAACCGTCCTATTCTTGAGGAGGATATCCGAAAACAGCTGCAAAAACTGGGAGAGTCCTGTTTTGCGTTGGAAAGTCTGGAAATCCGCACGGACGAAAAGGGGTTTTATCCTTTGAAGGACATCAATACTCTGCGGCGGGAAGCCGTGCGCCGATTAGAGGATCAGGTGATCGCGGGCCATGGGCTGACGGTGAGAAGGGAAACCCCGCTGCCGGATTGTGAGGCTGTGGGCGCTGCCCAGGCGGAAACGCCGTTGCCCCCCCGGGCGACGGCGGGGCGCACGGAGACTCTTGCTGGTCCGGCAGGAGATCTTTCAGCGGCGGCTTTGGAGGCAGAGAACGCGCGGGACGGGGCTATGGCGGCGAGAAACCCTCTTGTCAGGGGAATGCGGGTCCACATTTCCACAGAGGAACAGCTTCTGTATCTGGCAGAGCATATGACCGCCATGCGGAGACATGGCCCAAATCAGGGGCGGAACCACAGAAGATTGACCATAGAGAGGCTTTATGTGGAAAGCTGCCTGCTCCCGGATGTCCGAATCCGGAAAAACCGGGCCGAAAAACGGCAGGGGGATTCAGGGCGGGGCAAAGAAGGGGAAAAGACGGAACAGGCGATGGAATGCCTCCGAAAAGAGGGGCTTGCCCTGTGGGTTGCCCTTCCCTATATTCTGCGGGACAAGGACCACAAATGGATGGAAAACTGCATGGAACTGTACCGGCAGGGAAAAATACAGGGTTTTTTGGTGCGAAATCTGGAAGAATACGGATGGCTTCGGCAGGAGGCCGTTTCCGGTGCGGACTATTCCCAGGGGTTGCCTTACGCGGATGGGCAGGGAGGGACGCCGTGGATCTGGCTGGATCACACAGTCTATGTATGGAACAGCTATTCGGCGGCGTTCTGGCAAAGCAGGGGCTGCGGGCTGACCTGTCCTCTGGAGTTGACCGGCAGGGAGTGGGAGAGAATGCAATGCTCTGACAACAATGCCCTGAATGCGGGGAACGGTGATATGCCGGAGAAGCTGGTCTACGGACGTGTCCCCATGATGGTAACGGCCAATTGCATCGCCAGGACTGCGGGAAAATGCCTGCACATCCAGAGCGGCCGGACGAAGGGGGAATTGACAGATCGTTATCGCGCAAAATTTCCTGTGGAGATCCGCTGTGATGTGTGCATGAACATCATTTATAACAGCATACCGCTTTCTCTGCACAGGGAATGTATACCCGGCATGAACAAACGCCTGTCCTTTACTACGGAGAGCGGCGGGGAAATGTGGGAGATTCTGCAATTTTTCGCGGATGCAGAAGGAGCGGCCACAGGGAACCCGCCTTACAAAAACTATACCACCGGCCATGAAAAGAAGGGAGTTTTATAGGACAGGAAGAATCTGGCGCGCAAATTTTTGATTTTATGGTTGCTATTCCCGCCGATTTCGTCTATACTTACTTTAGTCATATGACACACCGGATCGGAGGGAATTGCAATGATCGAAGCAACGAGCTGTGGTGGTGTGGTAATTTTCCGGGGCAAGATTTTACTCTTGTATAAGAATTACAGGAATAAATACGAAGGCTGGGTTCTTCCCAAGGGCACCGTGGAAGAGGGCGAAGAGTACAAGGAGACCGCCCTTAGGGAGGTGCTTGAGGAATCCGGCGCCAAAGCGTCCATTATCAAGTATATCGGAAAAAGCGAATACACCTTTGCCGCGGCAGAGGATATCGTGTCCAAGGATGTACACTGGTATCTGATGATGGCGGACAGTTATTACAGCAAGCCACAAAAAGAGGAGTTTTTTGTTGACTCAGGATTTTACAAGTACCATGAGGCGTGCCACTTGCTGAAATTTGCCAATGAAAAGCAGATTTTGGAGAGAGCGTACAGCGAATATCTGGAACTGAAGAAAAACAACCTGTGGGGCAGCAAAAAATATTATTAATCTGCGTGAGGCAGGTTCTGTTCCGGGGAGGATATCCCCGGAATTTTGCTTTTTTACAGGCATTTATAAAATTCATTTCCATTTACCAATATTTGTGTTATACTAGAGAGTGTTTGAAAAGGCTTTCCGCCAGATGTGCGTCACACTTGCGGGGGATTTGTGCCAAATGACGCCGTATAGCGGGCTATGTCAGGTGAATCAGGGGAGGGACCCATGCCGCAGCTGGTTTTTTATCCCAGGCTCTATGTTAGCGAGGGCATAAACAGGGAAAAGTTGGAAAAACTAAAAAAGGGCCTGTCAGCCAGACCCCATAAGGCGGAGCTGTATCTGCTGACTCTGCCGGGAAATTCCTCGGATCAGCTGGATATCTACGCGTCAAAATATCTGCGCTGGAAATATTATGACAGACATCCGCTCTATGTCATAGGAATTGCGGAGGATTACGATAAGGCCGTGGACCTGGTGATGCGGATTGTATGGGAGACCTGGACAGCCAGGGGAGATGCCAGGCTGAAAGAGTACCTGATGGCAGGCATGGAGAGTGCGGATGTGGAGTGTGGTAATAAAAATACTTAGTATATTGGGAATAATCCTGCTGCTTCTGGCGGCGTTCGCGCTGGTGATCCTGTTGCTGATCCTGTTTTGGCCGGTGTCCTATCGGGGAGGCGGCAGCGCACAGGCAGGGAAATATCGGGTATGGTTTCGGTTCCGATGGCTTTTCGGCCTGCTGCGGGGAGCTTATGTAGATCCGGAGGACGGCTTTCGGGTCAAACTGCTGTGGATGACGGTCTATGACAGCGGCAGGAAGCATGGGGATGAGGCTTCGGAGGACAGAAAATCAGTACGGGACGGGGATTCAGGAGAAAAGGCGCGAAGCCGGGATGCCAGGCCCAAGCAGCCCCCCAGGGAGGCCGAACGGGATCAGTCTGAAAATATTCCTGCGGATAAAGCGGGACAGCCCTTGTCAGGCAGTGATGATGTGCCGACTGATGATCCGGGAGAGCCAACTTTGGATAGATCTGGAGTGGATGCTAAAAAAGAGGGAGAATCTTCCGTGGGCGGGGAGGCGGAACAAAGGCAGCCGCTGCCGGAAAAGTCATCCCAATGGAAGGAGAGGCTGCGGTTCTGGCTGGACATAGTTCAGGATGGGGACAATCAGGAGCTGGTAAAACATGGTTGTACGCGCCTGTACAAAATCATCAAAAGCCTGCGCCCCCGCTTTTTGAGGGCTGAGGTTCTGGTCGGGCTGGGAGAGCCGGATCTCACCGGATACGCGTATGGCGGGTACTGGGCTGTGAAACCTTTCCTGGGAAAGAAATGTCAGGTGGCCGTCACCCCGGATTTTGAAAGAAAGATTCTGGAGGGAGAGCTTGCCCTGGGAGGACGGGTCATGGCGGTGACTGTGGTACATCATGTTGTAAGGGTGCTGCTGGACAGACGGCTGCGCCGGTTACTGAATAAGCTAAAGAGTCAGAATTGAGAAAGCGGGCAATATTTGTATATAAGAAACAGGTATGGCAGGAGGACTTGAGCAATGGCGGATAAGGAGTTAAAGGGAAAAGAAATGGCGGATAAGAAAGGATTTCCCGGAGTGGTGGAATCCCTGCTGCAGGGAATGGACAGTGTTTTGTCGGCTAAGACTGTGGTGGGGCAGCCCGTACAGGTGGGGGATGTAACCATTCTGCCTCTGGTGGATGTCAGCTTTGGCTTTGCCGCCGGGGCAGGGAACAATTCCGACAAAAATTCTGCCAGAAACGGCGGAGGACTGGGCGGAAAGATGTCGCCCAGCGCAGTGCTGATCATCAAGGACGGCATCACCCGGCTGGTCAATATAAAGGATCAGAATACCGTGACCAAGCTGATTGACATGCTTCCTGATCTGGTGGATAAGTTCACCGGCAAAAAGGAAGCGGGCCTTAAAGACGATGAGGCTGTGAATATCGCTTTCCCCGGCCAAAAAGAAAAAGAGTGAAGGATATTTCTGTTCCAAAACAGCCGGCTTAAGCATATAGTAGCATAAGGGCGGTTTTCTTGAAGGAACGGACATGAAACTTTTCAAACTGATTGGACTGGCTGCGTTTTTCATCGCATTGGGAATGCTGATTATGTTGTTTATGACCAGCAGGCTGATGGGGTTGTTTTTGATTGCCCTGCTGCTTCTGCTGGGATACTGTTGCCTGTGTGCCGACCTGTGAGGGGACGGCCGGGCATCCAATTAAAGAGAAACAAGGCGAAAGTATAAGGACTGTAAAGATATGGAAAAGGGGATAAACTGGGAGGAAGTTGACAAGGCGAAAAGTGAGGACGAGCTGCGGGGAATGAAACTGTGGCTCTTCCAGGAAAATATCCGCCTCCAGAACGAACGCAACGAATTGGAGGATATGCAGGACAAGCTGGTGGAGGAGAAAAACCGTTTTCGCGATGAGATGGATGCTGTCAGCCGACACATTGCCATGGAGCAGAAGCGTCTGCGGGAGGAGAATCTCTTTTTCGACAAAAAGCTGGCGATTCTGCAGGATGGCTTTCGTAAGCTGGACGAGGACAGACAGCGATTTGAACAGGAAAAACGCAGGCTGGAGCAGAGCGGCAGATACCAGCGGCAGAGAGAAGATGTGGAACTGTTGGGGCAGGGAGACAATATAGCCCATGTGCTGTTTCGCAGCGCGGGAAATCCCTTGACCCTGCGTAAGCGCTACAGGGACCTTCTGAAGATCTTCCACCCGGATAATTTCTGCGGGGACGCGGAATTGATGCAGTATATCAACCGGGAATTCCAGCGCCGCAGGGAAGAATAGCGACAATAAAAAACCGGTTCGAAGAGAACCGGTTTTCTTGGCCTTTCAGGAAAATCTGAAGATTAAGCCCTCTCGACTTTGCCAGACTTCAAACATCTGGTGCAGACATGCAATCTCCGGGCAGCGCCGTTAACCATGCATTTTACATTCTTGACGTTGGAATTCCACATTGCATTGCTTCTTCTATGAGAATGGCTTACGTTGTTACCGAAATGAACGCCCTTACCACAAATATCACACTTAGCCATATTGACACCTCCTCAACCTTAATCTGTTTTCTCTATTTCATTGCATAAAAATTAACAACATTGATATATTAACAGAAAAAGCATGGAAAAGCAAGCGAAAAAATGAAATTTTTGATTTTTTTGTTTTGGGGTGTTCCATTTTTATCCAAAAGCATGTATAATGATGATTAATTGGAACGAAGAACAGTGTCTCACAGGTTTTCCGGAAAAAATCCGGCCGCGTCAGATCTTATTCCGCGGGAAGACGCAGGAGGGAGACTGCGGAACTCAGA
>CAJUAB010000012.1 GCA_910583845.1 uncultured Acetatifactor sp.
TAAAGCCTGGTGCGGATTGGCGGGATTTTTTTGAGGATAGGCTGTCAAACTCCCGCATAAATACAAATTTTCTTCATCAGACAAAAACAAACCTGCTGTCCTCGTCTAAAAACCACCAAAGCATTTGAACTTATGCAGTAACTAACATAATTTTCCTGTAGACTTGATCAGTATTAATTTGACAAGAATAACTATGTGTAGTATAATCACTGATAGTATCTCATAATTAGGCATTAGTAATCCATGCAAAATTGTGCTGTCGCAGAATATCTACTTCTGCAAAACTGTACTGCCTGGTAACACTATAATAGCAGGCCATGGAGGAATCAGTATGAATCAGATTTCAGGCAGAAATGTTTCACAAATGATGCTATTAATCACCTTATTGTCCGCATTATTTTGCGGCATTTGTTTTTTGGACGCAAGAAAAGTAAAAGCAACGGATATAACTATCTATACAGAAGACGCAGATCTATCCTATGAACTGGAAAATATTGTTCTGGAAAATGACATTTTGACAGTAAAGGGATGGGTTGTACAAATCGGACAGGAAATCCAAACATTTGACATTGCAACAGCTCTATATAGGCCAGAAGATAACACCCTTTATGAGTTACCTACACAATATGAACAAAGATCTGATATTACCGAACGTTTTAACGATGGTACTTCCTACGATAACTCAGGTTTTTTAACAAAAGCACTAATAAACCAATTTAACATGTCGGAATATCAATATGAATTATGCATTGTATTCAAAAGTAATGATTGCAAATATCTTCTTCATACTGGTCAATATATAGGAGGAAACTGGGATACTATAAATATCACCCAGATAGATGCAACTGACTGTAAACGAAGCAATGACTTGCAGTGTGGGCTTGAAGCAGTCGAATGTATAAATGATATCCTGACTGTCAACGGATGGATTGTGTATACGGGAAGAGATTCTGTAGACAGTAACATTTCTGTTGTCTTATACGATTCAACTCATAGATCCTTTTTTGCATTGCCGACTGAATGTATTAAGCGCACTGACGTGACAGAATTTATAAACGATGAAACCAACTATGATGACTCGGGGTTCCAATCCAGTATTTCCATTCAGCAACTTACCCCGGCACAAATTTGTTATGAGGTATGCATTATGTACAAAAGCCAGGGGACAAGTTATCTGCTTCATACTGGTCAATATGTAGGAGGGACTGGTGATGTGCAATAGAATACAAAAAATAGCAAAACAAGATGGATTTTTTATAATTTTAGTGTTTATTTCTTTTCTGTTTCATCTTGCGATGAAGCCTGGTGGCGACGACATTGGAAGAATATCTGCTTATTCCACCATGTCATATAAAGATGTTCTGATTGACACCTGGAATTTTCTTGAACGACAGCCACGATATTTTACGTATCTGATCGTAGGCACACTTTGTCACTTAAAATACGGTTTTTGGATTTGGAGAGTAACCGATTGTATAATCATTTTTATTATTTTGAAAAGTATCTCTTATCTCTTTGTTAAAAACAAAGACCTAAATTTGCTTGTAGGCATTCTTATTGGTATGTACCCTTTTTCAGAAATGATGACAGCAGGAGCTATTTCTACTACCGTTGGATATACATGGGTTTTATCCTCTCTCTTATTAGCTCTTGTCTATCTGAAAAAAGCAAATTGCGAAAAACTCAGATGGTATGAAATATTGCTTTTTACTCTTGCAACAATATACGCAACTGAGCAGGAACAAATATGCATTACTTTATTTATTATCTTTACGGTTTGGACTATATTTTCTTTTTATAAGAAGAATTGGTACTCATTTGCGCTTTGTTGTGTTGCGGAATTATTAACGCTTTGCAATGCTTTCATTCTTTTTTACGTAGCGTTTGTGGGGGGACGAAGTAATGAAATAATATATTATCCTGACTTTGGTTCCCTTTCATTTATTGATAAACTGGAAATGGCTTTTTCCAGCACTCTTGATAGAGTTCTATTTACAAATTCTATCATGTTACTGCTTACTGGATTTATTCTATTTATTATATGGCAGCGTACAAAAAGCAAAATATATACCTTTTTGGGTGTCGTTCCGTTTACTGTGTGTTTCATAGGCAGTACAAAGCCGTTTCTATTTGAAAATATTCACAACGCAATAAACACCACAATAAGCGACACAGTCAAATATGGCACAATACACATCAACAATTATTACAATATAAGCAGTTATTTTCAACTGTTCATATTGTGTATGACCGGAGGACTTATTTTACTTTCACTATTTCTAATTGGAAACAATCTTAAAGAAAGCCTATTTTCGGTGGCATTTATTGTTTTGGGCTTAATGACCCGCATGATGCTGATGTTTACAGTAAATATTTTTGCATCCTCGACCCGGACATATCTTTTTTTATGGTTTTCGATTATCTGCACTACTGTTTACATTGTAGACAACAATTATGTGGAAATTATTTATCCATATATAAATAGGAGAAAGAATCTAAGTACTTTTATACAAATTGCTTTACCCGTTTTGGCAGTATGTGCACTTATAAACAATATGTTGGCTTGTATTTAGCCTGGAATAACGGAGGAGATAAAATTGAATTATGAAAAAAAAGTCCTGTCAATAGTGATTCCCTGCTACAACGAGGAGCACAATATCCTGGCCTTGGTGAAAAAGGTCCTGGAATCTCCCATCATAAATAAAGAAATTATTGTAGTGGATGATTGCTCCAAAGACGGTACCCGTAAAGTGTTGGAGGAAGAGGTAAAACCACTGGTCAGCAAAATCATATACCATGAGGTAAACGGCGGCAAAGGTGCTGCTCTGCGGACAGGTTTTCAAGCTGCCACTGGAGATGTGGTGATCATCCAAGATGCTGACCTGGAGTACGACCCCATGGAATACCCCAAAGTGGTAAACCCCATCTTTGAGGGAAAGGCGAAGGTTGTGTACGGCTCCCGGTTTCTGAACCAAAAAAGGAAGGGGTATCTGGCCAACCGACTGGCCAACTGGGTTCTTACGACGTTTTCCAACCTGTTTACGCACCAGAAACTCACGGATATGGAGACCTGTTATAAAGCATTTTCCAGAGATGTCATCCAGTCCATCAATATCGAGGAGAACCGTTTTGGCTTCGAACCCGAAATCACAGCGAAAATTTCCAGAATGAAAATCAGGATACATGAAGTCCCTATATCCTATTATCCCCGCACAAACGCGGAAGGCAAAAAAATTGGTTTCAAGGACGGTCTGCGGGCGATCTATGTGATTTGGAGATACCGTAGATGAGGAAGATTTTGGAGATATCCTTTGTCAGACAGTTTATATCCTACTTTTTTGTGGGCGGTATCGCGGCCCTGGTTGAATGGGGATTTTTTGCGCTGTTTGACAATGTGTTGCACATTCATTATATCCTGGCTACCTGCTTGGCTTTTGTGTTTTCCACATCCGCCAACTGGCTGCTAGGCAGGCTGTGGACTTTTAAAGACAGCCAAGCCTATGAGGGCAAAAGGGCAACGGAAATCCTTTACATCTTTTCCGTAAGCGCCATTGGCCTTTTATTCAATATGGGACTTATGTACCTCTTTGTGACGATATTGGGGCTGAACAGCGCAGTTTTAAAAACCATAAGTAAGATTTTCGCCACAGGGATTGTTTTTTTCTGGAATTTTCTAATAAGGAAACTCGTGATATATAAGTAAAGCCTTCCTAAATATGTGAGGCATACAGCACAAAAGAGAATGCATGAACAATCTTGTGCGTTTTCTGACAATAAGGGGAGAAAATATATGGATACAATAGAACTGTTTGTACCAGGTCGCCTGTGCCTGCTGGGGGAACACAGTGATTGGGCCGGAACAAGCCGCATGATGAATGCATCAATTGTGCCTGGATGTGCCATAGTCACTGGCATCAATCAGGGGATCTACGCATCAGTAGAGAAAGCGGAAAACTTCATAATAGAGAGCAACCTGGAATGCTTCGCGGGAGAAAGATATGAATGCGAGATGGATACGGAAAGGCTTCGTGAGACGGCGTCTGACGGAGGCTTTTTTTCCTATGTGGCAGGTGTGGCATCCTACATAAACGAACACTACCGCGTCAAGGGCATCCGTGTGCGAGTGACGGAGATGGATCTGCCCATTAAGAGCGGCTTATCCAGCAGTGCCGCTATATGTGTGCTGGTGGCCCGGGCGTTTAACAAGCTGTACCACCTGCATTTAAACACCATGGGGGAGATGAACATTGCCTATATGGGAGAGCAGAGGACCCCTTCCCGATGCGGTCGGCTGGATCAGGCTTGCGCGTATGGCGTAAACCCTATCCGTATGACTTTTGACGGGAATGACATCAGTGTCAGACCTCTGGCATTGAAATGCGACTTGCACTATGTGGTAGCAGATCTTAATGCTAATAAGGACACGGTGCGGATACTGGCGGATCTGAATAAATGCTTCCCCTTTGCAAATAATGAGATGGAAAGAAAAGTTCAAGAAGCCCTGGGTAAAGACAACAGAGCGTTTGTGGAAGAGGCCATCAGCTATATTGAAAACGGGGACGCAGAAAGCCTGGGACGGCTAATGGTCCGTTTCCAGCAGAATTTTGATGAGAAAGTAGCGCCAGCCTGTCCCTCACAGCTCCAGTCGCCGGTGTTGCATTCTGTACTGGCTGACCCCGAGATCCAAAAGTACGTATATGGATGCAAGGGCGTGGGGTCCCAAGGAGATGGGACTGCGCAGTTTCTGGCAAAGGACGAGGATTCGCAACGGGACCTGATCAAGTACCTGAAAGAGAAATTTGGAATGGATGCCGTTCCCTTCACGTTGCATCCCCAACAAAAAATTAAAAGGGCAATTATTCCTGTGGCTGGTTTTGGTACAAGACTGTTCCCCGTGACCAAAAATTTAAAGAAGAGCTTCTTCCCTATTATGGACAGCGATGGCATCTTAAAGCCTGCTTTGCTGATCCTGCTGGAGCAGCTTGACCAGGCGGGGATTGAGGACATATGCTTGGTGATCGGAAAGGACGAGCGAGCAGTATATGATGAATTTTTCCGCCCCCTGCCCAAAGAGCATTATGACAAACTGCCCGAGGACAGAAAGAGTTACGAGGACTTGATGGTCAGAATCGGGAAAAAAATAAGCTATGTCATTCAAAGAGAACGCAGGGGATTCGGGCATGCCGTATACCAGTGCCGGGAATTTACCAAGGATGAGCCCGTTCTTCTGCTGCTGGGGGATATGATCTACCACTCTTATCGAAACGAGAACTGTATGACACAGATGATACAGACCTATGAGAAATACGGTCTGCCTGTTATTTCCATGCACAGAGTGCCGAAACAGGATGTGGTGCATTACGGGATCATGCACGGACAGTGGGAGGACGCGGGGGAATCGGTGCTGAAGCTGGACGAGATCAAGGAGAAGCCCAGCGTGGAGTATGCAGAGGACTATCTGGGAGTAAAGACAAAGATTTCCAGAGAAAATTACTATGCAGTATTTGGCCAATATATCCTGACAAAGGAGGTGTTTGAGGCACTGGAAGAGAATATAGGCAACAACTTGCTGGAAAACGGCGAGATCCAGCTGACCAGCGCTCTGGAAACGGCGAGGAGCCGGACAGGGATGATTGGCTTTGCAGTGTCAGGAAAATCCTTTGATATCGGCCTTCCAGAAAAATATCTGGAGACTATGATGATATATGGAAAACAATGAGTATGTATCTACTTGATTTGTAATGGCAGGTTGTAATTTCAAAAAATAAAAGGAAGGAGCGCATAGAAATGAATAATATTTTCTTCTGGGCTGGGTGCATACTCTGGGGAAGTATTATATTTATATTATATCTATTGAGGTCCAAATCACGTTTGCACAACATGACCCTGGATCAGTCCGGCAGTTTTAAAAGCAGGCTTCCACTGTTTCTTACCATTTCAGTGATAATGATTTGCTCTTTGCCTATGGGGTTATGTCCAATTTATAATGGCGAAAGTCCGGGGCACCGGAATCAGTACGAAGTCATGGCTGAGTCTATATTAAATGGACATCTATATATGGATTATGATGTTGACCCCAAACTACTGGACATGGAAAATCCTTATGACTATGAGGCGCGCTTGGAAATCGGGGTTAATCATCCTTGGGACCATGCCTATTATAATGGCCACTTCTATATGTATTTCGGTATTGTACCAGTTTTTTTGCTGTTTCTACCCTGGCGAATCATAACCGGAGTATCCCTTACAACTTATCATGCGACGCAAATATTTGCAGCCCTGTTTATCATAGGTGTGTTCAGACTTTTCTATTTTTATATTAAAACTTTTTTCAGGGATATGACATTGGCCATGTACCTTCTCTTGTCATCTGCGTTTTCCATTATGAGCATATGGTACAGCATAAATGCTCCGGCCCTATATTGTACCGCAAATGTTTCCGGTATATGCGTACAGATTTGGAGTATATATCTCTTTTCTAAGGCAGTGTGGGGAGAATGTACGAATATAAATAAACGGATCGCATATGCATTCGGAGGAAGTTTATTGGGGGCATTGGCGTTTGGCTGCAGACCTCCCGTAGCTTTCGCCAATCTACTGGTAATTCCCATGTTAATTGAATTTATGCGAGGGAAAAAACTAACATTGCGCTTGGCAGGCAAACTAATTATCGCTGCATCTCCTTATATATTTATAGGACTGTTGCTAATGTCATATAATTACCTAAGGTTTGAAAACCCGTTTGAATTTGGACAATCCTACCAATTGACAATTGCGGATCAAAGGGATTATGGTAGCCTACTTAAACAGTTTGATATTTTTAAAGTATTAAACGGCCTACTACAAAACTTCATATATTATGAACCTCTACGGAGAGAATTTCCCTATATCTCTTACAATGGAGCTTTTGTCAATTTTCCCATATTAGCATATGGAGTATTCTTATTGTTTTTAGAAAATACACGGAGAGCACTCCGCAATGTACATCTCTATTTTTTTAGTATTGTATTATTTATATTGCCACTTTTAGTTACAACAATAACCATTTTGGGATCGCCTTGCCTGATCGAAAGGTACCGCATGGATATATATTGGCTTATGGGATTATTAAGTTTTCTCGCCATTGGATTTTACCACTCTGGACTCTCAGAAGTGATGAAAGCAAAATTTAGTCATAGCATTTCCGTGTGGGCTCTTATTACTGTTTTTTCCTGCATTATGCTATACCTTGTACCATATGACTTCAGTTTGACAGAATATGATCCGGCTGTTCTTGAAACAATAAAGAAAATCTTTACTTTCGGAATGAGTTAGACATAAAGAAAGCCCGCATTCTATAAGAGCGGGCTTTCTTCAATCTTATTTTATAGATTCATATCTTTTTGCAGCACCTCTTCCGCTGTTTTCACACTAAAGTACTTTTTTACCAACTCTTGGCCAGCGTCTGACATAGTTCTCAATAATTTAAAATCTGAATAAAGTGAAACGATTTGTTCTGCCATTTTATTTTCATCATCCTCCATAATGAACGCCCCAATCGTGTCATCTATTCCTTCTCCACCAATTGAAGTGGTAACTACGGGAATCTGATAATATGCTGCCTCCACTATTTTTCCTTTTACACCTGCGCCATATCTGAGAGGGACCACTACCATACGACACTTCCGATATAATAGACTTAGTTCTTCATCGGAAATATAGCCTCTAAGAGTAATATTTTTTATATCCGCCGCTAAGTCCTTAATATTCTGTGGTGCATTACTGCCTACAATATACCATTTTATATCAGGATACACTTTTATAATGCTGGGAAAAACATGTCTCGCAAACCATATCACTGCATCTATATTTGGTAAGTGGCTGAACCCCCCTACAAAAAGGATATCTTTTCTTTGAGAAAAATCCTTTTCAATCTCTTCTGGCATTTTTTCATATATATATAGTGGAATATTTCGAATCGGCTTGTCCGGAAAATATTTCTGCATTAATTCCTGTTCATAACTCCCTACCACATGCCCTATATCAGCTTTATCAAAAAGGTCAAGTTCTATCTGCTTCCACTTTTCAGACTCATGCAAAGCATCCCTATTCCCCGAGACCAGATAATCGCGATACATCCTCACATGATGAAGATCATGCGCAAAATAAAAAACTTTAGCCTGCGAATACTCTTTTGCAATATCCATATACTTTACAGATATATGCGGTCGCTGTAAATAGATGTAGTGAAAATACTTTGCATTATCTTTTAACCACTGCTCCCAGTTTAAACAGTAGTAATCGCCATATAGCACTTCAACACCCATCTGATTAAGTATATCCGTATATGGTTGGGGCTTCGCAAAATTGTCCCCTAGAAAAGTAACCTTAAATCCCATTTTTAAGAATGTCTTAATATACATAAATGTACATCTTCCGCCAGCATCCCTGTCAAAATTAGGAACATAATGGTCTATTACCAGTATCTGTGTTTTCTTTTGTCCTCTGTCCTTCGCAAGAAACACATTGTTTCCATTTTCAAAATGTTCCTTGTTCAAAACATCTTTCCATTTCTGGAAAAACTTTTCTTTATTTTGCACTTGATATTTCTTGAGGCCGCTCGAAAGATCCGTGCCATTCGAAACACCTTCAAAATGTACTACTATAGATTGTGGTTGAAAAAGGACCTTATACCCTATTTTTCTTACCGCAAAAGCCAAATCCGTATCCTCATAATAGGCAGGTGCAAAATTAGAATCAAAACCACCGAGTAGATCCCATATATTCTTTCGAATCATAATGGAGGCACCTGATATATAGTCTACCTCCTTTACATAGGAAAACTCCGGATTATTGGGATTGCCAAGATGTCCATAATTCCATGCACTTCCGTCTCTCCATAGAATGCCACCGGCTTCCTGTAAATGTCCATCAGGATAAACCAGCTTAGAACCAACCATACCAATTTTCTTGTCACCTTCCATCAGATGCACAAGAGGATATAGCCAATCCGGCTGGACCTGTGTATCATTATTTAGAAATAAAAGATACTTTCCACGGGCTCTTTTAGCGGCATTATTGCAGTTCAACAGAAATCGTAAGTTCTCTGCATTGTGTAAAACAGTAATTCCACGAACCACTTTCTCTATGCAGCTCACATTATCCGTTGAATTATCGTCTGCTAGAATAATCTCATATTCAACTTTTTCCGTATTGCATAGAATTGCATGCAGGCAATTGTAAGTATAACGAAATTGGTTGTATACAGGAATAATTATAGAAACGCAAGGATCGCTGTACTCTTTAAATGATAATATAGGATATTCTTCCAATCGGGCGGACTTATCTATATCATCTACAAAATACGGTTCATATTCTATTAATTCATTCAAATCAATCTCTGGATGATTCCTATAAAAATTAATCTGATCCTCCAGTCCAAAAACCGAGTTCTTTTCTTTTTCTTTCTTTTGTTGTATTACAGATATGAGATATTCATCCGTAAACATGCGATGAACATACTTCTCCCACAGATCCTGTATAAGTTTTCCTTCCGGCAAATCCGTATTCTGCGGCTTAAATATCTCATATAATGTTTGAGGACTTTTAACAAGAAAGGTGCGTATTCCATATAATTGCGGTATAATTATATCCGATTCCAATTCATCGCCAATATGAAGGCTTTTTTCTCCATCCTTATTTTGTAGCATACTTCTATATAAACCATCATATTTATTTAAATGTTGCTGTGTTCCTGAAATAATATAAAATCCTTCTACCCCATTTTCATTCAGCAGCCTGCTCCATATTGATGCTCCTAGACGATATTGGGGCATATCTTCAACAATAAATACCTTTTTCCCCTGACATAAAGCATATTTTAATGTTTTAAAAATCTGCTTGCGAGGGTAAAATGCATTTCTCGCTGCTGATAATATAGCCCGTTCTACTTTTTCGTGAGCAGAAGTCATGAAACTTTCAGAAACCATTTTGTCAACAATGTCTCCAAGCGAAATATATGGATCAACTGCTCTCTCGTTTCTAATACGCTCTGTTATACAATAAATTTCCAGGTTCTCATAGTGCAACTGACGTTCCAATTCGGCCTCAAAGTCATTTACATTAGAATATCGTACGCCAAAAAGAACATTATCAATATCAAACGAAACCCTTTCAGCAGCATCAATTTCCAGATATAAATCTCCACCGGATAAATTAGCATATTCACCGTTTTTAATGCTGGCATCATTGCGCAGCAGAAACATATCTTTTCCATAGCCGTTATACACAGCAATATTTCTGCTCAAACATACATTAGCCATCTGACTGTATAGCATTTCAGTCCATAAATTATTTCCTAATATATAGATCGTCTCAATATTGGGAGTATTTAAAAATTCAAGATCGTCGTTTTCCCTATTCGTTACAATTACATTCTCCTTCGGGAAAAAATTATATATCTCTTGTATCTCCTGTATATATTCATTTTCTCCTATGAGAAGACTTTTAGCACCCATGACCTCTGGCAACATCTTTCTAAATTGCTGTACACAAAATTGTATTTCTTCTATCACTTACGATCCCCCCAATGCATCTCCTTAATTCCTGTCAATACTACATTACAAAATAATTTTCTACATCCATATCCCCAGATGCGATGATTCTGAAATCTTATTGGAAAAAATGATTTTTAGCCACGCCTTCAATTCTTCAACATACTCCTTATTCATTTTCTCAGCCTGCATTACCAGGTTCTGCATACATGTAAATAAGTCCATAACCTGCTGTGCACTTTCACATTTTCCCGTTCCTTCTTCATTAACCACCGAATTTAATGCTTTCATCTGTCTCTCACTTATATAAAATCCATTTTTTTCTAAAGAATACTTTCGAAGCTGACCAAATAACTCTTTTCTGTCTTTACCCTGCTCGTTTCTTACACGCGTTGTCTCATTTACATCCGTGATTCGATACTTGAGAACTTCCTCTTTGACATTTGATATTTTACCATAACATGCACAATCTATCCAAAATCGGAAGTCCTCCATACCTAACATATGGTCTGCATAACGAATTCCATTATGTATCACCAGATCCCGACGAAACATTACCTCGCTGTTATGAAAACTGTTGTAGAATAAAAACATAACTTTATTCATCTTATAGTCTTCCTGCATTATTTCCGGTTGCCTGATTACTTCCCCCCGGCCATCAATTATGCTGGATTGCCCACCAACTATATCAATAAATGTATTATAATCCAAGAAGTCAGCCTGACACTGTAAACGATTTGGCATCGATATATCATCATCATCCATGATCGCTATATATTCTCCCTTGCTTGCTTCCAAAGCCCTGTTCCGAGAACAAGCAATACCGCAATTCTCCAAGTTATGAAGAATTTTAATACGCTTGTCTTTTATCCTTGACACCTTTTCCATAGATGAATCATTTCCGCAATCATCTACAATAATCAACTCAAAGTCTTCAAGTGTCTGATTACAAATGGATTCTATGGCTTCTTCTATATACTTTTCTGCATTATACACCGGCATTATCACACTGACACGAGGACTTAACATGTTCCACTCCTTTTATTGTCGCAACTCCCATCGAACAAATTGATGCAGAAGATCGTATTGCTGATTCGATCCTCCATCATAAATATTTGAGTAACCGCAATTCATAAGATTCTGTGATACCACAGAATGCAGACTGCTTCTAAGAGTCAGTACCACAATGGCATTCTCTCTATCTATTTCGCTGTTATCCATGTTTAACACGGGTATTCCATTAAGCACATCTTTTCCGCTACCATCTCCTACAATAAATGACTCAATCGAAAGCCCCTTCCTCTCGCAAAACGTAGCGAACTCTTCACCGTATATGCCTGCGCCATAAAAATATATTTTCTTGTCCTGTTCCCATAACCTTATAAAATCGTCAATTAACTTCATTGCCTTAAAGACAGCTTCTTTCGTAAATGTGTCAGGCTTGTCTTCCGGAATATAGTTTATTTTGCGGGCAACTTCTACATTATTCAATGCAAAAGGGTTCTCAATAACATAGTCCCAATACTTGTCCCTGTATGCGCTTCTTATTTCATCATCAATTTTACTTCCATCCTGGTATACAGCATATGACCATGGCATCTGGGATATGTGATCTGCATCGCTTTCCTCATGTCTGCTACTGTATTCAGCATATAATTCTTTAAAAGGATGTTCCCCTGCCGGAAGCCAGTCCCGCATACATTTCTCAGCCATCGCACCCTGCCCCGAAAAATGAATAAATCTAAGTTCATCACCCTTAATATAATACTTTCCCCCTTCCTTTTTCATTCCACAATCCAACAAGGACCATATTGAGAAATCATAACCTCTATGCTTAAAAATTTCTACATCAAAAAAACAGGGAGCCAAATCAACCCACTTCTGATCTGTAAAAATTCCTCTGGCAATGTCATCATAACAAAACAAATGTAGACGCTCAGCCCACCAGTCAATAAATTTTCCTGCTTCTTCACTGCGTTTAACAGCTAAAAATCCCAGATTATATACTCCATGCGCAGTAGAAGAAAGTTCCATATCAATATTTCCCGGTTGAAGCAAATGCGGGCAGACTACAATAGGCTTTCTGTTCAATGCTTGCTTTAGCTCAACAAAATCAGAATATACATAGCAATCAGGGTCAAGATAAATAAAAATATCCTCATCTGCATAATGTTCATAAATATATTGCAGGAATCTACCCTTTACTGCGGTAGAAGCCTCAACAATAGCATGTTTGTATATAAACCGATCAAAATTATTTGGCCAAATATCCTTTGCCAATATAACTTCATCAAAAAATTTATTTGCCACCCCGTCAGGGATTGATCTCTCGGTCAGACATACTATAAATTTTGCCTCTGGCATATTGCTTTTCACAGATTCTGCCAACAATCTTGCCTTATGCGTATAGTTTGCACAAATTGAAGTATATATAATCATTGATTTCTCTCCACAAATTTATTAATAATATCAGAAACATTTTCCCGAAACTTAAGCTGTGTGAAATACTGCTTATAAACTTTATATCCTTCTCTAGCCACATCAGTCATATCTTGAAGATGCCTTACTATATTTTCCATCTTTTCCGTTAGATCAAGTACATCTTCTGATAAAAAAGTAAATCCGTTTATGCCATTCTGTATGAACTGTGCCGTCCCGATGCTGTCGGAGACCAGGCACAATTTCCCGTTCATAAAGCCCTCCGTCACAACCACAGGCATGGGATCTATCCGTGATGGACAAACCACCACATCAATGTCCCTATAGAGATTTTGCATTTCTGAGTATGGAAGCGGACCAAAATATTTTACCTCTGGAAATTCACTCTCTTTTGCACAGATCAGACTCAACAGCTGGCTGCCCTCATGCGGTGAATCTCCTATAATCCAGAATTCACATCGTTCACGAAGATCCGCATCCAACTGTTCTATAGCCTGCAAAAAAATATCTTGTCCCTTTCTAAACACAATGGCACCAATCAACGCAAAAACAACTTTACCGTGCCCTTCTTGTTGATCAATTGCTATTGTCCGATCAGGAATACAATATAATAGGTTATAACTCTCTATATGTCGCTTATAAAATCTTTTGAAAGCTTCTTCGACTTTATTACCCACAAAGAGCGGGACAACAAATTCATTCAATGTCGGCAGGCACCCTTCTATATCCAGTATGGCCTGATAATAGTTGTCGCACTCATGTAGCCACCAAAACACTTTCAATGAGGTCGCACTCAATTTCTGGACCAGCTTATACTGCAAAAGAGTGTTTACAACAGCAAAAGAAAAATCATTTTTCAGCAGCCAGAAATACAAATCCGGCCTGCTATCCAAATCCTCAACATGTACCGGGATTCCAAGACCAATGAACTCCGCTATTAACGGACCACTGCATTGACAATACAGAATCACCTGGTATCCCATTGACTTTAAAGTCCTCGCAAACTCCAGCAGTGCAATAGGAGCCCCAGACGCGGACATATCATGAGATACAATCAAAACCCTTTTTCTGCCATCTTGTCTTATACCATCCAAGCATATCTCATTGTAATAAAGGCTGTATTCATGCCTTACATACCTTTCGCAAAGTAAATCATCCACCGTTCGAATCTTGCATTCTTCCACATGCAGTTGACGCAATAATTCAATATATTTTTCTCCTGTTTCTAAACCTCCTATCAAAATGTAGTCATACTTGCATTTTGGCAATTCTGACTTACTGATTATTGGTAACTGAATGATGGGGCAAGTCATATTCTCTGTCCCTTCCAGTATTGCAATAATACTATCCGACGGAATCCGAGAGAAAATATCATTATCGCACTTCCCATACAGAATAATTCTCATTTCACCATCTCTCCTAATATACTCTGGCAATTACCTGACTCAAGTATTCCGTGTCTGTTTCTTCATCTACTTCATCTCCATTTACCGCTTCACAAACATATTTATTTTTCAATTTTACAGGATTCTCTGCTCCCATAAGATACCATTCATATTCCACGTCAATATGTCCGATATCTATGGCCTGATAGCCCGCTTTGCATAAGTCATAGGCCATAACCGTTGCCGTTGGCCCCAGTGCTAACAGAAACAGAACATCTTTCTCAACCTTAAACGCCTCTTCCATTATTTTATCATACAAATCAAACGCATTCGTTCCAGGCCCTAATATTCTTCTTATTGATTTGGCATTGTCTAGAAGATCATTGCCAATACCTAAACGGGACATGTGACCTTCAATGATGACAATGTCTCTCTTATCCCAGATCATTTTAATATCCGCAAATCTTTTCCCAGCATTTTCTTTATCTCTGAAGTAAATATATGGCCTGGTCAGATACGCATTATGATACTCCCGATCCATGTCCAGCAAACGCATCTGTATCTCCCTTGCCCCAGATGTCATGTATTGCCGGATCGACTCAGCTCCCCGCTCTGTCATTCTATCCAATGATCCGTAATTGTCCGCAATGGCAACAAGACAGTTTTCCTCTTTTGATTGCAAAACCTCATAAAGTCTTTGTGCCAAGTCATCATCATTCCTTTGAAACTTGTGGAAACGCTGTTTATCAATAAGTCCTAACTCACCATCTCCATAGCGTACAATTGAGTAATGTTTATTGATGATCAGATCCAGTGTACGCTCAAGAGGCGCTATTTTCGGCAATTGAATTTTTTCGTTCTTTATTGCGTCAGCCACCTCATATTTCATATTGTCTATTTTCATCTTATACAAGCGTTCATAACTGCTGACCTCCCTTGTCAGTAAAACGCTACGCCATGCATCCGTATTGATAAAATTGTCAAAATCATTTTTTATAACCACCTTCTCATTGTCAAAGAAGGGAATAATCTTCTCTTCTGGTATATTATTTTCCAGAAGCTGTCCTAATATGCTCCTTGTACTCTCCAAAATTTTAGTGGCAATAATAATATAGTCAAACTCTTCAATCATTGCCAATTTCATAACCGGCCTATCTGCAAATACTTGTCCCTGTTTCCGTTCATCATTATCAATGAATCCCAAAATCTTGCAATTGTTTTTAAACATATACCCCAGAAGTTCTTTTGCGCCTTTACCTGTCCCCCAGATATATATTTTAGGCTTTTTATATTCTATGACTTGCTGCTGCACGACTTCTGTTTTCAAAAGTTTTTCTAATCTTTCATTCTGTTCCCGTATTAGTCTGGTATATTTTTCATCCAGTTCCCCCACCAATCGTTTCCAGTATTGCAATTCCCTACTCAACAGGGTAATTTTCCATTGGGCAACATGAATAAATTCCTCATACAAACTATAGTCATACTCTTTACTTGCATCCCAAAATGCGATTATTTGGTTGGACTTCACTCCTGCTTGTAACAACTGTTGTTCTATACTATCAATTACGGTTTTCTTCATATTCGTTATAATGATATAATCATATTCTTTCGGAAAGTCATTCAGTGCTTTAACTGCATACCCCATAAAACTGTTTTCTCTCTTCGTTCTGTCATTATCTCCAAAGCAAGCAATATAGCAGTTTTCCCCCTTCAAATATTTTACGGCATCTTCTGCCCCTTTACCCACGCCCCACATAATAATCTTTTTCACTTCAGCTTCTCCTTCTCATCCATTTCTTCTGGTACTTTAACGTATGTCCAGTCCTGTTTGTAGTATACTTGGACCATATATATTATACTGTAACACCACGGCCCTTGTCAACTTTAAGCAAATTGGGGCCACAACAAACCCATGAATGTCTAATCCCACCCAAATTCAAAATTCCAGATTTTTAAGAGGGTGTAATTAATTTTGTGCCCTTGAGCTTTACTCCTTGGTAGATTTTCATCAATTCATCTATAAACTGTACCGGGGCAAAACTTATATTGAACCGAACAGTTCGATATCTTCCCCAAGACAGCTGATATAACACCGGTATTCCGTTTTCTCCGTTTCCCCTTTCTTGCCGCTTGGCATCCCCAAGGATTTTTTCATCCCTTCCAGTAGCTGTTCCATAATCCGATCTCCGTTTTTTTCCATTATAACGGATAATCGGGTTTTTGTTCATTTTTCATTTACTCATGCGTTTGTCGTGTGCTATACCATGGGTAAATGCGCAAATGTACAATAAAAACATATTTTAAACTACCTAATATATCAGTTTCAATGCATCGGCATTGTTTTTTGTTATAGCATATAGTTAATTATATCCTTTAATGATATTATATTGGCTTCTGTTCTTTTAACCAAGGTGCTTCTGATTGTTTCATAATCGGATATTGCTGTCACCACTATTATGTCACACTCTGGAATTTCCCCATCCGCTTCATAAAATTTTATGTCTTTATATACGATCCCGCTCCGTCGGTCCAATGCTCCTACTACTTCCAGGCTGCTTTGACGCAGTTCTTCATATAAATGCTTCCCCAATTCTGCCATGCCATAGATCAGAACCCTGCGATAACCGCAATTCATAAAATATTTTTCCAGCTTCAGGCCCTGTTCCTTCAATGTCAGCCAATTGTTCAGCACCTTGTAAAATTCTCTGTATTTGTTGGTCTCTTTGACTATTTCTGTTATGCCGTTGGGCCTTGTTCCATGCGGGAATATATTACTCCATTCTCTTTGCGCATCCAGGCCTTCAGCATTGCACTTACGCATTACATTGCGCACAGCTTCCAGATACCCATATTTATTGTTTTCATCAGGTTCAAGATAATTGCTTTCCCCCCACTCATTCCACGCGTTGATAAATAACCACTGATTTTTCAATACAATGTTTTTGACAGCCAATTTATACAAATTTTCTTCAAATTTTTCCGGAGATGCCCCTACTGCGCACAACCCTGCCTTACCTCTCCGCGGCGTGTCATCATAATCTACAAATCCGCCATAATAAGTACGGAACAAATCCGGTTTTTCCAGATTAACCGCATTATCCCAGCATTCCTGATAATCAAAGGTCTGGACACCTTCCCTCCATACATTCTTCGTTCCCATTCCCGCAACCGTGGAATGCTGAAATGCTTTGGGACCCTGGAGAAGGCGCGCGGACAGCCCCGGCACTAATTTGATACTATTTACTCCTATAACATATATGCCGTCAAAGCCCCGCCTTATAACCTCATCGTTCCAGCACTCAATCATTGCCGTCAATTCAGAAATATCCTCAGGCACATAAACTAAAAAAACAGGTTTATTATCAATCTTTATATAGCGCTTATCCAAGAAAAAGGGGATCAGATACTCAATATGCTTTTTCCAGTCTGTCCGATTGCCATAAGCCTGTTCAAGCAATATGGGAGATGTATTCTCATCGCGTATTTCGAACTTGTCAGACCAGGAATTTGCGGCCCATAAATTGCTCCAGGTGCGCGCCCATGTCTGATTGGCCCAGCAAAAGCAGTAGGAAATATTTATATCTCTCCATTTCAGCAAGTTTTCTATTGGCTTTTCCAATATTTTTTTGCCGCTTTTGAAATAATAATGGTAAAAGCAGAAACCGTCTATTCCATATTCACTTGCCAATGCTACTTGCCATTCCATTGTGCTTTTATTAAGCAAGTCATAATAATTATTACCAAGTGGGACTCTGGGTTGATTGTGCCCTTTATATAATTTTTCTGCTGCTTTAACAGTTGTCCATTCAGTAAATCCTTTCCCCCACCAGACCTCATTCTCTGATACCCTATGAAATTGTGGCAAATACATTGCCATCGTATACAGTCTCTTCTTCATTTACCGTTCCTCGTCTTAACAAAAAATCACTATTTGCGCAAAGAGTATGTTTGTGTTCGCAACAAACATACTCTTTCAAGTTCAGTGTTCTACCTTGCCTTCGAATAAATACAATTTCTCTACTGAAAAAGAATATATATCCCAAAAGCCTTTGGCATGCAAAATATCTTTAATTTCTATCTGTAAATATGGAAAAGAAGCAATAATGACCTTACATTTATCCTTCTTCTCCAAATAGTCATCTATACATTTGACTTGCAAGCCATCCAGTGATTTAGCATTTTGCTTAATGTCAGATACCACAAAAGCTTCTACCTCTACACAATTTCTCTTTAAAAATGCCCAAACCTTTTTCCCAACGGTTCCTGCACCAAAAATCAAGACTTTCTTATTATTCCTTAAACTCTTCAGGAACTGTTGCTTCTCTGTGCTGATGTTATTAATATAATCTGCCAACTCTTTTCCCACTTTTAAGGGAGCAATTGCCGGAGATGCTTGATCAGCACTCATGATAATCTCGTTTATTTGCTGCATTAGGCCATTCATTTCTTCACATTCACTACTATAAAGATACATAAGCGCAGATGATTCACCATGAAGTTCACTTAAAAGTTGAGCAAAAACAACTTGCATTCCTTCTTCTTTAGAAATGACCAGACAATCGCGTAACCCTTTTATATACTCAACAGCCCTCTCCATAGTATACAAAAAACGTTTATGCTCCTTGCGATACACATATGTGACCATTTTCATGCAATATACTCCGCCAGCGCGAGCTATTGCAGTTAAAAAGAAGACGGGATCTTCAAATCGATAATAGTCTGGAAAAGAGATTTGATTTTCTATAATCAAATTTCTTTTAAATAGGAATTTTGTGTACCCACCCATTGTTGGGAAATTCTCCTTCTTTATCCACGCATCATCCAAAAATGTATAACCTTTTCTAAATCCTTCATACATATACGCCCCATTATGGTAAGAGCACATAGAACCACCACATATTTCTGCCCTTTTACTCTTTGCAATATTATATACTATCTCCAGTATATCTTTTGATGGATAAAAATCATCTGCATCCATAAATGCCAGAAATTCTCCTCTTGCTATCTTTATACCACAATTTCTTGCTATCCCTGGCCCTTGGTTATCCTGTTGAATAATATGCATATATTCAAACTCTCTATGGTATTCCTCTAGTATATCAAAAGTATCATCTCTACTGCCATCATCTACACATATCACCTCTATGCCATCCAGTGTTTGTGAAAATATACTATCAAGGCATTCTTTGATGTATTTTCCTGCGTTGTAGCACGGTATTATAACACTTACTTTTATCATTTTATGCACCCCTGCGACGCTTGCTTGGAAGCATCCTTTTCATTCCCTTCTGTTTTTAATAAAATATATAGCTACTATATTCCCGTTTTTCCAAGCAATTCCTGATAGTGCAGTTTTCCTCCATGCTATCCACTGCAAACGCTCTTATAATACTAAATATCAGTTTCCTCTTACTTTATATGTTTGGCCATTTCTTGAGAGTTCCTATTTTTACAAACAGTTATTTTGGTCATTTGTTTAAGTCACTCTCACATTGCCTTGCTGGAGGCACCTCTTCCTTATTATAAATTGTGAATCCTCTGCATCTTTTGCAAAAATTGCTATACCCTTTGTTTGAGAATCCCAATCGAAATTCAACCAACTCCTTTGCTTTGTCTGATGTGTAAGCTGTAAGATCATATGAGTTATCCATATCTTCTTGGGAAATACCGGCAGTCTCTGCGTAAGCCGCATAATTACAGTTAAATAATCTGCCATCTCGAAGTTCTTGCCAAGATTGACTACATTCATCCCTGTGCCGGATCAATTCCTCCTCTGAGAAGCCAGAATAGTCCGTCTTTTCAGGTGCAAGATCCACCCAGGAAGAGGCTTTTTGGACATAATGCCGAATATTATGGTCTTGCAGTCTTGTAAGTAATATGTCAAAGTTTTCTCTGTACTGCGGAACACTCTCACGATAATCATCCACCACAATCTCAACTTTGCACCGCTCCAATTTCTCCAGTACATCCTCAGAAGGCACTACAGTCCCATTAGTAATCATTCTAAGTGTCCCTATACGTTTTCCATATTTAACGTCAATATATTCAACTAAATCTGCCACATGATTATATAACAAGGGTTCTCCTCCACTAATATGAAACAACATAATATAATCCACACAGGAGAAGAACAAATCCACATCACTGATCAAATTATCCCAATCCCTCACATAATAATGTTTTGAAAAAGGATTAAAGTTTAAACAATGTCGACATTTCAAATTGCATATCGTACTGGGAAGAAAGGATATTGACGAGAAGCATACCCGCCCACACTTATATACAAAATATACAGACATGAAATCTTCTATAATAAAATAATCTTGATTTCTAATTACCCCCCCCCCCTGTAACCTTTCAATAGCTCCGCTTCTCGCTATCTGAGACATAGTAACAATAATTCCCGTTTCATCCGTCATAGTCATTTGTTCTAATGGCATGCATATCAGGTTATTGATATATGTTCCATGTTTTTTTGTGTCATTATCTATATAGGCTACAATATTTATTTCATCCTTAAACAATGTAAAAAACTGTCTACCGTAATCACCAGCACCATATAAATAGAATCTCTTCTTTCGCTTCATATTTGCATAAACATTATCAAATTCGTGTCCCTTATTAGCCCATTTCATAAAAATCTCCTCTCCCAACACAAGGCTATTTCCTTTAAACGCATAATTTTAGAATCGAATTATACCGCCGTATCCTTTCCATGTCTGTTGCATTCGTCCGAATATACTCGTCTTTATAAATTCGCATCTTTTCCTTGCAATATTCCAATTCGAATACACTTTTTTGCCTAAACGCAATTTCTGCAACATTGCTACAGTGATAGGCTATGAAACGTTTTACCCACAACATAACATCTTCACTAATTCTTTCTGCATCAAATAGATTCAACACAATCTCATATGCATGTATCCAATCCATACGCTTACTAAGGTTTTCAGTATGGCATCCCGAATCTTCACGCTGTCTATAATGATAATACTCCTTATCAATAAACACTGCTTTATGACTATTTAGCAGCATTTGTGCCAGATACAACACATCACCTCCTAACGCAAGATTAGTATTAAATAGAATCAACTCACCGTTTCTATCATAGGCAAGTCTGCGATGATACAATTTGTCCCAAATATACGCAAATCGTTGATAGTCATCCCTTCTGTATACACACATCATTAACCGTTGGCGATCTAATATATTGCTGTCCAATTTCTTTCTATTGGGCATGGATTGTGAATATGTTTCATATTCTTTTAGCCACCCCCCCACTGCCATATCCGATTCTGTATATTTTATCGCGCCAAACAAATCAAAGTACATATCTGATTCAATCCAATCATCACAATCCAAAAAGCCATAATATTCCCCTCTCATTAACCTCAAGCCAACATTTCTCGCAGCGCTTTCGCCCTGATTGTGTTGATGTATTGCAATAATTCTAGGGTCTCTTTCAGCAAAAGCATCCAATAACTCTCCCGTACCATCTGTGGACCCATCATCAATACAAATAAATTCCATCTTCTCGTACTTCTGAGAAATAACGCTCTGTAGACATTTTTCCAAATACTTTTTAGCATTATATATTGGAATGATCAACGATATCCTATTTTCATCCATTAGACTTCCTCACAGATAATCAGTCTGCTTTATAATCACCAATGTCCCATTTGCATCACAAAGTGGCATTTTACATAATTTTACCTGCTGCTCACTTTCATATCGATCTACAGCCTTCTCCACGCCAAGCAAGCTACTATTGTAGTCGTGCACAAATATCATGCCCCCCCCCCAGTAATCTTGGCCAAAAATATTTTAAACCCTCATATATTGAATTTTCAAAATCCACATCAATAGAAACGAATACAAATTGATCTTCCAAACCTCCCAATGATTCAGGAAAAAATCCTTGTTTGATAACAATATTATTTAAGTATTTCATTTTTTTGAGTACCATGCCGATATTAGTCTGTTTGTATGCCTCCACAAATGCGTCTGTACAGTTGCCGCTCTGTAATTCTTTCAGAGCCTCATTTGCATTAAATCCATCAAATGTATCAAACAGATAGCAAGTACTGTCAGGAAATGCCTGGTTAATGTATTGCGCAAATTCTCCCCGGAATACCCCTACTTCAGCCACAGAGCCCTTTATTTTCCTTTTTCTAATCTCTTTTACGGCCAATTCAAAAGATTTGATTCTTACATAATCCGTTTCGTAATATGCACCTTTCTCCTCTTCCATAAACAAATCGCCATATGCCTCTGTTCCTCGTACAACGTGGTAGCGTCTCTTCACAATCTCCGCATACTCTTTTCCCAATATTTTCGCCACAAAGTGATAGTCTTTATTCATATCCTGTAAATTGCAATTGCCATACAAAAATATCACTTTATCAAGGCAAATTCCTATATTCAGACACTGTTCGCAAATCTCATTCGCATATAGATTGGCCACACATATTGCATCATACTCCCTGCCTGATATTTCCTCCGGATGATACACAGTTTTCCCCATATATTCCTTTTTTGACGTATCATTGTCGATAAATCCCACTATATTATCTATGTCAATATATCGCCCTACTACTTTCCCCACCAGACGGCCTGTACCCCAAATAAATATCTGCATTTTCTCCTCCTATATCAACTCAATACCACTGACCGGATGTACTTTCCTCTGCTCCACAGGGGGGAGCCTTTTGTAATCCCCGAACTTAAATGTCAGATACTCTTCATATTCCGCAATTCCCATAAAACTTATCCCCTCAAACAGAATTTCGGCGGACTTTTCGTACCACCTGACCTTATATCCGTATTCCCTGTTTGGCGTGGGAAAAGTCAATATTCTCACCCAGTCTGTCTTATGACGGTCCGAGCTGTGGATAAAGCGATTAAAACTGCTTTTCAGTTTTTTCTCCGGCACCCTGCTCATCAGGGTATAAAGCATACGCATTCCAGCTGATTTATCTGCTATTCTTCCCACTTCGGACCAGAAAAATTTACGGTAGATGAAACACCTGAAATTATGTATGCAGCGCAGTGGATAGGGATTCGGCACATAATCCAGCGGAAAGATATCTATAAACACGCCCTGCTCATAGGGCATATGCTCCTGATATTCCCGCAGAAACAGCGTCTCTCTGCGACGCAGCTTCCCATATCCCCAACGATAGCCGGGAGTATTGCGGTGATCCTGAAAGTAAAATCTGTCAGTATCCAGCTCCGTTTTACATGCTTTGCGGAATTTCTCATATTCAGGCCGCAGCAAAGCCACATCCGCATCATCATCCCAGGGAATAAAGCCGCCATGCCGGACCGCGCCAAGCAGCGTCCCGGCTATTATGTTATAGTGGATATTACATTTCCTGCAGATGCGGTCTACTTCCTGAAGCAACTCCAGTTCCGTTAACTGTAATTTTCGTAACGTTTCCTGATCTAATGTTATCATCACACCCCCACCACCGGACAAACCACTCCGGATTGCTGTTTTCACCGTTCTGATTCATCCCGTTCCTGTGCCATGTCCTCTTCTTCAATCTTTATATTCTCATCAGGTTCCGATAATACCTCTTTTTTTATCATACCCCATTTCCCCGGAAATAGCAACTTATTCCCGCACCGCCACCCTGCATTTCTTGCGGTTACAGGCTATCCCGTATTTCAGCACCCTCTCTATGTCGTCCTGTCTCAGTCTTTCCTCATAACCCATCCTCTCGATCTGTTCCAGCGCCTCCCGGCATCCCTTCTCCAGATCCCCTCCGTCAGGGTACTTAACCTCGATCACAATCCCCAGCTCCCCGTCCCCGGACTCAATCAGGATATCGCTGAACCCCTCCCCCGATTCCACGTTGGAGAAGATGGCCCAGTCCTCCCGGTAACCCAGCAGACCCAGCAGCACCCCGTGGTAGAAGTTCTCCTTCCTCCCCCTGGGCGCCCAGCTGTCCCGGATGCTTATGGTACGGGACAGAAAGGTCCCGAAGCTCTCCTCTGCTCCCCTGGCGTCCCCCGCCTCGAATGCGGCGCACAGACGCTCCAGCAGCGGCGTATCCCGGGACGCCTCCTCCTGTATCCACTCCATGATCTGCTTCACATAGATCTGACGGATCTCACGGTTTGGAATCACCAGCCGGAATATCTCCCCCTGGGCCTCTCCCTCACTGTCAGATATCCCGTGGCATAGAGCACGCTCCACAGATTGTCGATGCTGCTGTACAGCTCCCGGTATGTCAGCTCCCGGCTGATGGCCCTGTCCATGCTCCCGCCCTCCACCAGTCTCTGCAGCTCCTGTCTGGTGGTCTGGGTGGCCCGGCCAAGGAGGCTCCGGATAATGTCATTGCCGCTGGTGTTGATCCAGAACGGCCTGGGCTCCGCGTCAGGCTCCGCGCGCAGCAGATCTACGTAATTGATCACATCCCAGGGGCAGTAAATCCCTGTATCTCCAAAGAGATATCCGTCGTACCATTCCCTGGCCGGTTCATATTGATCAGCAAGATCATAATACGCAAGCATCTCCCTGACTTCCTCATCTGTAAAGCCAAACCATTTGCTGAAACGCACATTCTCGATGCCAAAGACCCGCAGATTGTTCAGGCCGGTGAAGATACTCTCCCTGGACACCCGCAGGCATCCCGTCAGCACAGCGCAGAACAGGCTGTCGTTGCTTTTCAGTGCCTGCCCCAGCAGCCTGCGGATCAGCGAAAGCATCTGGTCATAATACCCGTAATACTGCGCCTTGTCCAGCGGTACATCGTACTCGTCGATCAGAAGGATGGCCTTTTGTCCATAATGCTTATACAGAAGCTCAGACAGCAGACGAAGGCCGTCCGTCATGACATCATCGGTCATGACAAAGCTTTCCTGCCCTGGGCGGCCAATTTCGATCAAGCTGCGATATCGCTCCCTGTCCCCGGCCGAGAGCCTCTCGCTGTCCGCCAGAAACCGGAAACGCAAAGCCTCCCCGCCCACCACCGAGCACAGCGCCGCCCTGGCCGTCTCAAAGTTCATAAATTCCACGCCCTTGAGGGTGACGGAGATCACCGGGTACTTCCCCATATAGTGTTCGCACAGCTCCCTGTCCCCGGCTATTTCCAGCCCTTCAAACAGCGTCGGATCGCTCCCGTATCCGAAAAAATATTTCAGCATGCTCATGTTCAGGGACTTGCCGAACCTCCGGGGACGGGTGAAAAGGTTCACCACGCCTCCACTTTCCAGCAGTTCCCTGATAAAGCCCGTCTTATCTACATAGTAATATTCACGACCAAAAAGATCTTGAAAATTCTCCACACCGATGGGCAGCATCTTTTTCGCTTCCATTTACAATGTCCTCCACTGATTATGCCGGCATATGCCAAAGTTTTAACACGGCTGCACTACAAAGAGGCGGATTCCCCTTTCACTGCCACCCTGCATTTCTTGCGGTTACAGGCTATCCCGTATTTCAGCACCCTCTCTATGTCGTCCTGTCTCAGTCTTTCCTCATAGCCCATCCTCTCGATCTGCTCCAGCGCCTCCCGGCATCCCTTCTCCAGATCCCCTCCGTCAGGGTACTTGACCTCAATCACAATCCCCAGCTCCCCGTCCCCGGACTCAATCAGGATATCACTGAACCCATCCCCCGATTCCACGTTGGAGAAGATGGCACAGTCCTCCCGGTAACCCAGCAGGCCCAGCAGCACCCCGTGGTAGAAATTCTCCTTCCTCCCCTTGGGCGCCCAGCTGTCCCGAATGCTTATGGTACGGGACAGGAAGGTCCCGAAGCTCTCCTCCGCTCCCCTGGCGTCCCCAGCCTCAAATGCGGCGCACAGACGCTCCAGCAGCGGCGTATCCCGGGATGCCTCCTCCTGTATCCACTCCATGATCTGCTTCACATAGATCTGACGGATCTCACGGTTTGGAATCACCAGCCGGAATATCTCCCCCTGGGCCTCTCCCTCACTGTCAGATATCCCGTGGCATAGAGCACGCTCCACAGATTGTCGATGCTGCTGTACAGCTCCCGGTATGTCAGCTCCCGGCTGATGGCCCTGTCCATGCTCCCGCCCTCCACCAGTCTCTGCAGCTCCTGTCTGGTGGTCTGGGTGGCCCGGCCAAGGAGGCTCCGGATAATGTCATTGCCGCTGGTGTTGATCCAGAACGGCCTGGGCTCCGCGTCAGGCTCCGCGCGCAGCAGATCTACGTAATTGATCACATCCCATGGGCAGTAGATCCCTGTATCTCCAAAGAGATATCCGTCGTACCACTCTTTTACCGCCTCATACCTTTCGCAGAAGCCATAATAAGCAAGCATCTCCCTGACTTCCTCATCCGTAAAGCCAAACCATTTGCTGAACTCTCTGTTTTCCACTGTCATGACATTCAGATTGTTCAATCCGGTGAAGATACTCTCCCTGGACATCCGCAGGCATCCCGTCAGCACAGCGCAGAACAGGCTGTCGTTGCTTTTCAGCGCCTGCCCCAGCAGTCTGCGGATCATCGAAAGCATCTGGTCATAATACCCGTAATACTGCGCCTTGTCCAGCGGCACATCATACTCGTCGATCAGAAGGATGGCCTTTTGTCCATAATGCTTATACAGAAGCTCAGACAGCAGACGAAGGCCGTCCGTCATGACATCATCGGTCATGACAAAGCTTTCCTGCCCTGGGCGGCCAATTTCGATCAAGCTGCGATATCGCTCCCTGTCCCCGGCCGAGAGCCTCTCGCTGTCCGCCAGAAACCGGAAACGCAAAGCCTCCCCGCCCACCACCGAGCACAGCGCCGCCCTGGCCGTCTCAAAGTTCATAAATTCCACGCCCTTGAGGGTGACGGAGATCACCGGGTACTTCCCCATATAGTGTTCGCACAGCTCCCTGTCCCCGGCTATTTCCAGCCCTTCAAACAGCGTCGGATCGCTCCCGTATCCGAAAAAATATTTCAGCATGCTCATGTTCAGGGACTTGCCGAACCTCCGGGGACGGGTGAAAAGAGTCACTTCGCTCCGGTTCGTCAGCAGTTCTCCGATCAGCCCTGTCTTATCCACATAGTAAAAATGATCTGTACGGATTTTCTCAAAATTCTCCACACCGATGGGCAGCATCTTCTTCGCTTCCATATATGTCTTTTCCTCCGCTGTTATCGTGACATTCCCATTTTCCCCGGTCCCACTCTACGGTTTCCACTGTTCAGGTTTCACCGCTCTGCCTCCTGCGGGCACCTCCTGCCTCATTCCGGCCCGGATACAGTCCGTATATCATGCGCGCAGTCCACTCATGACGGATGTCCTTCCGCCCATCTTCTGTCAGGAACAAGGTCATTATATCATGTGTACACTTCGTACATGATCCGGATGGCCCTGAACAAGGTCATTATATCATAAATCAGACCGTATTTCCAGAAAATACTGCTTTCCCCTGTCATAGATCATCCTGAAGCGAATGGCCCGAATCCCCCGCTTATTATGATTTTCCCTCCATGACAACAGAAGTCCCACTCCCGCGGATTCTGCCTGCATAAACGAAAAAAGTCCCTGAGAATGCCCCACGCTTCCGGCATTCCCCGGGACTTGCCATTCCATTATTAGCAGTCAATATGCTTGTCTTCCCCGGCCCCGAACCTAACAAAATCAATTCCCGCATGATCTGCATGGACGATCATTACATCCCACAGATCCTCTGTCACCGTGCCCTGTCTTCTACAGTAAGTCCAGGAGCCCGCAGGCTTCTTGTCCTGAAAATCCTCCATCTTATTGCATCCCAATGAAACAATTGGAAACAGCCTTTTCGTGTAAATCTGCTCGCCATGGTTATGCCCATGCACATAGGCCAGTATCTTTCTGCCTGTCCTGTGATACGACTCCAGTATCCCCATAAGCTCCTCACCGTTTCGGATCTGGTCACTCCAGTAGTGAATCTCCGGAAGCGGCGGCACATGCGAACACACCAGAGCGGCCCACCCCTCCGCCATACTCTCAAGCGTATTTCTCACCCAATCCAGCTCCTCCGGAGGGAAGCCATATCTCACCTGCTCCAGATAATCAAAGGAGTACAGAAACAGAACGCGGAGCCTCTGCGCCGGAAAATCCACATAGTACCAGGGCTTTTCTCTGCCCAGATAGAAGGCGCTCATCTCTCCTTCCGTCATTTTCTCCGGATTGTCGCGGAAATAGTTGGAGTCGTGATTCCCGCAGCACAGGTAAACCGTTTTCCCCGTCCTCCTCATATCCGCCATCACCTGCTCCGCGGATTCTCTGGTACGGGCCAGAGGCAATATGCCGTCTGTCAGGTCCCCCAGATGAATGATCCCGTGAAGAGGCACCCTCGACGCAACCTGCCCGAGATTATAAGCGGATCTTTCCCAAGTGCCGTTGTTGACAAAATGCGTATCCGTAAGCACGGCAAACGCCAGGTCATCTTCTCCCAAAAGCTCCCAGACTCTCTCTATTGTCAAAAATGCCTCGGCCTGAAAACAGGGAGCCCATTCCACCGCTTTATCCTGAGATGTTCCCAGAATTTTCAGCGCGTCTGCCAAAATGCCGTTGTTTTCCGTAATAGGTCCTGCATGTGGCCGTACTCTGGCCGCCACCCGCACGAAGCACTCTTCCTCAAAAGTAAACGTCCCCGAGCGCCATATATCCGTTTCCCGAATATAAGTTGCCCAATTTTGCTCCGGCTCATAACAATAGGTATGAATCAGCTCCCCCTTTATCTCCGGAGAATAACGGTAAATCCGATATTCCACCCTGTCATCCGCCTCCAGGATATCCCCGGGGTAAACATGATAAAGATGCCCTGTTGCCCAGCACTCCCTTTCATCGTTCTGTAAATATCCTGTGTTTTCCTGAATGCTTTTCCCCTGTTCCAGGAAAATCTGCATGGGCAAAACCTTTTTCAGTGAAACATAGGCTTCCGGAATATTGGTAAAAATGCCTGTGACACCCAACAGCTCCAGCTTCTCCGTATCCTGTATCTCGATATCCCTGCTCTCCGGGAAAAACGGTTCGTATGTTCCGGAATTCCAGGCACGCACCTGCAGTCCGCCGCTTCCGGATAATTCCGGCTCACCGGTGCCATTCCCTCTGTCCGGCATCAGAATATCCGGGCATCCTTTTCCCGTAAGCAGCGCCATATCCTCCGCCTTAATATAGGGATGTATGGCATCTGCCCGAATTTCCTTCGCAGCCTGGAGACATCCCCACACACTGCCGGACAGAATCGCCACGTTGGCACCGGGAGCCAGCTCCCGGATCAGCCGGATAGAATCTGGGTTAAATGAACTGTAGACAACAAATGCTTCCAGTTCATATTCCCCCACCAGATCCAGGATTTTCCGCTCCATACCTTCATAGCGCACCACACTGTTTTTCAGCTCTATATTGATGAGCAGACCCTCCCTGCGGCATATCGGAGCCAGAAGCGCAAACACCTCTCTCATCGTGGGAATCGTCTCATATAGTTTGCTGCCCTTCTCATTGGGTTGTATCCTGAGCTGCTTTAATTCCCACAGCGTCATGTCCTTCACATAGCCGCTGCCGTCCGTGGTACGATCCACTTTCTCATCGTGGATCACTACGATCTCTCCGTCCCTTGACAGTTGGATATCCAGTTCGATGCCCGTGATCCCGTACCGGACAGCTTCCTGAAAAGAGGACAGTGTATTTTCCGGATATCTGTAACTGCATCCTCTATGCGCCCAAATCTCCATTTTTATCTCCCAGCCTTTTCTCAAGAAACTTCTCCATCACACCTGCGATCGCAATGGAATCTTCCGCTGTAAACTTGTAGGACCGGCCCTGATGTCCATGAATCATATAAGCAAAATCGCTGATCTCATACCGCAGCCCCTGGCCCAGGAACTTGGAAAAGTATCGATCCTTCTTGTTGGGGTCCTCATAGCGCACCTCAAAATACTGGGTCAGCCACCAGGGAGACTCTGCAAGGATATATCCCTTGGTTCCTGAGATCAGCAGCTGTCCCTCGGATTTTACGCCCACGCCGCTCTTGGACATGGCCATCCCGTTCTCATAGCGGAAAGAAGCCTTTGTGTACAGATCAACGCCGTTTTCATCCAGGATACTGTCAAACCGCACTTCCTTGTAATCCGCCCCCATGAGCTTGATGATGGGCAACAGTGTATGGCTGCCAAACTCCGTGAACGCCCCACCGTATCTCCAGTCTGTCCGCTCCCGCAAATCCGCTGGGGTCAGCCTGGTAAAACAGGCCTCCACATCACAGATTTTACCTATGGTTCCCGTCTTGGCAATGCCTATCATCTGAACAAACCCGGGACAATATGCCGTCTTGATAGCCTCCAGAAGCACTTTCCCCTGTTGCCCGGCAATGGCAAACAGCTCCTCGGCTTCCCGTCTGGAGAATGCCAGCGGCTTTTCGCAGAGCACATGTTTCCCCTGTTCCAACGCGGCCTTTGCGTAGTTATAATGGGTTTCATGAGGAGACGCAATATAAACGGCATCCACCTCATCCCAGAAATCCTCCAACACATCTGTGGCCAGGTCCAGCTCAAACTGTCTGGCAAACAACTGCGCGCTGGCCAGATGCGGATTGTATACACTGTTGACCAGCACGCCGCTGACATATTTGGCCTCCGGCACAAAGCGCATGGCAATCCGTCCGCTGCCGATCACGCCGATCCGGATAATATTATGTCCCTTCTCACGCATCTGCGTGGAGGATATATTCTTTGTCCTCTCCAGATAGACCACCTGGCAATAGGGTTCCAGATACTCAAAAGCCCCCTGCCAGTCAGAACCCACCGTGAAAATGTCCACGCCGTATTTTTGCACATCCTCCACCTTCTGGCCCGGATGGTCCTCCACAATAACCTCATCGGCAAATCCGCTGCCGCGCACATTTTCAATACGCTTGTCCAGGGAATCCACAATATTCAGTTTTCCCCTGGACTCGTCATACTGCTCTGTGGTAACCCCCACGATCAGATAATCGCCCAGCGCCTTGGCACGCTTTAAAAGATTGTAGTGCCCCTCATGAAACAGGTCAAACGACCCATATGTGATCACTCGTTTCATTTCTGTACCCCGCTCCGCTTTTACGACTGCGTTTCCTCCTCGTCAAAATTCAGCCTCTTCTCTTCCACCACTAACGGCCTGTGGATCACACGAGTATTTATATTTAATATATATTCCCCCAACAGCCCGATAAAAAACAGCTGTACTGATCCCAGGAAAAAAATACCCATAATCATGGGCGCGTTACCCGCCTGAAAAGTATACCAATGCGTCAGCTTGTATATCATATAGAACAACGCGATACACAGACTGATGGCGGAGGCTATAAAGCCGACAAACGTCGCCAGACGCAGCCCCACCTTCGTATAGGAAGTAAAACTCAGCATGGCCGCGTCATACAGACTGTAGAAATTGTTATGGGTCTTGCCAGCCCTGCGTCTGGCCTGCTCATACTCTATTTCCACACGGTTGAAGCCGTGTCCGTATTCCGCCACGATTCCCCGGATAAAGGGGATGGGGTCATCCAGCTGCCGCAGAATCGCAATAAAAGTCTTATCATACAGCCCGAATCCGGTAAAATGCTCTATCATCTGTGTAGTGGACATGTTCTTGATCAGCTTATAATATACGGAACGGAGCAGATAAATAAACTTATTTTCCTTGCTGCTGGTCTTAATGCCACTGACAATCTTATGCCCTTTCTCCCATTCCCGCACAAAGGTGGGAATCAGTTCCACCGGGTCCTGAAAATCGCAGCACATACAGATCACGCAATCGCCGGTAGCCTGACACATGGCATAGAACGGGGAGTTGAACTGACCAAAATTTGTCACATTGAAGATAGCCTTCACCTTTCGATTCTCCTGGCACAGCCTCTCCAGAATATCCCGCGTGCCATCCGTGGAGCAGTTGTCAATAAACAATACCTCATAGTCATAACCGGGCAATGCCTCCTCCAACACGTTAATGACCGCAAAACATATGGGGTCAACATTTTCCACCTCGTTATAACAGGGGATTACCACACTTATCTTTTTCATCTTCCAGCTCAACTTTCCTGTACAATTTTTTGAATCCTGCCGCCCTTATTATATCCTCCGGAGGCAGAAAGATCAATCCTTGCTCAGTTTTTTCCTGGTCCATGCATGAAGCGGCTGCATGATCACAGCCGTCAGCAATGTTCCCCCCAGAACCAGTCCCACGCGCAAAGGCCAGGCGGCCTGGGAAATTTGATCCAATCCAAGAAACACAAACTGATATATATAGATCCCGGTAGAATATCTGCCCAAAACCTTCAGAAAAATATTTCCAGGCCGGAAATAAGTGAGGAAAATAAACATGATTCCTAAAAATGCCAGGCACAACAGATTGCGGAGATACACCATGCCTACCAGACTGTCCAACCCGGACAGGGAACTCAGCATCCCCAGAGCAGCAGCCGCCAGAATCACAATCTTTCCAATGCCTTTGTCCAGAAAAGACCGGATCGCGTCAAAATACTCGTAAAAGAAAAGCCCCGCCGGAAACGCGAACGCGCTCATATAATACCCCTGAATTACACCGGCCCGGAACAGAACGTTTGCGCCAATGACCGTGATAACCGCGATCAGAATATTCCGCAGCCGTTCCGGCACAAACCTGTATATAAAATAGAACAACACATAAAAAAATGTAAGTTCCCAGATATACCAGTTTGTCTTCCGCAGATACTGAATCAGAATATTCTCATCCACACCGCTGTTGCCCATTACGAGTCCCGCAATAACCCTGCACGCAAAAGCATAGATTGACAGCATGAACAGATAACCGCATTTGCGCACAAGGAAATGATCCAGATAGTTCTTTTTTTGGTGAAAGGAACGACTTAACCCCCATCCTGACACAAAAAAGAAAAACGCAACCGAAATCAGCATAAATTTCCCCAATGGGTACAGCCATGTCTTTTCATATCGGATGACATGTCCTACAACAATCTCTATGGCAAACAGTCCTCTCAGACTGTTAAAGCTCTGGAAATACTCCCCTTCGTTCGCGGCACGTCTGTATTGGAGCCCGTATATCAGCAAAAATGCCAGTACCGCGTAAATCATTACAGACAGAAAAACCATGGTACTACTCCTCCGCATTGCTCATAAGCTCTGTCAGCAGTTTACGTATTCCCTCCTCAAAAGAAACCTGCGCCGCAAATCCTGTGTCCCGCCTTAGTTCTGTTATATCTCCCGACAGCCGCATCAACTGGCCCGCCCCATAGGGAAGCTCCCCCATGCCGATCGTTCCGGCTCTGCGCCCCCTGCGCCTCATCTCTTCACATACGATGTCGTACATCTGATACAGATAGTCCTTCAAAGGGCGGGACTGGCCCCCGCACAGCACATAGATCTTACCCGCGATGCCTTTCCCGGCCATAAGCCGCATCGCGAAAGCCGCGTCATCGCTGTAGAGATAGTCCCAGATCTGTTCCCCGGCGGTGAAACTGACATGCTCGCCCCGCAGGAGTTTATTCAAAGCCACGGTAATCATGTCCTGGCCGCCATGGGGGCCGTACACACTGAGCACTCTGGCCCATATATGCCTTATTCCCCTTGTTTCGCAGCTGACACGACTCATCTGTCCCGCGCACAGCTTGGCCATACCGTAGCCCGTCTCCGGGAAAGCAGGAGTCCGGGAGTCCAAAGGCCGGGAACCTGTCGGCTCCTGATACCTGCCGTACTCAGCCTGAGAGCCGGCACCCACAAACACACCGCATCCCATGCGGTGCGCCAGCTCCACCGCGTCCAGGGTCCAACGGATATTATCCGTCTGCAAGGCCATGTCATTTCTGGACTGCCCGGTGGTTCCGGCCCAGGCCAGATGATAGAAGGTGTCATATTTTTTTGTCCACGGCCTACCGGCCAATCCGGCGTATTCACTCAGATCAGCCTCCCACACTTCCACACCGGGTATCTCCCGCAAGATCCTGTTCCTGTCCGATGCCCTGTGGCATATGGCCAGCACCTCTTCTCCCGCCGCCGCGCATTGCTGTGCCAGGGCTGTTCCGATCATCCCGGAAGCACCGGAAATCACTGTTCTCCCACCCATACAAACACCCCTGTTCTCCCATTATAGTCCTGCCTGTTCAGACAGCTCCAAGTCATCCCACTTTAGAGCATATTTGAAAAACGCTTTCCGGCTCAGCCAAGGAACTCGCATATCTGTCCCAGCGTGTATTCCCGCATGTTTTCCTTCTTCGAACAGGCCGCATACCACTGCGCCGTCCGGGAAACGGCAGTCTTCACATCCCATCTGGGCTGCCACCCAAATGTATTTTTCAACCTGGAACAGTCCAGCTTAAGATAATTTGCCTCATGAGGACCGGCAGTCCGCGCCGCATGCCAGGCCAGAGACTCTCCAGTCTGTTCCTGCCAGCAGCGGGCAAAATATTCCGTCATCTGTCTTGTAGTCCAGCAGTCCCCCTCATCCGGCCCCACATTGTAGCTTCCGGCCAGCTCCGTTTTCTCATACTGTCTCCGTAAGATCATCAAATAGGCTGCCAGCGGTTCCAGCACATGCTGATAGGGCCGGACAGAAGCCGGATTTCTGAGTTTTATATCCTCATGGCTCACCGCCGCCCTGTAGCAGTCGGGAATGATGCGGTCTGCCGCGAAATCTCCCCCTCCGATGACATTCCCCGCCCGCGCGGTGGAAATTGCGGGACCTTCCTGGAAAAAGGAATTCCGGTAGGAACAGGTGACCAGTTCCGAGCATGATTTGGAATTGGAATAGGGATCATACCCATTCAATTCCTCATTCTCACGATATCCCCATTCCCACTCCCTGTTTCTGTATACCTTATCCGTGGTCACATTCAGAAAGGACCGGACGCTGTCGCTTTCCCGCACACATTCCAGAATGTGAACAGTGCCCATCACATTCACATCATAGGTATATACGGGATTTTGATAACCTTCGCGGACAATGGGCTGCGCCGCCATATGCAGAACCAGTTCCGGCTGTGTCTGCCGCATCACGCTCCGCAGCTTTTCCAGATCCCGGATGTCTCCGTAAACGGAACGCACCCTCTTCTCCAGGCCGCAGATCCGATACATGGAAGGCCCGGAGGGCGGCTCCAGACTGTATCCTGTCACCTCCGCGCCCAGATGCAGCAGCAGCTCGCAAAGCCAGCTGCCCTTGAATCCCGTATGTCCGGTCACCAGTATTTTTCGGTCTCTGAAAAAGCTCCGCTCCATCGTTCATCCCCTTTTCACTTATTCGTCCCACAGTGGAATGTACATTTGCTGTTTCAAAATCTCTCTCGGCAAAAAAGGGGCCAGATCCTCCAGCGGGGCGGATACCATGGAGCCGTCCTCCATACGTCTGCTGGCCGCCTTGGGCTCAAAATTTTGCCGGGCATCCACCATGACCTCGCAGACCACAGGGCCCTCCATGGCCAGCACATCCTGTATTTTGCAGAGCCGGGCGTTACTGCCGATCCGCATATACGGATACCCGTAGGCTCCTGCCAGCTTCTCCAGGTCCGGAAAACTCAGGTCTCCGCTGTCCGAGCCGATTCCCACCAGGGGTTCCCCGAAGAAATTCTTCTGGGTCTGCCGGATGGAATGATATCCTCCGTTGTTGATGACGAACAACTTGACGGGCATCCGGTGATGGATAATCGTCTGTAATTCCTGTAGATTCATCTGCAGGCTCCCGTCCCCGCTGATACAGATAATCTCATGTCCCCCGGAAGCAACACAGGCCCCGATGGCGGCAGGCAGATCATAGCCCATGGATGCCACCGCGGAATTGATGATAAATCTCTGCCCCTTTTTGATCACATAGGCATGGCTTCCCACCACACAGGCCGAGCCATTGCCCACCACCGTAATGTCCCCTTCCGCCAGACTGCTGCTCAGCGCATGGATAAAAGCGTAGACATTGGCAGGCTCTGCCTGCTCATAATGCTCTCTGCGCACCACGGGAAATTCCTTTCTCCAGCTCCGGCATCGGGCGTTCCACTCCCGCCCGGCAGACATCGCCTCCCCGGGAAGAGCCCTGTCCAGCGCCTCCAGCAGGTCCCGGGCGTCCGCCCATACCGGATAGTCTATATGAAGATCCGGCTTCTTAAGCTCTTCCTGATCCACATCCTCCACTATGGTATAGGCAGCTCTGGCCCAGGACTGATAATTATATCCCACCTGACGAATACTGAGCCTGCTGCCAATGGACAGCAGCAGATCACAGTTCTGTACCGCCCAGTTGCCGGGGCGGTCTCCCATAATCCCGGCCCGGCCTGCATACAGGGGATGATCGTCCTCCATAAGATCGATGCTGTTCCACCCTGTCACCACGGGAATCCCGAGTTTCTCCACCACCCTCCGGAACACCTCCGCCGCTCCCGCGATGCGGATGCCGTTGCCCGCATTCAGTACCGGGCGGCTGGAATTTCGCAATTTCTCCAGAATAAACCGCACCTGCTCTTCCATCACCTTGGGAACTTCCTCCGGATCTTCCCCTGGATCATAGCCCTCCATATCATCCGTGTCCACCCAGGCCCCCTGTACATTCAACGGAATATCCAGCCAGCAGGGGCCGGGTCTGCCCGACTGTGCCAGAGCAATCGCTTTTTCCAGGCAGTAACGGGCCCTTGTGGGATCTGTGACCATCTCCGCGTACTTGGTCATACATCCCACGGCCCGGGTAATATCAAATTCCTGGTCCCCCATGGCCCGTATTCGCAGTCCTGTGCTTCTGGCAGTCGTGTCATAACGCACCTGCCCCGACAGAATCAGCATGGGAATCGAGTCCAGCCAGCCACCCAGCACGCCGGTGATGGCATTGGTGCCCCCGGGACCGGTGGTGACGCAGACCGCCGCCATCCGGTTATGAATTCTGGCATAGCTTTCCGCCGCCATGGCACATGCCTGTTCATGATGATTGTAGATACATTGCAGGGAGGGATGATGACCAAGACCGTCATTAAGATACATGGCTCCCCCGCCTGTAACGGAGAAGACATGGCGTATGCCATGCCTTGCCAACAATTCCGCTATATAATCCGCTATTCTTATTTTCATTGTGTACCTCGCGCCGCCGGTTCAGGCTTTTTCCGCTCCCTCTCTTATAACTTTTCCCATATAGGCAATCTGCTCCCCCGTCATACCGGGATAAACTCCCACCCAGAAGGAATCTCTCATGATCCGGTCCGTTCTCTCCAGCGTTCCCACTACCCGATATCCCTCGCCCTTTTGGCGCATCTCATCGAAACAGGGGTGTCGGGTCAGGTTACCGGCAAACAACATCCGGGTCTGTATACCCTTACTTTCAATATAGGGAACCAGCTTCTCTCTGTCCACGCCCTCCCGGCAGGTGAGCAGAAAACCAAACCAGCTGGGAATCGAGTTTTCCGTGGCCCTGGGCAGAATCAATCTGTCCGATACGGGCTCCAGTTCCCGGTACAGCATATCAAAGTTCTCACGTCTTCTGGCCACAAAATCCGGCAGCTTCTTAAGCTGCGCAACGCCGATGGCCGCCTGTAGATCCGTGGCTTTCAAATTGTAGCCGAAATGAGAATACACATACTTATGGTCATAGCCATGGGGCAATTCACCGTATTGCCCGCTGAACCGTCGGCCGCACACGCCGTCCCTGCCGGAGGGGCACACACAGTCTCTGCCCCAGTCCCGCAGAGAACGGATAATCTTGTGGAGTAACGGATTGTCTGTGTAGACAGCGCCTCCCTCCCCCATGGTCATGTGATGGGGCGGATAGAAGCTGGAAGTGCCAATATCCCCAATGGTTCCCGTATAACGTTCCTCATCCCCCAGCCTGTACCTGCTCCCCAGCGCGTCACAATTGTCCTCAATCAGCCACAGTCCATGTCTCTCGCAGAAATCCCTGACCTGCCCGAGAGGAAAGGGATTTCCCAGCGTATGGGCCAGCATCACCGCCTTTGTTCTCGAAGAGCAGGCCTCCTCCAGCATGGCCGGATCGATATTGTACTCCGGAATAGTGACATCCACAAACACCGGCACCGCCCCGTATTGGATCATGGGAGTCACCGTTGTGGGAAATCCCGCCGCCACAGTGATAACCTCGTCTCCCCTGCGCACCCGGCGTTCTCCCAGAAGCGGGGAAGTGAGCGCCATGAACGCCAGCAGATTAGCCGAGGAACCGGAATTGACAAGTGAGCAGAACCGCGTGCCCAGACAGGCAGCAAATTCCCCCTCAAATTGTTGCGTATATCGTCCGGCCGTGAGCCAGAATTCCAACGCGCTGTCCACCAGGTTGCGCATCTCCTCCCCGTCATAAACCCGGGAGGCATAGGGAATCCGCTGCCCCTCCACATAAGGGCCGGTGTTTTTATGATATTTCTCATAATATTCCTGCACCGCCTGCAGAATTTCTTCTCTTGCCTGTTCCTCCGTACTGCCCTCAAACATTCTCCGGTCCTTCTCCTTCTTTCATTTATAATTTCGCTTTATGATCAATCCTGCCATACCTTCCAGGGAGCCTGTCCCGATGCCCACAACGCGTTGAGCATATCCATCTCCCGCTTTGTATCCATGCACTGCCAGTATCCGTCATGACGGTAAGCGGCAACTTGTCCCTCTCTGGCAAGTTTCTCCAGAGGTGTCTTCTCAAATACAGTGGAATCGCCCTCTATATAATCGAATATTGCCGGTTCCAGCACCATGTAACCCACATTGATACGATTGCTGTCCTTTCGCTTTTTCTCCCGGAAGGAGGAAATCGTATCATCTCCCGCTATATCCAGCACGCCAAATCTCTGCTCCAGAGACACTGCCGTCAATGTGGCAATCCTGCCGTGGTCCCGGTGGAACGCCAGCAGTTTATTCATATCCAGATCGGCCACCCCGTCTCCGTAGGTCATCATAAATGTCTCGTCACCGATATACCGCCGCACTCGCTTGATGCGCCCTCCGGTCATCGTATTGAGCCCTGTGTCCACCAGCGTGACTTTCCATGGCTCGGATACATTATTGTGAACTGTCATCTTATTTTCCCTGGAAAAATCAAAGGTCACATCGCTGTTGTGCAGATAATAGTCTGCGAACCACTCCTTGATCACATGCTGCTTATAGCCGCAGCAGATGATAAACTCATAAAAGCCATAGTGGGAATACTCCTTCATAATATGCCACAAGATAGGCTTCTCCCCGATCTCAATCATGGGCTTGGGCTTCAGATGGCTTTCCTCGCTGATTCGGGTTCCGTATCCGCCGGCCAAGATCACTACTTTCATATTATACCCCCGCTCCGGTTTTTCTGGCCATGAACCGCCAGAAAAACGTTTCCAGACTGCCCGCGAAATTAGCTGCGTTAAAGATTCTCTCTTCCTCAATATACTCCATCGTGTAATCCTCATAGCTGTTTACCAGCGCGCGTTTGATCTCATGCATTGGTGATACCGCGCCAATAACCAGACATATCATCAGGACAATAATACGGAGATTCAGCCGCCTTTTCCCCAGCGCGTCAATACACCAGAGCATCACCACAAACAGACCGGGGATGGATGCGCGCATACAGAAATCGTTGGAGCTGCCTATCGTAATAAAGGGAATAGCGATCAGGCTCACTGCAACCACATGAAACAGGCCCTTGTCCTCCACATCCCTGAACAACAGACATAAATAGATCCCGGCCTCAATGAACAGAAAGACTGCCGTATACGCCAGGCGGTATACATCGTTTCCGCTGGTCCTGTCCCCACCCAGGTACTTGAAAAAAAGATTGATCAGGACAAGCGCGGCGACCACATACAGCACATTCCGTATAATATATCCTTTTCCCCACTTGGCCGCCCATATGATCAGTGTTCCCACCAGGACCGCCGCGGCAAAGGCAATCAGCAGAAGCAGCCACGGCAGCCATACCGCCGGATTCGCTGCCCGCGAGGAAACCCGATCCGCGCTGGCGACAGAGACCAGCGTAAAGCTGTCGTTGCCCATCAAGTATAAAAAGGAGACGATCAGCACCGTTCCCCCGCCAGCCAGATTCTGGAAACTGCCCATGCCCCGTGCCACCATTTTCCAGCCCTGTCCGACACTTTCCGGTGTGTACCACGCAAAGCGCCTGTACATATAATAAATCATAATCGGAACCAATCCGATCAGCGGAAGAGTGGATGTGATGGCCAGCATCGCGCTCACCCAGATCATATTTCCGGGGACCTCATCCAGAAACAAAAGCATCATGACCAGCCATACGGGAATCGCCTGGTTAAAGACCCAATATAGCTGAGCTGTATTGGAAGTATATTGTAACTTGTACGGAAACTCGGCCGCCCACCATTCCAGATGTTCCTTCCCCCAGACAGAAATCATCTCCTCCGTAAAAATATGGGAGCCGATAATATCGAGACCGCTGAAAAAAATCAGAATCAAAAGCGGCCACAATACAATCTTTCTCCTCCATATACAAACCAGCGCATAGATCAGTAATATCCCCAGCAGAACCCAGACAAAAAGGGCGGCATATGCCATATCCAGATCGCCCAGCTTCCCGATCAGAGCTGCCGGCAGCCAGGACCCCACATAATAGACAAATCCCCTCGTCTCCGCGGCAGGAGGCCACTCATAGTCGACCAGTATCCGGAACATACTGTTTCTTGTCGCGTGATCCGTATTCTGCCAGGCGTATCCTCCTACTCCGGACAGAGCCACCCAGGCAAAAACCACCACCGCAATCACTGCAATCTTCCATTTTTCAGCCGGTGAAAGTCTCCACGCCAGCTCAATATAGTTCTCTCTCCCGCGGTAGCACAGAACCAGCGACCAGACACATATTCCCGCAATTGGAATGCCGATCAGGAGCCGACACCATCCCAGCAAAAATATAATCATCGGAAGCGCCAGATAGATATAGGCCATAAGCACCACCGCTCTGTGTATACCCGTATGAGAGGTCTCTTCCGCTCTGTTTTTTCTGTATAACTTTACCCTTCTGTTTGCCACTTTCCTTATATCTCCGGTTTTCATTGTCATTCGCTTTTTTATTTCCGCCTCTCTCCCGCGGGAGAAGCGGACGCGTCCCCGACAAACTCAGGCGGACCACTCATGTTTCCTGACGCATATTATTACCAGATTCCACATATTATAAGGTAGTATAACATAGTTTGGCACATATTTCCAATATTAATTCGAAATCTTTTGGGGGTGTATGCACGAACACGGCCGTTTTACGCAGTTCCTTATATAAGATAAATAAGGATTGAACTTTTACAGTATAGAACAGGCATGACACACAAGTCAACCCTTTTTGACAAATTTTCTCTGTTTTTTACATGTTTACTATTCTTCATGTGTATTAATTCCAACAAACCGCTTCGACACATTTCCTCTTATCAGACATCTGCGGGTGTACATACATATTCAGTGTCGTATTGACCGTACTGTGCCCCAGAAGTTCGCTCACAACCTTACAGTCCGCCCCGCTTTCGATACAGCGCGTGGCAAAGGCATGCCGGAGGCTGTGGAAATTGATATGCGGAATACCATGTGTGTTCAGAAAGCACTCATAGTGCTTTCTGAAAGTCCTGGGTTCCATGTACCGCTCCGAATTGCTCAGGATGTAGTGATGAGGCTTCCGACCGGCAATCTTCATGGCCAGCGCGCAGATTTTGTCGGAGAGCGGTATGTCGCGGACGGAAGTCTCTGTTTTGGGCGAAGTAATCGCAATATGGGATTTGGGACTGGCATCTCTCCGGTAGATGCGCTGCATGGTTTTGGTCACATGCAGGATCTGCTCCCCCAGGTCCAGATCAGACCAGGTCAGGGCACACAATTCCCCGATTCTGAGCCCGCTGTTGACACACAGCAGGATTCCGAAGGTCTCCGGGGTGACTGCGGATAACAGAGCATCAATCAGTTGAAGCTGTTCTTCATCGCCCAGTATTCTCCGGGCGCGCCGCGCCCGGCTCTGCGGGGCATAGTGAATAACCGCCTGCATAGGCCCCGCGTACCCTTTTTTCATGGCATAGGTCATAATCTGTTTTGTCAGAGCCACCAGATTCTGGACCGTGCTCTTTTTCAGCGTCCGCCCGTCTCCATTTTCCCCGCATTGCCATTCCAGTACGGCATTCTGAAGCCTATCCGCTCCGATATCCGAAACCTCCTCCTGCCCCATGCATGGACAGAGATAATTCTCGATCTCATATAAATAGAGCGCATATGTTGATTCTTTTATAAAGTCTCTCTTTTGTGTGATCCATTCCTCAGCCAGATTTTTAAATAACATGATTTCTCCTCCTTGTTTTGGTCTTTTATTCTATTTTCCATTACATGCACAGCAAATGGCAATCCTTATTTATCTTAATTAAGGATCACGAAAGGAACCATACAATATGGAACTGAACCACAAACCCAGGAAAATCATAAAGCTCTTCGTACCAGGACGCCTCTGCCTGCTGGGAGAGCACAGCGACTGGGCCGGAATGCACCGCATGGTAAATGCGGAGGTTCCCCCCGGATACGCAATTGTATCAGGTATAGAACAGGGCATCTACGCCACCGCGGAGCCGTCGGAGAAATTTGTGGTGGAGAGCACACTTCCCATCTTCCATGACGACAGCTTTGAGTCGGAGATGGATACCGGTCAGCTCCTGTCCATTGCCAGGCAGGGAGGTTTCTTTTCCTATGTGGCAGGAGTGGCCGCCTACATCAATGACAATTACAGCGTGAGCGGTCTGAAGATTACCGTGACAGAGATGGATCTTCCCATGCGCAGCGGTCTCTCTTCTTCCGCTGCGATCTGCGTTCTGGTGGCCAGGGCTTTCAATCAGATCTACCATCTGAGGATGAATACCAAAGGGGAAATGCAGGCTGCTTTCCGCGGGGAGCAAAAGACCCCTTCCCGGTGCGGCAGGCTGGACCAGGCCTGTGCCTATGGGGTGAAGCCCGTGCTCATGGAATTTGACGGCATGGAAGTCAACTCCCGGCAGCTGGACATCGGCGCTACCTTTTACTGGCTCATCGCGGACTTAAGCTCCCATAAAGACACTGTAAAAATATTGTCAGATTTGAATAAATGTTATCCCTTTGCCACAAACGAAAAGGAGCGCAGAGTACACGAGGCTCTTGGCAGAGATAACGAAGCCGTGATCAGGCAGGCCATCGAATATCTGAAAAACGGGGACGCGCCTGCTCTCGGAGCATTGATGAACAGGGCCCAGGCTCTTTTTGACGAAAAAATATCTCCGGCGTGTCCCGATGAATTACGCGCTCCCATTTTGCACAGTGTACTGCGGGATGAAACCATAAGGAACTGGATATACGGAGGAAAGGGCGTCGGCTCCCAGGGCGACGGCACGGTCCAGTTCCTCTGTAAAGACATTTTCTCCAGAGAACAGCTGGCGCGGTATCTCACGGAGGAAAAGGGTATGCCTTCCTTTTCTCTGACGCTGAAGCCCGGGCAATCGGTAAAAAGAGCTATAATCCCCGTGGCGGGATTTGGCACAAGGCTATACCCTGCCACCAAGGCTGTCAAAAAAGATTTCATGCCCCTGATTGATAAAGACGGGAACGTCAAACCCGCCCTGTTGATTCTGCTGGAGCAGCTGGAAGAAGCGGGAATCGAGCAGATCTGTCTGGTCATCGGGGAGGATGAGCAGGCGGCCTATGATCATCTGTTCCAGACTCTGGAGGAAGAACATCTCTGGAAATTAAATGATGAGAAACGCGCTTATGAGGAAAGGATCGCGCAATTGGGCAAAAAGATTACCTATGTATACCAGCGTGAGCGCCTCGGCTTCGGACATGCCGTATATCAGTGCAGAGCGTTCACAAAAAACGAGCCCGTGCTGCTTTTGCTGGGTGATATGGTGTATCAGTCAGATTCGGAGGATAACTGCTCCAGACAATTGATAAGAGCTTTCGAACAATGTGGGAAAACCATGGTCAGCATCCACGAAGTTTCCGAAGATGCTGTAGTGCATTACGGAATTCTGCATGGGCAGTGGGATAACAGCGAGGAGACTCTGCTCAAGGCAGATCAGATCTGTGAAAAGCCCACCAGGGAGTACGCAAGAGACTGCCTTAAAGTCATAAGCGCCAGAAAGGGCGCACAGTACTACGCCGTATTCGGGCAATATGTGCTGACGCCCGCCGTATTTGCCGAACTGGAAAGCAATATCCGCAATGATCAGATGACGGAGGGAGAGTTTCAGCTTACGGACGCTCTGGAACAGGTTCGGGAAAAATTCGGTCTGTATGGATTTAAGCCGGACGGAAAGTCCTTTGATCTGGGACTGCCGGAGGCGTACCGGGAAACAATCTGGATGTTTGGACGCGGCAAAGACCTCATGAATCAGAGCGCCCGGATTATAGAAGAACAAAGGAGTGCAGGAGTATGATGGATCATCAAAAACTGTCAGTGATAATGCCCGCTTACAATGAGGGGGAACATATTTTCAACAACTTAATGACCACCTGTACCTGTCTGAACGGTTTTTGCACCGGTTATGAACTGGTTGTGGTGAACGACGGCAGCAGCGACCGGACATATGAGGAAATCATGCGCGCGGCTTCAGCCGACCCGCATATAAAAGTGGTTTCCTATGAGAAAAACCGCGGCAAGGGCCATGCTGTCCGTGAGGGAATAAACGCCGCCTCCGGCAAAATCATTGCCTTTCTGGACGCGGACCTGGATATCAGTCCCGCCCATCTTAAAGGGTATCTGAATGAGATGGAGAGGCAGGCGGCAGATATCGTGATCGGTTCCAAGATGCACCGGGATTCGCGTCTGGATTACCCCCTCTCCAGACGCTTGGTCAGCCGCTGCTATTATGTGATTTTGAAAATACTGTTCCGTCTGAATGTGAAAGATACCCAGACAGGGATCAAGGTTTTCCGGGCGGAGGTCATAAGGCGTATCATCGGCCTGATCAGGACAGGAGGTTACGCCTATGATATTGAGATTCTCGCCGTTGCCGCCCGGTTCGGATACCGGATTCTGGAACAGCCCGTGACCCTGAAATTTACCCGGAAAGAGGCATTTGGGCGGATCAGGCTCAAGGATATACTGCGGATGGCTAAAGACACATTTTCCATCTTCTACTGGCTGAAAATCAAAAAGCTGTATGACGCCGGAATGGCCCCCAGGGAGGAATACTGATGAAAAAAATATCCATTATTATACCTGTGCGGGAGATCAACGATTACATAAGAGAGGCGATCCCGCATCATCTGCGGCTTGATTACCCGGACTATGAAATATTGATCTTTCCCGATGAACCGTGTTCGGAGGTCTTTCCGAAAACCAGAATCATTCCCAGCGGCAAGACGGGGCCGGCAGAAAAGCGGGATATGGCTCTTACATATGCCAGCGGGGAAATCATCGCATTTATTGATGATGACGCTTATCCCCGGGCGGACTGGCTCAAAAATGCCGTCCGGCATTTTGACGACCCTTCTGTGGGAGCCGTGGGCGGCCCGGCCGTGACCGCCGAAAATGACGGTGTGCTGCGGCAGGCGTCCGGCAAGGTATATGAGTCCTTCCTGTGCAGCGGAGGGTATACTTACCGCTATGTGCCGGGAAAACTCATGGACGCGGAGGATCTTCCCTCCGTCAATCTGCTGGTACGGAAAGACGTGTTTGCGCAGGTCGGAGGTTATGACTCCAGCTTTTACCCCGGCGAGGATACAAAGCTGTGTCTGGATATCATCAAAGTGGCCGGGAAGCGCATTGTCTATGATCCGGACGTACTGGTCTACCACCACCGCAGGAAGCTGTTCCGGGAACATCTGAAACAGTCAGGCAACTATGCCCTGCACCGGGGATATTTTGCCAAAGTCCTGCCGGATACCTCCCGGAAATTGGTGTATTTTGTGCCCAGTATGTTTGTGCTCGGGCTGATTGCCGGACCACTGCTGTCCTTACTGTTCCCTCCTCTCTGGTATCTGTATCTCACAGTGCTGCTGCTTTATTTTATACTGCTGGTAGCCAGCACGGCCTGTTTTAAGGATATCAGGGTCTGGCTTCTGTCCATTGCGGGAGTGTTCCTCACACATGTGGGCTACGGAATCGGCTTTGTCCGGGGACTGCTGTCCCGGGAACTGATCCGCTGACATGGATCACTGGTCTGTGCGCTTGTAGGGAATCTGCGGAACTTTAAATAAGGAGAAAACCATATGAAAGTATCCATCGCCTATCCGCCATTGGAAAACGAAAAGGGTGTCGCATTGCTGGGACAGAACCGGCAGTTCCAGTGGTTCAACAGCCCCACCTATATCTACCCCATGGTTCCGGCCTATGCCGCCACCCTGCTGCAGAGCAGGGGCTTTGAAGTACTTTGGAACGATGCCATTGCCGAGGAATGGACTACCCGGCAGTTTGACGATTATTTTACCAGGGAAAACATCGACGTAATGATGCTGGAGACCAAGACTCCTGTTGTAAAGATGCACTGGGAGCTGGTCAAAAAATATAAATCTTTGAATCCGGCCACCATCCTGGTAATGGTTGGTGACCATGTGACAGCTTTTCCGGAGGAAACGATGGCAAACTGTCCGGTGGATTATGTCCTCACCGGCGGAAATTATGATTTCCTGCTGGCCAACCTGTGCGAGACACTGAGGGATGGCAACGGTAAAACAGACGGCTCCGGATTGCAGCCGGGCATCTACTACCGTGAAAACGGTGAAATCAAAAATACAGGGACTTTTGTACTGAATCAGGATCTCAACGACCTCCCCATGATCGACAGAGATCTGACAAAGTGGAAGCTGTACAGTGAAAAGAACGGCAACTACTCCAAGCTCCCGGGCACCTATACCATGGCGGCCCGGGACTGCTGGCACCACAAATGTACCTTTTGCAGCTGGACCACCCTGTATCCTCAGTATCTGATGCGAACTCCCGAAAAACTGCTGGATGAAATCGGCATGCTGATCGAGAAATATGGCGTGAAAGAGATCATGGATGATTCCGGCGCGTTTCCCATTGGAGAATGGCTCAGAACCTTCTGCCAGGGGATGATCGACAGGGGATACAACAAAAAGGTCATACTGGACTGCAACATGCGTTTCTGCGCCCTCACCCAGGACGATTACCGGCTCATGAAAGAGGCCGGTTTCCGCTTTGTGCTCTTTGGGCTGGAAAGCGCGAACCAGGCGACTCTGGATCGTATCGTGAAGGGCGAAAAGATCGAAGAAATGATCGAGAGCTGCCGGATGGCGAAGAAAGCCGGGCTTTCCCCCCACATCACCATCATGTTCGGCTATCCCTGGGAGAACGAGGAGGAAGTGGCCAACACAGTAGATTTAGGCCGCACCATCCTGAGGAAGGGCTGGGCGCACACCTTACAGGCCACCGTACTGATCCCCTACCCCGGGACGCCGCTGTATCAGGAATGTAAAGAAAACGGATGGCTGCTCACGGAAAACTATGAAGACTTTGATCAGAGGATGCCCGTGATGAAAACCCCCATGGGCAGCGAGAAAATCAAGGAAGCCGTGCAGTCCGTCTACAAAGTGGCGTTCAACCCGGAGTTCCTGCTGCGCCGTGTCGTCGGCATCAGGAGCTGGGCAGATATCAAATTCTTTGGAAGGGCGGCCAGGCAGGTCATGGGGCATCTGCTTGATTTTAAGAAATAATGAGACCGATCGCACATATGGCAAGCGGCACGGCCATGGGAGGCATTGTCTGGGCCGTGACCGGCAATCTGGAGGCCGCCCTTTGGTGCGGCCTGGGCAATGTGTTAAGCGACACGGACCATCTGCTGGAATATGGCTTATACTGTCTGAAACGCAGAGTACATCCCTGTCTGCGCGAATTTTTGAGCGGAGAGTATTTCTCCTCAAAAGGCACTCTTATGGTACTGTTTCACGGACACGAGCACCTGCTGGCCCTGGCGGTGATCTGCCTCTGTCTGTGGCGGTGCAAAAACCCCGCCGCACTCTGCCTCACCGCGTTCACCACAGGGTATGGCATGCATATGTTACTGGATCTGCTTGGAAACGACTGCGGTCTTAAAGGTTACAGTATTTTGTACCGGGCCGCGGTAAAATTTGATGAGCGTGAAATTTGTGGAGAAAAACAATCAAGAGGGTAAAATGATCACATTACATATATTTGCCAATTCTTTCTGGAATACCGGGCAGGGAATGACCGGCGGTGATAAGCGTATTCTGGAAATCTTAAAGCGTTGGGATAAGAATACCTCCCTTCCGTTTACATGCGTTGTGTACGCGCCGCAAAAATTTGTAAATATGTTGTCCGATGAAGGGATAAGTCACATTTCCTTTAAAATTACGTCTACCGGGTCCTCTGAAACAAGAGGTATTATCTCTTCTTATATTATACATACATGTAAGGCTTTGACAATGATCCCTTACTTTAAAGGAGATTGCTGTTTTTATGCCACTTCTGACTTTTTTACAGACACGGTTCCGTGTGTTGTGGGGAAGCTCCTCAATAGAAAGGCAAAATGGATTTCCCTGATTCATCACATTATTGAGTCATACCGCACACGGCCAGGAAAAAAGATTGTAAACTTTATCTCTTACTGTTCACAGCGTTTGAGCCTGCTATTGATCAGTCTTTTCAGCGATAAAATTCTTGTCGTGAGCCCACTGGTAAAGACGTATCTGAGCAGGAAAAAAAGCTGCCGAAATAAGCTGGTACTTGTTAATAACGGTGTTGACGTTGCTTATATAAGCAAACTTTCCCCCTATACGGAGCCGGATCGAAAATATGATGCCGTTATGTTGGCCCGGCTGGCTCCCAGCAAAGGCATCTTTGATCTGCCTGATCTATGGGCAGCAGTATGTTCCAAAAACCCAGGGGCAAGGCTTGCGCTGATCGGCGGAGGGTCAGAAGAGATCATTTTGCAATTGAAAAAAATGTTCTTGGATAAGGGAATCTCTTCAAACGTCGATATTCTCGGTTATTTGGACAATGAATCGACATACCGCTATCTGAAAAGTGCCAGATTGTTTCTGTTTACAAGCAGAGAAGAAGGATGGGGAATATCCATTGCCGAAGCCATGGCCTGCGGGCTTCCGGTAGTGGCGTTTGAGTTGCCTGTGTACAAGTATGTGTTTCCCGTGGGAGGAATATGGATTGCTAATCGCGATATCCAGAAAATCAGCGAAGCAATTCTCAACATGCTGCAAAATGGTCCGCTTCGCCAAAAGTATGCCTCCCTGGGAAATCAATATGTTACAGACAAATATGATTGGTCTTCAGTAGCTGAATCGGAAATGAAGGAATTATTGATCGAAATGGGCCGCTGATTTGATCCCAAAGCAAGGAGGTGTAGTTGTTGCACACAAAAAGGCATGCCGTCATCATAAATTCCATTAAGAAGCAGCTTTCCCGAGACTATTCTGCCTATATTGCTCTGGTTCTCTTTGTCTCCGCTCTGCTCGTCATTTTCCTGAAATTATGGGAAAAAGACCTGAGAATCCCTTTCTCTTACATGATTGATGCTTTTGGCCCGTTAAAGGAAGTAAAAAATGCTGTTTTGGGCAACGGACTGTACAGTATGCCGCAGGTCGCGGCTCCGCTGGGAGGCGATGAGACGCGCGCTATAAAAGGATTTATTATACACCACCTTTTTCTGAAGGTTCTGGCGTATATTACCGGCAGCGCACCGCTGTCTGTGAATTTGTATTATCTTATAAGCTACCCACTGACGGCGGCATTATCCTTTTTTTCCATGAAGAAAATAGGGCTTGGCAGGATTTCCTCATTTGTATTGAGCGTATTGTATGCATTTCTTCCATACCATTTTTATAAAAGCACCTACCATCTGTATCTGGCCTGTTACTACCTGATCCCGCTGGCCTGTCTGGTCATTTTTGATGTCGCGATCGGAGATTTCGGAACCGGTGAAAAAAAAATCAACAGACAGACATTACTGATGATGGGGGTCTCCCTCTTACTGGGACTGAGTGATACTTATTACGCCGCGTTTTATTGTATAATCCTCTTGTTTGCCTCCGTGCATGGCAGCATTCAGACAAAAAACCTGAAATCCATCCTTTGGGGAATGCTTCTCAGTGCCATAACCATGATTACCGCAGCGGGCGCAATTGCCCCTATGATATACACCTCCCTGGTGCGAGGAGGAAATGTATACAGCGGACTGCGCGGAATCTATGACGTCGAACTGTATTCCATAAAACTTGCGCAGCTCATATTGCCAATACACGGACATAGAATCACATGGCTTAATGACATCAGAGTTCACTACGAGGCAACCTCCATGCCAGCGCATGAAGGAGCATATGTGTCTCTGGGAATAATCATGTCTCTGGGATTCATTACGGCAATTGTATATTTGTTTGTATTCAAGAAAAGAATCAGCCATAAGAGAATATGCCTTTCCCGTATTCTGCTTTTTATTTTCATATTGAGCACCGTTGGCGGCATTGATTCCTTTATCGGTATTTTTGTTACCGCGTCCATCCGCACATATGCCAGAGTAATTGTTTTTCTGGCCTTTTTCGCCGCATGCTCCGCAGGGCTGTATTTTGATATTCTGCTCAGAAATAAGCATGCTGTCATAAAATGTGTACTTACCGTTTCCGTGCTGACACTGGGACTTCTGGATCAGATTTCCCCTCAGTTTTCCAGATTGGGCTACTATGAGGCGTTTACCAACGGAATCTATCTTCCCTATGATGAAATTGTCGGCATGTATCAGGATGATGCGCAGTTCGTGCAGAAAATAGAGGAACTGATGCCACAGCAGGCCATGATTCTGGAGCTTCCCATTGTATATGACACGGTGGGAGATCGTTTTCCCAATGGCGCCACCGGCGCGATCGGATTGCAGCGTCCCTATCTGCACTCTCACTCCACGGTCTGGAGCTGCGCCTCACAGAGGGGGGATGACAACGACAGGTGGCTTGGCAAGCTGAGCCGGTTTTCGTATGGGGAAATGTTGGACCTGGCTGTGGCCGCAGGTTTTCAGGGGCTCTATATTGATACCACGGGATACACAGAGGAAGAATTGGCCAATCTGACCGCGGTTATTGATCAAAAGACAAATGTTACCGCCATATCCAACCAAAAGGGGGATCTGCTGTTTTACAATCTGGCTGCGTATGCCGGGCATATAAAAGGCTTGTTTTCCAAAGATGAATTTGCGGATTACAGCCAGGCCGTGCTAAAGCTCCATCTGCTTGAAAACGAAAGGATTTACTATCCGGAAACCAGTGGAATCGACTGGACGGAAAACTGTAGTCTGGAAAACGAAAAGCTCATTATTCCTCCGGGGGGGATACAGTTCGGACCATATCATGAACTGGAAAGCGGAAAATATCAGGTTTTCGTCCTGGGAGAAAACCTGACTGACGCGGAGGTATCTGTATACATTGACAACGCCGGCAATACAATTTATTTTCAAACCGACCTGCTATATCAGGAGTCCGGAAGTCTGTCCTATGAATTTGAGCTTGCGGAAAACACGCCCGATCTGGAATTCACCCTGAAAAATACAGGCGGGAATAACTGTGTTATGGATCATATCTTTTTGGTCAGAAAGGACAGTACGGGAAATGATCAGGATATTATCCGTAAAATACAGGAATTCCTGTGTAAGACGCAGTCAGAAGCCTTCTGAATGCCTCATTTGCTCCCCTGTAACGCGCCTGGCTGTGAAACCGGAAAACAATGGAAAGAGACCGAAATAAACATGAACACAAATACGGATGTAAAAACACATACGATCAAAAATTCCGGCCTGAGAAAAAAGCTGACCGAACTGGCCTTTTATATGGTCACTCTGGTGTCCGTCACGGTGATCTGGTGCATCGTGCTGAAAATATGGAGGGCGGACTTCCACATTCCCTTTGACTATGGTACAGAGTTGGGCAACGATGCCCTGGGCGCAAGCACATGGATCAAAAGCTATTTGCAAAACGGTTTCTCCTGGGAGCAGTCGGATTTTTCCGTCCCCTTTTCCACCGACAGAAAAGCGGAGTTTGGCGTGGACAGGATTGTCCTGTTGTTGGAAATCCTCTTATCCCGCCTCTTCTCCTCCTATGGCAGCTGCCTGAACGCATTATATCTTCTCAGTTTCCTTATTACGGGTATCGCGGCCGCGTACAGTCTCCGCTGCATGCGTTTTTCCCGGGAGATCAGCCTGTCCGGAGCTGTTATATACACCTTTTTGCAGTATCATATGATGCGGGGTGAAATGCACCTGTATCTTTCCTTCTATTATTCCGCGCCTCTTGCGGTACTCATTATGCTGTGGCTGACAGACGAATCTCTCCTGACAGAGCGTTTCTCCCGATGCGCTCTGGGCAGAGTAAAGCGGGGACAAATCCTGTTCGGATTCTTTTCCTGGATCATCGGCTTGCAGCAGCCTTATTATGCGTTTTTTGCCGCTATAGGAATCGCCTTCGCGCTCTTTTGCAGTCTGCTTCAAAAGAAAATATCAAGCGCCTGGGAAAGCGCGGTCTATCTTTCGATTATTGCGGTTACGACGCTGGCGGGAAATATAGATGCCCTGCTTAACGCCTCCGATCTCACCATGCAGTATCTGCGCCAACAGCGCACGGTGGGAGGCGTCGAATTTTATGGCCTGAAAATCATCAATCTGCTGCTGCCCGTCCAGAATCACCGCCTGCCGGTTCTGGCAAAGCTGCGGCAGCGCTACGATATCCTGGTGGGGGCGGGCGATAATGAGGCCGGCTGGGTCTCTCTGGGGCTGCTTCTGGCAATTTGCCTCTGCGTGGCGCTGGTTTCCTGCCTGGTCCATGACGGTGCGGACCGCCGCCTGAAAATCTGCGGGCGCTATATCCTTGTCTTTTTGCTGATATCCACTGTCGGAGGGGGAAGCTCTTTCATAGGCCTCATTTTCCCTTTTCTCAGGTGTTACAACCGGACAGTCATATTTATTGCCATGTTTTGCGTCATTTCTTTCGCCATATTGACCGAAAAAATAAAAAACCTTTTTGCCTCTCGTGGAATTCTGATTCTGCTGACGCTGTTTGCCCTCTGGGACCAGACCACCTGTGAGAATATATTTTCCTATGACGCCACGGAAAAAGCATATACACAGGACAGGGAATTCATACAGGCCATAGAAGCCATTATGCCCGAAGGGGCATGTATTTTTGAGCTTCCCACCCTTCCCACGGGAACTACCTCCGTCCGGAGCTTAAAGGATAATGAATTATGCAGACCTTATCTGCATGCCCGGTCAACCAGATGGCTCCACATGTATTCCGTGGGAAGCCGCACGGACCGCTATGTCACTCTCCTGCACGGAATGCCGCTGCGGATGGCTCTGGATGTCATGGTATGCTGCGGCTTTGAGGGAATCTATATCGATTCCCGGGGATATTCTCCGGAGCAGTGGCAGGAAGTGACTGCCGTGATGGACTCCATCGGAAATACCACCGCCATCCTTTCCGCGGACGCGCAACAGATTTTTTACAGTCTCACCGACCACGCGGCAGACCTCCGGGAACGCCTTGGCGAGGAAAAACTGCGGCAATATGCCGATTTCTGGCTGAATTGTCCCGATATAACCTGCTTTTCCGCCTCCGCACTGCCATATACAGAACAGGTTGCTCCCCGGGGAGACGGCATAGCGCTGCCGCCCGGCTGCATGCAGTACGGACCGTATATCTCCCTGGAGCCCGGCGACTATGTCGTCTGTCTGGTGGGGGATCATCTGAAGGGGCTTGAGTACGATGTCTCCCACGCAAACGGCACGGCGCAGCTGCAGCTGCAATTTCTCAGCAGGGAAGACGAGTCTGTCCGGTATTCCTTTCATGTGGCTGAGAAGCTGAGCGGCGTGGAAATGCGTTGTACCAACGGGACAAAAGACGACGCGCTGCTGCGAGGCCTCTTCCTGTTCCGGGCAGAGCAGTCAGACGAAATATCCGGGGTGACGGATTTTTTTACGCAATCGGCCCGGTTGGAGACGGCCCAGGAGAAGGCGGAAAAAGATGAATGAAACGCTGGAAAACCGGCGGAAAGGCAAAGGAAGATGAACAACAAAGAGAAAAATGCAAAGAAGCTGGAAATAAACAGCATCATCCTTTTTCTGTTTATGATGGGAACCAATATCTGCAACTACCTGTTCCAGATTTTCACCGGGAGACTTTTGTCCGTCAGGGACTACGGAATTGTAAATACATTGATGTCTCTCATTGTCTATTTTTCCATACCCAACAGCATCATCAGCCTGCTCTCCGCCAGATACATCGCTCTGTCCCAGAACATGGGCAGCGATGACCGCATGTCCTCCGTCATCCGCCTCCTGCTGAAATGCGGCGCGGTTATAACGCTGGTCATCGCCCTGGCCGGACTGCTGTTTGCCGATCCCATTGCGTCCCTTTTCAATCTGAACAGCAGATCTTTGGTCTATGGCTGCGCTGCCATCGCCATGATCAATGCAGCGGCCTCCGTCATGTATGGAATTCTGCAGGGACTGCAATTTTTCCTCCCCTATGGCATACAGGGACTGATCAATGCCGCCTGCAAGCTGGCGGGAAGCATCCTTCTGATCCTGCTTGGCTATAAGGCGGGCGGTATCATCGCCGCCATGGTGGCAGGCGCGATACTGACCATTCTGTATTGCGCTTTCCATATTCGGCGTTATCTTGCGGCAGCTGTCAGATATAAGGGCGGAAATGTGGTGGATTTAAAAGATTTTTTCCGGTTCACCCTGGGGATGATCATTGCCCAGAGCAGTGTCACTGCCCTTACCAATGGGGACATTCTGCTGGTCAAGGCGCTGTTTGACGACAGTGTGGCGGGAACCTATTCCTCCGCAATGGTAATCGGCAAAATAGCCATGTATGTGTCCACGGCGGTCATTGCGGCTCTCTTTCCCATGGTGGTGGAGGAACATGGCAAGGGGCATGACACAAAAAAGCTGTTCCGGAAAGCCCTGCTGTATGGGGGAGGTTCCTCCCTGGCCATAGCTTTGGGAATGAATCTGCTGGGCAGACATGTGATCGGCTTTCTCTTCGGTCAGAGATATCTGGAGGCCATTGCATATCTTCCGGCCGTATGTATGTTTGTTGTACCCATGACCTTCCTGACCATCATCATGAATTATGTGCTGGCCATTGACAGAGCAGGCTTTTTTGCCGCGAGTGTGCTGGTATCGGCGGCCCTTATACTGGCTGCGGTGAGATTTTTCCATACAGACGTGGCCCAGGTCATGACCCTGTGCGGCGGCATTCTCTCCCTGGATACGCTGATGAATCTGCTGTTCCTGTCCTGTGCTCCCCGCTGCCCCAGGAAAGCGGACGGTAACGCCGCTTAATCCTTCCCATAGATATCTCTTGTATACACCTTGTGGCGCACGGCATCCAGCTCCTCCGTCATACGGTTCGCCACGATCATATCCGACTCCCCGATAAACCGCCGCAGGTCATTGATCACTTTGTTTCCCTCAAACCATTCCTGCCGCAGGGTCGGCTCATAGATCACCAGATTCACGCCCTCGCCCCGCAGCCTCTTCATGATACCCCGTATGGCGGACTGCCGGAAATTGTCAGAATCAGTCTTCATGGTCAGTCGGTATATCCCCACCACTTTGGGTTCTTTCGCGAGAATCATCTCCGCCACATGGTCCTTGCGCGTCCGATTGGATTCCACGATGGCAGTCATCATATTCTGCGGCACCTTCTCATAGTTGGCCAGCAGCTGCTTGGTGTCCTTGGGCAGGCAATAGCCGCCATATCCAAAGGAAGGATTGTTGTAATGTGTCCCTATTCTGGGGTCCAGGCACACGCCGTCAATGATCTGCCGGGCGTTAAGTCCTTTGACCTCCGCATAGGAATCCAGTTCATTGAAATACGCCACCCGCAGAGCCAGATAAGTATTGGCGAACAGCTTGATCGCCTCCGCCTCCGTGGGATCTGTGAAAAGCAGCGGCATATCCTTTCTGATGGCCCCCTGCCGCAGCAATTCCGCGAAGACACGGGCCCTCTCACTCTGTTCCCCCACCACTATGCGGGAGGGATAGAGGTTGTCATACAGGGCTTTTCCTTCCCGCAGGAATTCCGGTGAAAAGATAATGTCCTCCGTGTGGAATTTCCGGCGGGCCTCCAGCACAAACCCCACCGGAATTGTGGATTTGACGACAATCGTCGCATGGCCGCCATGCTCCAGTACTCTGCCGATTGCCGACTCCACCGAACTGGTGTCAAAAAAATTTTTTCTGGCGTCATAGTTGGTGGGGGTGGAGATGATCACATAATCCGCTCCCTCCAGCGCCCGCTCATAATCCATGGTCGCTGTCAGCGCCAACGTTTTCTCTTCCAGATAACTCTGTATCTCCCTGTCCACAATGGGAGATTTACGCGCGTTGATCATCTCCACCTTTTCCGGTACGATATCCACGGCCATAACCTCGTTGTGCTGTGCCAGCAAAATCGCGTTAGCCAGACCCACATAGCCCATTCCTATAACAGTGATTTTCATTTTTGCCTCTTTCCGCAATACCGCTGCCGTGCCAGCGGTATTGCACCTCCAAACTTACAACCCATATTCTTTCATGATCTTTCCAAACTCCTCCGACCGGGAAAATCCTTCCAGCACTTCCTTCCTGGTCATGCCTCTTCGAAGACTCTCCAGCCAGTCCTGTTTTCCCGCAGGGTCAGACGCCCTGTCCATGAACGTCTGATAAAGAGTTTCCACATAATCCGCGTCACTTAATCTGCGGTTGAGAAATTCATCCGAGTCAAAGAATGCTTTGGCCACATCCTCCGGGGTCTTTTTGCCCATGTTGATCTCATTGGTCCAGTCTTCCACCCCCATGGTCTCACCCTGCCGGTTCAATGCCTTGAGATACAAGCGCGTTACGAACTGTCTGACGCCGGGACGGTAGATGGAGCTGCCGTCCTCCTGCATGGTCCCCCGGGCAATGTTGTATCGGTCACAAAGACCGCTGAACTCTCGCGAGTTTACAAAGCCGCTGAGAACATGCTCCCGGCTCTCTCCCGAGGCCAGCGCCCGCATCCAGGTGGTTTTCCCTTCCCTGTCCGCCTGTCTGTCAAAGAATGTGCTGTACAGGATGTCCACATAATCGTTGTCGCTGAGATTCCGCCCGATGAACTCCTGGCTGCAGATAAAGCCATGCGCGATTCCCGCGCCGTCAACCTCCTGACTCTTCAGGCGGTTTGTCCAATCCCTCAGCCCCGTAGGTTCCGCCTCCCGGTCCAACGCTTTGGTGTACATGCGTTTGACAAAAGCACGCACTTTATCCTCCCGGGCCTGAACATTCACCGTATCACTGACGCCGCTCTGTGCCGTCGCTGTAATTCTGGCGCTGCCGGCCGCTTTGACTGTTATATTGCCCGCTCCGTCCACCAGCGCCACTTTGGTATTGGAGCTCACCCACTCAAGGCTCTTGTCGTTGGCGTCCTCCGGTCCGATCTCCACTATGGCCTGATAGGAATCACCTACGTAGTACTCATCTGTGTTATATCGGATATGGACCTGCGTTACCGGCTGTATGACAGTTACTTCCCAGCTGGCAGTGTATCCGCCCTTTACCGTTACAGCGGTAACTGTGGCCGTTCCCTTTTTCAATCCTGTTATCCGGCCGTCCTCACTCACGGCCACCACAGCCGGATCGCTGCTGCTCCATCGGAGCATTTTGTTTGTTGTATCGACCGGATCAAAGCTGACCTCACAAATGGCCGTGGCCCCGACATCAATCACCTCATCGGGACATGACAGGGAGATTCCCCGGCATGGAACAGACACGATTTCTGTATTGCGGGTATATGCCTTTATCTTCAGATTCTTGTCATACCTTTCCCCGAAGTCATACCAACCGCTCGCTCCTCTTGTGAAAAAACTCTCCCCAGGATTTGCCTCCGGCTCACTGTGGCGGTATGTATTCGAATCATATTCACACGCCACATTGACATACTCCCCCGAATTTCCCTGAGCCTCAAACACAATGGAGAAAGTGTCTTCCGGCTCGATGAGTACATTTTCCTTTAATGGAATCGTATAGTATCCGGCATACCCCGTCATGCCCTCCTGCGGGGTAGAGAGCATGGGCACACCGCTGGCCGGATCGGAGGGATCTTCCATATTCGTATAAATCTGGAAGCGGTAACGCACTCCCGCGCTGGACAGATCAATGCCAACCGCGCTCAGTTCTTCCATTTTATTTCCGTTTGCCTTGGCTGTGAACACATTCGCCGCCTTGGATATACTCATATAACCGCTGTACGTAGCGTGATCATATTGATAATTATTGTCATATTGATCGCTTCTTTGCCCTTCGAACGCGTACATGATCCCATAGATCGACCGGTCCTCATAGGACAGCCAGAAATACCCCTCATCTCCCCATGCGCCGCCCCAGGAGTTCCTGATCAGCCATGCGCCGTCATGGGAAGGCATGGTATTGAAATTTTCCCTGGAGTATGTGTCATCCCAGCCCACCACTGTCACCGCATGGTTCGTACCCCTTTCCTCCGGACAATAGGATGCCGCTGTATCGGGATTGTAATAGTCTTTATACGAATAAAAGCTGAGTCCCACCGCCCCATATTCCATGATTGCCGTTTTCACCGCCGCCGGCTCATACGTTGGAATCTGATGCCAGTTACTCATATAATAAATATCATTGCCATAGGCAAGGGCCGTATCATCAGGGTCTATCTGGAAGGATGTCACCATGCTGTCCGAAATCAGCCCTTCCTGCACCGCGCCTTTCCAGTTCATGAACGCCCCGGCCGCCATCACATAGTTCCCGCCCCGGTCATAATATGTAACACCGTTTGCCTTATTGGCGTCATAATAGCTCCTGGCCTGCCCGTCATTTCCCAGAGGGTCCGGCGCGGAATAATTGGCGAAAAAGGCCAGATGATGTTCGGACAAATCTATGTCCATATCCGCCAGGCCGTTCTTGATCAGGTTGATCTCCAGGCAGGCTATGCTGGAATAACACCAGCAGGTTCCAAATTGTCCCTGATTTCTGATGTCCGGAACCAGATTCCTGCCGTTTACATTCCGCGCGTCATACTGCGTCGGCAGATTTCCCATGACCTGCATTAACTCGCCGGGAAGAACACCGTCCTCCGGCAGTTCTTCCGGCTCAATTACACCGGCTCCAAGCCCCATGTAATAGTCGAACAGTTCGTCCTGCTCCTGTCTCTCCTCCGGCGTCAGAGGACGTCCCAGAATATAATCCAGATCCCTTTCCTGCTCCAAAACCGCCTCGTGGGAATTTTGTCCCGCCGCCTCCTCATTCCCGCTGACCGTCTCCGGCGCGATCTCCTCCTGTACGGCGTTCACTTCCGATTCCGCCGCCAACGCCTGTAATCCCTCTCCCAGGGAAGTCATAGCCAGCATTCCTGCCAGTAATAGAGACAGTACCCCCCATCGTCTGCTTCCTCGTCTCATAATCCTCCTCCTCTCATTTACTCTGTCCTGTCAAAGGTGCGGAGTCTGACAAGCCTCCACACGGATGTAAAAGATGAATCCACCATTTTCAGCGGATCGGATACACCTGCGTTTTCCACACCTGCGTATTCATAATAACCCACCTCCCACTCTCCTGCGATCGCGCAGCCCTGTGGCGGTTCCTCTGTTCCTCCCAGATAATATATATCTTTTTCCAGAGCCATCAGTTTTTCCGCTGTCTGGGAAATATCCTCCCCAAACACAGGAAAACAGTATGCTCCTGTCATATCTCTGATCGGGAAGAAGCAGCTTATCATATGATAGTCGCCCAAAATTACGACGGTTTCTTCATTCAGATTATCACATATTTCCTCCAGAAGATCCCACTCTATCCTGGTATCATCCTTATGCGTTACAATATATCCGCTGCGATAGCCAAGATATCCCAGAGCGGTCAGGCCGCATAAAGCCAGCAGCCAATGAACGGACCGTCTCACCGTAGTCCGCTCCAATACAATCCCCATCATCAACAGAATCCCCACGATAAACGGTGCCAGATACCGGTCCCCATAATAGTGATTGATGATCCATCTGCGGAACAGCATTGCGTAGATCAGCACACAGTACAAAAAGAACCATGTAATCAGCGCGCTTTTCCTGTCAGAACAGAATATTTTTGTCTTTCCGATCAGGAAAAACAGGACAGCCGGAAGCGTTACGATGCCTGTGAGAAGTACATAGGTCAGAATCGTCAGCTTTTCCCATGGCCCTTCGGTCAGAAATGTTCTGATTGTGACCCAGATGCTTTGCGCCGTAAATATTCCCGCTGTAATCCTGAGCCCCCAGATCCGCAGCCCGGGTGACAATCGGGGCAAATTTCGCTTATAAAGATACAGAGCCACAAACAGGGCAACGCTTCCGGCCCCGCACAGGCACAGAATAAGCAGCACATTCCCATTGTCAATAAGGGGAAGCCGAGTCAGTAAGTTGACGTTCAAATAGAAATATTCTGTATAACACCATGCCGTAAACAGTATTCCTGCAAGATATCCTGCCGAAATATAGAGTCCCGTCTTCAGAAATACAAGACTCCTGTCATTCCGGAAGCGAATCAGCAGGCAGACCACAAACAGGGGCATCAGTGTGTAGATTGACAAATGGGTAAACGCAAACGTAAGGATGGGAAGTGCAATCCTCGCAGCCTGAAAGCCCCCGCTCTCCCCCCATATAAGTTCGTATAGAAACCAATTGACCAGACAGGCCAGAAGCAATTCGCACAGGGAGGATTTTCCCAGCCACACCATAATTGGCGAAAGCATATAGATTGCCAGCAGCAGCATGCGCCTGAACGCGGATAAATTCATTTTACGGAGCATTTCATAAAGCAGGAGAACGGCCAGCACATAGAACAGCGTCTGAACTCCCATCATATTTTTCCAGCCAAAAATGCTTCCCCACAATGCAATGGTCGCGGCATATGTGGGCACCCCATGGTAATAGCCGGAGGTCTCATTATACCGTTCCTGCATATTCTGCGGTATATAATCTCCGCAAAACAGATAATATCCGTGCATCCCATGGGAAATGACATCATTCAGTTTGTTCAGGAACGCAGGCCTGTCTTCTTCTCTCAGTTCCCCGTACTCCCGCATTGTTTTCTGATTGTCATTATTCCCGCACATGTATGAGATGGCCATTGTCTGATACACGCCCTCATCCTGACTCATTCCGTACAGCTCATTCTTTCCGTGCATGCATACCGCCATCAGAATACAGAAAACCAGGACGCAGAGATCCTGCCTGTCCCAGACTTTCCCCTCTTTTTTCCCGGGCTGCCTTTTTCTGTACACCGCACCGCTTACCAGAAAGACCGCCAGCGCGATCAACAATGTGCCTGCGGACGCAGCCCCTGTCCGGTAAACGTCCAGCCACATCAGCAATGCGCTGACCAGGATATAGGTGCTCCAGAAGTACAGCTGCCCATACAGGAATACAACTGATACGCGCCTCTCCTTTTTCCACTGCCATATCACAGAGCTGAAAGCCAACATCGCCAGTAAAACGACAACCCCTGTTCCCATATCTCATCTCCCGTATTATATGTGCCTCCCGTCTCTGTGCGGCAGCAATATACAGCCCATCTCTATACGCGCGTCACTCCTGTTCCGATCTGCTCAATCATATTCCGCAGACGCGTCTCGATGGCGTCCCAGGCATAGTACCGCCGGACATAATCCTCACCGTTCTTCCCCATCTGCTCACATAAATCGCTGTGGCTTCGCAGATAGTTCATACATCCCTCAAATTCAAAATAGTTGTGATAATATAATCCCGCGTTACTTGCCAGACAATGCGCCTTTACCACTTCACAGTTTCCCTGAATCAAAACAGGCCTGCGCATGGCCATGGCTTCCAGTACCACGATGGACAGGCTCTCAAACTGTGAGGGGAGAATCAAAAATCTGCATGCCGCCAGGGCATCGAATTTATCCTGTTCTTCCACGAATCCCAGGCTGCGGATACTGTCATCCTGCGGCAGTTCGCACACCTGTTTTCCCAGATACAACAGTTGCAGGCCTCCCCCGTTCCTCCTCTCATACTCCTGAAAATAGAGGGCCAGTTCTCTGCATCCCTTGTGTTCATCTACCCTTCCAATGTAGACCACAAAATCCTCCACACCGTATTTCCGGCGAAATCTTTCTGCCGAGATATCCTGCGGAAGATCAATTCCCACTCCTCCCTGTCCGTTATTGTGCAGCTTGTTTTCCGTGTGGAATCTTCTCTCCACAAACTCTTTTTCCTGAACCGTATGGTAAAAGTATCCCGCGGGCAGAGCAAACAACTTCCTGAATATATTCAGGTAAATCGGCAATTCATCATGCGCCGTGGGTATCATGATCGCCTTGTTGCTGACTTCCGGAAGACCGAAATAAGTGGTATAGTATAAATAAGTATTAAAAATAAAAACCTTATAATCCCCTCTGTGCGCTCTGATATACTGAATCAGGGAGGGACAGCAGGGGCCCTGTCGTCGCATCCAGTCCTCCTCCTCTTCCAGAGTCGCATCCAGCTGTAAGATTTTCAGAGACAGAATGTCAAAGCTCTTACGATCCCTTGTACTCTCCACAGAAAATCTTCTCACAGTGACACCGTTCAGCTCTTCCGTATCCGCCTCGTATTCGTCCCGCCAGGTGGTATAATCTATTGCCTTTGTGGTCAGCACATCCACATCATAGTATTTTGCCATATGTTCCGCGTACAGCCTGCATTGCAGTTCCGCTCCCCCGTTGACCTCCAGCCCGTATCTCTGAATAACAAAAGCAATTCTTTCCATCTTTCCCTCTTCCATGTCATGCCATAAAGGCATTTAAATAATTCATAAACAACTGTTCCATGCGCTCCGTCGCAAAATCCTCCAGCCGTCTGCTGCCGCTCTCCGTTAAAGACTCACGGACCCGGGGATGTTCCAGAACATAATGGATCAGTCCGGCCGTCTCCAGAGGGTTTTTCTCCTCCAATAGAATACCGCCATCCCCCAGTGTTCCCGTGACCCCTGTTCCGGCCCGCGCGATGACCGGGATCTGAAAGTACATGGCTTCCACCAACGGGATACAAAATCCTTCATGTTCACTCATGCACAGAAAAAGATCCGCCAGATGATAATAGGCCAGTATTTCATCAAAAGGAATGTGACCGGTAAATACAACATGTTTCACACCCAATTGCTGCACATAGCCCTGTAGCCGTCTGAGATATTTCTCCATATTGTGATATGATCCCACAAGAAACAACCTGGATTTTGGATTATAATATTTCTGGTAATATGCAAATACCTCTATAATATCTTCCTGCTTCTTATTGGGAGCTATTCTGCCCGTAAAAATAATATTGGTATATCCGTCGTTCTCATATCCGGACATCACCTTTCCGCTGGGCGTTTTCTCATAATCCTCAAAGGGTATGATGATGGGCATCACATCTATTTTGCACGAATACCCGTTTTCCAACAGTTCCTCCCTGTTGTACGGAGAATCCGCAAGGCAATATTCCGGTACCGTACAGAGTTTTGAGAGGCTCTTACGCCCTTCTCTGCACAGTGTAGCGGAGAAATCATGATAATCGGCAAAATATTTGTCCGGTGTAATATTGTGGTAAATTATTATTTTTCTTCCCTTAAAGCTGGGCAGCAAGTCATTCAGCCTGCTTCCGGTAGAGAGATGATATAGAATGATATCCCTCTCTTTAAGTCTTGGCAGGCGGGCAATATGCTGTACCGTCTCTTTCGGTATGCGCTTGTCTATATTCTCCGCGTAAATCTTTGTGCGGAAACCGTTCTTTCTAAGTATCCTGTCAATCGCCAATGTATCGTTGCTCACGCCGTCCCCATAAGACAGGGTGGGCAAAATCTGAATAATTCTGACTTTATTTTTTTTCATAATTCAATATCCATTGATGATCCATTCTCATCACACCCAAGTCCCGTTTGTTGTTTGTAATCTCTATGGTCGCCACTTCCCGGAAATAATCCACAGGCATCCCGTGCCCCTCTTCTATGGTCATATCCAATGTGTACACGCCCGCCAGCAGCAGCACCCTTGGCAATATCACTTCCATCTCCCCATCCTCCGACAGGTTAAAAGAGGGGAGAGCGTCAATCTCCGTGTTTGTTCCGTAGCATCGCAGTCCCTGGGCATTAAAAAAACCCAGTCCGAACACCGCGTCTTTCACCAGTGATTTGACCTGATATTTCAAATGGATTCTGATCGTTTCTTCCACCCGGAATATGGTCCTCTCCTGGTTATCCTGATCCAGAATCCGCACCTCCACGATGCGGGCGCGTCCATTGCCCCACCGCTTCCCTTCCTCCATACCATACGCGGACGCGGGGATCGTCTCCTTCTCTTCTTCCGCTTCCTTTATACCCTCTTTTTCCGCCTTCCGCCTGGCTTCCTTCTCCGCGTTCTCTCTTCGCTTCATCTCCATATAATCCAGATAGGCGGGATGCACGTCCCTGGAGGCTCCCTCCATTCTGACCAGGCCCTCATGAATCCAGATGGTTCTGTCACAGATCTGTTCGATCTGCTCAAGCGAATGAGATACAATGACAATGGTTGTACCCTTTCCCTTGATTTCCTGTAGCTTGTTAAAACATTTGATCTGAAAGTTCGCGTCTCCCACCGCCAGAATCTCGTCAATCAGCAGAACATTCGCATCCACATTGATGGCGACGGAAAAAGCCAGCCTCATATACATACCCGACGAATATGTACGCACCGGATTGTCAATAAAGTCTTCCAACTCGGAAAAGGCAATAATATCATCCAGCCGCCTGTCTATCTCTTCCCGTTTAAGGCCAAAGATGGCCGCGTTGATATAAATATTTTCTTTTCCGCTCAGATCAGGGTGGAATCCGGCTCCCAGTTCTATCAAGCTGGATACCCGGCCTGCGATCTCTATGCTGCCGGTGTCCGGGTACAGTATCCTGGTCAACAATTTGAGTGTTGTACTTTTTCCGCAGCCGTTATGTCCGATCAACCCCACCGCCTCGCCCTTTTTCACGTCAAAGCTGACACCTCTCAGCACCTGGCGTTGTTCATATTGTCTGCGTCTGCGGAACAGCGCGCGTTCCTTGATGGTCCTGCCCTTGTCAATAAAGATTTTGAATTGTTTGGTGACATCCCTCACTTCGATGGAATTTTCACTGTTCATCACATTTCCTCCGAGAAATGACGCTTTAATCTTTGAAATACGATAAATCCGATTACCAGCACAATCGCTCCCAATGCCGTGGCCTGGATCAATGTGCCAAGCTGAGGCGGCTGTTTATAGTAAAAAATATCTCTGTAGGCCATCAGGATCGGTGTCATGGGATTCAACTGATAAATCACTCTATATTTTTCCGGGATCAAATCAATTCCATACATTACCGGACTCAAAAACTGCCAGGCCATCATGACAATTCCCATAATGTATTCCACATCCCGCAGAAATACCGTGATAGCGGAGACAAAAAATGCGATTCCCAGCGCCAGCAGATATTCGACCAGCATAATGACAGGCAGATAGAGAAGCGCCGCCAGATTCATCCCATGTCGGGTGACAAGAATCACCGCAAATATAACCACAAAGGAAAGAAGCATATTGACCAGCTGGCATGTTACATGCGCGATCGGAAGGACTTCCCTGGGAAAATATATCTTATTGACCAGGTCCTTCTGGGACCAGACGCAGGAGGCACCGCCTGTCACGGAAGTCATAAAAAAGAGCCAGGGCACCAGCGCTACGAACAAAAAAAGGTAGTACCTCTCATAGCTGGCCCGCATGACAATCTTGAACACAAAAGAATATACGAGCAGCTGGAGCAGCGGATTCAGGAAGGACCACAGAAATCCCAGGGCGGACCCTTTGTAACGGCTCTTTATATCTCTTTTGATCAGGCTGCCGATCATTTCCCTGTATTCATATATTTCCCGGAATATAGTCATAAGGTTCCTCCATATAGCATAGGACTCCCTCCTGTCCGTTTCCATGTCAGTCCGCAGGCAGGGGGGAGTTATTTCCTATTCCTATGTATACTATTTGATATTATAAGAGGCTACAATCTCTGCAAACTCTTTGCTGTCGGCAAAGCCGCTGTAAATACTTTCTCTTGTCTTGGTCTTTTTGTCAAGCTGGCCGACCCAGTCCGCTAACCCGGGGCCATCCGGCTCTCTTCCCAGAATGGTCTGGTAAAGCATTGTCACAAATGCCGTATTGTCCAGGTTTCTTCCGTTCATCTCCGGTGAGAACACAAAGCCAAACGCCACTTCTTTAGGAGTCTTCTGCTTCTTCAGCAGACGCTCCGTCCATTCGTTCAATCCCTTGGCATCCGGTTCCCGCAGCAGAGCCAGGTAGTACAGGCGACTGACAAACCCTGTGACGCCCTCGTTCTGATCCCTGTATTCCTTCAGTTCAACGGTTCCCTTATTGACCTCATAAGTCGCACACAGATTCGCAAACTCTCCTGAGTCCACAAATCCCTTCAACACCTTTTTCCTGGAAAATCCTGTCTTTAAGAAATTGAGCCACTGCTCCCTTCCGGGGGCATCGGACTCCCGATTGAACACAGCCCGGTAAAGCAGTTCCACGTACTCCTCGTCCGTCTTTTTCTTATTGACAAACTCCTCACTCTCAAAAATGTTCTCCACCACCTGGGCACCGGTCATTTTGCCATAATACAGCTTCTCACTCCAGTCCTTCAATCCCACAGGATCAACCCCTCTCTCCAGAGCGGTCAGATACAGCCTTTTGACAAATTCTCTGTCCAGCACCAGATGGTAATCCTCAATCGTAAAGGTGGCCCTGTCGCTCTGATTGATCATCTGGGTTCCGTTTTCCGAATAGTAATAGCTTGTACATACTATGGTGTATGTTCCCGGAGTAAATACACTGGTATCTTTTGTATCTACCTCGAATATATCATTATAAGAAGCTACCGTCTGTTTAAAATCCTTCACGCCCTTGGCCACCAGTGTATAGCCTCCGGCTACGGCTGTATCGCCCCTGTAGATTTCAATCCGGTAGTCATCCATGCTTGTTCCGAAAGTCCTGCAGTTGACTTTCAGCTGAATGATTGTATTGTTGGAAAAGACAGCCGTTCCGATCCCAAGGCTGGGATCTACCATAACCGTGCCGTGCTGCCCGGCTTCCACTATGCCTTCTTCCTCCACTATGATCTCTTCCGACACAAAGACAATTTCCTGTTCCTCCGCAAATACGCTCATTGTCATCATGACGCACATTATCAGGCTGGCCGCCAGCGCAGCCCAGCCTCTGACTCTCTTCATCATAATCCCATTCCTCTCTCCCTCCCGGGTTTTTTCCACAACCGTACCATACATATCATCTTCCAAGTGCGCTTCTCTTCCGATCAAGCCTATTATAGCACCACATATAATCGCCTGGCAACTGTTTCCCCACAATAAACATTTAAGGATTTATAAATTCTCTCCAGCGGCCTCCTCAAAAAAGGTTCTATACTTTTCCACAATCGCAGGCCAGGAGAAATGTTCCAGCACATACTGCCTTCCACATTCTCCCATCCGCTCCGCCATATCCGGATGCGCCCACAGATAGTTGACCGCGCCCTCAAACTCAAAGTAGCTGTCATAGTACAGGCCTCCGCCCGTTCTCAGCGCAAAATCCCTGGTCACCGCACAGCCGCCGCTCACCAGTACAGGCCTTCCCGCAAGCCAGCTCTCCATGACTACCAGCGAAAAACTCTCATTATTGGACGGGTTGCAGAGCATCCTGGCTCCGGCGTAGGCATCATATTTGTCCTGTATGGGTACAAAGCCCAGATCATGCACATGTTCCTTTATATTCCCGGGAATATGGATGCTGCCGCCGCCGATCAGCACCAGCTCCAGCTGCTCTCCGCCCCGCCGCAGGTACTCTCTGTAGTACGAGATCAGCTGATCCACATTTTTACCGCTGTCTTTTCGTCCGGCATAGAGAATATAGGGCTTTTCCATATGATATTTTTTTCTGAAACGTTCTGCGTCCCCTTCCCAGTCGGTATCGATTCCCTCTCCCAGCACGGCATGCTTTACGCCGCCAAGATCATAGACCCTCTCGGCCAGCGCCTCCTCCGGATACGCGTGAAAGATCATGCCCCTGAGTTTTGAAAAGACATCGGCAAACACTTTCATATAGATATAGCTTTCATCGTGCAGGCAGGGAATCAGCACAGACTTCTCCGGACATTGCATAATGCCGTGATAGGTGGTTCCAAACATGTAGGGAATAAACACATACAGGCCATACTCCTGCTGATGCCGGGCCAGATAGCGGCACAGTTCCCTGCTGTTGATCATCTCCCTCACGTATGTCTGCTCTTCCTCTGCCGTGAGGGGAAGCTGTCCCCCCATCAGTCTGGCGTTTACCTGCGCAAAATCCCCGGCGTTTCTGCTGTCCGCCCGGAATCTCCTTATCGTGATTCCATGCTCAACCACCGTACCGGGTCTGTGGAAATTGTGACTCCAGTCCGAAAGAAATTCCTTTACACAGGTGGTCAATATCTCCAGCCTGACCCCCGCGTCATGCAGATGCGTCACCAGGCCCCGCAGCTCCGCCTCTGCGCCTCCGGGTATATCCCACCCAAACCAGGGAATAACGAAACCAATTTTATCCATGCCCTCTCTATTCCTGCCCTTTTTTCAGCCGCTCCACTTCCTGAAGCAATCTGTCGATCTGCTCCTGCTGTCTGTCCAGCCGCTCCTTTAACGCCTCGTTTTCATTCATATAATTCATGCTCTGTTTCAAAAATCTGGTCACAGTGGCGTTATGCTTGTTCTGAAACTGAAAAGCGGGAAAAATGACAAACAGAAAAAACCTTCTGACTACCCTCTGCACAAATGTCTTGACCGGATTCCCCGACAGCGGAAAAAAAACAGGATTATCGCTGTGGAAACTGAGATAGTCCAGCTGCCTTTCGGCGTCCTCCCGGCTGTATCTCAAGCCGGACGGCTCTTCCGCGTTCAGGGCGATGTCTTTAAAGTGCAGGTCCTCCTCCTTATATCCCTTCTCCTCAATCTCCCGCCTGATCTCTTCCATGATTTTTTCTACATCCACTGCCTGCATAATACCTCTCTTCCATAAAGTATAGGTATCTTTCATACAAAAGATACCTATACCCCATTCACTGCTCCTTATAATCCAAAGCTCGCTACCAATTTATGGAATTCCTCGGCGCCGATAAAGCCATCCGCCACCTGCATCCTGGACCACCCGCTCTGAAGGCGGCCCATCCAATCCGCGAATCCCGCCGGGTCCGGATCACGGTCAAAGAAGGTCTGATACATAATCTCCACAAACTCCGCGTCGGAATGACCCTTCTCCTTGAACTCATTCGAATCTATAAAGCCCTTTACCGCTTCACCGGGAGCTTTGCCCTCATAGATAATGGCATAACACCAATCGTTCAGGCCGTCAATATCGACTGCTCTCCTCAGAGCCTTGGAATAGTTCCGGGACACAAACTCCGTCACGCCCCTGTTCTGGTCCCTGGGCTCCGTCATGGCCACTTCGCCCCGGACAATTCCGTATTCTTCACAGATCTCACCAAATTCCTTGGACCCCACAAAGCCGTTCAGGATATATCTCTCAGAGAATCCCTGTTTGTAGACATTGACCCAGTTTTGCTTTCCGCCGGCATCCGAATGACGGTCCATCATTGTGACATATACCAGTTCCAGATAATCCTCTATGGACAGATTCTTTTCCATAAGTTCCTTTGAGAAGAAAAATCCTTCTACCACTCCCGCGCCGGTCTGCTGGCCGCTGGCCAGAGCGTTTACCCAGTTTTCAAATCCCGCGGCATCCGGAGCTCTTCCCAGAACATTGTTATATACACGTGTTACAAACGCCTTGATCTTTTCGAGATCCGCCGGATTAACAGGAGTGCTGTCCAGCGTGGTGCCGTTGGGAGCGTTAAGTATAATCACGTTGCCGTCCGGCGATTTTACATAGATGGCCACTTTGGAGGTATCCACAGAGGGATAGCTTACCGAGAACTTGCCGCCGCTGGTGATCGTCATGGAATACTTCTTACCGTCGATTACCGCGCCTGCCTCCACATCATTAAAATAATTCCCGCCGGAAGCCGTGGTATTCGATATGGACGGAGCCAGCAGATTGTTGTTGTTCATAGTGCCTGTACTCTTTCCGACGAAAATTCCGTTGCCGGTAAAAGTAGCGGTCCCGGGCAGAGTAACCGTATTGTTTCCTCCGGTTATATTGGCGCCGTCATTGCTGTTGGCCCAGATGCCATACTCCGAGAAACCGGAGATAACGTTTCCGCTGATGCTCGCCCTGGAGGCGAAGACGGCGATTCCTCTTGTGCCTGTCACCGCGCTCTGGAATACCTTACAGTCCTTTATCTCCACGTCACTGTTGTTGGTGATGGTAATTCCGTTATACTTTGTATCCTGAATCGTGACGCCGGAGATGATACCCGTTGTGGAATCCGTCCAGACAGGAGCGTTTGCCGCGCTTTCCACACCTTTCGTGTTGCTGATCGTGCCTCCCTCTATGGTCACGGTCACACGTCCGCCGTGTCCGTCGCAGGCTACGCCGTTGACCGCCGAGTCGCTTATTGTATTGTTGACCAGATTGACCTGTACGTCTCTGGAAAGGGCAATACCTGCATTATTGGAATTGCTCACTTTATTATTTCTCACATTGATGTTGGTGGAATGGTCCGTCACCTGAATGCCATGGTTCCCGGAGTTGCTCACCACATTGTCGTCCACCACTATCCCTGTGGACTCCGCCACAATCATACCGTTGCCGTTGGTCTTCTCATTGCAGTGGGTATTCAGAATCTTGTTGGAAGCCACGGTGGTGTTCACGCTGTTAATGACCAGGAGGCCCTCGCCGTGCTCCCCGTCTACTCTCTGGGAGGAAGCGGCGCTCCCTGAAATCTCATTGCCCTGAATGACTGAGCCGTTGTCGTTCTGAACATGAAGCCCGTATGTGCTGGCGTTCTTAACCGTATTCTCCTTGATCGTACACTTCTCTGTTGTATTGACCCTGATGCCGTTGAACTTGGAATTGTTGATTGTGTTCTTATACAGCGTCAGCCCGGTAATCTTTTCCGCGAATATGCCGCCATCGTTCACTGTGCTGTTCTGAACGGTGATCTGCTGTCCCTGGTGGATCTCGATGCCCCAGCGGCAGCTTCCCGACGCGTTGATCACGGCGCCGTCAAAGACAACATTCTTATTTCCGTTCTGCAGGACTATGGGTGTACCGTTGCTGGATGTCCAGGTTCCCCCCACAACCGTCACGTTCTGTACATTGTCCACCGAGAGAATCGGATGTCCCGCCGAAGCCAGATCCGCGCGCAACGTAAATTCCGCTCCCGCAGCCTGGATAACGGTGTTGGAACGCACCTTGAGAATATCGTTGACCACATAGTTTCCCGGCTGAATAATAACCGTCACAGTTTCCGTGGAACTGCCCGCCTGGTTCAATGCCGCCTGAATGTCGTTCCCATTCTGCACAGTCACCTCTTTCGCCTGGACTGTCATGCTGCAAAACAGTACAATCGCGAACATTGCGCAGACTGTTTCCAGCATTCTTCTGACTTTCCTGACCATTTGCACTCTCCTCCTTTTAATATGTTTCATGCTTTTTCAGTTTACCCTTTTATCTTATCATCTATCTGCGCAAAAATCAACCCGATTCCTCCGGATCAGACACTGCACTTCCCCCTCTGTGCGGAATCCATACATTCCCTGCACGGTCATACGCATATACATGATCCAGCCCGTAGGCGCTGACCCACTGATCCACACTGCTTTCGTATCCATCCAGACACACATTCCATATCCCGTCCCAGCCCGCCGGGTACTGACCGGAATACCCGTTGATGGTTTTGAGAGAATACCATGTGGCAATCTCAAACGCGTCCAGCTGGTATATATGCATGGGGTCACCCGTCCGCGCGGTGTCAATCATATAAAATACCTTTGCGTCCTTGGGAGGTTCTGCCACATTTGTAATAAAATGCATCTCCTCCGAAAGGCTCCAATGCTGGCTTACCCCCACAACATTGATATTGGACGCAAAGAGCAGAATCACCGCGCAGACGGAAACACAGAATTCGGCTCCCCTGTGTTTCCAGTGGATCGCCCTGTCGGCCATGCAGGCGGTAACTACAGACATGGGGAAACTCAGCCAGAGGAGAAACCGGGCCACGGCCCGGACCGATTTTGCCGTGGGAACACAATAGTAAACCAGCATCCAGAGTGATACGCCATTGCTCCCAAGCCGGACCGTCAGTGCCACACAGACCACGATGGTGATACAGACCGCGCCCGCCAGCCCTGCCGCAAAATTCCCCCCTTTATCCTTTGCGTCAGCCACTCCTCTCCCCCTTCGGACCTCCGCCATGCCCAGGCCGACAAAAAATCCCAGCAGGATAACGGAGAATCCCTGCACCACCTCATGGGAATATCCCCGGTCCGAAAGATGCAGTTTCCTGAGGATTCCCCCCAGCATCCAGTTGTCCTCAGACACGTTTACAATGTCAATACATTCCGGCAGAAGAGACGCGCAGCTGGCATATGAATAGCCGGAGGAATCTCGAAGTACCGGTAAATATATCATGATAAACGGCAGATATAACACGATCAGAAACAGAATCCAGCCTGCGATCTCCATGCACGGCAGCTTCCCTTTCTCCTTCAGCGCCGGAATAACAGCAACTCCGCCAACCTTGAGCCTCACAAAAAAGACAATCAGAAACACAAGAGAAAACATTCCCGTAAACCAGGCCACGTACCAGGAATTATAGGTGAGAAGCACAAACCATCCGATGCAGGCATAGGCGTATATGTTTCTTTTCTTTCTGCTCCCGAAATTTTCCAGAAACCCTGTAAACAAAATCAGTAAGACGGGAAGAAAGCTGATCGCGCCCAGCTGCGTATGGCAGAGGTCCCGGGCGTAAGTGTCAGAAAAGGAAAAGGCCAGGGTGCCGAACAGCGCCCACTGCATGCGAAGGCCAAGTTTTTTCTTCAACAGGTAATACATGGTAAGCGTACCCATACAATGGCTGATGATAATTGTCCACTTATACGCCGCGAACATATTGAATCCGGCCAGCCTCAAAAGCGAATGCAGCAGGCCGTAAGCCAAAAGGAGGTCCGTATATCCCATGACTCCTTCCGCCGGATAAAACATGGCCAGTTCGGAAAATTTTTCTTTACCGGTAAAAAAATTCCACCAGTGCTCTGTCAGAAGAGTTGTGAGCCTGCCATCGCCCCTGTCTCCAAAAAGCGCGCCGCCTTCCCCGCCGATCACATTCCTGAAGAAAAACCACTCGCAAAACATGAGAATGACCAGCGCCACCGCGGCAGTCCACCTCTTTCCGGCGTCATTTCCCTTTTTCATAGACCATCCCCCATCCGTTTCTCATTTCCCGTAGATCATCATGGTTTCCAGATACTTCTCCGGCAGACCGATATCAAAAGATTTCCCCGACACCGCGAACCCGATCATCCCCGTCCTGCTTCTCACTTTTTCCAGGGCGCTGGTCAGCTGGATCTCGCCGCCTTCCAGCAGGTTGTTATCTATATTTTCCTCCAGTGCCTCGAACACTTCCCTTGTCAGGATATACTGGCCGAACACCGCGTAATAATTCTCCCTGGAGACCCTGGTCTTTACCCCCAGATAATCCTCCGCGTACTCCACGCTGGGCTTCTCTTTGATCTCGTCCAGCTTCAGCACCGATTCCCCCGCGTCCTCCCACTGTCCATGCATGATCCCGTAATGCACCACGTCCTGTTTCGGCACCCGGTGCATGGAAATCACAGGAAGACCGTATTTCTCATAAGTCTGTATCATCTGTGTCATACAGTTCTCGTTCCGGTAGGAGTGATAGATCATGTCCCCCAGCAGCAGAAGCACCGGCTCCTCTCTGGCAAATTCCCGGCACTGGTATACGGCGTGTCCGAATCCCCTGCGCTCCCTCTGGATGACATAGCTTACTTTTTTCCCGATCCTGACCATCAGGTCCTCATAACTCTTTCTGTCTTCCGGCAGCTTGTCGTAATGCTCCTTGGGCAGGGGACGGAAGAACTCGTCATATACTGTCCGCTCGTCCTCCCCGATCACCAGGCATATATCCTCTATCCCCGCCTGATCCAGCTGCTCCAACAGAATCAGCAGCGCAGGCTTCAGGATGCCGTCGCTGTCCATGATGGGGAAAAAGCTCTTTTTCAGATTTTTGGTCACCGGAAAAAGCCTGGTGCCAAAACCCGCCACAGGGATAATCGCCCTCTTGATTTTCTGCTGAGGATGCAGCGTGAATGCCACGGCATCCATTCCCCGCTTTTCTTTCAGGTACTTGATCAGATTCCGCTGCGCGTCCTCGTCCTTTGCCAGAAACTGCGCCGTTCCGTCCCCCTGGGACCCCACGCCCTTGCATCCGTAGACATACCTCTGAATCTCCGGATCGTTCAGAACGGAATGGAGCACTGGCGACTGGAGCTGTGAGGGACAGGCCGGTGCCACTTTCTCATCAAAATTCTGCTGAAAACGGACCATCAGCCGCCCCAGGCTCTCGGCGTCTCCGCTCTCGATATAACGGATGGCTTCTTCCACAAACTCCCGGTTGTCTTTGCCCAGAGCCTCCTGCACTTTCCTCTCCATCTCATTGTTGGCGAAGGGAAAGCATTTATTCAGGTCCGCCAGAATCCGCACCGTATCCTTATGGGCGTTCAGGTCCGTCACCACATAGTACAGGTCGCACTTCAGGGCCAGGGGCCGCACACTGATGTCGTTTCCGTCAAAGACCATGCGGATGGGGTTCACGCCATACGCGCAGGCCTGGTCCAACCGACCGCACCGGGAGGGGGTTCTCTGTTCGCCCATATAGGCGATGTTCATCTCCCCCATGGTATTCAGGTGCAAATGATACAGTTTGTTAAACGCCCGGGCCACCAGCACACAGATGGCGGCGCTGCTGGACAGGCCGCTCTTGATCGGCAGGTCCATCTCCGTCACCCGCACATGGATGCCCCGGACGCGGTAGTGCTCGTTTATATAGGACGCCACACCTGCCACATAGGAAAAAAAGCCTCCGTCAGACGCCGTCTCACGAAGCCTTTCCGTATCCATCTCGCACTCATATCTTTCACCCGCGAAGCATTCCAGATCACTCTCTATGATAAAGTTTTCCGCCTTCTCCGCCGACGCGTAGATTCCCTGGTCAATGCCGGTGACTATGGCGCATCCCGGTACAAGCGACGCGTTCATCATGCGGTTTGTCCCGGCCCAGTCACTGTGTTCCCCCAGCAGGCACAGACGGCCGGGCACAAACAATTCTATCATATCCATATGTTTTTCCCCCATTGTCAGAAACTGTCACTCCATTCTATACATCTGCTTTTACCGTCTGCGCCGACTGTCCTGACAGGATTATTTATAGATCACAAATCTCCTGATCAGGAAATTCCAGAAAAACACGATCCCCGTAGCGGCAATCTTGCTCAGGGTCTTCAGCACCGCGCTGTCCAGGCCCAACACCGTCACAAAGAGGTACATAAGTCCCATATTGAACAAAAGTCCTATGGCGCTCACGGCAAAAACCAGCAAAACCTCCCTGGCCTTTTTGTTCTCATAGGATTTGTTGTCTCTGAAAGTCCACAGCCTGCCCAGAATCCAGTTCGCGGATGTGGAGAACACAAAAGCCAGGCAGGTGGCCAGAATATAATGCATATGCAGCACATTGTCAAACAGCGCGAAACACACCCATTCCACCAGGGCCGCTATGCCGCCCACAAAAAAGTAGGAGATAAACTGTCTGACCACGGGAATCTCCAGAATCTTCCTCATTTGCGGTATCTCCATATCACATAAATCGCGCGGACCCCATCCTTGAAGCCGATTTTTTTGCCTTCCGCGTTTGTGCGGGGATAATAGGATATGGGAACCTCGTGTATCCTGATCTTCATTCTGGATATTTTCGCGGTGATCTCGGGTTCAAATCCAAAGCGGTTCTCTTCAATATGGACGGATTGGATGACCTCCCTGCGAAATGCCTTGTAGCAGGTCTCCATATCCGTGAGCTTCTGGCGCGTAAACAGGTTGGAAAAGGTAGTAAGCGCCCAGTTCGCCAGCCTGTTGGCCAGATATCCCTTCCTCTTCTGGTTCAGGAAACGGGAGCCATACACCACCTTCGCCTTCCCCTCAAAGATGGGGTTCACCACTTTGGGGTACTCCATGGGGTCATACTCCAGGTCCGCGTCCTGGATGATCACCACATCTCCTGTGGCCGCCTGGAATCCGGTCCGGAGGGCAGCGCCCTTGCCACCGTTTACCTTATGGTAGATGATCTTGCTGACCAGGGGCTTTACCTGTTCCTCCAGCACCTTGCGGGTGCCGTCCTTGGAACAGTCGTCCACTATGATAATTTCCTTATTTTTGACAGGAGATTCCAGAACCTTTTTCACCAGGGCCAGAATGTTGTTCTCCTCGTTGTAGCAGGGGATCACGATGGATAGGACTTTTTCACCAGAGTTCAATTTGTTTCTCCTCCTTCAGATGCATGTAAACTATGTCGATTATAACAAATAACTAAATATTTGACAACCAAAACTCTAAAACTTTTGGAGAAATCGACAGGAGCCTAATGGGACCCTCTGTATTCCGCCGATTCCAGAAATCCCCTTCTGACCTCACTCAGTTCCATTCCCCCTTCCATTGCGTCCGCCCAGTTCAAAAGCCCCGGCAAATCATAAGTTCTTCCAAGAATTTCCGCATACAGTGCGGATATGGCGCTCACATCCACCGTATACTCTGTCTGAACCGCCTGTTCCAGGAGCAGCCATGGATTCTGCCCCGGATTCTTCAAACGGTACTCATCGGAAAACAAAAAACCTTCCAATATCTCCACAGGCTGTCTGTTCTGCCTTTGATCCGCCCAGAAATGGATTCCTTCCGCCTCCCCTTCTCTGTGCAGAAGCTGCTCATACAGAAAGCCCACCGCCTCATACGCATTATCCATATCCAAATATTGTGTGTAGATATCCCCCATGGCATTTTGCCGGACGCCGTCCTCCGTAAACAGCTTGATTCTGAAATTTCTGTTTTCCGCTAAACCATAGTCTGTCCATGTGTCTCCGACTTTATAATAACTGATCCCCTCTCCACCCACGGAATTGCAGATGGTATACATACTGGTTTTCGTGACATCCGTATAGACCGCGGGATACTCTCCCCGCAGCTGCATGACAATATAAACCCTGCTGCCGGGGGGGACCTGTACCTCTTCCTCCAGTTCTATCGTATGCAGTCCCGGGGTGGCCAACCGCCCCTCCGCGGGCAGGGACAGCAGGGGAATCCCCTGCTCCGGATTTCCCCCGCCGCTCCCCCCGTTTTCCTGATAGATCTGCAGCGAATAGTCCAGACTCCCCGCCGGAACCATGACGGAAACCGCCCTGGGCTTCTCCCAGAAGACGCCGTCCTCCCCCAGCACAAAGCTGTTTGCCACCCAAAGAGAGCCCTCTCCCGTAAGCTGTCCGTCCAGAAGCGTATTGTCGCACTGATAAATATGCTGATAAGTGTCAGGGCCTGTAACCTCCAGCGCGTAAGCCCTGTCCGCGATGGACGCGTCTTCATAGGACAGCCAGAAGTAGCCCTCTGTCCCGAAGGCGGTTCCCCAGGAGTTTTTGACCAGCCAGGCCCCGTCTCCCGCAGGTTTTTCCTTAAAGTTATCCCGTGAATAGGAATCGTCCCATCCGATGATAACCACCGCGTGATCAGCCCTGGCAGGCACAGGACAGTACTGAGCGGCAGTGTGGTAATGGTAGTAATCCAGACTGCTGCAATATGTAATCCCCACCGATCCGTACTCCATGATCCGCTCCTTGATCGCGTCGCGGTCCTTTGCATTGATAATATAAGCTCCCTTGAGCCGCAGCGCCGCCCCTTCGTAAGCGTCGCTGACACTGTCCGGCAGCGCCTCCCGGGCCTGGGCGTAGGGATAGTCTCTTTCCCGGGCCGCTCCCACATAGGCCCCCAGGGTGCGGACGGCATAGTCGTATTTTCCTCCATAGACAAAGCATTTTTCGGCGTTCCCGCTGTCCATGAAGCCGGTGCCTTCCCCTGTCTGCTGGCCCCGGCTCCCATAAACCGAATGATAGGTATAATATACCAGATGACGTTCTGACAAATCGTCCGCCTCCGGGATTCCCCGCAAAAAAGCGCCGATCTGCAGCATATCCATGGTGGCGAACGCCCAGCAGTCTCCGTACCGCTGCTGCCTGACCTGCAAGTCTATTCCCCGCTGCCGCAGGTCATAGCGGGGAGGATATGGGGACGAAGCGCCCGTGTCGTTGGGCTCCGCCTGTATCCCCCACAGCAGCGGTTCCTCATCCTCCAGATATCCCCCCTGTCCGGCATAGGGCCGGACCGCCTCCTCCACGGCCGCAATTTCCTCATCCGTCATGGTTCTTCCCAGAATATAATCCGGCTCCTCCGCGTTTGCATCCATGGGCTTCCAAAGACACAGCGCCAACAGCATCAAACAAAATACTCCCGCTCTTCTCATGTACGTCTTCCCTCTTTCTGCATAGATCCGCGCCCTCCGGAATCCGCCATTGCCCGGGATGCAGAACATCTGCCGGCCGCCGATGGTTCTCCTGCGCATAGAATTACAGCCTGGACCGGGCCAGGCTGCAGCAGCTTAACAATTGTCAGTATGGCTGTATCCCATACCTGTTCATAATCTCACGAAACTCCCCGCTTCTCGCAAATCCGTAAAAAACGTTCTCGCGGGAATCCCCCGCCTCAAGCCTTCCCATCCAGGTGCGCAGACCGTCGGGATCATATTCTCTGTCCAGAAAGGTTCTGTATAATACTTTGCAATACTCTTCGTTGCTCAGATTCTTCTCCATAAATTCCCCGGAGAATATAAATCCCTCCGCCACGTGTTCCACTGTATCCTCCCTGCGCAGTATTACGCGGCACCAGGTCTCCATGCCCTCGTCGTCGCCTTTTCTGCCCAGCGCCTTGTTGTACAGTCTGGTTACAAAACCCGTCACCCCTTCATTCTGATCCCGATACGCGTTCCAGGTAATCGTCCCTCTCTCCACTCCGTAGTCGGCGCATACATCCGTAAATTCCGACGAATTGGCAAATCCCGCGAAGATGGCCTCTCTGCTCATCCCCAGCTCCAATTTCCGCATCCAGTTTTCCTTGCCTGCTCCGTCCGCGTTTCTGTCAAACATAACCCGGTAAAGAAGATCCACATATTCCCCGTCAGACAGACCCTTTTTCTTAAACTCATCGCTGAAAAAGAATCCCATAGCCACTTCGGCACCGTTCTTTTTTCTGCTGACCAGCTCCTGATACCAGAAATCCACCTCCGAATCCGCATAGCTGTTCCTTCCCAGCGCATCCAGATACAGCCTGACGATGAAAGCTCTCAGCTGTTTTTCCTGCTCCGGCGTGGGATTCAGATTCTGGGACGAACCCGGCTCCGGACAGGCGGAAGCGGGCATGTTCCGGTATACCGGAATCTTAAAGACAAACATATTGTTCAAGGCCCCCGCCCTCTCATAGGCCGCCCTGGTGGTAGAGCCCTCCGACATGGGCGCCGTGATATTCTGCATATACTGGTGCGAAAACAAACCGTTGTAGGAACCGTCCACGTCAAACTTCTGCAGATACAGGGTGTCCTGGCCTTTCAGAATATAATTCCCGGAAATAAACTCCGCTCCGCCCGCGATGGCTTTCCGGCGGGTATTCCATCCCTTACTCCGGGCATATCTCAGCCCCGATTCAATGACCTGCTGATCCGAGGTTCCGGAGGCGCTGATATTGTAATAATTGTAGTAACCCTCATATCCCGGATAGGTTCCGGAGATCAGAGGCGAGGTCCCGTTGACACCCTGCTCCTGGTAAACCCTGGAAGCCAGATGGAACGGACTTACACCCAGATTCTGCCCCAGATTGAAAAAATTCTGTGCGTAGGAAATTCCCTCCCCCGGAATCTCTCCCCGCATAAAGGTGTTCTGTACAATATTCTGCACACCCTGTACACTGTGACAATTGCCATTGTAAGTCAACTGTTCAAACATAAAGATGTATTTTTCATTCAGGAAGTTCCGGGGGTCGACACAGTATTCCACGGCCTCTTTGGTCGCCAGATACCAGTTTGTGTCCCGCTGCTCCCCTTTCCAGGCCGCCGGCCTGGAGGAATGCACCCAGCTGCGATCCCCCCGCATTTCCTCCGTGATAACCGTACTCCAATCTATATTGGTATTCATGGGCACAAACACCCAGTTGGGATGCTGGCTTTTCAGCCGGGCCAGAGAGGACCGATAGGACTCGGGAAATGCCGATATGTCATCCGGCGCTTTCACCAGGTATTCCTCCTCCCCGTTTGTCTGCGCGGCCAGCGCTTCCCCGTATTCCTGCAGCCAGTCCAGAAACCGGCTGTCCGTGCTGATCAGATAATCGGCCTGCACATAACCTCTGTAGCTCTGTTCGTCCTGTACATAGTCCACCAGATACCATACCGCTCCGTCCTGCAGCGCCACACTCTCTATCACCACCTGGCCGCCCGAAGGAATCCAGACCATGCCGCTCTCCGCGTATCCGGCTGTGGCGGAGAGGGGATACCTGTCAACGCGGTAGAGAGTAGCCAGAATTTCTCTTTCCGCCGCCAGCCGCTCCAGCGCCTGTACCAACTGGCGGGTCTGTCCCGAAAGCTGCTCCTCCTCCCCGGCCTCTTCCTTCTCCTGTTCCGCCTGCTCCTGTAAAGCCGGCGTTATATCGTGATTTTCCATAGCCTGCAACGTAAGCTGCGGACCACTGCAAACGATCATTGCACTGGCCAGACTCATGGTGATCCATCTGATTGCTCTCCTTTTCATTCGTTACTCCTCCCTTATTGAATTGTCCGCCGCTTCCCTGATCTCCAGTTCCATCTGGCGGCTCACGCTCACCGTACCCGCATAGAGATGCCACTCCACCCGGTATGTCCCTGCCTTCCCGGGAGCCATCAGAAGCACCTGAAAATCCCGGTCCGTCCCCTGAAATCTGGAAGAGCCCATGCCTGCCGCGCCGCCGCCTTCCTCCCATATGGTCCAGGCCAGCTGCCACTGTCGGCCCGAACGCAGCTTTTCACGCAGCATCACCCGGAAGTCCATGCGCAGGAAATCTCCCCGCAGCATGGGCATCACCGCCGGCGTCCGCAGAGCCAATTCCCCCTCCCGGTCATATACCGCGAATACCGGGTCCATTCCCCACCGCCTGCGATAGCGCCGCAGCCACTGAGAATGGAGTGACAGTTCTTCTTCATGACGTCGTTCTTCCGCTCTGCATATCTCGGCTTTCCGCCGGTTTTCCTCCTGAATGCCCGGCGTATATTCTCTGGAAAATCCCACAAACCGGCCCTTCCCCCGATATACCTCTCTCTCCTCATACAGTACATCATAAAAATTTTCAAAGAGATATTCCGTTCTCCTGAGCTCTGTGTTCCAGTCCTCCGGGAATCCCGGCCAGCTCATGGTCGCATAGGGGTGAAGTTCCACGGACTCCGGATACTCGCTTACCAGGTAATTGAAATATCCGCTCCACTCGCTGGCCGCTCCGTCCGCCACCTGGGGATATCTCTCCAGCATCTCCAGAAAGAGATGTCTGTCTATAATCTGTGGCATATGCGCGTCAAACATATATGTGGAATACCCCTGCTCACTGAGGAAATCCCGGCACTTCCACATACTGACATCAAAGGAAGTGGGATTTCCCTGGGTTCCTTTCCAGTTTCTCAGATCCCCCAGGTAGTACGCCTGATAACGCCCATGATCATAAAATTTTTCCAACGAAATAGTTTTAAGCGGCCGATAATCGTCATCACTCATAATGAAGACCGGGTCAATTATAACATTCTCAATCGCCTTTGTGCGCAGGAAAATATTGCGAGCGGCATGATCCGCCGGCAGCGGGCATCCGCCCAGAAGCGCACTGTCCGTAAGATACCGGATTTCCAGGGGCCCCCTGTAGCGTTCCCTTACTTCCGCCTCCATGGCATCGGGACAGCAAAGAACGATCTCCCTGATAAACGGCATAAACTTCTCTATGAAAGGCAGGCCGCGCAGAAAATCCTCCGCCCGGGCCGACAGCGTCACCATCTGCTTTACACCGGCTCCGGCCGACAGATCCGGCAATCTGGCGGCTCTCTGCAATTCCCTCAACGCCTGCCCTATACGTTCTGCCACCTGCTTCCACCCCACAGCCTCATAGTCCGCCAGAGCATCCCGCATCCGTTTATAGACCGGCTCCCGGTCCGCCTGCTCCAGCGTCTCAATCAGAGACTGCGGACTTTGCGGAGAAAAATACGCGCAATAGCTTCCCCCCACTTCCCGCAGCACCGGATGGTCCGAAGCCAGCACCGGTATCCCCCTGCCGCAGGCTTCCACTATGGGCAGCCCAAACCCCTCCGTCAGGCTGGGGAAGATTACAAATCTGCTGTGGGTGTAAAGGTATTCCACATCCGCGTCCGTCGCGTCCTCAATCCAGTGCAGCTGCCTGCCCAGACCCGGATGCCTGCGGATTCTCTCCGCCGTCTCCTCTATATCCCAGCCCTGGCGTCCCACAATCACCAGCTGCCAGCCCTGGGCAAAGAGATTCCGGTCCATGGCATCCAGCACCAGCCTGTGATTTTTACGGGGTTCCACCGTCCCCACCATCAGCAGATATTTTCCCCTGCTCCGGATCTCCTCCAGCCTCTTTCCCGGCCTGCTCTCCTGCCGCCGCTCCCTGAAATCCGTTCCCAGCCAGGACACCGCACAGGGAGCCGGATTCCGAACGCCGATCTGCTTCATAAATTCCTGCAGATACCCGATGTTCGTCCGGGTGGATGATATGAACAGATCCCCGTAAGTCACACAGGCTGTCATATATCCCAGAAAGGAGCAGACAGTCTCGGATGCCGCGTATTCCGGCCACATAATCGGGATCAGGTCCTGATAACACACAGCGATCTTTACCCCCCTGGCTTTCAGCTCCGGATAGAGCGTCATGCGCCTGCAACGGGAATGCCATACGCTGTCCAGTTCCAGAAATACACTGCCATGAGGAAATTCCGCCAGCCCCATCCTTTGCCCGGTCCGGATATCCTCTTTCTTTCCCGCTCCGTCTCCGTAATATGCCAGAAATGCCCTCAGAGACAAAATTCCGAACCGATTCTCCTGTTCCTGATATTCCAGTAAAACCAGTTCCAGCCCCGGATCATCGGCCAGCCCGACTGTCACCTCCCGCACCACTCTCTGGATACCGCTTATGTAACTTACATGGATCAGATTGCTGACATCTATAAAAACCTTCATATCCGCCTCTCCCGGTATGCCGCAAAACTTCCGGCACGACAGTGCCAAATGATTATACCACGCCGCATCCGCCGCGTGGCAGTTGCTCAAGCCCGCCTCCGGGAGCCGGTCAGGACTTCATCAGAATCTTCATGACCAGCCTTTTGAGGGGGGCCTTGATGCTCAGAGGCAGCCTGCGGCTCACCCGGTAACCCGCAGCCAGAACCCTCTGCTTCAGACTTCTGTGGGGACGCGCCTGGGTCATATCCGCGTCTGAATAAATATTTCCCCTGACTACCCCGTCTCTGGCCGCCACCTCCGGATTGTCCAGCAGACAGTCCAGCACCGCCCTGCGGTACGCCCATTCTGACAAGTCCGTCCTGTCCTGCCACCTGCGAAGGACCGCCGCATCCGGCAGTTTCCCCAGCAGGCCGTAATAAGCCATCTGGAAAAATTCCGTCCTGTCCGCCTCCATCAGATCCCCCACATCCAGAACCCCCGGCGTACAACGGTTGATGTAAGCTGCCACCCTGACGTCCGGCAGCCGGGCCCCGCTTCCGGAGCTTTCCATGTTCCGCCTCGTCAGCGCATAGGCCTTCTCAAAATTATGTAGTACATCTGTCATGCGCTCATCCCTCTTTCCACATCGCCAATCCCGGTATTTGCCGCGTATAGCCCACCACAAACCGCGCGTCCAGATCATAATAATATATACCGGCATCCGGGACGGGCGTGAAGCCCTCCCGGTCCCAGACATAGATCGTACCGTCCTGCCATTCCGCCCCTGTTGTCTCCGGGGAGAGCATATCCTCTCCCTGGTCCCTGGCAAATGTGAATTTGTTTACAGAGATCCCCCTGTCCAGGGCCCAGAAGACCAGATCACAGTGTTTGTCCATGGAATAGTCATCCATGACGGCCAGGTGCCCGGCCTCCCCTTCGTCCCAAAGCGTATCCCAGTTGTCCTGAATCAGCAACGGATAATATGTATAATTCGTCGTCCAGAGCGTATGCTTCTCCACCATAAATCCGCTCAGATCCACCAGCTGTAATATAAGCGCCACCGCCAGAACCATGCTCTTTCGCCTGGCGCTCACGATTCTGTAGTCTCCGCACAGCGCAAACAAAAAGAACAGATACACACAGATCCAGGCAATCCGCCCCGATGCCCGGAACGTCCCCCATACCTTTAACATGAAAGAGCGCACGATAAAATGTTTGATGATTTCATCTCCGAAAGTGACCGTAGGAAATACGGCCAGGACAAAGGCGATGCAGAACGCCAGTGTCACCCCCAGCCACAGAGGGCTGTACTTCCTGATATTTTCCCTGTTGCTTTTCACCGCAAGCTCTATTCCCGTACACAGCAGCATAAACAGGATACCTGCGCCCAGATAGGAAAAACCTTCATGCTGTGTATCCAACTGCGTGTAAGTCCGAAGCAGCTGCCCATGCCACTGAGGATTGATAAAGCCGTTCAGATTCAGGCTATATGCGCCGATACCGCCGTTTACCGCCGACATCCCCGAGGAAAATCCCCCCAGCAGGGCGATGACGGCGGCGGCGGCACAAACAAAGGAGAGCAGATACCCCACGGTTCTCAAAAAACGCGTACGCAGCCTGTCCGCCCTTTGTTCCACCATTTCCACCAGCAGAAATCCCAGCAGAACGATACCGCACATGAGAAGCAGGTACAAGTGTACTGCGCTGGATACAGCCCCCAGAGACAGCCAGGCCCCCATTTTCCTCCGGTATGACATACGGTCCCTGTAGACCAGCAGACAGATCGCCCACAGAATCAACCAATGTCCCGCCAGCGCCGTATGCGCAAACATTCGCTGCAGAACCTGAAAAGACAAAATGTAAAACACGCTCCCCAAAATCACCTGTAAATCGGACTTCATATATTTTTGAAGGATTTTCGCGGAAAATGCCCCGTTCAGCACAAAGGTAAGGAGTCCCCATATGCCGAAATACTGAAACCGGTGGGGCAGCAAAGGGGAGAACAGCTTAAAGAACACCGCTAACAGCGGAATGGAATCCGTGAATATGACACTGGTTTTCGAAGGATAAGACAGCTGGTCCGTGAGGCCGATGGGAAAAAACCACCGCGAATTGCGGTAAGCCACCCATCCCAGATAGTGCTGCGGCCGGTCTCCGCCGGTGATCATCCAGTCCACATACGTCGGATTCAGAATATGTACGCCATAGACGCAGATAAACAGAAAAGCTCCTATGACCATCGCCCACAGTATCGCGGTATTCCTTTTTACCCATTCTCTCATTGTCAAACCAATATCCTCCTCACGCGCTCACAGCACTGTGCCCATGAAGCGGGCCGGCACTCCTTCAGGCTCTCCTTCCTTTGCCTGTATTTTTCCTCATCCTCGTATTCCAGGACCGCCCGGCACAGATCCGCCGCGTCGTCCTGCCCAAACCAGTCACAGTACGCTCCCAGGACCTCCCTGGACACCGGGATATCCGCCGCGATCACCGGCGTACCTCTCTGAACAGCCTCCAGAAGGGGAAGCCCGAAGCCTTCGGCATAACTGCAGAACGCCACAAAGCGGGCATGTTGGTACAGATAATCAATGGCGCTGTCCTCCAGGCCGTCAAAGTGAAAGATACCGCTGTTATAGTCCGCATGGGCACGAAGTTCACGCTCAAAGTCCTCCATATGCCAGCCCATATATCCGGCCAGTATAATCCGGTACCCGGCCTGCCGCAGGCCCTCGTCATAAGCCCGCAGCAACAGTCTGTGGTTTTTGCGGGGCTCTATCGTACCCACCATCAGGATATAAGCCCCCTCCCCGGCCGCCTTCCTCACATTTTCCGGGATCTGCGCCTCCGATGCCTGCTGCCGTTGCCGGAAATCCGCCCCCAGAGGCACTACCTCCACGGGAGGGAGGGATACGCCGAGCCGGCCCGCAAGCTGTTTCAGTTCGTCCTCTGTGGCCTGCGCGTTCACGATCATCTGGTCCGCATACAGCAGATGGGCGCCCAGATAGTCCATAAACTGATACACCCCCCTCTCCAGGCAGTACTGGGGATGTGTGACGGAGATGATATCATAAATATGGGCCACAATACGCACACCCTGCCTCTTTAAAACCGGCAGCAGATAACTTCGTCTCACCCGGCACATCCACACCGCGTCCAGATCGAAAAACACGTCTCCCTGCCCCATGTCCGGGACCGCCTGCCTGCGCCCGGTAATCATCCGGCTTTTGACACCCCTGTGGTCTCTGTAGTACCGCACGAAGCGCCGGTTGTCAATGATATGCCAGGCGTCCTCCCGGGCATTGTAATGGAGCAGGACAATCTCCGGATTTCCGCTCTCCAGCAGACGCAGAATAATTTCCCTGGTCACCCGCTGTATCCCGGTTATAAAAGTGGCCAGCGTCAGCACCGTGATATCCATGTATACTTTCATATAAATACCTTTCTGATCAGCTTCTGGACCGGCATCGGAAGTTTCTTGCCAAACTCCCGCAGGAATGACTTGTCCGTAAGGCCGTACAGCAAACCCATGCAGTGATACTTGATTCCCCTTTTCTGCTCAAAATACGGGTTGTTTACCAGGCGGATGTGATTGATCGCCACCACGCTGGAGGCGGCGACGCTTCGCAGCACTTCTTCCTGAAACTGCTCTTTCGGTTCTTCATACCGCCCTTTCCAGAAGACCGCCGTCTTCTCCTCCGGCAGACGCTTCAGCGCCGCGGCGTGTACCGCCTGCATAAAAACCGGGTTGGGCAGCTCCAGATACCGGGCCACATTGACCTCCTGCGGGTGGGCCTCCACCTCACACAGAAAAGTCTCCCTCCTGTAAGGAAAATCAAGGCCTGCCGCCGCCATATTGCCCTGCACCACATCGTACAGGCGGCCATATATATCCTGTTTTGTCCTCTCTTCCACACAGCCACCGCCTCTCCCTGCCCGCAGACAATCCCCCGTTCTGTCCACAGGCCTGTTATCGTCCTTCTGATGCCGCTTTCAGCCTGTCCTGCGCCATGTTCTTCCACAGCTGCTGATACTGACGCACAATACTCTCCGGCTCATATTCCGGGAAATCTTCCCGCTGCGGCGGCAGCTCTCCGGCCTGCTGTATCCGTTCCTGCCACTGCGCCGGGTCATATGGCTCGTCCACATAGACGCCCCGCCCCCGGGTAATTTCCTCCAGGGATGAGCACCTGGTCATAACCACTCTTTTTCCCCGGCGCATAGCCTCTATGGGCGGCATGCCAAAGCCCTCGAAAATGCTGGGGAACAAAAACAGGCGACAGTGCTCATACAGATAATCCCGCTCCGTGTCCGACACAAATCCCGTGAGCACCACCTGCCGGACTATGCCATACTGTTCCAGTTTTTCCTCAAGCTGTCTCACATCGCCGCCCACACCGCTGATCACCAGCAGACGCTGCCCCCAGACGCCCTGTCGGCACATTCTCTCCAGAGTCCGAAGCAGTGTGTCCAGATTCTTGTGGGGCAGCAGGGAGCTGACACAATAGTCATATTCCTGTCCCGCCAGATCCCGTATCCGGGGGCGGATTTCCCCGGAGGACCCCGCCTGCGCATCGCAGGCCTTTGCCGCCATGTCCGCCCCTTCGTCTTTCTTCCCGCCCGGTATGGGGACATACATGACCTGTATCCTGTCCCTGGCCCGGGGATAGTGCCGCTGTAGATCCCTGCGGCAGAACTCGGAGTCCGTCAGGATTCTATACCCTCTCCGGCAGGCGTGTCCCCACTCATAGCGCAGAAACATTCTGCGGGGCAGGGAAAAATACTGTGGATAATGCATGGCCTGCAGGTCATGAATCACACACACATAGGGAATCCTGCTCCCCCAGGTCCAGGGCATGCTGTACACCGGAATAAACATAACATCCACCTGCCGGTGCCGGGCCCACCGGGCCAGACACAGATTCTCCCACAGAATACGCCGGGGCTGGCTGGCGCTGTCCACCGGACAGACACAGAGCCGCAGATCCCCGCCGCCGTCCCTCTCATATCCCCTGAAACTTTCCTCATTATCCCGGGAGACAAACAGAACATATTCATTTACCCTGTCATATTGCCAGAAGCCGTCCAGCAGATTGCGGATAAAAGACTCTGTCCCGCCGCATACGCCCACCCTGACCCAAAGCAAATCAATTCCGATACGCATCCTGCCTACCCCAATATCATTTTCGCCGCCTCAATGGCCACACACTCGATCATATAAAGCCTGCTGTATCCGTTGATCCGGTAGCAGTATCTGTAGCGGTCCATAATCCGCTTCCGCGCCGCCCCGATATCCTTGCGGTTGCTGGCTCCCCCCATGGAAAAATTGGCCAAAACCCGGTCCACAGTCACAATTCTGCGCCCCTGACGCCTCATCTGCAGAAAAAAGCCGTAGTCGTCATGAATGCCCAGGCACCGGAAGGGATACTGCTTATACAGCTGCGCCCTCACAAACGTAGTGGGATGATTCCAGTCCCTGGAAGTCTGAAACCGGCGCTGTCTGGCCTTTTTGACGTAAGTTGTGCCGTTTGTCCTGTGCATGCGGATATCCGCATACATGAGATCGCAGCCCGTTCCGGCAAAGGCCGCCGCCGCGGCAGCCGCCGCCACGGGCTCATACCAGTCCCCGCTGTTGAGAATCCCTATGATATCCCCCGTGGCCCGGCGGATGCCCTTATTCATGGCATCATAGATCCCTCTGTCCGGTTCGCTGCTGATCCGGTAGTCTATGCCCGCCGCCTCCATGGCCGGAATGTAGCCCTGCGCCACAGCCACCGTGCCGTCACTGCTGGCTCCGTCTATAATCAGATACTCCAGAGAGCAGGGCACATCACCCTGCTTCTGAGCCAGCACCGACTCTATGGTCCTGCCGATCTCCTGTTCGCTGTTGTACGCAATCGTAACAATGGTAAGTTTCATATTTGTATCCCACCAGATTTTCCTTCCTGCCCGTCAGCGCATCCCTCCGTGCGCAGAATGCTCTCTCTCAGATCATACAGACAGTAGCTTTCCATATCCCCGCTCATACTTCTGTCATAGACCAGACTGCCGAAAGCCTTGCCCGCCATGGCCCCGATTCTGCCGGGCATCCGGCAGGCCAGAGCCACCAGGGGATTCAATCCTTTCAGAAGACGGATTTTTTTGCCGTGGGCAGCGGCGATCTCCCGCACCATCCGGGAGGTGGAGGTATATTCCGCGTTCTGGGGAAAATAGAGTCCTCCCCGTCCCTCCTCGATCCTCTGGCGGATGAACTCGCAGAGATTTTCAATATAGATCATGCTGCGCTGATTTTGCACGTCCGGAAAAAAGGGAAGTCTGTCCGCCAGCTTCGCCAGCAGAGGGTAATTGCCCCTGCTGCCCTTGCCGTAGACCATGGGCAGCCTCATGACAGCGATCTGGAAACCCTCCGTCCCAAGTTCTCTCTCCGGGGCGGCGTCTTTGTCCCCGGAAGCTCCCGCCAGCCGGAAAAGCGCCTCCTCCGCCCGGAGCTTGCTGTTTCCGTAAAAATGCGGATTACCCACCGGAGTGTCCGGGGTAATCACCTGGGAGAGGCCCTTATTCCCATAGACAATGATGCTGCTGGGGTAGAGAAAAAGCCCCACCCCCGCCTCCCGGGCCTTTCTGGCCGTGGCCGCCGCCAGGTCGCAGTTCACCTGATCATAAAGGGCCTGCTGCTCCCGGGTCACGCTTCCGGTGTCCACATGGGCGATACCGCTGGCCTGAAACACCGCGTCATACCCGCCGAAATCAAAGCTCTCCCACACGGGGTCCCGCTGGGATATGGTATCCACCCGGTAGAGCTCCCGCCCCTGGGAGGCATTATATTCCAGAAGATACCGCTCCAGGCTGGTTCCGATATAGCTGTTTGCCCCCGCAATCAAAATCCGTTTCATTTCTGCCCTCTCTTTGTACAACTCCGCCTGCGGCAATTCTGCCTGCGACCCTCTGGCCCACGGGCTCCCGTTCCACGGCAATTCTATCCGCGACTGCCCGGCCCGCCGCCCGCTTCCCGGAGGGCCTCCTCCGGGGTGCCGCCCATGGCGCCCGTGCCCCCTTCCACCACGCCGTCCCCTCTGAACACGCTCAGAAAGGTCCCGAAAAAGCAGCGCAGGTCCATCCTAAGTCCCATCTTTTCCACATATTCCCCGTCAAACCGTGCCTTCACCGGGATCTCCAGCTCATCCCTGCCGTTGATCTGGGCCCAGCCGGTGAGGCCGGGGCGGATATCGTTGGCACCGTATTTATCCCTTTCCTCAATCAGGTCATACTGGTTCCAGAGGGCGGGACGGGGCCCGACAATGGCCATATCTCCCTTCAGTATATTGAAAATCTGGGGCAGTTCATCCAGACTGGTCCTGCGCAGAAACTTCCCCACTCTGGTAATATACTGCTCCGGATTTTGCAGCAGATGGGTGGGGGTATCCTTCGGCGTGTCAATCCGCATGGTGCGGAACTTCAATATGGCAAAATGTGTCTTGTGGATTCCCACCCTCTTCTGGCGAAACAGCACCGGTCCCGGAGAGTCCGCCCTGACGGCAAGTGTCAGGACAAGCAGCACCGGCGACAGCACGATCAGTCCCAGCAGAGACAGCATGAAATCCATTCCCCTCTTGACATGTACATACATAGATCCGTTTCCTCCCTTTACCGTCTCTCCTGACACGGGAACAGCCGCCAGATCACCGGGCCCTCCCTCCCTGCTCCTCATACTGATAGCTGGGCACAATCTCCTGTACCAGAGCCCGGATGTCCTGAGACTCATTCAACGACGCCTCCCGCAGTCTCTCCAGCTGTCGCTCGAACAACGCATCGTCATACTCGATGGGTTTGCCGATATAGATCATCCGGTTGGCCGTCTCCTTAAGTCCTTCCTCCCGCATCAGAAGCTCCTCATACATCTTCTCGCCGGGACGCAGGCCGGTGAACTCGATCCGGATGTCCTCATCCACCCGGTAGCCGGAGAGCTTGATCATATTTCTGGCAAGATCCAGTATTTTCATGGGTTCCCCCATATCCAGCACAAAGATCTCGCCGCCCCTGGCATAGGCTCCTGCCTGGAGAACCAGGGAGACCGCCTCCGGTATGGTCATAAAATACCGGATGATATCTGGGTGGGTCACTGTCACGGGCCCCCCTTTCTCAATTTGCTTCTTGAACAGGGGAACCACGCTGCCGTTGCTGCCCAGCACATTGCCGAAGCGCACGGCCACGTACTCCGTCTTGGACCTGCGGTTCATGTTCTGAATGACCATCTCGCAGATCCGCTTGGAAGCGCCCATGATGTTGGTGGGATTCACTGCCTTGTCCGTGGAAATCATCACGAATTTCCCCGTGCCGTACCGGTCCGCCGCCGTCGCCACCTTCAGGGTGCCGAACACATTGTTCTTCACAGCCTCATTGGGACTGTCCTCCATCAGCGGCACATGTTTGTGAGCCGCCGCATGGTACACAATATCGGGGTGATACTTTTCGAATATCTCCTCCACCCGCAGGGTGTTGCGCACGGACCCGATCAGCACCACCAGATCCAGCTCCGGGTAATCCCTCCACAGCTCCTGCTGGATCTCATAGGCGTTGTTCTCATAGATGTCCAGGATGATCAGCTGTCTCGGGCCGTGCCGGGCCACCTGCCTGCACAGCTCGCTTCCGATGGAGCCGCCGCCGCCGGTGACCAGCACCACCTTTTCCTGCACATAGCCGATAATCTCGTCCACATTCACCTCTATGGGGTCCCGGCCCAGCAGGTCCTCGATCTGCACCTCCCGCAGGTTGGACACATTCACATCTCCCTTGATGATCTGATACATTCCCGGCAGAATCTGTATCCGGCAGCCCGTCTCCTTGCAGATCTCCAGCAGAGGCTTTAATTTGGAGCGGCTTGCGGAGGGAATCGCGATGATAATCTCATTGATATCATATTTTTCCACACTCTCCATGATCTTTTCGCGCCCTCCCACAATGGGCACCCCCCGCAGATACTTGCCCTGACAGCCCGGGTTGTCATCGATGAAGCAGGCCACATGCATGCTCAGATATTTGCTGGACTGTATCTCCTGTAAAATCGCGTTGCCGGAGGCCCCGGCCCCCACAATCATATAGTTCTGCCGCTCCGGCATCTTGTAGTGGCTGAGCCGTCTGTTCTGCAGCATCCGCAGAAAGCGGTAACTGAATCTCACGCCCCCGGCGCATATGGCCAGAAAGAGCGCGTAGAGAAAGGGAAAACTTCTGGGCACATAGGTGCCCAGCGCCCAATGCACCACCGGCTGCAGCGCGGCGCAGATCACCACGGCGATCACCACATTGACCATCTCCGTGTCCGAGGCGTACCGCCACACGCTGTTATACAGCCGGAAAATGTAAAAAATCAGCAGCGTAATCACCACATTGACAAAATAAGCCCCCTGAATCGCCTCCCAGAAATGCGGCTCTATGCTCATAAATCTGAAGTCATAGCGCACATACAGACTCAGCACCGAGGCCGCCAGCACAGCCAGCATGTCGCACACAATCAGCAGAATAATTCTGGTAACAGGTATTTTTAATATTCCCACTCGTATATCATGCAATTTCTTCACAGCAGCTCCCATCTGTCCGCCGCGGCGGGCACACGAATCTCACCGGGTGTAACATATACTGACGGTCATTAAGATTTACCAAGTAACCCGACTCACGAGCGACGGATGCTATAAATTGGTGGCAGACTTTATCGCTCGTGAGTATAAGTCCGTACATCAGTTGAATATCCAGTTCAGATAGGGCAGCAGCCGGACATTCACATCATAAGCCGAGCGCAGAAACAGGGCAAAATAGGCAGTAAATGCCAGAGCCGTTCCCGCCGTCAGCAATCGTCTTGCCATTTTGTTTTCAATCCCTCCAAGCAGATCCGGAATCAGAAAAATCTGTGGCAACACCAGATAGTATGCCACTCTGGAGACTTCCGGAATGAACGCTCCGCAGGTATATAGTGCCAGACCGCCCAGATTCAGGAAAAAGTAAAATCTGTCGCGCCGGTTCTCCCAGAGGACTCTCCTGTTACAGAACAGGGATAAAACCAGCGTTCCCAGACATTTTCCGATATTGGTCAAAGAGTACTCCACCGTGTCAAACATGGAGTTTTCATAATAAGGATAAATTTTAAAAATCACAAAGCGGTAGAGGTCTCTGCCAAACACCAGACTCAGAACCAGCAGCGCCCCCAGGACATAATGCCACCGCCTGAGCCGTATCCCGGACAGCCAGTGGGCGCCCAGGTACAGCGGAATCACCACCAGCACCGATTTGTGGAATGTGGCCGCCGCCAGAATCCACAGGATAAATTTCAGGTATTCCCCCCTGCACACATATTTCACACTGTACAGCGCGATGCCCAGCACCAGGTAATAGCGCACGGAATTAAAACTGGAAAAATAATATCCGTTGGCCAGGAACAGGAACAGAGATCCCAGAAACCAGTTTCCCTGTTCATAGACGGCTCTGAGGAAAAAATACACGGTCAGCAGGGAGAATATGCCGAATATGGGCAGGTAACTGTACCCCTGCGTCCCGAAAAAGTACTGCATAAGACGCACCAGAGCGTTAAATCCGGGCTCCGACGACACATGTCTTCCCTGGGCGATCAGGCTGAACATACTGGTATAGACCCAGTAGTCGTTGCCGCTGGCAATCCGGCAGACGGACAGAGCCGACAGAATCCCGTATATGCCGCCGCAGATCCACAGATTCAGCGCCTGCTGCCGATTCAGGCCGCCCCGGCCGAGAGGCCTGCTCCCGCTCTCCGGCAGCGCCGGATTTGAGGGGCTGTCCATATGCAGTTGCACACTCTCCTTCGTGTCGCAGAAATACGCCATCAGCAGCACCAGGACCGTTACGCCCACAAACAAAACCATTTCTTTACTCCCGCCTGTATATCCGTTTTTTGCATGTATTGTAGAATCCTGACCAGACCGGGCTCTCCGCCATCCTTGTCCGCAGAGGGGCCAGCGTGGCCAGAAGGATCAGCCGGTATCGCAGCCGCTGCCCCCTGCTCATGTAAAGCGCTGTGATCTCTCTGTGCTCCCGGGCGGAGCGTTTCCGGTTTTCCGGAGTCTCCGAGAATCCGCCCCCCTCATAGGAGGCCAGCGTCACGGGAATGTATCTGGGCCGGGCATGTTCCCGAAAAAAGCACCACAGGAAATGCTCATAGTCCGCCCGCACCCGGTAAATGGGCTCATAACCCCGCTCCGCGAACAGGCTGTGATGATAAATGCAGGCCTGGTGGCAGGGAACATTGCGATAGCAGGCGAAATCGTCCATATGGGGGTTGGAGGCCACCACCTGCCCCCGCAGGGCATCATAGATGTCCCCGTAGAATATCCTGGGACCATCGTCCGGGGCCGGATCATGGCTCTCCCCCGGTGTCCGGGCACGGCTTGTCCCTCGGTCCGTCTCCTGGCTCACCTCCGGTGTCCGGTCACGGCTTGTCCCTTGGTCCGCTTCCTGGCTCGCTCCCGGTGTCCGGGCAGAGCCCAGCTCACAATCCGCCCGGCCCAGGCAGCCACGGATCTCCGCCGCCGCCCGGGCCAGCGCCTGGTCCGAAGCGAAGGCATCCCCACAGTTCAGGAAATACAGATACTCCCCCCTGGCCTCCCTGGCCGCCTGGTTCATGCCCTCGTAGATGCCGGTATCCGGCTGCTCCAGAATCCGCACTCGCTCCTGGCCGTCCTGGCCGTCCAGCCAGGTCCGCAGCGCCTCCAGGGAACCGTCCCGGGAACCGCCGTCCTTGACGACCACTTCATAATCCCTGTAGTTTTGGCTGATCACGCTTCTCATGGTATCCACCAGCTTGCCGCCGGGATTCAGAGATACGATCAGAATGCTGAACATCGGTGTTCTCATATGCTTCCCTCTGCCTCCCTGATGCCCCTGCACATGATCTCCCAGGCCTGTCCGAGATGAATCTCCCCGCACACCGCGCCCCTGTGGGCCAGCAGGAACCGCAGAGCCATGGCGCGGGCCAGCGCTCCGTACAGATAGCGGTACAATACCCCTCTGTCATAGAAAAATTTCTCGTTATACCCCGTAAACCAGGTGGATTCCCTCTCCCGCTCATGGCCTATGGCCACCGGCACCTTATAGGCCCTGAGTCCGGCGCGCAGGCAGTCCCGGATAAACAGACTGTCCTCCCCGTTGCTGTACCTGGCACCGCCGCCAAAGAGCAGGGAAAAGGTGATATTCTTCTGATGTATCCGCCGGGTGCGCACTGCCAGACTATAGGTGGGATAGCGTCCGCAGTTGTACCAGCGCACCCTGCCGGACTTCTCATTGTGGTAGGTCTCCCGCCCCGGCATGGCCTGTACATTGAAAAAAAGCAGGTCCGCCGCAGGACGCTCCTCAAAGGCCTGCAGCACCTTCTGCTCATAGCCCGGCTCATAGATGATATCCTCATCCGCGAACAGGCTGATCTCCGCGGTGGCGCGCAGCAGGCTGTGATTGCGGCTGAGTCCCACCCCCCGCTCCGCCATGTGGAAGCACCTGATCTCATGCCCCTTCCACCGCAGGGTTTCATAGGCATACCGCTCTCCCTGGCTGACGATTATGGCGTCGCTGTCAATCCGCATCTTCTCCGCCAGCTCCCGGGGAGCCCCGTTTACCGCCGCCACCAATAATTGCAGAGTCATATTTCCCTCTTTCCGCAGGTCCGAAGCCCCGGCGCGCCTGCATGATTGCGCCCCCTGTTATGGCCCCATAGATAGTGCCGGATCAGTCGGTCATCCGCCATGGCCAGGATCATGGCGTCTACGGATATCCCCAGCTGGCCCAGCTGGCGCAGGATTTCCTCTATGGCTTTCCCCCTGTCAACCCCTGCCTGGACCGCCAGCAGGACGCCCTCCTGCTCCCGCAGCGACTCCCCTGCCTCCGGAGCCCGGAACAGGCAGGGAATTTCCCTGTACTCCCGCTCCCCGGCCTTCCCCAAAACCTCTGTCAGACCTTTCAGGTCCAGTTCCCCGTTTACCGCCGTGACGCCGATGCGCCTTTTATCCCGGAGCAGGCAGGCAAGCTGCGCCGCAAGCTCTCCGGAGGGCTTTCCCTCCCGGCTCACATACCCGGCCACAGGCACTCCATACCGCCGGGCCAGCGTCCCCGGCACCTGTATCCTCTCCTCCAGAATTTCATGAACCCCCAGCCCGAACAGCGCCGCGAAAGCGCCCAGCGCCGCCCCCAGCACACAGGCCCGCAGCGTCCGCAGATCCGGCATGGCCAAGGCGGGCTCCCCCCTGTCCATCAGGCTTACTTCCCGGAGCTCTCTCTGTTTTTCTCCTATGGCAACCATGGCCTCCCCTGCTGCCCTGTCAATTTCCCGCACCTTTTCCGGGTCCTCATGGGTGGTGCGGATATAACAGATCCGCAGGTCTGATATCAGTTCCGGCTCGAAGCTGGCGGCGAGTTCCTCCGCCGTCATGGAAAAGTTCAGTTTCTCCAGCATTTCCGCCATCATGGCCTCGCTCTTGAGAAGATCATTCCAGGTGTAGGAAGCAAAATAGGAGTAGGTCTGCTGGTCGCTGGGATCAACGGCATACTCCAGGTAGTATTTGCTCTCCATGGTATAGGGGATCACTCCGCCCAAAGTGACGTTTTTCACATAGTAGATACCGCCCGCAAACGCCATACCGGCCAGAGCGCCCGCAAGAACCACCCATATCCTGCGGACACAGAGCAGCCAGAAAAGCCTCATGTCAAAAGGTTCTTTTCCATATTCACAATGCCACATACGCCGCCTCCCTACTTTTCCTCGTTTCGCATGGATTCCTTCAGCGCCGTGATCTGCTCGCTCTCCACGCCCTCCGTGCTGTCCGGCCAGAACAGCACCTTCAATGTCAGCAGCATAAGCTGGAGATCCAGCCAGGTAGAATAATTTTCGATGTAAGTCAGATCCAGCTTCAGCTTGTCATAAGGTGTGGTATTGTACTTTCCATAGACCTGCGCGTATCCGGCCAGACCGGCTTTCACCTTCATGCGGTACGCGAACTCAGGCATCATCTCCATATATTGAGCGATAATCTCCGGCCTCTCCGGTCTGGGGCCGATGAAAGACATGTCCCCCCTGATAATATTGATCAGCTGGGGCAGCTCGTCGATTCTCACCTTCCGGATAAACTTGCCCACAGGCGTAATACGGCCGTCGTTTTTCTGCGCCAGTCTGGCCACGCCGTCCTTCTCCGCGTCCACTCTCATGCTGCGGAACTTGAGAATATGGAACTGGCGCTGGTCCAGGGTGCAACGCACCTGCTTATACAGCACCGGTCCGCCGTCATATAGCTTGATCGCCGCGGCAGTGATCAGCATAATGGGCGAAGTGATCAGAAACAGCAGCACGGCAAACACCAGGTCAATCAGGCGTTTTATGAAACGCTGCTCCACGGTGAGGCTGTATTCCCGGGTCAATAAAATGGGCGTGTCAAAGAGATGCAGCTCCTCCGTCCCCCGTATGATGACATCCGTGATCTTGGGCATCATATAGACGCGGACAGACCTGGCATAACAGTATTTCATCAGGGCGTTCCTCTCCTGCGTGGGTATGTCCCAGATTACCACAGCCTGAAAGTCTCTGCGCTCATACCCTTCCGTGATCTCCTGGCAGACTTTCTCAAGTCCCTCCGATACATGGATATATTTTACGATGTCGTATTTGTCCCTGCGGCTTTGAAACTTGCCCACTATGCTCTCTATGGGCCTGTCTCCATGAACCAGCAGCATTTTCCTGGGCGGAAATACCGTTTTGTAAATCCAATAGGCAATGTTATTCCACACCGCAATGATGATTATCTGCAGGATCATCATATAGATAAAGCAATGCGGCACAAAAAGCTGTTTGGCCATAATGGACAGCTGTGCGTACAGCAGCACCTCCGCCGCCAGGCTGGCAAAAACCTGGGAGAAGATCACCTCCCCGTTTTTCAGGTAGCCGATCCGCATGCCTCCGTACATATGCGAGAAGAAAAACAGCATCCCCACATAAAAGGCAATCTGCAGGGCGTCCGCGCGCCAATAGTAGCGTACGCCGGTACTGGCGGTGATGCTGGGGCTGAAATTGGTCTTCCAATAGTAAACAAAGACCAGCGACTCCAGCGCCAGACAAACCCCGGACAGGGCCAGCAATATAATTCTTTTAGAAGTTTCCAGTTTCCGCATTCCCGTATCCTTCTTACTTTGGTGTATCGCGTCCGCCATACCGGCGGAGTAATGATCAAAAAAAGATTATAGCATACTTCCCATATCCCGTCCACAGGAGAATCCGCTCCGGTCATATTCTGCGCATCACCGCGCGCCAGGCCCAGAAGCAGAAATTGTACAAACTGTAGGGGACGGACAGTCCCTCCGCCCTGCGATACAGATTCCAGATCCTGCGGACAGCCTCCAGTTTGTTGGAGGAAAGGGACTGCCGGGGCCTGCGGTACAGCACCAGATTCTGATCCAGCCCCCAGGCCGTGTGCCCCTCCCGCAGGACCTTCCACCACAGCGCGGTATCCTCGCTCTTGATTTCCGGCATCTCCAGCATTTCTCTGGGAATCATTTGGGTGTCGAACATCACTGTGGAGGTAAAGATGGTAGTATTCTTAAGAGCTTCCCTGTAGGTCAGCCGGGAGGGCACATGCACCACCCTGCCGGTGCCCGCTCCCTGCTCGTCCGCGAACTCATATCCCGTAAACACGAAAGCCGCCTGCTTCTCCCTCATATATTGCAGCTGCCTCTCCAGCTTTTCCGGTCTCCACAGGTCATCCGCGTCCACATAGGCGATGTACCGGCCCCGTGCCGCCAGAAGCCCTCTGTTTCTGGACCGGGCCGCTCCCATGTTTTCCTCATTGACCATAAGCCGCAGCCGCTTTTCGCCTGTGGTTTTCTGATACTCCCGGATCACCCTGGCACAGTCGTCCCCGCAGCCGTCCACCACCAGCAGCAGCTCCCAGTTTTCATAAGTCTGGGCCGCCACATGTTCCATGGTCTCCACTATATATTTTTCCGCGTTGTACACCGGTACAATGATACTGACTGTCTCGTTCACCTTGTCTCCCTGCCTCATTCACATGCCCAGACTGTATATCCCTCTGTTTCCCCCAGCATCCGCGCCCGCAGACCGTACTCCTGTTCCATCTGTCCGCAGGCCAGAGCGACGCGGTCCGTCACCCGGGCCGGGAACACCCACAGCGCTGATCCCTGCCGGAACGCTGACTGCAGCATATAGGCATCCGCCAGCACCTGGTCGCCCCGGTCCTGACCGTCCTCCCACACCGCCGCCACATCCTCCAGATAGATTTTCAGCCCCAGGGGAATTTCATAGGCTTCCCCCTTCTCCAGGGTTTCCATCCAGTCAAACAACCGCTGCTGTTCCATGGGGTAAGTGTCATAGGCGTAAGCGGCAGCCTCCGGCTCCCACATATTCCGCCCATACAGCAGCCGGATCTCGCCGGTGTGCCGCCGGACCTCCTCCAGCACAGCGCGCGGGCCCCACAGCAGCGCCTCCCGGCTCTCCGGCAGCTCCTCCAGGTATACCGCCGCCTGCCGGGCCGGTATCCGGTCTTGCCCGGCGCTGCGCAGATTTCCCAGATTGCCTGTGAGCAGCAGGAGGGCCAGAAGCACGGCCAGGCCGCCGGCCAGCCGCCAGGCCGCCTTCCCATCCCGGCGCTGCTGCCCGGTCAGCTCCCACAGCAGCCGTGTGCCGCCCCAGGCGATGCACAGGGTGACAGGCACCAGGCTCCAGATCCAGTGATAGCTGTAGAATCTGGTCTGGTACAGCATCAGGATCGCCGCGCTCCCCGGGAAAAGCGCCGCCGCCAGCAATGTCGCCGTCACTGCCAGCAGACGCTTTTCCCGTGTGCCGGACGTCCTTCCCGCCGCGGCAAAATACAGCAGGACCCCCAGGGCCAGCACCGCCATATGATTGCTCTGGAAATAGCCTCCCAGGCCATACAGCGCGCTCTGCAAAAGTTCTCTCATGGCTCCTCCTCTCCCCCGAAAATCCGGGAAGACAGGCGGCGGCAGAACCCCCGGGAGCCCGCCTTGTCAAGCACCGCCATCACGGCCAGCAAAAGCAGGCACATCCCCAGTCCGTTGAAGGTCCGGCAGACGCTGGCTTCCGCCAGTACGCACAGGAGCATGCACGGCCAGGTGCGGCGCAGGTCCCTCTCAAGCCCCAGAGACAGCGCGTAGGGCAGCAGTACCAGGTTCCGGACAGAAGTTCCCAGCCATGCGCCGTGCAGGGCGGCATAGCCGTCCAGCCAGGGGAAGCCCTCCCCGCACCAGAAAATCATCGCCACCAGAATCAGCAGCAAATATTTTTTTCTCAGATGATCACCGAATAACAGCCTGGCAAGGCGGTAGTAAGCCATATAGGCCCCCGCCAGCACCACCACCGGCATCAGGTTCTGCACCAGCACCCCGCCGTCCACCGGAAAGCATGCGCCGATCAGCGCATACAGAGTGGGCAGGCCCAGAATCCTGTGGCGCATGGACATCCCCTGTTCATAGGCCTGTCCCGTCAGGGGATTTACCCGGTAGATTCCGTCCGCGGCCTGAAAACTGCGCAGTGTCTCCACCGTGATATCTCCGGGAGCCGTTATGGCCGGCATACAGTATACATACACTGCCTGGGTCAGCACCAGCACCAGGAAAAGACCGGGCAGCGCAAAACTTCCGCCCTCCTGGGGCAGTATCCGGAAGCGCTCTCTGTGTCTGCGCCAGGTCCATACCACCGGCACGAGAGAAAGCAGGCTCAGTCCCGCCAGGCCGCAATACCACAGCATCCTCAGACCGCTCAGCGACAGATGCCCAAAAGCGCCCAGCAGATGCAATGCCTCCGCCAGGCCAACGCAGCACAGTCCGCCGGTAATCCATGCGTCTGTCATAGGAACCACCTCCGGTGTGCCGCGGCGGATCACTGTCTGAACCGCCGCCCCCAGCAGCCAGGGGATCAGGGCCAGCAACAGCCATAACAGAATGATCATTTGCGCATCAGCCCCTTTCTCGTACAGTTTGTTGCAAGCTACGCATGTTCTCTGGAAGTAGTATACCACATATTTCCTGTTTTGAACAACAATAGAATTTACGCTCCGCCGGGATTCAATTCTCACGCATTAAAAAAGAGACCTGACTCAAGTCTCTTTTTGACTATAAGGGGCAGCGCTCATTGGTAATCAGCTAACTGTATTACTTGTTCAGGCCACTTATCTCGCTTTCATATCCAGCCGCATCTTATCTGCGATCCGGGCTATGTACTCGCTGTTAGTGGGACGGCTTTTGCCCTGTTGCGCGGAATATCCAAACAGTTTCTCAAAGGTCTCGACGTTTCCCCTCGTCCAGGACACTTCGATGGCATTGCGTATCGCCCGCTCTACTTTCTGATCCGTGGTCTTAAAATGTTTGGCGATGGTAGGATACAACAGTTTGGTAACGCTGCTCACCACCTCCATATCCCTGCCGGACAGCAGGATGGCATCGCGCAGATAATGATATCCTTTCAGATGCGCGGGAACGCCTATATCCAGCATGATCTCCGTGATATAGCACTCCAGTTCGTAATCTTTTACAGCAGAAATGTCCATAATGAATTCCCCTTTCACATGTCAAGTACTGCCCCTTACTGTAATTGATTGCACTAATCATATCATATCTGTCGAAAAATGTATAGTGATTTTTATTATCAAATATCTTTATATATCAACGAGAAGCAACAAATAACGAGTATTTCATCTATAATTCTTCCTTTACGATATAAATCGGACGTCTTTTTACCTCCAGATAAGTCTTAGCCAGGTACTGGCCGATAATCCCCATGCAGAAGAGCTGCACACCGCTGATCAGGGAGATAATACAGACCAAAGAAGGCCAGCCCGATACCGGGTCCCCGAATATACTGGTGCGCACAATGATAAAAATAATCAAAACAAACGCCAGCACACAGAACAGCACTCCCATGATGGAAGCGATGCTCAGAGGCACAGTGGAAAAAGCGGTGATTCCCTCCAGGGAATAGATCAGCAGTTTCCAGAAATTCCACTTGGTCTCCCCCTTGGCCCGTTCCACATTTTCGTATTCCAGCCACTTTGTCTGAAATCCCACCCAGCCGTAGATGCCCTTGGTAAAACGATTGTATTCCCGCATCTGCAAGATGGCGTTTACCATCTGACGGGTCATCAGTCGGTAATCCCTGGCGCCGTCCATAATCTCTGTCTTTGAAATATGCTTCATCAGCCGGTAGAACATTCTGGCAAAGAGGGAGCGGACCGGGGGCTCCCCCTTCCGGCTGACGCGTCTGGTAGCCACGGAGTCATATCCCTGCTCCATATACGAATACATCTCCGGCAGCAATGCAGGCGGGTCCTGCAAATCCACATCCATCAGCACCACATAATCCCCCCGGGACTTTTCCAGTCCCGCGTACATCCCCGCCTCCTTGCCGAAATTCCGTGAGAAAGAGATCAGACGCACTCTCTCATCCCTCTCCCGCAGTTTTTTTACCTCCGCCGCCGTATGGTCCCGGGAGCCGTCGTCAATGTACAGAATCTCTATTTCCAGTTGTTTCTCCGCAAAAAAAGCCTCGTTTTTCATCAGTTCCGCATAAAAATCCGCAACCGACTCCTCTTCGTTATAACATGGGATAATTATACTAAGCACGCACATTTTCTTTCCTTTCTCTGTTCGGTGTTCCTCTTGCCTCCCGGACCAGCCGTCGGATCACCGTATGAATTACCACTCTTTCCGGAAGTCTGCCCTGTAAATTTTCCTTTATATCTTTCTGCCCGGAATCTCTGCCAAAAATGCACAAATGAGTACAGAAATTACGCTCAGAATATACAAATATAAAAAATACTACCATATATTATCGATATTTTCAACACTTTCTACATCTTCGATCATACGAAAAGCTCAGAAAACGTATTATAGATCTGGATATCCCAAATGGAATCGTGTATAATGTATAAGGAAATGAGGTTAGGAAACATGAATTTTTTTACCGGACTGATGCAAAATAAGATTTTTCTGGCGGCCGCCCTGGGCTGGCTGATTGCGCAGATTCTCAAGACACTGATTCACTTGCTGTTTACCAAAAGGTTTGTGGCGGAGCGCCTGGTAGGGAGCGGCGGTATGCCCAGTTCCCATTCCGCCACCGTATGCGCGCTGGTCACAGCCACATATCTGGAACACGGCAGCGCCGATTATGCTTTTGCCATCTCCCTGGTCATAGCGATCATCGTTATGTATGACGCCACCGGAGTCCGTCGCGAGACGGGGATTCAGGCCCAGCTGCTGAACAATATCATAAAAATATTTGAAGATATGGGACGGGACGAGTTATCCGCCCAGGACAAGCTGAAGGAATTTATCGGCCATACACCCTTTCAGGTCCTGATGGGCGCTGTTTTGGGTGTGTTTGTGGCCATATTGTTCTATCAGATCCTAATCAAGTAGGGGAGATTTTCTCTCCCCTCTCACACCACCAGTACGTGCCGTTCGGCATACGGCGGTTCAACTTAACTTCAAGGCGTGACGCTCATTGTAATAGTCGAAACAACTTATCAGTCCTGCTTTGGTGAGTACACCCTTGGAAACCGCCCGGCTTAAACATGATTTTGTGGCAACAAGCTGATATCGGTCTCCCCAGTATGCAGTTCGTCTCGCCTCGTTTTTACCTATCCCAAGTTTCTGCAATCCCCACTGCCGCTTCTTCGGTACTTTCCATTGTTTCCATATGATAATTCTAAGTCTTGTCCTCAAATGGGCATCAATGTCTGCCATCGCTGTTTTCATGGAACCAAGAGCGTAGTAATTTATCCACCCTCTTGTCACCTGATTGATTTTCTCAATCTTACCTGTGACTGTCCCGGGAATTTTCCTGCAAGTCAACTCTTTCAGCCTGCTCTTGAATTTCTTCACTGAGTCCTGATGCGGCCTGCATTTCCATTCTTTTGCCTTGCTGTCCTTGTAGAATCCAAATCCAAGGTATTTCACCTTCTGCGGCCTTGCGATATGGGTCTTCGTCATGTTGACCTTTAGTCCGAGTTTCCTCTGAATCCACTCCGCCACTGAATGCATAACCCTCTTTGCACTTGATTCACTTCTTACTGCTATTACACAGTCATCGGCATATCTTGTGAATCGTAGTCCTCTTGCTTCCAGTTCTTTGTCCAGTTCATTCAACATAATGTTTGACAGAAGCGGCGACAGGTTGCCTCCCTGCGGTGTTCCGAGTTTTGTTTCCTCGTATCCCTGCGGTGTCATGACCCCTGCTTTCAGATATTTGCGGATTAGTGATTCCGTATCACCGTCTTTGATGATATCATGGACTAGGCTCATAAGCCTGTCCTGCGGCACGTTATCGAAAAACTTCTCCAAATCAATGTCCACTATCCACTCATATCCCTCGTTCAGGTACACAAGCAATTGCCTGATGGCCATTTCACAGCTTCTGTTTGGTCTGAAGCCATAGCTCCTTTCCGAAAACAAGGGTTCACACATGGGACTTATCACTTGCGCTATGCCTTGCTGAATTACCCTGTCCATCACGGTCGGTATTCCGAGTTTCCTCACTCCTCCATCTGGCTTGGGTATCTCTACCCTCCTGACTGGCTGGGGCTTATATTCCCTGCGTCTGATTTGCTCCCGGATTCTCTCCCAATTCTCCTTGATATATTCACCAAGTTCTTCAACCGTCACATCGTCTACACCGCCTGCTCCTTTATTCATACAGACCTTTCGGTATGCAGTGTTCATGTTGTCTTTGGACAGTATCTTTTCTAACAGTTCCGACATTGCCTTGTGTGCTTTCTCCTTTCCGTTTTCATGGATTCGCCCTATGTGGCACAGTCTCTGCTCATTTACGTTTCGCCATTCCTGCTGTCAGGTATTCCATGAAGCATACATTTGATTACACGGTTACGTTGTTCGGCCCTTTGACAGTGCCTGTTTCGAGGCTCTGCCTACTACGGCCTCTGCTGACTTCTCACGATAAATCGTTTTCAACCGCAGGCGGGATGTTTCAACCAATACCCGCGTCCGTGAGACCTCACGGGATAAGCCTCCCAGTCTTTCCTCGTCTACCTGTCTGATTTACACACATGGGTTACGGTTGCCTTTGGGACTTCGCTGTCTTTAGCCAGCTTATCCGCCATGTTTGCCTCATATCAGATTTCTGTTCGTCAGGCTACGATTTCGCTATCCCTTCTTCTCGCCCACACCTCACAGTGTGAACCTTGGGAGTCGCTTGGGGGGTCGTCGGCAACTACGCCCCTTGTGGACTTTCACCACAGACTGACGGCATGCCCGTCATACTAAAAAGAGTCCATCCCGCGAAAGGATGGACTCTTTCAATCCACATCCGGCTTTACTCCCCCAAGCCGCTTTCCACTGCGCCGATCAATGTTTTCAGGGCTTCCTGCTCATCCTCCCCCTCGCAGGTAAACTCGATCTCATCTCCGCACTTCACACAGGCGCCCAGCACACTCAGTACGCTTTTGGCATTGGCCGTACTGTCCCGGAACTGAAAGGTAATCAGGGATTTGAACTGCATCGCCTCCTTACATAATATGCCCGCCGGTCTCAGATGCAGACCCGTGGGATTTTTGATTGTGACCTTCTGGCTAACCATAATACTCATACCTCCTACATAAAATCGCTGCGTGACGGCTCCAAAGGGCAAAGAGCCTTCACGACTTTTTCGTCCGGCCCGGAATTTAGACGGACTATTTGAAGATCAGAAAATCTTCTCTGCCTGTTTGCTTAAAACATTCTGTCCTGGATCAGCTTTGCCAGCGCCTCGGCCTCAGCCTGAATAGCTTCGTAATCCTTGCCCTCTATCATAACCCGTACCAGCGGCTCGGTACCCGAGGGACGGATCAGGACTCTGCCCTCCCCCGCGAACTTTTCCTCCAGCGCCGCTATGGCCCCGGCGATCTCCGGATACTCCATATAGCGCTCTTTCTTGTGGTTCGCCACCTTCGCGTTGACCAGGGCCTGGGGCAGAACTTCCATGATCTGTGCCAGTTCCGACAGGGATTTGCCCGTCTCCACCATCACCTGCAGCAGGTGCAGCGCGCTGAGAAGCCCGTCCCCCGTGGTGTTCTCATCCAGAAAAATTACATGGCCGGACTGCTCTCCCCCCAGGCTCGCGCCGAGCTCCTTCATCCTCTCCAGCACGTAACGGTCGCCCACCTTGGTCTGCTCCGCGTGCAGTCCCTGCTTTTCCGCCATCAGAAAGAATCCCAGGTTACTCATAATCGTGGCGACTATGGTATCTTTTTTCAGCTTACCCTGCCGCTTCATATAATCACCCACAATGGCCATAATCTGGTCGCCGTCCACAATCTTTCCGTTTTCGTCCACAGCCAGCAGGCGGTCCGCGTCTCCGTCGAAAGCCAGACCCACATTCGCTTTCTCATATACCACTCTCGCCTGCAGCTCCTCCATGTGCGTGGAACCGCAGTTGGCATTGATGTTGGTGCCGTCCGGATTGTTGTGAATCGCCACCACTTCACCGCCCATTTCCTTCAGCGCCTCCACTGAGGTGTAATACGCGGCCCCCTCCGCGCAGTCCACCACAATCTTCAAATGGCTTAAATCCACTTTCACCGACTGGATCGCATGGTTGATATATTCCTCCCTTGCGTCGGTCCGATACTTGATCTTGCCCACACCGGGGCCTATGGGAAATTTCACTCCCTGCATCTGGGAATTGATCAGAGATTCAATCTCATCCTCCAGAGCGTCCGGCAGCTTGAAACCGTCCCCGTCAAAAAATTTGATGCCGTTAAACTCCACCGGATTGTGGGAGGCGGAGATCACCACTCCTGCGTCCACCTTGTATTTCTGCGTCAGATACGCCACCGCGGGGGTGGGAATCACGCCCACATACACACAGTTCGCCCCCACGGAACAAGCCCCCGCCATCAGGGCGTTTGCCAGCATATCGCCGGATATCCGGGTATCACAGCCCACCATAATCGTCGGTTTATGTTCCTTCTCCTTGGTAAGCACATAAGCGCCTGCCTGCCCCAGCTGCATGGCAAGGAGAGGGGTAAGCTCCTCGTTGGCAATCCCCCTGACACCATCCGTTCCAAATAATCTGCCCATAATTTCTCGCTCCTTCAAAATGAATTTATTCTTCCTGCCCGCTCTCCTCATCACTCTCATCCGAAATGGGTGTAAAACGCAGAGTTACGGAGGGTGAACTCACTTTTCTCTGTTCCGGGAGGAGTGATACGCTGACGGTCAGACTGTAATCCCCCTCCAGAGGCTGATTCGGATTGGTGTTTTCAATCCAATCGCCCACATCCACCACACCCGACAGGCTTGACTCCTGTAACAGGGCTATATAGCCGCTGCGCCCTTCCACTCCCAGCGGTGAAGAGCCCACAATCTCGCAGGTCACATCTGTGGGCACATTGATGATCTGGATATTCTCCGGGCGCAGAGTGATGCGCTTGTATTCGATCTTCTCAATCGGAACTTTCACCGTGGCCAAGTCGCTGAAACCCTCTTCAGCGAAGTAGACTCCCTTTGGCAGATAATTTTTCAACTGCACACTGGTCTCAAAGTCCTCTGTCTCCCCCGTGATATCAATATCTTCCTTGTTTACTTCAAGCTGCGTCACGCTTTTCAGAATTTCCGCGGGCCCTGCGACCCACACTGTGACAATGGAACCTTCTATGTCCCCCGTATCCTCGTACCCTTCCGCCGCAGTGCCGGTATAGCCGTAGCGCACAGGGATCTCCCTGGTCTCCCACATCTCCACGGTGATATTGACCGTTTCCAGGTTTTTGGACACCGATGCCCTTTTCACCTCATTGCCATCCCGGTCGAGCAGTCTGATGGTCCCCAGGGCGGTGCTGGTCCCCGTGATTCCCGTCACATCCACCTCCACCTCGGCTCTGTCAATCTCCGCTATGGCCGACTCCGGTCCCTGGATCTCCAGGCGGTTTCTGTCCGGTTTCCGGTTTCCTATGATATATCCCTCTTCCACATTGCCGATGGTCTTGACCTCAATGTCAACGGTCTTCCGGACCTTCTCCTCAATGTTCAGCTTCACAAACTCGATATTGCCGCTGATATTCTGAACCTTATCGCCGTACTTGGGGCAGGAAAACTTAATCTCCACCGTGTTGGTCACCGTCAGGTTGTTCAGATCTGCTTCCGCAATGATGTCACTGCTCTGGATCTCTCTCCGTACACTGTTGGGCGCGTCAAATGTCACATTGCGCAATATGTCCGTGTTGTCCAGGACTTCATAGATCTGACCCTTTTCCGTCAATAACTCTGTGTTCAGCAAATTTACCTTAATATTCTGAAATCTCTTTTCATCCACCGGATCGTTGGTACTGATTACCAGAAACCACAGGGCAAATGCCAGCAGCAGAGACATGATTTTCAACAGCCAATGAGAGAAAAATATGGATCGAAATATAGAACCTATCTTCCCTTTCATGCTTCCCTCCTGCCCTTTCCTTTCCTTTTCCGCTTGCCTTTTGCCGCGTCGCCAGTCAGATTTGTCAGCTCCATCAGGCGCTTTTTCAGTCCTTCCCCGTCAAAGCCCCGCTCCAGCTGCCCCCCGAATGTGATGCTGATCTTACCCGTCTGCTCCGACACAATCACGGTGACGGAGTCCGTGACCTCGGAGATACCCACACCGGCCCTGTGCCTGGTGCCCACCTCCTTGCTGATGGCCCCGTTGTCTGACTGCGGCAGATAACAGGTAGCCGAGGTGATCCGATTGCCCCGGACGATTACCGCCCCGTCATGCAGGGGGGTATTGTGCTCAAAAATATTGATCAGCAGCTGGCTGGTGACCAGCCCATCCACGTCGATCCCCGTCCTTTCGTATTCCGCCAGAGACTCCTTCTGTTCGATTACAATCAGCGCCCCTGTCTTCACCTTGCTCATCTCCACACAGGCCCGGGTAATCTCATTTACGGTTTTTTCCGTAAACGTATTGTCCGTACTTCTGCCGTTGTCAAATGGCAGCGCATTGGCTATCAGATTCTTATTGCCCAGCTCCTCCAGAGCCTTCCGCAGCTCCGGCTGCAGTACTACTATTATCGCCGTCACGGCAAATCCGAACACGTTTTCTCCCAGCCAAAGAATGGTATTCATCTTGAAATAGGATGCCACTACCCAGAAAAACAGAATCACAAGCAGGCCCTTGAGCAATGTCCAGGCCCTGGTCTTCTGAATCCACAGCATGATGTGGTAAAGGAGAAACGCGATAATCAATATCTCAAGCACATCGCCCACCTCAATGCTGGGAACATACCTTCTTAAGTTTGCAATAATCTCATTTACTGTCTCCATGCCTGCCTATCCTACACCTTTGCGGCTGCCCCTATATTTCTTCGTAATTCTCCGTGCCGCCTTCGTCAGACTCTCTGCTGATGGTCACGCTTCTGCCGCCCGCGCGTCCCTGGGGAGGTCTGCCACTCCCGCTTCTGCCGCCTGTGCGTTCCGTCACCACGCTCCTGTTCACCCGCCGGGGCGGTGCTACAGTTATGTCCTCGTCTTCCTCTTCCGCGGGCCGTGTCACACGGCGCTGGGTGTTGATCCGCTTTACCGTCTTGGAAGCTGCGGACATGCTCATTTTGGGGACAGCCTTCACATAATAGTAGTATTCGTCATCCTCATACTGTACCTTCTCCGTCCTGCTGTAATCCACGCAGAACCTGAAAAATTCCAGTATTTTTGCAATGAGCAGAGCCACTATGCTGCCCAGGACAGCCATACCCAGGGACAGCTGGGTATCGTAGACCAGATCCCCCACCAGAAGTACTACCAAATCTATTATTACGCCGGCAATCATGGCAATAGACCAGGAATAATCGATGGACATACGCCTGACCAGATATACCACCACAATTGTAATCGCGAATGCCACAATCATCACAATCATGGCACGGTTGCCCAGTACGCTGTCAATGACCATCCGCAGCTTGGCAGTGGCTTCATCCGCCCCCATACTGCTGATGGTGGTGGCATTGTCCGAGATATTGGTCAGCAGATAATACACCACAGTCCCGCAGGCCACCGAGACGGCCGCCAGAGGAGTGGCCAGCAGACCTACCGCCACCGGAACCACATAGGGGATCTTCAGTGCCAGCAGCAGCACCGTAAAAATCAGAATCACCGAGTCTTTGGAACCCATCCGAAAAAAGAGCAGAAACATGATCAGATAGACAGCCAATGTCGCTACAGCCACCTCCAGAGACAGTTCATACAGGTGCATGAGACTGAACACGGCCCCAAACAGAATGATACAGCCGTTCGGCAGAAAAGAGCAGAGAAGGGAGACAATCAGCACAAGTCCCAGGTTGTCCAGTTTACCCATATACCCCAATTCCCCGTTCACCATACAGATGGTCAGATAAGCCAGCATGAACTTCAGGACCGGTACCAGGATAAACTCGTTTCTGCTGTAAAGCAGTTTCAACTTTTCCCTAATTTCCAACAGATTACTCATTTTGTTTCCTCATACTATATTTTTTATACTTGCGGACAACATGCTCCGCCACAGTGTCCGCCGCAAGCGAAAGGCGCCATGGCGCGGCGCATAACCTCTCCCGCTTGTATATAGAACTCCACAACCTACCGGTGATACAGGCTGTCCAGTTTTTTCAGGTTGTGGTAATAGAGCTTCAGGCTCTTCTTGGCCCGGGCATAGCGGCAGGCGCAGATGGCATAAGTGACCACGCAGTAGCCCGCCACAAAAACCGCATACCATATAATGATATTCTGAGCAAAGACAAACAGATCCATCTTGTATATATCTGAAATCAGGGTTTCAAAATCATATAAGATATACAGCCCGAATCCCAGCAGATAGGCGACAGTGCCGCAAAAGAACGCGCGCAGGAGCTGTATGGAGATATAATCCCCCCGGAAATACCGCCCCAGCGACATGCTCTTTTTCCCCTCTCCCGCTTCATAGGAGGCCATCTTTGTCATCAGTATCACCCGTTCTTCATTCAACATGGAAAGTACGCCTTTCTCAGGTCCGTATTATTGCAGATAGCGCATCTTAGACCCGCTGTCTTCCTTCTTCCGGAAAGTGTCCGAATTCTTGGGAGCATTGCTTCGCAGGATATCTTTGAAACCGTTGCTCACATTCGCCTTGCATTTGTCACAATATTTTCCGCTGCGGATCGGAGCGCCGCAGCAGTCACAACTCAGCATGATGGGGGAACCCTCCGTCAGCTCCAGGCGGTCCTCCCGCAGCCACTGCCGGATCTGGGATGTCTCCACATTACAGGCCTCCGCCACATCCTGAATATGTACGCCGGGATTTTCCTGAATGTACTTCTTGACCTCCTGGAACTTCTCCTCCAGCTTTTCCTTGCAGGCCGGGCAGTAACTCTGTCCCATGACATAATTAAACAATCTTTTACAGCCCTTACATGCTCTGACATTCATTGCGATACCCTCCTATTTAGAGTTCCGCATATCCCCGTCAGACACACAGCCCCATGATCCGCTCCATGACGCCTCGGCGTCCTGCATCGGATCAGTGCGTCTGCCGGGAATATGCTGTTTTGAGTTCCGCATATCCCCGCCAGACACACAGCCCCATGATCCGCTCCATGACGCCTCGGCGTCCTGCATCGGATCAGTGCGTCTGCCGGGAATATGCTGTTTTGAGTTCCACTGACTTCCTGCCTATACACCGGCCCCCACGGCCAGCGTGACAAAATATACTTTTTCACAGCACCCGGCCAGAAGCACGGCGGATACCTGATCCAAGGTGCTCCCGGTGGTGTAGATATCGTCTACCAGTATAATTGTCTTTAATTTTACACCATTTTGCGAAAGATTAAAAGCCTTTTTCAAATTATTTACTCTTTCTTCATAATTTAATTCCTTCAAAGGCCTGGTATTCCGGTTTCTGCACACCAGCCGGGGATAGACCGGAAGCTCCAGTTCCCGTCCCAGGGCCCGGGCCAGCAGTTCTGCCTGGTTGTACCCCCGGCGGCGCTCCTTGGCGGGATACATGGGTACAGGCACCAGACCGTCAGGAGCGAGGGAGCGAATATAGTTCCCCAGCTGCAGCGCCAGCTCCCTCCCGAAAAATCCAGCGTACTCCCGGCATCCCCCGTATTTGAACCGATACAGGGCCGGAGCGATGTCCTCATACTCATAGAGGGCCCGCCCCGCGGTGTACACATGCTGCCCCCGCAGGCAGTCCCCGCAGTATTCCGCCTCGCGGTCCGTAAGTCTTTTCCCGCACTGACAGCAGAGCGGGCCCGACAGATAATGTACCTTCCGCGCGCAGGCCGGGCACATACGCAGCCCGCCGGTTCCCAGCAGCTGATCGCAGATCGGACACCGCGCGGGATACAGCAGGGACGCGGCATATTCCAGACGGGCCTTCCATTTCTTTCCTCCAGTCAAATATTCTCTCCTTCCGTCTCCGCAATCTCCCTGATTCTCTGGTCCAGAGAGGTGTAGCGCCTGTTCTCACTGACATTGTCGATCATGCCCCGGACGGTCTGGCTGCTGCCCAGAATCGTCACACAACTTCTGGCCCTGGTGACGCCGGTGTACAGAAGGTTCCGGTTAAACAGCATTTTGGGGCCGGTCAGCAATGGCAGAATCACGGCCGGATACTCGCTGCCCTGGGATTTGTGAATGGTAATGGCGTAAGACAATTCCAGTTCTTCCAGCAGAGTAAACGGGTAAGTCACTCTCCTGCCCTCATCAAATTCCACCACCAGCTCCGAGCTTCCCTCGCGGATCTCCAGAATCCGCCCCATATCTCCGTTGAACACTCCCATCCCCTTGTCCACGGGAATGCCGTAGCGACTGACAATCTCCCACTCCAGCTGGTAGTTGTTGCGGACCTGCATGACTTTGTCTCCCTCCCGGTAAACCGTCTCCCCTGACACATGTTCCCGTTTACTGTCATCGGGGGGATTCAGATACCGCTGCAGGATACCGTTCAGCGCCTCCACCCCCAGCCCCCCCTTCCTCATGGGGGTCAGCACCTGGATATCGTAGGGAGTCGCCTTTACATACGGAGGGAGCTTTTCCCGGATCAACTGGATCATATGCTTATAAATCACCTGAATGTCATTTCTCTCCAACAGAAAAAAGTCCCGGCTTTTATTGTCCAGCGCAATCTGTTCCCCCCGGTTAATGTGGTGGGCGTTTACAACAATGTCGCTTTCTCCGGCCTGCCGGAATATCTTCTGCAGAACCACCATGGGAAATGCCTCCGAGCGCATGATGTCCCTGAGCACCTGGCCCGGGCCCACGCTGGGAAGCTGGTCCACGTCACCCACCAGAATCAGCCGCGTGCCGGGGGCCGTTGCCTTGAGCAGCGCCTGAAACAGGGGCAGATCCACCATGGACATCTCGTCAATGATCACCACGTCTGCCTCCAGAGGATTCTCCTCGTTTCTCTCAAAGCGAAGGCGCCGTTTGTCCTCGTCGGACAGGGCCCCGTTGAGCTCCAGCATCCTGTGGATGGTCCTGGCCTCAAAGCCGGTGGCCTCCGTCATGCGCTTGGCAGCCCGCCCGGTGGGAGCCGCCAGGAATATATCATAGCCCTCCCTTTCAAAGTACCGGATAATGGTATTAATCGTGGTGGTTTTTCCTGTGCCCGGCCCCCCTGAGAGAATAAAGAGGCCGCTCTGGATGGCACCCAGTACCGCCCGGACCTGCAATTCATCCAGCGCAATTCCGATCTCTCCGGTGATGGACGCAAGCGCCGCCCGAACCTCCTGCCCGTCCTGCGCCATGGGAATATTCAGCTGGTGCAGCATATGGGCGCAGCTTAACTCCGCATAATAATAGGTGGAGGCATAGACCAGTTCTCCCTTGATCACCAGCTTCTTATCCATCATCAGATTGTCCAGCTGGGGGCGGATATTCTCCCCGGACACCCCCAGCAGCGCAGAGGCTCGTTCCAGCAGCGTTTTCATGGGCAGGTAGCAGTGCCCCTCCCCCACTGACTGCTGTAGTGTATAAAACACCCCGCTCCGGATACGATAATCCGAGTCTGTGTGAATGCCGATTCTGGAGGCAATCTCATCCGCGATCTTAAAACCGATGCCATGAATATCTTCCGCCAGCTGATAGGGATTTTCTTTCATAATACCGTAAAGTCTCATTCCGTAGGTATCATAGATCCGCAGAGCCAGCGTGTTTGAGATGCCAAACTGTTGCAGATAGATCAGGGCGTCCCGCAGGTCTCTCTTCTCCTCCATCTGCTGTGCGATCTCCCGGGCCTTGTTCTGGCTGATACCCTTTATTTCCGCCAGTCGCTCCGGCTCCTCCTCCATAACGCGAAAGGTATCGTCCCCGAATTTTTTGACAATACGGGCCGCCAGCGCCGTCCCTATACCCTTGATGGCACCGGAACCCAGATATCGCTCCATGCTCACCCGGTCTCTGGGCGCGACGGTCTGATAGGAGCTGATCCGGAACTGGGTGCCGTACATGGGATGTTCCGTGTATTCCCCCCGGGCCTCTATGGTCTCCCCTTCCGACAGCCCCGGGCAGCTGCCCACGCAGGTCACCGCCGCCTCCTCTCCCATCAGTTCCATAACAGTATAACCATTTTCCGGATTCTGATAGATAATATGTTCCACATAGCCGCTGACTGTATCCATAACTGATCCTCTTCCCCTAGCAATACAAAAAAGGCTGCCTTTTCATCTCAGCAGCCCTTTCTCACTCCTAAACCATATTTCTCTTCATCTGTTCAAAAAGCATCTGCGCCAGCCCGAGGCTGTTCTGCTCCGTGGTGTCCGCCGCCACCTGCTGGATCATCTGCTCCTTATAATAATCCATCAGGCTGTTGCTGGAACCAGTCATTCCCTCCGTGCTGTAGTTGGGAACCGTCTTCTGCATGGCCTTGAACATCTGCTCCAGAAAGTAAGCCTCAAACTGTTTGCAGGCGCCCATGAGCTCCTCGTCAGTGGCGTTTTCGTATCCTGTTTTCAGAGTCCCCTCCAGCCTGGAGGCAGACGCGTTGTTTGCCGCCATACCGGCCATGCTGCTCATGCTCCCGGCATTCCATAAGCTACCGATATCCATTGTAAATACCTCCTGTCAGAACCCGTTCAGTGTGCTTTATCTTCTCAGATTGTTGGCCTGTTGCAGCATCTCGTCAGATGTGGTGATCGCTTTGGAATTCATCTCGTAGGCGCGCTGTGCCACAATCATGTTCACCATCTCATCCACGACCTGCACGTTGGAACCCTCCAGATAATTCTGCAGCACCCTGCTCTTCTCCACATTGGTGCTGTTGAACTCGTTGATGGGACGGCCGCTGGCGGCGGATTCCGCATACAGGCTGTCATCCATGCGCACCAGGCCGGAGGGATTGTTAAACTGAATCAGACCGATCTGAATTCCCATCGGCTGCGGGATATTCCGCTCATCAGGATAGCATAAGGAGCCATCGGCGGTCACCGTGATGCGGCTGACCACATAGTTGCTCCCCAGTCTGATCGGTCTCCCCTGAGTGTCCATTACCGGCAGTCCGTCGGAGGTTGTCAGCGCGTTGCTGTTATTCTCCCCCAGCGCCCAGTCAAAATTACCGTTTCTGGTATAGTATGTATTGCCGTCGCCGCCCTGCACGGCGAAGAAGCCTTTTCCGTCAATGGCAAAGCTCGTATCCTTCTCAGAAGAGAGCAGCGGTCCCTGCTTGCCATACAGCGCCGTGATCGAGGCATTGCGCACTCCCAGACCTACCTGCGCGCCGGTGGGCTTGGGCCGTCCGTCGGACGTGGTAGTCTTCTGCTGCAGGTTCTGGTACAGAAGGGACTTGAATTCGTTTACCTCCGTCTTATACCCTGTGGTATTCACATTCGCCAGGTTGTTGGCTATGTTATCGATATTTGTCTGCTGGGCGATCATGCCTGTCGCCGCTGTCCATAAACTCCGAACCATCTCTTTCTCTCCTGTCCCTGCGGCCCATCTCCCCCACGGGACATGCCGCAGCTGTCATTCTCACCGTCTCAGCCCATCTGTCTCACAGCCTGCGTTCTTTACTGTATTCTTCCCAGCTGGTTCACGGCGATATCCAGACTCTCGTCATAGGTCTGCACGATTTTCTGGTTGCTCTCATAAGCCCTTGTCACGCTGATCATATTGACCATCTCCGAAATCACGGACATATTGGCCATCTCCAGCACACCTGATTTCACTTCCCCGGTGCCGTCTATGGGAGTAGCCCCCTCCACCGGCTGGAAAAAGGTATCCCCGAATTTTTCCAGATAATCGTAGTCCTCAAAATCCGCCACCTGGATCTGCGCCACCTGCCGCTCATTCTGGAAGATATTGCCTTCATCGTCAATCTTGGTATCGGTGGTCAGCGTGTCAAGCTGAATCCGGCGGTTCTGGGTATCCAGCACATACATGCCGTCATTGTTCACCAGATAGCCGTCCTGGGTCAATGTAAAATTGCCCGCTCTGGTATATTTGGTAGAGGTCTCCCCTTCGCCGTCCGTATATTCCAGCGCAAAGAAACCGCTGCCGGACAGCGCCAGATCATAGGTGTTGTCCGTAACCCGAAAAGGTCCCTGGCCGTAGTCCGTATAATTCTCACCGATCTTCACGCCCAGACGGCTGTGGCCGATGGGCTGGATAGTCCCCAGTCCCACTGAGGAATCCTTGATCTTCACGGCCAGCACTTCCCGGAAGGGCTGACTGGTGGAGCCTTCCTTTTTAAAGCCTACCGTGGAGGCATTGGCCAGATTGTTAGTCAGTATATCCATGCGGTTCTGCTCGTTGCGCAGCCCCGTGTGGGCTGTATAGAGTCCTCTAAGCATATGTCATTCTCCTTCATTACAATTCCGCCTTTGTCAATCCTCGCGGTAGCCCGCCAGAAATTCCACGTACTTGCCGGTGCCGATGGCCACCGCCGTCATGGGATCTTCCGCCGTCATGGTATTGATACCCGTCTTGGCGGAGATCAGATCTTCCAGCCCCCGCAGCAGACTGCCGCCGCCGGTGAGCACAATGCCTCTGTCAGCGATGTCCGCCGCCAGCTCGGGCGGAGTCTTCTCCAACACACTGTGAATCGTCTCCACAATCTGCGCCGTGGTCTCCCGCAGAGCTTCCTCCGTCTCCTCGGAGGAGACCTTCACCGTCTTGGGCAGACCTGTCACCAGGTTTCGGCCCCGGACATCCATATAGTCCACCTCCGGACGCTTGAACGCCGAACCGATCTTGATCTTCAGATCCTCCGCAGTCCGCTCGCCGATGAGCAGATTGTGCTTCTTACGCATGTACCGTACGATAGCCTCGTCAAAATCGTCTCCGGCTATCTTGATGGAGGCGCTGACCACAGTACCTCCCAGAGAGATCACGGCTATATCGGAGGTGCCGCCGCCGATATCCACGATCATATTGCCACAGGGCTTGGAAATGTCGATCCCCGCACCAATGGCCGCCGCAATGGGCTCCTCTATGATGAATACCTCCCGGGCTCCCGCCTGGTAGGTAGCATCCTCAACCGCTTTCTTTTCCACTTCCGTCACTCCGCTGGGCACACAGACCGCTATGCGGGGTTTGCGGAAGGTTCTCTTTCCCAGAGCCTTCTGGATAAAGTACTTCATCATCTTCTCTGTGACGGTATAGTCCGAAATAACCCCCTGCCGCAGAGGCCTCACCGCCACAATATTGCCGGGTGTGCGCCCCAGCATCAGCCGGGCGTCCTCCCCGATGGCTTTAATCTTGTTGGTATCTCTATCAAAAGCTACAACAGACGGCTCCTTCAGGACTACGCCCTTTCCTCTGATGTAAACCAAAATGCTGGCGGTACCCAAATCAATTCCGATATCCGTATACATATGTTACTACCCCTTTCATGGTATCAATACTCACGAGCGATGGATTTTACCGCTGGATCATAGCGCTTTAAGCTCGTGAGTCGGGTAAAATGGCAAATATCACTGCCCGCAGGTATATGTTAATGTTTCCACATTTTCAGATAAATAAACAATTCCTGTGCAGACGCATAACGTCAACGTACATTATACATGAAAACATTTTTTTTTCAAAGGGGTTTTGCAAAAATTTCAGGAGTTTTTAAATGCGAAAAGAAAACGGTTCCCTCCGTTCTCTTTCCGCATCCGTGCTTTCCCTATTTATATCGGCTGATTTCGGAAGGGCTTAACCCCTCTCCAGCATCTTTTTTACATAAATGCCCGTATAGGACCCGGGAGTCCGGGCGATCTCCTCCGGCGTTCCCTGGGCGATGACGGTGCCTCCCCGGTCTCCGCCTTCCGGCCCCATATCTATGATATAGTCCGCCGCCTTGATCACATCCAGATTGTGTTCAATGACAATCACCGTATTGCCGCCGTCCGCCAGCTTGTGCAGAATCTCCACCAGTTTATGGACGTCCGCGAAATGCAGGCCTGTGGTGGGCTCGTCCAGAATATACACCGTCTTGCCCGTACTGCGCCTGGACAGCTCCGTGGCCAGCTTGATCCGCTGGGCCTCGCCTCCGGACAGGGTGGTGGAGGGCTGTCCCAGCTTCACATAAGACAGTCCCACATCATACAGGGTCTGAATCTTATTGCGGATGGAGGGCACATTCTCAAAGAACGGCAGCGCCTCCTCCACCGTCATATCCAGCACGTCGTAGATGCTTTTGCCCTTGTATTTCACGTCCAGAGTCTCCCTGTTGTAGCGCTTGCCGCCGCAGACTTCACAGGGCACATATACATCCGGCAGGAAATGCATCTCGATCTTGATGATGCCGTCTCCGCTGCACGCCTCACATCGCCCGCCCTTCACGTTAAAACTGAACCGTCCCTTGTTATATCCCTTGGCCTTGGCATCGGGAGTGGAGGCAAACAGATCGCGTATCATGTCAAACACCCCGGTATAGGTGGCGGGATTAGATCTGGGGGTCCGTCCGATGGGCGACTGGTCAATATCGATCACCTTGTCCAGCTGTTCGATTCCCTCAATTCCTCTGTGCTTTCCCGGAATCACCCTGGCCCGGTTCAGATCCCGGGACAGATGCTTGTTCAGGACCTCGTTCACCAGAGAGCTTTTTCCGGAACCGGACACACCGGTGACGCAGGTCATAATCCCCAGGGGAAAGGTTACATCCACATTTTTCAGATTGTTTTCCGCCGCTCCCAGCACTTTGATGGTTCCTGTGGGCTTGCGGCGCGTCGCGGGCACGGGGATGGATTTTCTGCCGCTTAAATACTGGCCTGTCACGGACTCGGGCACCTCCATGATCTCCGCCGCGGTTCCCACCGCCACCACTTCGCCTCCGTGGGAACCTGCGCCGGGGCCGATATCCACGATATAGTCCGCCGCCAGCATGGTGTCTTCGTCATGCTCCACCACAATCAGGGTATTGCCCAGATCCCGCAGCTGCTTTAATGTGGCCAGCAGCTTGTCGTTGTCCCGCTGGTGCAGGCCGATACTGGGTTCGTCCAGAATGTAGCACACCCCCACCAGGCCGGAGCCGATCTGCGTGGCCAGGCGTATCCGCTGGGCCTCGCCGCCCGACAGGCTGGCTGTGGCCCGGGACAGGGACAGGTAATCCAGTCCCACGTCCTGCAGAAATTTTACCCTGGCACGGATCTCCTTGAGCAGCTGTTTCCCGATAAACTCCTGCTGAGGTGTCAGCTGTAAGTTCATCACAAAGTCATAGAGCTTTACAATGGACAGGGCGGTGACTTCATAAATATTCTTATCGCCCACCGTCACCGCCAAAGACTCCCGTTTCAGGCGCATTCCCTTACACTCCTTGCAGGGTGTGATCCGCATAAACGTCTCATACTCCGCCTTCATGGATTCGGAGCCCGACTCCCGGTATCTGCGCTCCAGGTTCAGGAGCAGTCCCTCAAAGGCGACCGGATATTCCCCTTTCCCCCGCTGTCCTTCATAATATACGGTGACCTCTTTTCCACCGGTGCCGTGGGTCAGCACTTCCTTGACCTTCTCCGGATAATCCTGAAAGGGCGTGTCCAGATCAAAATGGTATTCCTTGCAGAGCGCTTGCAGAAGCGCGTTTGTAAAGCTGCCTTTGGAGTTGCAGGACTGCCAGCCGAGAGCCACGATGGCACCCTGATTGATGGACAGACTCTGGTTGGGAATGATCAGTTCCATATCAAACTCCATCTTATAGCCAAGGCCGAAGCACACCGGACAGGCGCCGAAAGGATTGTTGAAGGAAAAACTGCGGGGCTCCACTTCGCTGATACTGATACCGCAGTCCGGGCAGGAAAAGCTCTGGGAAAAGTTCATGACTTCTCCTCCGATCACATCCACTTCCAGAAGGCCCTCCGCCAGTTCCAGCACATTCTCAATAGAATCCGCCAGGCGCTTCTGAATGCCTTCCTTCACCACCAGCCGGTCCACCACAATCTCTATGTTGTGCTTGACGTTTTTCTCCATGGGGATATCCTCCGACAGCTCATACAGATTGCCGTCCACTCTCACCCGGACATAGCCGCTTTTCTTGGCCCGGTCAAACACCTTTTCATGCATTCCCTTACGGCCTCTGACCACCGGGGCCAGCAGCTGGATTCGGGCCCCCTCCCCCAGCGCCATAATCTGATCCACCATCTGGTCCACTGTCTGCCTGGCAATGACTCTGCCGCATTTGGGACAATGGGGGATGCCGATTCTGGCGTAGAGCAGACGAAAATAGTCATAGATCTCCGTCACGGTTCCCACTGTGGAACGGGGGTTGCGGTTGGTGGATTTCTGGTCAATGGAAATGGCCGGAGATAATCCGTCAATGCGTTCCACATTGGGTTTCTCCATCTGGCCCAGAAACTGCCTCGCGTAGGAGGACAGGGATTCCATGTATCTGCGCTGTCCCTCCGCATAGATGGTGTCGAAGGCCAGCGAAGACTTCCCTGATCCTGACATGCCTGTCAGCACAACAAACTCATTTCTGGGGATATCCACATCAATATTTTTCAGGTTGTGCTCACTGGCCCCCCTGATCTTGATATATTCCCTTCTGGGGAGCATTTTCTTTGTTTCTTCCATATTTGTATGATACCTCGCTTGTCTCTGTATTGTAATTATGCAAAGCGTGTTTCCGACAGGTTCCACGCCTGCGTGATCCCGTGAGCCGGGATTCGGAATCCTTTTTCCGGGCACTTCTCCGTCCGCGATACGGCCATTTTACATGTCAGGCGTCCTCCTCGCTGAGCTCATTTAGTTTTCCCTTAAGCTCCAGCATCTTATCCCGCAGCTCCGCCGCGGCCTCAAAGTTCAGATCTGCCGCCGCTTTCTGCATCTTCCGCTGGATCTCCGCAATCAGTTTTTCCAGTTCCCTGCGGCTCATGGATTCGGGATCTTTCTCAAAGCGCACCTCTTCCTGCGCGATTTCCCTGGAAATGCTGATCAGCTCCCGCACTGCCTTCTTGATGGTCTGGGGCGTAATCCCATGGGCCTTGTTGTAGGCGGTCTGAATGGCCCGGCGGCGGTTGGTCTCATCGATGGCCATGCGCATGGAATCCGTGATCACATCCGCGTACATGATTACGCGTCCGTCCGCGTTGCGGGCCGCCCGCCCTATGGTCTGGATCAGGGAAGTGCCGCTGCGCAGAAATCCCTCTTTGTCCGCGTCCAGTATGGCCACCAGGGTAATCTCGGGAATATCCAGCCCCTCCCGCAGCAGATTGATGCCCACAAGCACATCGAACACATCCAGGCGCATGTCCCGGATAATCTCAGCCCGCTCCAGCGTGTCAATATCCGAGTGAAGATATTTCACCCGGATGCCGACTTCCTTCATATAGTCCGTGAGATCCTCAGCCATACGCTTGGTCAGGGTGGTAATCAGAACCTTATTGTGCTTCTCCACCTCGCGCCTGATCTCCCCGATCAGGTCGTCCACCTGGCCCTCCACCGGCCGCACATCCACCTGCGGGTCCAGAAGACCGGTGGGGCGAATAATCTGCTCCGCCCGAAGCAGCTCATGTTCCTCCTCATACTTGGCCGGAGTGGCGGACACAAAGAGGATCTGATCGATATGGGCCTCAAACTCCGAGAAATTCAAGGGACGGTTGTCCAGCGCCGAGGGCAGCCTGAAGCCGTAATCCACCAGCGTGGTCTTGCGGGACCTGTCCCCGGCATACATGGCGCCGATCTGGGGAATCGTCATATGGGACTCGTCTATGATAATCAGATAATCATCCCCGAAATAATCCATCAGGCATTTGGGAGGTTCTCCCGGCTTCGTACCGCTCAGATGGCGGGAGTAGTTCTCTATGCCGGAGCAGAACCCCGCTTCCCGCAGCATTTCCACGTCGAAGTTGGTGCGCTCCGCGATACGCTGGGCCTCAATCAGCTTGTCCTCCCCCTTGAAAAACCGCACCCGCTCCTCCAGCTCGATCTCGATATTGTCACAGGCGCGCCTGATCTTTTCCGCCGCCACCACATAGTGGGATGCCGGAAAGATGGAAATATGGTTCAATGTGGCGCGGGCCCTGCCCGTGAGGGGCTCCACCTGGGAAATCCGGTCGATCTCGTCCCCGAAAAATTCCACCCGGATCAGGTAGTCGCCTCCCTGGGCCGGATAGATCTCCACCACATCCCCCCGCACCCGGAAAGTGCCTCTCTGCAAATCCATGTCGTTGCGGTCATACTGGATATCCACCAATTCCCTGAGCACCTGGTCCCGGTCCTTCACCATACCCGGGCGCAGGGACACAATCATCTCCTGATAATCATCCGGGCTGCCCAGTCCGTAGATGCAGGAGACACTGGCCACCACGATCACATCCCTGCGCTCGGACAGAGAGGCTGTGGCGGACAGCCGCAGCTTGTCGATTTCGTCATTGACGGAAGAATCCTTGGCAATATAGGTATCCGATGAGGGCACATAGGCCTCCGGCTGGTAATAATCATAGTAGGAGACAAAGTATTCTACCGCGTTTTCCGGAAAAAACTCTTTAAATTCTCCGTAGAGCTGGCCCGCCAATGTCTTGTTGTGCGCGATGATAAGGGTGGGCTTATTCAGCGCCGCAATCACGTTGGCCATGGTAAAGGTCTTACCGGAACCGGTGACTCCCAGCAGGGTCTCACACTGATTTCCCTGCCTAAAGCCCTCCACCAGCGCCTCAATCGCCGCGGGCTGATCGCCGGTAGGCTGATATTCGGATACTAATTTAAAGTGATCCATAAAAACCTCCTCAAACAATTCGGTCATGATCAGATCATACAGAATCAAATTCCTATGTATTCTATCATATTTCCGATCTTTTGTACAGATGGTTTCAGAACATTTGTTCCGAATGTTCGTTCCCGGGGTATATCCGTCCACAATCCCCTCCCGGGCCGCTCCTTAAGTGCAAAAAAATGCCACTGCGCCGCAGTGGCATTTTTTGAGCGAATTTATTCCATAATCCCCAGCAGCACTTCCTTGGCCTTTTCCAGCTGGTTGTCATAGCCGCTGCCGTAATAGGCCTCGCCGTCAAAGGGACAGACCACGTCGGGATCTATGCCGATCCCGTGAATATTGCGTCCCTTGGGCGTGAAATAACTGCTGATCGTGATCTTGACCGCGGACCCGTCCCGCAGAGTCAGCATCTGCTGTACAATCCCCTTTCCGAAAGTGGTGGTACCCACCAGCGTACCCTTTTCATAGTCCTGGATAGCGCCGGAGAGAAGCTCGGAGGCGCTGGCGCTGTTGCCGTCGATCAGAACCACCAGGGGCAGTTCAAACTCATTGCTGCCGTCACAGCTGTACTGCTCCCGCTTGCCGTATTTGTCTTCGGTATAAACCACCAGACCCTCGGGCAGCAACATTCTGGCAATGTCCACCACCGCGTTTACACTCCCGCCCGGGTTCCCCCGCAGATCCAGCACCAGCCCTTTCATGCCGCTGCCCCGGGAGGTCTCCAGGGCCTGCTCAAACTGGCTCGGCGTCACTTCGTCAAATTCGATGATGCGGATATAAGCCATGCCGTCCCCCAGCATTTCCTGCTCCACCGTGGGAATCTCCACCTGCCTGCGCTGTACGGCCATCTCCAGGTATTCTCCGTCCCTGTAGATCGTCATTCGCACAGTGGTGCCCTCCTCCCCCTTGATCAGGCTCACCACTTTATCCAGATCCATGCCGTAAGTGGACTCACCCTCCACTTCATAGATAATATCATTGGGCCGCAGTCCCACCTCCTCAGCCGGAGAGCCCGGGATGGGGCTGTTGATCTTCGGATAATTGCGCTCCGTGTCCTGGGCCACATAAGCGCCGATCCCATAGTAGGCACCCTTGTTCTGCTCCATGAACGTGCTGAAATCGCTGGCGTTGAAATAACTGGTATAGGGGTCGCCCACCGCGTCCATCAAGCCCTGATAGATGCCGTTTTCCAGATCCTCGCGGCTGATGCCGTCCTTATAATAGTACTGTTCTATCATGTATTCCAGCGTATCCACTTTGTCCGACACAATATCGCTCAGTTTGCCCTCCGGGTCCGAACTGCCCGCGTTGACCTGCTGGCTGTCCCGCCCGCCGCTTTCCACTCTCTGCTGGATCTGATACCCTACATATCCCACGCACACCACCAGCAGGGAGGTGATGACGCCCACAATCAGACCTGCGAAAAATCTGCCCCCGTCACCGGTCTGGCGCTTATTCTGCTGTTCAAATACTTCCATGTCTACCTCTTTTCCGCATAGCCGGCATCCGGCCCGCGCCAGACGCCGATTTCCAGCTTCCGGCAGGCTTACACGGCGCAAAAACGCGCCAGACGCCGGAAGTGTGATACATCGACCAACCAAAACCTATTCCTGTATATCAGAATCCATCGCCTGCTGTCACGGCGAAATATAGTTCCAGGGGGATACATATTCCCCATTCAGACGTACGCTGAAATGCAGATGATTGCCGGTGGAGCGGCCGGTGGAGCCCACCGCCGCGATGGTGTTGCCCCGGGCCACCACATCGTCCTTCTTCACGTACAGCTTGGAAGCGTGCATATAAATGGTATAAAGTCCTCCCCCGTGGTCGATCATCACATAATTGCCCATGGTGGAGCTGTAATCCGCCGCGACCACTATTCCATCATAGGCCGCATAGATGGCCGTCCCCTTAGGGGATGCCAGATCCACTCCATTGTGGAACTGCTCTACAAAGAGAGTGGGATGTATACGCATGCCATAGTCGTCAGACACGCGGGTGTAGGAAGCCAGCGGAAATTTGAAAGTGCCGCCGTCATACATCAGCACTTTGCCGTTGCTGGCGAGAATGCGCTTCTTTTCATCCTCCACCGCTTTTTCCAGAGCCGAGATCAGTTCATTCTGGGCTTTTATATCCGCCTCATACTCCTCTATGGACTGTTCTCCCGTGTTGATTCGCTGGTCATAGGCTTTCAGTTCCTTCTCCTTCTGGTTCATCAGTTCTTCCAGTGCCGCCTGCTCGGTCTCCACTCCCGCCTTGGCGTCATCCAGAAACGCCTTATCCTCCTCCAGCCGGGCCTTGCACAGCTCCACATATTCCCGGGTCTGAATAAAGGATTCCAACATCTGGTTGTCGTATTCCGCCACCTTTTCCATATAGTAGCTGCGGTTCAAAAAATCCGCGAAGCTGGTGGCTCCCAGAAGCATCTCCAGAAAGTAATTCTCCCCTCTCTCATAGCTATATCTTATGTGGCTGGACATGGCGGCATACTGCCCCGCCTCTACTTCCTGCGCGTTTTCCAACTGATTCTGCGCCTCCACAATCTCCGCTTCCTTGTTGGCGATCTGGAGTTTCAGTTCCGCGATCTTTTCCTCGATCTGGGTCATGCTCGCGTCCAGTCTGGCCACATAGCTTTTCAGATCCTTTTTCTCCTGTTCCAGCTGCGCCACCAGCTTCCGGATATCGGAAAGACCGTTTTTCAACTGATCCCGCTCATTCTGCGCACTATCAATCTGACTCTCCATCTCCCTGATGGAATCCGATGTGATGCTGGACAGGTTTGTACCGGACGCCTGGGATTGGCCCGACATACACAGAAGCGTTGCCAGCAGGGCCAGGCTGCCTGTAATCTTCCATCTTTTCATGACTGTTCAAGCTCCCTATACATGCAGATGTTTCCTGACAGTGGATATGCTGCCCACGAATCCGATCCCCACGCCCACGCCCAGGCACACCGGTGTCAGGAATCCGAAAATCGTCTCAGCGGGAAGGAACCTGAGCAGGTGACTCAGCATCGCGAATTTCTGCGTGGTGTAGGAAAGGACGCTGGCGTAAAAATAGTGGACCACCCACAGCGGTATGGCCGCCCCGATCAGGCCGATCAGCATGCCCTCCAGCACAAAAGGAGCGCGCACAAAAAAGTCGGTGGCTCCGATATATTTCATAATATTGATCTCTTCCCGGCGCACGGAGATGCCGATGGTCACGGTATTGCTGATCAGAAATACCGACACCGCCAGCAGCACCACGATAATCCCCAGCGACACATAGCCGATCAGCAGATTCACGCCGCTTAAGGTGCCGGCCAGCAGAGAAGAATGTCTCACATCCCGCACCCCCGCGATGGAGTACAGATATGTCACCAGGGCATCCTGCATGGACACGTCGCTTAAATACACCACATAATTCATGTCCCTGTACAGCGGATTGGAGGGATATCCGGCGATAAATTCCTCCGCGCGGTCCCCGAAGTAGACCTTCTGATAGCTTTCCCACGCCTCCTCCGCGGAGATATACTCCACCCGGGCGACTTCCGTCCGGCTGCTGATCATCTTGCCGATCTCTTCAATACGGGTATCCGTTATGCCTTCTTCAAAGAAAACCGTGACACAGACATTCTCCTCCAGTCCCTTTACAATATATTGAAAGTTTGCCACTATCGCGTAAAATATGCCAAACAGGAAGAGACATGCGGAGATCGTGGCGATGGACGCCAACGAATACCATTTATTGCGGAACAGGTTTTTAAAGCCCTGCTGTATGGTATAAAAAAATGTACTAATCTTCATCGTCTATATATGCCCCTTCCTCTTCGTCGCTGATGATCACGCCCTTTTTCATGGTAACCACGCGCTTTTGCATGGCGTTGACGATCTCGCGGTTATGGGTGACCACCACCACGGTGGTGCCGGCTTCATTGATCTCTTCCAGCAGCTTCATAATCTCCCAGGAGTTCTTGGGGTCCAGGTTGCCGGTAGGTTCATCCGCCAGCAGGATGGAAGGGTTGTTGATCAAAGCCCTGGCCAGGGCTACTCTCTGCTGTTCACCGCCGGACAACTGCGTGGTCTTGGCCTTATATTTGCCCGCCAGCCCCACTGTGGCAAGAATCGCGGGGACATTGCGGCGGATTTCCCGGCCGGGAATCTCCACGATCCGCTGGGCAAAGGCCACGTTCTCATATACGTTTCTGTCGTTCAGCAGCCGGAAATCCTGAAAGACCACGCCCAGATTGCGGCGCAGCCTGGGAATCTCCCGCCTGCGCAGCTTCGCCATGTCCTTTCCCATCACGCTGACCTGGCCGGAAGAGGCCACCAGCTCCCGGAGAAGGAGTTTGATCAGCGTGGATTTCCCAGAACCGCTGTCTCCGACGATAAAAACGAACTCTCCTCTGTGTACCTTCAGGGAAATCCCGTTCAGCGCCGGTGAACCGCTGGAATAGGACTTGCTGACATTGTTCAGGCAGATTACCCCGTTCTCCTCGATGAACTTGGCCTGCTGCTTTCTGATTGCTTCTTTTTTCCTCATGTATCTGCTCCTCGCCCGCTTCGCGGGCATAACCGTCGATGGAAAGCCTTAAAATTCAAAGTTTTCCATATACTTCATATATTTTACCACCATCAGCGCGATTTTAAAAGTGATGGCGTCCTCAAAAACCCGCAGATCCAGCCCTGTACTCTTCTGCAGCTTGTCAAGACGGTACACCAGGGTGTTGCGGTGGATAAAGAGCTGCCTGGAGGTCTCGGACACATTCAGGCTGTTCTCGAAAAACTTATGTATTGTGGTAAGGGTCTCCTCATCAAACTCATCCGGGCTTTTCCCGCCGAATATCTCCTTGATAAACATTTTGCACAGCGGGATGGGCAGCTGATAGATCAGCCTTCCGATGCCCAGGGCGCTGTAGGCGATGACATCCCTCTCGTCAAAGAAGATTTTGCCCACATCCAGAGCCATCTTGGCCTCCTTGTAAGAGCGGCTGACTTCTTTGATCTCCTTGACCACCGTGCCGTAGGCGACGCGCACTCCTTTGAGCCCTTCCTTTTGCAGAGCGCCGCAGAGCCCTCTGGCCGCCTTTTCAATCTCCTTGCTGTTGTCGGACTCCGACAGGTCCTTGACAACGATCACATTGTTCTCGTCCACAGCGGTCACAAAATCCTTGCTGTTGTTTCCGAAACAGGTCCGGGTCAGTTCCAGGGCGTTGTTGTCCTTGCCGTTCTCGGACTCCACGATCATCACCACCCTGCCCACATCCATCTGAATATGCAGCTTCTTGGCCCGGCTGTAGATATCCACCAGCAGCAGATTGTCAAGCAGCAGATTCTTGATAAAATTATCCTTGTCAAAACGCTCCTTGTAAGCCACCAGCAGATTCTGGACCTGGAAAGCGCTCAGCTTTCCGATGGTATACGCATCCTCGCCGGTCCCCGCAATGACAAGCACATACTCCAGCTGCTGCTCGTCATATACCTTGAAGAACTGATATCCCTGAATCTCCTGAGAGTCCGCCGGCGACTTGGCAAACTCCATCACGGCTCTGCTGCTGCCCGACATGTCGGATGTATAAGCCACCGGCTTTCCGTCCACATCCATCACGCTGATATCGACTCTGGCAATCCCCTTAAGACCCTCTATGGTGCTCTGCAAGATCTGATTTGATATCATATTTTCTACTCCTTTTCCTGTGTAAGGTATTTTCCTCCGGCTGAAACTGATATTATACTGTCAGACGCCCGCATTTTTCAAACACGCTCCGGCGCGCCGGGCAGGACCGGAAATCTGACAGCTCATCAGTTAGTAAAAATGACGAAAATTCCTTTTACTACAAATTTACAAAAAAATCACAAAAAAAGCAATAGGTTTTTGTGAAAAATTCATGGATATTTAGTCACAAAAAGGGTGGCAGGCATATTTTACACGCCTCACCACCCCTATAGTCGGAAAAAATAACCAATCCGTTACAGACGAATGTCTATATTCCCGCCTACTGCCGGATTCACGCTGCGCTCCAGGGCCGCCGCGTCCACCATGTCTACCACGCCCGCGCCCAGCTCTTCCCCCAGGTCAATCGCCTTGCTCAGCATCTTAATCCCCACCTGAGATTGCACATCCATCATCGCCATATTCATTGACAGTCCCGCAATGTCCATATCCACACCTCCCTGCAATTTCTGTTTTCTCCGTCTGCCCCACAGATACCGCAGTGAACCGGGCATCTGTCAGATTCTGATTCTATCTTAACACAGATGCCGTATTTTGCCAAGTGCCATTTTACAGCCGCCGTGACATCAAAAAGACAGAACCATTTCCATAAGAATCATAGCGACGCAGATCAGGATTCCCAGAGCCAGCGGCACACTCATCAGCCGGGACCCTCTTATCTTCCGGCTGCGCCAGAGGCTCCGCAGCTCCTCCCCGCGGCCTTCCCGCCGGGCAATCCAGGCCAGCACACAGCCTGCCATGGGCGTGAAAAGGGTGGAAAGCAGCAGATACAGACTGATGCTCAACAGCAGCTCCCGCCCGCCCAAGCTGCTCTCCGCCGTCTCCACAAGCTCCGAGATTCCGCCTCCCACATTGTCCATGGCATATATCAGCGCCGTGGACAGGCCGTTCACGCAAAAGTGAGCGATAAAAGCCGGTACCATGCTGCCGGAGGCTTCTGTCAGCAGGGCCAGCGCAATGCCCATCACAAAGGCGTAGCAGGCCTGATTCAGATTCATATGCATCAGGCCGAACAACAGGCTGCTCAGCAGCAGGGCTTTCCACCGGTTCTCCTGCTGCCGGTAGCTCTGGTATATCACGCCCCGGAAAGCCAGCTCCTCCGAAAAAGGGCCATATACCGCTATCCCCAGCAGCATGCTAAAGAAGGGCAGCTGGGTGAGCTGATCGCCAAGGCCCGCGACCGTGTTCTCCACAAACAGCATGGAGACCGCGTTCACCACCGTTATCAGAGGTTCCATCAGCGCTGTGAACAGCACGGTCATCAGCGCCGTGGATATGTGGACCGGCCTGATGCGGCAGAAGACGGCTGGCCGGTTTCTGCCGGCCAGCAGAAACAGCAGAGCGGGAAGCCAGATTGTGATCTCGGACACAATAATATTGAGCGCCATGTTCCCCGCCATCGCCTGTAACAGCGGTGTGTATGCCGCCAGCAGGCTCAGGCCCACGTGGGAGAGCACTATGACCAAAAACATCCAGTTCGCTTTCTTTATATTCATGTTCTCCGTATTACCTTTTCCGTGATCTGTATTTTCCCGGCTTTAAGCAGATTGCCCACCGCGCGCTTGAACTCGTTCTTGCTCATACCGGTCTCCCGCAGGATGATGGCCGGTGAAACTTTGTCGTTGAAGGGGAGTACGCCGTCGTAGCTGTCTATGATCTCCAGCAGTCTCTCCGCGTCCTCATGAATCTGCAGGTAGGCTTTTTCCCGGATGCTCAGCACCAGCCTTCCGTCCGGCTGCACCTTGGACACCCTGGCCCGCAGGTCCTCTCCCAGCTCCACCTGCCCGTAAAGTTCTTTCTTGGGAATCAGGGCGGAATAACAATTGTCCACGGCTACAAACACGCCAAATTCATCGCTGGAGGCATAGGCCCGGCCCACCACCTCATCCTCCGCATGGTAGGGACTGTCCGCGCGCAGATTATGATACACATTCATGGTGGCGCACAGTCGTTCGCTCTTGTCTATATAAAGGGAGACCAGCACTTTTTCGCCCTCCGCGACTCTTTTTACCTGCTGGCGGAAGGGCAGCAGCAGATCTTTCTCCAGCCCCCAGTCCAGAAAAGCCCCGATTTTTCCGGTCTGGACCACCGTAAGCTGCGCCACCTCCCCCATCATCAGCCGGGGGGTCTGGGTGGTCGCGATCAGCCTGTCTTTGGAATCCTTGTACAAAAAAACCTCCAGCCTGTCCCCGATGCCCGTATCCGGCGGCACCTGCCTGCGCGGCAGCAATACCCTGTCTTCCCCGCTGTCCGGGCTCTCCGCGAGGTATACGCCGAAATCTACCTTTTTTACCACATATAATGTCTGTTTTTCTCCTAATTTCATTTTGTCCTTTCTTCTCCAAGACGCTTTCCGGGGATGCCGTCAACTGATTCCAGGTTCCGCAAACTCCACAATCGCGTAGGGCTTTTCTTCCGGACTGCGCAGGGATACAATGCACAGTCCCTGCTTCCTCGCCACATAGGGGCGCAGTTCATCTCCCAGGCGGGCCTGCATCCTGTATTCCGCCCGCATCTGCCCGATTGTGAAATCCTCCGGCAGACTGTTCATGGCCATGTCCACAAACTGACCGTTATTCACATGGTGGTTTGTGTCCAGATGGTGCTTCTTTACCACAATGGATTCCTCATATACTCCGTCCCCGGGCACATCAATTTTCCTGGGGGCATAGTCCATGGGCAGTTTTTCTTCAATCTCATAGGCTTCCTTCATCCGCTGTGTGGGATGCGCCATGGTCTGCCGCTCCAGATCCAGCAGGGTCCACAGGGAGTTGGCGCAGGCCAGCATCTCGCCCCCGGAAGTCCGCATGAGAAAGTTCCGGTATCCGAAGCAGCCCCTGAATCCATAGGGAAAAGTTCCTGTCTCCACCTCCTCGCAGAGCCCGGGGTATCGGTTCACCACAATCTGCCACGACGAGAGCACCCACACCAGATTATTTTCTTTCAGATACTGTCCCCCCACGCCCAGAAGCTCGGACTGAAAGGTGGAACTGTCCTGAAAGTAATTCAACAGAGAGGCAAGAGTCAGCCTGGCCTGACTGTCACACTCGCTGTACCGGATCTGACTTTTAAATGTATACATAATTTCCTGACGCATCCCTTTCTCAATACTGATCAGACAGTGTAAAACTGATTATCGCATAACCGGCCGGTCTTGTCAATCAGCCGGAAATTTCCGCTCCGGCAAAATACGCGTCCACTCCGTCCGCGATCCCCTGCACAATCAGACTTTGATAATCTGATGTCTGCATCCGTTCATCCTCCTCCTTATTGCTCATATAGCCCATCTCAACGATTGTCACCGGGATCGTACACCAGTTGATGCCGCTCATGGTATCTGTCTCCCAGACTCCTCTGTCTTTGGAGCCCATCAGCGCCACCATATGGGACAGCACCTCCTGGGACAGGCGCAGACTCTCGTCGTGGATTTCCGGATTATAGGGGCTGGAAGCCGTATTGCAGATGGTCAGGGTGCCATGGACACTGCTTTTTTCCGAGCCGTTGGCATGGATGCGCAGAAATATCTCCGCTCCCGAGGTGTTGGCCGTCTCCGCCCGTTCCTTATTGCTGATATCCACATCATGGCTGTCGCGAATCATCACGATGGTATAACCCCGGGCCTCCAGTTCCGTCTGTAGGGCCTGCGCAATGGTCAGATTCAGTTCATACTCGTAAACTCCTGTGGATACTCCCCGGGTGCCGGAAGACACCTTGGCTTTCGATTCGCTGCTGCCCGGTCCCAGCGGTTCCTTCTCTTTGTTGCCTTTGGCCTGATGGCCTGCGTCAATGGCTATGATGTGCCCGCCGGTCTGAGGCGTCACCGCCTGCGGGGGCATCGGGGCCGGTTCTCCCGAAACCGGGGAAAGCGATTGTCCCGGCGGAGTCTGCTGTGGCTGCTCCGGGGCAGGTGTCCCCTCCGTCAGTCCGGAGAGCTCATCCGGCATGTCGCGTTCTGCGGTATCAGCCTCCCGTGTCCCGCCGTCGGGATTCCACGCCTGGGATTCCACGGCGGTTGTCCCCTCTTCCTGCCCGGATGCTTCCCCGGAGCCGGAAGGGCAAAGCCCGGCAGTCCCCTCCGGCCGGGATGATTCCTCCATCCTGGCGGCCTCCCCCTCCCCGCGTGTGACACCGCATCCCGCCAGCAGCGCAAGACAAATGCCTGCTGCCACAATCCAAATAATCCGTCTGCCTGCAAACATATCCTTTATCCCTCCATATCCTCCTGTTTCAGAGCGTGTCCGAAAAACATATTCTGCCGAATGCGCCCCCAGTCTGTGGGGGCCACGTCATCTCTTATCATTTCATTTTACCCCCTGCTCCGCATTCACGCAACTACAGAATCCGTGCTTTGCGGGGATTCTGTGGTCTCCGTTTAAGTGCCGTGTCAAAAAAATGTGCGAAAAGGCCTTTGCTGTAGGATTGCTTTTTCTTTTGACGGCGTACAGTAGATTGAATTGCTCGTTCCCGTCATAAGAATTGCGGTGGACGGTTCCTGGGTGGTAGTGCCGATGTTCTGAACAGAGTCATCGTCGGGGGGATCGGGTTCAACATGACCGCAGCCAGTCAGGGCGGAAGCCAGAAGCACAGCCGCCACTGCCCTGAGCTTTCTTTGAAAAACTTGAGATGACCTTGAGACAGGTTGGGGGACTGACATTTTCCTAAACAGGTGGCCTATTCAGTTTTCACGCAGCCGCTGGACGATGCTGCTGTTTCCGGTCTTCTGGTAAATTGCCGCAGGAATTGCACCGCAGAGGGCCAGAGCCAGCAGCATATACAGCGCAAAAGGTACAGCCGGGTAATGGAACGCGCCGAACCCCAGTGAGCTTTGAATCGCGGCGAACAGGAGAATATCGGCGGCAGAGCCAACGGTCAGCGACAAAAACATCGTTGACGCAAAATACCAGAACCCCTCCCAGACAATCATCCGCCGCACCTGCCGTCTGGTTGCGCCTATCGATTCCATGGTGGCAAATTCTTTTTGACGGTTCAGAATATTGGCACTCATAGTGTTGATAAAGTTCAGAATGCCAATCGAGAACAGTACGATGGTAAGAAATGCGGACAGCCTCGACAGGGAGCTCTTTGCCTCGGCCAACGATTCCGCCAGTTCGATTTTGGATGTCCTGGAAATGGCGGGAATATGCTCCGTCAGTGACTTCACCTGATCCAAAATGCTCTGCTCATATGCAGGGGCGCTGTCAATCTTGATGGAGTAGATAATGGCGTCCGGCCTGTATTGGTCGATGACCTTGTTGGAAACCACCAGCCAGGGGGCCGCACCGCCGTTCATGCCGTCCCGCTCCAGCGGTATCTGTCCTCCTATGGGCAGTTGAAACTCCTGATCCGTGTCCATGACGAAAAAGGTCATCCTGTCTCCCTGGTGCAATCCGTTTCCGTTCATTTCTGTGGTCAGCAGGAATTCCCCATGTTCAAAGGCATCCATATCTACGGGTGACTCCGCCGATTGGTTATAGGCGTCGATCACATCGCTGTCCACACCCACCAACAGGCTCCAGAACGCCGCGCTGGGACTGTCGATCCAAACCTGCGGGTCTGTGGGCTCCATGCCGCCTGACTTCTCAAAATCGCTCTTGATCTGATACCAATCCCCGTATACTTCTTCGGAATACTGCTCATAGATAGGAACGACTTTTGTGATGCCAAAGGTTTCCACGCCCTCCATCTGCCGGAGTTGGGTCATGATCTCCGATGTAAAGGACTGCTCCTCCTGGGGAGAGAAGGATGCCCGGCTCATGTGGTTATAGAGGGCAATGTCATGAGCTGTATTGAAGTTGACATATTCGTCCACCGACAAGCCGTTCAGCACCGTCATACAGAGCAGGAACGTTACACTGCTTAAAAGATAAGTCCCTATTACAAAGAATGCTTTTACAGGATGCCGGAACGCATTTTTCAGTCCCATCCAAGGCAGCGTGGCATGGTCGGTGGAACGGCTGGTTTGACCCTTGATGCCTTCCTCAGTGTACCGCAGCGCAGCCATGGGGGAAATAGAGAGGACTTTTCGCGCAGTCATGGAGAAGCTGACAAAAATCATCCCGCAGGAGAACAGGGCAGATACAACGGGGACTGTCCAATGAAAATCCGCCTGAGTAAAGCCCTCCAGCAAGTCGCCCAGCAGAAGCGGAACGATCCACTGTGTCATAACACATCCCAGCAGCAGGCCGACCGGAAGCGCCAGCAGCAGAACCCGGCCCATCCGGTAGTAGATGACCCGTTTCAACTGCCTGGGGGAAATTCCGAGGGTTTTCAGCAGCCCATAAAACTGGACATCCTTGGTGACGGAAATGGCGTTGATGTTGTAGATGATCAAAAAGCCGTCCAACATAAAAAACAGGATGACCACCAGAGCCAGGACAATGTCCCGGAGGGACATCTGCCGCCCTGACAGAACCGTGACAGACTGCTGTTCTGTCAGGCCGAGCTGCTCTGTGATTTGGTTCAGGTTCTTTTGAACGCTGCCGGAGGAAAAGGAAAATCCGGCTATCGTTGCCGGCATATCGTGCTGCGACAGAGCCATCGTGGACAGGAAAACCTGCTGTTTGGCTGCCGTGTTGATGTAGGAGGTATCCGTGTAGAAGCCGGAAAGATAAAATGTCTCCTCCTGAACCGCATCACAGTCATCCCAGCCTACGGACAAGGTGATTTCCGTTCCAATCACCGTCTCGATCCCAAACCGTTTCAGCAGCCAGGTGGACATCATGACCTCGTTGGCCTCAGCAGGATAGTGTCCCTGAAAATCATCGACCAGCGGACTGCCCCAGTTGTCCCAGTTATGAGCCGCATACAGGTCGATGCTGAGACCGGACTGCCCAGGGTTCCCGATCAGCCGTCCCAGCTTGTAGGAAACATACAGAGGCTTTCGCACTAAATCACTTTCCTCCAGCTGGGCCAGCTGTCCGGCGCTGGGATTGGAAAAAATCACATCTGTGGTCATCCCATAGCTTTTCAGACTCTGTAATGCAGAAAAACTTTGCAGATTGAAAAAGACACTGCAAGTGGCTGTAATCAGAATCACCACAATGATAGCTGCGGCGGCAATCAGTCGGTTGGAGGTGCGTCCGGCCCGAAAGGAACGCCGGCTGATGACCTGAACTGCGGTTTGTTGGCTGCTCAATCTCTTTCCCTGGCTCATTGTCTTACCCTCCCGTCTTCGATGCGTATGATTCGATCCGCCGTTTGTGCAATGGCGTCATTGTGGGTGATCATGACGGTAGTTTGTCTAAACTTGGCACTGGTGATTTTCAACAGCTCAAGCACATCTTCACTGGTTCTGCTGTCCAGGTTTCCGGTGGGCTCATCCGCCAGGATGATCTCTGGCTTCGTGAGCAAAGCGCGGGCAATGGAGACTCTCTGCTGCTGACCGCCGGAGAGGCTGCCCGGGAGGTTCTGGAGCTTGTCCTGGAGACCCAGGGAGCGGACTATTTCCTCCAGAAACCCTTTGTCCGCTTTCCTTCCGTCCAGCTGCACCGGCAGGACGATGTTTTCATACACATTCAGGATCGGCACCAGATTGTAATTCTGGAACACAAAACCGATGTGACGGCGGCGGAACACCGCCATCTGCTCCTCGCTTTTTCCTGAGAGGCGTTTCCCGCCCACGATGATGTCCCCGGAAGTAGGCGTGTCCAAGCCGCCCATCATGTGGAGCAGGGTGGATTTGCCGGAGCCGGA